>NZ_AJGC01000001.1 GCF_000257395.1 Rickettsiella massiliensis 20B
CTTGAGAAAGAACATCGTGAGTGTAAAGATAAAATTACAAAAGAAGAAGAACGGTGTCGAAAAGAACGAGAACAATTAGAGAAAGAGAAAAAAGGTTTAGAAGATCAATTAACCAAGCTTGAGAAAGAACATCGTGAATGTAAAGATAACGTTTCAGATGATCCGGATCTAGAAACTCTTAAAGTTAAATATAAATATTTAAAAGAAGAAAAAGATGATCTATATACAAAATTTAAGCTTTGTGAGAATGAAAAAAATCATTTAGCGAATGAATTATCTGAAGCTAATGGCAGGATAACTGATTTGGAAGTAGAATGTGATCATTTAAAGGACAAATTACGAAAATTAAAAAGGAGTAATGCATGACAAGTAAACACAGTATAAAAGAAAATTATTCAGCTGAATTACAGCAAATTCAAGAAAAGATAAGCCAAGTTCAGTTAGATCAATTGGATTTAAAAAGAAAATTAGCTGATTCTAAACGAGAGTTCGAACTAGAAATAAAAAGTAAAGAAAAATTGACTCATACATTACGGGAAATAGAAAGTAGAATTAATCAACTTGAAAAGGAAAATAAAGATTTAGATAAAGAGTTAATGGCAGCTCAAACTAATTTGAAAGAAAGCTAATTTAATTAAGTAAAAATTGAAAAAAGTAAAAGAAGGCTTACACCAGCATTCTGTGAAAATGAATTGATCTAGTTTATATTAATCAGGAACTTACTATTATTTTTATAAGTTTAGCTGATAAAAATCAGTGATTTTATTGGATAAAATACCTTGAGCAGGATGATTTTTACCGATTTTTTCTTGATGATTTTTAGCAGCTAAAAATAATTGATTTGTTTCGGTCTCATAGATGGGGCCAATGAGATCAATGTGATGATTTAGGCTAGATCGTTCAACTACTTCTTGTGCAGAAATATTAAAATAGACTTCCAAAACAAACACGCTTAATTTCTAAATCATGAGCAACTTTAGCCCAATGAATAGCGCTTTGTGATAAAACATCAGGCTCTGCGGTAGAATAAAGGTTGAGTTTGCCGAGCTGAGGTTTATCTTTTTTCATGATTAACGCGTGAATCGCTAATGCCTCTGCATGAAATAAAGGAGAAATATGTGTGCAGTCGGCTGCTTTGCAGAGAATGAGCCCCTCTTCATTTACATGGTGCTTGCCAAAGCAGTCTTTCTCAGACGATAATGCCAAGTAAGTCTATTGATTATAAGTCGATACATGATATCACCCTCTGAGCGCCTGATTACTCCACATAAATTAGCCGATGAAGATAAAGCGATACGGATTCGTCCTTTAAAGTTAGCGGATTACTTAGGGCAGCCTTCTGTTGCCGAGCAAATGAATTTATTTATTCATGCCGCACGTGCGCGTGGCGAAGCATTGGATCATGTATTGATTGCGGGCCCCCCTGGCTTGGGTAAAACAACGCTGGCGCATATTATTGCGCATGAAATGGGCGTTGCGCTGAAACAAACCTCTGGACCGATTTTAGAACGAGCCGGCGATCTCGCGGCCCTGCTAACCCATTTAGAACCCAGAGAAGTGTTGTTTATTGATGAAATTCATCGTTTAACACCGGTCATTGAAGAAATTTTGTATCCCGCCTTAGAAGATTATCAGCTTGATATTATGATTGGCGAAGGGCCGGCTGCACGTTCGATTAAACTGGATTTACCACCGTTTACCTTAGTGGGTGCAACCACTCGTGCTGGACTGTTAACTTCACCGCTCCGCGATCGCTTTGGTATTCTCCAACGCCTCGAATTTTATAGCATTGAGGATCTTTGCCGGATCGTTACGCGTTCGGCTAATATTCTTGGTGTGAGTATTGACACCACTGCGGCATTGGAGATTGCAAAACGAGCCCGCGGAACACCGCGTATTGCTAACCGTTTGTTGCGTCGAGTTCGAGATTTTGCCCAAGTGAAAGCCGATGGACAGATAAAAGGTTGTTTGGCTGCGCAAGCGCTTGACTTACTGGAAGTCGATAAACAAGGGTTTGATCAACAAGATCGGAAATTACTCCTCGCGCTGATTGAGAAATTTGACGGCGGGCCAGTTGGTTTAGATAGTTTAGCCGCAGCGATCGGAGAAGAACGAGACACGATCGAAGAAGTGATTGAACCGTATTTAATTCAGCAAGGTTTTATCGTTCGGACAGCACGAGGTCGTTTGGCGACGCGAAAAACGTATCTTCATTTTGGTTTGACTTTCCCTGCACATTTACATACTCCCAAACAAACAACCGCCGAAGCGTTGGCGACGAGTGCTTCTCAGTATACAGTCAATGGTGAGTAAATCGGTTCATGCTGTAAAAAGATCAAAATTGAGTCAACTATCAAAACTATTATAAAATAGAATCGATTACTGAATGATTAAATTAATGATCCTTGTTTTATTGATCAGATAAACCGGAGTCTTTTATGCCGAGCGTTGACCCTTCGTTGTGGAGTTATTTCTCACAAGCCAGTCTCGTAGTGAAATGTGTGATGTGTCTATTATTATTGGCTTCTATTTTATCTTGGTCAATCATTATTCAGCGCGGAATGGGTTTGCGCCGAACACAAGTGGCATTGAAGCAGTTTGAAAATCGATTCTGGTCCGGTATTGATTTAGCAAAACTGTATTCAGAAATTAATCGTGAGAATAGCGGTACAGAAGGCGTTGCTAAAATTTTTCACGCCGGTTTTCGCGAGTTTGTTCGTTTACATAAACAAGTCGGTGATATCCCACCGATTATGATGGAAGGGCTACAACGTGCGATGCGTATCGCCTATAATCAACAACTGAGTCATCTGGAAAAACATTTAGATGTATTAGCGACGCTTGGCTCAACCAGTCCCTATATCGGGTTATTCGGAACGGTCTGGGGAATTATGAGTTCATTCCAGGCATTATCCGCTTCACAACAAACGGCCACGATTGCCATGGTGGCGCCGGGGATTTCTGAAGCGTTGATTGCTACGGCCATGGGGTTATTTGTTGCGATCCCGGCGGTTATTTTTTACAACCGCTACGCAAACCAAGTCCAACAGATACTGTATCAGTATCATACGTTTCAAGAAGAGTTTTCTAATATTTTACATCGTCAAATTCATGGGAATGTACATGCACTCGCTTAAACCGTCTCCCCGATTTCGAAAAGGGCCTCTCGCTGAGATTAATGTTGTGCCTTACATTGACGTTATGCTCGTGTTATTAGTCATTTTTATGGTGACAACACCACTCTTGTCACAGGGTATTCAAGTGAATTTACCAAAAGCCTCTGCTCAAACCATTGCGCGATCCCAAGAGCTGATAATCGTATCGGTCGATAAACAAGGGCGTTTTTATTTAAATACCACAACTCAGCCAGAAACACCTTAGATGAACGCGCGTTGGCGATGCAATTGAATCAGCAATGGCATGCGCTACCGAAGGACAAACCACAACAAGCCTTTGTAAAAGGCGATGCCGGCGTTAGTTATGGCAAGATTATTCAGGCGATGGTGATTTTACAAAACGCGGGGGCCGTTAATATTGGCTTATTGACCGAGTCACCGCCTACTTTACCTCGAACTTAGTCAATGAACTGGCGTCAACGACGACCCATTGATGACAGTAATTATCGTTTTGCAGTCGGAGTCGCTTTCTTATTGCATGGTTTGTTATTCATGGTTTTTTTTGCGATTTCACCACACTTAAAACCACGCGCCATGCCCTCGCTTGCAGCGCCGGCGATCATTCAAGCGATGGTTGTGAGTGCGGCACAATTGAACCAAACAAAACCGGTGCCACTTCCGCTACCTAAAGTGGAAAACCGTCCTCAACCAGTAACCGCCAAGCCCCAAACTGAGACAGTGCAGGTTTCTAACAGTCCAATCACCTGGCCTGAAAAAAAAAGTGCCACCTTTACTCGTAAAAAAGACAGAGCCACCTGCGCCGGTCAAAAAAATACCGTCTAAGACAGTAATAAAAAAAGTACTGAAGCTAAAAAGTGTGCTTCCCAAAAAGCCTATCTTACATAAAAATTCACATTCGCAAAGTAAACCGATTATCAAAAAAGTCACACCACCAAAACCGACTCCACCGGCTTCGTTAAAAGCGGTCCAACAAAATGTGCAACAACTTTTGCAACAAGAAATTAACCACCTTACACAACAGCAGCAGAAAATAGCCCAACAAAATGCTGCGCTCACTGAAAAATATCGCCAGCTTATTTTACAATCGATTGCGCAACGTTGGATTGTTCCTCCGGAGCTTGATCCGCATCTAGAAACCAAACTCCGAATCCAGCTTGCTCAGGGAGGGATGGTTTTAGCAGTGATTATAGTCAAAAGTAGTGGTAATCCCATTCTCGATCGATCGGCCCAAACCGCGGTTTATAAAGCGTCTCCTTTGCCTGTTCCGAAAAACAATGCATTATTTACGACATTTCAATATATTAATTTAACGGTACGTCCAGAAGGCATATTAACCCCTTCTTAAACGCTGATATCTAGAGACTCAAACAATTTCGGCTTTTTTACCTAGGGAACTGATATGAAAAAACAATCCATTATTTTTGGCTTCCATGCCGTTGCGGCCGTGCTCGCCAGTGCACCGGAACGAATTGTAAAACTTTATCAACAGTCGGATATGGATAATAAACGTTTACAAATCCTTCTTGAACAAGCACAGCAAAAGCAGATTAGGATTGAAGCGGTCGATAAACAACAACTCAATGCTTGGGCCCAAGGTGAACGTCATCAGGGAGTGCTGATTGAAGTGTTGCCCCAGTTATTACAAGATGAAGAAGCGTTATTTAATCAATTATGGCAATCTGAAAAACCACCTTTTCTACTTTTACTCGATGAGATTCAAGATCCTCATAATTTAGGCGCGTGTTTACGTTCTGCGAATGGCGCGGGGGTCGATGCGGTCATTATCACTGCGGATCGTTCTGCAGGATTAACGCCTGTTGCGCGTAAGGTGGCTGCCGGCGCGGCCGAAACAACTCCCGTGATTACAGTCACTAATCTTGCCAGTACGCTACGCCGCCTTAAAAAAGCAGGAATTTGGATTTTTGGTTTAGCCGGAGAAGCGGCTGAACCGATTTATCAAATTGATCTCACTGGACCGATTGGTTTAGTGTTGGGCGCAGAAGGGAAGGGGTTACGCCGTTTAACTCGTTCACTTTGTGATCAGCTTGTCGCGATTCCCATGGCAGGTAGCGTATCAAGCTTGAATGTGTCGGTCGCCACGGGGATTGCTTTGTTTGAGATCGTACGCCAACGCCAGCGGCCGAAAAACTAGATGTCAACATTTAGTCTCCATAGTAACTATGTTAAAATAAGAAGGCGTCTTTTTAAAGGAGAAACCTATGTGTCGCCGATTATTTCCCGCTATCGTGATTGGCCTTGCTGTGTTGATGGCTATCGCGGCGAGTGTCGCTAAACAGGATTATGTCGATTATATTGTCGTGATTTCACGTTTTTTTGACATCATGTTGCCTGTTTTAGCGGTGGGTGCACTGATTAAATATTTGAGTGGTTCGAGTCTAAAAAAAGAGGGTGGTTGTGGTTGTAAACACAGCAAACAGGATCAAGATTAAGGCATTTCTCATCATTAACTATTTATTTTAAGGGGGCCTTGTTTACATTGTGACTTCAATCTCTGACCCATCCGATCAGGATAGGGAAGCAATGTCGCATGCGCTTTCTTGTGCAAAAAAAGCTCAACTAATGGGCGAGGTCCCGGTCGGAGCCGTGGTCATACGGGAAAATAAAATCATTGCAGCGACGTATAATCAAACGATTACATCCTGTGACCCCAGTGCGCATGCTGAAGTACAAGCACTACGTCAAGCCGCACAGCAGCAGAAAAACCACCGTCTTGTGGATGTGACCCTTTATGTGACCCTTGAACCTTGTTTGATGTGTCTCGGTGCAATGATTCAAGCACGAATTCAACGTTTAGTGTTTGGTGCGTATGACACGCGCTGTGGCATACTGAGTCAACAAGCATCTAGTTTACAGGATGTTCGTTTAAATCATCGGTTTCAAATAACGGGAGGAGTCTTAGCAGAAGAAGCCGCGCAAATACTAAAGAATTTTTTTTACAACGTCGTTAAGTTGACTTGAGTTTTTTCTTTAAAAAAAGACAATGTGTTCAGATGTGCGGCAATGCTTTTTATTGACTAAGAATAAAATAAGAAAAAAGCATTTTCAGTTTTTAGCTGAAATTGGTATAGTCCACATCTGAAGATGCTTTGTGCTAATATACTACATACGGAACGGAGAGGTGGCTGAGCGGTTGAAAGCGACGGTCTTGAAAACCGTTAAGGGGGCAACTCCTTCCAGGGTTCGAATCCCTGCCTCTCCGCCAAAGTAGCATTGACAAGAGGAGTAGTCATGCCATGATTAGTGTTGTCATTGTTGACGATCACGTGTTAGCTCGATTGGGCATGAAACGTTTGTTAGAAGGAGAAGATGCTAAAGACATTAAAGTTGTCGGTGAGGCGGAAAGTGGCGAAGCGGCGATCACCTTAGTTAAAGACACCAAACCAGATATTGTCTTAATGGATATTAAAATGCCGGGGATGGGTGGTTTGGACGCAACTCGGCGGTTAGTTCGAGTTAATCCCAAAATTAAAATTATTGTTGTCACTGTATTTGGCGATGCACCGTTTCCTGTCCGTTTGGTGCGAGCCGGAGCTTCCGGATATATCACTAAAGATACCTGTGCAGAAGAACTCGTGACCGCGATACGTAAGGTTATGGGGGGGCAAATTTATATCACACCTGAAATTGCACAAAAAATGGCGCTTCGTCAAGTGACGGATGCATCGAAGTCACCGTTTGCGAAATTATCAGAACGCGAGTTACAAGTGATGTATATGGTGACGCGAGGTATTAAAGTGAATGAAATTGCGAAAAAGCTCTATTTAAGTCCTAAAACAGTGAATACGTATCGCTATCGGTTGTACGAAAAACTGAATGTTCATAATGATGTCGAGTTGACACATCTTGCATTACGCTACGGTTTACTTGAGGGAGAAGGGTATTCCGAAAAATAAGTTGTCCGTGCGCTTTAGCGTAAGTGTGTATTATGCACTATCCTTAGCTTAACTGATCTTCAGATCAGTGCTGTTTTACCCTGCATGACACGTTTTGTGGAATAGGGAGTCATCAGACAGCCATCTTGTTGTTAAGTTAAGGAGATTTTATGCGACACTTAAAACAGTTTTTTTCTGTTTTCTTCAGTTTAGTAGCCAGTCCAAGTTTTGCTCAGGATGCCACGTGTTGTGAACGCCTGCAGCAGGAAATTAAAGTGCTTAAAGAACAACAAGATAAACTGTTTCGTAATTTACAACAAGATGAAAAAATTGAGAAACAAGGTCTTGGGTTTATGGAGCGCTTAATGGAGCTACTGTCGGGTAAGTTTCCTGAGCTCAAAGATATGAGAGAAAAATTGCAAAAAATAAAAGAAAATTATGATGCACTGAATAAGCAAATTTGAGTTTTTGGAAAAACCGCGTCAATAAGATAGGCGCACTTTTATTTGAATAAGCGCCACGTGTGTGGCGCTTTCTTATTTTAAAACGTTCACCTATTGCTCAAGAAATGTTTCTCATAAAAAAACTATACTCGCTCGAGAACGATTTATTTATCGTTTAACGGGCGATAGATGTAGATTAAATTTTTCTCGAATCGCGTTTACTTCAATGATAGATCGCATCATGAAACGAAAAAATAAAGTCAATATGTTAAAAGATCAAGTCGCTTTAATAAGTAGTGCGCCAGGCGTTTACTTATTACTGAACGATCAAAAACAAGTTTTGTATGTAGGGAAAGCACGTAACTTAAAAAAGCGACTTTATAGTTATTTTCGTGAACAAAAAAGTCGACGTATAGCGGCCTTGATGCGGCAAGTCACTGCGATCGAAACCACCACGACTGGAACTGAAAATCAAGCGCTTCTCCTTGAAAGTAATTTAATAAAAGAACTCAAACCACGTTATAACATTTTACTCCGCGACGATAAAAGTTATCCTTATTTAATTTTAACAGGCCATCGTTATCCGCGATTAAGTTTTTATCGTGGACCACGACAAAAAACCTATCGTTATTTTGGGCCTTATCCGAGCACACATGCAGTCCGTGAAACATTGAATTTATTACAAAAAATTTTTCGAGTTCGCTCTTGTCAGGATAGTTTTTTTGCACATCGTTCCCGACCTTGTTTGCAGTATCAAATTAATCGTTGTACCGCACCGTGTGTCGGGTTGATTACACCTCAGGCGGATGTCGAGCGTGTCGCGCTGTTTTTAGAAGGAAAAAGTCAGACCTTAATTCAAAATTGTATTCAACAAATGGACGGCGCAGCAAAAAGAATATGAAATAGCGGCGCGTTTACGTGATCAAATCATTGCCTTAAGAAGTATTCAGCAAAAACAAGTTGTGACGCGTCAAGAAGGTGATATCGATATTATTGGTTTAGGGAATCATTTAAATCACTATGCTATTTATGTCGCACAAGTGCGTTCAGGACGCTTACTGGGTGGCAAAAGTTATTTTCCGAAAGTGCCCGATCAAGTAACGAGTCACGAAGTATTAACGGCGTTTATCACCCAGTTTTATTTACAAGCCAATACGCCGCATACTTTGCCGGATGAAATCATTATGCCTCATAAAATAGTGGATTCACTTTGGGTGAGCCAAGCACTTTACGTAAAATAAAACTCTCTGCACCGGTGACAGGTGATCGGCGCCAATGGTTAAATTTAGCAACCGAGAATGCACAACAAGCGCTTGCTCAGCAACGTGCACAGCGCACCCATTTTCGAACCCAACTTGAAGCCTTACAAACCGCTTTGCAGTGGGATAATTTACCGCACCGTCTTGAATGTTTTGATATTAGTCACACGCAAGGCGAAGCTACGGTCGCCGCTTGCGTCGTTTTTGATGAAAATGGTCCGCGTAAATCCGAATATCGGCGCTTTAATATTGAAAATATTCAACCGGGTGATGATTATGCGGCATTAAATCAAGCGCTTCTCAGACGGTATCGTCATCTGAAATTCGTCTGAAGAAAATACACCGGATGTCGTCTTAATTGATGGTGGAAAAGGGCAGTTAAAACAAGCACAACTTATTTTTGAACGTTTACAAATCAGAATGTTGTCTTAATAAGCATCGCAAAAGGTCCAGAACGAAAGCCGGGTGTTGAAACGTTATTTTTATCGGAAGCAAATGGTTTTACGCAACAAATAAAAAAGAAGCAACCAACAAAATTTGGATTACAACGTACACAATTGGATCTTCCGGTGTATTCTCCAGCGCGACTTGCGCTCCAAATCATTCGTGATGAAGCGCATCGTTTTGCGGTGACAGGACATCGTAAACAGCGTGCTCAAAAAAGACGCATTTCTTCTTTGGAACGAATACCGGGTATTGGCCCTAAAAAAGACAACACTTACTCCAACAATTTGGGGGCTTAGTTGCTTTAAAATCGGCCAGTTTAGATGATTTAATAAACGTACCCGGGATTAGCAAAGTGCTTGCTGAACGTATTTATTTTGCTTTAAAAGACTGAGTTTACAGGTTAAACTCAATTAGTTGAGAAAATCACTGGTTAACGGTATTTTCTGTTACAAACTTTTTATTCTGACTCTGATAATGATTGGAGTGTCATTTAAGTTGAGTGAACAGGCTGTGTCTAAAAAAATGTCGATTGAGGCGAGTCTCTTACCAAAATCTGCGGAGGTGCTTACGAATTCTTTACCGCGAACACGCATTTTGAATGTGCCGAATGTGCTTACTTTTTTGCGTATCCTCTTAATCCCTATTTTTATTTTGCTGTTTTATCTTCCCTTTAAGGGGAGTCATGTGATGGCAGCCCTTATTTTTACTTTTGCCGCGATGACCGATTGGTTAGATGGTTATCTTGCACGGAGTTTAGAGCAAATTTCTCGTTTAGGTACTTTTTTAGATCCTGTTGCGGATAAACTGATTGTGGTGACCGCATTGGTTTTGCTGGTCGGTGATCAAGCGCTGCCTTATTTAGCGATCCCAGCAACCATTATTATTGGCCGAGAAATTATGGTTTCTGCTTTGCGTGAATGGATGGCAGAAATTGGTAAACGTGCACATGTTTCGGTGTCATTACTGGGTAAGATCAAAACCGCTGTGCAAATGCTTGCCTTGATTTCTTTACTGCTTTATAAGCCAGGCACCTGGTTGGGTTTTGCATGGATTGGTTAATGTTTTATTATACTTTGCGGCTGTGTTGACCTTATGGAGTATGTTTATTTATTTAAAAGCTGCTTGGCGTGATTTATCTGCTTGACAGACTGAGTGATCCGGTTACAATAGCACCGGTTTCGTGCGGGAATAGCTCAGTTGGTAGAGCGCAACCTTGCCAAGGTTGAGGTCGCGAGTTCGAGCCTCGTTTCCCGCTCCATTATTTATTCAGCGTCATTTTTAAAGGTAAAAATATTTTTTGCCTGAAGAGTGTTTTTTTTAACTCACTGCTTGAAAAATAAAGTTGAGTGAAAAAACAGTGACTCAATAAACAGTGTTGTGTGCGCAACAGCGAAAACGTAAAAATATAAATGCCAATGTCATTTGGCTGGGTGGCAGAGTGGTTATGCAGCGGCCTGCAAAGCCGTGTACGTCGGTTCGATTCCGGCCCCAGCCTGAGTCCGGCTCCGGGCACCAACATTAACAAAATGTGTTAATTTTTTCAGATAATTAGTCTGATTTTTTTGTTTGGCATTTTCGGTTTCAAGCAAATTGAAAGGAAGAGAAATGACTTTTTTGGTGACTGAAAAATGTATTCGTTGTAAATATACAGATTGTGTCGAAGTCTGTCCGGTCGATTGCTTTTATGAAGGCCCGAATATGTTGGTGATTCATCCCGAAGAGTGTATTGACTGCGGTCTTTGTGAGCCCGAATGTCCGGCCAACGCGATTTACTCTGAAGATGATCTCCCAGAAGCTTATCAACCTTTCTTGGTTTTAAATAAAACCCTTGCAAAAAAATGGCCAAATATTACCCAACGCAAAGCACCTCCGCCAGATGCCGATCGGTGGAAAGATCAAGAATCTAAACATCAGTACCTCGAAGAATAACCTATTTGGTTTTCTACGTTTTCCTCGTTAAAGCGCCGCACCGCTATTATTTCAGCAAAATAAAGAAAAAATATGAGTAAGCTCAAAATTTTAGCATTGGATACGAGTACTGAAGCATGTTCGGCGGCATTGTTGGCAAAAGGTAGCGCGCAATCGCGTTATCAATATGCGCCACGTCAACATACTCAGCTCATCCTGCCAATGCTACAATCTTTGCTCGATGATGCACAGATCACCTTAAAACAGCTTGACGTGCTGGCTTTTTGTCAGGGGCCGGGCAGTTTTACCGGGAGCCGAATTGCAGCGAGTATCATTCAAGCGCTTGCTTTTGCTCTGGATAAACCGGTTGTGGGTGTGTCTACCTTACATTGTTTAGCACAAGGTGCTTATCGTACATTACAAGCGACACAGATATTCGCGGCGATGGATGCACGGATGAATCAAGTCTATTGGGGAACCTATGTTTTAGGTGCTCAGAATCTCCTCGAGGTACGCGATCCCGATCAAATTTCGAATCTCACCGCAATAAAACCAGCCTGTTTTGAAAAAGGAGTGGGAGTTGGGAGTGCTTGGCCGGTTTATGGCCTATTTCTAGCAGAACAGCTAAAACAACAGTTGCAGGGATGTGCATTACAACGCTATCCTAGCGCTTACGATATTCTTGCCCTAGCCGAGCAAGCTTATGAACGGGGTGAAGGCGTTTCAGCAGAAAAAGCGTTACCCGTTTATTTAAGAGAAAAAGTCGTGTAAACCGGTTTTCAAGTGGTGTTGCTTGTTTTTTTAAATTCTGATTGGGCGTTATTTGAGGTTTGAATGGATAAATATCTACTGAGTATTCTCGTTTGTCCTTTATGTAAAGGTAGTTTGGTTTATCATAAGCCCGCTCAAGAGCTTATTTGTCGTTTTGATCGTTTAGCCTATCCGATTCGTGATCAAATTCCAATTATGTTCGAAGCGGAAGCGAGAACGATTTCCTTAGAAGAATATGATCAGTTAAGCTAAGGATACATTGACTTTAGGAGCGCGCGTGATGGAAGCCATCCGCCATAACGATAACAATCGTGCCAATTTAGGTTACTTATGACAAAAGATTTACAACAAATTATCCACGACGCGGCACAACAGATTTCGGGGGTTACCCGTTTAAGTGATTTAGAACAATTACGCTCCAGTGTGTTGGGTAAAAAAAGTCCACTCAGTAATTGTTTAAAAACGTTGACTCAGCTCCCTATTGAACAGCGGTCAGAACAGGGCCGTATAGTGAACCAAGCTAAACAAGAAATTGAAGGCTTGCTCAAAGTAAAAATGGAGGAGTTGCAACAAAAAGCGATTGCTGAGCAGTTAGCAAAAGAGACATTGGATGTCACTTTACCCGGGTGTGGTCAGGGCGTAGGTAATTTACATCCGGTGACGCAAACGCGTCAGCGAATTGAACAATTTTTTATGCAAGTGGGGTTTACTATTGTCGAAGGTCCTGAAATCGAAGATGACTATCACAATTTTGCGGCACTCAATATTGCTGAAGATCACCCCGCACGTGCGATGCACGATACCTTCTATTTTGCAAATGGTTTATTGTTGCGTACTCATACGTCACCGGTCCAAATTCGGGCGATGCAGGGCCAAAAACCACCTTTTAGGATTATTGCCCCAGGACGTGTTTATCGCTGTGATTCCGATGTGACGCATACCCCCATGTTCCATCAACTCGAGGGATTACTGATTGATGAAACCGCAAATTTTTCAGAGTTAAAAGGTTTACTTGTTGATTTTTTACAACATTTTTTTGCTAAGGCGGATCTAAAAACTCGTTTTCGAGCCGCGTATTTCCCTTTTACAGAGCCTTCGGCGGAAGTAGATATTCAATGCGTTTTGTGTGAGGGAAGCGGTTGCCGAGTCTGTGGTCAAACCGGTTGGTTAGAAATTTTAGGCTGCGGGATGGTTCATCCGAATGTATTGCAGGAGGCGGGATTATCCCCAGAGAAGTATCAAGGTTACGCCTTTGGAATGGGTATCGATCGACTGGCCTTACTTCGTTATCGTATTCCCGATTTACGGTTAATGTTTGAAAATGACCGTCGTTTTTTAGAGCAATTTTAATATGAAAATCAGTGAACAGTGGTTACGAGAGTGGGTGAATCCACCGATTACCACCGCGCAATTGGCGGAGCAACTTAATCTTGCAGGGATTGAAGTGGCTTCTTTTTCACCGGTAGCGGGTGTTTTTACCGGCGTGATCGTTGGTCGAATTATTGAGGCCGTTCCACATCCAAATGCGACGCGGTTACAGCTTTGTCAGGTTGATATTGGCGCACAAGCTCCGCTAGCAATTGTGTGTGGTGCAGTCAATGCGCGTGCAGGGATTCAGGTCGCTGTGGCACAGATAGGTGCCGTTTTACCAAATGCTATGACGATAAAAGAAGTGAAACTGCGTGGTGTTTTATCACAAGGCATGTTGTGTTCGAGTCAAGAATTGGGTTTACTGATCCCTTCTGAAGGCATTATTGAACTGCCGAATGAAGCCCCGCTCGGTCAGGATTTACGCGTGTACTTACAACTCGATGACCATTGTTTAGATCTTCACTTAACTCCGAATCGGGGCGATTGTTTAAGTATTCAGGGTTTAGCAAGAGAAATAGCCGCCTTAACCGAGCAGGCTTTAATTAAGCCAGAAAAGCCAACGCCTGCAGTGACCCATTCAGATCAATATCCGATTCATATTCTCTCGCAGGAAGATTGTCCTCGCTATCTAGGGCGGGTGATTCGTGGAATCAATCTGCAGGCCGTGACCCCACGTTGGATGAGTGAACGTTTGTCTCGGTCTGGTTTTCGTACCATTCATCCTGTGGTGGATAGTCTAAACTATGTATTGCTTGAGTTAGGCCAACCCATGCAATGCGTTTGATCTCGCCCACATACAGGGTGCACTGACTGTTCGCCGTGCACCTTGCTTGATGGTAAAACCGTCACCTTAGATGAAAAGACTTTAGTGGTTGCGGATGAGAAACAAGTTCAAGCGTTAGCGGGTATTTTTGGCGGACAATCGTCTGCCGTTCACGAAAGTACAACCGATATTTTTCTAGAAAGTGCTTTTTTTTCACCAACTGCGATCAGTGGGCGCGCGCGCCGCTATGGTTTACAAACCGAATCGGCGTATCGTTTTGAACGCGGTGTTGATCCACAGTTAGCGCAACCGGCCTTAGAACGAGTTTGGAAATAGCGGGTGGCCAAGCCGGCCCAGTATTTGAACCGCAACCCGCTCGGTTAGCGATGCCTCCGACTATTTTGTTGCGTCGACAACGGGTCGAGAAACTGCTTGGTATTCCATTCACGCCTGTACAGATTGAAGGGTATTTGCAACGTTTGGGGATGCAAACCCATTATTTAGAATCGGATTCTGCTTGGCAAGTTATGCCGCCTTTGTGGCGGTTTGATCTAAAACAAGAAGTGGATCTTATTGAAGAGTTAGCGCGACTTCATGGTTATCAGTCTATCCCAGTGGTACAGCCGACGGCACAACTTGCTTTTTCACCGTTGTCTGCATCTCGTCAAGCTCGAGAGGCCATTCAATCGTTTCTTGTCGCGCGTGATTATCAGGAAGTCATCACCTATAGCTTTGTTGAGTCTACCTGGCAGTCACATTTTACTGAGCAAAATGAAGCATTAAAGCTAGTGAATCCAATTTCCAGTGATTTAGCAGTTATGCGTGCTAGCCTGTGGCCAGGCTTAGTACAAGCCGCTTGTTATAATCAAAAACGACAGCAAACACGTATTCGTTTCTTTGAAACGGGACTTTGTTTTCAATGGCAAGATGGTCACGTTCAGCAAGTGCCTCATTTAGGATTATTGGTCACTGGAACGGTTTTACCCGAGCAGTGGGGGCCTTCTTGTAAAGAAACGGCAGACTTTTTTGCACTTAAAGCAGATATCAGTGCGTTATTCAAACCATTGGGTCAACTGAATGCCCTCCAGTTTATAAAAGGAAAGCATCCCGCATTACATCCTGGGCAAACCGCACAAATTGTCTATACTGGAAACCGTATCGGTTACATTGGGAGATTGCATCCACAATATCAAGCACAGTTCAATTTGGCTGAACCGCTTTATTTAGTGGAGATTGCGTTGGATAGCTTGGTAAATATTCAACCACACCAATTTCAAACTTTTTCAAAATTTCCTAGAGTGCGCCGTGATCTTTCTTTTTGGTTGGATAGAAATATTGAGGCCGCAGCGGTACTTGAGCAAGCTAAATTAGCCGGAGGGACTTGGCTTGATGAAGTCTATTTATTTGATGTCTATGAAGATAAAAAATATGCAGCCCTCCAGCGAAGTTTTGCTTTGGCGCTTATTTGGCAACATCCTGAACGTACATTGACAGATAAAGAAACTGATCAATCTTTTGAAAAGGTGATAGCGTCGCTCCAAACACATTTTGCAATAAAACTAAGGGAGGCCGAGTGATGACAAAAGTTCTTACTAAAGCCGATTTAGTGACTAGTCTTAAAGAGCAAGAAACTAATTTGAGCGGCGCGTTAGCCGCACAAATTACGAATGCTTTTTTTGAAGAGATTGTGGCAGCTTTAGAAAAAGGTGAAACAGTCAAATTATCTGGGTTAGGTAGTTTTCGTGTGCGAAATAAAAAGCCCGTCCTGGTCGTAATCCAAAAACGGGAGTAACCGTTCCTGTTTCTCCGCGTAATGTCGTGACCTTTCAATTGAGTCAAAAAGTAAAAGACCAGTTAAAAAACTTAAAAAATAGGTTGAAAGTAAAAAAGCGACGGTACGAGGGTTGCGGCAAAAGAATTATGCCATTACAATGGCCGGACTTTACGGGGCGTAGCGCAGCCTGGTAGCGCACCTGCATGGGGTGCAGGTGGTCGCTGGTTCAAATCCAGTCGCCCCGACCATTGGTTTACTTAATTTTCTTTATTCTATATTCCAAAAAATTTTATTTTGAACGTGATAGAGCGGATCACAGTTTAAGTTCTATTTTTTTGTCAATATATCCATTTCGGCCTTGCTTAGAAAAGTGTTATTTTTTAACGAAACGATCCCAGTTCGTTGTTTAGCAAAAAAATAAAATAAAATTCGTTGCTTTATTTAATACGAGGCTTAGTGCTATATTAACCTTCTGTGAGCCCGGTTTTGGGGCTATCTTTCAAAAGCCACTCATCGATAAAAAATACAGGTAAGGAAGCGTTTAAAGCTAGGTTCATTTCCATTAGACTTAACCAAGGGACAAGACAACGTGGCCATGTATAAAAATATTTTAGCAGCAATTGACTTACACCCGGCTTGTGATCAGATTATACTTGCTCGAGCCCATCAACTGACTGGGGGAAGGATTTCATCGGCGAACCTTTCTATTGTACACGCCGTTGAGCATATTAATGCGTATGGTGTTGCGCAGGCTTACCCGGCGGTTATCGATTTAGAAGCGGAAATGCGTTCTGAGGCAAGGAAACAGTTAGCAGAGTTGGCAACAAAGTATGCGATTCCAGAGACGCGGCAGTTTGTTGAAGTAGGCTCACCAAAAATAGTTATTCTTGATAAAATCAAACAACTCAAGGCCGATTTAGTGATAATTGGTAGTCACGGACGTCATGGGATTGGTATTTTATTTGGTTCAACAGCCAGTTCAGTCATTCATCACCTTTCCTGTGATGCGTTAGTTGTGAAAATACCACATGATAAAAACAATCCAATCTAGATAGTTGAACAGGCTTCCAACGGATTTGTTTATCTTCGTTTTTTAAGCTACAGTAAGAAGGTATTTACTCAAGATTGAATAAAAAGAAAGCATTTGTATCTGGATTTCTTATATTTAGCTAAATAAAGGAGTATTTATGTTAAAAAGTCCGAGTGTGTTAGATTGGGTCGCTTTAATTATTTTATTTATTGGTGGTTTAAACTGGGGTTTAATCGGTTTGTTTCATCTTAATTTAATTACAGCGCTTTTTGGGGAGTTTAGCCCGATCGCCAGAATACTTTATATTATCGTTGGTTTATGCGCTATTTACGTTCTATTTAGATCATTTAGCTGCTGTAAAAAACATACGAACATTTCTTAACTTTTTTGAATGGTGTCTCTCTCTCCAGTGATGTGTTTTAGAATAGGAAGATAATTGGCTTCCTCTCTGTTTGTGAGGAATCACTGGAGATTTTCTTTATTAAAAGTTAAAGGCTGGGTGGCTCTTCTATGATGGACTGGGATCCAGCGTTTGGTAGTTCGACTTTTTCAATTTTTTCAAAACGAGCACTGATTTTATCGGCAGAGGTTTTTACTTCTTGGATGTCAGTATGTGCTTGCTGAATATGACGACTTAAATTATCCATACGTAATTTAAATCGGGAAAAATCTTTGGCGAGGAGCGTTAAATGCTGCTGAATGAGATGAATTTGTTCACGAGTCGCAGCATCTTTTAAAATAGCTCGTGCAGTCGTTAAAATAGCCATCATCGTCGTAGGAGAAACCAACCAAACATGACGCCGATAAGCTTCTTCAACTAACTCATAATAGTGAGCATGAATTTCAGCAAACACTGCTTCAGCCGGTATAAACAATAAGGCACCTTCGGCCGTTTCTCCTGGAATAATATACTTACTGGCTACGGCATGAATATGATGGCGGATATCTTGACGAAATTGTGTGGCCGCGGCACGTTGTTCAAGCGTTGATAAACTTGAGTCGGTTAATTTTTTAAAACTTTCTAATGGGAATTTAGCATCAATTGCCATGGGTCCATTGGGAGGAGGGAGAAGCAGTAAGCAATCAACACGTTTTCCATTACTTAAGGTATGTTGTAAGCTAAAATGTGCGGCAGGTAATACATTTTCAATCAAATTTATCAGTTGTACTTCGCCAAAAACACCGCGTGAACGTTTGTCCGCTAAAAGATGTTGTAAACTGACGACGTTAGAGGAAAGTTCAGTAATTTTTTTTGTGCTTCATCAATCAATGCCAGGCGCTTCACTATATCACTAAAGGTGGCGGTCGTTTGTGCAAACCCATCAAATAAACGTTTTTCAACCTGTTGGCTAATCGTATGGAGTTTTTGTTGGGTATTTTCGGTCAGTTTTTCCATTTGCTGACCAATTAATTGTAAACCTTGATAAATACTACTTTGCAAGCGTTCTAGGTTACTTAACTGATGCTGATCAAATTGTTGCCGATAAAGAGTCAACTCACGCAGTAGCTGTTCTTTCGCTTCTAAAGCTTGTCGTTGATCCGCGAGGCGTGCATTTTGTAACTCACTTAATAGACGATTAATATCTGACCAACGATCTTCCATTTTAATCAATTTTTCATGTTGTCGTTCCAGTTTATAGAATTGAAATAGAGTTAAACCGACGAGGCTGGTAAGCAAACCGAAAGTAATGTATATAAAATAAGTAAACATGAATTTTCCTAGCGCAAATTGTAGGCACGGTGGAATGACAAAAGCATACCTTTGGTTGTTCAGCGTATTCCTCAGTTACCCGTTGTGCCTGTCGGCCAATGAGCTGACCGAGCAACGTAAATTATTTTGGCAAGCTCGGCAATCCTTGATTCGTCATAATCCTCACCAATTTGTTCAACTTAAACCGGCGCTCAAGACTTATCCTTTGTATCCTTATCTCCTGTATCTCGAATTAGAACAGCGTTTTGCGTTCCAAAATAGCAAAAAAGTAGATTATTTTTTTACTCATTATTCCGATACGCCGTTAGCGGATAAATTACGTAACCAGTATTTAATGATTCTTTTTGAAAAAGGAGATTATCACAATTTCTTGCGTTATTATCGGCCAAGTAATATTCCTCTCGTACAGTGTGCGTATCTTAAAGCACTCTGGTCAACCCAACAAAAAAAAGAAGCCTATCAAACTTTAGCACACTTTTGGCTCAAATGGGATCGCCCCCCGGCGGCATGCCAAAGCTTATGGCGTCAATGGGAGCGTGGTCGGCATTTTAGTCAATCGATGCTTTGGCAAAAAATGGCGCAAGCGATTCAAACGCGGAATAGGGGGGACATTTGTCATTTAAACTCTTTTTTATCGCCACATCAAAAGGAACAAGTGAATCGTTGGCTTGAAATAAACAAAAATCCGTTGTTAATCACTAAAACGTATCTTTTTCATCCACAAAATAGGTTAGATCATCATATTATCCTCGATGGTTTACAAAGCTTAGCGCGTCAAAAACCCGATCAATTTATAAAATATTGGCCACAGCTGACTAAAAAATATGCGCTGACCGATCAGGAAAAACAACCCTTATTGAGTATGCTTTCAATTACGCTTGCGCGCCAATCCGCTGAACAAAGCCGATACTGGTTAGCGCAGATTAAACCGCATTATGCGAGCCCAGTTTTAAGAGAATGGCGTGTCCGCCAGGAGCTGCGTCATAAAAATTGGAAAAAAGTGCTTTACTGGTTAGATCGCTTAACCAAAAAAGAACAACAATTTCCTTGTTGGCGTTATTGGCGTGCAAGAGCTTTAGCTGAAACACAACACCCTGCGGCCGCACAAGAAATTTACCAAAGTCTTGCTCAACAAGTCGATTATTATGGTATTTTGGCTAGCCAACAACTTAAAAAACAGTATCAGCCACAGACACATCAATCGTTGATTACGACTCAATCGCTCTGTCGTCATCCAGGTATTCAGCGCGCTCAAGAACTGTATTTACTTGGCTTTATGAAGGATGCGCGTAGAGAATGGCAATGGGCTATCGATCATTTACCGCCTCAGCGGCAGCATGCGGCCGCTTATTTGGCTAAAAACTGGGGTTGGTATGATTTAGCTATTATCGGGGCAGCAAAAGCGAATGCGTTTACCGATGTTAAACTGCGCTTTCCATTTGCTTATCGAAACAAGGTCTTAGCGAGTGCTAAAAAAATCATCTGAATCCCGCTTGGATTTGGGCCATTATGCGTCAGGAAAGTGCTTTTATGCCGTATGCGCGTTCGAGTGCCGGAGCATTAGGATTAATGCAGATGATGCCAACGACTGCCAAAACGTTATCAGGTCATCACCCGATTACGCCAGCGGATCTCTTAAAGACTGAAGTGAATATTCAGTTAGGTAGTTATTATTTAAATAAGCTTTTGTCTTATTTTTCGGGAAATCGTTTACTCGCTACGGCGGCCTATAATATCGGACCGACAAGAATTAAAAATTATAAACCACTCTATACTCAGTTGCCTGCTGATATCTGGGTTGAAATTTTGCCTTGGAAAGAAACACGTGAATATATAAAAAGTGTGAGTTTGGCACGCGCGATTTACGAAAAAATACGTTAAAAAATGATTATCTATTTAATATTTATTGCCCATAAATCATTTTCTTAACTAGATTCTGTTTACACAAACAAACTTGTTCTTATATAATCAATTGGTTTTAATTCAAGGGCCGCTGTAATTGATAGAAAAATAATTTTTAAATCACTAAACCCACTCTTTTTAATTTATTGATTACGACATTGAATCAACTCTTTGCTATAACTTTCGATTTTTATTTTTCAAAAAATTTAAGAATTATTTATATTTATCCTACTCTTAAAATAAACTTATTTGAAGAGGTTACCAGCGCTTCTTAATATATCTTAATTTTTTAGATAAAAAATAAGAGGAATCATTAGCCATAAAACGATGGTATTGTAAGTAAAAGATGACAAATTATACTAAAAATGATAATAAATCGGAATTAAAAGATTCATTTAGCAGTGTATTAATTGATTTAAAAAGACAAATGGAATTAATAATCGATATAAATAAACCACTGGCGAATAAAAAAAAGCTCGTATTCACTTTAAATTATGATCAAGCTATTTACCCATACCTTATAGGCGATCCCGATAGAGTACAACGTATTGTATTAGAGTTAATAACGAACGCGCTAAAATTTACTGAACAAGGAAAAGTGACATTAATTGTTCGGCTTATCAAAAGCGATTACCGAGAAAGCATTATAGAAATTGCTGTGAGTGATACGGGTATGGGTATTCCAAAGGACCAACGAGAAAAGATATTTCATCGTTTTAATCGTTTAACTTCTTCTTACAAGGGTACTTATAAAGGAAGTTGTTCTGGTTTAAATATCGTAAAACAATTTGTGGACGACCTACAAGGCGAAATTTTAGTAAAGAGCACAGAAGGAGCAGGTACAATATTAGGCTGCTTTATACCCTTTCAACATGCATTATGCATTAGTAATAGACCCAAGCGGTGTACAAAACCTATTCCTTGTAACTGTCAAATCGAATAATTTATGCACTAAATAATACATTGTTTTTATATAAGATAATATATTAACTTTGTTTTATTGATTTTTTAGACAAGTTTTTGTACGATATAGATATACCTTAACTAAGTACCCTTCTTCTTTAAAGTTGATCATAAACTCCAGTAAAAATATCTCGTGTTTATTTATATTTAAAAATAATAAAATATTGTAAATTTATTTTTTTAATAAAATTATTACCATTTTTTTATATTAACTAGACCTTGATAGGTGATATATTAGGCAATTATAGGCTCTTTTATAAAAATAAAATATTTAAAATGCATAATAAAAAAATAACTCCTTTTTAAAAAAGAAGATTGCTATTATAGGAGCAGGGTGGTACGGAGTACATATTGCACTGATATTGAAAAAAGAGTGCCCATCCTGCAAAGCCACACTTTTTGAAAAAATCTTGATATATTTAGCGAAATTTCGGGAAAGTTTGGCATTAGATTACACAGCGGCCTTCATTATCCCCGATCTGAAATAACAAGAATAGCTTGCCGTAAAGGATTTAATAGTTTTTACTATCATTATCCTGAATTGATAAGGCCGCATTTGTATTCAGTTTATGGACTAGGAATCATAGATGCAAATGGAAATCCATCTAAAGTAGGTAAGGAAGAATTTGATTCTGTTTGTAAGGAGTTTGAAAGTTATAAAGAAATCCAGCCAGATGAATGGGGGTACAATAATTTAAGCTTTGCAGTTGATATTGAGGAACCAAGCCTAGTGCTAGGTGAACCGCTACGCCATTTCTTTATAAAAAAATTAGAAGAAGCCGGTGTAAGATTGTTACGTGAGTTTGATGTGATCAAAGTGAAGAAGCGAATCGATAATAAGCTTGTTGTATCAGGTAAATCAGGAAAAATAAATAATAATCAACGTTTTGTTTTTAATTATGTTATTAATACAACAAGTTATCAAACATTAATACCTGATCCCAGAGGATTATCTTTAAAAATGGAAATTGTTTATCAATCTTGTTTGGCTTTAATGTATGAATATACTGAAAGACCTCTTCCTAATTTACCTTTTTCATTTATTGTCATGGATGGGTGGTTTCCATGTTTAATGCCTTACGATGACCGTACAAATAAAAATGAAATTTTTTCAAAGTATATAATGACTCATGGGAAATGGACAACTATGGGTTCTTATAAAACGGCAGATGAAGCTAAAAATCATCTTCATTCAATTGGTGATGAATTTATTGCTCAACATGTTAAACCCAATTGTGAAAAAGAGATGGAAAGATTTTGGCCTGGATTTAAACAAAAGTTTATTTACATAGAGTGGATTGGGACTGTATTGGCTAAGATCAAAACAGATAAAGAGTTCCGTAGTGCCGTTATTTTTCAAAATAAGAAAAATAAAATGATTTATGTTATTCCAGGGAAAGTGAGTAATATATTTGATGCTGGAGAGGAAGTATTATCTCTTGTTGGGTTGGATAAAAAAAAGTAATTAGAAACGGTAATTATCGTTATGTAGAAGGGGGATCGCTTTTTAAAGCAAAATATGAAATTGCTGAAAAACTAAAGGGTATTTTACAAAATACTTGTGAATTGCAGCCTTATTGAGAAAGCGAGATTAAGCAGATTAAAAAAGCCGAGTTACCTGGGCCTAGATTTTTAAGTCATTACCCGATAAACATTTTATTTCTAGCCATTAAAATTTATCTGAAAACATGAAATGAATTGCCACCTATGATCTTATATTTGATGTATATTTTATGCGCAGATTGATTTGATTTTCTTAGGAATTTTTATGCCTAGTAACCAAAAAAAAGATGCTTTTGATAGTGCATTTATTATTGAACTTTTAAAACGATTGCCTGTCCATGTTTTCTGGAAAGATAGAGAAGGAGAATATCTAGGTTGTAATGATCTTTTTGCACATAATCTTGGTTTAGCTTCTGTGGAAGCAGTGATAGGGAAAACAGATTATGATCTTCCCGTTAAGAAAGAAGATAGTGATGCCTATCGTAGAGATGATAAAAAGTAATGGAATCTCGTGTTCCTAAGCTTAATATTGAAGAAGAGCAAACTTTTCCTGATGATAAAAAATTTATCTATTAACAAATAAAGCACCTATTTTTGATAATAATGATGAAGTTATCGGTATTTTAGGTGTTTATAACGATATAACAGAAAAGAAAAAAGCTGAACAGGCCCTAAAACTCGCTAAAGAAAAAGCAGATCAGGCAAAAACTGAGTTTTTGGAAAACACGCGTCACGATATTCGTACACCCTTATCGGGGATTGTGGGTTGCGCTCATTTGATTCAAACACAAGCAAACAATCCAAAAAAAGTAACGGAATATGCAACAGCTCTTGTGGACTCAAGCAATGCTTTATTGGAGTTCCTAAATAAAATTTTAGAAAGCATACAGGTGGCCACTGGGGAAATACCGCTCTTAAAGAAGAAGTTTTCCTTATATAAAATATTAGACCAGGTCGGGTACTGCGAGCGAAATCGCCTGAAAAGGCCGAAATACTTTATCAAACCTTACTTCAAGTCGCAGAAGAAACTAAAGGGGCAGTAAGAAAAGATATTGATAAAAGCTAGTTATTTTCTAAAAAACTTTCCATAGCTGTTGTGAAGTTTCTGGTTTAGAAAAAATAAGTGTATTCATATTCAATGCTACTTTGATTCAATGCACTTTTTTAGAAGGGGTGGTTGTATATTTAATATTTTTGGTTATTGGTATTAAGGTTGGCAGTAACAAAGCGAGTACCTGTACCAAAGCCTTTTAGCAACACGTGTATAAGGAATATCGTCTTGTGAATAATCGCTACGTAAATAACGTGTGCCAATGCAAAGTAGCTCGCCAATACTAGGTTCAGGAGTAAACAGTCGGATATATTTTGCCGATGTCCCCATCATAATATATCAATCCTTTTTTAGTATTAACGATAGGTAAATAATTATCGGAGCCGTCGGCTCTAGGAACAGGCAAGCTACCTACTAGACTTTGGCTAATAACGTTGTTGGTATCAGTTGTTTGTGGGTAGTCTTCAATGACGAAATTGCCGGCTGTTAAGATAAAATCGGTTAAAGAAACATCGAATACACTTAAACGGTTCTGTGCGGAACAGACTATAGCGAATTGTTCACTAAAAAAATAATGAGAGTTTCTTTTTATTGAGCAAGCTATTTTTTAGAAACCCTCATCCGAAGTACAAAAAATAATAGAGGAAAACCGCTTATTTTTTTACAACAATTTCATTGTCGACATTGGTCACGCCTTCAACTTGTTTAGTTAAATTTTCAGCTTTTTGCTTTTGTCCTTCAGTTTCAACCGTACCACTTAATTTAATTCGACCGCGATCACTCATAACCGAAATACCTAAGCCTCTTATCTCTGGATCAGTTAATAATTTTGACTTTATTTTTAACGTAATCACACTGTTATCGACATATTGGCCAACAGAATCGGACTGCATGGCTTTATGGCTACTCATAGCGAATGTGCTCGTAATTGGAAAAATCATTAATCCAAGGATAATCCATAATTTTGTCTTCATGATGAGTTATACTCCTCTTCAAAAATAGAATCTTAATTCGTTTTTTCTATCGTACATCCAACAATACCGGTTTATTTGAATGCGTATTTGCGGATATAACAGGCCACGTATTTAAGTAACAAAAAATAACTAAAAAAGATAAAAAAATTGTTTTTTGTATCGTTGATAGATCCGCCTCTATCCAAAGAGTAGTTAAGTCATTCGATAAATCAAGTTGCGGTCCCGGAAAGTTTTCTTTTTTAAGAGTAACTGAAAAAATAGGAAAAGATTCACTCAAAACTGTGCATAAAGTAAACAGTTAGAAATGACAAAAATAGAAGGTACCACTCAGAAAAATGCAAAAGGCACCTAATCCCACTTTTTTAAAGTCAGGGGAAAAGGTGCGCTAATAGAAATTAAAATAGGCGATCTAAAAAGGAATATCGTCATCAAACACATCGGAGGAAGCTTCTGTTGAGGTAACCTTATTTGAGCGTCCTTCACTCCGTGAAGAGGAAAGCGTTGAGTGTGCTGTTGACATATTCTCCATAGGACTGATTCCACCACGACTATCTAGCATTTGTAAATCATTGCCGACAATTTCTGTGGTAAAGCGGTCCTGGCCGGTTTTATCTTGCCATTTGCGTGTTTGTAGGCGTCCCTCAATATAAACTTTTGATCCTTTTTTGAGATACTCCCCAGCAATTTCAGCAAGACGTTGAAATAAAACGACACGATGCCATTCGGTACGTTCTTGTTGTTCACCGGTTTGCTTATCTTTCCAACCTTCACTGGTCGCAATATTGAGTGTCGCGACAGCCGATCCGTTCGGCATATGACGTACTTCCGGATCGGCCCCCAGGTTGCCGATTAAGATGACTTTATTAATACCTCGCGCCATATTTGATCACTCCACCAAGGAACAGGAAAAACTCTAAGCCTTGATTCTAAAGGTTGTTTGGATAAAAAGAAAGTCAAGATTAACAAGTAAGGAGAGGTTTCTTTTCGGAATATTCAGAGTTATAGTGCCAACTTTATCTCCAACCTGTTCGCAGACAAGAACCCTATGGATATCATTCGAATTCGTGGTGCTCGTACCCATAACCTTAAAAATCTGGATCTTGAGATTCCTCGGGGACAACTCGTGGTAATCACCGGCTTATCCGGCTCCGGGAAATCGTCTCTCGCGTTTGATACCTTATACGCAGAGGGGCAGCGCCGTTATGTTGAATCCTTGTCTTCTTATGCGCGTCAGTTTTTATCAATGATGGAAAAGCCCGATGTTGACCAAATTGAAGGCTTGTCCCCGGCGATTGCCATTGACCAAAAATCGACCTCACATAATCCACGCTCTACGGTCGGGACGATCACGGAAATTTATGATTACTTACGAGTACTGTTTGCACGACTCGGTGAACCCCATTGTCCTGTACATCATACCAGTTTAGCTGCGCAAAGCGTCAGTCAAATGACCGATACGTTAATGGCTTTACCTCAGGAGACACGTCTTCTGTTACTTGCGCCGTTGATTCAGGAGCGTAAGGGGGAGCATAAACAACTTTTTGATCAATTACGCAGTCAGGGATATATTCGTGCACGCGTGGACGGTCAATTACAAGAATTGGATCAACTTTTACCGCTGAATCCTAAACAAAAACATACCATCGAAGCGGTGGTGGATCGGATTAAAATTAAACCAGAAAATCGTTTACGGTTAAGTGAGTCATTAGCCACCGCAACGGCGTTGAGTGAAGGCTTGGTTAAAGTGATTCAGCAAACCGATTCACCGCAAAAAAAAGCGAAAGAATGGCTTTTTTCAGAACGTTTTGCGTGCCCTCAGTGTGGCTATAGCCTCAGTGAGCTTAGCCCGCGCCTTTTTTCTTTTAATAACCCCTCCGGTGCTTGTACGCAATGCGATGGGCTAGGTTATGAACAAACCATGGATGTTGAGAAAATTCGGGCCCAGCCAATGAAAAGCTTAGCTGAGGGCGCACTCTCGGGTTGGCATGCACAAAATCCTTATTATTTTGCCTTACTCACTGCTTTAGCAAAACACTATGGTTTCTCATTAGATAAACCCTTTCAGAAGCTACCGCAGGCGATACAAAAACGGATTTTATATGGAACAGGAAAAGAAGAAATTGCTTTTCATTATGAATCCGAAAAGGGATTTTCTTTCCATAAAACTCGGCCGTTTGAAGGGGTGATTCCCATGATGCAACGCCGTTATCAAGAAACCGACTCAGACAGCGTTCGGGAGGAGCTTTCTCGATATTTAACCTTAAAACCTTGCGCAGATTGTGCAGGCATGCGCCTGAAAGAGGCGGCGCGTCATGTCTGGATTAATGGTCAAAATATTGCCCAGTGGGCCGCTTTACCCATTACAAAACTCTATACCTTACTCAATCAGTGGGCATTAACTGGGCAACACGCAGCAATAGCGAGTGGGTTAAAGAAAGAAATTGTTGAACGCTTGAGTTTTTTAATGGATGTGGGCTTAGACTACTTATCTTTGGATCGCAGTGCGAACACCTTATCAGGAGGCGAATCGCAACGTATTCGTCTTGCTAGCCAGATTGGTTCGGGGTTGGTCGGAGTGATGTATATTCTAGATGAACCTTCTATTGGCTTACATCAGCGAGATAATGACCGTTTACTCAGTACATTGATGCGCTTACGTGATTTAGGCAATACCGTGATTGTGGTCGAACACGATGAAGATGCGATACTTCATGCCGATCATTTAAATTGATATGGGGCCCGGTGCGGGAATCCATGGTGGGCAAGTGATTGCCCAAGGCTCTCCTGCGGCGATTATGCGGCATGCTGACTCGTTAACCGGGCAATATTTATCCGGGCAACGTCGGATTGCGATCCCTAAAAAGCGCCTCCCTTTTAATCGACAAAAGGCATTACACCTGATTGGTGCTTCGGGTAATAACCTCAAACAACTTGACGTTGAAATTCCTCTGGGGTTGATGACTTGTATTACCGGGGTCTCTGGATCAGGCAAATCGACGTTAATTAACGACACGCTCTATCCGATTGCGGCGCAAAAGCTCAATGCGGCGACCCTGATTCAGGCGGCACCTTACCAAAAAATAACTGGGCTCGAACAGTTAGACAAAGTAATTGATATTGATCAAAGCCCTATCGGACGAACACCTCGTTTAAAAGGAGGGCGTTGCGAAGCGTGTGAAGGAGATGGTGTCCTGAAAAGTTGAAATGCATTTTTTTAGCAGATGTCTACGTGCAGTGTGATCTTTGTAAAGGGCAACGTTATAATCGTGAAACGCTAGAAATTCAGTATAAAGGTAAAACGATTCACCAAATTTTAGAAATGACCGTAGAAGAGGCACATTCTTTTTTTAGTGCTATTCCAGTATTAGCCCGTAAGTTAGCGACGCTTATCGATGTGGGACTTTCATATATTCATTTAGGTCAAAGTGCAACCACGCTCTCTGGTGGCGAAGCACAACGTATTAAATTGGCCAAAGAATTAAGTAAGCGTGACACCGGGCGAACTTTGTATATTTTAGATGAGCCAACGACAGGACTCCATTTCTTTGACATCGAACAATTACTAAAAGTCTTGCATCGTTTACGTGATAAAGGCAATACCATTGTTGTCATCGAACATAATCTGGATGTCATCAAAACAGCGGATTGGATTATTGATCTAGGACCCGAAGGGGGAAGTAAGGGAGGCGAAATCGTGTGTGTTGGCACACCTGAGCAAGTGGCGAAAAATACCGCTTCGTTTACTGGTCAATTCTTAAAGCGCATTTTGTTAGGTAAAAAATGAGTTTATCTGCCGAAAAAAATGGCCGGCATGGTTAACGGTTAATCCTGATAACGAATCAAAAAAACATTACTTAAGGTTTTATCTTCTATAATGTTTTAATAATTTAATTAAAAAAATAATGGTTAAGAGATAAGGGATATTACGTTTAGTTAAAAACAGGGAGAAAACCAGTTAAAGCCTATTAAATAAAATATAGTAAAAATAAAAAAGCCTAGAGTAATCTAGGCTTTTTCTTGTTTAATCTAATGTTAACGTACTTAAATCAGGATTTTCTTAACCAAAGTTGTAAGAAACACCCGCTGCAACGAAGTCAACGTTGCCCACACGATTTTTACCAATCGTATGGATATGTGTCCAAGAGGTATCTATCGAAACATTTTGTGTGACGTCATAGCTAATACCAATAGCGACTTCAGGCGCCCATTGTGATCTTTTGATATTCGTCAGATCATTGACATTTAATTTTCCATTAATGTCAACAGGTATGGTTTTGTTTTTATTGAATTTACCGTTAAATTCAATGTCGTTTTTTAGGTAAGCAACACCAAGTTTTCCATAAAGATTCAAATTATTCGCAATAGGGATAATACCTTTTGCTGCGACATCAATCGCATATTGGTTTAATGTCAGATTAGCTTGAGCAATTTTCTTTCCAGCTTTGTCATTGAAAGAAAAGTTACCGCTTTTTCCTTGTTGAAGCTGAAGATAACCCATTTCAATCGCAAGGTTAGAGTTGAGCTGATAACCAATCGCTAAGCGGCCCGCTAAACCATTGTTTCCTGCGTTAGCTTTCCCACTAAATGTTGTGCTTTCGACACTAGGAAAAACATTAGAAATACCTGCTCCAATCTCGCTAGGATTAAATTTTGTTTTATTGTTCATCTGTGTTTGCGCATAGCCTAATTGACCGGTTACATATATACCTGGCACGGCGGCATTGGCTACAGCAATACCCAGTGCAGCACCAAACAGCGCTGTTGTGAGTACTTTTTTAAGCATTTGTTATTCTCCAAAGTAATAAGGTTATTTAACTAGTTAACCTGAGGGGTATTTAAACTATATTAATTTATATTGTCAATAATAAAATAATTTATTTATTAATTATTTTATCTGTTAATTATATTAAAGATATTCATTTAATAATATAATATTTAATAGATATAAAGTTTAATATGCAAATAATAAATTAATTAATATTTATTGATTTATTATCATCTATCAATAAATAATATAAATTAAATAATAAAAATACATTATGTCCTATTACATTTTTAGTAATCATTTTAAGAATAGAAACTAGACTACAACTTATAATTATAAATTCTCATCTTAAATAAAAGATAAACCTATTTTTAGAAAATTTTCTTTCAATATTTTTATCTAAAATTATTATCAAAATGTAAATTAAAATCTAGCAAAAACTAGACCTTGTGTATGAAGTAATGACTCATTATTTATAACAAAGGTCTTTTAAATAAGTGAAGAAGATTCATTTTGACGAGAGTGACTTCTTACTTGGGTGATTCTGATCGTGTGTCAACTATCTGTAAACATATTCAGTGCTAGCGAAAAGATAAAAACGATGAAAATAAATAATTTTCTAGTGTTTTCAGATAATAACAAAGAATCCTTTGTTAAATATAACCTTTATACTTATATATAAAAATTATTTTGTGAACTTTTTTAAATTTTATTAACCCTTACGGTGTCTGGTCATAGGATAGAAAGAACCATTTTATATTTTATAAAAGCGTCTACTTTTATAACTACGTACACTTTAACACTTAGAGGATAAATGTAATAAAATAGTTATTTAGACGATCGAAAACACAATGTTTATTAATAGGAAAGGACATGAGCGAGTAAAAAATCAAAGAATCTGTTATGAGTATGTTTTGCTAAGAGGAAGCGTTATTTTACGCTTAGAGGATCAGTAATATAACAAGAGTTCTAAATAAGAAAGCCCCTTGCAAGAAGGGGCTTTTGAGTAACAATTTTTATAACTTAATGGTTAGAAATGAATGATTAACCAAAGTTATAAGAAAGGCCAACTGCAGCAAAGTTGATATTGCCTGCACGGTTTTTACCAATAGTATGGATATGCGTCCAAGAAGTATCTATAGCAACGTTAGGCGTGATATCGTAACTCACCCCGACAGCGACTTCAGGCGCCCATTGGCGATTTTTAAAGCCAGCGGCATCATTAATGTCATAGCTAACTTTCTGATCTTTACCATTTTTACCGTCAATAGATAAATTGCTGGTCAGGTAAGCAACACCTAATTTGCCGTAGACATTAAAATTATTGCATATCGGTACAATACCTTTTGCCGCGAGGTCAAACGCATTCTGTGCGAATGTCATGGATGGATCTTTTAAATCAATGGCTGGATTACCCATTTTTGCACTCTCAAGGTAATTTTTTTTGAACCTAAGCGGAGATAACCCAATTCGACAGCAAAATTTTGATTAAACTGATAACCAATCGCTAAACGACCGGCTAAGCCATTATTTGCTAGATTTTTATCATTGCTATCTTTAAGTGTAAAAGAATCACCGGCAGGGAGGTTCTTTGAAATTGCGTCTAAGTCAGTTTTATGTTTCATATGCGTTTGTGCATAACCCAACTGACCCGTTACATAAACACCTGGCGCGGCGGCATTAGCTGCGGCAACACCCAGTGCAGAGGCACCAAACAGCGCTGTTATGAGTACTTTTTTAAGCATTTATTATTCTCCTACAAGAGGTTAACTAGTTAAACAAGGCCCTATTTAAGCGTTGGTAGTCTATCTTGTCAAGCAATGTTAACAAAAACTTATAAAGTGAAAACGATGTTTTTGTAGATTAATAGGGTTTAAAAATAAAAACCCCTTGTTTACAAGGGGTTTTTATCTCATGATCAGAGTAACTGATTACATTTAACCAAAGGTGTAATTAACACCGACAGCTAAGTAATTAATATTACTCGGGCGTTTGTTACCTACAGGATGAATATGCGTTAGTGAGGTATCTACTGCAATGCTGGGTGTTACATTGAAATCCATACCCACCGCAACTTCAGGTGCAAACTTGTGGCGTGCTATACCGTAATCATTATTTAACTCTCTAGTTCCATTATTAATGGTTTCGTTATAACGACTGGTGATATAAGCGACACCTGCTTTTCCATAAAGATTCACTCGTTCTGTAATCGGATAGCTCGCTTTACCGGCAAGATCAATTACGCTTTGTTGGTCAACTTTTTTGTAATCCTCGCTGGCTTCAGTCTTTTTTCTTAAGGCAAGATAACCGGCTTCTACAGCAAAGTTTTTATTGATTTGATAACCAATATTTACTCGGCCAGCGAGACCGTCATTATTAACAAAAAATGATTGATTTGGAACAGAAGATTCACCATAACCGACTTGCGCACCGACATATAAACCTGCAGGTAAACCGTGATGCTCTGAGGGGTTAGAAATGGTTTGTGCGGGCACCGTTGCTGACATGTCTTCTACGTTTGACGGTGCTTGTTCCGTTTTATTAGCTGATTTCAGCTTTTTTTTGTATGAGCGTGATGATGCGTTTTAGCATGAAGTGGCTTAGTTGCTGGCGTAGCGGTTGAAGCGACCTCCGCGTTGGCATTTACCAGCGCAAGAATGGAAACACCCAGCACGCTTGTCATTATTACTTTTTTCATCATTGTTATTATCTTCTCCAGAGAGATTTTCTAATCAGAAGAGGGTATTTAATCGTTTGTGAGGAAATTTGTCAATTTTTCTAGGATAAACAAGGTAAAACTGAAAGAAAAAAGCAGATTTTTGACTTTTCTAACCATCTTTTATTTATAAAAAGATCATTTATTAGATAAAAATATTAATTTAAGAAATAAATTTATCAGTTCTTAACCTAAATAATAGTACAATCCTAAAGAATAGAAATCGATGCTCGGCCGGTAGGGTAACCCACGAATGGCTTGTAGGCGATGCCAAGAAAAATCTACGGCAATTTCAGGAAAAATAGAATAACGAATACCTATTCCAAATATAGGTTCTAAGGTGGGTGGGTAACGTTTTCCCGCGAGGCTAAACTCGCTGGGTCCCGTAGTACCGGCCACATGGCCTCCGCCTTTTGTATTGCCAGGATGAAAATAGGCTACCCCGAGTGTGGCATATAGATTGAGATGGGGTTGAATCGGAATTATTTTTTTAGCTACCAAATCCCAGGCAAAGCCTTCAACATCACCATTCAAAGAATAGTGATCTGAGGTGACATACTCATCAAGAACAGTATGTTGTAGCGCTTGCCAACCCATTTCAACGGCCAAATCTGATTTAAATAGATAACTGATGCTCGCACGTGTTGAAGCAACAAAGTGTTGGAAATACGCTTGTGATGGAAACGGCACCCGATTTTTATAAACTTCAACTAGATCGTCTACCTTCATATGTGTATTGGCGTAACCATTTTGTAAACCGGTATATCAACCCGGTCGTTCGGCATGAGAGGATATCGATAAATTGATGAGAAGAAGTAAAGTAGCGCTGAGAACAGTGATTTTTTTAAATGAAGTCATCCGATTCTTCTTATCGTGTATGAAAAAAATGAAGCCAAATTATTTCGCTGTGAGCAAATATATGATTAATTAATGAATTTATTTAATCAATTTTAAAGCATAAGTAAACTTCGTATCAACCTATTTTTTTAAATAAATAGTTACGGTGGTTAACCAAAATAATAGGCGAAGCCAATCGAATAAAAGTCTGCGCTGGGTGTTTTATTATCGTTGCCGTGTAGATTTTGCAAGCGCATCCAAGACAAATCAATGGGTAGGCTGGGTGAGATATCATAACTTAAACCCAAGCCAAACACAGGATCCCAGCTGTCTGCATAATCCAAATAGTGGCGTTCATTAACAAACGCTTCGCCACTGGCTTTTAAACAAGCTAAACCGAGGCGACCATAAAAAGTGAGATTGGTTGACAGGGCTAACATCGGTTTAACCGCGATATCAATCGCTTTTTCCCCTAATGAAACTTCTTTATTCACATGGCCGCCCACCTGATAAAACCGTGCATTTGAAAATTGCAGATAGCCTAATTCAATGGCCATATTTTTGATTAAACTGATAACCCACTGCAAACCGACCACTTAAATCAGCGTGTTCTACCGATAAGGCCGCTGCATCTTGTTCATTGACATGGGTATTCCCTGAGCCGATCTGTCCTAGCAAATAGATGCCCGGAATACTCGCTTGCAGGGGAAGTGGAAGGCTAAAAAGTGTAGAACAACCAAAGAGTATGGTACGGATTTTTCTTGGTAACATGGTCAGTGAGCCTCCTGGCAAAACGAGCGTTTACGGGAACCTTTTTTATCGATATCTAAAAACCTATTCCATGAAGAGAGAGGATTTGCATTTAACAATGAGTATTATAGGATACCTTTTATGAACCAGCTATTTTCTCTCAAACCGTATGCACAGCTTTTGCGACTCCATCAACCGATTGGCACGCTCTTATTGCTTTGGCCAACGCTTTGGGCGCTTTGGATTGCAGGCAAGGGGCATCCCGGATGGGAAAATCTATTTTTTTTAGTAGCGGTGTTTTTTTGATGCGCTCGTTAGGGTGTGTTGCAAATGATATTGCGGATCGTAAATGGGATGGTCAAGTCAAACGTACCCAACAGCGCCCTTTAGCCACACAAGCAATTTCTTTAAACGCTGCGCTTGTTCTGCAGTTGAATCGTTTTACTTTTCAATTGGCATGGGTTGGTTTGGGATTAACCTTGATCTATCCTTACGCAAAACGTTTTACTTATTGGCCGCAAGTGATTCTCGGATTGACGTTTTCTTGGGGAATTCCGATGGCGTTTGCTGCACAAATCAATCAGGTCCCGCTTTTTGCATGGTTGCTTTATGTGAGTGCTTCGTCATGGCCGCTGGCTTATGATACGATTTATGCCATGGTCGATCGAGAAGACGACCAAAAAGTAGGGATTAAATCCACCGCAATTCGTCTTTATCAACGGGAAACCCAGTTTATTGCCGCTGTCCAAATGACATTTATTCTCAGTTTGTTTGGCTTAGGGCGATGGTTAGGTTTCTCCAGTGCGTATTACGTCGGTTTATTGGGTGCGACGGGATTATTCGTGTATCAACAGTATTTAATTCAAGAACGTATCCCGGAGCACTGTTTTAAAGCCTTTCTCAATAACGCGTGGGTAGGGGCGTTGATTTTTCTAGGGATTTATTTTGGGATGCCTTCCTAAAGGACGAACGTGAATCATCACTTAAACGACTTTTTTATTTATTTTTTTATGAAAAAAACAATTCTTTATCCAGGTACGTTTGATCCATTGACTAATGGTCATTATGATTTAATACAGCGTGCAAGCCGCTTATTTGATCGGGTTATCGTTGCGGTGGCTAAAGATTCGGGTAAAACGCCGTTATTTTCCTTTGAAAAACGAATTTTGCTCGCAAAACAAGGGCTCAGTAGCTTAAAAAATGTTGTCGTGCATGGTTTTTCAGGGCTCTTGGTGGATTGTGCCCGACAACATCAAGTACATCTATTGCTTCGGGGCTTAAGAGCCGTATCGGATTTTGAATACGAATTTCAGTTAGCCGGTATGAATCGTTGTCTTATGCCAGAACTGGAAACGTTGTTTTTGACACCGGCTGAAAAATACGCGTTTATCTCTGCACGTTTAGTGCGTGAGGTGGCCCGTTTAGGTGGAGATGTCCGGCCTTTTGTACCAGAAAATGTGGCGCAAGCGTTTGCAGAGCGAAATAATTCATATTGATACGGCTTTTTGTAGTAAAGTAGATCCATCATAATCAGGTAAAAAGGGGAAGTGTGTTGTGGCATTAGTAATCACTGATGAATGCATCAATTGTGATGTCTGTGATCCCGAATGTCCGAATCAAGCGATTTCGCAAGGTGAATGGATTTATGAAATTGACCCACAGCGTTGTACCGAATGTGTCGGTCATTTCGATGCACCACAGTGTGTCCAAGTTTGCCCGGCCGCGTGTATTATCAGTGACCCACAGCATCCAGAAACCCCGAGTCAATTGCGGCAAAAATATCAGGAGCTCATAGCCACTCAATTGGATAAAAAAACCAGCCACTAAGAAAGAGTGGGAGATTAAGTGGAAACGGAGTTGTTTTTTCCCTATTGAGCCCGCATAATACGCATCTTTCGCAATTCCTTAATTACTCAGAGGGCCTCTTATGGCAGTACAAAAATCACGAAAATCTCGTTCAAAACGAGGCATGCGTCGTGCACATGATGCATTAACTTCTCCTTCCTTGGCGATTGATTCGGCCAGTGGTGAAACCCATTTGCGTCATCATGTTACAAAAGATGGCTATTATCGTGGAAAAAAAGTACTAAAAGACAAGGAATAAGCTTCTTAAATGTCTTGTTATACCTTAGCGATTGATGCAATGGGGGGCGATTATGGCCCTTCTGTCACATTACCCGCCGCCTTGATGGCAATCAAAGCCGACCCGGCGCTGACAATTACCTTAGTCGGCAATGAGGCGGCTTTACAACAAGCGTTCACTCAGGCAACCCAGCAATCGGTTTGGCCAGAACGGCTAAAAATCCAAATGGCTTCCCAAGTGGTGGCCATGGATGAACCCCCAGCACAAGCCCTGCGTACGAAGAAAGACTCGTCTATGCGGGTCGCGATTAATCTTGTTAAATCTGGGCAAGCGCGGGCTTGTGTGAGTGCTGGAAATACTGGCGCATTGATGGCGACGGCCCGATTCGTGTTGGGTACCTTACCTGGAATTGATCGACCCGCTATTTCTGCAATGTTGCCTACGTTGCAAGAACAATCCAAAGTACGCATTCTCGATCTGGGTGCAAATGTTGATTCGCCACCTGAATCACTTTTGCAGTTTGCGGTGATGGGATCCGTTTTAAGCGAGTTTGTCGATAACATTCCTCATCCCCGTGTCGGCTTACTGAACATTGGGTCGGCTTACTGAACATTGGTTCTGAAGAAATTAAGGGAAATGAACAGGTTAAAAAAGCCGCTGAAATGCTTAAAAATAGCTCTATTCATTATATTGGGTATGTTGAAGGGGATGCGATCTACCAAGGCGTTGCTGATGTGATTGTTTGCGATGGTTTTGTCGGCAATGTGGCATTGAAGGTGACTGAAGGGGTAGCCCAGCTGATTGGGCATTATATCAAGCGTTCTTTTAGCCGTAATTGGTTTTCTAAGCTATCTGGGCTCTTGGCGTTACGTGTATTGCAGCATTTGCGAAAACAGGTGGATCCCGCACACTACAATGGTGCGAGTTTAATCGGTTTAAAAGGTACCGTAGTGAAAAGTCATGGTAGCGCAAATATTGTTGCGTTTAATAATGCAATTAATGAAGCCGTTTCTGAAGTTAAAAAAAATATTCCCGAACAAATTCAAGACCAAGTTTCTCGATTACTACGCGAATCGCGTGATACATTATGATTTTTTCAAAAATTGAAGGTACTGGGTCCTACCTGCCTAAAAATATTCTGACCAATGCCGATTTAATGGCAAAAGGGATAGAGACCTCCCATGAATGGATTGTTACGCGGACAGGGATTCATCAACGTCATGTTGTCAATGCAGAAGAGACAACGGCGACCATGGCCGTCGCCGCGGCGCAGCAGGCTTTATATGCGGCACAGTGCACGGCGCAAGAAATTGAACTCATTATTGTGGCCACCAGTACACCTGATCGTTTTTTTCCAAGTACTGCCTGTTTAGTTCAAGCCACTTTAGGGGTGGATGGTTGTCCAGCTTTTGATGTTGTGGCCGCATGTTCTGGTTTTAATTATGCGTTGAGTGTTGCGGATCAATTTATTCGTAATGGCCAGGTGAAAACGGCGTTAGTCATCGGCAGTGAAACCATGTCGAGTATTGTCAATTGGCAAGACCGCTCGACTTGTATCCTTTTTGGGGATGGCGCCGGCGCCGTTGTCTTAAAAGCGGCGTCGGAACCAGGCATTATCTCAACGCACCTGAAGGCGGCAGGTTCGCATAAAGATTTATTGTACTTAGGAACTGGATTACGCGATGAAGAAGCGTATTTAGTGATGGAAGGGCGTGAAATCTTTAAATTAGCCGTTAAGAATTTGAGTAGTATTTTGGATGAAACGTTGCAAGCCAATGGAATCAAACCAGAAGAAATCGATTGGCTCATTCCGCATCAAGCGAATTTACGTATTATTAAGGCGATGGCGCAAAAATTAGCGATGCCTATGGAAAAGGTTATTGTCACCGTCGACCAACATGGGAACACTTCGGCCGCCTCAATTCCGTTAGCTTTGGATCAATCAGTTCGGGATGGGCGCTTACAACGAGGACAGTTGTTTTTAATGGAAAGTTTTGGTGCCGGGCTTGCTTGGGGATCCGCTTTAGTACGTTACTAACACCTATGCGCTGTGCGTATATTTAAATAATCTCCAAATATAATAGAAATTATGTCAAAAAAAATTGCATTTGTTTTTCCAGGTCAAGGGTCACAATCGGTGGGTATGTTATCCGTTTTAGCAGCGAAACATCCCATTATTCAGGATACGTTTGCACAAGCTTCAGCCATATTGGGTTACGATCTTTGGCATTTAAGCCAGAATGGCCCAGAAGAAACGCTTAATCAAACTGAAATGACACAACCTATTTTATTTTGTGCAGATGTGGCGATTTGGCGATTATGGCAACAAGAAAAAGGTCCACAGCCTACATTAATGACTGGACACAGTTTAGGTGAATATGCCGCGTTAGCGTGTGCCGACGCAATCGATTTTGTGACAGGATTGCATCTTGTTAAGGAACGTGGGCGTTTGATGCAAGAAGCTGTTCCGGAAGGAAAGGGCGCAATGTTGGCGGTCATCGGATTGGATGTTGAACCCTTGCAGGCGCTTTGCCAAACGGTTGCGCAAGGTCAAGTGTTAGCGCCCGCAAATTACAATGCGCCCGGACAGATTGTGGTCGCAGGAGAAACGGAAGCGATTGAACGCTTATTTCTCGCGGCGAAACAGGCTGGAGCAAAGCTTGTTAAGCGTGTCGCGATGAGTGTGCCTTCGCATTGTGAGTTAATGAAACCGGCCGCACAAAAATTAGCGCATTATTTACAGGGAGTGACTATCCACACCCCTACGTTATCCGTACTCAATAATGTCGATATTCGTGTAGAGAGCAAATCAGAACGTATCAAAGACGCATTGGTACGCCAGCTCTATCATCCCATACGTTGGGTAGAGCTGGTTCAGTCTTGTGTAGCACAAGGTATTGAACTGATCGTAGAATGTGGACCCGCCAAAGTCTTGGCAGGATTAAATAAACGGATTACCTCGATTCCAACACTGTCTATTCAAGGGCCTGAAAGTTTTGCTTTGGCCTTACAGGAGAGTCAATGAACACGTTAGGTTTACAAAATAGAACCGCCTTAGTTACGGGTGCAAGCCGTGGGATTGGGCAGGCAATCGCCTTAGAATTAGCAAAGCAGGGTGCCCGCGTTGCGGGGACTGCGACAACGGAAGCCGGCGCACACGCGATCACTGATTTTTTTAAAAAGCACCATCTCTCTGGGCAAGGTTTTGTGTTAGACGTCAGTGATGCGCAATCAAGAGAACAGTTAGCCAATGAGATGAAGCATTTTGGTCAACCCGAAATTTTGGTGAATAATGCTGGGATTACGAATAATGCTGGGATTACGCGTGATACCCTTTTATTGCGCATGAATTCTGCACAATGGGATGCGGTGATTGCGACAAATTTAACAGCGGTTTTTCATTTAACACAATCATATTTAAAAAATATGCTCAAAACCCATTTTGGACGAATTATTAACATTGCTTCAATTGTTGGCAGTACAGGTAATCCCGGCCAAGCCAATTATGCCGCTGCCAAAGCTGGACTAATTGGCTTTACAAAAACCTTGGCACAGGAAGTGGCTTCCCGTAATATTACGGCCAATGTTATTGCACCAGGATTTATCGAAACCGATATGACGGCACAATTAACAGAGAAACAAAAAGAAGCGCTATTATTAAAAATTCCATCCGGTCGATTAGGTCAGCCGCAAGATATTGCACAAGCCTGTTTATTTTTGGCTTCATCCTGGGCAGGCTATATCACAGGACAAACACTGCATGTTAATGGCGGTATGTTCATGAATTGAACAAAACAAAAAGCACCGATCGATACGCTGATTTTTCGTTAAATAATAGCGTATTATTAAAAGTAACTTGTGTTCAGAATAAAATTGAATAAACTAACTACAGTTTTTATTACTATATGAGGAGAATTCTAGTGAGTGATAACGATAATTTTGTTGATATTGCAGATCGTGTTCGAAAGGTTGTCGTCACGCAATTGGGTGCCGAAGAAGACAATGTCACCTTAGAAAGTTCGTTTTCACGCGATCTGGGCGCAGACTCTTTAGATACGGTTGAGCTCGTTATGGCTTTCGAAGAAGAGTTTGATATGGAAATTCCAGATGCTGTTGCTGAAGAAATGTTCACCGTGCGTCACGTCTGCGATTACATTCAACAACATCTAGCTCAATCAACCAAAGCATCTGAAGAATAAATTGATAGCACAAGAGAATAGGGGAGCACAGTGATAAAAAAGCGACGAGTTGTAGTGACAGGTATTGGTATGGTGACTCCTTTGGGGCTCAATGTACCGACGACTTGGGAAGCGATACTGGCTGCGCGAAGTGGCGTTAAGCGGATTACTCAGTTTGATGCTTCCGAATTCTCTTGCCAATTTTCGGCAAGCGTTAAAAATTTTGATCCCTCTGCGGGTAATATTTCTCCTAAAGACGAGAAAAAAATGGATTTATTTATCCAATATGGTTTGGTTGCCGCGATGGAAGCTATTCAAGATGCGCAAATTGAATTAGATCCCCATTCTCGGGTCAGCGATAAAGTAAGTGATCGAATAGGTGTGGCAGTTGGTTCAGGGATTGGTGGTTTGGCGTTTATTGAAGAAAACCATACGCGTTTAGAAGGACAAGGTCCTCGTCGGGTGTCACCCTTTTTTATTCCTGGTGCGATTACAAATATGCTCTCCGGGCAAATTTCAATTCGTTATGGCTTCAAAGGACCCAATATTGCGGTGGTGACGGCTTGTACGACTGGAACCCATAATATTGGACTCGGTGCACGGAGTATTATTCACGGAGATGCGGATGTCATGATTGTGGGCGGCTCGGAAATGGCGACGACGCCACTGGGTTTAGCGGGATTTGCAGCGTGTCGTGCACTGTCTACCCAGAATGATCGCCCGCAGTTGGCAAGTCGACCTTGGGATAAAGATCGTGATAGGTTTTGTTCTAGGTGATGGTGCGGGTATTCTGGTATTAGAAGAATATGAACGTGCAAAACAACGTAATGCAAAGATTTACGCAGAATTAGTTGGTTTTGGCATGAGTGCCGATGCCTATCATATGACAAGCCCTTCTCCAGATGGACAAGGCGCAATGATAGCCATGCTCAATACGTTACATGATGCCAATATCGAAAAAGAAAAAGTGGCCTACATTAATGCGCATGCTACGTCAACGCCCTTAGGTGATGAGATCGAATTACGAGCGATTCGGCGAGTCTTTGGTGAGCATACAAAAAAAATGGCGATCAGTTCGACAAAATCGATGACTGGCCATCTTTTGGGTGCAGCAGGAGCGGTAGAGGCAATTTTTACGGTTTTAGCCCTTAAAGAACAAAAAGCACCGCCAACAATTAATTTACAAAATCCAGGTAATCCAACCACTTCAGCGGACCAAAATACCTCGGAAGAAGATTATCGAGAGATTAATTTTGTGCCTAATCGATATCAGGATTGGCCGATGGAGTATGCGCTGTCTAATTCCTTTGGATTTGGTGGAACCAACGCGTCATTACTTTTTGCACGTTGTTTTTAGGGGATATGTCTAAACGTAACCGTCTATTGATAGGGATTATTTTTTTAGTCGGTTTACTATTCCTTACTTATTTTACGGTACGCGCCTATCGTTTAATCACGACGCCCTTATCGCAACAACCCATACATTATCTTTTTGAGCCAGGTACTTCCGTACGTCGTCTTGCTGCGGATCTACAGCAACGACATTTATTTGAATCTCCACGCTTGTTTTTATTATTGGCTTATTTAAAGGGCGCGGCGGATCAATTAAAAGCAGGCGAATATTATTTTGACTCCGGGATTACGGCTTCCCAATTATTAGATCAAATGCGTGCTGGTCAAGTGATTGTCCATCGTTTTACAATTGTCGAAGGATGGACGCTTCAGCAATTGATTAAAGCATTACATACTTCTTCCTATATTCAATACTCCTCTCAAGAACGCTTGAGTCAACTGTTTGTGAACAGTGGTTTGCCGCGGCAAAATCCAGAAGGTTTATTTTTTCCAGCGACCTATTATTTTAGTGGTCAAACTACCGATTCTGATTTATTAAAACGTGCGCATCAACTTTTAGATAAAAAACTCAATGGAGCGTGGCAGCAACGTGCGGACCATTTACCGTATAAAACCCCTTATCAAGGGTTAATTGCCGCATCCTTAGTGGAAAAAGAAACGGCTTTACCCAAGGAGCGTCCGATGATTGCAGGGGTGATTGCGCGTCGGCTGGAAAAAGGTATTCCTTTGCAAATTGATGCAACGGTTATTTACGGTTTAGGTTCTGCTTATTTCGGTAAATTGACCAGTGATGATTTGAAAAAGGATACTCCTTATAATACCTATACGCGGCGTGGTTTACCGCCTACGCCTATTGCGATGCCGAGCTTAAATGCCATTGAAGCGGTTTTTCATCCGGATCAAAGCCAGAATTTGTATTTTGTTGCGAAGGGAGATGGATCACATCAATTTTCATCGGACTTGATTCAACATAATGAAGCCGTCAAGCGCTATCAGTTGGATAGACATTATCCCAATATTTTTCCCAAACGATTACGTTGTGAATCACAATGGTATTTAAGTAAAAAACTGAAATCCTTCTTTTGTCAGTTAGAAGTTTTCTGTTACAAATAATTCGGATCAGGCCTTATTGAATGCATTCTCAAAAAGCGCGTCTGCCAAATCAGTCGCACTGAAAAAAATGCCTTAAAAAAATCGTATTCATCAAACCATCCAGTGAGTAACACACCGCCATTGTTCGATCAGTAAGAGGATAGTGAATGCTATGAAAGAAAAAGACCAACCCAAGCCGGGTTTGTTGATTACATTAGAAGGTATCGAGGGGGCAGGTAAAAGTACACAGTTAAAATTTATTGAAGCCTATCTTAAACAGAACGCGATTCCTGTCAAAACAACGCGTGAACCGGGTGGCACTCCTCTAGGTGAATCGATTCGCCATTTAGTTTTACAACAAGGCACTCAGCAAGCGCCCATTACTAAGGAAGCTGAACTTTTACTTTTTTTTGCGGCGCGCGCCCAACATATTGAACAAGTGATTAAACCAGCCTTACAACAAGGCCAATGGGTGATTTGTGATCGTTTTACTGAAACGAGCTATGCTTATCAAGGGGGAGGACGAGGTTTGAATAGTCAAGTGATAGAGCAGCTTGAGCAGTGGATACAAAAGGCAACACGGTGATCGCATTGAGTCAGAAACACAAGATTTTTTTAATCGAGCACGCGCCACTTATTTAATGCGTGCCCGTAAAAAACCACATACGTATCAAATTTTGGATGCCTCATTATCTCAAGATGTGTTACAAAAACAACTCCAAGTGTTACTCGATAAGTTCATGACTATGTGGTTTGCGCAACCTGGGTTTCGCGGCTCAGTTCTAGGCAAAGCAGAAAAACTGGATTAACATAAATAAGTTTTTATCGCGACTTCAACACTTATTTTTATTCAAAAGGTTGGTCATTCAGACAATTTTATGCAAGCGATGTTTTCAGCTCCTTTACCTTGGCAACAGGCGCCATGGCAGCAACTTTGGCAGTCTGCGCAACATCAACGCTTGGCGCATGCTTTCCTTTTGTCTGGCCCCCCAGGGTTGGGCAAAACCCTATTTGCTGAGCAATTTGCGCAAGCCTTGCTTTGTACACAAAAACTGTCGAAGTCTCTATTGCGTGCCAGGATTGTCATAGTTGTCGTTTATTTCGTGCACACACACATCCTGATTACTTAGTCGTTACGCCTGAGAAAAGCGGTAAAAACCATTAAAATTGAACAAATTCGTACCGCAATCGATCGTTTAAATCAAACAACGCTTTCTTCTAAACAAATTTTAATCCTGTATCCTGCTGAAAAGTTGCTTAATGCGGCGGCGAATGCTTTATTGAAAAGTTTAGAGGAGCCGAGCCCGAATACTTTTTTTTATTATTGAGTGAGAAACCGGGTTTACTTTTACGTGGGGCAAGCATGGTTGAAGAAGCAGTGGCCCTCAGAGATCGATCACCTAGATGAAAGAGGGAGATTAGCCGATCACGCACCGTTACAAGTATTACATCACTTCAAAACAGGATTTTTTACGCAATACCAGGCGTTAGTGGCCGACTTGGTGGCCCTGATTCGCCAAGAACAGGATCCAATTCAGTTAGTTGAGCGTTATCTCAAGAAAGAAGAATGGGTTGAACTGCCAACGCAACTGATGCACATTACGCAGCGTATTTTGAGTCAGCAACTCGGGTTTTATCGGGCGGACTTACCTGTGGAACCGAATTTTGTTTATTTGGCGAATCATTGCCAACCACCTTTTTTACTATGTTATTTTGAGCAACTCTTGGATCGACAACGTCATCAGGCGATCAGTTTAAATCAACAGTTGATGTTAGAAGATCTTTTTTTAGCTTGGATACAACAGGACGCTTATGTTAGTCGATTCACATTGCCATCTTGATCGTCTGGATCTAGACCACTTTAAAAAAACGCTCCCCCAATTGTTAGAGGAAGCACGTCAGCAAGGTATTCTTCATTTTTTATGCGTTGCGATTGATTTAGAGCATTTTCCCCAAGTCTTAGCCATTGCGGAACAATTTCCAGATGTATCGGCGTCGGTAGGGATTCACCCAACGGAAACCTTTTATAGAGAGGAAATGCACGTCGCCGATCTGGTTACTCGAGCACGTCATCCTAAAGTGGTCGCAATAGGCGAAACCGGTTTGGATTACTATCGCGATCATACGCCTGAAACCAAAAAATACAGCAACTTCGGTTTCGCGAACACATCCAAGCGGCGCTTACGGTAAAAAAACCACTTATTATTCATACTCGTCAGGCGAGGGAAGATACGTTATCTATTTTGAAAGAGGAGGGTGCTCAACAAGTGGGTGGTGTTTTACATTGTTTTACAGAAGATTTAGCGATGGCCGAAGCGGCGATTGCCGAGGGATTTTATATTTCTTTTTCGGGTATTCTCACGTTTAAAAATGCACAAGCCTTACAGCAGGTTGCGCAAACGATTCCTTTGGATCGCATTTTAATTGAAACCGATGCACCCTATCTGACCCCTGATCCGTTTCGAGGTCGGGCCAATCAACCGGCTTATGTCCGTTATGTGGCGGAAAAGCTCGCTGAATTGCGTGGCCTTTCTTTTAATGAAGTGGCTGAAAAAACAACCGCTAATTTTTATCGTTTATTCTCTTGTCAGTGATAGGTGAAGTATTGAGTAAATGGAACAATTCATTCCGTTTTTCGGTATCATCTTGGAATAGGCCGAGCATGGCGGAAGTTTGAAAACGAGCGTGTTGTTTTTCAGAACGGAGCAGGGTCATGCACAGATGTTCAGCTTCCATAATAACGGCAACTCCGCGTGGGTTCAGATTAATCATCAATCCTTCGGCAATTTGCGTGGTTAGCTGTTCTTGTATTTGGAGGCGCCGCGCATAAAAATCAATAATCCGTGGAATTCGTGATACACCAATAATTTTACCTTGCGGAATAACATGACAATGTCCGATAAAAGGCAATATGTGATGTTCACATAAAGAAGAAAACTCAATATTCTTGAGAAGAATGATCTCTTGGCTCATTGAATCAAATAATCCATTTTTTAACAATTGATCCCAGGAATTGTCGGCGCCCGAAGTCAAATAACGTAACAATTGAGCGACTCGTTTGGGCGTTGCTTGTAAACCAGGGCGTTGTGGATTTTCACCTAATAATACAAGCAGCGCTTCAATATGTTTTTCGATGGGTAACTCTGCAGCGGCTTTTTAACCTCGGCGAGTGTAACGCCAAAATTAAGCGTTGTAATCGTGGATCGGTTTTATCTTTCTCTTTTACCACCAACAGATTCGTATAAATAGAATGTTTATCCTCAGAAAATAAGGCATCTTTCTTCAGTGATAAGTTTGCTAATAAAGCATAATTCATATTAATGACTGCGCAACTAACATCCGGAAGCGCACGGGGGAGCTGTGCGGCATCTAATTCTTTAAATTGGAGATGCTTCGGATTGGTTTGGATCGATTGCGGAGTTAAAAAACTACTAGTTTGTGAGTTAAGTTGAATTAAGCCGGCTTTTTGTAATAACAATAATGCCCGAGCTTCATTGCTCGGATCATTTGGAATAGCGACTATCGCGTTCGGTTTTAATTCAGACAACTGTTTTAATTTTTTGGAGTAAATACCCATCGGGTACGTGAAAAAAGGCGCGATGGCGACAATAGAATAGGCTTGATGATCAATTTCTTCTTTTAAAAAAAGGTTTATGTTGAAAAAGATTGGCATCGAGACTGCCGTCATTGAGTGCACGATTGGGTAGCGAATAATCGGAGAACTCAACTAAATGAAGTGATAAACCATAACGTTGTTGCGCAACCGTTTGCACGACCTTAAGTAATTGTGCTTCGGGTCCAGCAATGACCCCAACCGTAAGTGTATTAGGATCGTGTGTACGCGGCGTACAGCCAATTAAAGCCAAAAACAAAGCGATGGCTAAGCAAAACAGTCCTAAAAATCGATTTTTTGTATTCATAACACTACTTAATAAAAAAAGAATTACGCATCATTATTAATGACGGAACAAACACTGCGTGATCGTATCACCGATGTGCTGAATTAACTGAACTAAAAGAATCAATATCAATAGAGTGACTAGCATCACTTGAAAATCAAAGCGTTGATAGCCATAACGAATTGCTAGATCCCCTAAGCCGCCACCACCGACCGTCCCGGCCATCGCCGAATAGCCAACTAAGTTAACAAAAGTCAAAGTGAGGCTCTGTATCATACTGGCCCTTGCCTCTGGGAGCAAAATAAAAATTAAGATTTGCCACGGGGAAGCGCCCAGGGCTTCTCCAGTCTCTAAAAGTCCTAAGGGTAATGCCTGTAAAATTACTTTCAACGAGACGTCCAAAAAAAGGGATAGCCGCGAGCGTCAGAGGAACTATCGCGGCTTGCGTTCCAATCGATGTGCCGGTTAAACATTAAAGTAATAAACGGAATCGAGCGTGTGATATTAATGAGTAAACTTAAGCTTCGATGGGCATAAGGATGTAACCAGAGTGGTTTTTTATCCGTAGCAAAGCACAAGACGCCCAAGGGGAGTCCCAATAAACAAGCAAAGGAACCGGCAACCAGGACCATCCACAGGGTTTCTTCGGTTGCACTGATTAATTCAGACAGAGGCAGCAACATAACCAATAATCTCCACAAAAAGACCTTTTTCAAGCAAATAATCGATACCACGTTGTAAGGCTTGTTGAGAGCCAATCACTTCAGCCACAAAAATACCAACGGGTAGTTCATTAAGCGACTCAATGTTTGCTTGTAAGATATTGAGTATGAGCCCAATATGACACATTAAATGGGCAATTAAAGGTTCTGAGGCGGCACTGCCTCGAAAAAAGATTCGTAACACTGCATGATAACCTGGGCGTGCCTCGGCAACGAGACGCGCTTGTAACAGGGGAGGTAAGGCTTTTTCTAAGTCAAAATGGACCCATTTTTTAGCAATAGGGGTTTGTGGCGTCATAAAAAAATCCGCCACCGGTGCTTGTTCGATAATCTGGCCTTTATCTAATAAAGCGACACGATGACACAATCCTTTGACCACTTCCATTTCATGAGTAATTAAAACAATGGTTAAGTTAAGGCGGGTATTAATTGTTTTAAGCAATTGTATAATCGTTTGGGTCGTTTGTGGGTCCAGAGCCGAAGTAGCTTCATCACAGAGTAAAATTTTAGGTTCACACGCTAGGGCACGCGCAATGGCAACACGTTGTTTTTGTCCGCCGCTTAATTCCGTGGGGTAATGTTGAGGTTTATCTTGTAACCCAGTGAGCTCAAGTAAGGAGCGTACTTTACCTTCAATCTCTTTTTTAGAGCATTTGGATAATTGTAACGTTAAAGCGATATTTTCATACACCGTTTTTGCATTGAGTAAGTTAAAGTGCTGAAAAATCATGCCTATTTTTTGTCGAAGTTGGCGTAGTTGTTGTTTATTCAGGGATAATAACGCTTGCCCATCCACCCAAACCGCGCCTCGAGTTGGTTTTTCTAATAAGTTAATACAACGAAGCAGGGTGCTTTTTCCGGCACCACTTTGACCCAAGATACCAAAGATTTCTCCTTGGTTCACATGCAAATTAATATCCTGTAGAACCGGTAGCGAGATAGGCCTCGAAGGATAAATTTTTTCAACAGCAATCAGGTTTATCATGGTCGGTGAGTTTGTCAAAGATTTACCAGAGGTTAACATACTTCATTTAACTCGTAGGTACCATATCTAGAGCCTATAAAAGTGGACGGCTACTTGATATTGATTTTTATTCAAATTGATAAAATTTTTTGCTAGCTTTTATCAATCTAAGACAATAAATATAAGGAATATATGAAGTGTCCTAACACCAAATGTGGCCGGAAAATACAAGTATCTGACTCCAGGGAAAAAAATAACGGTTATATCGTTAAGCGTCGGAGACGCTGTCATCACTGCAATCAAACATGGACTACTTGTGAAATGATTCAAAGCGAGCACAGTTTGCCGACAGGTCTTTTGTCTTCTCAACGAAATTTAACTCCTCATGAAGTGTATAATGAAATTATTCGTTTACTCGGTTTGTTGTCGAAATCAATGGGTTTAGTGAAAAACAATATTAACTTAGATAGTGGCCGATAACTGGATTTATCTGATGGATCATTTACTTAAAATTTAATTTTTATTAAAAAAGGGAATAGCGATTAAGGAAACAAGCAATTTAACTATCGTTTTATCTTATAGTTAAAAATATTTATTTATTAAATATATTAAAAAATATTTAAATCAACTTTTTGACAGATTACCTTTAGTTGCTGTATTTTTTACCTTAGAACAATTACAGCCATATGGCTCCCTGTTATATTTATATTTAAAACAATAAGCTGCTAAGGGAAACTTGCTCATGAAATGTTTTTTTTGCGGCCATTCTAAGACGATTGTATTAAACTCGCGCGGAAGGGAAGATTTTTCAAAAATAGTGCGCCGACGTTGTTGTCCAAAGTGTCAAAAACGTGCTACGACATTTGAAGTGATGTCCGATCATAAAAATAAAAAAAATATTACCTTAATTGCTCATTATGACTGTATTTTACAGCAATTACATTCATTAGAGAAATCGATTCAAAAATTACATAACGTTTTTTTAGCTAAACTGCTTAAATTGTTATTTGAAAATTTTTTTATTGATTTTTATATAAATATTTTATTATTCATGGATGATTATTTTTAATAAAAATTTTGCTATTGGCGCCCGATTTGCTATTGGCGCCCGACTTTCTAATTAAAAAATAATATAATCCTCAGTGTAAAAATTAATATTTTTTATTTATTCGGATTTTACTTGGCAAACCTGACAATACACGGTCGTTCGTTGACAAAGTGAAAGTACGTTTAATGGCTTTTGACATCGTTGACAAGGTTGTCCGGATCGCCCATAAACTTGGAGGGACTGTTTAAAGTAACCGGGTTTTCCTTGTGTATTGAGAAAATCTTTGAGTGTCGTTCCCCCTTGAGCAATGGCACGACGTAAAATTTGTTTAATTGCAGAAACTAACTGTGAGAGTGATGAAGATGAAAGCGCATTCGCAGGAGTCAAAGGATGAATTCTCGCCATAAAAAGTGCTTCAGTAATATAAATATTACCGACGCCCACTACAATTTGTTGATCCATCAGCGCCGCTTTAATCGCCAATTTTTTACGAGCTAATTTTTCTTAAATAATGCGTATTAAAATGCCTGCTTAAAGGCTCAATACCTAATTTAATTAACAAAGGATGGCAGGATGGGTCAGAGTCTGTCCACAATAAGGCGCCGAATCGTCGTGGGTCCGTAAAGCGTAAAATGAAATGATTTTTAAAGAGAATATCCATATGATCGTGTCGACCGGCTGGTAAGGGGGGCTTTAAAATAGCGAGTCGACCTGACATCCCTAAATGAAGAATCAAGGTGCCCGTATATGTGGTAAACAGCAGATATTTACCACGTCGCTGTAGGGTATGAAAAGTCTGCCCAGACAATTGTTGTAAGGATTCTTTAGGAATCGGCCAACGTAATCGCGGACTACGAATCAATACCTCTTGAATACGTTCTTCTTGAATAAAAGGACGGACACCGCGTAGCGTTGTTTCGACTTCCGGTAATTCAGGCATAGTTTAAACATTAAACAAAAAGTGAATCACATCCCCATCCGTGACGACATATAACTTTCCTTCCAAGCGCCATTTCCCAGCTTCTTTAGCACCTTGCTCACCCTGATATTGAATAAAATCCGAATATCCAATGACTTCTGCACGAATGAAACCTTTCTCAAAGTCACTATGAATCCGGCCAGCGGCTTGTGGTGCTGTCGCCCCTTTTTGAATGGTCCATGCTCGGATTTCTTTTACACCGGCAGTAAAAAAAGTTTGTAAATTTAATAAGGCATAACCCGCACAAATCAGACGATGTAATCCTGTTTCTTTTAAACCGAGTTCTTGTAAAAAAGTAATCCGTTCTTCATCGCTAAAAGCGAGACAGTCTTCTTCTAGTTTTGCGCAGAGTGCAACAACCGGGGCATTGTGTTGTTGTGCAAACGTTTCTACCGCTTCCAATAGTGGGTTATTCGTAAAACCACGTTCATCGACATTGGCAATATAAAGCACTTCTTTTAGGGTTAAGAAATGATATGGAGCTAATAAGAGACGTTCCTCAGCATTTAAGTTCAAATCACGGAGTAACGCGCCTTCATTGAGTTGCGGAATTAAAGTACTCAATAAAGTCTTTGTAGCCAGCGCATTGGGATCAACTTCTTTTTTATTACGATTTAAGCGTATTAACGCTTTTTCAGCCGTTTCTAAATCCGTTAAAGCGAGTTCAGTATGAATGGTTTGGATATCTGCAACGGGATTGACTTTTCCCGAGACATGAACCACGTCCTCATCTTCAAAACAACGGACGACATGAGCAATCGCATCGACTTCGCGAATGTGTGCTAGAAATTGATTGCCCAGACCTTCGCCTTTTGCTGCACCCGCCACTAAGCCCGCAATATCAACAAATTCCATACTGGTCGGGATAATCTTCTGTGGTTTAACAATTTGTGCAAGTTCCGCTAAGCGTGGATCAGGAACGGGTACAACACCGACATTCGGTTCAATTGTGCAGAAAGGATAATTGGCTGCGGCAATGCCCGCTTGCGTCAGCGCATTAAAAAGCGTTGATTTACCTACATTCGGAAGCCCCACAATGCCACATTTAAAGCCCATAATCTCATTCCACCGTTTTTGTTTTAGCGTGCCAACTTTAAAAAGAGTACTCTTTTTAAAAGTCACCTGTGATTGTTAATTTATTATATTAAATAAATGCATAAAAAAGCTAAATTCCTTGATTGTTTTCAGAATGCAGTTGTTGCATTGCTTTGTCCGTTTGTCCAACTAAAAAAAGAGGAAACGTTGCAAGTGCATTGTCGATGGCCATCTCGATTTTTGTTGATCATTCTGTGAAGGGTGACCTAATACATAATCGTGAACCCGATCACGATGACCAGGATGACCAATACCAATCCGTAGCCGCCAAAAATCTGCACTCCCTAACTCTGCGACGACACTTTTTAGACCATTATGCCCACCGTGCCCACCACTCCATTTAAAACGTGCGACTCCGGTGCAAAGGTCGAGATCATCATGGACGACTAAAATTGCTTCTGGGGGGATTCGGTAAAAACGAGCCAGTGCTGCTAAAGCACGTCCCGAATGATTCATATACGTGGTGGGCACCAATAGCCAACAACCGGCGACTTTGCCCACATAACCCTGAAATTTAGCTTCAGGGTTCAGGGGTAACGTTGACTGTTGTGCGAGGGACTCAACCAACCAGGCGCCTGCATTATGTCGAGTTTTAGTATATTCCTTTCCCGGGTTAGCTAAACCGACGATCAACCGAATAGGACAAGTCGCCATGATTTCCCTGTTAACAATTAGTTTTTATCTTTATCACCTGCTGGCGCATCCTTGACATTAATGGCAGGTACTTCCGCAGACTCCGGTACTGTGGTTTCACTTTCCGTTGCGGCGCGTGGCAGATGAATATTGACCACCGGCAAATCATCATCGTGACTTAATGCGAGTAATTCCAACCCTTCAATGGCCTCATCAAGACCAAGACGTGAAACATCCACTTCAATGTATTCGGGGAGGGCATCCGGCAAACAGCGCACTTCAACGCTATTAAGCAGATGGGCTAATACGCCACCGGCTTCTTTAACACCCGGAGCAACGTTTTCACCTTTAAAATGCAACGGAACAGACATGGTAATTTTTTCTTTCGCGGTCACCCGTAATAAATCCATGTGTAGAATACGTGGTTTAAAGGCATGGCGTTGTAAATCTTTTAAAACCGCTTTTTGTGCTTGGCCATCTACGGTGATGGTCAAAATATGCGAATAAAATGCTTCATTTTCAAGCGCCTTAAGAACTTGATTATGACTGAGTGTGATAGCTAAAGGAGGCTCTCCGGCACCGTAAAGAATCGCTGGAATTTGATTCTCAAGTCGGCGGAGACGGCGGCTCGCACGCGTCCCAAAGGCCTTTCGTGTTTGGGCAGTTAATTCAAATGAACTGGACATCAGTTTTTCCTCAATAAAATCAATAATGACCCCGCGACCAGGGCAGGGGCGTATTCTACGTTTATTTTCTTGAAAAGACTAGGCGCTTGCGAGTAAAAAAGGCTTAATATGCATTCATCCAGGTGCTTTAAGTGAGTCAATACCGATTTTCCGTACCTGGGTTGTGCCTTGTCTGGAAAATCGGTATTTCTTTTAAGAGGGAGGGTTAATCAACAAACATCGAACTAACCGACTCTTCGCTGTTAATACGACAGATAGTTTTCGCTAACATTTGACCTAAACTCAGGACACGAATTTTTTTACAATGCTGCGCATCGGGGTGTAGGGGAATGGTGTCGGTGACCACTAATTCGTGAATACTTTGTTTTAATGACTGAGCCGCCAAACATAGTGTCCCACCGGTATCAACAAGATCGTCGACTAATAAGCAGTTACGCTGATTGACATCACCAATGACATGCATGACTTCGGTTTTATTTGGACCTGTACGACGTTTATCAATAATCGCAATATCGGCATCATTCAGTCGTTTTGCGATGGCGCGCGCACGGACCACACCGCCCACATCGGGTGAAACCACCATCAATGGATCGTCTTGTTGGCAAAGTCTTTGTGTACCAATATCGATCAGAATTTCGGGCGTCGCGTATACATTATCAACCGGAATATCAAAAAAGCCTTGAATTTGGTCGGCATGCAAGTCAACCGTTAGTACACGGCTAATACCCACCGCAGTCATCATATCGGCCACTACCCGGGCAGTGATAGGCACTCGAGCTGAGCGAATACGTCGATCTTGGCGTCCGTAACCAAAATAAGGAACGACTGCGGTGATTCGTTTTGCCGAAGCGCGTCGCAAGGCATCCGCAATAATGACCAACTCCATGAGATGATGATTCACTGGCGGACAAGTGGGTTGGATAATAAATACATTTTCCAATATTTCAACCATGATTTCACCATCACTAAATTGGGCGACAGTGGCTTGGCCGAGTTTCATTTGTAAAGAATCGATTATTTTTTTAGCCAGGACAGGATTGGCATTTCCCGCAAAGATCATCATTCCGGACACAAGTAAACCTCATTGCATGAATTAAATGGAACAATAAAAGAACTTTTTAATTTATAATAAGACGAATTGGCTGGGGTGCTAGGATTCGAACCTAGGAATGCCGAGATCAAAACCCGGTGCCTTACCACTTGGCTACACCCCAATTTTATTTTGTTGGCTGGTTAGTTAAACTAATCAAGCCAGATTTTTGAACAATGCTTTAATTCCTCTTGTAAAGGCGACGTTACTAAACCTTTACAACGAAAACTCGGATATCGAAACTTTACCTGTTCATATAAAGCACTTGCCTGTGCTGGTGTTTCACATTCCGCAAAAACACACGATCCGGTTCCGGACAACCGTGCAAAGGCGTAATGATTTAAAAAATCTATTGCTTGAGCTACTTCTGGGTAGCTTTGGCGAACCAGTTTTTCAAAATCGTTGCGTGTTGCAAACGGTTCATTTAAAAACGTTTGTATTCTGATAGGAGTTGTTCGATATGTCAATCGGGGATGTGAAAAAAGTTTTTTCGTATTGATGGCAACCGACGGAACGAGGACAACAAAATAACGTTTGGGTAAGGTAATTGCTTGCAATTGTTCGCCGATCCCTTCACCCCAACTGGTTTTTCCTTTTAGAAAAATGGGTACATCGGCACCTAACGATAAGGCCAACTCTTGTAAAGTGTTCACGCTAAGATTTAATTTCCATAACACATTTAAAGCCAGAAGGGTTGTAGCGGCGTTCGAACTGCCTCCGCCTAATCCACTGCCAATAGGAATTCTTTTTTTAAGAAGAATATTGACTCCCTGAGTAGGGGTTGCGTAGGGCTGCAATAAGCGTGCCGCCTTGATAACTAAGTTATCTTCCTCGGGCAGAATGATTGGCTGGACAGGTGGCCACAGACCAAGACAACTACAGGTGATCTGTGAGTCAGCACGCGGTGTAAAAATCAGTTCATCATGAAAGTCTATCAGCTGAAAGACCGTTTGTAAGGTATGATAGCCGTCCGCACGTTTTCCGGTTAGATGTAAAAAAAGATTTAATTTTGCAGGAGAAGACCAAGAAAACAAATTCATTGTATTCCTTAAGTTAAATCCCAATTTGTGATCAGTAGCTTGATTTGCCAATGTTGATATGAAAGTAATAAATGATCGGGCAGATCAATTTTTCCACGGTTGGTATAATGTAAATAATTGACTTGCCAGCCAGATTGGCGCAGTTTTAAAAGACGATTATAAGCATCTAAGTTTGCCGTGTATCGGGTTTGTGGGGCCGGTAAGCCGCGTAGCCAATAGCGTAGTTGAGAGACGGGTAAACGTAAACCAAGTTGTTGTTGTAATAATTTTTCAGCAGTCGCCGCTTGATAGTTTTTTTGAGAGGTGATTAAGGAAACGTGTTGAGCATTGCCTTTGAGTAAAAGGCTCGGGGAGCCAAAAGGTCCAAGAAGATGAAATTGATAGTTAGGTTCCGCTTGTTGCCAACTAAACGAAGCATTGACGCCGAGCTTTTGTTTGGAATGAACCGCAAAATTACCGCCCGCTTGCCAATGTTGGAGGTGTTTTAATTGCGCTTTTCGCTCAGACCATGCTAAATAGTGATTAATCGTTTCCGGAGAAGAGGGGGGTTGGGTTGGAAAACCAGCACAACCCGTAAATAAAAAAGGAAAAAGAAGTAAAAAAAGGTTTTACGGTTGGAAAACATGGCTTATCCTTATTAGGCGGATCATGATAAAAAGTCGAAAATATCCTAGACGCTTCGTGCTTTAAGATCGATTCTTTTTGATTAAAAATTGTACCTTAAAGCGAGCATTCTAATAATAAAAACAATTTAACCGCTATTTAAATAGGTCAAACATTCTATGCGCGTTACTCGTTTGTATCAACCACAAACCTTAATTTGTGGGCAAGTGATTGATTTATCGACAGACGCAGCACAGCATCTGATCCGTGTGCTGCGCGGCAAGAAGGATGATCCGCTCATTGTGTTTAATGGACAGGGTGGGGAGTTTCAAGCAAAAATTGTTGCGATAACTAAAAAAAGGTCCAGGTACAAATTGAACAGTATCGAAAGGTCTCACGTGAATCGCCGGTTTCGATTGAATTGGTTCAAAGTCTGATTCGTTCAGAAAAAATGGATTATGTGGTACAAAAGACAGTTGAGCTGGGTGTCACCCAGATTTTTCCTGTGCTCAGTACACGAAGTTTGCTTCGTCTTGCTGTGGAACGACAAGCAAAACGGCAGCAACATTGGCAAGCGATTGCGGTGGCGGCTAGTGAACAGTCCGGGCGCACACAAGTGCCTCGGGTGGCTCGAGTGAATACTTTTGCAGATTTTCTCCACTCAGAAGGGTTTTATATTGACGCCCGGCGCGTCTTGCTCATTGGCGGAACAAATTAAAACATTAAAAAAACCGCTTCACTCAATCCGTGTTTTAGTGGGCCCAGAAGGGGGATGGTCAGAAGAGGAACAAAAAATGGCTCAGCAGGCGGGGTATCAACCGATTCATTTAGGGCCACGTATTTTACGAACAGAAACTGCAGGTATCGTCATTATGGCACTTTTACAAGGATTATTGGGCGACATTGCCGTAAATTTAGTCTAGGATGGAAACCGAATCATTATTGAGAGAGTATCGAACCTTATGGCGAGAAGAACGAAACCGTTACTGGATCCTTTTGCACAACGCGAGGCTGAAAAATATACCAATCCCATTCCGAGCCGGGAGTATATTTTAGATCATCTAAAAAAAATAGGCTGTTTAATTAAACGCGATGAGTTGTGTCAGGCTTTAGGTTTGCACGATCCTGAAGCAGTTGAAGCCTTACGGCGCCGTTTACGCGCGATGGAGCGTGATGGACAAATTGTGTTGACCCGCCGTGAAGGCTATGGCTTACCAAAAAAAATGAATTTAGTGCGGGGGCGGATTATTGGACATCGTGATGGTTTTGGTTTTCTGGTTCCGGATGATGGCAGCGATGATTTATTTTTAAGTACTCGCCAAATGCAGCTCGTATTTCATGGTGACCGCGTCTTAGTACGTGTTGTGGGTATGGATCGACGAAATCGACGTGAAGGAATCATTGCTGAAGTACTTGAACGGAATACGCCTTCGTTAGTAGGACGACTTTTTACTGAAAAAGGGGTTTCTTTTGTGGTTCCGGCGAACACTCGGATTACCCAATCAATATTAGTAAGCCCTGAAGATCAAGCGGGTGCACGGCCAGGACAATTGGTTGTGGTAGAAATAACCAGTTACCCGAGTTTTCATAAACAAGCGATTGGTCACATTACGGAAATTTTAGGGGATCATATGGCCCCTGGTTTAGAAATTGAAGTGGCGATACGTAATTATAATATTCCTCATGTTTGGCCAGACGCCGTACAAAAAGAAATTTATTCTCTTGAAAAAGCGGTTTTAGATACCGCGGATACAACACGTGTTGATCTCACTGAGTTGCCTTTTGTGACGATAGATGGCCAAGATGCGCGGGATTTTGATGATGCGGTTTATTGTGAACGAAATAAAAAACAATGGCGTTTGTTGGTCGCGATTGCGGATGTCAGTCATTATGTTGCATTGAACAGTGCTTTGGATCAAGAAGCACAGAATCGCGGTAATTCTGTGTATTTTCCAAACCATGTCGTACCCATGTTACCGGAAATTCTTTCTAATGAATTGTGTTCACTTAAGCCCGAAGTGGCACGCCATTGTTTAGTTTGTGAAATGCATCTTTCGGCGAAAGGTGAGTTGAAAAAATTTACATTTTATCCGGCTACGATTTATTCACATGCACGATTAGTTTATGAGAAAGTCAGTCAGTGGCTTGAAACGGAAAAGTATCCGGCCGCCTACGCAGCGATATTCCCTCATTTGCAAAATTTACATCACTTTACGAAGTATTAAGAGAAAATCGTGAAAAACGTGGGGCGATTGATTTTGAAACCACTGAAACACGGGTTATTTTTGATAAAGCGCGTAAAATAGAAAAAATTGTCCCCACTGAGCGTACCGTTGCGCATCGTATCATTGAAGAATGTATGTTATTGGCTAACGTTTCGGCTGCGCAATTTTTAATTAAGGCTAAAATACCGAGTTTATTTCGTATTCATGCCGCGCCAACCACAGAAAAGCTAACGGATCTTAGAGCGTTTCTTGCTGAGTTAGGATTACGTCTTCCGGGTAGAAAAATACCTAAGCCCAAAGATTACGCACTCTTTTTAAAATCGATTACAACCCGCGCCGATATCTCTTTAATTCAAACTGTATTACTGCGCTCACTCAGCCAGGCAGTATATAGTCCAGAAAATATCGGCCATTTTGGTTTGGCATTTGATGCGTATACTCATTTCACCTCTCCCATTCGACGTTATCCGGATCTGATTGTCCATCGTGCGATTCGTCACATTTTAGCCAAACAGAAACCGAAAAAATTTAGTTATGATGCGGTCACGATGGCGCGCTTAGGTGAGCATTGTTCGACTACAGAACGGCGTGCCGACGAAGCCACGCGTGAAGTGCTAGATTGGTTAAAATGCGAGTTTATGCGTGAACGAATTGGCGAGCATTTTTCAGGAATTATTACTAATGTAACTGGTTTTGGTTTATTTGTAGAACTAAAAGATATTTATGTCGAAGGACTCGTTCATGTGACGGCCCTACAAAATGATTATTATCAATTTGATCCCAAAAAACATTGTTTAATCGGTGAGCGGACTGGGAAGGTGTATCGTTTAGGCGATCCAATAAAAGTATGCATTGGACGGGTTGATTTAGATCAACGAAAAATTGATTTTGAACTCTGTCAGAACGTCACAACTCAAAAAGTGAAAACGTCTCGAAACCGAAATAAGCATAGAAAGAAAAAAACGAGTCGCAATCGATAAGACAAAGTAAATATCTTTACGAAAAAACGTTTATGTTGGCATCGATACGTCAATCAATGTAATCAGTGTTTTTATATAAATATAAGTCGATGGGTATTATTGCTTAAATTAAATGCCGCAGAATCTGTAATAGTTTTTTGACCGAAAAATTATAATATTTCTGCTCGCGCCCTTCGTTTCTATCATTATTTTTTGTATAATCGGGGAGTTTTTTCAATGACGAATTTCTGTATGTGATTGAATATTATCTATACAGAGTAAAAAAATAACAAATCAGTCAAAATACATATAAATAATGAAAAACGGCGACTAGTTGATTTGATTGAAGATAGAGCGGAGAGCGTTGTCTCGATGTATACAGAGAAAACATCAAAGAAATAGATAGCCGATATTTTTATCAACGACAAGTTGAGTACAATCTGTGATCAAACAAAGACAGAGCGTTTGATCTTGGGTTGCAGAAAAGGTGTGCTGAAAAATTTGTCAGTTGTCGTACCGCTTTATAAACGGCTTTAGATCAATCACGATAATCATGAACCAAAACCCCTGTTATTCAGTGATGGAGTATTTATTTTATAAAAATCAGAGGGATGATTTGTGAAGGATTATCTACAGTGTGCTCAATCATGAAGATAAGGGAGTTTTTTTATGATGCCTAATATTATGCCATACCAAACAGATGATATTTACTTACATAAGCTGATAAATTATAAAGATCTTTTTGAACTCATTTTTAACAATATTAAGCTTGACTCTATTTGTGAAATTGGTATTGAAATAGGTGAGTTTACTTCAATTATTGAAATTTATTTGCAAAAAGGAATTATCAAAGAATATCATGGTGTTGATGTTTGTATCACGCCTACCACGAATAAAATTAGCTCTAATGCCTATTATCATCAGGTCACTTCTTTAGAGTATCTTACTTCGGATATGCACACTGGTCATGATTTCTATTTAATTGATGGTGATCATAACTATTATACGGTGAGTGCTGAATTAGAAAACATCTTTGCTGCTGATTCAGGTAAGAAAATTTGTATTCTACATGATACTAACTGGCCTTGTGCGCGACGTGATTTTTATTACAATCCAGGCCAGATTCCAGAAAAAGCTAAAAAGCCGTTATCATGGGATAAAAGCTGATACGTAATAGTATTAAAATGCAAGAGTTTGGTTTTTATGGCAAAGGAAACATTGCTATTGCTGAAGAAGAAAATACGCCTAGGAATGGCGTGATGACTTCAATTGAAGACTTTATATCAGGGAAAAGAAAAATTTTAAAACCATCTCATTCCCGCAGTTTCTCGGGTTGACAATCCTGTATAATGAAAAACTCTTATCATCAGTAGAAAAAGATTTTTTCTTAGATATTTCAATGCTACTGAATAATAAGTTTATTGCTAATTGTCTATATCAGCTTGAATATAATCGTCTTGATATTTATACGAGGTTGGTGGCTGCTTATCAATTGCACGAATATAAAAATCAGGAAATTTCCAAGCTGGGGCATGAAATAATAACATTAAGACGGAAACTTCAACAAGCTGAGTTACTTTTATTAAAACACAAAAATTCGTTTAATGATAATAGCAGGCAAGAAGAACAAATGGGACCTATATCATCTAATCGATTGATACGACGTTATCTCATCTCCGAATTAGAAAATGTCTATAGAGTCAAGCAGAAGAGAAACATAGGGATTAACTTATGGATGACGAACTTGGTTAACTATGTGAAGCTTAACCACGCTTCTCTTGGTAAAAAATTTGATAAAAATCGCCGTATTAGTCATCTATCTGATTTTGTAGCTAAAACCATTAATTATAAATTGGTTACGCTTGATTTTTTTGATACGTTAGTTATTCGCTCCGTTGAGCCACCTGAACTTGTTAAAGATAAAGTAGCCGAAATGAGTTGCGATATATTGTGTGGATGGCTAAAACGCAATATCAATACGGCCTACTATCATGAACTACGTGCGTTTTATGAAAATAAGCTGCGTGATGAAATGCAGTCTATGTTATTAAAAGATCATGAAACTACACTGCAGTCTATTATAACAAATTTAGTTAGTCATTTCGGGCTTAGTGATGAAATACTGATATCTCGACTGGTGGAAGTAGAAATTCAGCTGGAAATTGATGTTTTGAAAGCGAATAACGGTGCACTGAAACTCTTACGTGCGCTTAAACAAAAAAATAAACGTATCATCGTTGTTTCAGATATGTATCTACCGCGTCATGCGTTAATTAGGATTGCGAAAAATCTTGGGATGGAAGAGTATATTGATGAATTTTATGTCTCGGGAGATATTGGCTATGCCAAATATTCCAGTCGCTTGTTTACTTACGTTGCTGAAACTGAAGGTGTTGCGATCACTGATATAATACATTTGGGTGATAATTTTAACTCAGATTATTTTGTTCCTAATAGAGTCGGTATTTCTTCTTACTGGTTACATCAAACAGCTCATCTGAAGCGACGTTATCTTGCTAATAAAAATAGAGTGAGTAATTTTCAGTCAGCGATTGATAAGCTCATTGAGCAGGCAATACCGGTTAGTTGTGCTAAGCCACACTTGGTTGTAGCCTATTATAAAGTTTTTGCGCCCGTAGTATTTAGTATGGCGTATAAAAATCTCAAGGATAGTATCAAGCTAGGAATTAAAAATTTTTATTTCCTGGCGCGAGAAGGTCTTGCATTAAAAGTTGCCTACGATCTGTTGTTGGCAAACCATCTGGAATTCCAAGGATTGAATATAAACACTAGAGTGCTTTATATAAGTCGTGCTAGTAGCATTTGTGCCCGTTATCAAGGCAAAGAACAATTGGGGGTAATTATTGATACAATTTATGAGCGTTTTGGAGCCCTTAGCTATGACAATCTTCTTAATGCTTGGTTAATTCGTGAAGGTGAATTCGATTATCAACCATTAAAACGGCCAGAAATCAATCAACCTCAAGACATTTATATTTTGTTTAAAAACGAAGCATTTTCTAGTAGCTTTGATCGTTACCAACGTAAGGCTCAAGAAAATTTGTATAAGTATTTACAGCAAGAAGGTGTGTTTGAACAGGCAAGTTTCTTTGTTGATATTGGTTGGCGAGGAACTATCCAAAGTAATATTCAGTTACTTATTTCCGAGTTTGATATATTGGGGGCTTATCTTGGTACCAGTACCACTTATGGTCTCAACAGTATGAAAGGTTACTTGTTTAATGAGTATGATCTACGCACCAATATTATTATTAAATCTGCGCCAATTTTAGAAAAATTACTCTCAGTCAGTAGCGTTAAGTCAACATTGTATTATCAGCGAACTGAAAAAGGTTTTATACCTGTATTTCAGCCTGGTTCAGCAGAGGTTTCAGAATTAGAGATTATACGCGATGACTGTTTTAAACAGTTCGCGCCAATTTTTGAACAATTGACTCGAGATTATTGTTTGTATGCTGATGAAATGATTAATTTTGCAAAAAATAAATTATATTGCTTTGTCACTCGTCCTAATAAATATTTTATTCGCGAAGTTGCAGAGCTAGAATTTGAGTTAGATTGGGGTGATAGTCAAAAATATAAGCTGATTAAACCAATTCAAAAGAGAATGTTGTTAAGAAAGCCGAAGATGTTTTACCGTGATGTCATCTCGTCGCTGTGGATCTTTGCTACACTAAAGGTGAGCGGTCTTGGTATATTGAATTTTCCACTATCTCAGGCGATGTGTCTTGATCCATTCATTATTACGAAACTATCCAGTATTTTTAAAAAATTATACTACCGATTACACGCAAAAATTAATAGCGGTAAAAAAATGATTATTAATAAAAAACTATAATACCTAGTTTCTAAAACATAGTATAATCTAGAAAAAAATAAAAGATATATTCTAATAATCGTTTATTAGTTATAGAAAACAATTTTTAGAAATCTATTAGGGCTATCTTTTTATTAACGATGATAAATTTTATATTTCATTTTTATATCAATTATTTGATAATAAAATAATTGATATTTACTTTTATTTATTTTTAGCTCGTAATATTCGCTGAATAACTCAGAGTTTACATATTAGTAAAATAATGATTAGTCTAGTATAGAGCCTACTTATTATATCTAACTCTAACTTATTGATCCACGGTTTTCTCCTTGAAAAAAATGAAAAATACTTTATTATCCGACTTTTACATCTATTAAAATTAATAGTAGCGCCGATTAGATAGATATTACTTATTTACAAGTTTTACAGTTTACAACTAATAGTCGTTTATCAAATTAATAGGGATGTTAATATTGCTGTTTTTTAGTTGCTTTAAAAAAATATCAAAAATTTATAAAGTATATGTGACATTCAAAAAAGATTTACAGTATTTATATTTTTACGAAAGTTATTTTCTAAATTTAAGATAGGTACTCGTTAATTTTTAGATAAGGAGGTGTTGTTGAAGATAATCTTATTAGGGAATAGTTTATCTACAATGATAAATTTTAGAAAACATTTGATTGATTATCTTGCAGAGAAGAACCACCAGGTTTTTTTGATTGTTCCTATAGATATAATATTACCTAATAATTTATTTAAACGTAATGTATATATTAAAAATATTAACTTTAGTCGATCTATAAAAATTCATAAAGAATGCCAATCAATATTTCAGGCAATAAAATATTTAAAGCAAATTAAGCCAGATATTGTATTTAGTTATTCTTTAAAAATATGTATATTTGCAATGTTAATTGTATGGAAAGCGGTGCTTTGTAATGTTATTACAGGTCTCGGCAGTGCTTTTAAAATAAAAAAATATAGATACTCAACAATAGGTATTTTATATATCATAAAGTTTATTAGAAAATTTTCAAAAAAAACAATTTTTATTTTTTAAATAAAAATGATCTCTCTTTTTTCGTAGAGAAAAAACTGTTTGATAAGGATAGCTGCTTCGAGCTTCCAGGGGAAGGTATTGATTTAGAAAAGTTCCGATTTTCACCTATAATAAAGGTAAATATATTTACTTTTTTATTTATAGGTCGTTTTATTAAAGATAAGGGTGTTTTGGAATTAATCGAAGCGTGTCGAAAAATGAAAAAGAGGCAGGTTAACTTTCAAGTAATATTTATTGCTCCTCTTGATAAAGAGAATCCAACTAGCTTACATCATGATATTTCACTAAAAGATTTGGATAAGCTGGGAATAGAATATATCCCTTATGTTTCTGATGTGAGAGCATATATTAGAAAAAGTCATTGTGTCGTTTTGCCTAGTTATGGTGAAGGGATGCCACTATCTTTATTAGAAGGAATGGCGATAGGCAGACCTATTATCACTACAAATGTTCCAGGATGTAAAGATTTAGTAAATAATAATGGATTGCTGGTTAGTGTCAAATCGACCGAATTTTTATATGAAGCTATGTTAGCTATGACAGGAAAAGATTTAGTATCATTACAGAATATGGGATTAAATGGAAGAAAATTTGTTGAGAAAAAATACTCTATTTTTTACGTATTAAATAAGTATCAAGAGTTAATAGACAATATAAAAGATAAAAGAAAGGAATAAAATTTAAAAGTAATTTAGGTATTTTTCCATATAAATAGCCAGAGGGCCAGCCAGAGTGTTTCATTTTGATTTTTTTTGGGCTAAGAAGTAAACCGGCGCCATAAAGATTATTGAAATATGTATTTTTATAAAAATAGACTAGTGCCTCATTAGGTCTCCAAACTATATTTATTAATTTTTTTCTATGCCGCTTAATATTTAGAATAGGTTGATTATATTGCTTTATTTCATCTAATACCGCTTGTTGGAAGGGTAGAATAATTTGCTTAGTAAGCACCTCTTGTTTTTTACATTCTATTTTTTGGTATAAAGGAGTAATATTTTTTTCATTTGTACCATGATATCCCAAAACACTATGAGTACTATTATTACATAAAATTTCTAATGGCAATACAAACCTTAATAAACATTCATATATAGAAAAAAATTTAGATTCATTTCCATTAAATAAAAATGCTTTTTTATATTTATTTACTGAAGTATCACTTTTAAAAAAATGTAGACCTAAGTAAAAACCATAAATAGTTTGTAATGGGCAAATTTGAGATAGATTATCTTGTATGCTACCCCGCCATCCAATATCAACAATAGCTACTTCTGGTGTATCAAAGAACCTTTGCTTTGTTAAGTAACACTCTAATTTATATTTAGATTCATTAATTGCTTCTTCTATGATAGAAAGAACTTTTTTATTTTTTAAGAACGATTGGAAAATTTTGTCACGAGCAATATAGTGTATGATGCTATCATATTTGTAACCTGTTTGTTCGAATATCTCCTTTAATTGTAGGTTATTTTGTAATGAAATTGAGTAAAAAAAAGATTCAGCGGATTGATGTGGGAACATGTCCCATAACCTTTGAAATGGATTTTTTTGTTCAAGATTGATGGAGGGTAAAAACGTGGCCACTCTACTTACTTCTAGAATACATAAATCAATTTCATTTGATAGTCTTTTATTTAATTGGCTGGCTACTCTATGAAAAAAAATACCTTCTCTAGTAAAAAAAAATACTTTTTTGATATTTAATAAATTAACCTGTTCCAGGATCCAAGAGCAATAATCATAAAATAGATGACTACATACCTTTCCATAATTTTTTGCTTTTATCGTAAGTGGATTTTGTTTATTTTTCATCAATAAGACCTATTTTTGAATTTGGAAATAGATACTTATGTGATAAAAATTCGGACCGGAGTATTTGATCGATTGGGTTATCACCATACATCGATTTCCATCCTAATTTTTCTATAATTCGTTTTGTATTTGCTACTGAGAATACAATATCACCCTTTCTTCTTGGTCCAATTGAATAGTTTATATCGGTAGAAACTAAATGGCTCATTTTCTTATAGATGTCAAAAACTGAATTTCCTACACCGGATCCAATATTGAATCTATCACTAATAAGTTTAGTTGAACGTTCTAGACAGTTAATTGCGTTAATATGTGCATTCGCTACATCCATAATATGAACATAATCACGAACACAGGTACCATCTTGGGTGTCATAATCATTTCCATTGATTATAAATGGGTATCCTGATAATAGGTTAATTATTGATTTTTGAATAAGTGTGTTTTTTTGAGGTGGATTAAAATAACTTGTATATTTTTTATGCTGTCCTGCAACATTAAAATAACGAAATATAATGCAGTTTATATAGTTTTTTTGACAAAATTCATATAGATATAGCTCTGCTTTATATTTAGATTTTCCGTATGGGCTAATCGGGTTAATATATCCATCCTCATCAATTTTATAATCATTGTTATTACAATATACAGCGGCAGTTGAGGCAAAGATAAAATTTTTAACATTATATTTTTGTGCTGTGTTGATCAAAGATATGGTATTGATTAAATTCTCTTGATGGTATAAATCAGGATGTTTTATCGATTCTTCAACGGAAGTTTTAGCAGCTAAATGTATTATAATTTCAAAATTATATTTGCGTAATATATAGTCAATAAATTTAACATTACCAATATCTTCTTCTAAATATTCGACACCAGGTGTTATGTTTTTTCTATTTCCTGTTGAAAAATTATCAATAATTACTTGTTGATGTTTTTTTTCATTAAGTAATGAGACAACATGACTTCCTATATATCCACATCCACCGGTGACTAAAATATTTGCCATCTTATCTCCTATATTAGTAAGTAACTTTATTCTTATCAAGATAAATTTACAAGACATCGATATTATTAAATTTATCTTGATAACGAGTATTATTTTAAAAAATACTCAGAATTCTTATATAGTAAACGAATATTCAATCTATTTCATTAATTTTATTATGTATATCAATGATATCCTATTGTAAATAGCAGGAAAATCTATTGTTTAAATTTTTACATATGATTACTTTTTGAATAAGAGTTAAAAAAATGACAGAAAATTTTTTTATTATAGATTTATATCTATAATTTTGATGTACAATAAATATATTTTTTTAATCATTAATAGCTAAGTATGCGATAAAAAAAGTAAGATATTATTAAGTGTAAACGTGTGTAGTAAAAATCGAATAATTTACGAAGGTGGATGCATTGATACAAAAAGTAGGTAATGTATTATGCCATAAAATGATTGCAGCAGCCTTTAGATATATAAATTCTATCTAATTACGTACAAAAATCGTGTATTTTTCTAATTTTAGTTCAATTAATAGGATTAATTTGCTGACACGATGAATAAAATCCTTATAAAAGCTTATAATTTTTATATTTATTGAAAATGATTAAAGCTATTTAGTCATTAGATTAATTTCAGTTGTATAATCCGTTCAGTTATAAATTTTTTGCTTACTATTGTTCGGAGAATGTTTAGTTTGTGTTAAGTGATATAATTTATCTTTTATGAAAGTCATCATTTTTATTAACTAGATCAATACGAATTGTTGATTACTAAAGGTAAATCAATAAATATAAGACATAAATTTTATGTATGTAATTTTTGATAAAACACTAGATTAATTTTTATTTATGTTGGATAATAAGATTTATTATAAATAGTAAATCTTAAGCATAAAGTAAAAATGAATTTTCTTCTTTATTTATCATGGAATAGATGATGCCTTATAATTACCCTACCCCTTTGATTGACCCATTTTTTTCACAAAAGCTATTAACAACTAAGCCAACACAACAATTGTTTGAATTAGAAGAACAATTACATCAAAAAATAGAAAAATTGTACGAAAGTTTATCAGTAAAAAGTGCAATTTATTATGAGGGAAGTGCAAGCGGGGCAGCATTAACTGCGTTTGCACAGTCTAATACGTTTGATCATCTCATTGCACAGTTGGAAGTTTGTATTACACAGCTGAAAATTTTTTGTGATACACAATCAATTACGATTCTACATTCTGCAAATCTTGAATCTGGGGCGTCATTATTAACTACATTTTTTGAAAAATTAAAAACAGATTATTTTTCAGATCGTCTTGCCTTACTTTATAGTTATGGTAAGAAATATTTAGAAACAATTGCTATTTTCATTAATGAAGAAAAAATTGATTTAGCTTTTCGAATGATACAAATTAATCAGTTGCTCAGTGACCAAGGTTTAACTCAATCTTGTGCAGAAGGTTGTTTTACACGTCTCCAAAATGCTGCAGAAAACTTTAAAAATTATGGTATTTTTGAAGTACCTGTTTTATTTAAACGCTATATTCAAAGGATTGTAGATGATATTATTCATCGGCCGATTTATTTGGGTGGGATCGAAAATATTGCAAATAAAATAGCTAAATTAATGAAATTCTCTCCGGAGGCATTTGAAATTCATGGCCGAAATTATGCATTAAAAACTTTTAAAGAAAGCTTTAATCTTGATCTCATTGAGTTGGTAGAAGATAATTATATTCAGAGAATAGAGCTATTTTTATCTCAGCATACCGAAGAAAAGATCGCTTTAGAGTCCGACTTTCATTATTTATATCATTATTTGCTACAAGAAGCGACTACAGCGGGTTGGATTCAATATTTAAGCGAAGAAATTAGTTCTTCGATTCCTAAAAAAGCAGATTATATGACGCGTATTGAGTTTCTTGAAAAAACTGCTTTACAAACTATTGGGTCTGATCCACAATTTAGTCTAAGGGAAGTTCTTGAAGAAGAAACCGGTTCAGTTAAATCAAATAAATATTTGACGATTACATTAATGGAACGCTTATTGAATTCGGGTTGGCTCGAACTTAACTTAGCTAAATTATTAATTAAAGATAGTCTTTTTTCACATAGGAATAAAGTATGGTTTAGTTTTATTCCTTTTCAGCCATTCACTGAAAATTATAAGATTTTTTATAATAATTTAGAATTAAGCTGGTTAAAAGTAGGAGAGGAGAGACTATTATTAATTGATTTACTTAATCACAAGGAAGGAATACAACGTATTAAAGCCTTGCATTCTGATCAAGCGGTACTCTTAAATAATCTATTGCAAACACCGAAAGATTTAACAACGTTTTTAAATTATATCCAATTATCTTCTCCTGAGACGGTAATTAATTGGCTAAGATTTGATGAGACAGTTATTACAAAAGCTTTAAGTTATTATCGATCGGAATCTACAACAGCACTTTCAACAGCACTTTTAGAACCAATACTTTATGTAGCTGGAAACTTAGATAAAAAAGTCGATCTTTTTTTTAGATAGAATTGTTAGTTTTAAAACTTTAAGAGAATTATTACAAGAGAAAATTCGGATACTTAGCAGTTTAGTTGCAAATAATAATGCAGTCGACATTATAAATGCACTGATTCGAAAATCAATTAGTATTGGTGCCGAAGACTTTTCTCAATTTATTTTTTATAAAAATAAACAGCATGTTGAAAAAACTTGCTATTTAAATCAAATTAATTTTTATATGTCAGAATGGACAATGACGCAGTTTAAAGAAGAGGTGTATTCTTGTCATTTTTATAAAATGAGATTAAAAGATAATTTTTTTTATAGTCATCTTGTTTTTTCAATGTTTGTAGAGACAATAATTGAAGATTCTTTTTTTTATGATAGTGTTATTCGATGTAGTTTTTATTTGGCTCATTTGAATAATTTATCTTTTTATCAAGCTGTTTTGAATACTAATTTTAATGATTCAATTTTAGTTAAATTAATTTAGAAATGTAATACAAAACTGTGTTTTTAAAAAATCTAGGATGTTAATTAATCAATTTTTAGATATTGTGAGTAGCGCAAATTTTAATATGGCGCATATGGAAAATGTTTTATTTAATAAAATAATAATGAATAGTCGTTTTCATTTCGCACATTTAGAATGTGTTAGCTTTTATGGAGAGATTAGTAAATGTAGTTTTGCATCTGCTTATTTTATAAAAATTAATTTTCATAATAGTATGATTGAAAGTAATTGTAAGCTAGTTGATCTAGATGAAGTAAATTTTTATAAAGAAGTAAATCAAGTTAATTTTGATGCCGCTCAATTCAGATGTGTTAATTTTCAAGATAAAATGTTTAAATGTATTTTTAATCGAGCAAAACAGACAGATGTTGTTTTTTTAAGGCAATTATAGAATCACCTTTTATAGGTGCGACATTAAATAAAGTCACTTTTCGTGATAAGGTGGAGCATTGTGATTTTACGACGGCGTATCTGGATGAAGTTCATTTTTTAGGAATGCTAGCTCAAATTAAATTTAATGAGAGTGTTTTAAAAAAATCTAGTTTTTAGGAAATATTTATCGTTCAGATTTTAGCGGGACGATAGTACAAGAAAGTAAGTTAGAAGACTTAGTGATAAAAAATACCAAATTTAATAAAGTGGATATTAGTGAAGTTGATTTTTCAGGTACTTTTTTTAATTTAAAGTAAAAATTTTAAGTTCAAACTAAATTTAGAGAAAATTAGTTTCAGAAAATCCATATTTGAACAAGTAAATTTTAATCATTGCGAATTAAGTTACGTTAGTTTTAGAAACGCAAATTTTAATCAAAAAGTTGAGTTTAAAGGTACGTCATTTAAAAATGTTGATTTTGGTTATTGTAATCTTTCTCATGTAAAATTTGAATTATTTTTCATGAAAGAAATAAATTTAAAAAAAGCAATTATCAATGTAGAGCAGCTTTTTGATATTTTTTATTATCATAATATTCATGATTTTTCCGATGTTTTTTTAAGTGATCCTGAAATGGTTTCTGAACATTTTTTATCGGTTTATGGGCAGCGTACATTACGTAACGTGATTCTTTCTGAATCACTTTTTCTAGGACTCATTGCTTTAGGATTTAAGAATTTCCAAGAAACGAACTTAAGTGATCTAACAAAAGATCAATTTATCCCTTTTTATCATAATCCAGCTTATAATTTTGAAAATATTATTTTTCCTCGAAATTGGAATGAGCAGGAACCTATCATCAGTCATTCTACAGAAAACACAGAAGAAATAAGTGATATTGCGCACTGTTTACCCGAAAAAAGAAGACGGTAATCGTGAAAAAGAATACTCACGAGTGATTCAAAAAATTAGTATTGATCAAGCCGCTTTTACTGCAGTATTACGACAAACCGTTTCGTTACAAAAACGAAAACAGTTGATGCAATTGGCACAGTTTGTGACAAGCGAAAGTAATGAATTGCCGAGTTTAGTTTATTGGCGAAATGCTCAAAAAATCAAACAACATTTTACCTATGTCGATAAACTATTGAAAGGGGTGAGTCAGGGGCTCATTTATGAAGAAATTTTTCAAGAATTAATTCGCGGTGATTATAAACATGTTTGTTTAAATTTTGGTGTCATCGGTGGGAGTATTGTTAGCTCTAAGTTCGCCAAGGCGTTGGTCAAACGAGGAGAAAAATTGACCCTTGCAAATAAAGTTATTTTAGGCCGGACCTTAAAAATCATGGCCCCTTTTGTGAGAGGCACACCCATTTCTGCTTATCTTATCTATGATTTGATCCAACAAGCAGAGGCCTTAAAAGCTGGAGATCTTGAAGCGTTGGTCAGTTTAATCAGTGATGGTTTGTTTATTGGGATTGAGACCGCTGAAATGGGTATTGAAATTACCGAAATGATGGGTTTGATTGTCGATGTGTCTTCTTTTACTGGGCCATTAGGTGAGACACTGGCCGCACTGATTTTTTTAGGCACTCAGGGTTACTTTGCAGCCAAAAAAGTGTGGAAAATAGAAAATTTAATTTCATTATCGAATTGGCAAGTTTTTGTAGAGGGGCTTTATGCTTTCCTCGGAATCGATCCACCTATTCATATCCAATCTCTTTTACAATTGGATCAGGCTTATACCGCTTACAAAGAGAACATTTATCGTTTTTTAGAAGCCAACCCTAAAGTTAAACACTATATTGTTCCGAGTATTGATATTCAATTTGATCAAAAATCAAAATCGCTTTTGAATGATTCGGTATTGAATGTTTCTCCTTCGCTAGTCAAAACTTCAGTCTATGCAGATGAGAATAGTTTTGTTTGGTTAGTCAAAGAGCCACAAGTGGGTTGGCTTTTTAATGATATGAATCCACTTAAAAATCATATCAATCATCAAGATTTATTTTGTAACCCTTATAAAATAAATCTTGATGAAAATAGAACTCGAATTTGTGATAGAGCTTTAGTGATAAAAAATCCTTGGGCAAAACAAGAGGGCACTTATACGCTGTGGCGTTTGGGGGAAGGGCATGATAGCGGTTATAGTTATTTGCCAGATATCAATACGTTTATTGTGAATGAGGGTTATAAAATATATAAAGGTTCTAATCAATCCGACATTTTTATATTAGATGGATCGTTGATTTTGGGGTTTTTAGATGCTGATCAAGGGGTTGATACACTGGATTTAAACTATTATGCGCCGAGTCAAAAAAATATCATGATCGATTGTTATGAGGGAACGTTGCTTTATAATGATACTGCACCGTTATATCTGCGTCGTTTTGAACGAATTTTAGGGCGTACAAAAAAGTGGGATACTTTACTTGTTTCATCAGAAGTAGAGTTCATTGATTTACGTGGCGGAGACAAACCGTATTTTGACGAGATTAAGATTCCTGAGCGTTTATCGCCTAAAACGAAAATAGAGATGATGGTTTGGCCAGAGACTATCGTGAATAATAAAGCTACACAAGGTTCTTTTGATTACATTCTTTCAGTGGATCGTCAATCCTACACATCGACTCAGATAGAAGGTTGGTCTATCTTATTATTCTCGGAAAATAAGACATCCAATCAAAATCGTTTTTTCTTCCAATGTTATTTTCATGAACTCAATGCCATTCAAATGAGTCCTTCCGAGGTAGAGCTGACTTTTTATTTTTCACTTAAAAATGCTTCCGTATCTAATTTTAAGACAACTATCGTTTATCCTCCGCTACAAGCAGAGTATATTTTCATGGACCATACTCAAATACAAATCGGTGAAGAGGATCATTTTTATGCTTTTCATCAAAGTAATCAGTCGGTTTCACAATTAATTACTACTTATAATATGACATTAGTCTTATACCAAGCGTTGGAGAATGAAATAATTGTTATTGGTCGGTCACTACCAGAAGTGTTTTTTAACGATGTGAACACAACTAAAACGCATTTAGTGGGGAATGGGGGCAACAATACTTATGTGATAGCCGGCAATACCGATCTAAATACTAACCGTGCTTATGAAGTCGTTTTGTATGATTTTGCAGAACCTGGGCACCAAACGTTAGATTTACGTTTATTGAATAAACAATTTCCAGGGGGGGTCTTAGAAAATCCAGAGTTGAGTGTAATGTTAATGAATATAGCAGATGATTTGCAATTATTTATACACCGAACCGCAGAACAAAAAAAATTTCATCTTTAAGAATAACATTTCGAAACGGGCTCAATTGGTATCAACGACTGAGTATATTATGCAATCACGTTCCTCTTCATCTTGTACAAAGCGCAGAGACAGTTTGGCGTCTGCAACCTTTACCGCTCTATTTTAATGCGCAACAGAATATTTTAATTATTACCCAGGATGATGTAGAAAGAGAAAATAAGATTGTTCTTGATCGAAAAGAAGGGCAGTATCAATTTTATCGTGATGCATCCGATCTTTGGCTAACCAATTGGTTTAATTATCCACAAAATAAAACTGAATTATATAGTTTGCTTTTTAAAGAGTTTTATCTTCACGATAAAATGCGTACCTTAACCTTAACTTTTTCAGACGCGACACTTAAAATAATAGATTTAAAGGATGCGATTGATAATGCGGCTAATTTGAATGAGCGTTTAATTGCGCTAGAGCAAGCGACTTGGCAGGTATTACTTTCCTCCCCAGAGAGTGCGTTAACCAGTCATAATCAGACAAAATCCAGCACACGTCGCCGCCGCGCCAATCAACCTAGTCGTTCAGAGAAAGAAACTCAAGTTGATTCTACCGTATCCTATCGTCAACGTAATGCGCAATCTTTTTGGGCTCAACAAATTGCTGCGCATGCAGATCAAACAACGCGGTTTATAATAGAGGAACAAAAAAATCCACCCAAGCTTCTCTCTCCCTATTTTTTAGTACATTAAGGAAAAGGAATTCATTTCTACCCAACAATATGATTGCAGTGAACGATACGTTTAATAAGACATCCTGTGAATCTTTGTCTACTTCGCAGCGTATAACACATGAAACATTTGATTTAAAGAATACAATGACTTATCCATCGGTTCCGATTATCGATATTCTTGAGCTGCTTAATTTTTGGGTTCGACGTTATTGTTTTTCTTCTAATAATTCGAAATCAAATTGCTCCGTAGAAAAGTCAGCGCTGAAAAATAGGACCTAAGCAGCTGATTTTTTTGTGCGTAGGAGTCCATTAAAAAATGATTCAGACTCCGCGATGGTTTCTCTTGAGAAAAAGACAAGCATTCCCTCTATGCTAGTTAGACTAAAGTAGAGCATCGTGACACACCAAGTATTTTAAACGAGCTTGCCAATAAAGACCTTCTCTGTTTACTATTAGAACATTTATACAATAAAAAAGTTGAATCTATTATACAATAAAATTGAATCTATTTTTAATAGCGAGTGGTTCCGTCATCACCTTCATATTATGCAAAAACGATATTATCCTTGGCTTATCTGGGGTCTTGCTGCCAGTGCCTTCTTTATAGAATATTTCGCACGTGTTGCGCCTGGCGTGATGGTTGACCATCTGATGCATGATTTTCAGGTTCATGCCTTGGCATCTTATCGGCTTTTTTTATTATGCTTATGTCGGCATGCAAATCCCGGTCGGGTTATTATTCGATCGGTTTAGCGTACGTTGGTTATTAACGAGTATGATTGCGCTTTGTGCTTTAGGTTGTTTTTTATTTAGTTGGAGTCATACCCTTTTTTTAGCGTCACTCGCGCGCTTTATGATGGGTTTGGGTGCGGCATTTGCTTTTGTGGGTGCACTGAAGATTGTTTCGCTTTGGTTTCCCTCACATCGTTTTGGATTATTAGCGGGATTAACCCAAGCCGTCGGCATGTTTGGGGCAGCGTTGGGACAGATGCCGATGGCGTATTTAGTTGGGAAAGTAGGTTGGCGAACGACTTTGCAATTAATTGCTGGAGTGATGTTGGTCTTGGCAGCGACGATCGCGCTACTGGTACGTGACCGTACGTTACAAATCGTCAATTCAGGACTCAAAGCGACGGTGGGACATACTCCTTGGTCTGGATTATGCGTAGTTCTACAAAATCCACAAAGTTGGTGGAATGCGCTGTTTGCGGGATTACTTTATGCACCAACGGCGGCACTAGCCGAATTATGGGGGGTTAAATTTTTTAGTCAAACTTATCATTTAAGTAATGAAGTCGCCGCAATGGCGGTTGGTTTAATTTTCATTGGTTGGGGGATAGGCGGTCCTTTAACGGGATGGCTGTCTGATCGATTGCAGCGCCGTCGGATTATCTTAATTTTATCGGCTTTATTCAGTTTATTTTTTGCAAGCCTGATTTTATTCGTACCGCAGCTTCCATTAATGCTTTTATTTACCAGTCTCTTTCTTTATGGAGTCGCCAATACGGGGGTTGCGACGGCTTATGCGGTCGCTTCTGAAATTAATCCTTTATCTGTATCCGGTACTTCGGTCGCGTTTGCGAATATGGTCTCGATTATGGTAGGCGCCGCGTTTCAACCGCTGATTGGGGCGTTACTTGAAAAAAATTGGACCGGCGCCTTGTCAAACGAGGGGGTTCCCATTTATTCTGCTGCCGATTTCCATTCCGCTTTGCTGATTATTATATTCAGCTTAGTGGCCGCGCTCAGTGTTGCTTTTTTTATTCGCGAAACTCACGGTCAAAGAACACCATGAAACTATTTTGTCTATCCAGAATGTATTTGCGGGGCCAAAGGTTTTTTGGGCTCGTTTTGTTTATGTTGAGTGCCAGTAATGCCTCGGCGGCATTAAATTTGCAATTAACGCAGGGCATTTCGAATCAATTACCTATCGCAATCGTTGCTTTCTCGGGTGCAGAATCACTTGATAAAGAGCAAGATGTCAGTGACGTGATTCATAATGATTTAAAAAATAGTGGACAGTTTAAAGTACTGGCTTTTTCTTCTGGTCCACACCAGGCTGCGCAAATACGTGCGGCAGATTGGCAGCGTAAAAATGTCGATGATGTGATCATTGGTACGATTCAGCGTTTAACGGATGGGCGTTATCGGGTAAACGTTGCGCTTGTCAATGTTGCGCAGGGGAAAAGCCAAACGCTTTTCCAGCAGCAATGGACTGTGGCGGCTACTCAATTACGACGATTAGCTCATCATATCAGTGATCAGTTATATGAAAAACTAATCGGGATTCGTGGCGTCTTTTCAACACGAATCGCTTATATTCTCGTGACCGATAAACCTACCCGGCATCGTCAGTATAGTTTACAAGTCGCGGATATGGATGGACATAATGCAAAACCTTTATTGACTAGTACTCAGCCAATTATGTCACCGGCTTGGTCGCATGATGGAAAAAAAATTGCTTATGTTTCGTTTGAAAAAACACAACCCCGGATCTATATACAAACCGTCAGTACCGGAAAAAGGCAATTGGTGTCTGAATATCCGGGGATTAACGGTGCCCCCGCTTGGTCACCGGATGATAAGCAATTGGCTTTAGCGCTTTCTAAAGGTGCGGAAGCACCCAAGATTTATTACATGGATATCGCGACTCGAACGTTAAAGCAGTTGACTTATGGTTTATCCATTGACACGGAACCGAGCTTTTCACCCGATGGTCGAAGTTTACTATTTACTTCAGATCGTGGCGGTGGACCACAAATTTATCAATTAAATCTTCGTACTAAAAAGGTACAACGGGTAACGTTTGAGGGCTATTATAATGCGCGCGCTTCTTTTTCGGCGGATGGAAAAATGATTGTCATACTCAATCAAGAGCGAGGGGCGTATAATATTGCGGTTCAGGCATTGGGCGAGGAAAATATTGAACAAATTATAACCCACTCTGGTTACGATGCGTCTCCGAGTTTTGCACCCAATGGGCAAATGATTCTTTATGAGTCAAAACCTGGGCAACACAGTTTCTTGGGTATGGTTTCGACGGATGGTCGTATTGCCATACGCTTACCTGCACCGCAAGGTGACGTCCAAGATCCGACTTGGTCGCCATTTATGTCATAATAACTAAAATCGTTTGTAACATTTGATTGGGGATACATTATGTTGATTAAAAAAAGTTCAAAGGTCATCTCGCTCTTGGCTACTTTTCTTCTTTTAGCGGCTTGTGCAACGGAAAAGGGACAACTCGATGCGATGGATACCCATTCGTCACAAGAGGATGATCAAGCGCAGGTCCAGGGTGCGGATATGGAGGAAACCGAATTTGATGATCAGGGTGCTGTGCATCCGCTTAAAGTGGGTAATCAAATCTATTACTTTGCTTTTGACAAAAGCACACTACAATCTAGAGATATACCCTCATTAAAAGTACAAGCGCGCTACCTTTTAATGCATCCCCGTGCCAAAGTATTAATTGATGGGCATACCGATGAACGCGGGAGTCGTGAATATAACATTGGTTTAGGAAATCGACGTGCATTAAGTATCGCTCGTTTTTTACGGGCACAAGGAGTCAGTCAAAACCAAATTTTAACGGTCAGTTATGGTGCTGAAAAACCGGTGGCTTTTGGGCACAGTGAAGCAGACTATGCTCGCAATCGTCGTGCAAATTTACAGTATCAAACTCCGATTATTACGGATCAAGATTAATCACACTGAGGAAGCCACAGTATGCAACGGATGAAATTTATTTTTCTATTAATGATCCTGGGTTTTAGCTCCTTAGTTTATGCCGTTGCTCCCGTGGTAGATGCCTATGATGAGGAGGAGGATGACGACGGATCACCGCCGGCTGCGACCACTCACCGTCATCCCTCCGCGGCATCAAATACCGCGGCGACGTTTTCTCTGCCACAACGCGTCAGCATTCTTGAGCGTCAGATGAGTAATTTAAATCCTTTATCCGTGACCATCGATGATCTGACACAACAATTACAGGCACTGCAAGGTAAAGTCGAACAACAGCAGTTTCGTTTGAAACAGCTTGAAGAACAAATACGTATCCAATATCAGAATTTAGAGAAACGTTTCACTGAACAACAGAGTAAAGAAAAAATATCGGTATCTAAGTCGACTGTACACACGGTGGCTTCAGAACATTCTTCATCGCCATCGTCTACCGAGTCGGAAGCACCGAATTCATTCCATAAGAAATCAACTGTGGCGTCTACTCGTACGCCAGTGCCTACTCCAGCGAGTGAACGGGCTTATCAATCCGCTTTTCAACTTCTAAGAAGTAAGCAGTACTCTACGGCAATTGATGAATTTGAAGCGTTTATTAAAAAATATCCAAGTGATCTAAACCGAGCGAATGCGACTTATTTTTTAGGTCAACTCTATCTTTTGCAAGCCCAACCCGAGCGAGCGATTAATCAATTTAATCATTTTGTGAGTCACTATAGTCAAGATCCTCGTGTACCGGATGCGTTGTTGCAACTGGGTTTAGCTTATTTTGCAAAAGGTGATAAAACGGTTGCCATCGATATATTTAAAAAATTATTCAAACATATCCAGACACCTCGGCGGCTGAATCCGCTAAAGCGCGTATTCAACAATTTGCAGCGATGGTTTCAGCAGCGAATCATTTAGAGAAAAAAAAGAAAACGTGATATGAGCGATCAAGTAGGTCTGATGTGAATAAAAATCAGCGTCAAGTGGATGTTTACCCAAAATTTATTTATTTGAACTATTTGGCTGATAGACGTTTTCTATGCGAATAGCGTTGGGTATTTCCTATCAAGGAACGCATTATCATGGTTGGCAAGCGCAACCACAATTAGTGACCATTCAATCGACACTCGAGGCAGCGATTGCTCGAATTGCCAATCATCCAGTGGAATTAAGCTGCGCCGGTCGAACTGATAAAGGTGTGCATGCGTTGGGACAGGTTGGACATTTTGATACCGTTTCACATCGAGAAAAACGCGGCTGGTTACTTGGGATTAATACGTATCTTCCGCAAGATATTCGTGTTGATTGGGTCGAAGAAGTAGGGGAAGCGTTTCATGCACGTTTTTCAGCACTCTTTAGGCGATATCGTTACATTATTCGAAATCATTCGGCACCCAGCGCACTGTGGAATCAATATACCACGCATTATTATCGTCCTTTAGATGAACAGCGTATGCAAGAGGCGGCCATGTATTTAATTGGGGAGCATGATTTTAGTGCTTTTCGGGCAAGTAGTTGCCAATCGAAAACGCCGATTCGTGAAATTACTGAGTTAAGGGTTTTTCGACAAGCACATCGTGTGATGATTGACATCACTGCGAATGCTTTTTTGCATCATATGGTACGTAATATCGCTGCCGTATTAATGTTAATCGGTTCTGGGAAGCAATCTCCCAAATGGGCCGAAGAAGTACTACGTACTTGTGATCGTAGCCAAGCCGGGGTCACGGCGCCACCTAATGGTTTATATCTGTGTGAAGTGGGCTACCCGAACCCGTTTCGCTTGCCGTCACCGCAAGCCGAGGGATGGATAGACTAGCGTTTGCTTATTACCTCCATAATAATTACTTAATTTTTTGTAGCTACTTTATTTCGTCCTATTGATTATTGACGAGTAAAAAAGGTTACCCAATTTTATAAAAAAAAGATCGGTTCAATTACCTTTATGCCAAGACAAAATTCAGCAAGCGAAAGTTATTTCGAGTGTCTTGCTACAAATAGTCGTAGAAAAAGCACAACAAAATGCGCTGAATCAAAGTCAAATAAGACGACTGCTGGGCCATTTAATTCCGCTGTGGGCGTGTGGTTGGGTCTTGCAATCGGCAGATAACCCGTGCATGCGCTGATTGCTTGGGCATTAAATTTAGGTGCGCATAGGCTCAGTTACTCTGCTTGGACACATTGCTGTATGCGCGGCAAATAGCCCTCAAGAAAGCGAAGCACCTTCTTCTTTACAAGCGGTTGCCTCGGTCAATACCGATTTTTCTCATATCGGCACATTTCATGAACGTTCTCTACAGAGCCCACAGCGGATGACAGAACGCGTTATCTCCAAGCTTGTATTATTACTAGAAACAAATGAAGAAAAATCTGTTCCCGTTTCAGAGCCGATCTATAGTGCAATTAATGAATTAACTTCTGGTAGATCGGCGATGGCAAAAGAGAACATCGTCACGCATTCGACGCTTAAGATAAAGAGGATGTATCTGAAGCGGGCTATATGGATATGCGTGCGTCGCAAAAAAGAAGTCCAATACCGTTATCTTCTTCGTTACTGTATGCCGTTCCACAAAAACAACCTCAGCCAGTCCTAACAGAGATGGAGGAACAAAGTGAGAAAACCACCTATGTCTGTAAAGTGTAGACTCTAAATCTGGTATGCTTTGCTGAACTGAGAGCATGATAAATCAGCGAAACGTAAAAGAGAGTCGCTAATCAGTAATCCTCTTTTACGTGCATACTTGGCATAGATAGAACCAATATTGGTTTCAATCCGTTTGGTTTACGAGGAATTTTTAGTAATAGGTAGACATCAATGACGACCCATTGCATAATCGCTCCCAGTTTTACCATTCCATCCCACGTGAGGTTGTTTATTGAATGAATGGGAATGTACTTGAACTCGAAGGGGTTTACAAAAAATTTCACGATCAATCTGTTTTAGAAAATATTCATTTTCAGGTAAAACATGGCGAATTTCTGACCTTGCTCGGACCGAGTGGTTGTGGGAAAACGACTTTACTGCGTTTAATTTCCGGATTTGAAGTGCCGGATCAAGGTATCATTCGTATCGAAGGGCAAGATGTACGTGGTTTATCTCCACAGCAACGTCACGTTAACACGGTTTTTCAAAGTTATGCATTGTTTCCCCATCTCAATGTATTTGATAACGTCGCCTTTGGTTTACGCTGCCAGGGTCGCTTAAGCGATGCAGTCATTGAGAAAAAAGTCAACGAAGCGCTGCAAATGGTGAAATTAGGCCATTTAATTAAACGTAAACCTTATCAATTGAGTGGTGGGCAACAACAGCGCGTCGCTATTGCCCGTGCGGTAGTAAATCAGCCAGCTATTTTGCTATTAGATGAACCATTAAGTTCCTTGGATTATCGATTACGTAAAACAATGCAATTGGAACTCAAACAATTACAAACTCAGTTAGGTATCACTTTTATTTTGGTGACGCATGACCAAGAAGAAGCATTATCGATGTCGGATCGCGTGGTGGTGATGCACGAAGGGCATATCGAACAGATTGGCACACCGCGTGAAGTGTATGAAGAGCCCTACAGTTTAAGTGTGGCGCGCTTTATTGGGGAAGTGAATATCTTTGAGACAGAAGTGTTGTCTGTGGATGAACACGCTTTTCATGTTCAGATAGAAGGAAAACAATTTGTTTTAAAAAACCGCCGTGGATTTACTGCCGCCCAAAAAGTTTATACGTTAGTGCGCCCAGAAGATTTAGAGGTTTGGTCACCCGCTGAGGTGACCGATACGACTCAAATGTTTCCAGGTATAGTCGAGCAAGTGATTTATAAAGGTTCTACGGTGGATTTAATGGTGAGGCTTGAAAGTCAAACTTTGCTTGCCGTGACGCAATTTTTTAATGAAGACGATGAAAAGCTCGTTTGGGTGCATTGGATTCCAGGATGGGAGGTAATTTTACCTGATGAAAGCTGACCATATCTTTAAGCGACTCAACTTAACGGTTGTTGGACTTTGGCTGTTTCTTTTTGCGTTGTTACCCAATGTTCTTGTTCTGATTTTAAGTTTTTTAAAAACGGATCCCGTTAAATTGGTCCGTTGGCAATGGACATTGCAAAACTATGTTACGTTGGTTAATCCACTGTACTTTAAAGTATTTTGGCAGTCTTTTTATATGGCCGGTGTGTGTACTCTTATCTGCTTAGTGTTAGGGTACCCTTTTGCTTATATTTTGGCGCGAACGCCCTTTAAACATAAGAGCTTACTTCTTTTTTTAGTCATTATTCCGTTTTGGACCAGCTCATTGATTCGGACTTACGCCATTATTTCCATCCTCAAGGTGAAAGGATTACTCAATAAATTTTTTGTTAAGTATTGGTCTAATTGATCACCCGCTCTCAATTCTTTATACGAAAACGGCGGTGATGATCGGTTTGGTGTATAGCTTATTACCTTTTATGATTTTACCGTTGTATGCCAATATTGAAAAGTTGGATGGTCGTTTTATTGATGCGGCACGTGATCTCGGTGCGAATGGACAGACAATCTTTTCACGAATCATTTTTCCGTTAACTTTACCGGGAATTGCTAGTGGGATGATCTTAGTTTTTTTACCTGCGATGAGTATGTTTTATATACCCGATATTTTAGGGGGGGCGAAATCACTGTTGATGGGTAATTTAATCCAAAATGAATTTTTGGCGGCACATAATTGGCCGCTCGGTTCAGCGGTGAGTATGGTCTTGACATTGAGCATGGGGCTTCTTCTGCTCATTTACCGACGGGCAAATAAAGTAGGGCAGAACCATGATCAATCGATTTACTAAATATAGCTATCTCACGCTCGTTTATTTTTTCTTATATTTCCCTATATTAGTATTGGTGATCTATTCTTTTAATAATTCGAGCTATTCATTACTTTGGCATGGCTTTACACTGGATTGGTATCGGCAATTGGGCAGTGATACCGATTTATCAACGGTTGCGCTTCATTCTATTGAAGTCAGTGTATTAGCAGCAACGACGGCAACGCTTATCGGGACATTAGCCGCAACCTGTCTCTATCGTTATGTATTTTTTGGTAAACAGTTATTACATGGTTTACTGTTCGTGTTGATTATTTCGCCTGATATTGTCATGGGGATTTCCCTGTTAGTTTTATTTTTTCTCCTTAAAATGAAACTGGGTTTTTGGACATTGTTGCTTTCTCATATTACCTTTTGCATTCCGTTTGTTGCGGTCACTGTTTACAGTCGACTGAGCGGATTAGATCCCCATATTTTTGAAGTGGCGCGCGATCTCGGTGCCAGTGATTTTACAAGTTTCCGGCGTGTGATTGTTCCGATGTTTTTATCGCTTGACGATGTGATTATCAGCTTCTTTGTGACGGGACCAGATTTTCAGATTTTACCGCTTTATATTTACTCGCTCGTTCGTTTAGGGTTAAAACCCGAACTCAATGCCTTATGTTCAGTGATGTTTCTCATTACTTTGCTTATTTTGTTACTCTTTCAATTTGTCCTTCGTAAAAGAGGGGCTTACTAATGCATTCACGACGACGATTATTAGTTTTAGGTGGGTTGATCGGATTATGGTTCAGTTTGATGAGTGTCCCGGCCTGGGCCGAAGAAAAGGTAGTTAATATTTATAATTGGTCGGGTTACATTTCGAGTGATGTACTGAAGCAATTTACCAAGGAAACCGGGATTAAAGTCAATTACACGACGTACGACAGCAATGAGACGATGTATGCTAAATTGAAAGCCAACCCCAATACGGATTACGATATTGTGGTCCCTTCTACGTATTTTGTTGATAGGATGCGTAAACAAGGGATGTTACAGCCACTGGATAAAGCCAAGCTAAATAATTTTAAAAATCTAAATCCCGCTTTACTCAATAAGCCTTACGATCCCGACAATCGGTATAGCGTGCCTTATTTTTGGAGTACCACCGGTATTGCCCTGAATACCCGCTATCATAAATTGACAGCGGTGCAAACTTGGGCGGATCTTTGGAATCCACGCTACCGGAATCAGTTACTTTTTTTAGACGATATGCGAGAAGTTTTTTCGGTTGCTTTGTTGGTTTTAGGCTATTCACCCAATGACACCGATCCTGAGCATATTCGGCAAGCTTATTTAAAATTGAAAGCATTAATGCCCAATATTCGTCTGTTCAATGCCGATGGAGTGAAATCGTTGTATATTGATGAAGATCTCACTTTAGGCATGGGTTGGAATGGCGATATTTTTCAAGCACAGCAAGAAAATTTGGCGCTACATTTTATTTACCCGAAAGAGGGTTTCATTATTTCAATTGATAGTATGGTAATTCCAGTCGGGGCGGCGCATCGTAACAATGCTTACCGTTTTATCAACTTTATTTTGCGCCCAGATATTGCGAAAAAAATTAGTTTATCGACGGGATACGCTACACCGAATGCGGCGGCCATTCACCGGATGCCCACTTTACTTTTGAATAATCCGATTGTCTATCCAAACCAAGCAATTCTAAAACGGGGTATTGTTCAGGTCGCAGTCGGTGAAGAGGCGGAAGCGATTTATCAGAAATATTGGGAGCAATTAAAAATCGGTGGATTTTAAGATAAAATTCTGATTATTGATAATAAAATAGGCGTACATTTGGGAAAAAAAGCCAATAAATTATAAAATCAAGGGAAAGCCTCTATAAAGGTTTTGTATTTTAAGCAACCAGAGTATGATGGCCGATAAGATTTTTTTATATTGATAGTTTAAAGATTATGAGTTGGTTAAAAAGTGTTATCAAGGGTATCCAGACGGTGGTAAGCGGCCCCTTAAAAAGTCCCGATAATATTTGGGCACAAAAATGCCAAGGCTGCCAAAATAGCCCCTTAATTGAAAAATTAAAAGAAAATCTTTATGTATGCAACCGAGAATTGTATACCAGTGAAGGGTCTCCCAAAGTAGAATGTGGTTATCATTATCCAATTAATGCTCGCGAACGGTTGCTTCAGCTGTTAGATGAGGGCACCCAAGAAGAATTAGCGCAAGAAGTGGTGGCAATCGATTGGATTAAGTTTAAAGATAAAGTCAAATATAAGGATCGGATTGCGCAAAATATAAAAAAGACGCAGGAAAATGAAGCCCTCATCGTTGCAAAAGGACAAATCTATACTATCCCTGTGGTCATCGCTGTGTTTGAGTTTGGTTTTATTGGTGGTTCGATGGGAACTGCGGTAGGAACCCGTTTTGTACGCGGAGTGGAAGCGGCGATTGCGTTAGGCGTTCCTTTTATTTGCGTGTCAGCCAGCGGCGGGGCGCGTATGCAAGAAGGGCTCTTTTCGCTTTTTCAAATGGCGAGAACCAGTGCGGTACTTGCAAAGCTCAAGCAACGAGGTTGTCCTTTTATTTCTGTGCTCACCGATCCCACAATGGGTGGCGTAACGGCGAGTTTAGCCAGCTTGGGCGACATTATTATTGCTGAGCCCAAAGCACGTATCGGATTATCGGGCCCACGGGTGATTGAAAAAATCCTCAGTAAAGTTGTTTTTCCTGAAAATTTCCAACGAAGTGAGTTTCTTTTGGCCCATGGTGCAATTGATATGATTATTGATCGACGCGAATTAAAATCAAAAATCGCTGGGTTATTAAGTAAATTAAAAAAGGGTCAGCCACGCGTATATTCACTTACTGCGATCAAATAAAAAACCAATCTTTTCTTTTTTTAATACAAAAATTAGGTGGGGCGAATGAATCTTCATCAATTCACAACCAAGCACCAGTGGTTGAGTTATCTAGAAACACTCCATCTTAAAACGATTGATTTAGGTTTAGAACGTGTTAACAAAGTCGCTGCAAGAATAGGGGTGCGACAATTTGCTTGTCCGGTTATTTTGGTGGCTGGGACAAATGGTAAAGGTTCTACCGTCGGGTTACTGCAGGCTATTTTAGCTTCGGCAGGTTATCGTGTCGGAACCTATACCTCTCCTCATTTACTCGAGTTTAATGAGCGTATTCAATTTGCCGGGGTTCCCGTCTCTGATCATGCGTTACTTGAAGCTTTTCACTATATTGAACAGCAACGACAGGAAATTTCTTTAAGTCATTTTGAATTTACTACTTTGGCGGCATTTCATCTGTTTAAGCAAGCCTCATTGGATGTGCTCATTTTGGAAATAGGTTTGGGTGGACGTTTAGATGCCGTTAATTGCGTCGCAGCCGATTTAGCGATTATTACGAGTATTGATTTTGACCATATGGATTATCTGGGTACAACGTTAGAAGCAATTGGTGCCGAAAAAGCTGGGATTATTCAAGCGAAAAAACCGTGTGTGTACGGCGATGTCACCTCGATAGCAAGTATTACGCAGCGTGCGCAGGCGTTGGAGAGTCCACTCTATCAGCAGGCCAGTGATTTCCATTATCAAAAACAAGGTAAAACGTGGAGTTGGCACAATGCACAACAGCGGTTTGAGCATCTTCCTTTACCGACCATTGATTTACAAAATGCGGCAACGGTTCTGCAAGCGATCGATTTGCTTAAATCCTTTTTTACTATTACCCGCGATCACATTGAACAAGGACTAAACGAAGTGTTTATTCCGGGTCGCTTTCAAATAATACAAGACTCACCGCAGGTTATTTTAGATGTGGCACATAATCCAGCCGGCGCACGTTGTTTAACAAAGCGTCTTAAAGGAGAAAATAAACCTAAAAAAACTCATGCGGTGTTCGCTATGTTAGAAGATAAGGATCATCAGAATACCTGCGCGCCGTTAATTGAAATGATTGATGTGTGGCATGTTGCGAGTTTACCGACCACCCCACGTGGTGCGAGTGCCGCACAACTCACTTCAATGCTTCGTTCACTCAACAAACAAGTGGTTTATCAGCAGTACTCCAATCCAGGTATAGCCTATCAAAATGCTTTGTCGCAGCTAGAGCCATCGGATCGCGTGCTTGTTTTTGGTTCCTTTTATACAGTTGCTGCAGTATTTGTTGCGCTACAACAGCCTGTGTAATGAGTGATTAAAAATAGGAAATTTTATAGACGAGCCAAAAAGAACGCGAAGTTTTCATCGTAATCGTAGGTGATTGAGATCTCGTGGTAGTTGTGTATTAATTGATTTCACTACGCATTATTTTCCTTTATATCCATAGTTGCATATCTTAACTTTAAATCCGTGCCCTGTGTAATTAGGGTTAGTCAATAAAAATACTGTTTTAATATATTGATTATTCCATGCAGTAAATTAATTATTTATTTTTTTATAGATTTTAATTTAATTAGTATAGAATTATTTTACAATAAAAATCAATAGTTATTATATTATGTTTGTGAAACATAATATAAATTTATATTGGACAAAATAATAAAAAATAGATGATTTTACCTTTTTATTAAGAATTTAGATAAAATTTTTCTATAATGATATGTTAATAATTTTTATACAGCTATATAATGTTATAGTATTTTTATGTTAATAATTTATAATATTTTATCATAAATAAAAACCAGGATAAAATATGGAAAATATTCAGGAAAATAAAATTATAATAGAAATCCCAAAACCACCTATTACTGCTTTAGTATTTGAAGGTGGTGGTGTTAAAGGTCTGGCCTATTCAGGAGCATTCCAGGCGCTTAAACAAAAAAATGGATTACTCGATAATGTAAAGTGGGTAGCTGGAAGTTCTGCAGGGGCGATGACGGCTTTAATGGTTGCCTTGAATTATAGTCCAGAGGAAATAGAGCAAGAATTAACAGAAGTAGATTTTTCTAAATTTACTGACTCTCAGAGTAATCGATTAAGCGCTATTTTTGGTTATGTCACTAAATTAAAAAATATTTCTAGTCTTCATCAGGGAATGCATGATGGAAAAGAGCTTTATAATTGGGTAAAAAAGATAGTTAAAAATAAATTAAATAATGAGTTAGCGACATTCTCTGATCTTCAAGAAAAAACGAATCAATCTTTAGATTATAAAAACTTATTTATTATAGTAACTAATGCAAGTAAAAATAAAACAGAGATATTTTCTTATGAGACGACTCCTCGTTTGCAGCTTGCAGATGCTGTATTAGTGAGTATGTCTATTCCAGGTTATTTTTGGACACGTTATCTCGACGAAGATGAAATGCAACGAATAGATTGGGAACCAACAAAAGAAAAAATTAACAAAAAAACCCATAGGCTTATTCCTTATGTGGATGGTGGAGTCTTAAATAACTATCCTGTAGAAATTTTCAGTGATCGTCAATATTGGTTACCAGAATATTATGGTTTAGCTAAAACGCATAATTATAATCCTAGTATTATAGGTTTTCGCGTTGATTCAAAAACAGAAGTTGATTTTCTAATAGAAGAACATAATAAGGTTTTAAAGGAAGATACCTCTTTTCCTATACAAGAAGGACCTATGCAATATATTGAGGATAAAATTTCTAGTCTTTTACAATTTTTTACATCCGATTTAAATAAAATCGAGCAATTTAGTCGTGTAACTATCGGAATTAAAGATTGTGATGTTAAAACTACAGATTTTAAATTAACTAGAGAAAAGAAAGCTGAGTTAAAAGAAGAAGGAAAGAAAGCGGCCCAAGATTTTTATAATAAATTCTTGAAAGAAAATGTTTATAAGAAAATAATTTATAATAACTTATCTGATTTAGAAGATGACTATAAAAAAATAGAATCACTTATTCAAACAATAAGAAAATTAAACAGTAAGGATAGACATTTTTATGAATTAATTATTCCAGTCTTAGAGCTTAAAATAAATTAATTAGTAATAAAATTACGGAATTATCTAATTGATAGTCTAAGTTTATTTTAATTAAAAAAACCAGGTAAAAAAATATCATTTTTTACCTGGTTCTTTTTATATAGTATTATTAACTTTAAAGTTAAAGTGTATCCAGCAGACTAGTGTGAGTTATCTTTTGAGTAATAAAATTTAATCTTAGGTTGTTTCTACTTTTTTATCAACGAGCGAGTCGCTATTCTCACAAAAAGTGTAAGTCATCCTACCCCACCCCAAAAAAAATGAACTCAAATCACACGACGAACAATCGCTGTGATTTGTCCGGTGTCCGGCATATATGCACAGATTCGATTGGTTCAGCATATCAGTCTGTAATCAGTTATACTAATCGTTTCTTCTGGTGTTCAGGGGTGATAATGTCGATCTTCTCTAGAAATCGTTTAGGCATCACGATTATTTTTGTACTGATTGCTGTATTGATTGCATTTTATGCCTTTTTTTTAAGGAAAGTACCGGTCGCTTGGCATCAACAGCGTATTCCTTCTCCACCTCCAGTACCAAGTGTCGCGCGATTTGAAGCCGTTACCCCAATGAATGAAAAAACCAGTTCACTCAAAGAAAATGGATGGGTGCTAGTGGTACAAACTGTGAAAACGGCACAAGATGCGCAACGTCTCGTGCTTACCCTGCAACAAAAAGGTTTTAGAGCCTATGCACGTCCTCTTTCGAAGTCAGAAGGGCAAGTATGGCGTGTTTTTGTTGGGCCAGAGTTGAATTTAGAAGTGATTAAAGCGCTTGCACAACAATTACAACACAGTCAGGCACTTTCGACACAAATTGTTCCCTTTAACCCGTTAATTTAAAAAACTGTATGCAATCTAATAAAAAATTACCTTATGCGGTACGCGCCGCTTACTGCACGAATCCGACAGCAAAAAAACTCTGTGAACGGATGGCCGAAAAAAAAACGAATCTTTGTTTATCGGCAGATATCAGTGATCCACATGCATTACTGAATTTAGTTGAGGCAGTTGGATCTGAAATTTGTTTACTAAAAACCCATGTGGATATTTTGACAAGTTTTGATCAGGTATGGGTACACGCTTTACAAGCATTAGCGAAAAAACACGCTTTCTTGATTTTTGAAGATCGTAAGTTTGCGGATATTGGTCATACTGTTAAGCAACAATATGGTGGGGGGCTTTATCGTATTGCGGATTGGGCCGATATCGTGAATGCACATATTGTGCCCGGTCCTGGGATCATTGAAGGTCTTAAATCGGTCGGTTTAACTCAGCAGCGTGGTTTACTTCTTCTTGCCGAAATGAGCTCCGAAGGATCCTGGGCGCGGGGGGATTATACGCAGGCCAATGTGGCACTGGCTGAACAACATCGCGATTTTGTAATGGGTTTTATTACCCAGCATCAACTGAGTGACCATCCGGGCTTTTTACATCTCACTCCTGGCGTACAATGGCAACAGACCCAAGACTGCCTAGGTCAGCAATATATCTCCCCAGAACAGGCGATCATTCAGCATAAAACGGATATTGTGATTGTTGGACGGGGTATTTATCAAGCTGAACAGCCACGTGAACAAGCGCAACGGTATCGAAAAGCCGCTTGGAATGCCTACCAACAGGTTTTGTAAGTCTAGTTAATGTCTTTATTACAGGAGGCCATTTTAATGGCGGATCAAGATTCCGTACAGTTTGTGCCAGTTATCACCGTCGATGGACCCAGTGGCTCGGGTAAAGGCACGATCAGTCAAGCATTGGCGCACCATTTAGGTTGGCATTGTCTCGATAGTGGGCTGATTTATCGAGTGTTTGCCTATGTGGCCGATCAGCAAGCAATTCAACCTGAACAAGAGGCGGCTTTATTGAAGCTGATTGACGATTTTTCTCATTCGGTGCAAATGAAGGTCATCAATACGTCTTTGTGCGTATTTTGGCAGGAAAAGGAAATAAGTTCATTTGTTCGCAGTGAAGCATGTGGTGAATTGGCGTCTAAATTTGCGGCTTTACCCAGTGTTCGTACGGCATTACTCGATTATCAACGTGCTTTTCGTCAATCCCCAGGGCTGGTGGCCGATGGACGGGATATGGGCACCGTTGTGTTTCCGGATGCGGTGCTCAAAATCTATTTATCAGCCAGTCTTGAAGAACGGGCAAAACGCCGTTATTTACAGTTGAAGCGGTGGGGGAAGCATGTTAGCCTTGGCGCTGTACAAAAGGAGCTAAAACAGCGTGATACTCGAGATACAGAGCGTAAAGCGGCCCCACTCAAGGCAGCAGAAGAGGCTCTGATTCTTGATACAACACACTTGAGTATTCCTGAAGTACTCCAACGTATTCAAAAAACGTTGGCAAAAAAAGAGTTACGTTAAGTAGCGTAGCTACTAGGGGTTATTGGTCTAAAAAACCGATAACAAATAAATAAACGCGCTGAATGCGCCTAACCTAAAAAGTTCTTGATAAAAGAACAAGTGATATAACGATATGACAGAAAGTTTTAAACAGTTATTGGAAGAAAGTTTTTCTGACCAAGTATTCCATCCTGGGATGATTATACGCGGCACCGTCGTTCGCATTGAAAAAGATCGTGTGGTCGTGAATGCGAATCTTAAGTCAGAAGGCCTGATCCCGATTGAACAATTTTACGATGAATCCGGAGAATTAGAAGTCGCCGTCGGTGATGAAGTCGATGTGAGCATTGAATCCTTGGAAGATGGTTTTGGTGAAACGCGCTTATCACGTGAAAAAGCAAAACGGGCAGAAATGTGGACTGCACTGCAAACGGCGCATGATGAAGGTTCAATTATTAAGGGACTGGTTACTGGTAAAGTAAAAGGTGGTTTTACCGTCGAGCTTGGCAATATTCGTGCTTTCTTACCCGGTTCCTTAGTGGATGTACGTCCTTTACGTGATTCCAATACCATTGAAGGTAAAGAACTGGAATTCAAAGTGATTAAACTGGATCCAAAACGGAACAATATCGTTTTATCTCGTCGTGCGGTGCTCGAGTCTGAAGGTCAAGCGGGACGTGAACAACTCTTAGCGGAATTAGAAGAAGGACAAGTGATTAAAGGGATTGTGAAAAACTTGGCAGACTACGGTGCCTTTATTGATTTAGGCGGAATTGATGGTCTTCTTCACGTCACGGATATTTCTTGGAAGCGTGTAAAAAATCCATCGGAAGTGCTGGCCATTGGCGATGAAACTGAAGTGCTTGTCCTGAAAATCGAAAAAGAACGTGGACGTGTTTCATTAGGTCTTAAACAATTAGCGGGTGATCCGTGGGCAGATTTAGTGAAGCGTTATCCCGTTGGGACACGCTTGAAAGGTAAAATTACTAATGTCACCGATTACGGTTGCTTTGTTGAAGTCGAAGAAGGGGTGGAAGGACTGGTTCACGTTTCTGAAATGGATTGGACAAATAAAAATATTAATCCGAATAAGATTGTTCAAGTCGGGATGGAAATTGAAGTGGTGGTTCTCGATATTGACTTAGAACGACGCCGCATTTCTTTGGGTATTAAACAATGTCAATCCAATCCTTGGGAAGATTTTTCGAATAACCACATGAAAGGTGAGCGTATTCGCGGTAAACTGAAATCAATTACTGATTTTGGACTGTTTATTGGTTTACCCGGTGGTATTGACGGACTCGTACACTTATCGGACATCGCTTGGAATATGTCAGGAGAAGAAGCGGTTCGTAAGTATAAAAAAGGTGATGAATTGGAAACCATTATTCTTTCCATTGATCCAGAACGTGAACGTATTTCGTTAGGGATTAAGCAATTGGAGCTAGAGAGTGATGAGAGCGTCGCGAAGGTGGATCCATTCGATGCGTATCATGAAAATCAATGGGTTCGTGCGACAGTGAAAGAAGTGACGCCAGAGCGTATTCACGTTGAGTTAAGTGATCAGATCGAAGCAGAACTTTTATCGTCAGAATTAGGCGATGATGCAATGACGTTTACGGTAGATCAAGAAATCAACGCACGAATCTTGACAATTGATCATCATCATCGTCGTATTGAACTTTCTTTGATTCCATCAGAAGAAAAATCATCTACTTAATCATTGGATGATTTGAAAATAGATAATATCTAAGAGATGATAAGCGGTTGCCCGATTACTTGAAAGAAGAATAATCGGGCGATTGTTTTCCTAATCATCCACTGTATCTTTCTTTTATTAGGCCGCTATAAGAGACTTTATTATGAGAATAGTTATCTACTTATTCCTCTTTCTATTGGCATTGACGTTTGTTTTTTTCTCAGGGCTCAATGCGCAATTAGTCACGGTAAATTATTATATTGGGACTCAGCAACTCCCGCTTTCACTTTTAGTGATTTTAAATTTTATTTTAGGGGGGCTTTTAGGCTTATTATCCGGGTTAGTCTTATACCTCAAACTACGTTATACCAATCGTCGTTTACGGAATCGTTTAAAACTTGTCGAAGAAGAACTGGTTAATTTACGTGCATTACCATTACACGATCCTTCTCATTAGGTAGCGCGCACGATGATAGAGTGGCTATTTTTATTGCTTCCTCTTGCTGCCGCTTCTGGTTGGTATTTCTCCTATCGAAATTTTTCGGGGAAAACTATTGATCAAAAATCCGGCATGAATTCAAATTATCTGCTGGGTATTAATTATTTACTCAATGAACAAGCGGATAAAGCAGTCGATACATTTATTAAAATACTCGAGGTAGACATTGAAACGGTCGAAACCCATCTAGCTTTGGGTGTTTTATTTAGACGGCGAGGTGAAATTGATCGTGCCATTCGACTTCATCAAACAAGCGCTTTTGGCGTTGGGCCAAGATTATTATCATAGTGGGCTACTCGATCGTGCAGAACGTCTTTTTAGCCAGTTAATTAGCGAAAAGAATGAATACGGTAAAATGGCATTACATTATTTATTAGATATTTATCAACAACAAAAGCATTGGGAACGCGCGATTGAGCACGGTCAAAAAATTGCTCAATCAGACTCGTATCGTGTTAAAGATATGGCCCATTATTATTGTGAACTTGCATTGATCGTTCAACAGGAAAATAATCATTCAAAAGCCAATGAGTATTTGCGTAAAGCTTTACGTTATGATCCCCATTGTGTTCGGGCGAGCTTGATGAAGGGAAACTGGTTGATGCGAGATAAAAAATGGCAAGCCGCAATAGAGGTGTATCAGCAGGTTAAGCAGCAAGCAGACTATCTCACCGAGACGTTGACGCCATTACAATATTGTTATGCACAGAAAATAGATGGGCAAAAGGCCTTTTTAGATTATCTACAGACGGTATTAACAGAATATCCGAGACCCACTATTTATTTAGCCATGGTTGAGTTACTTCGCCAGTACGACCCAGAGCATGCTCGTGAATTTTTAATTCAACAGCTCCAAACGCAACCCTCATTACAGGGGATTTATCATTTAATGCAGTTAAATTTAGATAAGAGTGAAGCGTGCGAACAGGAAAAAAACCATTGGCGGCTATTAAAAGAATTTGTCACCGAACTCTTGAAAAAAAAGACGATTTACCGCTGTTTTCATTGTGGTTTTAATAGTAAGATCCTCGACTGGCTTTGCCCGGCGTGTCGGCGCTGGGGCAGTATTAAACCAGATATTGATTAATATCGATGTGTAAATGAAATAGAGGCATCGATCGTTTTGCTTGGAGTATTCTGATGGCCACAGCGTTGCGTGTTAAAGATAAAGTCGCTTTGATTACCGGAGCGGCTTCCGGTTTAGGGAAAGCGATAGCGGGTTTACTTCATCGGGAAGGGGCGCAAGTGATTTTGACCGATATTCAAGATGCAATTGGCGTAAAAGTGGCTCAAAACTTAGGGCATCGCGCCTTTTATCATTCTTTAGATGTCAGTCAAGAAGCGCAGTGGGTGACATTGGATCAATGGATTCAACGGAAAGGTCTTAAAGTAACTATTTTAATTAATAATGCGGGGATAACTGGATTTTCTGAAGCGTTAGGTCCACAAGATCCAGAACACGCGAGCCTGGAAAGTTGGCGGTCTGTTCATGCAGTGAATGCCGACGGTGTTTTTTTAGGATGCCGTTGGGCGATTGCCCATATGAAAGGACACGGTGGAGCGATTGTGAATATTTCTTCACGCTCGGCAATGGTTGGTATTCCCGGCGCCGCTGCTTATGCATCAAGCAAAGCATCGGTACGTAATCATACTAAATCGGTAGCGATCTACTGTGCAGAGCAAGATTACTCTATTCGTTGTAATTCAATTCATCCTGGCGCAATTTTAACGCCAATGTGGGAATCGATGTTACCCAATGTAAAAGATAGAAAACAAAGTATACAAGCGATTGCAGAACAAATTCCGTTAAAAAGAATGGGTGAGCCAATCGATGTGGCCTATGCGGCGCTTTATTTGGCTTCGGATGAAGCGAAATATATAACGGGTACGGAATTAACCATTGATGGAGGTATTTTAGCCAGTTCCGGTGCACCCCCTAAAAATAATCAATAATAGAAAAAACGGATGAATTGTATAGAAAAACCAACTATTAATCTAATTGGTGCCGGAAAAGTCGGTAAGGCGTTAGCAAAGCGTATTATTCTGCATCAGTGTGGTACGATTCAGGCGGTGTGTAACGCTACATTACAGAGTGCTAAACAAGCGGTTGCTTGTTTAGGGCAAGGTTATGCCGCAAAAATTGATGAATTACCGCCAGCGCAAATAACTTTGATCACAACACCTGATGATCAGATAGCGCAGTGTTGTAGGCAATTGGCACAAACAAAGACCTTAGTCCATGGCGCTTATGTGATCCACTGTAGTGGCGCTTGGAATGTCGATATCTTAACGCCTGCTCAACAGCAGGGGGCGTTGGTAGCAAGTGTGCATCCTTTGCAAAGCATTACGGAAGATACTTTACAGCAATTTGATCAAGGTACTTATTGTGCGATAGAAGGAGACCTTGCTGTCATTCCTCCTTTACAAGACTTTTTTACAGCACTGGGTTTTATTCCGTTTGTTCTCGAAACTTCACAAAAAGTTGCTTATCATGCCGCGGCTGTTTTTGCTTCGAATTACCTTGTAACCTTAGCCGAGCAGGCATTACTTTGTTTAAAGGAAGCTCAGATTGAATCGCCGCTTGCCATAGAATTGATTACAGTCCTGATGCAGCAAACCTTGAATAATTTAAAGAAAGAAAAGATCCCAGCTCATATCTTAACAGGGCCGATTCAACGTGGTGATAAGCAAACGATAGCGAAACATCTTGCTGTTCTTCCTGAGGGATTACGCAATGTTTATCAACAATTAGGACAAAAAACAATCGCTATTGCGGCTCTTCCTACCTCGAAAAATTGAAGCATTACTTACTTCATCCTTTACGAGTAAAAAATAATTGGAGATCCATTGAGTGAGAGATGAATCAAGCCTTTATTGATTTATTTTTTACCTATTAAACTAGGATAAGCGGACTTTTGAGAAAATGGGCATACAAGGCGGCGGTTGTTTTAAAACAAGGAGTAAATATGCGTGGTCTAAAAAAGGAAAACAAGCTTATATTTATCCGAACCTTTGTGTTAAAGGCTATGTTCATTTTTCTTGATATAGTATCATCAAGAAAAATGAACTAGGCGTTATAGCTTACATCAGTGATAACAAGCGAGTGGTTGAAAGTTACCCGATGGCTTTAACAAAATCTCATTAATGTATTACGCTCATTAGGTTTAGACTCAGAACTTCTCGAATTTAAGCCAATGACATTACAATCGGCTATTCTTCGGTTTTCTTCATATGTATTAAAAAAAATAGGGGGATCGATCTATTGGTTAATACAGTCTCTTTCTTATAATTTAAAAGATTCTCTTTAATTTCTGCTAGCTCTGCTAGTAAAGCTTGTAAATTTTCAGTAAAAGTACTTGTTATTTCTGAATTTTGTTCAGTAAGTTGATTTAAATATTGATATTCCTCTTTTCTATTTTCGAAAATATGCTTCATCCAACGTATATCAACTTTTCCTCTACCTAATCTATCGATCTCATTGAATTGTTTCTCTATACTTTTTAAGTCTTCTTTCCATGAGTTTTTTGTTTGATTAGTTAAAAAAGTATTCGCATATTCTTCTGCTAAGTATTTAGATTGATCACTTCTTTCATTGAAAAGATGCTTAAACCAATGATAAATCTTTTTCCCTTCGTGGAGTAACACTTGCAATAGAGGAAGTTGTTTATTGAATTGATCAAGCGGATTCACATAAATTTTTGGCACATAAAAAGCATGGGTATTTTCACCTTCAAAATAGATGCTAGGATGCCCGTTAAATTCAATGGGACACAACGTTGGTTTAGAATATGTGTCCTCTAGCATGGCTACTTTAGCAGTACTTTCTTTAGGGAAGTGATCTAATTTTATAGAGGATTCTTTACTTGTTGGATTTTTTGGAAGATCTACATCAAAAACTGCCGGTTTAAAATCGTTTTTTATGTTCAGGAAATATTTAAACAATGAGTTTAACCAGCTTTCTGGTCTTGTTGCGCTTGAAGTAATGGCTTCTTCCATTATTTTTGAATTTTGATTTATATCTACTTCAAGCTTATCTTGCGTAAGTTTTGATAATTGGAGATGATCCCTTTTAGTAAAAAATTGATAATAATTAAAATAGCGCAATGTAACCAGTTCATCATCAAATTGAAGTAATGTAATAAATCTTGTCGAATTCGAAAATGAATTTATTGGAGTTATCTTTGAATAATTTTCAAGGCTATCTTGTATTCTAAATGGAGCGAGTAAGGGCCTTGTTAAGGATCCTATTATATTAACTGCTAATAAACTTTTATATTCAAAATTAATAAAATAAGAGACATTATTTATCGTCACGAGGTTAATTTTTGAATTTAAGAATATAATCGTTGAGTTTTCATCAGGTTCATCTCCTGTTGTTAAATAAAGTACATAAATAGCTAGTAAAATCACCTGTTATTACAATATCATTATCATTTTCTCTTGGGAAATAGAAATAATTATTAAAAATATACCTGTCAAATACAATCTCATCATAATGATTATTTTGATTCATACTTATTGCCTGTGATTCAATCATAGAATAAGGTTTTTCAATTTTTATTTCCACTATGATAAGTTTAGTTTTCCAAGCTTGCTCTTTCTTTTTTGAAAACTCGAGATAAGTCTTTGTATAATTGTTATTTTTTGACCAATAACCTTCAATCCTTTGAGAATAATTGTCTAAATATTTAGCAGATTTTTCTAAACTTAAAGTTAATATCGCTATGTCGTTATCTAAATTGAATTGTAATTTTAAATGCTCGCTACTTGGTATGACAGTAATCTGATCAAAAGTAATATTACTAGGTAATGAAAATATTTCTTGTTTTTAATATAAATGTCTAATAGTTCACCCGTAAACGTTCCCGTATCAAAAGATTCTGCTCTGAATTCTAAAGTATTATTATAGGTGAATTGCATATTAGTTACTAATTTAACCTCAAAGTGAGTATGATAAAAGTTATAATCACAGGCGGGCCGAGATAAGTGAAACGGGCGGGTAGCATTAACTAATATATCTTGAAGTATAAATGTATTATTACAAGGAATAGAAAAAATTGAACTTTCTGTAGTAACATAGTGATTTTTAAAACAAAGAGTTAAGTTTTTTATCTTCTTTAAATTAATAACACTTAATCCTTTTTTATTTGTCACTCTATCTTCATCAAAATAAAAAGTATACTTCAGTTCTGATTCAGAAAATCCCAAAAAATGCTCAATAGGTATATCCTCTACAAGCTCAAAGATTGTCTCTGAATGATTTCTGTGTGGAAAAGGATGAATATTAAAGTTGATTGAATAGATATTTTTATAAACATCAGGACGTGCAAGCCCTGGACCAGTAATTTTAATTCTAGATATATGAGGAGTTTCTGTTTCTTCTAAAGGTAGAATTCTTTTCACAATAAAACCAATCACTTCTTTTTTATACAATTTCGATCTTTGATAGTCTTCTTGGAATATCCAGGTATAATTATTAATAGTAGCGGGATCAATAAGACCAAATAAATAATTCGCAGAACTCACAACTAATTTCCTGCGTTTTGATTCTGGTAAGATATTCGATAAAATAATCGCTTTAGCATCATTGTCTGCATTAGGTATATAAGGAGCCGTTATAAGCTCGCCTTTTGAACATTTTTTTTCCTTAGATTTAGGAAAACCCATAAAGGTTCCTATACTAATATCATATTCTTCAGAAAATTTTTCTTTATGATCGGGTGTAATTTTAATACTTCTTGGGTCATGGCAAAAAGTGGTATTTTTAGTAAAAATAAATTCAAAATTAGATAATTTTTTTATCTTAAATATTGGGAAATATTTTCTATCTGGCGATATTTTATTTTTAGGTTTATCTTCTATATTGGGTATTGAAAATGCAGCATATTTATAATCAAGATTATATTTTTTGGCCATGATCATCAATAAATCTTTCAAATGCTGCAAATATAAGATCTTTTGAGTCAATTCCTACGGTTGTATAATTAAAATTATCAGGAGAAACCGAACCAATAGCCGTATTAAGCGCTAAATAGCTTTTTTCAAGCAATCCAAGTTTGGATAAATTAAATCCATCAATTATTTCTTTTAAGTTGTAATACGTTTCAATGCCAATCCCATATGAAACTAACATAAGTAAGCTTATAAAACCATATTTAATTGATTCTAGTTGGATAGGATTTATTGTCTCTTCGATAGCAAGAAAATAAGATAAAAACATATATACACTCATGTGCATACAATAATGATTATTTTTGTTTTTTTCGGAAAAGATACACTCAGGAATAACATCTTGTATCAATGATAAAGTCATTACTCCTATACTAAATATAGGAAAATTTTTGTAAATTTTAGATAGACCTTCAGCGCATCTAGGACAGTCTTCTTTTATCTTTATAAAAGACGCGTAAATATTTAGCTAACCATTTATCAGTAGCGTCAAAAAAAGGTTCTACAAATAGATCAAGCCAAGGTGTAATAGTTGTCAAAAAATCAACAGTCGCTGATTGATTTGTCGTAGCTTTCATTATCGCTCTAATTGCATAAGGAAGAGAACTCGGAATAGGGAATAAAAACTTTTTAAAAAAATCAAGCTGTCGACGTGTTCTAATTTTTTTTAAATCAGTGATCAAAGATTTTATCTTTTCATTATATATAAAAGATAAAATCTTTTCTTCACCATGAATTTTTTTTAATTCATCAATAAAATCACTATTATTTTCATTAATCGCTTTTATATGGCAATCATAACTAATTTTATATAAATCATGGAGAGTCAATTGAGTAATATTGAATTTTTCTTCTCGTATTTTACTTAGAAGTATTTCACCATAAAATTCAAAGAATAACTTTTGAAGTTCTATATAGTCTATTCTATCCTGTAAAGCTTTAAAATATTCCTCATATCTCTCAAAGGAAATATTTGGATACATTATTAAAATATATTGAAGAGCAACCTTTTCTTCATGACTGAGCTTAAAAAAAGAACTCTCTAGTTTTTCTACTCTAAAACTTAATTTTTCAGAAAAATCATCAAAAAAATTTTTTGATGATTTTTAAATTTTTCAATATTAATAAATAGGGTATCAATAGCAAAAAACTCTTGAATAAATTTAATTGGGAGACCAAGTATTTTTTGTTCGGGTAACATTTTATCTGTAATTATGATTGTTAAGTTAAGTTGATTTAACTTATCTCCGTAGTGTTGGTAATTTTGATTAAAATCAATACCATATAAGTTAGCATGACTTGAATTTTTGAAAAAATTAAAAGGATGAAATATGACTTCTTGTTTACTTTCGGAACGATCGATAAAAAAATATTTTTTTATCCACGCTGAAATGTGGTAAGTATTATCTAAAAAGGTAAATAAAAAATTTTTCGTAGGAGAAAATAAGCTATGAGAAAAAAAATAATAATTAAGGGTAGATTTTCCTATCAAAAGCGTATCTACGCTACTTTTACATAATAAAACATATTGATATGAATTATTAATAAATAGTTCTGTTAACGTGGAATTTATAGTATTGATGCTGTCTGAGGTATACCCTCTTCTTTTCTCATCACTCAGCAGTGATTGATGAGCTAATATATAATTATAAAAATCATCAATAGCTTTTTGATAAATAGCAATTTGCTCTCTTTCTTCTTGATCCAGTTGTAAAATATTCGGTTTATTATATATAATATCTTGAACACATGCATTTAAAGCTTGTGCATCAGTATTTTGAAATAGGTAGGAAAAAAGCGAGAACATACTTTCTTTTTTTAATTGATCAATACCAAGTATATTCGAATATGTTTGTGAATCACTTTGTATATAATTAATGTTAAAAAAATTAACCTCATTAGCTAATGGAAGCTGATTATAAGGACGCGCTTTTTGATCAATCATGTCATTATAATTAGTTGTTAATAGATTACAAACGTTCTTTTTTTCTTCACTTGATTTAGTTACTAAAAAAGGTGTGAACCCTCGAAAATCTCTATAATTTATAATTTTTAAAAATTTATGGGTATCTGTATGAAAAATAGTTCTTATTTTATTTAAAATAAGAACTAACAGACTATCATCACTCATATCATTATTATCTATAAGATGTAGAAAAATTTCTCCTTTTGAATTAGAAATAGTAAAATAATCAAAAATTAATTCATTATTATTAGATACTTTTAATAAAGCATCGATAAGTGAATTAAATATATTGATAGAATATGCTCCATTCTTCGCTCGATTATCATCTAATTGATCTATAATAGATTTATCAATAGGAGAGTGTAAGAATGCGTTGAGTATTTCAATATTTTTCGGTTGGTTAGTCAACTTGAGGATAAGATGCTGTACTGAAACTATTTCTAAAATATTTTTTTTAAATAGCTCTTTTTGAGACAAATAGTTTACTAATTCTAATGGCTGGTCTTCATAAGCTATGCTAGCCTTTTCAACTAAGATACGAAAATTTTCATCTTGTGCTAAAATTGAAGTAAGAACAATAGGTGAAGTAGGTAAATTATTATTTATAAATTTCAAATAAAGAGGATGTTTAATTTCATAAATTTCTTCAATACCCTCCATAAGTGTACTAAAAATATGGTCATTATTAGTTATAATAGCGCTATTTATTAAAGAATAGATTTTATTCGATGAAGTAATATAATTTTGATTAAAAAACAAATCATATAAATCATGTGAATGGTCTATATCTCTTAATATGATTTTTTTCATATATAGAAGTAATTGACTTACGAAATCTTTTTTTACTGATCGTATTGAAATCAGTAAAGCGGTCATTCCTAAATGATTTTTATGAGAAATAAACTTAATAAAGTTTTGTAGAGAAAATTTTTTATAGGCACTTTTTAGTAGACTATTAAAGAAATTTTCATTATTAATAGTATTTAATTTTGCATTGCTCATGGTTGTCAATACAGTATCCTTCGAATGACCACTAATATAAAAAAGGTATTCTTTCTATATTATTTAATAAAAAAAAATCTTCAGGAGACGTCGTTAATAATTTTTCAGAGATTTTAGATAATTCAGGCTCTATATGCTCTTTATCTAATGATTCTAAAACGCTTATGAGTAAGCTTTGTAAAAATAGACTGTAATCTTCTGATAATGCCATAAAATTTATATTTTTATTTGATCTATACCTATCCGAATTAATACAATTCTCGAAATAGATATTCCAAAGATTTTTAAAAGGATCAACTTTTATAGAGTTAATAACTTGAGTGAGATTAGGTAGGGATCCGTTACGAGTGTCGCAGGTTGTTAAATCAAAAAATTCTTGCATGATAACATTCCATTGTTTATTTTAAATTTTTTATAAAAATAATTATAAGGAAAAATATTTTTATAGGCAAAAAATTTTTTACAAAAAAGATAATATCGTACGTTTTAGATATCTCAAAAATAGAAATTGAGTAAAATATTGCCTCATAATTAATATAGCGAGACATCACTCGAGTCTGAACAGATAAACAGAGTGTGGATGCTCATGAAAAATTTGGGCCATCTAGATCCCCAAATTAGTTCGAACTCAATTCAATTAGAAAATCTTAAAAAATATGAATGGATAGGGTATTGGGGGTGGGATAGACTCAGAGAGTCGATATTGCATAAGAATTCAATCATTTTATATATTTATGATACTCGCTAAATAAATAATTTTTTATCCAAATAGACTCTCTTCAGAGAGTCTATTTGGTGTCAGGATTATTTCTGTGATTCTTCTTTTTTGGGATGTCCAAAATGACGTTGACGTAATTTTGGTTCACCACCATAGCGACGTATAGTAGAGCGATGCGACTTGAGTGTATTGATAGGAGGAGAGGTTAATACTTTTTTCTCAAAAGACTCAACTAGAGAAGAAATTGTAGTTGGGGGTGTAGTGGGCGCGACAACACAGACAGGTATTGTTTTAGCTTCTTTGACAATCGAAGGTTTTACACACTCTACGACTTCTATAATTGAAATAGCTTGTTTTTCAGGCAAAGTGGTGGTTGGATTAGAAGGCGTTTTAATGGTTGTCGCAGCATCTGGATCTGGTGCTGTAACGATTGTTGAACGGCTTTCTGAATTAGCAATCGATCGTGCGACAGATCGTCGTTGATTTTGCGATCGATTGGTTGTTTTCTTTTCTAAAGTCGCGGTAGTTTGTTGTTTTACCTGATTATTTTTATAGCGCTCAGTCTGAGTGAGTGGGTTTTGTATACCACTTCCCGAACGTGATGTTGGGTTTCCTCGTTTTCTACGATTACGTGAACGAGAAGAAGGCGCGGTTCGATGAGAAAGATCTTCACTATTGTTGTTTGAAGTTTTGGTAGAAGAGCCAACGGACCTACGATTAGACGAGCTTGCGGGTGTTTTTGATGTCGATTCTATATGATGATTGGTTTTATCTTTTATTGAATCGATATCCTTTATTTTTTTAGTTTTTTTAAATCAGTTAATAATGAAAAAAGACGGCCCAGTAAACTTAATTTTGTTTTCGATTTATATTTTCTACCTGTTAAAACCATTGATTTAACAGCCGGTTCTTCTGACTTGGGTATAGTCGCGTTGTAATGGACAGGTGTCACCGATTTTTGAGCATAATCTTCAATCAATTCATAGCTATGATGGGTAGAGGTTTCTCGATGAGTATCCAACTTGTTTTTAGAAATGGGCGTGACTTTAAATTGTGGTGAGTGCCAATGAGGATTAGGAATTAAAACGAGTTTTACTTCATAATCGGTCTTCTAGCTTGACCAGTGTGCCACGTTTTTCATTAATTAAATAGGTGATGATTTCAACGGGCACTTCAACTTGAATTTTGATTGTTGATTTTTTTAAGGCCTCTTTTTCGATAGAGCGAATCAAGGATAAACTCAGTGATTCAATACTACGTATAGTGCCTTGACCACTACAATGAGGGCACAGTGTTTCATTACCTTTACCCAGAGAGTGTCGTAAACGTTGGCGTGACATCTCTAAAAGACCAAAACTCGAAATACGGCCTATTTGAATACGTGCTCGGTCATGCTTGGTGGCTTCGCGTAAACAGTTCTCGACCTTACGTTTATTTTCTTCAGAATTCATATCTATAAAATCGATAACAATTAACCCACCTAAATCACGAACGCGAAGTTGGTGTGCGATTTCTTTCGCCGCTTCTAAATTGGTTTTAATTGCTGTTTCTTCAATATCGGTATTGCGTGTCGAACGTCCAGAGTTAATATCGATCGCAACTAAAGCCTCCGTACGGTTAATGACAATGGTGCCACCGGAAGGCAAACGAACTTCTGGTTTGAAAGCCGATTCTACAGCATCTTCTAAACCATAATCTAAAAATAGGGGTGTTTTCTTTTGATAACAGTTTATTCGCGAAACAAAATCTGGTCGAATTTGTTCAATATACTGCTTTACTTTTTCATAAATAGATGGATCATCAATAATAATTTGGTCAATATCTCGACGTAAATAATCACGTAAGGAACGCGTGACCAGGTCACCTTCTTGAAAAATCAAGAAGGGGGCGGAACGTGCAACAAAAGCGGCTTGAATGGCATCCCATTGACGGAGCAATAAGTTAAAATCGGCTTGTAATTCGTCTAACTCACGACCCACGCCGGCTGTACGGAGAATCAAACCCATGCCTTCTGTAACTGGAAGTTGGCTTAAGCGTTCTTGCATGCTGCGGCGTTCTTCGCCTTCAATCCGACGCGAGATACCTCCGGCACCGGGATTATTCGGCATTAAAACTAGATAACTACCTGGCAAAGTAATATAAGTCGTTAACGCCGCACCTTTATTACCACGTTCTTCCTTTTCAATCTGAACCATAATCTCTTGACCCACTTTAAGGGTATTTTTTATGGCTTGGAGATCATTACGATTTTTAAATTTAAAATAGCTGGGGACAATTTCTTTGAATGGCAAAAAGCCATGGCGTTCAGAAACGCGGCCTCAAGGCTGGGTTCAATACGGCTGATTTTCCCTTTATAAATATTTGATTTTTTTTGTTCACAACCACTGTATTCGATATCTAAATCGGCAAGTTTTTCGTCTTCCATTAAGGCTACCCGTATTTCTCCAGGTTGAGCCGCATTGATTAATAATCGGTTCTTTTCTCTCTGCATCGTTGAATCCTAATCTAACTGAAGGTCCAACTAAGCTTGATTGTATTTTAGGTCCTGTCGTTATTCTTTATTTTTTGTCGTTAAAGCGAAGCGCCACGTATTGCATTTTTACATAACATTATTAACCCGTATTCTGTCAGAATAATACCTACATTTTATTTTAAAAATACGGATATCACCTTTCTTTCGTACAGGCTCTAGTTTTAAAGGACTAGAGTGTAAAAATTTGATTTCAATAAGGGTTTGACGCTTTACAACGGGCATCCTCAGAAAACTCTCGAGTAATGTTTTATTACTAAATCGAGGTAACAACTCAGCGAGTGATTTACTCAAACTAGGATATTTACCTATTCCTGAATCTTAAACAGGGTATTTTTGACCCAAAATAACAGCTACAAACTTAGAAGCTGGATGTATCTTTTAAAAAGTGACGGTTAAAAGTAAGCTTTAAACTGCCACATATTTTGTAATTTAATAACCCCCGTAGGGTCACTAAATAATTAAACTTGCTGTCTTTACAATAGAGACGACAGAAAGTCCACAAAAAACTAAATTTAGAGGCATTATAACAGCATTTAGAGGCTTAGCAACACATTTTGAAGGGTGGGGAAGCCGGATTTATCAACGATGGGCTGTACTCATTTAGGTCGAATTGTATTGGATAGTTTGTTTTAAGTGAAACTTTTGCTATCCTTATCGTGGCTTATAAAAAATACGTGATTTGATAATAAATGATGTATTTTGAACGTAGGAATCGAGTTTTGTCAGAAAAAGCCTGAAAAAAACGATTATTTTCAGTTGGATTGACTAGTTTTTCGTATCTCTTCTCTCTTCTTAAGAGGTATGCAAAAGAGGGGTTCGACTGAAAGATTTTTCTTAACGCTTAAATTTAAGCATACTTTACCTATAAAGAGGAATTCTGCTGATGTACAAGAAGCTTTTGGTTTCAGTGTTGTTGACGACCGCGTTAGTGGCCGGTTGTGGCCCTAAATCTGAGGATAAACAAACAACAAATGGTGACCAGATTGATACCGTTATGCCGCTCCAGGATCAAGGAAGCAGCCCCCCAGCAACGTCTTCAGAGAATGGAAATGTCGTGCCTAATACCAATGTAGCAGAGCCTACGCAAGTACCCCCTACTTCGACCACACCGGATGCGAAAACACCGGCTACGGTGGATGGTACGACGACTCCGGCAACCGGCTCCGATGCTCAGAATCCAGGTGAGACAAAAGCACCTACCGATAAGATGGACAATTCTAAAGTCGATCCAAACGGTGCTTCTAACAATCAGAATGATTTACATAAAGAGATCAATAAAGGGTTGGATGCAGCCGGTTCAAATGATCCTTCCGTAAGTACGAACGGTGATAAATAACCTAATAATCGTCAGCGATTAATTAACCGTGTCACGGATAGAGAGAACAATATTGCGTTGTTCTCTCTATAGCGTCTAAAACAACATTTCTATCGTTCAGCCCGTTTTCTATTTTATTGCTGCCTCAGGCAATTGAGCTGCTTTTTTATATCAATTATGGTAAAATTACCCCCTAATTTTCCAGTGAAATAAAGTGTTATGACCGACTTTGTAGCCAATGAAGTGATTTCGGTAACGATCGAAAAAGAGCTAAAAAATTCTTATCTTGCCTACGCAATGAGCGTCATTGTTGGGCGTGCTTTACCAGATGTTCGTGATGGTTTAAAGCCCGTGCATCGTCGTGTTCTTTACGCAATGAGTGAACTACGAAACGACTGGAATAAAGCATATAAGAAATCCGCTCGTGTTGCCGGGGATGTCATCGGTAAGTACCATCCTCATGGTGAAAACGCAATTTATGATGCCATTGTCCGTATGGCACAAACTTTTTCTATGCGTTCAGTACTCATTGACGGTCAAGGTAACTTTGGGTCAGTTGACGGTGATGCGCCTGCAGCGATGCGTTATACCGAAATCCGAATGTCTAAATTGGCCCATGCGCTGTTGGCTGATTTAGAAAAAGAAACCGTTGATTTCGTACCTAACTATGATGAAACTGAGCAGCTACCGACGGTTTTACCGACCCGTATTCCCAATTTATTGGTCAATGGTTCTTCAGGCATTGCGGTGGGTATGGCCACCAATATCCCACCTCATAATCTGGGAGAAGTCATTGATGCGTGTGTGGCGCTGATTGATAATCCAGAATTATCTATTGATGAATTGATGCAATTTGTTAAAGCGCCAGATTTTCCAACTGCCGGCTTAATTTATGGGCGTCAAGGAATTATCCAAGCGTATCAAACCGGTCGAGGACGTGTGTTTGTCCGCGCACGGACGGAATTGGAATTCGAATAAACAGCGCATCGTGGTGACAGAACTGCCTTTCCAAGTAAACAAAGCGAAATTAATTGAAAAGATTGCTGAATTAGTAAAAGAGAAGCGTATCGAAGGCATTACTGCTTTGCGTGATGAGTCCGATAAGGAAGGGATGCGAATTGTGATTGAAGTGCGTCGGGGTGAAAATCCTGAAATTTTATTGAATCAATTATTTGATCAAACTTCTTTACAAGTGACTTTTGGAATTAATATGGTGGCCCTCGTCAAAGGACGACCTGCCGTTTTAACATTGAAGCAGTTTTTAGAAGAATTTTTAGCGCATCGCCGTGAAGTGGTGACTCGTAGCACTTTATTTGATTTACGTAAGGCACGTGAACGGGCACATATTTTAGAGGGATTAGGTATTGCGTTGGTTAATATTGATCCGATGATTGCCTTAATCAAAGCTTCTAAAGATTCTGCAACCGCTAAAATTAAAGCAAGATTGGGAGCTGGGTATCGTAGCCGATATGCTTTGTAAAGCGCAACAAAGCTTGAATGAAAATCCGTTGATGCGTCTAGTCGCGGATGGATATGGTTTAGATGAACAAACACAGCGCTATCGTTTAACGCCTGAACAAGCACAAGCGATTTTGGATTTACGTTTACATCGTTTGACGGGCTTAGAACAAGATAAAATTTTGAATGAGTATCGTGAGCAATTACAACTCATTACTAATTTATTGGAAATCTTAAATAATGCTGAACGTTTACGCTGTGTCATTCGTGAAGAATTGCTTGCTGCACGTGAAGAATTTGCGGATTCACGGCGTACAGAAATTGTTACCGTGGACGCAGAGATCAACGAAATTGATTTAGTTCCTGAACAAGAAGTGGTCGTAACGCTTTCTCAAGCACAACGTCGTGGTGGACGTGGAAAAAGTTCAGGGGTGTTAAGGAAGAAGATTTTATCGAACATTTATTAATTGCCAATACGCACGCAACGCTCCTTTGTTTTTCCAGCCTAGGTAAAGTGTATTGGTTGAAAGTATATAAAGTGCCGGAAGGAAGCCGTACTGCAAAAGGCCGACCGATCGTGAATCTACTCAACTTAAGTGAAAATGAGCGTATTCATGCCGTATTACCGATTAGTGAGTATCGTCCTGAGCAAACGTTGTTTATGGCAACGGCGAAGGGAACTGTGAAAAAGACCAGCTTAACCGATTTTTCTCGACCACGAAATGACGGCATTATTGCCATTGAACTACGAGAAGGCGACCGTTTAGTGGGCGTTTCGTTAACTGATGGACAACAAGATGTATTGCTCTTTACGGATGCCGGGAAAGTAATTCGTTTTAACGAAAATCAAGTACGCACAATGGGACGCGGTGCGTGTGGTGTTCGCGGTGTAAAATTACAGACTAAGCAACAGGTAATTTCCTTAATTATTGCGCAAGCCGACGGACAGATTTTAACCGCAACCAGTCAAGGTTATGGCAAACGAACGCCAATTGAAGAGCATCGTCTAACAGGGCGTGGTGGAAGTGGTGTCGTGGCGTTAAAGGCGACTGAAAAAACAGGTCGTGTTGTGGCGGCGGTACAAGTCTTTCCACAAGACGAAGTGATGCTGATTACTAATAAAGCAACATTGGTCCGTACGCGCGTGGAAGAAATTCGTAGTGCTGGAAGACACTCGCAGGGTGTACGCTTGATTCGCTTAAATGAAGGTGAGACCTTGGTTGGTTTGGAACGTATTGAGGAAGAAATCTTGAATGGAACGAGTGATCAGGTGTCGGAGCAAGAAGGATAAAATCTTTTTGGTTGTGCATCCTTTTCTCTGAATAAATAACAAACCTTGTGAAACGATATATGTCTATTAATAATGTAAAAAATACGCTCGCCCAGTCACTCGTTGAGATTAAAGCGATTAAAAAAGGTGAATTTACTTTGCGTAGTGGCGAAAAATCACCGATTTACGTCGATTTACGAACATTAATTGCTTACCCTTTGGTATGGAAGACGGCTGCGATGGCCTTATGGGAAGTTATACAGTCTTTAGAACCTCGTTTATTATGTGGGATTGCTTATACGGCGTTGCCTTTAGCCGCTTGTATTGCGTTAAATCAAGATTTACCGATGGTCATCTGTCGTAAAGAAAATAAAAATTACGGTACAAACTATTTTAAAAGAATAATGGTTTAGTCGTTACCGATGCAGTGTGTTTGGTTGATAGGGAGCAGGGTGGACGCGGGGCTTTGACCCAGAATAATATCCGTCTGCACTCAGTATTTACGTTAAAAGATTTAATTAATACTATTGATTAATTTCTTGCGTTGAGTGTTTAAACTCGACACCAATATTTATCCCATAATCAAAATATTTATTTATAACCCATAGAAATGCTCTATGCAATAAAACTCTTGATTAACGACACCTTTACCTTTACATAAACAAATATAAACTTATTCATCTAACGAAGAAAAACATCCTAGGGATGTTTTATTTTTTATGTGTATTTTTAACTAAAAATATTATCCCATAACTAAGTTTAGTTTATACTCTATAATAAATCTCTCGATTTCAATTCTAAATGAAAAGGTAAAATATTATGGTTATCGCAGCCCAAAAAATTATCGCTATTTTTGAATCGATCGGCCAAAATTTGACGAGGTTAACCCAAGATCTTTGTCAAAAATTAAATAAGCTTCCAGTATGGGTCGATGATGGGGAAGGGGACTTCATTAATGATCGTGAAAAAATTATTTTTGCATTGACACATTTCACATCGACACCCGGCTTGTCTCCCCAAGAGACCTATCGATGTCCTGGAGTGGTTGCGGTGACTCACGATACGCTGGTATTAATAAAAAAGTAAATGAAGCAAAGGAAGCATTTCGTGCTCAACTTAAACAATATCATGAAGAACACCAGGATAAAAAAAGAGATACCACGGCTTGGGCAAGACAGTTATTAGCTAAAGCCGGTTATCCTGGCCTAAGATTAAAACAAGTGATGCGTAATCTTCCTTTTATTGAATATCACCCGCGTCGAATTGCTTGGGTTCAAGGAATCCATACTGCCAGTAAGCGTTTATCAATTGAAGAATCGGATGCCTTACTTCGTAAAGTCGGGAAGGGTAAACACATTGAAATTCAACGCAAAAAACTGCAACGTTTGCATCATAAAACACCGTTAGTGAAACATCGTAAAATAAAGCCAGGCTAGGGTAATTAATATTGCTACGTTTAAACAAGAGGATAATCGTTCTGTTTATGAATCACTGCGTGCTTCATTACCGCTTTTTTATTTACATGATCCTCAATTAGTACCACCCTTAGTTTGTTTTAGCCAAACGCGAAGTCGGAGAAAGCCAAGATTAGATAAAAGTATTGAAGAAACCCCTTTTTTACCTTCAATTAGCGTATATCGGCATAAAAAATATAACTGATTTTGTTTTGCTAGTTTTAATAAACTAAAAAGGTAAAACATCTTATTTGAATAAGATGTTATTATTCTATTTTTACCCAAAAGGAAGATAATATGAACTCAGAATCATCTAAAAAAGATCCTCAAGAAAATATTAAAAGGCAGGCGCTTGAGCACGCTCAAGGTAACAGTCAGTGGCGGGAAATGACTGAGGAGGAGTTTCAAAAAATCGTAGCGAATGAGGCTAAAGAAGAAACCTCTAATCGATTATTACCACAGCAAATACTTGGTATTCAAAAGGAAAAACAACAGCATTTATTTCCTAATTTAAGGTATTTACCCAGAAATAATTTTGACACTCCTCAATCTTTTAAAGAAAGACAACTGCTTCATCATCGTTATAGCGAAAATAAAAGTTCTTTTCATTATTATCATGATTTAGAAGAGAGACCAGGCTTCGGTCATATAGATCACATGCCAGGAGGCCCAAACTATTTTTAATTAATTACCATAATTCTTATCAAATTTTCTGCATCATCTTAAAACAAAGCACGTAAAAATTAATTTTTACGTGCTTTGTTTTTTTAAGATTTAATTTTAGAAATATATATATTTATGTTGTAATATCATACCATAATATTTTCATGCATTAATGATTTTTGTATATCGCTTTTATATTTGATTAATTCTAAAGGTATTTCATCTGAATTGTATTCTTGTTTCTTTGTTTCTTTTCCATTCATGTCATATTCTGTAAGAATCATACGTTCTAACTTACCATCTTGATAAACCATCCTTATGTGGGTTTTAATTTTTTCCTCGAATTATCGTGATAAATTCTTACTTCTTTACCCAACAACTCTCCGTCCTCAGTTTTATTTAGAGTTATCACTTGTCTTAAAGCTAGTCGAAGACTTTCGAGCTCTTCTTGCATTTCTATTGATTTTTTTTTACAGGCATTAAATCTTTATTTTTATTTTTAGATTCATCTAGTTCTTTCTGTAAATCTTTATTTTTATTTTTAGATTCATCTAGTTCTTTCTGTAAATCTTTATTTTTATTTTTAGATTCTTCTAGTTTTTTATCTAAATCTTTATTTTTATTTTTACATTCTTCTAGTTTTTTATCTAAATCTTTATCTTTATTATTGTCTTCTTTATTTTTACAATTACAGTCTTCATCCCATAATTTATTTTTCCCTATAATTTTGGTAAGTTTAATTAATTTATAAGCTAAAAATTCATCTAGTTCTGATAGGTCGTTACTGCATGATCTACACATAATAATAATGCTCCTATTAATTAAATAAGATAGATATCAATAAATCTTAAATTTATTATTATTTATAAATAATAATTATTCGATATCTTTCTTTTACTATTTTATTTGATTGATTTTTCTTATAAAAGAAAAATCAACATATATATAACTAATTTGCTAGATGTAATAAATAAAATTTTAAAACTTATATACTCAAACAAGAAACAATAATTTTAATAAATAAGAATTCAATATATAGCATCAAGTATATTGAATTATAAAATATGATATATTTAATTAGGTTCAATATAAAACTTAAATAAGAAGGATATTTATGAGTGAATCTAATTTTTTAAATTTAATACCGACTAGTAATCTTCTAAACTATACTGATTTATTAAACGGAAACTTAAGTTCTGATGAAATAATCGTTAAATTAAGTAAAACAGAAGATATAGGCAAATGGAATCCAGAAAATTTAAATGAAATATTATTTAAATTCAAAGTAGATAGTTTGGAGTTTATGAATAGACATCGGTTTTTTAAATTTAATATAAGAATCCCAGAAGAGATTAAGAGTAGTACAGATTATTTAATCAATGAAGTAGGTTTATTTTTTAAAGATAAAGCTAAGAATAATGATATTCTAATAGCTCATGTATATATTGAAAATTCTTTGTCTTTAATAGAATTAGAAGGATTTTTTTTACAGTTGATTCTTCCTTATCCTATTAATCAAGAGATAGACTTAGAACTTGTTGAAGAACAAAATAATCTTATTTATAGTAAGTTAGAAAAAAAGGAAATACAGATACCAATAATATTGGTGATAACACTCAATTAAATAATTATTTAATTGAGTGTTATGATAATCATGGACAACCTTTACGTGCTTCAAAGTGGAATAAAAAAGTTATTGAAAAAGAAAGAGTATTTTTATGGGAAGAAGTATATAAAAATGAAATAGATTTTAGTAGATCTCTGTCATTACTTGACATTTCTATACCACCGAATTCAAATTCAATTTATTATTTTTATAAAGAAAAAACAAATCAAATATTTATATTCGTAGATATCATCTTGATAAAGATGAACTGGCTGAACCAAGGTATGTATTGGCTCTTAAAGAACCGACAGTGGAAAGATATGGTACAATTGGTCAAATTGATGATAAATTTATTCGATGCTATTTATCTCACCGTGCGGGTGTTTTTTGTATCAAAGTAAGTAAGTTAAAAAATGTAAAGTCTTCTTATCATCAACAGTATCATCCTTCTCGTGTTGGAGATAATACTACATTATTTTCTCTCGATAATAATGCAGCGCTAGGAGGAGGGGATATAGCAGGTTGGACTTCTGGAAAAGCCTTTTCTGCTAGCGGAGTAAATTATGAAAGTTGGGTTTGTTTAGGACCTTCAGAAGTTATAGACTGTGGTTGTGATAACCCTATCGTTGATTATTTTAAAGAAAATGATGAACTTGTTGTTATCTGCTCTGGCCGAGAAACAAAAATAGATGAAGAAGAAATTACTCCTGACAAAAAGGGTAAAGGAAAAATAATAATAGAAGAAGAAAATTTGATAGAAGTTAATGTTTCTAATACTGTTGTAAAAACAGCAAATATTCAATATGAACAACCTACATTTAAAAATAAAAAATTTAGCTATCTTTCTTTCCTATCCCCTAAGAAGAAAGAAAGATCTATTATTACGTATAAAACTAGAGAGGATTATAATGATTTCTGTCATGTAAATGCTTTAACTCATATGTCTTGTAGATATAACGATGAACTTTTTATTTTTCCTAGAGATATATTTCAAAATCCGGAGCATGATAAGTTTTTTAGTTTTAATCGTACTAAAAAGAAAGTGAACAGCTATTTTATTCCTGAAAAAATTCGTGAATCAGTTCAAAAAAACAACATGATGTTTTATGATCAAGTTCAAGTAGCCTCTACCCAAAAAAATCTTATTTATTTTTCATTAAATAAATATAATCAGAAAACTAAAAAACTAAGTACTCAAATATTTGAATTGGAAGTTGATGCAAATCAAGAGAATTGAGTTAAAAGAAAAGAATTGAAGCCATTACTTCCGATAATGCAATTTATCGGAAGTAATATTGAGGCAAAGAATAACCCACTAACTAATTAATGATCTGCCAAGGGATTTCAATTCAGGAAATGTTGTATTAATTCCAAAAGTAGTTGATTTTAAACGAGCTAAACCAAAAAAGTGTGGCGTATTATGTTGCGTTCTTACCACAGGCTTTTTAATTAAAGGATCGTCTTGAATTAAACGTTTAAACGAATCATCGTGATAATCTTCAGAAGCCAATATGGCAGATTGAAAGCGTTTTGTTAATATTAACTAACGATGTTTCAGACTCCTCCGACTCCTCCTGGTAGGCCAACTTCTGGATCGACGCCATTCGCTGAATAAGCGGACCTTGTTTGAAAACATAGCCGAATAGCCATTTAATAAAGATAAAATTCTGTTCAAAACTGACATCATAATTATTTAAGGTCGTTGATGCTGGTTTGTTAGTTAGCAGGGGTTTATTGTCCAATGTTTTTTGTGTAGGTGAGCTAAAAATTTCGTGAGTACTAACGTCTCGTCGAATACGAGGCTGATGATCAGTAGCCGCCTCCTCGGCTCGAAGCATGGAAGTGAATGCTATTGAAAGGTTTTCTTGGATGGTTGCGTGATGTGAAGCAATAAATCGCTTTAGATTATTTTCAAGATGTTCACTAATTTCCGTGGTTTGTTTTTCTAATTTGCTAATGAGCTCATCACTTAATGAATCTCCTAAAAGAGTTTTAAAACACTGCTTCATACTGGTAGCGGCATCATTTCCTTGATTCTGAACTAACACGTTTGAGTAACCTAAAACAAATAATCCTATAACGGCTTTAACCGCATGATCGTGTCGAGTGTGATGATACATTTTTAAGTGTAGATATAACGTTAAAAACGCTTGTTCAGCATCCACTGAATTAAATCCTAAACAATGAAAAGTCGTGTAATTATTTTCTAAACCCTGAACAATCAGTTGCCGCTTTATAGCGTTAACCACCTCGGTATTGATTGCGTTTAATTGTTTGCGCGCTAAATGCTGTAAGTTTGCCAAATTGAATAAACTCTGTAGTGAATTTATTTGGGATAAATCAAATTGCTCAAGATTATTCATCATAAAGTAATCATCATCGTCACCAAATCGAACTGCAGAGATTCTATAATCCAAACGATCCCAATTTTTAAGCGTTATATTCGATTTATCAGTAGAAAGTAAAAGATCGTGCTGGTTTTTAGCGACGATGACTTGAATCGGTTGGTCAAATCGCAATATTCCAAAACGTTTAGTCACGGACGTTGAATCACTCTCCGCTTGATGATGCTGAATCGTCAAATTCTTAGCAGCGACGGTATATTCGATGATTTGATCGTCATAGAGACTGATAAGTTCATTACTATAATGAATGGCTAATTTGGCAAACTCGTACAATTGTGTTGGATTTAACATTTCGTTTTGGCGATGATCATACCAAAAGCCGATCGATAACTTATTCGGATGATCATAAAAAGCTTCCAACTTAACCACTAAATTATTATCACCTATTAACAATAGGTGCTGCGCTTCACGATAAAATTTTATGGTTTTATAGCGAGTCGCTAGCCGTAGTGTTGCTCTGCCCGCTAGTTTTTCAGTGTCGAACGAAAAGAATTTTTTATGTTCGGTCGCGCGAAAAAAAGGCATTAGAGAAGGCAAAAGAGTCGATTCATTCAACCAAGGAATAAAACTAGCTTGATGAGCATCCATTATAATAAGATGTCGATAAAAGCTAGTGAAAAAATAATTTTTAATCGATATCGCCATCGATTCATTAACGTGTTTTATCAATAGAGTTTCACTGACTTTATAGGCTTTGATATCCGTAATGGGAATTGGAAGATAAAGTAAATCCCATTGCCTATCTTCTGCAAAGTTATCAATCGTTGCGTTAAAAGTGCTCGAGGTTAATGTTAAATAATAGGCATCTTCCCCCTCTCCTGCTTGCGCATAGCGAATCTCATGGTTTAGCGGTATCATATCTGATTGCTGCGTACCCCATAAACCGATGCCGCCGGTAACGCTGTTTTAACTCAAAAAACCTGATAATGAGATTTTGAGCTTGCCAGAGTGTCATATCTTTGCAACATTTCATCATCAGTTAACTCCATTGTTGCTTTTAAACTCAATAACTTAATCTCTTGACTCGAGTGGGTTAAAGAAAAATCCACTAACGGCTCTATCACACTACCGTGTTGATCAATCAATTTAATAGGGCAATTTTTCTGATTCTGATCAAAATAATTATGGAGGGTTAACGAAAAATCTTTAATTTTCAATTCAAGACTATTTTCTTCAGAAGAATAAATAAAATGATCACACTCCTTTAATAAAAGCGTATCCGTAAAAACAATGTTGGCTTGACTAAGATGTAAATGAGAACTGCCTGCTGAAGGTTTCACATAGACTGTGACCGGCTGTGTTAAATAATGCAAGCTTATATCGGCCGAGATAACCCAGGTTGTGACCCCATAAATGAGAGGATTTCCAGTTTGAAAGTGCTGTTGAGCCTGGCTTTTTCGATCATAATCTATTGGAAAATCATTAATGTTGATATCACCTTTGACTTGCGTTAGGTCAAGTATATTGGTAGCGTTTTGTCCTCCCCATATTTCTCCAAATGCTAAACTGCTCAGAATAAACAGATTGCTGGCATTTTCACCACCCATTATTTTATTAGGTTCTTTTCCCATTAAGAAAGTATTATGCCAACCGTTATCTCTGCCAACGATTGTTCCACCGGAAATTAAATCGAGGTCATAAACAATCTTTTTGTAATCTTCTTTATAAATATCTTCAATCACCATAGCATTTTCACAATAAGAAGTGACTTGCTCAGAACGTCGATGTAACGGCCAACCTTTTCCTAGCGTGTCGTCATATTCGAAAGGTTCACCAGTAAACGCTGGTAAACAAGTTGCTGTATAAGCTGTATGATATAAAACCTTGTCGGTGACAATCCGAGATAAAAAATACCGGTAATTGCCATGATCCGTTAATCCCATCATAATTTTGGCTGGACTGGCCACTACAGTGGGTATTTTAGGTGTTTTTTTAGTGCAACGCGTTCTACCACTACTCACTATTCGTAATTGGCGAATATTACAAGGATTTTCACCGTCGCGAAAAATAATTTCTCCGAGACCACTCACATACGCGGAGATAAAATTATTGCTTAAATGCTTCACCATGTTTTCTGCAATTTCATTCAATAGGTTTTGTCTTGCCTCAAGATACTGCACATCTTGAGGCGGAGCTTGCATCGCCAAAGTATGCATAAATAAACGAAATTCTTGGGAAGTTGTGAGTGAATATTGTTTATATTCTAAAACCATGCTGCTACCACTATACAATCCACGAATAGCAATTAAACCTACCGCAACAGCTGATCCAATCCCTGGTTTTTTAGCCGCTGTGGCAGCAACGGTGGTAATCAAAGATCCACCTGACAATACAGCATTCGCAATATTATCCCGCCATTCCTTAGTATAAGGAATGGCGTGTGCGGCATTAATTGAAGATTCAATGAAATCATAGATATCAAACGGACTGCTAACAACGCCCGCCACTCCTCTCGATAGCATTAATCCATGTTTAAGGCGTTTAATCATCAAGGGTGTTAGCTTAACTATTTTGTCTTCAATCAATTGAGAAAAAAGCGAAAAGCCCATCTCACCCACTCCTAAGGCAAAACCTTTTTTATCCTCAAGCAGGGCCGCTTGAAGAATGGAATATGCGCTATGGATTTGCGATATTCTTCCTGCGGCATTAGTTAAACGATTGGGCCATTTTTTTGGCATGTTGGACTTCAAGGTCAGACAAAATATTTAATGCCCTTTCAGGTGTTGTTTTTAATAACGCATTGATTACGGCCGGTTTAAGTTGGTCATGAACATCCTGATTGATTAATTGTCGTAATTGCGTAAGCATCTGAACTTCGCGACGCGTCCCTAAGATAGGAATAGGCTCAGTCCTCTTAAAGATTTGTTTTACCTGCTTTCCTCGTACGTGTTTGATATAATCAGATGCGCTCAGACTTAATAGATTATGACTTAAATAAAATCTAACTCTTTCATCATTTAAATCCATATCGGCATTGATCAACTTAGCTGTCTCGCCTAAGAATTCAATTTTAGTACCCACATCATAAAGTTCGACTCGAGAAACCCATTTATCATCCTGCAAATTCAGCTTACCTTGTTGTTGATCTTGCTGAGACAAAAGAAAACGTTCGCTTTTAAACGGTTGCGTTAAGATGATTTTTTGCTTGTTGGATAATCGTTGATTTGCTTCAGCGACATTAAAGTATTCAACCGTTATCGTACTGATGGGGTCAGTGGCTTGATTTAAGATCATCATTAGCTCAGAAATACTTTTTAAACCCCACGTATAAGCCACGTTGCTGTCAAAATAGGCATATTGGTTCGCTTTGCGATAAATAGCCGTCACATGATTCTCGGTGACGATATGTAATGCAAAATCACCTACTTGCTGATTAAGATCATTTTCGAAGTCCGCTAAAGTTGAATAGTGTTTCGTGGTCATCAAGCTCGCAGGTAAACTATTAGTAGACGAATCAATGGCATATTTAAAATCATCGAGTAAATGACTCAAGCCAAAAATTTCTCTTTCTTCACGCACTGAAATTTGTTTTCCTCGTGCCAATCGCTCATAAAGCTCAGCTGAAGTTTGAAGATTATTCAAAAAAGATTGCTGCAAGTCTCTTGGGGATCCCCATGTCGGTGACAAGAATACACTTTGAGAAAAAGCACGCGTTATGGCGGCACATTGCCCCTCGATTTTTATTCTTCTTGAGGCAAATGACGGTAAGTACAAGCCCTGTATCACCGGAATAATCCTCACTGTTGGAAAATGCTCTGAGATAAACTTTGATAACGTCAGATAATGTTGTTGTTGTTGAGTAACCGCTTCTACTTGAGTCTTAACACTGAGACAATAGCCGTAAACTTCTCTCTAATTCAGGGTGACTAGGTTGTTTTTCTAATGCGTCTTGAGCTAAATCCCAAGGGGTTTTACCGGCGTTATTTTTGATTTCTTTTTTGGCTTTATGTGCTATTAATAACTTTATTGATTGGAAGTCTCCATGGAAAGCGGCAATATGTAACGGACTTGACCCATCATTATCCAGACTATCCACTTCAGCACCGTTGTTAAGTAAAATTTTAATCACTCTAGTGTAGCCTTTGTGAGTGGCTTTGTGGATAGCGCTAAGTTTATTTTCATCTTTGCTATTCACTTTGGCGCGGTGGGCTAACAAAAACTTAATCACCGCAGCTTGACCATTTTCTGCTGCTAGATGAATGGGTGTTAACTTATGCTGATCCTCTTGATTCACCGCAGCACCTTCCATCCAATAAATGGGCTACCAATTCAGCATGCCCATTGGCACTTGCTAGATGCGGTTAAACCCTGTATATCAGAGGTATTGATGAATTGTTTAAGTTGTGCGGGAGTTTTTTCTTTAATATAAGCCAATAAAACCTGAACTACATCCATATTCCCATTCTTCGCTGCTAAAAATAATGCAGTTCTCTTTTTATTTTCAGTGCTTGCATCGACTTGAGCGTTGTTGGCTAATAAAAACTGAACCGCTTCGGAAAATCCATTAGCAGCCGCTAACATTAGCGGCGTTTTTTTATCAGGCCCTAAACCATTAATTCGAGCCCCTTGCGCCAACAGTAATCTCATTATTTCAACAAAACCCTGTTGAGCTGCTTGGTGTAAAGCAGATAAACCATGGATATTTGAGTCATTAACAAATTCGAATAATTTTTCAGGTTTTTGTTCTTTAATATACGTCAATAACGTCTCGACCACATGGCTGTGGCCATGACCGGCGGCTAACATCAGCGCTGTGTCTTGATATATTGTTTGCTCCTGAATGTTGGCACCCTCATCCAATAACATTTTAACCATCACATGGTTGCCACGATAAGCGGCTAAATGTAATGCGGACCAATAATACGTATCTAGTGCATTGATAAAGGTTCTAAAATCATTTTCAGTATACTTTTCTCTTATGTAAGCGAGCAAAATCATAACCACTTCAGTATGACCTTCCAGTACCGCGAGGTGTAAAGGTGTGATTAATTGACTATTTAAAATATCAATCTTAGCACCCTCTGCCAATAATAGCTGAACGAGTGGGGTATAACCTTGGCTCGTTGCGAGATCCAACGCTGTTTAAATTCAGCGAGCTTTTCAGGATTTTTAGCTTCCATGTCAGCCAATAAAGTTTGAACCACTTCGATATGACCATTCAAGGCAGCGACGTGTAAGGTAGTAATCTTAATTTTTGGCGGAAAGCTATCTGAACTATCCATTTTCGATAATAAAAGTTTAATGACATTGGAATAGCCATTTTCGGCAGCCAAATGCAACGGCATTAAGTCATCATGATTGGCCACGTTTATTTGAGCAAAGTGTTTTACTAAGAGTTCTACGATCGAATAATGCCCATTTTGCGCCGCACAATGCAACGGCGAGATATGATGTCGCGTTAAAGCATCCACCTTGGCATCATACTGTATTAACAGTTTTACCACTGGGTAATGACCCCGTCGCGCCGCATAATGAAGGGGGGTCCAATCGTTGTCAGTACAAGCATTAACCCTGGCGTGGTGTTCTAGTAAAAACTTAACGACCTCAAGATGCCCCTCTCCTGCGGCTACATGTAAAGGCGATGCCTTCTCAATCGTTAAAGCATCCACCTCCGCAAAATGCTCTATTAAAAAGCTAACGACATCGAGATGACCACCGAGTGCTGCAAAATATAAAGCACTTGCATCTAATTCATTCACCTTAGCGTTATGATTGACAAACAGCTCAACTATCGATAATTGACCATATTCTGCTGCGTTGTGTAAAAGTTTTTTCGAGTTAATATCAAGCCAAGTAAGTTTATTTTTATCAATAAGGTAAGTTAATATTCGATCACTGCCATAATTAACCGCTATAGAGAGGGGTGTCTGACCCTCAACATCTTCATGCTCTATGTCTAAGTGTTGACTCAGTGCAAATTTAAACACTTCAAGCGCGTCGCCCTTAGCAGCGAAGTGTAATAAACTCCAGTCATTTAATGATCTCGCTTGAATATCGGCAGTATAACGACTGTAAGCTTCCAAGATAAAAGCTAAATTATCCTGTTGAGCGTTTAAGAAAAAATGATTTTGATTAATGAGTACGCTGAGTTTGTTATCATATTGTTGTTTTAGCGTTTTTGAACTACTTTTCGTGGCTTGACCAATAATGATGCTTTGTTTTTCAATCAAAGCAATGTCATGTTCAAGTAGTTCGAAGATATTTGAAATAACGGCTATGTTGGGTTTTGTGGGTAGTAGCTCCATAATTAAATCGCCATGCGCTAAGTAATTACGTAAAGCTTTACCGATTAACACCGGAGAATCATTGTCAATAAAACCGCTATTATCAGCCAGCATTGAATTTATTTCGAACATTTCCAAAAAGTCCAGCGCAACCATTTCTAATGCGTTGGTTAAATCATCTCTTAATTCAATGTGTTCCATATAACCGAAGTGAAAGTTTTCTAATACTTCTGATCGTTTAATAAAAAATTGAGCTTGCAATGTTTTTTATTTTCTTCAACCATCACTTCAATCAATTCATTAATTTTTTTAATAAATTTTTATTGTCAAAAGAACTCACAAAATCTTTTATAGCGCGATAGACCTTAAAGGTTTCCTGATATTCAATTGAATTGAGCGTGGACTCCACTAGTACTTGATAAGCATTCCGTAAATTTTCTATAATTTTTATACACTCAGGCCAATTTTTATCTTTTAAACTTTTATCGAGTTTCTTTTTTAAATTTTTCTTTAACGGTTGCGCTAACTCTTGATAGCGTTGGGTGACTAGCGGATCGCTTGGATTCAGAGTTTGACTGTCAAGTTGAATGAATAAACCTTTAAGTTCGACTTTAGCGTCATAAAGCTGCCGTTTGGCTTCAATTTCTGTACGAAAATTAGCTTTGTCAACTTCGGAGCTAAGTTTTCCTTCTAGGGTAGAAAAAAACTGCTCAAGCAATTGATGGGATTCATTCAGTGAAAGATTCTCTTTTTTTTCTAATAACAATTTGAAACTGGTGATATGGTTAATTCGAGTCAGCTCATAAGCAATATAGTAAGAAATTATATGAATTTTTGTCTGGATTTTATCTAAAGTCTCGCCGGTTAATCGCGCCTTTAAACACTGTGAAATCTGTTGCAATAAGTTATCAATCCTTTTTAGAGAAAAAGGTTGCAATTCTGGGACATAATTATTTAAATAGCGCTGAATATCTTGCTTGATTTTACGGAAATTTTTGCTATGGGTTACCTCATCGATAATCTTATTTAAGAAGCTAAAGGTATTAATATAATAATTTTTTAAACCAATGATTTTATTTTCATTAAATAGAATAATTTCCTTGACATGATTTAATAATTTTTTTTCCAATTCAGTGGGATCAGGGACATCATCAACAAGTGTTATAATCTTCTGCTTAGTTTTCTCAAGTATGTTAATATTTTTCTCAAAACTCATTTGATCTAACTGAAAGTTAGGTAGATTTTTAACAATGGCATGAATCTCATTAAAATCTTGACTAACCAGAACTTTTTTAAAAAATCCTTAATGATATAAACTTTATAGCGATAAAGCATATCCGTCGTTGCTAAATGTATTTTTTGTAGATCCGTTTGGATTTTTTTAAAGAAATGGGCATCTTGTTCTATTTCGAGCGTTATTTTATTTTTTAACAGATAAGCATGTGATAACGAATCACGTAATGAGGTGACGGTTTCGCGTAAATATTTGGGCGCAAATAAAATTAAAAATTGATGAATTTCATCCGATACATTAGGAGATTGTAGGGTATTTTTAAGATTTTCTCCGATGACTTGTAACGTTCTTTCGATCACTAATTTACCCAATTCTAGATCCGCATTGAGGTCAATCGATAATGCGGATTTTAAATAAAATTCGATCTTATTTAATGAGTAAAGAGTTCTTATTTTTTCATGATCCTGATAGAGCGATTCAAACAACGGATTATTTGCAATCACTGCTTTTTGTGCTTCATGATGGGCGGATTGTTTTGGATCGGTTTGCTTAGGAAAATCACCTTGCAGACTTCTTTCCGTAATCTTAATTTTTTCTATTGCTAATTGATCAGCAAAATTTTTTAAATGTCCCAAGAATCTTTCTTTATCAATAACTATTTGCGAAATAAAATCAGCCGTTTCTGGCTGAGTATGGGCATGAATAAAATTGACTAAACAAAATTCCATTTCTTCCCAGGGTAACTGGTGATAAGTTGATCGCAAAGTGCTTTTCAAATGATGGATAGTTTGTGCTATGAATTGTGCTTTTAATAAAAATTCGCTATCGATAATCGCATAGTCATGTGTTAACTGATGTGAAAATTCAGTTATAATCTGTATTCTATCAACCACTTCGGCCAGCGATGTTTTGATTTCTTTTTTATTTTCATTAGTATTTATAGAAGTAAAACGCGATTTTAATATCAAATTTTCGATATAATAAGACGTCTGATAACTTAGGGGGACATGTCTTAGTTTTAATTCTTCATAAATTCTTGGAATGATACTATCGATTTGCAGCTTAAGATTTGAGCTTGCCGGATCATTATAACCTAAATGCTGAAACAAGGTTTTAATTAATCCAATGTTATTCAAACGTAATGTACTAAAAAGCGCAGTGTATAGATTTTGTTGTAACGATTGAATCTCCAGATTTGATTTAATAACTTCGCTCAATAAGCTCTTTTTTTGTACTTCACTTAGTAGTTCAACATCAAGATCGTGTTCGAGCATAAACTGAGCGAGATCAAAACGTTGGGCTTCCAGTACCCAGGTAATGGGTAGCTTTCCAGTTTTATCCGCTTGATTAATATTTCCGCCATGGGCCACCACATATTGAAACAATTCCCATTGCTTTTCTTTAGCTAGGTAAAGCAATGCATTCATACCCTGTTTATCAACACTATTGATATAAAATTCATTATTTATAACCTTATCGATTATAAAACGTATGAGGATGGCATGATGATATTTTGCTGCGAGTATGAGCGCTGTGCTTTTATTTTTAGTTTCAAGCTTTAAATTAGCACCGTGTTCGGTTAATAATTGCACCATAGCTTGCCCTGCCTTAACGGCATGATGCAAGGCTGACGCATAATATAAAGGGGTTCTGTGTTTTTTATCCTGCACATTAGGATGACTACCCTGGCGAATTAAATAATCGACGAGATCTAGATTTCCATGTTCCGCGGCTAAATGTAACGCTGTTTTGTGATCGTTATCCCCTGCTAATAGAAAATCATTTAAGGTTTCTTGATCATGCGCCTGCTCTAAATATTTTTTTACTTCAGTTAGCTCGCCTTTTTTAATCGCTGCAAAAAAACTCACTCGAACTGGTTCGCTTAAATCAGAATCTTCGGGAGAAATAGCTTTTATTTCTTTTCTTTTCTCTTCATCATTATTGACATTACTAGGTACATAGTGTGTGATCATGTCGTCATTGAGTAGGCTTGAAAAATATTCTCTTTTATGATGAAAATAATTCGTATCACGATCACGATTTAAGGCTGTAAAAACCCAACCGACCGTTTGCTGCCGATCGAGCATTTGATTAAGATCATGGGCATTTTCTAACGCCAAAATTCCGGAATTATAGTTATCTTGAGGTTGACGAATTTGATGACTGATATCAATCATGGTGAGTCTAACGTTTTAAGCTTTCCAGCAATTGTCGATGTTGTTCTTCTAAAGGATAACCTTGCGAATCCACATAATATCCATTATAACCATGTTCTTGATAACTCAAAACTAAGGTGACCCAGTGTAAATTTCCTAAATTAATTAATAAGGTCAGACGTGATTTAGCTATAGAATCAACCATCATGAGCAACGAGTTAATCTCTTGTCTTAAATGCTGAATATTATTCACAATGGTAAAGTGATAACCACGATCCGGAGAGCTTAGTCTTTTGAAGTCGTTATATTCAATGCGTGCGATATCGGCTAAATCTTCATCATTTAATAAGTAATGATAATCTCTGTGTTCTGTCGCTTTTTCTAATGTGTAGCGCGCTTCATTGGCTCGTTTAACTCTTTTTTCATCAGATTCTGGTCTTAAAGCTAAAGCGGGTATAGGCATATCGAATCCTTAAGAAATTATTATTGTTTGATTACGAATAAACTGCGTCAGTAAGTAATTAAAAATTATTTTTTTAAAATTTTTTACGAATTTCATGCAATTACTGTGAATTAATAAATCCATATTTTTAATTAAAAATATGTCCAAAAAGGTGCTTTTTTATAATTTACTTACAACTTTTTAAAAGTTGGATTATGAAAAAATTAAAGCATTGGCGATTAATTGATTAATTGATTAATTAACAACGCTCAGCCTTATTATTAATAACCTATCATTGATCGCATGCCCTCACTCAGCCACTGTTTTATATTAAACAACTACGGCCAACTCTTCCACCCTAACAATTAAAAAAATTTAGTAGCGTAGTGAAATTAATTATACTAAAACTACCAACCTATTCGATAGTAATTGCTAAGACTTTCCGTCTATCATTTTTCAAGAACTTTTTTATTGATTTTTGAATATTTCCTAAACTAACCTTTTTATTTTAAGGGAAAAATTTCGCGAGATAGTATTACTAAATAACTTGTTAAGATAATAACATACTTGTAATAACTATTACACTTTAAAATAATGTCAACAGGGCTATTCATGAATATTTAGTTACAGGTAATTATAAAGCTCGCAAGAGTATTTCAACGCATTGCTAATGCAATGAACGTTGGCAATCTTAGTAATTTTGAACACTTCTATGCAGTATTTAACACTTTTAATGAATTAAAAAGTGAATTAAAAGCAATTAGTGCATGTGATGAAACTATAAAAAATACAATTAAAACAGTATATACAAATCATTTGAAAATTATTTTTCCACATACAGCGACTACTTTATTTGTAAGGCTGCAACTTTCCAAACAACTATGGATTATTGTGGCAACTGCCGATCCTTTTAAATTCGATTGCATGATTGCAAAAAATTATAGATGTAAAAATTCCTATACCACCATAGCTACAGAAATTGCTTGATAAACCAGCTAGTAACAATCAAGTTATAAGATCCCTTGAAGAAATAAATAAAATAATTCAATTAAAAATTTGGAGCAATGAGGCATGAATCAAGAACAGAAAGTGATTGCTATTACCGGTGTAACCGGTAATGTCGGTCGTAAAATACGAGAAATATTAATACAAAAGAAAACTTTCGATCCGAATCATCTCAAATATTTTGCTTTATCACGTTCAGTTGGACAGCAACTGAAAATCGGTGTGCATGATTATCCAATCGAAAATATTGAAGTTTATGATTTCAAAATTTTTTTGGCTTTGTTTGCAACGGATAGTGATATTTCCAAACATTATATAACCAAAGTACTTGAAGCGGGAGTTAAGTAGTGGATTCAAGTTCTATGTATAGATTGGATCCACAAGTGCCATTAATAGTACCTCCAGTCAATGCTAGGATTATCACAAAAAAACATAATTTATTGGCTGTGGCAAACTGTTTAGCCTCTCCCATTTCAGTTGTGCTTAAACCTTTACATAACTATGCAACAGTAGTTCGTGTAATTATCACTACCTATCAATCTGTTTCTGGAACTCAAAAATTAGCTATGGATGAGTTTTACCAACAAACAAAAATTATATATTCAGGCGAGCATTATCCTAGTCAACTATTTACTCGCCAGATTGCTTTTAATGTGATCCCTCAGGTTGATAAAATTCTAGAGGATGGCTTTTTTTGAAGAATACAAAACTATTGAAGAATTACAAAAAATTATTAGCTCCAAACTTAAGGTTCTAGCAACTGCTGTACGTATTTCTTTAGAAATTGAATTCGCTAACCAAATCAACTTAGAAGAAATTAAAGCACGCTTGAGCAATAGCCCAGGAGTACGATTAAGTGCCGATCATTACACTACACCTGTAGAGGTTGAGGGGGAAAATGATGTATTTGTAGATAGGCTTAGAATAGATCCGACCATTCATAATGGATTATTGTTGTGGTTGGCTTCAGATAATCTGCGTCGCGGAGCTGCATTGGACGCAGTTGAAATAGCTGAATACGTCACACGTGTATGGAAAAGTAAGTTTTTCAGTCGCACATTTATATTGTACTTTATTGGAAGTATTGGGTGTGTTTTAATAAAATGAGAATAATGTATGCCTAACTCTAAACAGCCTATTAATTACTGTGATAATACGTATGTATTATCAAGTTTCATCAGTCTGTATCTGCTTCTGCAATCAGACTTAATGAAGATCTGGCCAATATTCCTGAATCATACACACCAGAACAATATGCGGCTAAAGTTGATGAACAAAACTAACTACAAGCAAGACGATCTATTTATCAACCCAAGAGTGATTGGTTTGATAGATTTATAGAAGAGACTAGTCGTTCTAATACGAGAAGAAAATTACAAACTAGACCGTGATTAACCTATTCTATTTTTTCGCAGAAACCGTTACCTCAGGACCTGAATCGCCTATTTCAGAAAAATTAGGGGAGGAAATAAACAAGTTAACAATGTAATTTTACTCACTCAATGTGGCTTGCCCCCGTTTAAGTGGATCCTAGGAGAATGATTATTTAACATTCAATAATATTTTTATTAAGTGCCATACTAACGAATCAAGAGTAAATTGTAGTTCTCGTGCCTCAACCATGATTTTTAAGGTGTGATGCCCTTCTGATTCATTACCAATTCAACCCTATTCAACTTTTTTACATTTACATCGTCTCATAGTCGGAATGTCGGAATGTCGGAATTATGTATCATAGTGCTTTGAATCTCCACAGCTTATCTATACCTTTTTTTATTCCGACTCTTGAAGTGCTTTTATAATTAGGATGATGATCGGAGTCATAAACACAAAAATCATTATGTACAGTTAGATCAACGTTATTATTTATGGTTGATATATTTAACATTTTACATAATTTACCGGGACCATCAATAGAAAGTGACATTGGTTTAAATAAATTAATCCCCCTAATTAATACTGCAGCAGGAAAGCCTTCCCCTTCCGTTACAATATTCAAGCAATAATACATTCCATAAATTAAATATACATAAGAATAGCCAGGTAAACCAAACATGACAGCTGTTCGTTTCGTATAACCTTTTGCGGCATGACAAGCAGGATCGTCTTGTCCAATATAGGCTTCAACTTCAGTAATCACGCCATGATATTCTGAAAATTTTAATACTTTACCTAATAAATTTTTAGCGACCCAGAGGGTTTCTTGCCCGTAAAAATCTCGGTTTAAGATGAGGTTAGACATAGTTTGTTTGGATTTTTAAATTAACATGTTGTTACTATTTATATCGAGTAAATTTCAATTTATTGGTTATGGGATAAATTAACTATCCATTTAGTAATATATTAAACTCTTCAAAATTTTACTCAGATCCCTTCGTTTGGAGATAAAATACCACGTCTACCTGGTCATTAAAATAAATCGTTTGTGTGCCATACGTTTCATTTATCTCATTGTTACCTCCCCCTGCCCCCAAACTACGGGATTGAGCCATCATCAGACGCACAGGCATCCGTTGATCATCATTTACATGATAACGGATACTATAAACAGGCCCCAACCTAACTTTAAACTCTTTAGTCAGTGACTCGGCTTGCGTCATTGCATTTTCTACTGCTTTTTTACGCGCCTGTTCACGATAAAGACTGGGATCAGAGACCCCGAGTTTTATATCACGAATTTCATTCAAACCTACTTTCAGAGCGCCATCTAAGAGTTCATTTATTTTACTCAGTTGATGGACAGTGACTCGAATTTGACGTGATGCACGATAGCCTTTGAATACTTTTTCCTCATTTTTTGGATAATCGTATTCAGGATGAATTTCAATATTTGCGGTATCAATCTCTTTTTTATCAATTCCATTTTTGCGTAAAAAATCAAAATAATGCACAATACGAGCATCGACTTGTTTTTTAGCCGCGGTAGCCTCCTTAGCTAATATAGTCACTTGTATTGAAAGGGTTGCCATATCGGGCATCGCTTCAACACAACTTGTTCCTGAAGTCACAAGATGTGGCCCCTCTGGGGTTTGTGCAGCCCTAATTTGCGGTACAAAAGAAATTGTACTCGCTCCCATTAAAATGGCAATTATCAAGGTTTTTAATTGCATGTTACCCCTCACAAAAAATGTACTTCGCTTATCTTCTATACAGAATGACTTACTCTTTCAGAGTAATCGAGTTAAGTCCTTTTATCAATAAGCCATTTTTATATAAAAAATATAATTCAATGTGTATTTTAATAAAATTATTGTGTACAGCATGGTTCTTTTAGTCAGCGTATGATTTAACTAATGCGGTAAAGTGGCGCTACTGAAATCATAGAACCCAATCAAACGGGTCATAGTATCATTCTATAAACCCGTTATTGTAATAAAAAGAAAATAGCCATTGAGGCTTATAACCATGAGACTAAAGAATATACAACAAAAATTATCTCTTAATACTTCTTTGTTTACAATGAAAATACTCTTTAAAAAGAATATCCAAACAACAACCTTTACTTATATAGAAATGAGAACACCATGATGCAGTATTCTCATCATAGATAGATACATATCAGTGAACAAATAAAAAAATACCAATACTCATGACTAGGATAATTTACTGTGGATAAGTTAATTTTAATAAAAAATAAGCTTAACTCACCTATCGGCTATACAGGTCGATAAACTTTTACCTCGTTTTTATTTTTGGAAAAAACGAGCTTCTCTCATAAAAAAAGAATATTTAATTGATCTTTATTAAACAAATAAAAAAAGTATTTAACTTTATCGACAAAAATTTAATTAGTATTATTTTAACAGATAACCAGAAAATAATAGCAAATAGTCTTGATTTTACAATAGATGGATTATTTGGATTTGGCACAGAATTGATTCGACAAGCGATTCTCAATAAGAAGAAATGGATTAAAAATAAACTTTTTTACGATATGGACGCTAAAAAACCTTATTCTTACAGAGGTTTTCATTTAATTAGGAACATTCCTGAATGAGTTCCTTTAATCAATGATGAATTACAGCTTAGTAAAGAAAATTTAGTACCTCAAAATATTAATGCCCTAAGCGATTCAAATGTAAATAATCATCAAAATACTTACATCGTTGATATTTACCCAACACGTAGTAAAACTGAAGAATTTGAGAAAAAGAAAGAATGAAAATTCTACTCATATTATTATTAAATCTATACCAGATTACTTAATTTACGATAAAAATTTTTTTCATAAAATTGAAATCATCTTAACTACAGAAGGTATGCTTCATTTAGGTGAAACATTTATTCGAAAAGCCATGCTTTTTAAAAAAATAAAGCGTTCACATTGTACTACTGAAAATGAAGGTTCCTATCCTAAGCCTCTGAAAATATACATTTATCCATCAAGCTTCACTAAGCTGAAGCCATACTAAAAAATATTAAATTAAACATAAGACGGGTTACCTGGTCTAAACTTAATTATTTAAATTACCTTTTAGATAGTATATTTTCTTTTTTTAAAAAAATACGATCAGGCAAACTAAAAAATTATCAAATGAAATTAAAAACCTAATCTTATTAACATATTAATTATTTTAGTGCTTGTAATTTTTTATAAACCTGATTTCGTCGATTTAAGTAGGCTCCGGTATTGATTCCTAAAATAAAACCAAAGCTACCAAATTGATAAATATAAAAAACACCTAATAAAATACCGTACGGAGAAGAATTAAATCCTGGAATAAGCAGAAGAACCCGAATAAAAAAGACAATTAGTAACCCAAATAATACCCCAAGAAAAGAACCATAAAGCGCAAAACACCTCAGTTTGATAGATAACTGTGAAGTTTTTTCGCCCATATGTACACTACTCACTAGTTTTTACTTCTTTTTATAAGTGAATATGTATAACACTAAGAAGAAGATCCTTTTTTTCTATAAATCAAATGCCTCTGGAACTGGATACACTTGCAATTTAAATAAGAATTACTTATATAATACATATATTGTACCAGTTTATCTAAATATAAAGGAATATCTTTTTTTCTATAAATCAAATGCCTCTAGAACTAGATACACTTGCCATGTAAATAAGAATGACTCATATAATACATATATTATACCAGTTTATCTAAATATAATAGTATATTATAAACTAATCTATTTTCATTAATTATCTTTCTGGTATGCTAAAATAATAGCGCTTTTTCTAATCGGTAATAATAGAAAACAAAAGAGATTTAAAGGTAAAATGTAAAAGACGATAGATTTTTATTCTATTTAAAAATAAAGGAAAAAATATAAAAAAATTAAGAAAAATAATTAAATTTTCTAAATGATTATTTTAATCCAAAAATAATCAAAATTACTGAGGGGGTAATTTCTCATTGAAAAGTAACATAGATAATCCTAAAAAAAGGATAAACAATTCGATCTTGCTGGGCGAAGATAATCCAATGATTGCTTACACCATCAAAAAATTACTTGAACAGTCTGGCTATTCAGTACAAATTGCGAAAGAAGGAAGTGAATTATTACGTTGTTTGAAAACTCATTCTTATAGTTGGGTTTTATTAGACATCATGTTACCTGAGCTAAGTGGCATAGAAGTCACTTCCTTATATCGCGGTTGGGAACAACAACACCGATCCAATCGTATCCCTATGTTTGCTATCACAGGTTATAGCTATCAAGGATTAGAGGAAGAAGCTCAACAAGCGGGTATTGATTATCTCTTTAAAAAACCATTTACTGTACGTGAAATAAAAATCATTGAGTCTTTTTTAAAGAAAAATCTTCTTTTATAGTCGATTTTTGAACTTATCATCACTTTAATATATATTAAAGTGATGATTTATTGATTAATATTATTAATAAAAAAGATATACTGAAACTTTCTCTCAAAACTCTAAATTCAGTCTTTTTTCTTAAGTTAAAGGAGGCCTAAAATGCAATGGCACTATAAAATATACGGGATGCATTGCGAATGCCTGTATAAAAAAAATCAAAAGGTTATGCGACGTATGATCTCCTCGCTAAACATCGGCCAACGTATGGATTCATCTATCCTTTTCTAGAACTCGGATTGACTATTTTATATTTAGGGGGATGGTTTCCAAAAATGGCGCCTATTTTGACTATCTTTATCATGGGCTTTTCCACCCTAGGTGTCGTCAATAGCTTGCTAAAGAAACAAAAATTTCAATGTGCTTGTTTAGGATTTAAAAGTTCTACTCTCTAGTATTACATTAATCGAAGACTTAAGTATGGTTATTCTCGCCTTTTTTTCTTTATGGGCGATTCGTTAAAAAATTGAGGGGTTAAAGAAAAAATCAGGGAATCCATGATGAGCAAAATTAACTCTTTGTTTCTCCTACAGTGCACTTTAATAAGGCTCTCCTTAAGGAGTTAAGGGTTAAATTTTTATAAAACGATAGATTTATTGCAAACAATCATTAGATATAACGGCGTCTTTTAACGCCGTTTTACTTTATCCTAAGAGATCGTGACTTTGCATCCATTCATCGTTATATATTTTACTCAGGTATTTAATACCATTATCTGGTAAAACGGTTACGATGGTTGTAGGTCGAGTTTGTATTTGAGCAACTTGCAACGCAGCCCAAACATTTGCACCGGAAGATCCCCCTGCGAGAATACCTTCTTCAACGGCCAAACGACGTGCTGTTAAAAAGGCTTCTTGATCTGTGAAAGAAATCACCTCATCCAATAATGAAAAGTCTAATGCCTGAGCAAGATGGTCCTCACCTACCCCCTCAACAAAATAACGACAGTTACCGGTTGCCGGTATTTTACCGGTTTTAAAATACTCGTAGTAAATCGATCCGACTGGGTCAGGTAATATAAGTTTTAGATTTGGATTTCGTTCTTTCAAAAACCGACCTACGCCAGATATCGTTCCCCCAGTACTCCCGCTTGCAATAAAAATATCACATTGTCCTGTCGTTTGTTCCCAAATTTCGGGGCCGGTTGAGTGATAATGTGCTTCAGGATTTTTCAGATTATCGTATTGATTAATACGAAAACTATTTGGCGTTTCTTCAGCGATCCGTTTCGCTACATTCACATAATGATCCGGAGAATCGGGCACCGCTGCGGTCGGTGTCACGACGATTTTTGCCCCCAATGCTTTTAATGCATCTTGCTTTTCCTGACTCACCTTATCCGGCATCGTTAAAATAGCACTATATCCCTTGATAGCGGCTAACATAGCAATCGCTGCTCCAGTATTACCTGAAGTATTTTCAACAATTGTACCGCCTGGTTTGAGCAGGCCTTGTTGTTCCGCATCGCGAATAATATAGTCAACGATACGATCTTTTATACTTCCACTTGGATTTAAAAACTCACATTTCGCTAAAATTGTCACCTGTGGATTCGGTGACAATTTTGCTAATTTTACAAGCGGGGTATTTCCAATTGTGTTAAGTAATGTTGAACTAATTGGCATAAAGAATATCTTTAATCGCTTGCCCCATTTCCGTCGGTGATTGAACTGTCCGCACACCCGCCGCTTCTAAGGCTTTAAATTTCTCAGCCGCGGTGCCTTTTCCCCCAGAAATAATTGCCCCTGCGTGCCCCATTCGTTTACCAGCAGGTGCTGTCACACCGGCAATGTACGCCACAACGGGTTTTGTTACATGGGATTTTATAAATTCAGCCGCTTCTTCTTCCGCACTCCCACCAATTTCACCCACCATGACAATTGCTTCAGTTTGTGGATCATCTTGGAATAAACGTAACACATCGACAAAATTCATACCTGGAATCGGATCGCCACCAATCCCGACACAGGTACTTTGCCCTAACCCTAAATCTGTGGTTTGCTTGACCGCTTCATACGTTAATGTTCCTGAACGCGAGACAATGCCAACACGGCCAGGTTGATGAATATAGCCTGGCATAATACCAATTTTACATGCGCCGGGCGTAATAATTCCTGGGCAGTTTGGGCCGATTAATCGTGTATTTGGTTTATTCGTTTCTAAATAAATTTTCACTGCTAACATATCCAGAGCAGGAATCCCTTCAGTAATACAAACGATTAATTCAATTCCCGCTTCGGCGGCTTCGAGAATAGAGTCTTTACAAAAAGGGGCTGGAACGTAGATAACACTCGCTTGTGCACCGGTAGCGGTAACGGCTTCGGCCACGGTATTAAATACAGGCAAACCCAGATGCTGCGTGCCGCCTTTACCCGGAGTGACGCCACCCACCATCTGGGTGCCATAAGCGATTGCTTGTTCAGAATGGAATGTACCTTGTTTACCCGTAAAGCCCTGACAAATGACTTTGGTATTCTTATCGATTAATATACTCATGTGTTTTAACCTTGTTTCAATTAGACTAAAGGGCTGTGGAAACTTGGACGGCCGCTACTATTTTTTGCGCGGCATCGGTTAAGCTTTGAGCAGCCATAATATTCAAACCACTCTCCGCTAATTTTTTTGCACCGAGGTCTGCGTTATTCCCTTCTAAACGCACCACAACCGGTAATTCAATTCCCACTTCTTTTACCGCACCAATAATGCCATCGGCAATCATATCGCAGCGTACAATTCCACCAAAAATATTGACTAAAATACCCTTAACTTTCTCATCCGAGAGAATAATCTTAAATGCTTCGGTGACACGCTCTTGCGTCGCCCCACCACCGACATCGAGGAAATTTGCAGGACTCCCGCCGTGAATTTTAATCAGATCCATTGTAGCCATCGCCAGCCCAGCGCCATTGACCATGCAACCAATATCACCTTCTAACGCAATGTAGTTTAATTCCCATTCATGCGCACGATTTTCACGCGCATCTTCTTGTGAAGCATCACGCATTTTAGCTACAGCAGGTTGGCGAAATAACGCATTATCATCCACCACTACTTTCGCGTCCAAACAAATTACTTGATCGGCCTCATCAATAATTAAAGGATTAATTTCCACTAAACTGAGGTCTTTTTCCACAAACATTTTTCCTAAATTCACTAAAATGGTGGTGAAGGTCTTCATTTGTGGATAAAGCCTAATTCACGCGCTTGATACGGCATCACCCCGACTAAGGGATCCATCGTAATTTTAAGAATTTTTTCAGGCGTTTCTTCGGCGACTTTTTCAATTTCGACGCCCCCTTCGGTGCTTGCCATGATAACTACCCGCCGTGTACTCCGATCTAATACCGCACCTAAGTAAAGTTCACGTTTAATATCACACGGTGCCGCAATTAACACTTCATTCACCGGTTGCCCAACCGAGCAGTTGACTGGTAATGTCAGCTACTTTCTCTAAGCTGGTCACGTATTTTACACCACCAGCCTTACCCCGCCCTCCAGCATGGACCTGTGCTTTCACCATCCAAGCCTGCCCACCGAGCGCTTCTGCAGCAGCCACGGCTTCTTCAACGGTGGCCGCCGTTTTTCCTGGGGGAACAGGCAAACCGTATTCACTAAACAATAATTTGCCTTGATATTCGTGTAAATTCATGAGTTCTTTTTCTCCGATTAAGTTGGGCTAGGCTTCTGGGTATAGGCAAAGATAATTAAAGGCGGCGTAAATCGCCGCCTTTAAAAATTTAGACATCAATTAACAAGCGTGCAGGCTCCTCTAACAGTTCTTTTATTGTTTTTAGGAAACTCACAGATTCTTTTCCATCAATGATACGGTGATCATAGGAGCGGCGGATTAATAATCGGTGTAGCGAGTAAAGAACCGAATACACCGCCATTAGTAATCGTAAATGTTCCACCCGTCATATCTTCTATTGCAATTTGATTGTCTTTTGCTTTACGTCCGTAGTCAGCAATTTTCTTCTCAATTTCTGCAAAACTGAGTTGATCCGCATCACGAACGATCGGAACAACTAAACCACGTTCTGTGGAAACCGCAATACCGATATCAAAGTAATTATGGTAAACAATATCGTTCCCATCAATCGACGCATTGACCGCTGGGAAACGTTTTAATGCTTCAATGGCGGCCTTGGTAAAGAAAGACATAAAACCGAGACGTGTGCCGTGACGTTTCTCAAAACTATCTTTATACGCAGCACGGAGTTCCATGACTTTATGTAAATCAATTTCATTAAACGTAGTCAGAATGGCTGCATTATGTTGCGCAGCAAGCAAACGTTCAGCGATACGAGCACGAAGACGCGTCATCGGTACTCGTTTTTCTAAACGATTCGCTCCAGCTGTAACCTCTGTCGTCGCAGCGGTCACTTGACTTAACGAGGATGAAGCGGGATTTAACAGATCTTGACGGGTAATACGACCTGATTTTCCGGTGCCGGCGATCGTTTCTAATGGAATATCCTTTTCTGCGGCAAGACGTCGTGCAGCGGGCCCGGCCTTGTCCGCTTCATTCTTTACACTTTGTGATTCATTTTTCGATACCGCAGCCTGCTCTGGAACCACCGTAGAAGAGACTGCTGTCGAAAGATAAGCTAACAGTTCGCCGGCTTTTACCACCGCACCTTCTTCTTTGAGAATTTGCGTGAGAACCCCTTCTTCCGGTGCAGGCACTTCAAGAACCACTTTATCCGTTTCCAAGTCCAATAAATTTTGATCACGACTCACCTTATCACCCGCTTTGGCGTGCCAAACAAGGATGGTCGCATCGGCAACCGACTCGGGTAAGGCAGGAACCCTAATTTCAATACTCATACGTTTTGATTCCTCTTTTTCATGGAAATTAATAATAGTTTTAAAAGGTTAAAGCCTGTTTTAATGTTCTAACGCCTCTTGAATCAGTGTTTTTTGTTCTTGCGCATGGACAATGCCGCAGAAGCCGCACGACCCACATAACGTAAACGTTGACCCGCCCCCAAACACGCTAAAAGACGGTGTTGTGTACAATACCATGGACCTTGATTCTTTGGCTCTTCTTGGCACCAAATAATATCTTGAACCTTCGAATATTGGCTCAGTTGTTCGCGCAGGGCTTCATGAGGAAACGGGTAAAGTTGTTCAATACGAATTAAAGCCACCTCTTGACGTTTTTGGGCGCGACGCTGCTCCAGTAAGTCATAGTAAACTTTTCCACTACATAAAATAACGCGTGTCACCGCTTGTTCAAGCGAATCGATTTCTGGAATCACGGTTTGAAAGTGACCTTCCGTTAATTCTGCGAGCATTGAAACGGCTAATTTGTGTCGTAATAAACTTTTTGGCGACATAATAATCAGCGGTTTACGATAATCACGTAACATCTGGCGACGTAACAGATGAAAAATTTGTGCAGGGGTCGTCGGCACACACACTTGCATATTTTCTTGCGCACACAACTGTAAAAAACGCTCTAAGCGCGCGGAAGTATGTTCAGGGCCCGCCCCTTCGTATCCATGAGGTAATAATAATACTAAACCACACAACCGTCCCCATTTTTTGTTCAGAAGAACTTAAAAATTGGTCGATGACCACTTGTGCGCCATTCACAAAATCACCGTATTGCGCTTCCCAAATCACCAAAGACTTCGGATTAGCGCTTGCATAACCGTATTCAAAACCCATTACTCCCGCTTCAGATAAGGTCGAGTCAATCACAGCAAAGGTTTGATCGGGCTGTGCCAGCTGCGCTAACGGTACGAAGATTTCCCCCGTTTTATGATCATGTAATACGGCATGACGATGAAAAAAAGTGCCTCGTCCGCAATCTTGTCCTGAAATACGTACCCCAAAATTTTCTTGAAGTAAGGTTGCGTAAGCTAAGTTTTCCGCATACCCCCAATTCAAAGGAAGCTGTCCTGATGTCATTTTTCGACGATCTTCGATAATCTTGGCAACTTGAGGTTGCAATGTAAACGCAGCCGGAAGTGTTTCTAACGTTTTTGCTAGCTTCTTCAGTGGCTCAAGGGCGACACCGGTTGGTACTGCTTGATTCCAAGATTGATTTTGATAAAAATGCCAATCAATACGGTAAGGATTATTATATTCTTGTACACTCAGTCGGCTGACAACCGGTTTCCCAGAAGCCAATTGACTGCGATAATCTTCCATCGCTTGATGTACTTCTGCTTCGGTCAGCACCGCCTCGGTAATCAGTTTCTGTGCATATTGATCACGGACCGTCGCTCGTTTTTTAATCGCTTGATACACCAACGGTTGTGTGGCAGAAGGTTCATCGGCTTCATTATGACCATGACGACGATAACAGACGAGATCAATCACGACGTCACGTCTAAACCTTTGCCGAAAAGTGAGCGCCGTTTGTAAGGCAAATAATACGGCCTCGGGATCATCGCCATTGACATGGAAAATAGGCGCTTCAATCATTTTTGCCGGATCACTGCAATACCAACTGGAACGAGAGTTCTGCGGATCAGTCGTAAAACCAATTTGATTGTTAACAATAATATGTAACGTCCCACCGGTACTGTAGCCTTGAGTTTGAGAAAGCTCCAGTGTTTCCATGACAATCCCTTGTCCTGAAAAAGCGGCATCGCCATGAATTAAAACCGGTAAAACTTGTTTTCCTGTGTCATCACCACGCCGTTCTTGACGTGAACGTACCGAACCTTCTACGACTGGATTGACAATTTCAAGGTGCGAAGGGTTAAACGCCATCGCAATATGCAAAATACCCGCTTCGGTTTGCATATCGGTTGCAAAACCTTTGTGATATTTAACGTCACCAGAACGATTCTCTTCGGTGAGCTTTCCTTCGAATTCTTCAAACAGTTTACTCGGTAGTTTTCCCAAAATATTAATCAATACGTTAAGGCGACCACGATGTGCCATCCCAATCACAATCTCTTCAACCCCTTCTGGCTTAGCGCGCGCCACTAAATTATCAAGCAACGGAATTAAACTATCGCCACCTTCTAATGAGAAACGTTTTTGTGCGACAAATTTACTACCCAAATATTTTTCTAGCCCTTCTCCACGGATTAATCCTTGTAAAATTCGTTTCTTTTCGGTAGCGGTATAACGCAACGCGCCAGCGTTTGCTTCAATTTGCTGTTGTAACCACTCGCGTGCCACCTCATCCGATAGATGCTGAGTTTCAAAACCCAACGAAGCACAGTAAATTTTTTTAAGGGTCTCCAACAACGTTGGTACCGAAGTTTGATTTAAACCCAATAATCCATTCAGTTGGATAGGTTCTTGCTGTTCAGCCAGCGTCAACCCGACACTTTCAGGTAAAAGCGCGGCGATGGGACGTTTTGGGGCTAAGCCCAACGGATCCAGATTCGCTTGATAGTGTCCATAACGACGATACGATTGGATCAAAATCTGCGCTTTTAACGTACGAACCTCTGCGGTATTCATTGCCGCACTCGGCATGGCAACAGAACGAGTTTGCTTCGCTAATTTTAGAAAAAAATCCCGAATATCGGCATGTGAAACATCTTGCGGATCGGTCACTTGATCAAAATAATGTTTCCACTCTGCGGCTAACTGCGTCGGATCATGCAAATATTGTTCATAAAGTGATTCAAGATAGGCATCATTACCACTAAATAAGTAGGAGTCAAAACGTAAGGTTTGAAATGTAGATTTTTCGTGCTCAGTCATTTGGATGAATCATTACCCTGGTTAATGAACGCCTCGCTATCCGAGGAGGTTAACTCGACCTCGTCTGCGAAGCAAAGGTTTTAGTCTTTTTTCTACTTGGTCAAATACAAGACTAAAGGATTTTCTTATTCTTCTGCAAAAAAGGCAACCTAAGAATTGCATCAAACAGTGCCTTCAGGTGAATTATTCGCCCACAGAGTCCGCTTTCATTCAATCGAATCCATATATTAGGCAATCAAGAAGCCGCATTCTGTCCTTCCGACGCGCTCGAGTAAACTAAACTTCTTCTTCTAACAGCATATTACGGACATGACCAATGGCCTGGGCGGGATTTAATCCTTTAGGACAAACCGTCGTACAGTTCATAATGGTCCGACAACGAAATAAACTAAATAAATCATTTAATTCTGCTAAACGTGCTTCTTTAGCGGTATCACGATTATCAACCAGAAAACGACACAACCACAGTAACGCAGCCGGACCTAAAAATTTATCTGGATTCCACCAAAAAGAGGGACACGCGCTGGTACAACAAGCGCACAAAATACATTCATACAGACCATCGAGCTGTTCACGCTCCTCGGGTGTTTGTAAACGTTCTTTCACTGGCGCATCTTGATCATTGATTAAAAAAGGTTGTAAAAAGGTTCCATATCAACGACTAAATCGCGGATCACGGGCAGTCCAGATAAAGGCCGAATCACAACTGGCGATTTGAGTGTCGATAAAGGTGTTATACAAGCCAAACCATTTTTACCGTTAATATTCATACCATCGGAACCACACACTCCTTCGCGACAAGAGCGGCGGAACGAAAGGGTTTGATCCTGTTTTTTCAATGCTTCTAACGCTTCGAGCAACATCATATCCTTACCCTGTTCGATCGTCAGTGTATAGTCCTGCATATAAGGTTTCTGATCTTTTTCAGGATCAAATCGGTAAATAGAAAATTGCATAATATTAATAAACCCGTTCTTTGAGTTCCATGGCCGCTACCATTAAGGGTTTTCGGTTAACGGCTCGGTAATCAATCCGCCAATCGTCACCAAAGCAAAGAAGATGTTTTAACCAATTTTTATCATCTCGTTTTGGAAAATCTTCGCGGCAGTGCGCGCCACGACTTTCTTGTCGTGTCAATGCAGACAAGGCGGAAGCCATCGCGACCTCCATCAAGTTATCTAACTCAAGCGCTTCAATCCGCGTCAGTATTAAATACTTGGCTATGATCATTTAATACCGCGTAATTCAAACGTTCCCTCAGTTTTTTAAGCTTATTAAGCCCTTCTTGCATATAGTGTTCGGTACGGAACACACCAAAATCATTTTGCATCGTTTTCTGCATTTCTTGGCGAATTTCAGCCACACTCTCACCCGTTTTGGTCTCATTCCAGCGGTTTAAACGGGTTAATCCACGCTCTAAGTCGTCTGTCGAAACCGAGGGTAAAGTTAACTCGTTCTGTAAAGCTTCTTCAACATGTAAACCTGCTGCACGGCCAAAGACCACAAGATCCAATAAGGAGTTCCCTCCTAAGCGATTGGCACCATGCACGGAAACACATGCGCACTCTCCCGTTAGTTGGAATCCCACCCATCATATAATGACACGTTGGAACCACCGGAATCGGTGTCGTAATCGGATCAGCATGTGCAAAAGTAATCGATAACTCGCGAATACCGGGTAAGCGTTTTTTGATTAAATCCGCTCCAAGATGGTCGAGCTTCAATTTGACGTGATCAATACCACCTGGATCAAAGCCATGCCCTGCACGAAGCTCTAATGCCATCGCACGCGCGACGACGTCACGCGACGCTAAATCTTTCGCATGCGGGGCATAACGTTCCATAAAACGCTCGCCATGACGATTAATGAGATAACCCCCTTCGCCTCGACAACCTTCCGTCACTAAAACGCCCGCTCCAGCAATACCCGTTGGGTGAAACTGCCACATTTCCATGTCTTGGACAGGCAGTCCAGCACGCAAAGCCATCGCTACACCATCGCCGGTATTAATAAAGGCATTGGTTGTCGATTGAAATATACGCCCGGCTCCCCCTGTGGCTAAAATCGTCGCGCGACTATGAAAAAACACCACTTCACCGGTTTCAATGGATAAAGCTGTTAATCCCGCAACATGCCCTTTTGCATTCTTAACCAGATCAATCGCATACCATTCGTTAAAAAAATGCGTTTTCGCTTTTAAATTTTGCTGATAAAGAGTATGTAATAAGGCATGTCCAGTTCGATCCGCTGCGGCACAGGTTCGAGCCGCTTGATCGCCACCAAAGTTCTTAGACTGTCCACCAAAAGGACGTTGGTAAATTTTACCTGAACTCATTCTGGAGAAAGGAAGCCCCATGTGCTCCAGCTCATACACGGCTTCAGGACCGGTTTTACACATATACTCAATACAGTCTTGATCGCCAAGATAGTCGGATCCTTTCACTGTATCATACATATGCCAACGCCAATCATCGTCATGCGCGTTGCCCAGTGCACAGGTAATTCCCCCTTGGGCCGAAACAGTATGTGAACGCGTAGGAAACACTTTGGAGATCAACGCAACCTTCTGGCCGGAGTTTGCAAGTTGCAGGGCCGCACGCATCCCGGCGCCACCGGCACCAACAATCACGGCATCAAACGTATAAGTGGGTATCGACATAGATTAATGGACCCCAAAAAAATAGCCAAGCCCCAGATAAAATAGAGCAATAAGCCAACAATAACTAAAATTTCGATTGCTAAACGTAACACAAATGGTTTGATATAGTCCGTTAAAATAGTCCACATCCCAATCCAAGCATGCCACATTAGACTCAGTAAAAATAAACTACTGAACACGGCAACCGAGTTTTGCATAAAAAAATGATGCCAGGTTTCATAGGTCATCGGGGTGTGGGTTAAAAAGAACGTAAATAAAAAGACAATATAGAAAAGCATGACCACCGAAGTCACACGTTGTATTAACCAATCACGCAAGCCATTACCCGATAAGCTCGTGACATTACTTAATTTTTTCACCACAAATACACTCCCATACAAACTGTAGCGATCACCGCCACCACGATAATAATACGCGCGCTACACCGTGCCTGCGCCAATTTTTCCCCCCAACCCGTATCCATAATTAAATGGCGAACACCGGCCAGTAAATGATAAAAAAGCGCTAAAAAAATACCTAAAAAAATGATCTTACTCAATGGGTGAGCAAACCCTGCTTGTAAGTTTTGAAAGTGCTCAGGACTTTTGAGCGAATAGGAAAATAACCATAAAATAAATGGGATCAGTACAAATAAGATAAATCCTGAAATTCGATGCAAAATAGAAGCAATTGCCGTAACAGGAAATTGGAAGGTCGATAAGTCTAAATTAACCGGTCTTTTAGCCACAAAATCAGCCTTTTCATTAAGTAAGGTTAAAAACTGGGGCGATTATACGCTCAAACCTTGTTTGAATACAAATGTCGATCTGGATTTTTTTTAGCATAAACTTAGTCTACGGTAAAATCAGAAGTCGTCATAAATTAAGCTAACTTGACTTGTTTTGCTAACTGATTGACTTCGCTTGCACTCAATTCTAGCCATTGTCCGCGTTTTAAATGATTAGGCAAACCAATTGAGGCAAAGCGAATACGAATCAAACGACTGACCACGACACCTTGTGACTCCCATAAGCGGCGAACCTCTCGATTACGTCCTTCCTTCAATACAACATGGTACCAACGGTTTGCGCCCTGACCCTCTTGCGCTTCGATTTGGGTAAACGCCGCTAAACCATCTTCTAGGTGTACGCCTTCCTTTAACCGTCTTAACATCACCTTATCTACTGAACCTAAAATACGAACCGCATACTCTCGCTCAATTTCATACGACGGATGGGAAAGACGATGGGCTAACTCCCCATCGTTGGTAAACAACAATAAACCCAACGTATTAATGTCTAAACGACCCACCATAATCCAACGTTGCCCTATTAATGTCGGCAAACGAGAAAAAACAGAGGGACGATTTTCTGGATCGTGACGCGTACAAATTTCACCTTCTGGTTTATGGTAAAGTAGCACCCGTCGTGGCGCCTGAGCAGGCGCCACGGTAACTGGCCGGTCATCCAGGGTTAAAACGCTCTTCATATCCATGCGATCACCCAGTTGGGCAGTTTTCCCATTCAACTGAATGCGGCCCTGTTCAATCCAACGCTCAACTTCCCGTCGTGATGCCAGCCCAAGACGAGCTAATACTTTTTGTATTTTTTCCTGCATAGGTATTTTCCTAAAAAATGGTTCTAAGTGGTGCAGTGAGAAAAAAAAACCCGATTTCGAAGCTTATTCTATCTTTTAAGCAGCCGATAGCTCCGCAGACTCAGGTTCTTTTACGGTTTCTAGGGCGGGCAAAGGAGGCAAATCAGTGAGGGATTTTAAATTAAAATGATCTAAGAATTGAGTGGTCGTGCCATAAAGCGTCGGTCTTCCAGGGACTTCGCGTTGCCCGAGTACTTGAATCCATTCTTGGTCTAACAACAGTTTAATGAGCTGAGGGTTAACGCTTACCCCACGAATCACCTCAATATCGGCGCGGGTAACCGGTTGCTTATAGGCAATAATGGCCAATGTTTCTAAGAACGCTCGAGAATAGCGTAACTTTTTTTTCCGGCCATAGTTTTTTTAGCCATGGACTGAAGTCCGTCGCGCTTGTAAAACAGTACCCGCTCGCCACTTCCTGCAAACGAATCCCTCTTAAGGCGGCTTCTTCCTGCAAAATAAGTAAAGCCTGTTCAATCTGTTTTTTAGTAACTGCTTCCTCTTTTTCAAAAAGACTCACCAACCGCGACAAACTAACCGGTTCTCCAGCGGCCAAAAGCGCGGCTTCTAAAATTGATTTTAACTGTTGCATTTCCATGACATCACTATAGCAGATCTTGGTAAGGTCAGTGAATGTAATTTGTTGTGTTACATCTTATTTTTTTGGACATGGGCTAAAAATTGCTGTTTAATAGGTCCATGTTTTACGTTTTATCTAAACAACAGGGCAGGGGTGCCCAACCTTGGGCTGAGAAAATATTCATATTTAACCCTATAACCTGATCAGGTTAATACCTGCGTAGGAAGTTGAAACATGAAAACAAAAAAAATCTTAGTCAAATCATCGGCTCGTTTTTCTTTTTCGGAGGAACGCAATGATGATAAAAGTCACGCCATTTAATCTAAATAGTGCTACTCTCTTTGCGGATCTTGACAAAATCCGTAAAACAAATCCACTCATTCATAATCTAAGTAATCTCGTTGTGATGCCCATTATCGCCAACTTGCTTTTAGCACTGGGGGCTTCGCCAATCATGGCGCACGCTCCTGAAGAGTTGGTCGAAATTGTCACTCTGTCTAAAGCGCTGGTAATTAATATTGGGACATTGGATAAAAACTGGCTGCGCTCTATTGAAATCGCACAAGAAATCGCTCGTCAAACTAAGATTCCCATTGTCTTTGATCCCGTCGGAGCAAGTGCCAGCCGCTATCGATTAGAAGCTGCATGCGAAATTTTAGAACGTGGTGTTACCGTACTGCGTGGAAATGCGTCCGAAATTATGTCGTTAGTTAACATGAATATTTGTAGCAAAGGCGTTGATTCCCTTCATCAGAGCGATGAAGCACGTTTAGCGGCACTTGAGTTGACAAAACATTACCATTGTACCGTGGCAATTAGTGGTAAAACTGACTGGATTATCAGTGAGAAATCTTGTTATAGTCTGGATTACGGAACGCCTTTATTTACAAAAGTCGTGGGTATGGGTTGTTCATTGACAGCGATTATTGCAAGCTTTTTAGCCGTCCATGCGGATCCAGTCCTTGCAACGGCGCATGCAGTGGCCTTATTCACTCTATGTGGTCAATTCGCCGCTACAAAAACATCCAGCCCCGGTCATTTTTATAACGAGTTACTGGATATAGTGTATCAGCTAGATAAGAAAAAAATCACCTCGTTGATAGGAGATCGTAACATATGATAAAGAGGGAACTTTACTCTAAACACACCACTTCGTCCGACATCGACTATTCTTTTTATTTAATTGCTGACGAACAAGTCTGTGCCCCTCGCTCGATTGTGCAGGCGGTAGCCATGGTCATTGACTATGGAGTCACTTGCGTACAGTTGCGTATGAAACACCGCAGTACAGAGGAAATGCTTGCTGTAGGCAAACCGCTCGCTACACTCCTGCGATCAAAAAAAATTCCATTAATTATTAATGATAATGTGGATGTTGCGCTGGCTTCGGATGCAGAAGGCATACATATTGGCCAATCGGATTCACCTTGTTCACTTGTTCGCCAACAAATTGGCGAACAAAAAATAGTCGGGCTTTCTATAGAAAACCAGGGGCAAGCCAAGCGTTGTTTTTTCCCACTAAAAGCAAGCTCGATGCAGCACCTCCTTTAGGACTTTCTCAACTAAAAGAAATCGTGTACTTATTACCTAAGCCTGTTGTCGCGATTGGCGGGATTCATACACAAAATATAACCTCGGTACTACAAACAAACATTGCAGGTGTCGCCGTGGCTTCTGCAATTTTCTCTGCAGCGGATCCAGGTAAGACAGCACAAACTTTTGCTCAACATATTCTGGAGGCGTCCTCATGTTAACGCTTTCTTCTCATCCTCCTGTTGTCGTCACTCTTGCAGGAACGGATCCGTCTGGTGGTGCTGGAATCCAAGCCGATATTAAAGCCATTTCCGCTACAGGCAGCTATGCCGCCAGCATTATCACCGTATTAGTTGCACAAAACACTCAAGGCGTCAGCACGATTGAAGAGATTTCTTTACCTTTCTTACAGCAACAAATCGATGCCGTCTTCAGTGATCTTGAGGTTGCTGCGATAAAAATAGGAATGCTCTATAAAAAAATCAATTATTGAAGTCATTGCTAAAAATATAGAAAAGTATTCTTTCCCTGTTATCGTCTTAGATCCTGTGATGACGGCACAAAGTGGTGATTGTTTGTTAGCAGAGGATGCCATTGAAGCGCTGAAGGGTCTGCTATGTAAAGTAGATATAATCACGCCAAATATTCCAGAGGCAGAAATCCTTTTAGGTCAAACCATCGATACACCAAAAAAAATGCATGCCGCTGCCGAAGCCCTCTCTAAACACTATCATACTTCTGTGTTGTTAAAAGGAGGTCATTTAACCGGCGCGCAATGCCCAGATATTTTTTACGATCACGCCAAACAAACCCACTTCCCTTTTATTAGTCCACGCGTTGATACCCAAAATACTCATGGCACCGGCTGTAGCTTATCCGCAGCAATTGCTTCGTATCTTGCGCAAGGAGCAACCGAATATGAAGCCATCAAAAAAGCTAAGCATTACTTATTTAATGCGCTTACTTCAGCAAAAGATTTTCGTATAGGGAAAGGCCAAGGTCCGATCCATCATTTTTATGCACTAAGGAGAGAAAGTTATGTTATTTGATACCCTTCGCAACTATACAGCAAGTATGCTAGAAGCAATTTATCAACACCCTTTTAATCAAGAATTAATTAAAGGGACGCTGCCACTTGATAAATTTACTTACTATTTAGAACAAGATATCCTTTATCTCAATGATTTCTCTAAAGCTTTAGCATTAATAGCTGTACGCTTACCTTTACAGGAACATCGTGAATGTTTTCTACGTTTTGCCAATGAATCCATACAGTCTGAAAAACAATTACATTATACCTTTTTGCATCAATATAGTTTGTTTGATGCAGAACAAAAAGAACAAAGTCCTTTTTGTTTTATTTATAGCAACTATTTACTTAAACTCGCTATACTCGGCACAGTAGAAGAAGCCATAGCCAGCCTTGTGCCCTGCTTTTGGGTCTATCAACAGGTAGGACAACAAGCATTAATGAAATCACGCTCAAATATAAATAATCCTTATCAAGTATGGATTGACCTCTATGCAAGTCCTGAGTTTGATCATTCCGTCACTTTGGCAGTTAAGATATTCAATGAACTTGCTAGCGATTGTTCGGCTCAACAACATGAAAAAATGATTGCTGCATTTAAACGGTCAATGCAACTCGAATGGAATTTTTGGCAAGGCGCGTACTCGTTAGAAAATTGGGGCATTTCTCATTTACAACCAGAGTTAATTAATACGTGAAATTAACTGACAAACAAAAAATAGAGTGAATTTTTGCATAAAAAATTCACTCTATACTATCTCTTGTTCACATCGACCATATCTTGTCAAGACATTTGCTTAAATAAAAAGCAACTTTTGCGTATACTCAATTTAAATAATCCACTAAAAATACGCAATTATGGCGCTTGTTAAATTAACTATCCTAAACTTAAAAAAGTTCAACAAGATACTTCACCTTATATTGAAATAAAATTAAGTATATCTGCGTTTGAAAACATAAAAAATGCTCAGTTAAGTCTTGGAAAAGAAGAAGACACCTTTTTAACTCTCAGTAAATTAGATTACCATGAAGTCATATCGCCTGATAATCCAATTATCATTAAACAGGTCATCCCATTCCCTCAAGGTGCGACTCATTTCATTTTTAATTACCTAGCTCCTCTAGATAAAAAACAAACGATCACTCAAGCTATCACTGAAAAACATTCTTTACTACCGAATAATGCTACTCCTTTTGAGAACTTACTCGCTTTAACGTGCGCTAAAATTTCAGATTTAAGTGAAGCTATCATTTCACCTTTTGATTTAGTCAATACCCCAAAATCTACTTTGTACAGAAAACTGGGGCCCGCTCTTACCGGCCAACGTGCAACGTAATTTAATTCAAAATAGCATTAAAATTCATCAAAAAAAAGGGACAAGAAAATCATTAGAACTGGCTTTAAAGCAAATTGGCAGCGATATCAACATAAAAGAATGGTGGGAATCAATGGATCGCTTTTAAGAGGAACCCAACTTTATGGATCAAAATAATTATTTAACTGTCGTTTCACATTTTTTTCAAGAAGCGCAGCTTGCTGATTTGGTTAATATTTATTCAGTCGCAAGAGATAGAAAATTCTTTGAAACAATGAAAGATTCTCTTTCGAGTGATAAAAAGATTGCTTCAAGTATTACACTATAAATGAACGAAGCCAAAGAAATTACCCCCATTGCCTCCCAAGAGCATGATATTACTCTACAAAATGTAGCATATGTGATGGTCATCATTATACGGAAATCACTTCGTTAAATGATCGCTTACTGGTGCTGTATTCCATTTTAGAAAAATGCACTCTTTTACTTAATAATCAACGTTGGGAATTAAAATATGCTTTTCCTCCTTTGGATATTCAAGCCATGGATTTATATGGTTTATCTTATGATAAAGATAAGTTGATCAAGACAGAAGGTTGGAACTCAAGCATCCAAGCCTACGCTAAAACACTTTATCAGAAAACACAGGAAGACGCTCACCCCAATAACCTGACATTATGGTTTCTCAGTTGGAAACAAACATTACGTGTTAAATCAAGCCTAGATGGGATAAACCAAGATTGAGTCCCCTATTCAGATAAGATGACTAAAAAGAACCTCAACTTGATTAAAGAAGAAGAAAACACACATTTAAGTTAACAAAACTTAATCATCAACAACTCACCATAAGGAGATGATACCATGCTGTCCGTTGCCACAGAAAAAAATATTCAAGCTACCGCCTATTTTAATCCAAGCAATCCCTATATCACTCAACCTACTTATAAAGAGCAATGGCAAGCAGGAAAAATTACCTTTAAAACACACCCTCACTTTTTTATTGAGAATCAACCTGTCGCCTATCAAGCCAGGTGTACATTCACTTTTATTGGACGAATCAACCATCCCAAACAGCAGTAAAAGAAGACGATTCAGTGAAGTTAGTGGCTCATTCACATGTTTTACAAGTCGAAGGCATTGAAACCACTTCTGTGTTGTGTAATACCGATACACAGTGCTCAGCAATCCATCAGAATAGGCTTAATTAATGTAAAAAGTAACCCTATTTTAATGGTTGAATAAAGGTAATAAGCTTATTTAACACAGGGTAAGGTATCAGTCGCCCCCCTTATCTTGGCGACTCACTACGCATACTTTGTAATACGCAACGTAAAACCTAAGTAGAGTGCAATCATGGCAATAACAAAATGAAACAAATTATCGGCAACATTAAAATGCAAAAAAGCAAAATGGCCGTCTAAGGCTAAACCGAACAAGGCAAGTAAGCCATAGAGTAATCCGCAAATCCGAAAGAACCATTTAGTATAAAGGGGTGAAGTACTGGCAGACAAAGCAATTAAACCCGTTATGATATAAAATAAACTATGGTTTGCACTCACCTCAAAGAGGTTAAATAATAACTGATTCGGCGTTAAAAGAGGTATAAAAGTGATTATACCCACAACAATAAACAAAACAGCAAATAATAAGGCAACCTCTTTCAACATTACCAAACAACATCTCCACCAACAGCTCAATTAATTCACAGCCAGCGCTATACAAAATTTAATAAAAAATATAAGGCCTCTATATGGCAAATCTTATGTCACTTTATACGACAAGAAGGCATTGCCGTCAATAAAGAACTTGCACTGTTTTTGATCCACTTACACTACTTTGCACCACAGGCGACAGTATAGTCCACCCGTAAAAATAATCAATATTGCCTCTACGTTTTTTAGGCTCACAAAACGAATTCTTTTTCACCGCAAATAAGATTACTCACAGATTCTGTGAATAACTCTGTGGACAGTATTTGAGTAAAGGCTTAAAAAGCCCTATTTATCGGCCGCGATAACAGTTTGTGCAAAATTTAATCAAAATTAAAAATTTCTATATTTTCATATAGTTACATTAAGTCAATGGAAAAATTATTTAAATCTTTAAGACATTAAACCAAAATAGAAGAATTTAGGTAGACTTGTGCAAAAGTCACTTGTAGCAGACTCATGCAAAACTATAATGCGCTTTGGAAAATACTGCGTAGTGAAGATTTAATCTTAACGCCCAATAAACGTTTACTCGTTTTTTTATTGCAGCAATACAATGCGCATCAACAACAGTTAAAAAGGAAAATTTGGTCAACACCTCGCTTATTTACTTTAGTCGATTGGATTCATGCATTATGGGAAAAACAACTTCTGGTAAGGAATATTTTACCGCCTCTCTTATTAACACCTTATGAAGAACAAGTTCTTTGGCAAAGAATCATTGACAACTCCGAACATTTTCTATTAAGAACAGATTCTGTTGCACACACAGCAAAACAAGCCTGGCAATTGACTCAATTTTGGCAAATTGATTATCGTTCTGTTGATTTTGAATACAGTGAAGAAACCCAAACTTGGAAAAAATGGGCGGAACAGTTCACGTCTTATTGTCGACAATATAACGTCACGGATTATGCTACGGCGATTCATTCAGTGATTCAACGGCTTTCCAAAAATCAATTCAGTGTTCCACAACGGATTTTTATTATTGGTTTTGATGATCTCAATCCACTTATACAAAAATTATTTCATACTTTACGCGAAAAAGGCAGTGTGATTGAGATTTGTAATTTTTGTAATGAAGAAAAACCCGAGGCTTATCGTATTCCTTTTTTAGATAAAGAAACTGAATTGCAAACGATGGCACGTTGGACGCATCAACAATGGAAAAAAGGTGAACAATCGATTTTTTGTGTGGTACCACAATTACTTGAAAACAGAACGTTAGTCGTGGATCATTTTTACGATGTATTTATGAGTCTAGAAGGAAGAGTGCTTGATCCTTGGCCTTTTAATATTGCTGCCGGAAAAAGTTTAATCGATTATCCGCTTATCCAAACGTTTTTCAATCTACTGCAACTTAAAAAAATAAATTCCCTAAAAAAAATAAGTAGTTTAATCCGATCGCCTTATTTACCCTATTCAGAAGAAGAATGCTTTGCGCGTACCCAACTTGATCTCTATTGTCGGCGTTACTTAGAAGAAACGATTTCTCTCACACAATTGATTTCACTCTGTGAACAACAAGGCTGTCCTCATTTAGCCAAACAATTTACTCAATTACAGACCTTTATTGAAAATAATACATCGTTACAAAAACGCTTACCCAGTGCTTGGTGTGATTATTTTATAAATAAACTTCAATGTATTGGCATGTCTACATTCATCGATACCGAACCAAATTTATTACCATTAGTTACGCGTTGGTCAGAACAATTACAAGTATTGCAGCGTTTAGATCAGATACTGGGTAAAATTTCCAGAGAAGCGGCCTTTAATTATTTATATCAATCGAATTCTGCGCATCTCTTTCAAGAGAAAACTCATCCAGATACGCCCATCCATGTTTTAGGTTTACTTGATACGGCCGGACTTTGTGTTAAAAATCTTTGGTTAATGCGCTTTGACGAACAAACCTGGCCTGCGCCTGCGCGACCTAATCCTTTTATCCCACTCATTTTACAACGCACACGACAATTACCCCATGCTTCAAATGAACGTGAACTTTATTTTGCTTCCCAACTCACCCAACGGTTACTGCAGAGCGCTTCTCAAATTTGGGTTAGTTATGCCACCCAAGTTAATCAACAATCTTTACGACCGAGTCGGTTAATCACCCATCTTCCAGAAGTACAAGCGTCCTTCTTACAACTGCTTCCTTACCAAAGTTTAAGTGAAAAAATTTGGCAACAACGGGTTCTAGAAACCTATATCCATGAATATGCACCACCACTGAGTGAATCAGAACCACATCGTGGCGGTGCTTCGTTACTCAAAAAACAGGCGGCCTGTCCTTTCCAAGCATTTGCCTACTTTCGCTTAAATGCAAAATTTTATCCTATCCCGCAAGCGGGACTTAATCCTATCGAACGCGGCCAACTTTTACACGAAGCATTAGAAATATTTTGGAATCGCTTACAAAACCAAACAAATTTACAACAAATGAATGCCGTTTCACTCGAAGAATCACTACAATTTGCTTTAGAAACCGTTATCAAACGTTGGCGTATTAAAAAACCTTTTACGTGGAAAGCACATTTTAGCCAATTAGAAAAAATACGTTTACGACAACGCCTTGACACATTAATTGAGTGGGAAAAAAAACGCCCCGTATTTTATGCGGTACGTCATGAACAAAAACAAACTTTTTCAATCGGTCAATTGATTCTTGATTTACGAATGGATCGTATCGATCAGTTAGCGGATGGTAGTTTACTGATTATTGATTATAAAACGGGAACGTTGCCTTCAACCCGTACCTGGCTTGAAACACGTCTCGATGAACCACAAATGCCTCTGTACTGTTTATCTCAACCTAAAGCTCGAGGCTTTGCGGTGATTCAGTTAACCAGCCAAGGGCTGAATATCAAAGGATTAAGTGAAAAAGAAAATGGAGTCTCTTCCGCGCTGTCTGAAAGTAAAAAATATCATACTCCGGAAAATTGGACACAACTGTGTATAGAGTGGCGCGCTACTTTAGAAAAACTCGCGCAAGAATATCAAATGGGTTGGGCCGCTGTGCAACCTAAACACGGATCAACCACTTGCCGACATTGTGATTTGCACCGATTATGTCGTATTCATCACCTTGAAGAATCCCTGGAACATCATGACTGAATTAGCTGACGCCGTAGCACGAAAACGAGCACTTAACCCAAACGCTTCTTTTATTGTTCAAGCTCCGGCTGGATCTGGAAAAACCGAGCTGTTAATTCAACGTTATCTCACTTTGCTGCAACAGGTTGACGTACCTGAAGCGGTACTTGCCTTAACTTTTACTCGAAAAGCGGCGCTGGAAATGCGTACTAGAATTATTGTTGCACTAGAAAAAGCACAATATCCACTGCCTAACGAGGCTTCCCCCCAAGAAATAGCCCGCTATCAACTCGCTAAAACCGTCCTCGAGCAGAATCAGAAAAAAAACTGGCAGTTACTGACCAATCTCAATCGATTTCGTATTCAAACACTCGATAGTTTTTGTCAAAGTTTAATCCGTCAAATGCCTTTACTTTCGACCTTAACGGATACGTTATCGCCTACCGATCAACCTACTTTTTTATACCGCCGCGCCGCGCAAGAATTATTGACTACTCTAGAATCTTCGGCACCTTGGCAAAAATCACTGGCTCACCTTTTGGGGCATCTTGATAACCGTCTTGATTATTTAGAAGACTTACTCACCGAAGTGTTAGCTACTCGTGAACAGTGGCTGCCGTATTTAACGACGAATCCTACGATATTAAGAACCCAACTCGAATCCAGTTTACAAACTGTGCGCGATGAACAAGTTAATAATTTGAACAATCACTTTCCTAAAGCCTATTTTTCTGAATTGGTGACACTCTTAATTTTCTCACTCAACCACCGCCCACAATCAAAATCCTCTTTCTCCATAGAGTCGACTGAACTGAATACTCAACATCCTGATTTTATTTTCTGGCAAGCGGCTAGCCATCTATTACTCAAAGAAACCAATCAATGGCGACAACAAGTTTCTTTAAGGGATGGTTTTCCGCCACCTTCTGCAGAAAAAGATCCTATTCAAAAAGCGTATTATGGTGAAATGAAACGACGTGCGATAGATTTATTAGCCGCTTTACAACCGCAACATGAATTACTGGTTGACTTGATACGCTTAAAAAATGCCCCTCCTTCTTCTTATACTGAAAAGCAATGGGTTATTTTAGAGGCATTATGTGAATTATTGCCGGCACTGGTTGCACATTTAAAGGTCGTCTTTCAAACGTATCGTAAAGTTGACTATACCGAAATTTTACTAGGGGCTTTAAAAGCATTGGGTGAAGAAGAACATCCAACGGATTTAGCCCTGCATCTTGATTATCAAATTCAACATATTTTAATCGATGAATTTCAAGATACTTCGATTACGCAATTTGCGTTAATCAAACAATTAATGGCTGCTTGGCAACCCGAAGAAGGAAAAACCTTTTTTCTAGTCGGTGATCCAATGCAATCTATTTATCGTTTTCGCAAAGCAGAAGTCGGTTTGTTTTTACAAGTACAAAAAACAGGGATTGGAACCCTACCGTGTGAAACATTACGTTTATCCGTCAATTTTCGAGCCAATGCAAATTTAGTGGCGTGGATTAACTATTGTTTCGCACAGTTATTACCTAAGAAAGAAAATCCTCATCACGGCGCTATTGCTTTTTCACCTTCTGAAGCGTTTCACACTGCACCATCGACACAACCGGCTGTCGCAAATAGAAGCGGATAAGATGGTTACGTTGATTCAGAACATTCGGATGCAAGCACCCAACGATTCTATCGCTATTTTAGTACGTGCCCGAACGCATCTTCTTACTTTATTACCGACTTTTAAAAAAGCAGGTATTGCCTATCAAGCGATAGAAATTGAAAGTCTTACTGACAAAGCAGTTATTCAGGACTTAATTTGTCTAACTCGTGCGCTATTTCATCTGGGCGATCGGATCAGTTGGCTCGCTTTATTGCGCGCTCCTTTTTGTGGACTGGATTTACACGATTTATATACGATTACTCACTGTCAAACCGTACGCTCACCGGCTATCTTGTGGGAGCAATTGCTGGCTTTTGAAACTATCCCGCTTCGACAAGCCACTAAACAACGCCTCCAGCGAATTATTCCTTTATTAAAACACGCTTTTATACAAAAAAAACACGCCTTGTCGCTGGCCATGTGGGTCAAACAAACTTGGTTAGCACTGGGAGGTCCCCTCACATTAGATACAAAAGAGGGGTTGATTGCCGTACAAACTTATTTTCAGCATTTAGAAAATAGAGGTGGGAATCATCGTGATGCCAGTGATTTTTCAGAATTAGAAACCGAACTCGCTCAATTAAACTTACCCAGCCTCCCTCCCCAACCAGGCTGTATTGATGTGATGACGATTCATAAAGCGAAAGGATTAGAATACGATCATGTTTTTCTACCCAGCTTACACCGTTCAGGCATACAAGACCGAGAAAAAATTTGGCGTTATGAAGAACGTTTAACGACGACCCACCCCCACTTAATTATTGCCCCCATTAAAGCGAGCGATCAAAAAGCCGACCCAATTTATAATTATCTATTATATGAAGATAAACAAAAAGCGGAATATGAACTGACCCGTCTATTATATGTTGCCAGTACACGTGCGCGAAAAAGTTTCACCTTACTCACCTATCGAGATATCACTAAAACCACAGCGGCCAAGCAAAGTTTATTTGCCCAGTTACTTCCTATACTTAACACGACAAAGCCTCCTACTCAGCTATCGATTATCACAGAAAATAATGATGAGGAACCACCCGCTATGGATGCTTCGGTCCGGAGCTTAAAACGATGTCCTAGTTTCTGGATCAATCCTTACCCGGTATGGGGCAATAATTTATCTGAACATTCTCTACTGTCCTCAAGTCAAGCGGATGAAGATTCAGAATCTGCTTTATTAGGAACCCTGGCGCATCGATTTCTCTATCATCTCAGTCAAGAAGATTTCTCTCACTGGAAACAAGACACATACACCATCACTAAACTCCACTGGTGGCTAAAACAGCTGAATATTCCTGATGAAAAACTAGATAAAATAATTACTTTCTTAAGCAAAACGATTGCAAACGTATTAGATGATCCGCGTGGGCGTTGGTTATTTGATCCCACTCATCGCTTCGCTCGAGCAGAATTTAGTGTGACCGTATCCGAATTTGGACGACTTAAACAGTGGATTATTGACCGCTATTTGATTGATCAGAACGGCACACATTGGATCATTGATTATAAAATCACGACACAACTCATCACAGAACCTGAATGCTTTCTTAAGGAGGCGATGAAGCAACATCGACAACAACTGGAAACGTATGCTAACGCGCTTACTCTCGATCCTAATTTCCCGAAACAAGCTAAAATCTATCTAGGCCTTTATTTCCCCTATCAATCTTTGTGGCATGCTTGGCCATACCGCACCAAGAAAACGCCGCATTGCACAAAAAATGCAGTTTAATAAAAAGGCTTTACTTGAAAATAATGGATTGGAAAACCTTGTTTCTAAGCTTATCGTGACATCAAGCAAGCGACCTGAGAATCTTTCTGTCAAAAGGAAAGATAATGCGTTACTTTTTGTAGCGCCATATTCCAATGACTTGAAAAAAAATATCCTAAAGTCATAAAAACACTTGCCCAAACAATTCCACCTGAATAGGCATAGAGTGCAAATAATCGATATTCTAATTTTAAAGCACCCGCTACATACCCAGTTAAATGACGCACCCCTGGAATAAAAATAACCAATCGATAGAGAAAACTTTCCCATTTTTTCAAACCACTGATGCGCAGCTTGATAACGCTTTTCGGTTAAACCAATGTAGCGTCCCCAACCTTTATGTAAATAGTGTCCGGTTAATCGTCCCAAACCATAACTTCCTGTAATCCCAAAGCATGTTCCTGCATAAGCCATCAAAACACTTGAAACGATAGGTAGTTTCTCCTTTCAGGTATCGGGAGCGCAATAATTCCTAATGCCAACAATACAAAAATGACGATACTACCGTATTGATTAATCCAGGGTAATAGTTGATGAAAATGGGTTGCAATCGAATTCATATTAAATAAAAAATAACAGGGTATAAAAGAAAAAAATTGTAACTAAAACCAAGCGCATTGCAACTTGGCAAAACAACCGATTACGCTATAAAGCACGGCGCAAATAAAAGATAGCCCCTTTATACTTGAGAGGCTATCTACAACGCATCTTAACAATCCGGTTAGTCATCCATTTCATCTACCTCATCGATATCATCCAAATCATACCCCTCCTCTTCTTCTCCATAAGCGTAATGGATCACTTCTTGCGGCATCATCGCTTGTATACGGCGAGTACTCGCCGTATAAGGTAAAACAATCACTTGGGTACCAATGTCCGCAAAATTTTGATTTAACCACTGTGCGTCGTTAGTGAAAAGACGTAAACAACCGTGACTGGCATTAAACCCTGGGACACCACGAAACGATCCATGCATGGCAAATCCACCTTTGAAGAACATACAGTAAGGCATCGGTGCGCCGCCATGCGGTTTAGGAAATTTAGTTGAAAAACATCCGGAACCACGTTTCTCATAGATTTTAAATTGACCACTGGGGGTGTGACAAGGTCGTCCTAAATCTGGACACCAATTTTGTCCACCGGAGCCAGGGCCCCAACGTAATATTTGTCCAGATGCACTGTAAGCCGCCCATGCATTCAAAGTAGGTGAAAAAACGATTGTTTTTTTACCAGATACCGCTCGATAGGTAGGAAATGGTGTATACTCCATCGTGTTTGTGGTGTACGCTTTAGGTACAGCAATCCGTATGCCTGGCCAAAGTGGTGTATTCATGCGGTTAATTCGCATGATTAGGTCACGTCGTGCCGAATTGGGAAATAAATTTTCCCAACTTTCCCCACGACGTATGACGATACAATAAAGCCGGGGGTCGTTACAGAGACTTTGTAATAACCAGCCCCGTGCCGCAAAGCTATCACCATAGATGGCTAAAGAAATGATTACTATCACAAAAAGTACGGTAAAACGCTTGAGTACACGCATAATCTGCTCCTTCCACCTGTCTAGAGGGGCGTTTTTTATTGAAGTAAGGCGTTACTCTCCTTTAAAATATAGTCTATTTTTAGATCAACTAAAGTAAGAAAATGCTCAATTTGTTCAAGAAAAATGCCAAGTGGTGGGCCTTGTTCGCCATGTCAAGCGCCCTCGCCTTGGTCTTTATTGATCAAACGGCCCTCGCTGTGGCGCTCCCAGCCATGCAAAGAGACTTAAATCTAAGCAATAACCTCCTTTCATGGATTGTTAACGGGTATTTATTATCCTTAAGTACCCTTGTCCTCTTTGGGGGTAAGCTTGGAGATAGCTTTGGCCATAAAAAAAATCTTCCTATGGGGACTTCTTATCTTCGTCGTAGCCTCCCTATCCTGCGCTTTAGCCACTTCCGGAATTTGGCTACTGATCGCTCGTGCCATCCAAGGGATTGGAGGAGCGCTAATGATGCCTTCGACGAATGCCCTCGTTGTAAATGCCTTTCCCGAACAGGAACGAGGTAAGGCAATGGGAATCTATGTCGGGTTTGCCGCTATCTTTTTAGCAGTAGGACCTTTATTAGGGGGCGCATTGACTCAGTGGATCAGTTGGCGTGCGGTGTTTTGGATCAATCTGCCGATTGCTTTAGTCAGTCTCTTTTTGACCAAAATGAGTATTCCTAATTGGGAGCGTACAGAACCCTTTAAGATGGATTATCTTGGCTTAATTCTATCAATCGCTTTCATTAGCGGGTTTGTCTTATGTTTTATGCAAGGTTCACATTGGGGATGGTTATCTACTCCCACACTGAGTTTATTCGTTTTTAGTGTGTTGATGTTGGCTTTTTTTGTTTATTGGGAAAAACAAACACCCGCCCCATTGGTCGAAATGACATTATTTAAAAATCCAACCTTTTCGCTGATTACAGCGATCATGTTAATTATTCAAGCGGTGGGTATTTCTTTTATATTTTGGTCTATTTTCTTACAAAATGTATTGCAATATTCATCATTAAAAGCGGGATTACTCTTATTACCCACCATGATTCCTGTCATTTTTATGTCACCGATTGGTGGTCATTTACGTGATCGTTATGGGCCCACCTGGCCAATGTTAAGTGGCTGTACGTTAGTATTATTTAGTTTTCTTTGGATCGGTTTTGCCAGTCGTACAAGTAGTTATGTTTGGCTATTCCCAGGATTATTACTCTATGGTATTGGTATACCCTTGATGCTTTCTGGCTCGATGGCCACTTTAATGAGCACAGTCAGTGATCAACAACGCGCGATTGCCAGCGCTATCCTTAATTGTGCTAGACAGTTAGGTAATTCTATTGGTTTAGCGATATTCTCGGGGCTACTCAGTAGCCTCAATAAATGGCATCTCAATGCTTTTTTAGCGCAAGCTCCTCAGCCGATTGCCAATATACAAGAAAACCAAATTGATGGTTTATTAGCAAAATCACCTGCAGCGTTACAAGTGATAGCACATCTCCCCGCTGACTCAGCCGCTCTGGTAAAAACAGCCGCGCTTGATGCTTATAAACAAGCATTTAGTTCAACGATGTTGATCGCTTCCTTGTTTGTCATTGTCTGTTTTCTGCTTATTTTAAAATTACCGAGAAAATCTTCACCTTAATATTTATTATACATGTTAATAGCAAGCCCTTCTGAAAAATAAGCCAATCTCTATGAAAAAAGAGTCTCTTAAATAGGGGCTCTCTCGATCTTTTTCTATTGTAATTATGGCCTGAAAGATGAAAAAGTATTTCCTTTATTAGAATATTTTAAAAAAGAAGGATTGGTTGATATTAAGTTTAATTTGAAAAAGTCAGTTCAATTTTCCGATGGCATCCATAATAATGAGTGAGAAGGATTAATATTTGCATAAATGGGCAGATTCTCTGTGCCGAGTTTTTTTTCACTATGGGGGACAATATTAATTTCTGAGGTTACTTTTTTAAAGCGCTAAAAATCTATCTCTGCATAAATCGGATCCGATACGACTGAAAATCTTATTAATTTTTTAACAAACTTCTTAAACTTATTATTTTCTTTATTACCCATATAAAATTACCTTATTATTGTAAACTTAATGTATTAATGTATTTTTAAATATAAAATATTAATTAAGTATTAAATCTTAATAATTTATACTTTAAACTAAGAAAGAGAACAATATGCATTGCCTTTACCTAACGATATCAAGCCAGTTTATTACGATAATACGCTTGAGCAAAACAATAAACCGAAGAATGTCGTGATGGTAACTCAGGATGAAATACAACCCCACCTAGACTTCCAAACAAATGAGTACACTACACATAATTTTTTTTCTGCTAGAGAGACTATAGTTTATAGTAAAAATACTCATCGATGTAACTTATGACATAATTGATATGGACTAGTAAAATGTCTTTTATGAGCATTATAAATCTTTGTTAAATCATTGAGAATATTATTAGTTAATAATAATTAATCAAATCTATTTTGATCAATTATCATGTCATTTTCTGAACACATGATAGCTATCAAAGAAAATTAAAAGTCTCAAATTATTATCTATAAGAAAAATCATGTTATCGTTTTATCACCAATCAAAATAATTTAAAATAATTTTTATTATTTTATTTACTTAATTATTAATATCACTAAAAAAAGAGCCTCTTAAATAGAGGCTCCTTCATGTTGCTTTTTTTATTAAGCGGTTATAATGATCGAGGAGAGAGATTAATATGACTTTCATCCTGTAATCTTTTTAATGGGTTATTCTTACTAAAAAAAGCATGTGGCTTAACAGATCTATTTATTATTTCTTCTTCATAAATCTTTTGTTTCTTCGATGGTGTCAGTAATAAGCTACCGGGATCCGAACTCCTAAAAAATAAAGGATAACTATATAACTAAGAAAAATCGTGATAAAGAGATATAAAAACGAGAAAAATTTTTTAGTCGGAATTGCTATGACTTATCAAATAAAAATCAAGCACTTCATTTCAACAAGTGCTTGATTTTGCATGAATTAGAGACGATACCAGTCTGATCCTTGAGGCGTATCTTTTAAAGCAATACCCATTTGCTCTAACTCTTGACGAATCGCATCTGCGGTTTTCCAATCTTTACCCGCGCGTGCTTTTTCTCTGGCTTGAATCAGTGATTCAATTTTCGCTGAGTCTATTTGCTGCACACCGGATTTTAAAAAATCTTTCGGATTTTGCTGCAATATTCCTAACACAGTTGCTTGTTTTTTTAAAACTTGTGCGATTAAGATTGCTTTGTTCGGATCAGTCGCTTTAATACGATGAATTTCATGCGTCATGACAAATAAAACCGCTAACGCTTCAGGAGTGTTAAAATCATCGTCCATAGCAGCCTGAAATGATTCCTCATAAGAAGAGAGTAATGTTGTTAATGAATCCTGGTTTATTTCAGGGTGCCCAGACGCACCTAAATTATCCACTTCAAATAACGTAGTATATAAGCGCTGGAGTGCCGCCTGAGCCAACTGCAAATTTTCTTGTGAATAATGAATCGGGCTTCGATAATGGCTTGCCATTAAAAAATAACGAACGACTTCAGCGGGATATTCCGCTAACATGTCACGTAAAGTAAAAAAATTACCTAATGATTTCGACATTTTTTGACGATTAACTTGTACAAAGCCAACATGAATCCAAGTTTGTACAAACTTTTTATCGGTTGCCGCTTCCGATTGAGCAATTTCATTTTGATGGTGGGGAAAAACCAGATCCAATCCCCCTCCGTGTATATCAAATTGTTCGCCTAATGCCGCCATCGACATTGCAGAACATTCAATATGCCATCCAGGTCGGCCGGGCCCCCAGGGAGATTCCCAACTCGGTTCATTCGGTTTTGCCGCTTTCCAAAGCACAAAATCCAATGGATCCTGTTTGTTGAGCTCAACCGCCACGCGTGAACCATGGCGTAATTTTTCCAAGTCTTGATGTGCGAGCGCACCGTAGGTTTTAAACGTATCGATCGCATAAAAAATATCACGGTTTTCAGCCTGATAAGCCACCCCTTTATCTAATAAAATCTGGATCAATTGAATAATCTCAGCGATAGACTCCGTTGCTTTAGGCTCTTGAGTCGGGGGCATTAAGTTTAATTGCGCAAAATCTTCATGCATCGCTTCTATCATCCGCGTGGTTAATTCGGTGATCGATTCATGATTCTCTTGGGCGCGTTGAATAATTTTATCGTCAATATCGGTAATATTTCGGATATATTTAACACTCAATCCCCTGTTTTTGAGATAACGCACAATCACATCAAAGGCAACGAGCACCCTCGCATGCCCTATGTGACATAAATCATACACCGTCATCCCACACACATAGAGGCTCACTTGACCTGCAATCAATGGTTTAAAGGTTTCTTTTTGCTGGGTTAAGGTATTATAAATTTTTAGCATGCAAAATTCTCGTGCGAAGTGTTTCCGGATCCAGTAATTGATAAATTTTAGCTAACTCAGGACCATCTAAACGCCCAGTGAGCGCAAGACGTAATGGTGCAAAAAGCGCCTTACCTTTTAAATTTAAGCTATTTTGTAGTGTTTGAGTCATCGTTTTAAAGTCTGAACCTTTTTCCAACTCCGCTAAAACGGTTTCCCAATAAGCAGGAATCACCTTTTTTAAGGTCGTTTGTGTGTCTAAATTTAAACTTAAAGACGACGTAAGCAAAATATTCGCCCACACCCCAGCTTCACTCGGAAAAGCCACATTAGAACGGAGTAACTGTATCCACGCAGCCCGCTTTGTGGAAGGAACCGTTTCTATTTGTGCTTCCCCTAACCATTGCGCAAATTGTACCTCACTTAAGGTCGCTAAAGCTTGTTTTTGCCAATAAAGTAACTGTGCTTCATCATAACGGGCGGCAGATTGCCCAAATCGCTTTGTAGAAAATTGTCGGCTAAGTGCCTGTAAATCCATATAGTGAGGATCTTCATAGGTATGCCCTAACCGCGCTAAATAATTTTGTAAGGCGCCCGGTAAATAACCTTGTTCACGCAGGGCTTTGACACTAAAACTACCTTCTCGTTTAGATAAAGGCACTCCGTTGGCTTCGCCCACAATTAAAGACATATGCCCATAGGTCGGAACAGCCAACCCGAGTGCATTGAGAATCATAATTTGTCGTGGTGTATTAGTAAGATGGTCTTCCCCTCGTAACACATGGCTAACCCCCATCAAAGCATCATCAATCGCATTACAAAAGAAAAAAGCCGCCGTTCCATCACTCCTTTGGAGAATAAAATCACCAATTTCATTACTTAAAAAACTTTGCTCACCTTTCACCAGATCCGTAAAACAAATAGTTTGGTGACTTGGAACCCGAAAACGCAGCGTAGAGGCTTGCCCCTGTTTGTCCTTTTCAGCGATCTGCTCAGCACTTAAATGACGGCAAACACCCGTATAACGCGGGGGCTTACCTTGAGATAATTGACGTTTACGCATTAAAACCAAAGTTTGGTCGCTACAGAAACAGCGATAAGCTTGCCCACTATCGAGGAGTTGCTGATAGTATTTTGCGTAAATAGCCGATCGTTGAGACTGCTGATAAGGCCCTCGACCCCCTTCATGGCCAGGCCCTTCATCCCAGGCTAAACCGAGCCATAATAGATCTTCCTGCAGTTGCTTGGACAACGCTTCGCTCGAACGTGTTGCATCAGTATCTTCAATCCTAAGTAAAAAATGGCCCTGATCAACAGATTGTGCGAGTAAATAATTAAAGAGCGCGGTGCGCACATTTCCTAAGTGAATATAGCCAGTCGGGCTAGGGGCAAAACGAGTTTTCATAATTTTTCAAAAATTTTAGGAGTCAAAGTCAGTAAACGACTGCCATTATGCAAGCAGGCGTTCATCTTTTAAAGCCTTTTTATAAAAAATGCAGAACAACCGCGGCTTGCAAAGAGAAAGTAATACAAAAATAGCCTACTTAAAGGCTGCATAAGAATAAACGCAATCCCATGTGGACTGATATCCGTCTCTTTGTCTAAAAATAAAGTATTGAGGGTACATTTTACAACAAGAGGATCAAAATAACGCTCTACAGAGATAAACTGTGTTTTTAATGTTATGGGTTTACGCGCTCAAAAAGATCCCCTATCCTTCTTTATAAGGAAGGTGCTTTTATTTTGCTCCAAAAGTCGGTTAAATACTTTGATTCATTTTGTCCCAGCTCAAGTTATTTCCATGCCAACGACATTCTTTATTTCAGACTTACATTTAAGCTCCAATCAACCTACACTGACTCGTCTTTTCTTCTATTTTTTACAACACTGGGCGCCCCAAGCGGAAGCCCTATATATTCTTGGTGATCTATTTGAGATATGGATTGGTGATGAGGAGAAAACACCGCTTTCTAAACAAGTACAACAAAGTCTTCATCAATTAACACAGCAGGGTCTCAAAATTTATTTCATGCCAGGTAATCGAGATTTTCTAGTCGGAAAAACGTTTCTTAACGAAGCAGGTTGTCAATATTTAGCCGATCCGAACCAAATTGACCTCTATGGTGTACCCACATTATTAACCCATGGTGATCAACTCTGTACCCAAGATAAGCTTTACCAACGTTTTCGCTCTATGGTCCGCTCTCCACTCACACAACGTTTATTTTTAGCACTACCACTGTCAACTCGCCGCCGAATTGCAACCTATTTACGCGACAGCTCAACGTCCAGCGCTTTAGAACACGACTTCACTGACCAACATACACCATCGGTTAAACAGGATAAATTTGATGTAGTTCTCACTGAGGTATTGACGTCTTTAGAACAAAATAAAGCACAAGTCTTAATCCATGGTCATACCCATCAACCAGCCATCCAACTCTTACGCAGATCCGCTACAAAGCCAAGTCAAGCACCCTCTACGGATTCTAATGAATCGCTTTCTCCAGCCAATCACTCTTTTAAAAAACGTTTTGTCTTAAGTGATTGGCGGGCCGATCAGGGGAATGTTTTAGTGGTTACACCAAAAGAATCAAAGTTAATCTATTTTCCCTAAAGGGTTGTCTTCCAACGTCAAATGATCATGAACTGATTCAGGTAGAAAAGAACGTAGCCACTGCTCAAGAGGTTGAAAATGCGGTACTAATATAGATTCTTTCCAGGTCGTTTCTTTGGAAAAAGGTGTCAAGGACACTAACATCATCAGTAATACAACCACTAAGACACCGCGCGCCAAACCAAAAACAATACCTAAAATTCGATCCGTACCACTTAATCCTGTATTGGATACCAACTGGCCAATTAGATAATTAATCAGCATACCCAGAATTAGAGTTGCCAAAAATAAACCCACAAAACTGACTACGACACGAATCGTATCCGAGTGGATTACATTGACGAGCAAGCTAGCTAAATAGCGGTAAAAAATGAAACTGACTAAGATAGCTGCCGCCCAAACGACCAAGGAAATCACTTCTCGTACAAAACCACGCATTACACTAATCAGTACCGAAAGCGCAATAATTGCAATGAAGGTATAGTCGATCCAATTAAATGTAGACATAACAAAAAACCTTATCCAATGATAATCACCATGCCTAAGCTTAGGCTAATAACGCATTGAGTGGTACTTTTCTTCCAATAAGAGGACCTATCACGTTTAGCAAAGCAATCAAGCATTGACTGACAATAAAGTACTTTATGGTACCCCCTCAAGCGTCAGGCAACAAGCCGAAAAAATATCTATTAAGTTAACACTTAATATCAAATAACGTTTTCTTCATAAATTAAGTTTCAATTTACAAATGCTAATTCTCAATATCCGATGACAGGTATACATATTACAGTGACTGAAAGTGAAGGTTGAGCTGCCTATAGAATGGAGAAAATATCATATGAATTTAAAAAAATTATTCATTTTATCTTATAAAAGTGTATGCAGATAAAATTTTATGTTTTTTTATCGCCAATAAAAATGTAGATAAAGTACCAATAATTTATTTAGTAGCATTTTATAAGGTCTTGAATAGTAATGGATAAAATAACTGAAAAAATTATTCATTACTTCTGGCCTTCTCTCAGTAAATAGTAATTGATGCATGCCAGGAAGGTAGCCATACAAATGGGCGTAACACTTATAGGCATAGCTTAATTGTTGATCCCTGGGGGTCTATTCTTGCAGAATATAAGGAACCCGGTTCTGGTATTGTCTATGCAGAAGTTGATCTTGATAAATTGCACCAAATTAGAAAAATGATTCCTATCAAGGTATATCAATAATTATTTCAAAATAAATTGTTAGTTCTACACGTACTTCGATGTTTAAATAACTGCGACTTCAAACGTTCAATAGCTGTTTGGCTAGCAAAAAAATTTGATATAAAATTGAGCTGATATTTTTTTGAGAGATTAAGCTGCATTACTTAATCGTTCCCGTTTTAAAAAATTACTCATTTAAGGAAATGACTTACAAGCACCTTTGACTGGATCGCATAATAACAGATGGGATGACTGTAGAAACGTATCTACATAAGACTCTATAAAAATGTCTATCAGAAGATATTAGCTATGCAGCCACACCTTATACGCGATTGACTCTACTACGAGTGAATCAGCCGCTAGCTCCCGCAAAAGTCCCGCAAGGGAATTTTCGGAATTGTGTAAAAGTGGTATAAGTGTTTGATTTAACTGGTGGAGCTAAGCGGGATCGAACCGCTGACCTCTTGCATGCCATGCAAGCGCTCTCCCAGCTGAGCTATAGCCCCAAAAAAGATGGGGGCCATTTTAACGAGTAAAAGACCTGAGCACAAGAGCATGAACCGTTTTCTATTTTGCTCAAGTAGCTTGCTGTATAAGAAATTGATTGATCTGTTCAATAACTCGATTTTTACCAAGAAGATACAAGGTCGTATTAATCGGCAAAGCAACCCCTGGCCCCATAGTCATAGCACGCAGTGGCTGTGCTAATTGACCAAATTTTAGAGAAAAATGTTGGGCAGTCTCTTTTAGCGCGGCATGGATCCCTTCTTCACTCCAAGGATCCAAGGCTAGAAACTGTGTATTGAGCTTCGTTAGCGGTAAGGTCAAGATTTCTTTATCCAACCCTTGAACCGGCTCAGGTTTTTCATAAAAAAACGACTTTTTCCGCCATTTCGGTAATTGTTTTTACGCGTTCGCGTTGTAAAAGGATAATGTCTTTTAAATCTGGCAAGTGCGGTGCTTCAATATCAATACCCTGATCCAGCAGCTTTTCCGCTAAAAGCGGCACCAATTGTTGTGGGTCGATTGACTTTAGATAATGTTGATTTAACCAATCTAATTTCTCAGGGTTGATTGCCGCCGGTGCTTTATTTAGATGGTCTAAATCAAACAGTGCGATCATTTCTTGCAGTGAAAAGAGTTCTTGATCGCCGTGTGACCAACCGAGCCGAACTAAATAATTCAACAATGCTTGTGGAAGATAACCCGCTTCACGGTACGCCAATATATTCGCGGCGCCTTGACGTTTAGAAAGTTTTTTACCGTCTTCTCCCAATATCATCGGAAGATGGGCATAATGTGGAATCGGTGCGCCCAAAGCCTGTAACAAATTGATTTGCCGTGGCGTATTATTTAAATGATCATCCCCTCGAATGACATGGCTAATTTGCATATCCACATCATCAATCACGACACTAAAATTATACGTCGGCATCCCATCGCTGCGCGCTAAAATTAAATCATCTAATTCGGCATTTTGAAACACAACACGGCCATGCACCTGATCGTCTACCACGACTTCGCCATCCATCGGATTACGAAAACGAATCACATACGGCTGATCAAGCGGTGGATGATTGGTTTTATCACGACAATGACCATCATAACGTGGTTTTTGATGCTGTTGCAGTTGTGTGGCACGTAAATTAGATAGTCGCTCTTTAGAGCAATCGCACCGATAGGCTTTCCCTTCCGTAAGCCATTGTTCTAAAATCGCTTGATAACGTGATAAACGCTGTGTCTGGAAATAAGGCCCCTCATCCGGTGTTAAACCGAGCCATGTCAACCCATCCAAAATGACTTGGGTGGCCTGTTGGGTCGAACGTTCTGTATCGGTATCTTCAATCCGGAGGATAAACTGACCGTGATGTTTTTTAGCGTAAAGCCAAGCATAAAGCGCAGTTCGGACTCCGCCAATATGAAGATAACCCGTGGGACTCGGGGCAAATCGGGTACGAACTTTCATAGTCTCTCTTCGTTTTTATCAATAATATTCACTAATGAGCGCATCCCCCCTTTACTTAAACGGGGTGATATCACCTTTACCTTCACGAATAATCTTCGGGTAACCCTCGACCAGGTCAATAATGGTCGTTAAGTCCAGACCACTTGACCCACCATCAATAATTAAATCTACCCGACGGCCTAGCATATCATGTATTGCCTCGGGTTCTAACAAGGGTAACTCCGCTCCGGGCAAAATCAATGTACTCGTAACAAGCGGTACTTCTAACATTTCAAGTAAATCATGGAGAATAATATGATCGGGAATACGAATACCGATTACTTTTTTTTGATTCATCTGTGCCAAGTATTTTGGAATTTGTTTGGTTGCAGGTAATAAGAAAGTATAAGGTCCTGGTGTATACGCTTTGAGCAAACGAAACGTTGAATCATCCAATTGTGCGTAATGCGCAACTTCGGCAATATCACGGCAAACCACGGTCAGAGGATGTTTCGAGTTTAATTGTCGAATTTGGCGTAAACGCTGGATTCCCTCTTTATTTGTCAATTGACAGCCGAGTGCATACGCTGAATCGGTTGGATAGACCGCTAAGGCCCCTTTCATTAATTGCTGTGCAACCTGCCGGAGCAAATGGAGTTGCGGATTACGTGGATGAATTTTAAAGACTTGGCTCACAAAAAACTCGTTTACTCAACTAGGAGACTAAAGAATAGTGTTATATACTGTGAAAGTGAGTATCTCCACCGATTGAATTACAATGCGTTTACTTTTCGACTTCTTACCGATTGTTGTCTTTTTTGCCGTTTATAAATTTTTGGGCATTTACTTCGCAACACTCGCTGCGATTGTGATTAACTTAGGTCAAGTTATTCTCTATTGGTTCAAACATCGAACACTTTCTAGTATACAACTTATCAGTTTGATTCTCATCCTCTTATTAGGCGGGAGTACGTTACTGTTTCATAATGAGTTGTTCATCAAGTGGAAACCCACTGTTTTCTACTGGGTCTTGGCGTTAACTGCTTTGGCTAGCCAATTCATTGGTAAAAAACCATTAATTCAGCGCTTACTCGAAACAAATATCACTTTGCCATGCCCGATTTGGTTTTCCTTGAATCGAAATTGGGTTATTTTTTTCTACTGATGGGTGGACTGAATTTATGGGTTGCCTATTCTTTTAACACCAATACTTGGGTGAACTTTAAGCTTTTTGGTTTGCTTGGCATTACATTTATCTTTATTATCATTCAAGCAATCTATCTCGGTCGTTATATTGAATCGGATCAAAAAACATGAACAATTCTTACAAAAATAAAGCCGCCCTCCTCCGTACAAAACTCGAACAATCCTTGGTTCCTACTACTTTAGAGATTATTGACGAAGGTGAGCAACACCGTGGACATGCTGAAGAAGGTGCAGGTCATTTTAAAATTCAGATCGCCTCGCCCCTCTTTGCAAATAAATCATTAGTCGAATGCCATCGCCTCATTTACAAAGCACTGGGAACAACGATTGGAACCGATATTCATGCCTTGCGCATCGAGATTGTGGAATCATAATAATTTATATTATCATAATAAAGTTTGCGGTGTCGCCCACCCACTACACCGCTTCTCTGGAAAAGAAAGACGCTCTCCTAAACAACAAAAGACTGAAAGTTTGGATCTTTCGTATAGGCAGTTAGAATTTCTTCTGCAATTTGCTCAACTAATCCTTGTCGAGCATCTTCCGTAATTAAACCCTGTTCTTCTTTGAGATTGGCTAAACGTTTTTCTAAGAGTTTCTTAATTGAACCATTGGGAAATAACCGTGCCAAAACACGACGTGCTTCAGTTGGGCCCAAATGATGATAGAGACGATTTCGCAAGTTTGCGTCTTCTACGGTGGTACTAAATGCCCACAATTCGATGGGCCCTAGCGTTAAGGTTAATAATTGGGTATTCATTCCTTCTTTGGTTGCAAACTGCGCTAGGAACGTCGCACCACTTTCACGCGGTCCATGAACACGAGTCCGCAAGGCAATTTTAGCCGTGGGTGAAAGTCCAAATATTCGGATTTTTCGATTGATTGCGCTGGACCCGCATCCATAATGTAAATAGAGGTCGCAAACTCAACCATAACCGGATCAAAGTCGTCCACAGACTGGGATAATAAAGCAATTTGGATGTTCCATTTACGTCCTTCACGCATATCAACAATCACTTGATCACGTACCGATTGTGCCTTAGCAGTACGATGAAACTCATCAAAAATAATTCGTTTTGGATCTTCCATTAACTCAGCAATACGCCGCCGATGATAGTTATGATAAGTCTTGGGCATATCGGAAAGATGTTCTTCACTTAAATAATAATGGCGCGCTAACACATAGCGTGCCAACATATACATCGCTGCCGTTTGTCTATCCGCCGCTTCACCACCACTTTTTGCGACTTCATCTAAATCTAAAGCAACAATCCGGGCATCACCTAAATCAAAACGCGTCACGCGGGATAAAATTGGATATTCGCGAATGGCACTCGAAATCATTCGGGCAAACGCATTAATTAAACTTTCGCCAGTGGGTGCAGTAATTTTACCGTAAAGATCTTCAATAATCGGATTTCGACAAATAGATGCCGTATCCGCTAACAAAGGCATTGCATAGCGTTGTGCTAATGTGGCTTGATGAGTCAAGCCCGCTACAAATAATGCATCCGTCACTTCCCACCACGTGGTATGCATATCTGAAGTAAAGTGAATTTCTTGGAGCGCTTCATCCAACTGACGTTCAATACCCGGTGTATAAGGATAAGGTTTTTCAGTATCCGATAAACTTTTGTATAACTCGTCAATGACTAACCCAACCATATCTGGAATGCCATCGTAGGGCTTACTAGCCCCTAGAGGGGTCGCCAGCAATGTCAAAAAGTTCACTAAAAAACTACGCTCTTGCGGCGTTGGATAACGCGCACCAAGCTGCGTATCAAAAGGATTAATTGAGTAATCAGCCGTCATCCGTAATCGGTGATACGCCACAAGATGACGTTGCTCCACAGAGAGTGCTTCACGAAGTAAAGAAATTAAACCGCTACTTGAAGGACCAATATCAATAATCGCAATCCGCGGCAACCGTTGTAAACCACCCGCTAAACATAACGCTAAATTTAAGGTATTGGAAAGCACGGATTTACCGGATCCGGGTCGCGCATAGATCAAATCAATCCAGGTAGTTTGTTGACTGGATCCCGGTTGAAAGGGCCACGGCTTACCATCGGGCGTTCTAAATAACTGTGCGCCCCCTTTCCAAGGCGAAGCAGGACGTGTAATCGGTAACATATAGACGACTTGGGAAAAAGGCAAAATCGTGGGTGTTGCCACACTTTGCGCAGAAACCCCTAAGAAAGTTGAAGCTAACCCCGCAAACGGATCGCATCACAAGAACCCCATCCTTCAATCGCTTTCGCTAATTCCGCGGCACGGGTTCGTAATAAACCACGCTGTCCTTCTGGTGCCCAAGTACAAGCTGCCACGCGTAAACGGACCACGGCATCATCCGTATTAATTGCAATATAATTTAATAAATTATTTGCGTCACTTAACAAACGATTTTGCGCTGAAGAAAAACTAAGAATTGACGCCAATACCGATTTTAATTTAATTGTTTTTAGGGCATCACTTTCTATAAAAAAAGATATCCGCCAGGGAATCTGTGCCGCAAGGGTACGTTGGAGCAAGCTATTAAACGCTTTCACTTCTTTCGGAAGTAAATCGATAAACACACACGCATAAATGAAATCACCCAAACGTACAGTTCGCAAATCAAGATTTTCTGCATCACGCGGTAAAATTTGCCGCGCCAGCGAGGGCCATAAAATATCGGATAAGGTATGATGGTGGCTGTGAGTATATTCTTTTAAAAGGAATCTTATCGCCGGGTAAAACGGCACGCCAAGCTTTATCTGTAAAAGTAGGATCGGTAATCGAACGAATGGCATGTACGGCATCGTGCACTTCAAGTAAATCCGCCGCAATCTGGAGACTTTCTAAATCATTCATCACAGAACGAACAAACGCATCGTGTGTATCGCGTAATTCAACCATTGCGGCAATAACATTCTGTGTTAAACGAAAAGGCGGGACTTTTTTCTCACGGATCCACTTCAGTTTATCTCGAGTTGCTCGTTGAAACTGCTCGCTGGTCAAGTTACTCGGTCTTGTCCATAAAACAAAATAAACACTTTCATCGGCACAGTGCTTAGCAAGGTGATTGATTCGTTCTTTAAATAAATCGTCTAATTCTAAATTTAAACGACGACTCGTTTGCTGTCCCGGCGCTAACATATCTTGGATAAGATCAGAAACCGCTTGTTTATCGTAGTGAAATAATACTTGCACCGCATGCCCGGCACGAGACAGGGCAGTTTGGAGACTTAAAGTCAGCCCCTCATGTAAACGCTCAAATTCGGTATTCCCAATTAATTGGGTCACCCCTGAAATTTTAATGAGGGAAATCAATGACCCATCATGCGCAACCAAAACCGTTGGACTGTCCGCTGTCTCAAGATCACAATAAGACTCGGTTGTTTGCTGTAGCGAACTACTCAGCCAAGCTAAGAAAGTATCAACTCCCTCTAAAAATGAATATAATATTTTAGACATAGTGTTTGCTTTCTCTTAGGCGCTTGGCACCTCTGAATAATAAGTAAAGGCGGCACGGGAAGGTAACAATCGTACTGCAGAAAACATCTTTTTCTGCAAAATAGATTTATCCATAAGTTCAACTAATGATTGACCAAAAACAGCTGGATTTTGTAAACCCTCACCCCATTCATCTTCAATCACTTGACAACGCAAACGAAGATGTCGATAGGCATCCTGTGCCGTTTCTTTATATTCACTCTCGCCCATAGAACTAAACAAAACATGGCAAAAAGCATTTAATTGATTTTGTGTTAACTCGGGAAGATAAATCAGCGTCCCGCCTCCATATCCGCCCGATCCAATGACTTCAAGAAAGAAACACTGTGTACAAAATTCACAAGCGGTCACAAGATTGTTTATCGTATTATTCAAATAGTTTTGATCACGATTGATAATTTCTAAACCTTTCTTCGGAGCCATCCCACAAAATTGACAGGTAGATTGATCGCGCTGCAATACTTTCTCGCGAAAAGATAAAAATTTTGGATCCATTTTGCGTCGCACAAAATGCGGCCAACCTTCCGGATTTACGTTTAAGTCAATCGGATACATTTTATTTCTAACGTCTAATCCTGTTGTCCCATAAATGCCCGCTGCGCCACTGGTATCGCCAAAAATGGTTTGGCCTGCAATCGAAAAAATATTCGGTAGAAAAATCAATGCCGAACCCACAAACAATAAAGCAATCGGGGTTCCAATCGGAATTTGGGTCGGATTATCTTTATGTGCCTTAAACTTCATCATCGAAGCCATCACAAATCCCATTCCCGCCATATAAGCGCCGGCGGTAATGAGTTTAGAAAGCCCATAAAATGAATAAGTAATGTTCTCTGCCATCTGACCAAGCGATTTGACTTCCGCTTGACTGGCTACAGTATAAACTGAACAAATAAACACGGTTATAAAGGTGATTATTTTTTTTTGTACTCTAGCTATTTTATTAAACAAAAAAAGCCGAGTACTTCTAAATAAACCTTCTTTTTTAACACAAAATTCAACATAGAATAATTGAAACAAATTCAAACTTGCTAAACTGTTTTGCAACAGAAAAACTTTTTCGAACAAAATGCGACTCAACGTTCTTGTTTTAGCACATTGTGCAAAGACATATTCTGGAGTTCGGAAGTTTTTCATGAAATAAGACGTTTCCTTATTTTCTATAATACACACAATCAGTATTTGTTATTTTAATCATCCTAAACTTTAAACCATACAAATAGTGGGGTTTTATTTAATAAGCCCCACTATTTATTCCATATCGCTTGAAACAAAATAAACTTAATGATTCAAAGCAATTTATGTACCTAAGCCGGTTACACCATGAATTCCACCCGCTCCGGATGTATCACCAAAAATAGTATTTCCAGCAATACCAAAGATATTGGGTAAGAAAATTAATGCCGCGCCAATAAATAATAGAGCAATCGGTGTTCCAATCGGAATTTGGGTTGGATTATCTTTATGGGCTTTAAATTTCAGCATCGAAGCCATGGTAAAGCCAATTCCTGCCATATAAGCACCGGCGGTAATCAATTTAGAAAGGCCTTCAAATGATCCCGTTAATTTAGTTGCTATTTTACCTAGGTCATCACCTTTTTCGGCAAAACATAGGCCGCTATAAAATAAAGGCAGTAACAAAAAAAAGCATTTTGCTTTCCAACGTGCTCCGGCATAAGCCAATTTTTTCCTAAATTTTTTATCGATCATGTCAATCTCCAAAGTTAAACGACTAAATCTAGTCATTTTAAATACGATTTATCATTTATTTATATTAATTTGAAGAAAATTACTCGTGTGTCTTGTGCCCTCAATATTGATGGCCAACAATCCGGCAATAATATGTGTTACTGCCTTGCCAAATGTACTTCGTCCATTGGGGTTAGACGAATGAGCCAAATGAACCCAACCCCGTATAAAAGAAATAGTACCGATTAATTGGATAAAGCGCAAAACTGCCGCCGACGCCAAGGGGCTCCAAATCCCACCTGAGGGCTGATAGCCCATTGGATCGGTGACGCTGGTCGTTGCAAAAGTCGATAACAGCATACTTTTTAAGGCTGTTGGTGCATACAGAAGCGCCGCACCCGCAAAAAAAGTAGCATCGTCGCTTTAAAGTTAGTTTGTACCGACATCATTGTTCGTAAATCACCATACACTTTTAGCTGATAAACACCACGAAAAATAAAAGCAATGCCGATCATATATGCGCTCGCTGTAATTAAACGATAAAACGAGGGAAATTCCCCGTTTAATCGAGTCAGCATGGTTTCTACCTTTGGAAATTTACCCCCTGTACAGCCGGCTAATAACAAAAAAATCAGGAAAACACCGATTACCTTTGTTGTGTTTTTTAAATTCAGCATGGCGTTACCTCTGGCAACAACCCCCAACCGTCTCAACGATCGTCCGGGCTATAGCCAATCGTCGCTCCTGAGCTTAATGTAATTAGGCCTTGTTCAGGATTAATCGATTCAATCGAACCATACCCAGCTAATGAATCGCCGAGCCCTAAGGTTAACGTGGTTCCAGAAGGGGTAGTCAACCATACCCGACCTGGAATAATCGCACGTACATAATAAATAGGCTTAGGGACTTCTTTTTTAATTATTTTCTCTTTTACAGGAGGTGGCGTCGCTTTTTTGAGTAAAAGTGCTTGCCGTGCTTGCAAGGTTTGCATTTCATCACCCATTTGCGCCAGTTGATTATGCAAGTTACTTAAACTTGATTGAATATCCGACAACTGCGTCGTTAACGAATTTAAAGTAGATTGTAACGCAACTTGACCTTGTGTAAGTTTTTTAACCTCATTTTGCGGAGGTTCTACTGGTTTGGCTTGTGGCACCAATGTGGTTAAGTGCGATTTATTTTGAGCTGCTGCAACTTCTTTAACCAAGGCTTCTCGTTTGGCTTCTAAAACATGAAACACTTTACTGAGCAGTTGGTAGGTCAAATAAATCAGAAAAACTAGTAAGAAACCAAATAAGATATGGCGGCGATTAATCCGCTCAAAAATAGAAGCTGAAGCCTTTGATTCAGTTCCGGTTGCAAAATGATCCTCAGAACCACTCTCAGGAAGCCGATACTCATCCGCATGGGTTGTTGCATTATAGTTTTTATTATCCATTATCGCCTCATCGTGTCAAAATCATAAAAAAGTTATTTTTCGGGTAGTGCTGGTAAATCTGAAATGAAAAGAATGCCTATCGGTGTTCCTGAATAAACATGAACGGTGGGTGGCGTATTAAAAACACGTCCTAAAGCAGACGCATACTGGGTTCCAACCTGGCCTAATCCGATAAAAATACGTTCTCTTGGATTATAGTCAATCGGCTTATTATTAAAATTAAACAATGAATTACTGTAATTTAAGAAAGATTGCCCGTAACCTTGAATAAATGCCGAAGCAAATAAAGTACCATAACGCAACCAATAATGGTTATCTGTTTTACTGGATAACGCTGTACGGGCAGTATTACTATCGATGGCAACTGTATTAATCGCGATACTCTGCGAAACCTTCGGTAAAGTCATCGTATTGAAGGACAGTAATACGCGTTGCCCCTGATTAGTCAATGTGCCAATTAAACGAGCCCCCTTAAATTTACCTTCGACAATTTTAGCAAGCACCGGGCCCGGCTCATCCGTATTGACCGCCGTTAACAAGACCGCATACATGATCGAACCTGCTTTTACCGCTGAGGGTGCCGTCGCCGAATCAGAATCAACATTCCCAGACAAACGGCTTCCTGTTGCCGAGGAATTTGATGTCACGGGCATACCCACAACATACTGCTGTAAAGGAGAAGTCCAAGATGCAAAGAGCTGCCCCGCCTGAGTTGACATTGCGGCTTGCATTTGTTGTTTGAGCTGCTCCGCTTTTTGAGCAGACAGTTGTTGTTGCTGTCTATCTAAAATAGCCTGTAACTGGGGATTTGTTTGCTTTGCTTCATCGGAAGGTTCTAAACGAACCTTACTTCCTCCTGAAGACGTGAAAGAACTATCTAAATCCTCTGCGGGGTTATTTGAATTCGTTTCGGTTTTTACAGAAGGCGGTGGTGTAATACTACCGATAATTTGACCTTGTCGATTACGCGCATTGCCCGCTGCATCGACGGTCGCAATACGTTGTCCTTGGCTATTTCGTATAATGCCTTGATTTCCCGCTGTGCCTATCAGATGGCCTTTCCGGTTCCCTGGAGAAGCCGCACCGACTTTACCCAGCCATTCATGATGCGAGCCATAGAGATTTCCATCGGAATCCAGAGTGCCTATCACTTCACCTTGATCATTACGAACTTTTCCGTCTTCTCCTACGGTTCCAATAAGGTGGCCTTGATCATCATATACAGGTGAACCCGGAACAGGGCTCCGCGTTAATTGCCCAGCAATCACTCCATTACGTAAATAAGCACGCCCTAAAATACGCCCATCCGCTGCTTTAACCACACCGTCTGCACCGACATGACCTATCTTCTGACCTGAAGCATCTACGACATCGCCATTCGGTAAAACCCGCCCTAACAAACGACCCTGTGCATCGTAAACCGACGCACCTGCTAGAGGAACCCCAGTCTTACCGAGTACGCTACCCTTTTATCACGTAAATACCGTCTTGCGAGAATTGGCCAAGTGATTTGCCTTGCTCATCCTCGACTTCACCTTGTTGATTACTGGCCCCTAATAAATGACCTTATGCTAAACAGGGATCCCTGTACGACGAAGGATACCTGAAGGTTCTCGAATCGCCTGCCCTCCCGGTGTAATAATCTGGCCATCGGCATCCACTGTTCCGAGTAATTGACCTTTTTTATCATAAAGGTGTGCGCCAGACTGAGAAACGCCTGTTTTACCAACGATATGACCTTCTTTATCGCGTACAATACCATCTGAACCGAGTTTACCGAGCTCGTTTCCTTCGCTATCGCGTAATTGCCCTTTTGCATCGGCTATCCCCAACAAACGATTTTTTGCATCGAAAATGGGCGTACCTTGTATTGAACGTGTGCTTGATTGAGATGGCGCCACACGGCCTAAAATCCCACCCTTGAGATTATGAACAACCCCATCCGGGGGCCACTGTGCCAATGACATACCCTTGTGCATTGCGTACCTTACCATCAACACCGACATGGCCTATCACACGACCGGCCGCATCGTAAACGGCATCGCCTGCCGCTGGCGCCGCAGCCGAACCGATTACGGTTTGACCATTTAAATCCCGCACTAAACCATCCGGTCCAACAGCGCCAATCACTTTTCCATTTTCATCACGAACTTTACCGTCAGCCCCCAAACGACCGATCACTTTTCCATGGGAATCATAAATTAAGGTTCCCGTTCTCAACTGACTGGGTTGTAAGGTATTTTGTGACAGTACATTAGATGATACAGCCTGTTGACAACAGGGGTTACAAGGTTGGTAACAAGGCATTCCCCCGACACCGGCACCACCGGATGCTTGGTTACGAAAATTCGATGTATCTAATAACGTTGGGATAGCGCTTTGTCCGGTTTGCGCCGCAGTTTGCGCTTGTTGGATATTTTGTTGCTCTTGTAAACGCTTATAATCGACTGAAGGTGATTGAGTTAATCCCCCAGGAACCGACTGAATAGTGGGCGCCTCTTTTAATTGTACCGACACATCTGAAACCGGTGCATCCTTATGCAAAAGACGCTTTACACCAATGACAACCCCCACCACTAACACGGCTGTCGTCGACAATAAAATCATGCGTGTTCTGACGTTTCGAAACAGCTGAGCAATATTTTTTAATTTTTTATTCATAACCTTTATAACCCTTCAATTTTCAATTGAATGGATTTTCCTTCTTCAAAGCCAAGAATCAGGGGCGCTTTTGGCATTAAGTAGGCTTTCATTCCATCTGGACTCGACATCGTTGAAATCCAAGCCGGAGAAATTAATGTCAAACGCGTCCGGACATAAAGATGACCCTCCTCATCAGACCAAGCTTGCGCAGGTCCTCCTGAAACCGGAAGTAAATGACAACCCTGCGGCGCGATACCATCTAAAATATTCAATAAAGTGGGATCCGCATTGGTTGGTAAACTTCTACCGAGTAACGCTTTCGCATTCGGACCACTTAATGGAAGACGTAGATCAATTCGATAATCAACCGCTTTTTGTCCTGAAATCAACGTCAACATGACGGGTGTCGACAGTCCTTGTAACTGGACCGCCATATTCCCTACGCCATATAAAGACGTCGACTGAATCATCAACAAATTACTTTTTTTATCCCACTGAATATTAAATGCTTGTGGATTCCCGACATCATAATTAGCAATGGGCCAAGGTTGACCGGTTGAATCTAAAAAAGCGAGGGTCGTGACATAGCCTTGAGAAAGTCGAATGACAGCGGGTGTCGCGCCTGGCTCTAATTTGACGTACTGCGATGAAATCGTCGGTCGAGGAGGGATTCCTGGCGTCGTGTCTTTTGCTTGTTGGGTTTCATTAAACAGTTCCCTTAAACGCTTAATTTGTTCTGGCGTCATCGGTAACATGGCTTGGGTCATCGATCCAAAAGCGGATTTATTCACGGCATCTACTGAAGTGGCTGAAGCCTCTGTTTCGGTTGTGACGACATTATTTTTTTTAGGTGGCGCCGGTTCCGCAGCACTTGCCAGCGTATTCATCATTAACAAAAGACATGCAAAGAAGACAAACTGATTATGTTTATTATCTTTATTGCTTTTTTGAGTGCTTGCTTGCGATGTGCGATGCTTTTTTAATATTACACATTGGGTGAGCATCAAAGTTACCTTTTTATAAACGTTTTTTAATTCAACCACTTTGCGAATGAAATAGTTAATGATAAACAACATAGTAATCAGTCAGTGATGCCACCGCCCCCTGAGACAATAAATTGCGCAATCCCAATCGCAGCTGGCGATTCGAGCGGCGAAACCCGGACAATAAGCATCGTGACCGTCACCGATTGTTGTGAAAATTGGCTCGCACTTTGGAAAGTAACCAACATAGGAATTTGTACTTTCCAAGTATAGCGGCCCGCCAAAAGACCTTGCTCCAACACGACAGGCACACCCGTTGCGACAGCCGATACAATTAATTTTTTCGAAATAACGGCTTGCAAATTATTAGAGCTTTTTATTGCACTAAAAAAGTTTGCTTTCCTTCTGGCGTAAAATAGTTTCCTGCTTGCTGTAGGGCTTCTCGATAGTTTACAAAATTATAGCTATAAGCAGCTGAAGCGGCTTGATTCGCCCATTGTAAAACGGCTGAATTCGATAAATTTGGTTGATTAAGTGATATTAAAGGGAGAATACGTCCGTCACTGGACACCGCAAAATAACGCGGTGCCGGAGGATGCGTTACAATATAAAATAATGATAAAGCCAGGGCAAGGAGAATAAAAAAACTCAAAAGGAGCGCCGCAACGACTTTACGATAATTATCGCGGTAAAATTCGTTTCTTAGTGTAACAACATGCAACGCATCTTCTTTCATGGTCAGGTTTTACCATTTATTCTTATTTAGCTGAATAGTGATATCCTAAGATTAAACTACTTCAGTGCATTTACAGGAAACAAACGAACAATCTTCCCATCCGTGGAAGTTGCATAAAAATCGGGTGTCGGACGAAAGACAACACAATAAACAATCCATATTCCCATAAAAAATATCAGGCCTAAAGCGACGAGTAAGGCCCAACAAATTCGGCTGTAATTATCCCGATAAAAGCCCTTTTTTGATCGAATCATATCAATCCGGCTATTCATGGTTTCTTCGCCTCTTTAAGACTTTTTTAAGGCTCTTTTTTTCGTGAACTATAACCCAAATTTATTAAAAAAAGCTAGTTTTAAATCATTTACGTCAAAAAAATTTACTTTTCTATCACGTCTTAGATGGCTTTATTGAGCTAAAATAATAAAAAATCAAATATCGCAAACGAAATCGAATCTCTAGCGAAGAAAGCGGGTTTGACTCGTTGTTAAAAGGACTTATTATCTGCCGTGGGCCCCTTTTGGATAAGTTTTCTTCCGCTTTCGCAACAATGAGTCGTGTATCAAGGCCTTGATCAATCAAATAAGCAATCAGCTGTTGCGCTTGCTGCCTTGATAAAACCACATTCGGTAATCGTGTGCCCGGATAGGGCGCATATGCTCTGATTTCAATCCCTTTATTCGCTTGTTGATTTAAAAATAGCACTAAATCGCGTAGCATCGGATAAGCAGTCGATTTTAAATGGGGCGTTCCGGATAAAAATAAGGATTGATTTGGCAAAATAAGTTTTACTTCGTTACCCAGCCGAATAAACTGAACGCCTTCTTTTTGTAGTTTAGAAGATAAAACAGATCGTTTGGTAGGCGCCGTCGATGCCGTAGATAATGAATTCGTTGTATTCGCACATCCGACTAACACTAACAACAAAAAATAAACGCTTTTTTTCATAACAGTCCCATCCTATCTAATAAAATGCGCCTTCTATTATTTTTATTTTTTAAGTCAAAAAATAAAAAAAGGCTCTTGTTTTAATTTATTTAAGTGTCTTTGTAATAAATCTTGTCTATTTTGATTCCGCTGAATGACGTGCTTTATCAATACTATTTATCAATTCATCAACGATTGTGGTTAACTCATTGGGTGATAATTGATTACGAACCACTGGAGGATAGTGGGTCGCTAAGGCCATATCTTTTATAATTTCGGCGGCAACATTATGCGCTAATTTTTCAAATTTACCGGAAACTTTTTCGATGGTTGCCACAAAAGATTGAGTTATTTTGCGGCTTAAAAATGGCGCGCTAAATGCAGCCAGATCATCCGCTAATAATACACGTTGCAAGGTCGCCGATAATTGCAAAGGATGAAATAAATTCAAAATTCCAGGCTGTACTTCCTCAACCGCCGCCATTTCTTCTTCCGAATCACTTGTTTCCAATACTTGGGGTGACTGCGCCTCATTAATCGCCGATAAAGCTCTCTTTGCCGTTTCGATAAGTGATTCTTTTGAATGTCCCTCATCAAAAACAACAGCTAAAGTAGAGATAATCGAGGATTGATCCAGTTTATTAAGTGTAAAATCGTCTTTATACATCAACTGTTGAAAGTGATAGAGTTGATTGTTTAAATCGACTAACGCACGACTGACCGGAATTCCTACTTTTAAAAACTGATTTAAACGCATACGCTGGACCGGCCTTGGATTCGCGTAAAAAAGTCGAGCGCGAACAATTTTGGATTTAAAAAGAATATGCGCCTCCCCTTCTCGCTGTTCTTTTAGATCTAACAAATCCATCCGTGCACGTTTTTCACTTGAGGCACTACGTGTATCCGCATAGTTATTCATAATAGAGTCAGGACGCGTTTGAAAGGCATCGACTTTGTTGACCCACGCTTCCCCAGCACTCTTTGAGAAAAAGTCCCAAGTTTCGAGAGGATCTTCCAATTTCATACACAGTGAAGCGGCCTCTTCCTTCGACGCTTTCTGAAAGGCTGGCAAATCTTGTCCTGCAAACACAATAGAAAATCCTAAAGAACGCGCTTGCGCCGGTACTACCGCAAATCCCGGCACCGCATAATAACCATACTCATCCAAAACACATAAGTAAGGCGTTGCCGCATTAGTGGGTTTACGTTCAATGATATCTCGATAATCACCCTCGACTTCCTCACCTAAACCGGCCGCCAACATCGCTTTTAATGACGCAATAATTACTTTTCCTAAGTTCGATAATTCATCGGGCGATTTTTCAAAAGCAGGCAATAAAACTAAGAGAATTCGTCGATTTAATACAACATCTTTGAGATCAACTTCCGCTAAATTCGTTCGTAAAATATGACCATAGGTATCGGCCAATGATCCAAACACTCGAGTCAACTGCATCGTAATAAAACCATGCTGCTCTAATACCTGTGAAACTTGTTTTCCCTTTTCTTTTGATTTTATCGTAGCCAGGTAGGTTAATTAAGTAATTGGTAATCGGCTCCAAAACGATATCGGGCACTTCATTCAAGCTGAGCGGCTCTTGGCCATCTCGTGGAAAGATTTTATCGAGGACGATACTTTCAACACGCGTTAACTCAAAATAATTTCGCACCACGTTTACATCGAGTAAGATGGCGCCTTGATCACGCATGTAAACCAATAACTTCATTAGCGCTTCGACAAATACGATCGCTCGGCCTTTCCACATGTCACCATCTGGCGTATTGCTACTGGCACAAGCTGACGACCAGCTGGGAAAGCATACTGGAAGAACCGTTGGCAAACGGGTTCATCGTATTCGATAAGCGTTTTTCTTGTGGTCCAACAATATCACGCGCGCCAGTCATAAAGTTCACCACGAGGATATCGTCTTCACGCCCCATCGAGCGCGCCATGGAAAATACTTTAGCAAATAAACTGTTATCCCCTTTTCCATCTACGTAAATAAAACCACTGCCTTGAACCAAGGCATTAAAGGCTAGGGAAATCAGTGCTTCCGTTTTACCACTTCCGGTCGTTACTAAACCACAGCTCCTCACCTGTAGAAATTTCATTACCAAATAAACAAATGCCCCGTGCTTTACGCGGCTTATTATTTCCCGGATATAGATCGTTATAATCCAATTGACCCGCACGTTGCGGAAGACGGAAAGGTAACGAAGCTTTGCGAGTATACGCATAGATAAAAGCACTGATACCGAGCAGAAAAATAACATCGGCCAGCGCAGGCATTAAAAATGCACCGGAAGCTAAACCCACTAATAAAATAGTGACCGATTGTGGATTTTTAAAAAAATCGACAAAACGCTTACCGAGAGGACGCGTATCTCTCAGTAAGCGGCGCGGATCCTGTTCGTGTTTTTGTTCTAAACCACGTGGAGTTGCTAACATAATTGCCTATACTTCAATATCCATTCAGCAGCGCCATTTTAACTAAATCTCGAACGCCACTTGGATGTTTACTTCATTATTCTTTATTTTACCTTTTCTACGCTCAATCTAAACTAAGCACCATCGTCATCTTCCTCGATATAGAGGATATCCTTAATCGCCGCTTCTAAACCATTCACGGCTTCGTCTACCCGTGGTGAACGCAACGGTCGTCCCATCACTCGCTCAACATTCCAATGGGCAAACGGTCCTGCAACTTCTGAAAAAACAGTTTGTCGTCCTACGGAATTGAGCATCAACCAAAGACGTCTATCCACCGGCTTTAACCATAAGAAATCGGCTGAAGCTAATACTCCATCGTTTCTTGCCAAAGTTAACATCGACGCCATGACGGTTAAAACATAAGCATGGCTATGTACCGTCCGAGCGATGAGCTTATTCTTGACATGTTTTCTTAATAACGCATCTACACCTGAGAAGTTGAGTTTTCCCGTTTGCGCCGAATCGGCTATTTGTAAAAGTAATGCTTGGGCGCCGTTGCGATCACGATTAATTCTCGCCGCAAACACAGCAAACAGCGCTTTGGTGGCGATAGGCAAGGCCTCTAAATTTTTCCAATAGTCCCCCAACTGTAGGACAAACACACGATGTGCTTCATCCTTACGAATTTCAACGGTGACTTGATGGCGTAATTTTGCAGACATGGTGAGTGCGGTCACCACCTTCTTTTCTTTTTGTAGCAACCCATATTTTTTTGCAAACTGCATCGGAGTGAGCGCCATCGCCCAGGGGCCTTTATCAATATCTTCTTTTACTAAATCTAATTTTAGAACCGGTGTAATTTGTGGCCAATTGATTCGCTCAGATTCAACCAGTGACTTCATGTCATAGACTTTTTTAAATTGCAAATTGACGTGTGCAAAATAAATGTATAGGGCGAGCGCGACTAAAATAAGGATAACTGGATACCGTAGATACTCACCGACGGCTCGACTTTTATCCAAGAGCTCAGTAAACGTCACCTGGTCACTTGGCAATTGATTAATTTGTATATGATTAATCCGATGACTTGCGCTTCTAGCCCTTTCACTGCAAAAATAAAAGACACAATCTGTGTATGAAAAAACGACCAAACTAACCAACAGAGTAAAAACAAACCCACGACAATCCATAAGGGTCCAAGTGAGTTATCCGGTGACTGTTGTTGTGGAGCGGCAGGAGGCATAATATTTCGTTTTTAATTATTTATATTCAGTACTTCTATCTTACAGTGGACTTCAACTTCATCTACTCCTGATAACAAACGAATTTTCCTTACGCTGACTTCCTTGCCGTCTCGCGTTTATGACGCAACTCTTCATTTTTGGGCCTTTACACCTTACATCGCCTTCTAAAGAGTATGCAAACAATTTGAAGGCATCAAGTTCGGCTCATCCAAAGAAAAGTCGCGCGTCAGGCTCATCACTTTAATGCGCTCGCCCATTTCATTTGGCGAAGTTAAACACTGGACTTGTGCTTTAAGCTCCAAAATCAAGTCCGGATTATACCATTTTTCTAAACGTTCTAACAAACCGTTATTCAGAAGAAAAGCTGCCTGCGTGGTAAAACTTGCTAACTGGAGTCCAGACTGGCTGGCGCAGCGCGCTAAACGGCTAAAATCGACCGAGGCAGTGATATCTTGCTGCCCGATTGCGACAAAAGGATTATCATGAGCAGAATGCTGCCAATAACACCTTAGCGTGCCTTGTTTACGCTGCGGATGATAGTATTCGCGCGCGCCATAACCGTAATCAATCACCAAAATAACGCCTTGTTTTAACATCTCACTGAGTTGGCGTACCCAGGCCGCCAAACCAAAACACACCTCGGATACATATTCGCTAGTATTTGGAAAATAGTTTTGTCGTAAGCGCAGTAATTTTTCTTTACGGGCGCGCGTACGAACGGGTGTAAATTGCCAAGTCAACGCCGCGCCACTTTCACGAACCCGAAGTTCGGCTACGTCCTGATTACGCCAAACAAAGCGATGTACCGGTAGTGCGTCGGCGACTTCATTGGCTAAAATAAGCCCTTTTAATGGTTTTTTCAGTGGGGAATCCAGCCATTGCAAGCGAGAAAATAAATGTGGGATACGCTCCGCTAAGTATTTTTTTTGGCGCTGGATTAAATCTGGACTAATTTCTAAGATAAAATAATGTGTCGGTAATACGCCCCGTTGCTCAAGAAATAAAAGCAAATCCCCAGCCATTTTTCCTGTCCCGGCGCCAATTTCAAGGATATCACCACCCGCTAACTGCTCCAGCACAGAACAACATTGTATCCCGATACATTCAGTAAAAGGGTGAAATTTCAGGTGCGGTAACAAAATCGCCTTGTTCACCCAATTTTCAGTATTGACGCTATAATAACCCAAATTCGGTTCATAGAGCGCTAAACGCATGAATTGCGCAAAACTGATTGAAAGCGGAAGGGCGTCTGCCGAATAATCGTCCGAATTCGTTCACACAACCTGTTATTCTGTGGTATGCCGTTTGTTTGCAGCGAAACGGGAGTGTTGTCTACATAACGAGAATTTTTTCGCATAAGTTAGGAAAAATAATGTTGTCTTCTAATAAAGTTATTTTAATTACCGGTGCCGGCAAACGTGTCGGAGCCGCTGTCGCCCGTTATTGTCACCAACAAGGCCTCAACGTCGCGATTCATTATCGTCATTCCGCGCAAGAAGCCGAAGCACTTTGTCACGATTTGAACCAAATTCGGGCGCAGAGCGCCTGGGCCTTGGGCGCGGATTTAACTAAGGTAACGGATTTTTCAACCCCTTATCCAGTCAGTGATTGATCACTGGGGACGTTTTAATGAACAATGCGTCAAATTTTTATGCCACCCCCATCGGGTCGATTACCTTCCAAGATTGGGATAATTTGTTTGCGACCAATTTAAAAGCACCCCTCTTTTTATCTCAGGCGGCGGCACCGTACTTAAAAAAACACGTCGGTTGTATTATTAATATGGTTGATATTCAAGCCCAGTCTCCTCTTAAAGAGTATACCGTGTATTGCCTTGCTAAAGCGGGGTTAGTCATGCTTACAAAAAGCTTAGCGCGAGAATTGGGTCCAGAAGTACGGGTCAATGGGATTGCCCCCGGTATTGTGTTATGGCCTGACGAAGAAGAGGATGCATTTGCCAATCCTAAATTACGTGCACGGATTATTTCAAGAAGCGCACTCAAACGGGAGGGAACCCCGCAAGATGTTGCAAAAACCGCTTATTTTTTAATTGAACAAGCCGAATATATCACCGGTCAAATTATTACAGTCGATGGAGGGCGATCTTTAGTACTTTAATCGAAAGAAAAAAACATGGTGAAAAAAGGTTCCGTTAGCATTATCTCTTTACTTGAACGTAAACCAGCTAAAATGGCGATCTATGGGGCACTTTAGGCTTCCTGCTCGAGGGTAGGCTTGCACACCGTGCCGCAAAAATGACAATCCCCAACCTTGTAGGACATAACTTCAAGTGTCACCAACGGAACCTCTTTCTTCAGTATAGCTCTCCTTTTAAATTATGCGAGTTTTTAAGCGCTGCAAAGGGGAAATCAATCGTTTTTCAAAGCAATCCACTCCGTTTTTTACGAAAAACAAGCCTAAAAAAGGGGTTGTTTTCAATATAAAATAGGACTAAAATGCCCCCATTTATGATTCCTGCCATTAGGCGGCTCAGTATGGCTGAGGCCCTTATTTTGGCACTGCGATTCATGCTTGCATGTTGCAAAAAATAATTAAATTTATCCTTATGTTGCGTCTTAGTAAACTGACTGATTATGCAATTGTCATGATGGCTTATTTGACTCAAGCACCACATGACTCCAGTAGTGCGAAACAAATTGCGGAGCAAACCGGTGTTTCCTTACCGACAGCGAGTAAACTCCTCAAACGGCTTGCCCGCTGTGGACTGCTCAATGCACACCGCGGAATCAAAGGGGGATATCAACTCGCTTACCCAGCTCAAGAAATTTCATTGAGCCATATTATTCGCGCCCTAGAAGGCCCAATTGGCTTAACCGACTGCAGCCATACCACACCTGGCTGCTCGCTCGAAAAGGATTGTCGAATACGCGACAATTGGCGTAGGGTTAGCGCACTTTTGGAAGAAATGTTGTCTCATGTGAGTATTGCTGATCTGGTGCAAGCGGCTGATCAGTTACCCTCACTACTTAAAAAACCGTGTATGTCGGTTTGCCATTAAAAGAGTAAATCATGAAACGAACCGCGTTAGACCAATGGTTACAAAAAGATTATCCGCATGGTTTTGTGAGTCCGATTGAGGCGGATACCCTCCCCTGTGGGCTCAATGAAGCGGTCATTCGTGCTATTTCAGCCAAAAAACAAGAGCCCGATTTTTTATTAGACTGGCGCTTAAAAGCCTATGCCCATTGGTTAACCCTCAAAGAGCCACACTGGGCCGATTATATGGTGTATGAACCGATTGATTATCAAGCCATCAGTTACTACTCTGCGCCAAAAACCAAGAAAAAATTAAATAGCTTAGATGAGGTCGATCCAGAATTACTCCGAACTTACAACAAGCTGGGGATTCCTTTACAAGAACAAAAATTTTTAGCCAATGTGGCCGTAGATGCGGTCTTTGATAGCGTTTCGGTCGCCACAACCTTCAAAGAAAAACTCCGCGAAATGGGTATCTTATTTTGCTCTTTTTCAGAAGCAGTGCGTAAATACTTAGGAACCGTTGTCCCACCGACTGATAACTTTTTTGCCTGTTTAAATTCAGCCGTCTTTACAGATGGATCCTTTTGTTACATTCCAGAAGGGGTCCATTGTCCGATGGAACTGTCTACCTACTTCAATTTGAACGAACTTTAATTATTGCTGATAAAGGGAGCCGGGTCAGTTATTTAGAAGGCTGTACCGCACCACAACGCGATGAAAATCAATTACATGCCGCGGTAGTCGAATTAATTGCTCTCGATGAGGCCAGTATTAAATATTCTACAGTGCAAAATTGGTATCCTGGCGATAAAAACGGTCACGGCGGTATTTACAATTTTGTGACCAAACGGGGCCATTGTCGCGGTATACGCTCTAAGATTTCGTGGACACAGGTTGAAACCGGTTCAGCGATTACTTGGAAGTATCCCAGTGTGATTTTACAAGGCGATCATTCTACGGGTGAATTTTATTCTGTCGCACTCACCAATCATTGTCAGCAAGCCGATACCGGAACAAAAATGATTCATATCGGCAAACACACGACCAGTACCATTTTGTCAAAAGGAATTAGCGCTGGAAAAGGACAAAATACTTATCGTGGTTTAGTGCGCATTGCACCGATGGCTGAACACGCGCGTAATTATACGCAGTGTGATTCGCTCTTAATTGGTGATCAATGTACCGCGCACACCTTTCCGTCGATTGAGGTGAAAAATCCCTCGGCACAAGTCGAACATGAAGCGTCTGCTTCCAAAATTAATGAAGACCAGCTTTTTTATTGTCAACAACGTGGCCTTGAGAGCGAAGAAGCGCTCTCTTTATTGGTCAATGGTTTTTGCAAAGCGGTTTTTAAAGAATTACCGATGGAATTTGCCGTGGAGGCACAAAAATTACTCGGTGTCAGTCTCGAAGGTTCAATTGGATAATCCCTATTCTAAGTGCTATAAAAACGATGTTAACTATTCAAAATTGTCACGCTTCCATTAAAAACAAACTGATTTTACGAGGGATTCACCTCGAAGTAAAACCCGGCGAGGTCCATGCGATTATGGGGCCGAATGGCTCAGGGAAAAGTACCTTAGCGAAGGTCTTAGCCGGTCACCCTCACTGCGAAGTGACAGAAGGAACACTCACTTATTGTGGTCAAGATTTAACGGCCCTTTCTCCCGAACAACGTGCACAAGCGGGTTTATTTCTTGGATTCCAATATCCTGTTGAAATTCCAGGCGTCAGTAACGTTTACTTACTCAAGACGGCTTGTAATGCAATTCGTAAAGCACGAGGTGAACCCGAACTCGACGCCATGGACTTTCTTCGTCTTGTAAAAGAAAAATTAGCTTATGTCGATATGGATCAAGATTTTTTGTATCGCTCGGTCAACGAAGGGTTTTCTGGCGGCGAGAAAAAACGTAATGAAATTTTACAAATGGCGTTATTAGAGCCTAAACTAGCGATTCTCGATGAAACCGACTCGGGGCTAGATATCGATGCACTCAAAATTGTAGCGGAAGGGATTAATCGTTTACGATCAAAAGATCGCGCAATTATTTTAATTACCCACTACCAACGTTTATTAGATTATATTCAACCGGATGTGGTCCATATTCTTGCGGAGGGTAAAATCATTCGCTCTGGAGATTTTAGTCTTGTGAAATCACTAGAAAAAGAAGGCTATGCACATTTTTTACATCCCTCTTCTTCGGAATAAGTTATGTTAATAACTCACTCCCATCCAGAAAAAACGACAGCACTTAAACATTATGTGCGATAAAACCCAAATTGCACCCTAGCCTAACCGAGCAACGACAATCGGCCCTTGCCCGCCTGACCGAAATGGGTTTTCCTGATCGTAAGCATGCGGCATGGAAATACACGCCGCTTTCTTCATTATTGGGAAAACCATTTTCTGCAACCGATCCGCTTTCTGCAGCCACTCAAACGCTTGTCCTTGAAAAAAGCACTTCTGATTATCGTTTAGTCTTTGTCGATGGTTTTTTTATTTCGACACTCTCAACGATCGCCCCTTTACCTCCTGGTGTACAGATAGGATCCTTAGCGACTTTTCTACAACAATCGCCAACCCTCGTTTCAGAACAAAAAATAAATCCAATACAGCGTGATTCTAATTCCTTTATCGATTTAAATACGGCTTTTCTGCAAGACGGTGCCTACATCGATGTTGCAGAGAACATTCAACTGAGCGCTCCGATTGAACTCGTATTTATCGCCACCTGTGACTTAGGCTTTATACCGATTCGAAATAGGATTCAGTTAGGACCTTCTAGTCAAGCGGTAGTAGTCGAAAAATATCTATCATTAACCGAAAAACCACTGTGTACGTTCACCAATGTTGTGACCGAATGTACCTTGGAAAATCAAAGCCAGCTTGAACATTACAAGCTCATCCGCGATACGCTAACTAGCTTTCATCTTGGCCATCTTTGTGTCAACCAACAAGCTGGCAGCCAATGTGCAGCCTATTCTTTAGCGCTACAAGGCCAATTTATCCGCAGTGATGTGACCATTGCACTCCAACAAACTGGCGCGCGCTGTCGGTTGCAAGGGCTTTATTTACCGAAAAACAAACAACACGTGAGTCATCACACCGTCATTGCGCATCAAGACGCGGATACACATAGTCAACAACTATATAAAGGTGTGTTAGCGGATAACGCTACGGCTGCGTTTCAAGGTAAAATCATTGTCGAACCGCATGCTGCGAAAAGTCGCGCTCAACAGCTTAATAAAAATTTATTATTATCTGCGCAAGCTGAAGTTAATACGCAACCACAACTTGAAATTTTCACCGATGATATTCAGTGTAGCCATGGAGCCAGTGTTGGCCAATTAGATGAAAAAGCGCTCTTTTACTTACAATCGCGTGGCCTGAGTGAATGTAAAGCACGCGAAACCTTAATTAATGCTTTTTTAGGTGATATTCTCCAAACCATTCCGTTAGTCAAGCAACCGATTTTAAAAAAGAATTAGAAAATTTAGTGGTATTTGATCATGAAGCACTTTGATGTCGCGACAATAAAAAAAGATTTTCCAATTTTTGAACAAAAAATTCATGGCAAAGAACTGATCTATTTAGATAATGCGGCCAGTACACAAAAACCCAATACTGTGATTCAGCGTATTACGTGGGTTGTATACTTTAAGTGAACAAGCCACTAATCATTTCGAAGCCTGCCGCGAAAAAGTGCAACACTTTATCCACGCCCCTTCTTTTTCAGAAATTATTTTTGTTCTTGGCAACTCGTCGCGCGTGAAACGGGTGCGCTGATTCGTGTCATTCCAATTAATGAGGCCGGCGAAATTAATTTTTTCTACCTATACTGAATTACTTAATCCAAAAACAAAAATTGTCGCACTCTGTCATGTTTCGAATACGCTCGGAACAATTAATCCGATTCAGCGCATGATCGAAGCCGCGCATGCGCAAGGCAGTGTGGTGTTAATTGACGGTGCGCAAGCTGTCCCACACCAAAAAGTCGATGTCCAAGCACTGGATTGCGATTTTTATTGTTTTTCTGGGCATAAGTTATTTGGGCCCACTGGGATTGGTGTTTTGTATGGCAAACAACCTCTGCTTGAAAAAATGCCTCCTTATCAGGGTGGCGGGAGTATGATTACGGAAGTTCATTTAATGGAAAGTCATTATCGCGAACCTCCTTACAAGTTTGAAGCGGGCACACCCCACATCGCGGGCGCGCTGGGATTGGGCGCTGCTATCGATTACCTGAATCAAATCGATTATCAAGCGATGGCCGTCCACGAACAAACACTGCTTGATTATGCAACGGAAAAGCTTCAAGCCCTACCTGGTTTACGATTAATTGGTACGGCACGTGAAAAAGTCGCTATCTTAAATTTTACACTGGAAGATAAATCAGGAAAACGCATTCATGGACACGATATCAGTGATATCTTAAACTCCGAAGTGGGCGTGGCCGTCCGCGCGGGGCAACACTGTACGATGCCATTGATGAAACGATTTAATGTTGATTCGACTGTACGCGCCTCGTTAGCCTTGTACAATACTCAGCAAGATATTGATCACTTAGTCACAGGATTAGAAATTACCCTCGACTTATTTAATTCAACCCTTCGTCCTTCTTCCTCTGAAACGTTATGAATGAATTACGTGAATTATATCAAGAAATGATTTTAGAGCATGGACGGCATCCCCGGAACTGTTGCCTACTCGCCGATGCGAATCGCCAAGCAGAAGGTTTTAATCGCTTGTGTGGCGACCAATTAACCGTGTATCTGCGTATTCAGCAAGGGATTATTGAAGCAGTTTGTTTTACTGGATCCGGCTGCGCGATTTCTATGGCCTCCGCTTCACTTATGTCTGAAGCCCTAACAGGGAAAACCGAAGCAGAAGCGCAACGGCTATTTTCACTTTTCCATACCTTGGTCACGACCGACGCCCCTCCTTCTACTGAACCTTCTTTTACAAAATTAGCGGTTTTTTCTGGCGTAAAAGCCTATCCAGCCCGTGTGAAATGTGCAACGTTAGCCTGGCACACCTTACAAGCGGCGCTGACAAAAAAGCGGATCCTGTTTCCACGGAATAAAGCTCCTTTTTACGTTAAGGTTTGATTAAACGTAACAATGCTTCTTGCAAGGCTTTATTTTTGATTTGTTGTGCCGTGTTTTTTAACAACTCCAAACTATTTTTTGACAAAACTAACGACTGATTGTTTGTTGTTTGTCGCGATAGCCCGGCACTAGGTGGACGGATATACCATTCAATCTTTTGTAGCGTGCTGAGATCACTTTCCTGAGATAACCGTTTTTTTAATTCTGGCAAGTGGTAACGTAAATAGGTTATCCAAGCGGCATTATCCACTTCAATGACCAAACAACCCTCTCGAAAATTTGCGACTCGACTATGCTCGGCAAACTCATGCGTCACTATTTTCATCCATAATTGATTTAATTTTTTTAGTTCACTAACCTTTTGTTGAATCAAAGCAAGAAATGTATCGGTTCCAACACTGTCTTGCAATAAGGCTTCAGGTGTTTTTTCGTAAGATAATTTCATTTATCTACTCTATTTTCATCGGTAAAATAACCACTTGGATGCCGAGTAAATGCAAGCGCCGTTGGACAGTCGCTGCGGTATCATTATGTAATAAGTAAGTTAACCCTTTATCTTTCGGGAAGATTAACTTACTTGCAAAGAAAATTGAATTTGAAAATTCTTTCACAACCTCCTGGGCAAGAAACGTTAATTTTTCCGCTGGATCCGTACCATAGGTCGCAAATCCTTTTGCGGCTAACCCTTGTTGTTGACAATAATTGACGAAATATTCCAACATTTCATTCGCCTTACGCTGCATGGTTTTTAATTCTTTGGTGGCACTAAAACTTTCTACATCAACAATACCAACCGTAATAAAAATAAAGTTTTTAAAGTGGCCTGGAAATAAACGGATGATCCATAATAAAGTATGTAATCCAACACCTCGATGTTTATTGACCATAATGACGGCGGTGGCTTCTTTGGGTTGCAAAATAGGGGTTACTTTGGGAAGTTGTAACGGTGTGCTGGTCATTAATAAGTCAATTTCATGTAACTTTTTACCGACATAGTTATAATGTTTTTTCACTAATAAACAGATCATAATCACAATACTGGTAATAAAAACGGTGACCCAACCGCCAAACGTAAATTTAGAAATTAACGTCGTCACCAAAATACTGGCCGTAATCAAAAAAGCAAATACTGAAAAAATAAAATGGAGCAACCAACGCGGTGAAGCCTCTTTTTTTTGTTTTGAACCAATAAATGCAAAGACCTAAAATAGAGAGAGAAAACGTCAAAAAAACGTTCATACTGTAGAGAATCACTAACCAAGAAACGTGACCACGGCTGACCCATAAAATCAGTAACGCGGCTAATCCAAAAACAATCACTCCATTTTGGGTCACGAGTCGGCTTGAAAGATGACGAAAGCGATTCGGGAGCCAGCTATCTACCGACATATTGGCTAAAACACTTGGCCCAGCTAAAAATCCTGTATTGGCACCGACAAATAACAGTCCCGCTTCCAAAAATAGCGTCAAAATTAAAAAACCTTGCGCAAAAGTCGAATCCCCCAAAATCTTATGAAACACCACCGCATTGAGTGTTTGGCCAAAAACAGGCTGCGCATGCCATAATAAATAAAGAAGAATAATGCCGCCGGCGGTAAAACTCAGTGAAGTGGCCATATAAAACATTGTCCACTTCCCGGTACGAATACGAGGTTCCGCTAAACGATTAATATTATTGGAAACCGCTTCAATCCCGGTATAGGTTCCACTTCCTAACGAATAAGCACGCAGCAACAGCGCTAAAATAAAAAACCAACTGGTTTGTTGAGAAAGATCAAACGTATCATTTATCGCATGTGAGACGATGATTGGTAATCCATGTTGATGGGAAATAATGCCATAAACAATTAAAAAAGTATGGGTTAACACAAACCCAATGAAAATTGGCATTAATACTTTAATTGACTCTTTCATCCCACGTAAATTTAGAGTAATAAGTAGAAGAATAAAGACGGTTTCAGCAAACAGTTTATAATGCAAAAAGTGTCGCGGAAGTAAACTAAATAGTGCATCGGCACCGCTCGCCACGGAAAGAGTAATCGTCAACACATAGTCAACAATTAATGCGGCGCCTGAAACCAAACCGGCATGTGGTCCAAGAAGTTGAGTCGCGATTTTATATCCCCCACCGCCACTCGGGAATAACGTAATCACTTGATTATAAACCAAAGCAATAATAAAAACGGTTACCATCGTAGCGATTGCGATGTAAAGCGCAGCGCTAAAGAAGTGTAGTGAGGGCCTAATGCAATAAAGGCTTCTTCTGGCCCATAGCAAGTCGAAGAAAGTCCATCTGCGCCTAATCCAACCCAAGCTAAAAAAGCGACTAAAGAAATATGGCGTTGTGTGGCAGGATTTAACGGATTTTTAGGCTTTCCAAGTAACGCTTGAGCGACTTTCTGAAAAAAACTCATATTCATTTATCTAAAAAAATGTTTCCAATAGAAGAAAATCCACACGTTTTATTTCCATTGAGTCGGTCAACCGAAACACCCAAACGGCTTAAAATAAATCGCGCATGTCGATAATTTACCGAGAAGGTAATGTTCATTTTATTGTATTTTTATGTAATAATCGAATCTGTCGAGTATTGAGTCCTCTCTGCACATGTTATTTTAGCATAAGTGAGCGTGGAAACGTTTAAGTAACATCGTCACGATGGTTGTGTTGATAATTACCTGGTTCAATATATCTACTCCGCTTGTCTTCATTTCGTTGTCATAATTCAGTTAACCCAAGGATGGAAAAATGCTGGTCCCTGTTATTTTGTCTGGTGGAATCGGTGCCCGTTTGTGGCCAGTCTCTAGAGAAGCGTGTCCTAAGCCCTTTATGCGGTTGAATGGCAGTCAAAGTTCTTTACTACAAAAAACATATGAACGAGCCATTCAACTTCCTAATATTAAACAAATCATCACCACAACGAATATTGATTATTATCATCAAAGCAAACAAGAACTTGCTAAGTTAGATCATTTTGAAACGTTTACATCGATTGACTTTCGTTTTCTATTAGAACCGATGTCCTGTAATACAGCGCCTGCTCTGGGCATCACTGCGCTTTTTCTTGAAAAATGGTTAGGTAAACAAACAGTGATGTTGATTTTACCAGCCGATCATTTAATTTTAAATCAAAAAAAGTTTAATGTGTGTGTTCACTCGGCCTATCAATTGGCCAAAGCCGGTTATTTAACCACCTTTGGAGTGATTCCGAATAAAGCGGAAACAGCTTATGGTTATATTGAATATCAAGAAGACTTAATTTTACAAGCGGGTCATGCCATCAAAAATTTTCATGAAAAACCCTCTCTTGAACAAACTCAACTCTTTATTGAACAAGGTAATTATCTTTGGAACTGCGGTATTTTTTGCTTTACTGTCGAAACTTTATTAAATGAGTTTGCAACCTACGCACCGGCACTTCATCAGCAATTACTAAGCTGCGCAAAACACTTAGAGAGTAGTTTTTTAAACAAAAAAAGCGATCAAGTTAAAATTGATGCGGGGACTTTTTCGACGCTTGAAAAATTATGCGGTGATGGAAAAACAAAAATAGTGTCGTCATTCCCGCTGATTTTGGCTGGTCTGACTTAGGCTCATGGGATAGCTTTAATCAGTTATTAACGCCCGATCAATATGGCAATCGCATTGTTGGCGATGTTATCCTCCAACAAAGCAGGACGCATCATTGCTGGACTCGGACTCAATAATTTAACCATTGTTGACACAAAAGATGCTTTATTAATTAGCGATAACCAACATATTCAACAAGTAAAACAGTTAGTCGAGCGCCTAAAACATTCCGGCCGTGAGTCTTATCGCTATCATCCTACTGTATACCGGCCCTGGGGTTATTACACTGTTTTAGAAGAAGGTTCAAAGTACAAGTTAAAACGGATTATTGTTCATCCCCAAGCAAGTTTATCCTTACAACTGCATCATCATCGTAGTGAATATTGGATTATGATAGAAGGGACCGCTCAAGTACAACGTAATGACGAAATTTTGATTTTTGAACCCACAAGAATCGATTATGATTCCACTACAAAGTAAACACTGTATTGAGAATATTGGCCATAAAGACTTAATGTTTATTGAACTGCAATATGGTGAATATCTTGGCGAAGACGATATTGTACGCTTTGAAGATAATTATGGGCGCGTGATTGCATCGCAAGTCGCTTCGGATAGGCTTTAATATAAACTTCTCTGGTTTTATTATCCCTTATTACCCATCCATAGATTGAAATGATGATTAAGCCGCTCGTAATTTTAATTAGAGTGATTGCTGTATTTTACTGCGTATAGGTCTATTTTATATTTTTTTTCTATAATTAGATTAGTAATTGAAAGAGCAAGAAAAGAGAAAACTTCTTAAAAAGCGCTATCGAATCATTAACAAGATCAATATATTTATTTACTTTCTGTTTATAAGAAAAAAAGATACGAAAAATGATCTATTAACGATTTAAAGGATTAAACTACCATGTCATTGATCTCTTATTCTCAAAATCTTGAAGATATCTTATTATGGCGTGCTTTAAAAAATAGTGTTACACAAGGATTTTATATTGATGTCGGCGCTTGGTTAGCAACCCCAAGATTCGGTCACACATCTTTTTTATGAAAAGGGTTGGCGGGGAATCAATGTAGAACCTTCACCTGTTTATTATGCCGATCTCATTGAAAAACGTCCCAAAGATATTAATTTATCTCTTGTTATCTCCGATCAAGATGGATCATGTGAATTTCATACTATCGATGATTCTGGACTATCGACCACCCAGAAAAATCTCGCTCATGAGTGGCAAAAACAAGGATTTTCCTCGAGAAAAAAACATAAGGAAACTATTTCTCTCTCAACACTGTGGGAAAAATATGTCCCTGCTGGCCAAGAAGTTCATTTTTTAAAAATAGATGTAGAAAGCAATGAACGATCCGTGATTAAAGGACTTAACTTATCAAAGTATCAACCTTGGATTATTGTGATTGAAGCGATTGATCCGCTTACCCGTCAAGAAAATCATTTATTATGGGAGTCGATTCTCTTAAAAGCAGGTTATCAGTTTGCTTATGCGGATGGTTTAAATCGTTTCTATATTGCGCCTGCTCATCTTAATCTACTGGATCACTTTAACTATCCACCTAATGTCTTTGATGGATTTGTTATCTATAATCACCTTCGTCCGTTGTTACTACAAACAGAACGTCAAGCCGATCAAATTAATAAAATTTGTAAAACACTCAATTTAAATGATAGATTCGAGCTTACCCAACTTCTTGTACAATATACCGAGCTGATCAATAGTACTTCCTGGCGAATCACCGCTCCATTGCGTTTTCTTAAGAGAAAATGGGACCGTTATGTTCGTCATTTTAAAAACAAAATGGCTTCCATTTAATCTTTACTTATTTTTATAGCCATTTTTATAAAACAATAAACATTAAAACTTAGACTCATTTAAGATTTTCGCATACGAGGAGAAGCGGGGGGAAGCGGGTTATTGGTCTTATTAAGTACAGGTCGGTTTTGATAGAAGAAAGAATAGGTCGAAACCGATCCAAATCGGTTAATTAAGCTAACTGCCTTATTTAAAGTCGGGTAACGAGAAGTACCCACTAATGCTTTTTTTTTGCGTATGGTTTAGCATACACAGCTAAAATTCGAGAAATCAAAGCAGTCAGACAAGTTGCGACCATCAGCTTTCGGCTACCCAATGTAGGACTATAATCACCATTTTTACCATTGCCATACACACCTTTTCGGAAGGATTTATCTTCAGGACGAAAAGATTTTTTATCTTTTACCGATTGAATACTTACGAACAAGAGATTAGAGAGCCAGAACAAAAGAATTCGATGTCTATGATGATATTGATGTTTATTATCAATTTTTTGATTAAGCGAGCCGTCTAAACCTGTAATTTTTTTGGCTATTTTCCGAGCGCCCACCGCCAAAGAGGTTTTTGTTCTTTTTATTTTTAAAAAATAATGGTATTGCTTTGGCGCTCTCACACCGATAGCTAATTTAATCGTCGCAGAAATATCTGCTCTATCACCGCTTTTTAAGTTCGATTTTTGCTTTGGTTTGAAAGGAAAAAAGTTACTCAATCAAAACCTCTATAAAATATGAGTTATTTTTTAAGCACTTACTTTTCGCTTTATTTTTATTTGCATAATATACTATCGAGTTCGACACAAAAAATCACTAAAATAAACTGGGCACCCTAATTGACTTGCAAAATGCAAGAAAAAAAACCACAATCTAGCACATGATCTATTCTATTTCTTGTTTTTTAGGATAAATAGGCGCTAATAGCTTTTTTATATCGAACTAAATGATATTTCGTTGCAATCGTGGGCTGACTATACCCTATTATAACTTACTGAGCTTAAATCAGCGAGGTAGATTATCTAGCCAACTATCGTCAGCTGTACCCGCATCGTATCTTACTTAAATTGAGGTCAATTATGAAAAAAAATACTGGGGATACCTCCGCAACGACCGATATACCCTGTTTGGCTTCATCTTGCCAGAGTTCACTCTATGAGCTAGAGAGAAAACTATTAAAGAATCAATGTCAAATTGAGTCTTGGTTACGTGAACAATGGCATAAAACGGCTCCTCCCTTTTATACTTCAGTCGATCTCCGCAATGCTGGATTTAAACTCGCCCCTGTTGATACAAACTTATTCCCTGCTGGTTTTAATAATCTAAAAGAAGCATTTATTCCCTTGGCGGTCCAGGCCGCTCAAGAAACGTTGGACCATCTTGCCCCCAACTGTCGTCGTCTGCTGATTATTCCAGAAAATCATACGCGCAATCAATTTTACTTTGAAAATCTCGCTTCGTTACAGGCGATTCTTATTCAAGCTGGGTTTGAAGTACGGATTGGCTCTTTATTAGAAGATTTAGATACTTCACGAGAAATTGTACTTCAATCCGGTCGCTCACTGGTTCTAGAAAAGATAACTCGCGAACATGATAAAATAGTGCTTAATAATTATTCACCTTGTGTTTTATTATTAAATAATGATTTATCAGCAGGTATTCCATCACTTCTGCAAGATGTAAAACAACCTCTTTTCCCAGCAGCAGCCTTAGGTTGGCATCAACGCTTAAAATCCGATCATTTTGCACTCTATCACCAAATTTGCCAAGAATTAGCCGAATGTATCCAAATTGACCCTTGGTTGATTAATCCCTTTTTTACACAATGTGCCAATATCGACTTTATACAGCGGGAAGGTGAAGCCTGTCTTGTCGAAAAAACGGCACAATTACTGAAAAAAATTCAGGGAAAATACGATGAATACCAAATTAAAGAAAAACCCTATGTCGTGATTAAAGCCGACTCTGGAACCTATGGTATGGGTGTCCTCTCGATCCATGATCCGGAACAAATTATCCATCTGAATCGAAAAAAAAGGGGGGATATGACGGTAACAAAAGGCAACCGCGCAATCAATCGAGTTATCCTGCAAGAAGGTGTGTACACGTTTGAGACCTGGAATCAAACAGTAGCCGAGCCGGTCGTCTATTTATTTGGAAAATATGTCATCGGTGGGTTTTATCGTGTCCATACTGAAAGAGGTATTAGCGATAACCTTAATTCTCCCGGTATGCAATTTGAGCCCTTACCTTTTACTAAAGCTTGTAATATTCCGGAAATCCAAAATCCTAAAAAAGGAGAATGCGCCAATCGTTTTTATATTTATGGTGTCATTGCGCGGCTTGCAGCGTTAGCTGCGGCGCGAGAACAAGCCACACTCGCTGCGAACGGAGTCAGCCAATGAAAAAACGACTTGGCGTCATTATGGACCCCATTACACAGATTACGATTAAAAAAGATACCACCTTCGCACTCCTCCTCGAAGCACAACGCCAAGGCTGGTCGATTGATTATATGGAAATGGCCGATCTGTTTTTAGAGCAAAATGTTCCGTGTGCACGGATGCGCCGTTTAACTGTGCAAGACAATCCAGCGCATGCGTTTTCCTCCGATTGATGCACAATATCTCTACACGACTCAATTACTCGATCGAGCGCAGGCTAGCGGCGTACGAGTCGTCAATCATCCACAAAGTCTACGCGATTTTAATGAAAAATTATTCGCCTTAGCCTTTCCGCAATGTTGCCCACCGACCCTAGTGACGGCCGACCTTGCAGCCGGCCGCTCGTTTTTAGAGCAACATCAAGATATTATTGCTAAACCCCTCCATGGCATGGGTGGGTTTTCGATTTTTCGTTTACGTCAAGGCGATCCCAATGTAAACGTGGTCTTCGAGACATTAAGCAATCATAATCAGCGCTTTATGTTATTGCAGCGCTATATTCCTGAAATTACCGAAGGGGATAAACGTATTCTGTTAATTAATGGCCAAGCCATTGATTATGTCTTGGCACGCCGTGCTGCACCGGGAGAAACCCGTGCTAATTTAGCGGCCGGCGGGACGGGTCGAGTGATGCCTTTAAGTAAAACCGATCGACTTTATTTTGTCGGGCTTGATGTGATTGGCAATTATCTTACTGAAATCAATATCACAAGCCCAACTGGATTACGAGAAATTGAGTCGGTGGCACCCTATTCTGTGGCAGAATTATTTTTTAAAAAACTTACTGAATTTAATCCAAACTAATTTAATTTTTTATCTAAAAAAGTTAAATTAAGTAGGTAATGTTAAATCCACTTGAATCTTTTTGTTATACACTCGTATCGGATAAGTTTTAATTTTAGAATAAGCTGGGGGTCGAGTCACCGCGCCGGTTTTTATACAAAAAACCGCTCCATGGATGGGGCAAGTGATTTCATCGCCTTCTACATCACCACCCGCTAAAGGTTGATTTTCATGTGGGCAATTATTTTCAATTGCATAAAAAACACCTCCCTGGTTAATAATTAAAATTGAGTATGGCTCAAAATTAAAAACCTGATAACTATCCACCGAAAAAACTTGACTGATCACCGACATCTATCCAGTTGGCCATGCGCTCCCCTAAACCTTTAAAGCATATTTAATTGAAGCTTAGCCGCTTCTGACATTTTTTCCATCGTCCATGGTGGATCCCACACTAAAGTCACCTGTGCTTCGGTCACACCTGGAACTAAACTGACGGTGGTTTCCACTTGCGATGGAAACGTTTGCGCAACGGGGCAATGTGGTGTAGTCAATGTCATATCAATATTAACTTGGCCAGAAAAATTCACTCTTATCTCGTAAATAAGGCCTAAGTCATAAATATTAACTGGAATTTCTGGGTCATAAATACCTTTTAACGCTGCAATAATGTCTGAATGAAGCTGTTGTATCGCTTCATCAGATAATGGATAAGAAGGTAACATCGTAAATCACATAGTGGAAAGAAAAACACACTGAAAAATCAAAAAAATTGGTTTCAAGCAAGGAGAAGTCTAGCGGAATTCACCCAGTTTGCCAATCCTCTTCTAAACACTGCACCACTTTTGACGAAGAATTCTAACACTCTATCAACAAGCCGGCCATTGTTGGTATTCCTCTGTAATTTGTAATAATCTTTTGGCAATATAATGCAACCGGCCAACAAATTCTCTTTCCTCATAGATCGAAATCGTTGTTTTTTTCTCTTGGCCGAGAAACGCTTGTAATTCTTTTTGAAGCATACGCATTTGAAAATAAAATTTTCGACGATAACCTGGCTTTAAAAAACAATCCTGAAGCACTTGATTTAAGCTTTTCATAGAAATCTGCTTAATAGTTTATCTACGCCTAATTTAAGGAAAAATTGCGCCTCAACCGAATTTATTTCATCCGTACAAACTATCAAAGGCGCTGATTGGCTATCTTCATGCTCACGCACCTTACAAATAAAAGATGCAGCGTCTTTTTCTAATCAGTCTGCAAAAACAAAGATCAAAACATAAGGTGTCATTTTGACTTGGTGTAACCCTAATCGTAGATTTTCGACTTGATCAACTTGATATTGAAGCTCGATTAATTTAGCACGTAATTTTTCTTGTTCCCTGGTTTTGCTTGCGAGTAACAAAACCGATCTAATTAATGGTGGCATCCTTTTAGCTCCTGACTTTACTCATTCTTGTATCTAAAAATTATTATTTAGGATCAAATTGATTAAAAAAACCTATCTTTATTAGGAAAGATAATAACAAGAAGTCACCTGCTAAAGTAAAATATTGATATAAATAAGCTAAATTAAAATCTGAATTTTTATATTATAGGAGTATAAGAAGAGATGGGGGGATGAATTTTTTCTTATAATACATTTATCCTATATTCGATATTCATGATAAAGCCTATCTAATTTAAAGCAAACAATCAAGATAAATAAAATGCTAAAAAAATAAAAAGGGCATCCGTTTTAAAACAAAAAACAGGTAGACTGATCATCCGATATAAAACCCCATAAGCATCCACTTGATTTATATTGTAAAATTATAAAAATATAAATTAAATTATTTAAAAAAATAATGTTTGGTCAATTTTTAAAGTGAATATTCAGGACAAATTAATTAACAGCGCAATATTAAATCAGTCGACAGAGAACTCAACAGGAAAATACAGCGCTATTTTTATTTTTACCGTCAATACGGATGACGCAAGATTGACCCTGAAACTAGATATCCCCAGAGTTTTTTTCTTCTCCGCCTTTCCCTTGCACCTTGACCCATAAATTCAAATATACTTTTTCTTAAAGCACGCTTCCATATCCAGCCGTGCTTGACTCCCTATTATCTTAAGTACTTCCCCGCCCTTGCCAATAATAATCGCTTTTTGGCCTAAACGCGCGGCTAAAATCACCGCGTGAATATGGATCATACGTTTTTTTTCTTCAAACTGTTCAATCACTACCGAAACACCATAAGGAATTTCTTTATGCAAAGCACGCATTAATTTCTCTCGAATAAATTCAGCGGCTAAAAAACGCTGGCTACGATCACTTAATTGATCACGCGGATAAACAAATTTGGCGTAAGGCAAATGATGCGCAATCGTTTCTTCAAGCACACCAATATTATCCCCTTTTTGCGCAGATAAAGGGATCATCGCTAAAAAATTCATCTTCTCAGCACAGATTTTCATAAAAGGTAGTAATCGAGTTTTATCTTTAATGCGATCGACCTTATTAAGAATCAAAATAACCGGATGATTTTGTTCGCGTAGACGTTCCAAAATAGTCTGATCTGCTTCCGTCCAACGCCCAGCTTCAATGACAAACCCCACGACATCGACCTCTGCAACGACATTGATGGCATCACGAACCAAGCTCCGCTGCAAACGATTTTTCGAGGCTTGGGGTAAACCAGGCGTATCGATATAAATCGTTTGTGTCGTCTCTTCCGTTTTAATACCTAAAATTTGCTGACGTGTCGTTTGTGGTTTTGCTGAAGTAATACTCAGCTTTTCACCCAAAATATAATTCATTAAGGTTGATTTGCCGACATTCGGTCGACCAACAATCGCAACGGTTCCACAACGGGTCTTTTCTTGTTCAAATTGAATCATGAGTTTGGCTTCGTTAATTCAAGTTGTTTTAAAATGGCTTCTGCCGCCTCTTGTTCAGCACGCCGCCGACTATGCCCCAGACCCATTGCCGTTTTATTCTCGAGACCCACTAAACGACACTCAACCTTAAATAGTTGCTGATGTGCCGGGCCTTCTAAACTCAACACGGTATACACCGGCAAAGGTAAGCGATTCAAACGCGTTTTATACCAGCGCAAAATACAGCGCTCACAGGCGGCAAAACCACCGTCTAAATAAATTGCGCCAATAATCGCTTCCATCGCATCGGCTAAAATTGATTTGCGTTGAGCACCCCCGGTTTTTACTTCGCCGGCACCAAGATGTAAATATTGACCCAGACGAAATTCCTGCGCAAGATCGGTTAACGTTTCACCACGCACCAAATTGGCGCGCAACCGACTCAACTCTCCTTCCTTGGCTTGTGCATTTTGCCGAAATAGCGCTGCCGCAATGACAAAATTCAATGCGGCATCGCCTAAATATTCTAAGCGTTCATTATTCTTATTACCTCGAAAACTGCGATGACTTAATGCATCTTCAAGTAACTCCGGATCGTTAAACGAGTAATCTAAATCTTTACACAACGTACCGATAGCGGAACTCACCCTCACCTCTTCATGAACACAAATAAAAATACGGCGACACTAAAATTTGAATCTTGATTATTTTTTTATTCTTAGATTATCCGATACTAAGTATTAATGAATACGTAGACCGATTCGATCCCAACGTATTTTATGATGTTCGCCGTCCCAACTAAAAAATACCCACATCGCTTTACCCACTAAGTATTTTTCCGGAACAACCCCCCAATAACGGCTATCGTAACTATTATCACGATTATCACCCATCACAAAATAATGCCCGAGTGGTACTTTAATCGAAAAATCGCCACTGGGTTGATCAGGACGTAAATAAATTGGGTGTTTTACACCAAGTAAATTTTCTTGCTTTAATAAAACGGGCCAACTTTTTGTCTCATCATCATGATCACGGGCCGTACCTAAAAAAGTTTGTGGTACGTGCTGGCCATTAATCGTTAATATTTTGTTTGCATAATGAATTTCATCGCCCGGCAAACCAATCAACCCGTTTAATAAAGTAGGTTGACGGATCGCGTGGCCAGAGAAAAACGAGTACATCGCCTCGCTTAGGCTCCCCTACAGCAATCAGTTTATGATGAAGTACCGGCAAACGTAAACCATAAGCAAACTTATTGGTCACAATAAAATCCCCGACCCATAAAGCCGGTTTTTCTGAACCTGAAGGAATACGAAAAGGTTCCGCTAAAAAAGAACGCAGTAACAAAACCAGTAATAAAACTGGAAAAAAAGAACGTGCATACTCAAAAACCAACGGAGATTTGGTGGCTCCTTGCGCAGGATGCCGATTTCTAAATAAGAAACGGTCCACCACAGCGAGCAAACCAGTGAGAATCACCGCGCCAGTCAGTAAAAGTTCAAAATTCATAGCGACCTTTTTATCTAAAGCTTATTTCTTTTCTCGTTGCAAGACAGCAAGAAAAGCCTGTTGTGGAATTTCAACGCGCCCAACACGTTTCATGCGTTTTTTACCGGCTTTTTGCTTCTCCAGCAACTTCCGTTTACGTGAAACGTCTCCTCCGTAACATTTTGCTAAGACGTTTTTACGCAACGCTTTTACAGTTTCGCGCGCGATAATATGGGCTCCAATCGCCGCTTGTAATGCGACTTCAAACATTTGGCGTGGAATCAGCTCTCGAAGCCGCTCTACGAGTTGTCGACCTCGATATTGCGCTTGGCTACGATGCACCATCAGTGCCAAGGCATCGACTTTATCACCATTAATCAGAATATCCAACTTCACCAGATCCGCTTCTTGAAACCGTACTCGACTTAACGATTTGAGCCGATCAAAAAAATCGAGCACCACTTCACTCATCGCTATTTCATAAGATAAAGAGACTTGTTGCCCCGTATAATGGAGTTTCGTTTGTACGCCACGTTTCTCATTACATAACGTCATCACCGCACCCAAGTGGGTTTGCGGGACAAGAATATTCGCCACCACAATCGGTTCACGTATACTTTGAATAGTGTGTCACTGGGGGTAAATCGGCGGGATTATCGATACGTCGTACATTCCCTTGATGATCGACGACTTCATACACCACCGTCGGTGCCGTCGTGATCAAATCCATATCGCACAATCTCCATGTGCAGCAAGCCTAAAAAACCACAACGAAAACCAAATCCTAATGCCTCGGAGGTTTCCGGCTCATAAAACAGAGACGAATCATTTAGGCTCAGTTTTTCTAAGGCTTCACGAAAACTAGCAAAATCTTCTGCATTCACCGGAAATAGTCCAGCAAAAACCTGCGGATGCACACGTTTAAACCCCGGTAACGCCGCAGTCGCCGGGTGCGCCGCATGAGTTAACGTATCGCCAACCGGTGCACCATGAATATCTTTCACGCCCGCGATTACAAAACCGACCTCGCCAGCATTGAGTAACACTTGCTCTTGGCGTTTCGGGGTAAAAATACCCAATTTATCGGCGATATAGGCTCGTCCTGTCGACATCACCTGAATTTTATCTCCGACTTTCAGACAACCATTTTTAATCCGCACAAGCGAAACGACCCCAAGATAAGGATCAAACCATGAGTCAATAATCAACGCTTGCAAGGGTGCATGAAGATCGCCTTGTGGTGGTGGGATCGTCCGCACAAGTTGCTCTAAAAGCTCCGTTACCCCTAACCCAGTCTTTGCACTGACACGCACCGCAGCCGTTGCCGACACGCCAATAATGTCTTCAATTTCATGGATCACCCGTTCTGGTTCGGCTTGGGGTAAATCAATTTTATTTAAAACAGGCAGCACTTCCAGTCCTTGTTCAATGGCGGTATAACACACCGCAACCGTTTGCGCTTCGACACCTTGTGCCGCATCGACCACTAAGAGCGCGCCTTCACACGCCGCTAACGAACGAGACACTTCATACGAAAAATCCACATGTCCGGGTGTATCAATAAAGTTCAGCTGATAAACTTGACCATCCTGTGCCGTATAATTGAGAGTGACGCTTTGTGCTTTGATCGTAATTCCCCGTTCACGTTCTAAATCCATGGAGTCTAATACTTGTGCCGACATCTCCCGCTCGCTCAAGCCCCCACACACCTGAATTAAACGATCGGCTAAAGTCGATTTACCATGATCGATATGCGCAATAATTGAAAAATTCCGAATGTTCTGCATGACGTAATTAGCTTGCCTTCTTTAGAATTATTACTCTCTACCTTCTGGAATTGGCTACTCACGTGCTGTTGAACCCTGGTTCATCTTTGGTAAATAAACAGTTCGCGCCCACATTGATCCAGAAAAAACGACTGACCTCGTTTAACGACAACAGGTCAAAGTCGCTACGCATCGGAGTATAACGGGTTTTTCTTTATTTTTGTAAGCGTTTTTTCAGCCACTGGGTAATATCCATTAACTCTTTGGAACACATGCTGTGTCCAATCGGATAGCGATTAAATTCAACCGGATACGCTAAGGCTTTTAGACAATGATAAGAATATTCCCCTAACGCGGGCGCGACAATATCATCTTGATCACCATGTGCCATAAAAATAGGCGTTGCTTTATTTGCCGGGTTAGCTTCCTTTGCCAAGCAACGATGTAAGGGTAAATACGTCGATAACGCTAAAATACCTCCCAACGAATGCGCGCAACGCAATGCCGTGTGCAACGCCATCGCGCCGCCTTGTGAAAACCCCGCCAAGATAATCCGTTTAGCCGGAATACCGCGTGCAACTTCTTGATCAATTAAATTCAACAAACTTTGCTCTGCGGCACGAATTCCGGATTCATCTTCCATTGAATCAAAAGCAAAACCATGCAAATCATACCAAGCACGCATCGGAATACCGCCATTTAACGTAATCGGGCGCACCGGCGCATGCGGAAAAACAAAACGGATGCCCATCCCCAAGGCGAGGGTTCGCGCCATCTTCGCTGAGTAATGCCCATCGCCACCCAAACCATGTAAACAAATAATACTCGCTGAAGGCGCTCGCAATGGATTCACTTCAATATAAGGCAGTGAATCGCTCTTTGGATTCGACATTCAAACCATCCTACAGAATAAAAAAACCGCCTGCTGATTAAAATCAAACTGAATCAAGTATATATAGGCACTCTTAAGTGTCATAACCAATATGGGTAAAAAATAAGATGCGTGCACGACAAACCACTTATAGCTGTTTTTTACTTGCCTTATTTTTGAGTGCTTGCGGGCAAATGGGTCCTTTATATCTCCCGGATCAGCCCCCGCCTATCCATGTTCCCGCTTCCTCTCAATCGAATACACACTAATGGCTTTTTCTTATCAAGAAAATCAATTATATATCGAAGATATTCCGGTTCTGTCTTTAATGCAACAGTACGGCAGTCCCTGCTATTTTTATTCTAATGCGGTGTTACAACAACGCTGGGTCGCTTTTACGACAGCACTACAAGACTATCCACATCAAATTTGTTATGCGGTAAAAGCGAATTCGAATCTAGCCCTGCTGCGTTTGCTCGCAAAACAAGGTGCGGGCTTTGATGTGGTTTCCGGCGGTGAATTAGCACGTGTGATCACGGCCTCGGGTGATCCGACACGATGTGTTTTTTCAGGCGTAGGAAAATGTATCGCTGAAATTCGTGCGGCCTTACAAGCATCGATCGGGTGTTTTAATGTTGAGTCTCGAGAAGAACTGCAACAGATCGAAGCCCAAGCCGCCGCGTTAGGCATTCAAGCCCCGATTGCATTACGTATTAACCCAAATATTGATGCAAACACCCATCCTTACATTACCACGGGAATTAAAACCAGTAAGTTTGGCGTCAGCGAACAAGAAGCGTGTGCCTTATATCGGCTCGCCGCGCAATCTCCTCATCTCAAAATAGAAGGTATTGCTTGTCATCTGGGTTCGCAATTAACGACACTCTCGCCCTTTTTAGAAGCGTTAGCGGCTGAATCGATTCACTTAAAGCACATCGATATCGGTGGTGGCTTAGGTATCGCCTATAATCAAGAAAGCGTCCCGACGCCACAGGCTTATGGTCAGGCGATCATTAAAAAGTTAGCCGGTCGCGATCCTGCCTTACGTTTGATCATTGAACCTGGACGAGCATTGATTGGACAAGCCGGTATTTTAGTGACACGCGTAGAGTATTTGAAAACCAATCTCGATCACCACTTTGCGATTGTCGATGCCGGAATGACGGAACTCTTACGTCCAGCATTGTATCAAGCTGAACAGCGTATTGGCTCGGTCATTCAAAAACCCTATTTGCCTGAAAAAAAATATGATGTCGTCGGTCCGATTTGTGAAAGCAGCGATTTTTTAGGTAAAAATCGCCTCTTACAAATTGAAGGTGGTGATTACTTAGTCGTATATGATTGCGGTGCCTATGGGTTTTCAATGAGCTCGCAGTACAATACGCGACCACGGTGTGCCGAAGTCTTTGTCCAGGGGAAGCAAAGTACCTTAATTCGTCGCCGTGAACCTTTGGAAAGAAGCTGGATGGATGAACTTCAGCAAGATGGATCAGTGGTTGACCTTGACGGTTAATTCAAACAACTTCAATCCGTTTTTCATCCGGAAAATTTTTAAGAACGAGACGGTTTTTTGAGGAATACAATTATCATGGCAGTGACTTTTACAAAAATGCATTTACTGGGTAATGATTTCATGCTGATCGACAACCTGAACCGATCTTTTCAGCCAGAAACCCACCTCATCACCCATTGGGCAGATCGGCGACGTGGTGTGGGGTTTGATCAACTCTTACTCATTGAATCTATCACTGATCCGCAGGCCGACTTTAGTTATCGCATTTTCAATGCAGATGGTCATGAAGTCGGACAATGTGGGAATGGTTCACTGTGCGTCGCCGATTATTTATTTCAGAATAAACTGAATCGCTCTGCGCAACAAATTCGCTTGATGACTCAAAAAGGATTGATCGTGATCACTCGCGAACATAATCAACGATAAAAAACTATATTCCAATCCATCACGAGCAAAGTGGTCCATTTTATTCGACAACGACCCCCTGGGGCGATATTCAGTTTTGTGCACTATCCGTGGGTAATCCACATTGTGTGATCGAAGTCAGCGATTTAGCCCAAGCCCCGGTGACTGAATTAGGCACTTATCTCAATGATAAAACCCACCCCCTTTTCCCCGAGGGCACGAATGTTGAATTCGTGTGCATTCAATCGCCGCAGAGTCTCTCTGCTCGGGTTTTTGAACGGGGAGCAGGTGAAACCGAGGCTTGCGGAAGTGGTGCCTGTGCAGCGGTAATTGCCGGTTGTTTACAGGAAAGCAATCAAATGACGGCTTCTCGGTGATCGAGAAGCCGTACACCGATTATTTAACCGATATCTCTTTGGGTCCCAACATTTTTTTGGGGTCAACAATCGTATCGAACTCTTCTGCGCTTAAATAACCCAACGCTAAACAGGCTTCCCGTAAACTACTTTCTTCATGAAGGGCTTTATGTGCGATTTGTGCTGCTTTATCATAACCTAATACGGGATTGAGTGCGGTGACTAACATTAACGAACGGCCTAAAAACTGGGCAATGCGTGTTTCATTCGCTTGTAAACCGGTGACACAATAACGATTGAACAAACGGCAGGCATCACTCAGCAACTGTACCGATTGCAAAAAGTTATAAATCATAACCGGCTTAAACACATTTAACTCAAAGTTACCTTGACTGCCCGCAAAACCAATCGCCGCATCGTTCCCCATCACCTGAACACACACCATCATTGGGGTTTGGATTGACTTTTTCCAGGCATAATTGAAGAACCCGGTTCATTTTCCGGTAAAATCAGTTCACCTAAACCACTCCGCGGACCAGAACCCAACCAGCGAATATCGTTGGCAATTTTCATCAACGCACACGCTAACATTTTTAATGCTCCACTGGCGAACACTAACGCATCATGCGCTGCCAGCGCGGAAAATTTATTCGGCGCCGAGACAAACGGTTGTTGCGTCGCCTGGGCAATAAATTGTGCGGTTAACTCGGCAAATTCTGGATGCGTATTCAAACCCGTACCCACGGCGGTTCCACCAATCGCTAAGGCATATAAACCCGATAAACTTTGTGTCATCGCTTGTTGCGCTGCAGTGAGTTGATCGACATATGCCGAAAATTCTTGTCCTAATGTTAAAGGCACCGCATCTTGTAAATGGGTACGCCCTATTTTAATAATATCTTGAAAAGCAACGATCTTCTCGGCTAAACCGTTTTTCAACTCTTCTAGTGCTGGGTTTAATTGATTGACCAACGCTGTCGCCGCAGCAATGTACATCGCTGTTGGAAACGTATCATTTGTGATTTATTGACATCATCATTTGGGTGAATCGGTGTTTTACTCCCTCGTTTTCCGCCTGCTAACTCAATCGCACGATTCGCAATCACTTCATTGACATTCATATTACTCTGCGTACCGCTACCGGTTTGCCAAACGCGCAATGGAAATTCTTGATCATGCAAACCTTGACGAACTTCTTCAGCCGCTTGGATAATCCACTGCGCTTTTTCGGGAGCCAAAAGCCCTAATTGCTGATTCGCTTTGGCCGCCGCCGCTTTTAAAATCGCCAACGCATGAATCACGGCTAAAGGCACCACTTCTTGACCAATCGCAAAATGATGCAAACTACGTTGGGTTTGTGCACCCCAGTACTGTTCAGCCGGTACTTCAATCGCGCCCATACTGTCGGTTTCAGTCCGGGTGTTTCGATGATTGGACATAAGCTCCCCTCTTTATTAATTCAATGGCGGGTCTAATTTGTGGAGCTATTGTATGTGATTGCATGGAAAATGATAAGTCTGTTCAGCAAACAACCGGCTTCTAAGTTAAAAAACTCATAAACGAACTTCGGAACCAGATAACCGGGTAAGTGTTCTTGCAGTGCCGTAATTAAGCAGCGCGCTGTTTCTTTGTCAACAGCAAAGTGCTGTGCGCCTTGTACTTTATCGAGTTGATGTAAATAATACGGTAAAATACCGCAGCGAAATAACGTCTGACTTAATTCGATCAAGGTAGAAGCATTATCATTGACCCCACGTAACAAGACCGCTTGATTCAACAAAGTAATACCGGCTTGGCGTAAACATTGCACCGCAGAAGCGACCGATACATCCAACTCTTGGGCATGATTCGTGTGAAAGACCATCACCACCTGAAAACGAGTCGCGGTCAGGATCTGGACAAAATCATCCGTAATCCGTTCGGGTAATACAATCGGAGTTCGCGTATGAATACGGAGTGTTTGAACATGGGCAATTTGTTCTAACTCATCTAGACAACGCTTCCAATACGCATCCTGTGCCAATAATGGATCGCCACCGCTAAAAATAACTTCCTCGATAGTCGTATCGGCTTGGATATAAGCCAGAATCGCTTGCCACGCTGCGCCGCCGGCACGATTATTTGCATAAGGAAAGTAACGTCGAAAACAATACCGGCACTGGTCAACGTGACAAGCACCCGTCCGGCGTATTTATGCAGTAATCCGGAGCAAGGATTGCTGGCTTGTTCATTGAGTGGATCGTGGCTATAACCGATCATCGATTGTTGTTCGACAGCAAGGGGTAGAATTTGCCGTAACAGCGGATCGTTTGGATCACCCTTTTTAATACGCGCTAAAAAACCACGCGGAATACGCAACGGAAGGTATTGCGCCGCCTGTTCCGCAGCGGGAATCAGCTGTGGATCTAGCTCCAATTGCAGAATGAGTTCAGTGGGCGAAGTCAGCGCCTCTTTTAATAGGATTTGCCAGTCTTTTTGCATAAGGTCTTTTTAAGGCGAATCCGTTTTTCCGGAAAAATACATTGAAAACAACTCCCCTTTTTTAACTGACTTTTTATTTTAAGCTGCGCATCATGGCGGATTAAAACGTGCTTGGCAATCGCTAAACCCAATCCCGTTCCACCACTACTTCGTGAACGCGCCTTATCCACTCGATAAAAGCGTTCCGTTAAACGAGGAATATGTTTTTCAGCAATCCCTATACCATTATCTTCTACTTTAAAACAAGCCCCCTGTTGAGTGGGATACCAGGCGATTTTAATCTGTCCTTTTTCTGGCGTATATTTGACCGCATTAAAAATTAAGTTCGAAAACAAGCTCCGAATCTCACCTTCGATTCCTTTTAAAAATAATTGTCGACAAATTCGATGAGTAATTCGGTGCTGGTTTGCCCCGCTTAAATAATGTGCTTCTTGAATCAGAATGTTGAGTAGTTTCGGCACATCAATCTGTTTATGATCGTGTACCGGGGTATAATGATCTTCTAAACGGGAAAGCAAAAGCAAATCTTCGACAAGCACGCCCATATGGAGCGCTTGTTGCTGCATATGCTGATAGATCGCTTGTTCTTCCTGTGAGGCCGAAGCAGTATCGAGCAAACATTCTAAATAACCTTGAATAACGGTTAACGGTGTCCGCAACTCATGTGAAACATTGGCCACAAAATCCTGACGCATCCGTTCCAAGTGTTGGACCAACACAGGTTGAGGAAGTGACGCTAAAAGTTGCTGAAGATGGGATGACGTGGCATTCATAAAAACGCTTTTTTTAAGATGAAGTTTGTTGCCATTGATAACCCAGACCACGAACCGTTTTTAAATAACGATCATAACCTTGCGGTGCAAGCCGCTTACGAAGCCGTTTAATTTGACTGTCAACGCTTCGTTCATTGATGTCACATCCTCCGCCCCAAAGATAGGTCAAAAGCTTGTCACGAGTATATACTTTATTGGGATGCTTCATAAAGAAATAGAGCAACCGATACTCTAAAGAAGTTAACGGCAACGGTTGTTGCGCAATCGTCACCAAGCACTGCTGTGTATCTAATTGTAATGCTTTGAAGGTTATCATCCCATTGAGTGTGTGGAGAGGACCACGACCCGAATCACACTATCGACGCGTGCTAACAATTCACGCGGTGAAAAAGGTTTCGTCACATAATCATCCGCACCGACCTGCAATCCACGTACTTTACTGTCTTCTTCGGCACGGGCGGTCAGTAAAATAATCGGGATGTCTTTTAAATACGAATCTTGACGTATCTGCTGAATAAAATCGATGCCGCTTCTTCCAGGTAACATCCAATCCAAAAGAATTAAATCCGGAACTTGATCCGCTATCTTCTGTTGGGCGATCTGCACACTCTCCGCTTCAATGATGTGAAAAGTAGTCTTTTTAAAAATGAAGATCAACATGTCACGAATAGCGGGTTCATCTTCAACAATGAGAATAAATTGTTGTTTTTTCATAACGATATGTTTAAACAGGGCTGATACTTTTTCGAGATTCGATACGAATCTTGTCCTCTATTAACTGACATCATTAAGAATAAATAATGAAATTGATTATCTTAACGAAGTTATAACGTATTTTAATCACGGCGTATAGCCTTTCTGTTTTATTTATCAGTCTTGGTTCACGAGTAAATAATGTATCCTATTTTTTTCTCGTGCGCTTGATCGACATCCAAAACAAATAATCCTGTTCAATTTAATTTGATAGCAAGCATTATTAAAGATAAAATAAATATTCGTTATTATCTTATGTTCAAAAGATAAAGAGGATTATTGATTATGCCGCATATTATAGAAATAACTGAAGCAACAGATAAAGAAATGCTAAAAAAATTGATGGCTTTTTTACATATAAAGTCACTGATTGAACTCAAGAAGCATACTCTCCAACAAATCATTGGAATGCTACATAGAAAGGAAGAAACTACACAAAAAGAACTTCAAGCGAAGCGTCAAGAATTTCTTGCAAAATTATCCACGATGACGCAAAAAGAATGGGAAGAATTGATTGAAAAAAAACTGAAGATACTGACGAAACTACTTCCTGTTTTCTGGCTATTTCTCCGGAGGAGCAAGAAAAAACAATCCAAACTATCGATCAGGCTTATCTCGCTACTGCCTTGGGTACAACCCATCAACCTATTGAAAGCAAATGTTATGAAAATATTGAAGAATTAAAGAAAAACGAACCAAACTTAACTTTACCGGAATTCCTTCAAACGTCACTCAATCAGAATAAAAATTCTATTAGAAGTCCGAACGTTAATATTTACCCCTCAACACTTTACCAACTTTAAATCACAAAAAGATATCCAAGAACTTATTAAAGACAAAAAGATACGTCTCGTTGAAAAACCTCAAGAACAGTTTATTTATGCACAATTTCTCTTCTTTTCACAACCTACTCCGAGTCGGACAAGCAAGAATACAGATGAAGATAACGAATATAAATATGGACAAGCGAGCAAATTACACTCTTTTGGTTGCAGCCGCTCAATCTAAACGTACTTGCGTTTAAATTTAATACTCAAAAATAGCTATTTTTTCAAAAATCGGAGAAATAGCTATTTATTCGATTAGATTGATCTTTTAAGTTTCATACTTTTGAACAATAAAATAAGTTATAAGGAACCGTTGATCCCAGGAGATGACGCTTCTCACGAACAATTTTGGCCATCTCCTTGATGAGAAAAAGCACAAAAACTATCCGAACAAGTGAACGTATACCACTTAACTAAAACCCAAATATAGCTCATCGAACGATTAGCCAACATTTCTCCTCGATGTATAGTCTTCATAATATAATAAAAACAAATAAGTAATTACCGTAGCCACCCAGATTTAAGCGTTATTCTGAAAACTCCTAAAACGATTTCTTTTTCCCAGTGGATTATCAAACTGTTCAGAGTCTAGCAAACAACTTGATAACCAAAAAGTCTACTATTAGATTAATTTTTAACAGTGCCTTTTCTTTCCGTCCACCGATAACCTTATTAATAATTTTTTAAGGTTCCGCTGTTATAAATCAATTAAATTAATAACCAAAATAATAATAAATAAATTTATTAAAATTAGAAAGTTTATTCAATCCAATATGGATCGTTGGCAAACCAGTATCAATACGTATCTGAAGGCAATAAGCGAACACACAGCTTATTCAGCTTTTTTAACAAACTAATTAGAGCTACATGATCTTAATAAATTCATAAATCGTCTTCCACCTAAGCTCTCCAATGCAGAGCTAAAAAACACGTGATAAACATAACTCAAAAAATTGATGAAGTTTCCTCAAAATTAAATGACCAAATGTCAAAGCTATTACAAGATTTTACTCAAGCCTTGTTAACAGAAAAAGAGAAGGGACTTGAAAGCTTCTCATCGAAGATTAGAGATACCTATCTCGCTAGCAGAAATTAAATCTACTATTGAATTCGCTCAAACACATGCGAATAAAATAATAAGTAGTAATCTCCCAACAGAAGAAACGATTAAAAAGCTTAGTGAGGAATTAAGCAATGAGTTTTATATAGCGAGATTTATTACATCCTTTAAATCATTTCAATCTATTTATCAGGCTAATCAAGAACAACGAGCGGATATTGAGGCTCGATTTACACAACTTGAATCACATTGCCCCCGTTGTGAAGAGTTAAAATCGCTTATTTCTGAATGGCGCATAGAATTAGACAAATTACAATCCAATACTTTTCAAGATCACACTCTAGATAACACTAGCGAGCTAAGTGAGCAGCTGGGAAAATTTAAAGATAAACTAGAATGAGGTAATTATTTTCAAAAAGCGAAAGAAACTATACTCAGTTATTTAACTTCGTGGGAAGGAAAGGTAATAAGTATAATCAATGGACACAAAAAACCTATCCAACAACTTGCTGCCAGGACGGGTAATAATCCTTCAGATACCATACGTCAGCTTTATAAAAAATAGAAGCGTGAATGCTGTGAAATACAAGAATTATGGAAAAAACCATAAAAGATAACTATTTAAAACAGCAATTACTTAGTGAAATGTTAGCGCTCAAAAAAAATATTTTAGAAAAAAATAATGATAACTATACAACAAGATATGAATTAGAAGAATATGAGCTTGTAGATGAGATTTTAAAGGGGAATATTAATCAGAATTTTGAAACAAAAATAAATAATTTGTTTGCTAAAGATCCTACCTTAAAAAGGTTAATTTATAAATTCTTTTTTATGTTAAGAACAACCGATTCTGATGAATAAAAAATTGACTACTTTAAAAACTTAACTCAGTTTCTTTAAATAAAAGAAGTTCCACCGAACGAGGCGGGCGCTTCATTTGAGAAAACATTTAAAAAGGCTATAACTAAAATCTTCTTAGAAGATTGGGAACACCCCGATTGTACACTTAAAGAAGTTAGTGAGCTGCTTAGGTTTAAGGAAAATGCTGGGAATTTACTACTGTTAGTACCTGAAAAAATAAAATTGGCTCAATGACTTAAAAAAATTATTGACGCTTTTGAAAAAAATAAGCTAGATCTAGGGAAAGAAAAAAGTAGATATGTATCTACTTTTTTCTTAATGCCAGGTGACAGTAAGCAGCAAGCCGTTGAGCAGTTAAAGAAACGGGTGAATAAATTGCCGCTAAACATAACGCCAGAAGAATTAGAAAGAAAATTTGATAGATGGGAAAAGGATTATGGCAACATAATAGATAAAGAACGATACAAACCTGGCATAAAGACGTTAATGAATATTTTTCATTGTATTCAAAAGCTTTTTAGCGATAAAGAGACTACTTTTAAAACACGAATGTTCGTCAATCATATTGAAAAACAAACTCATGTTGAGCAAACTACCCATACTATTTCAATGAGGAGATGAACATAGTAAAAAGCTAACATTCACTTCAGAATAACATGACTATACGGAATGATGATTTACCTGCTTCGTTCATCCACGCACGCTATCACAGGCTCTTCGGTTCCGCATGACTTTTATTTCATTAATTCCAATAAGGAAAGCTTTTCGACGGTGATGGGGCTAAGTAATGAAGACCTCTAGTATATAGGCATTGATAACGAAGAATTATATGAAGAGAAACAAATATGGATAGATTCGATTAATTCAGCGACAGCACAAACAAACAAGCAAGCAAGATCCCGCTCTGCTGTACTAGTAGTAGCCCAAGGTAATACTAAAAATATCTACGGGCCAGTTGTGGAGATATGTGGTGAAGATAAACAAAAAACAATCCATTCTATCAATGATAGCTTATAGAGAAGTTACTGGAAAAATAGCCAACATCAGAAGTTATAAAAATAAGGAAGAATTTTTAGCGGCCACCGAGAATCAAAATTTACCCGAAGACGTTAAACAAGAAGTGTGTAAAGCTGGCTTTCCATTAACAGTTTACACTTTAAAATTTCAATCTAAACAACATCAGAATTTTCAAGCAGAAATCCAAGATCTTATTAAGAATAGAAAATTAAGATATTTAGGTAAAGCGCCTACAAATACAAACTCTACACAACCTAGCCCAACTCCAATGGAGCAAGGAACGTTAACTGCTAAAAGTTCACCCTCATCTTTTTTTGAGCCAATACCTATACCTACACAAATCTTAACCAGGATAGAAGTGAACAAAGCAAAAAAAATTCCATGGCTGATAATTCTCAATCTGACCGTACAAATACGCCTTCCTTAAAAATTCTAAGATTATTCGCATACAAATTCAATATAGGTTAACAGCTACTTTTCTCGATTTTTTGAAAAAAATAGCTGTTTTTTCTTTAATTTATTGTTTAAGGTCTATTTTCCTATTTCTATAGAATTTAACTTAATAAGAAAACCGTTCAGTTTTGATGGATCACTTTAAAAAAGTAGTCAGGAGATTTGATTAAAACTGGTGATATCATCCGGTGGAACATTCAGAAGATGCAACGCATTACGCATCACTTGTGAGAAGATTGGTCCAGCCGTATATCCACCATAATACTTTTTCCCTTTAGGATTATGTAACACCACAGCGACCACCAATCGTGGGCGACTCGCGGGGGCGATACCAATAAAAAAACTATTATAGTGATGTTTTTCATAACCATGTGCGCCGACGATACGTGTTGTACCGGTTTTGCCCGTCACTCGGTAACCGGGAACACGTGCTAAAGGTGCCGTGCCTCCTTTCGCTAAAACCGACTCTAACATATCTAAGATTTGCTGGCAGACTTGTGGTTTGAGTACCGTACGGCCTTGTGGCGGTGCACCTTGCACTTTAAGAAAAGATACCGGGATTTTCACGCCGTGATGTGCTAATATTGCGTAAGCTTGCGCTAATTGTAATGCTGTTACAGAAAGACCGTAACCAAAAGAAAGCGTCGCTAACACAAAGGGATTCCATATTTTATAATGCGGTAATTGACCACTTCGCTCGCCCGGAAAATGACTGTCTGTGATCTGACCAAACCCCACCGCGTGCAACGTTTGCCATAAATTATCCGGGGGCAAAGATAACACTAATTTCGACATACCCATATTACTGGAAATCTGTAAAATCTTAGTTAAATCCATCGCCCCATTGTTTTTTTCATCCATGATTCGTTTGCCGGCAACAATCATCCAACCTGGAGAAGTATCAATCTGAGTGTGTGGTGTAAAGCGTCCGCTGGCCAAGACACTGGCCATACTAAAACTTTTTATCGTCGAACCCGGTTCAAATAAGTCGGTCAAAGCCCGATTACGATAACGACCATCTCCTCCTTTTTGCAGTTGAATACAATCATTCGGATTATAAGCAGGCCAATTAACCATCGCTAAGATTTCACCGGTGACAACATCCAAAACAATAATCGATCCCGCATCGGCTTGATAACTGTCTACACCCGACTTTAAGGCTTGGTAAGCGGTGTATTGCAGTTTACGATCCAAACTGATTTGTAAAGGATGGCCTGGCTGTGGAACACGCAGAGGCCCCACTTCGGCCACAACATGTCCGAAACGATCTTTAATCACTTTTTTCGATCCGGGTCGACCCGCTAACCAATCATTGTATGCCAGCTCTAATCCTTCTTGCCCTTGATCGTCAATATTCGTTCGTCCAAGCACATGGGCCATCACCTCGGCTTCGGGATAATAGCGGTGATACTCTTCTTGAAAAAAAAGCCCGGGTATCTTGAGTTTTTTAATCAAGGCCGCTCGTTGTGGGCTTAAGCCCCGTTTTAAATAAAAAAATTCTTTGTTTTTGGCATGTTGGATTTGTTTTTTTAAGGTAGGTATTGATACTTGCAATAAAAGACTTAATACCTGAAGTTGTTCTCGATTGGCTTTGAAAGTATTAGAATCAATCCACACCGCTTTAACAGGAGAACTAATGGCTAAGGGCTCACCTTGTCGATCCAGAATCATACCCCGATGCGCAGGAATTACTTGTTGACGGACGGTTCGCGCGTCACCCTGAGCACGCAAAAATTTTCGATTGATTACAGTCAGATCAATTAATCGCGCGATTAATCCTAAAAGAATTAAACACAGAACACTGACCAAAACACCTAAACGGAATTTAGCCGAAAAGGGAATACGTTTCGTTTTTTTAGTGCGGCGTATTCCCATGAGAACAGATTATTGGTCAGCGAATTCGGTCAGTAAAATCGTATCATTGATTTGTGGCATTTTCATTTTAAGCGATTTTTGCGCTAAAGCCTGAATACGGGCCGGCGCTGCCCAGGTGTTTTCTTCTAACAATAACTGACTCCATTGCACTTTAAGTTGTTGATGCTCTTGTTGATTGGTTTCTAACGTACTATATAAATTACGTTGTGCCGCTTTCACATAAATCACTGATAATGCTGAAGCAAGCACCGCCAAGCTAAGTGGTTTGTCGAGTCAATGTCCATCGCCAAAATTGACTTTTGCCCCAAGTCAGAGCCGTGCCGCGTGAAAAAGATCGAGTTGCTGCATTCATCGTATTTTCTCCGCAACACGTAATACGGCACTTCGACAACGCGGATTTTCATCTATCTTTTGCGCATCGGCTTTGATGCCACGGGTAAGCACTTTCAAACGTGGTTGAAAATGCGCGGGCGTGGTCATAGGTAAACATTTCAACGCATTGGGTTCACACGCCTGTTCACGTATAAACTGTTTCACAATACGATCTTCTAATGAGTGAAAACTAATTACGGCCAGGCGCCCCCCCACCGCTAACCCTTCTAAACTTTGTTTTAAAGCCATCGTTAATTCCCCAAATTCGTTATTGATCCAAATACGTATTGCTTGAAACACCCGTGTTGCGGGGTGTTTATGTTTTTCCCAATGCGGATGTGCTTCACTCACGATATCGGCTAACTGCTTAGTCGTAGTAATCGACGTTTCGTTCCGTAAGTGAGCAATCGCCCGCGCAATACGTTTTGCGTAGCGTTCTTCTCCATATTCTTTAAAAATTCGTACCATATCCTCTTCACGTACCGTTTGTATCCATTCGGCCGCACTGATGCCGGAACGTGGATCCATCCGCATATCTAACGGACCGTCGCGTAAAAAACTAAAGCCTCGTTCCGCTTGATCCAATTGGGGCGAGGAAACCCCTAAATCAAACAATATTCCGTTAATTTTTTCTTTTATCTCTTTCTCTTTTATCACCGCTGCGATGCACGTGAATGAACCATCATGTACTTCGACGCGCAGATCTTGTACCGCCAACTGCTGAGCGCTGGCTATGGCAGCAGGATCTTTATCTATCACCAACAAACGCCCGTGTGATCCTAATTTCTGCAACAGCGAACGACTATGCCCTCCACGACCAAACGTCGCATCCACATAAATTCCTTGTGGATTGATCGCCAGATACTGAATAACTTCGTCCAAAAAAACGGGCTGATGTTGTTCTTGTTTTTTCATTTATAAAGCCAACGTCTGTAACTCATCGGGCAAATCGCCCGGTTGGGTGGTTTCAGCGAGCCATTGTGTTCGGTAAGCCTGCCACTCTCCTGCGCTCCACAACTCAATTTTCTTTCCTTGGCCGACAATACGAAGTTCCTTTTCCAAATGTGCATACTCTCTTAAGAGCGCAGGCAATAAAATACGGCCATATCCAATTCAATTTCTGTGGCATGACCTATCAGCAAACGCTGGACACGTCGAGCTGCAGGATTAAAACTCGGTAAAGCTTGTATTTTTTGTTCAATCATTGCCCATTCCTGGGCAGGATAAAGTAGTAAACACGGCGAGTCGGTATCAATCGTCACCACCAAAGGTGGGCACTCTATCGCCGAAGTCAGTAATTGTCGATAGCGGGCCGGTAATTTAATTCGGCCTTTGGCATCGATCAGTACTGAGTTTATGCCACGAAACATTTTTTATCCCATTTTTCCCACATCTAGCCACTTTTCCCACTTAATTACACTATAGAAATTAAAAATGCTTCTTGTCAAGCTGCGTTCGATATTTATTCAATTTAATTTTATCTTAAAAAATTATCAGAAATATAAATATATATTAACGATTCGATCAATTATCAATCACCGAGACAAAATGGAAAAAGTTAGAAGTAAACTTGAACGAGCGTAAAATCTACGCAATACAAGATCAAATAAAAAACATGCTCTCTTTTTTTTAAATGAAGAATCGCATCTTAATAAAGAAAAGAGAGTTAACCGATAAGCCGGGTTCTGTCGTGGACAGTCATTCATCTAGGATATACGTCACCTTATACCTCAAGCGACCTACCCGAATCCAGCGCGGGCCACGCAATTAGGATTCCTATTTGGTCTTGCTCCAAGCGGGGTTTGCCCTGCCATGCCTGTTACCAGTCATGCGGTGCGCTTTTACCGCACCTTTTCACCCTTACCCTAAAAAAGATTAAAACCTATTTTTTAAGGCGGTTTATTTTCTGTGGCACTTTCCGTAGGCTTAAACCTCCCAGGGATTACCTGGCGCTTTGCCCTAAGGAGCCCGGACTTTCCTCTGCAATGTATCCCCTGAAAATTATTGTTTTTATCAGGATAGCGCTCAAAATGAGTACTAAGATAAAAGACAATAGGTTCCAAAAACTTGATTACAGCGACTGCCTAGCTAACTCTCAAGCCTAAGCGTACTATTTTTTGAGGTCCCATTGCAATAGAATAATGCGCACTGAACTTACTTTATTTATTGGCCTTAAGGCATCACACAATGAAAAAACTCTACATTGGCTTAATGTCTGGAACCAGTATGGATGCCATCGATGCCGCCTTGGTCGATTTTTCTAATCCAAGTCCACAGCTCTGCGTCACACATAAAATGCCGATCCCCATGCAATTAAAAACTGAATTAACTCACTTGTGTGCGGCAAATACTTCGACAGTGATCGATTTTGCAGAATTAGATGTCCGGATGGGACAATTATTTACTCAGTCCGTACAAGCATTATTAGCAAAAACGTCTTACTCAAGCGACGAAATCTTAGCAATTGGTAGTCATGGTCAAACCATATTTCATGCCCCACAACGGGATTATCCTTTTACTTTACAAATTGGTGACCCAAATATTATTGCTGAAGGAACAGGGATTACCACCGTCGCCGATTTTCGACGACGTGATATGGCGGCAGGTGGCCAAGGTGCACCGCTCACCCCGGCGTTTCATAATATGGTTTTTCGTAGTCAAGAGGAAGACCGGCTGATTCTCAATCTCGGTGGTATTGCAAATATCACTTATTTGCCTGCGAATCCAGCACAACTCGTTCTCGGTTTCGATACAGGACCGGCTAATATGCTTTTGGATCAGTGGGCAGAACAACATTTGGGAACCCGTTTCGATGACCAAGGTCAGTGGGCAGCCAGCCAACCGTTCAATCCAGATTTGCTAGAACAATTTTTAACCGAAGATTATTTTCAAACGCCACCCCCTAAAAGTACGGGTCGAGAACAATTTAATTTGGAGTGGCTTAATAAACAACTTAACACCCAGCCGCATACCTCTCATCCGGCAAGTATTCAGGCTACCTTATGCGAACTCACTGCAAAAAGTGTCGCCTTAGCTTTGCAATGGCTACCTCGTCCATTCCAAGGTTCGATTTTTGTTTGTGGTGGCGGAGTTTATAATACTCATCTGATGCAGCGCTTGAGCGCACATTGCCAACCACATGCCGTGATACCTTGTGATCAGTTGGGCATTCCCGCAGAATGGACAAACAAACACTCGAAGGAAAGCCAGGTAACCTCCCGGACGTAACGGGCGCCAAACAGGCTACCGTGCTCGGTGGCATTTATCCTAAATCGGGAGCCGGTTTTACTTTTTACTCAGACACCATCACGTAACGTCTTAAATCAACCATTTCGCAGAAGCAACGACTCATGATCAAGGGTATTAAGCGGAAAAAGAAGATCCACAACCACATGTTGTTTTTGCGTTGGGATTACGGATGATAAATTGTTCGCCACTTAAGTCTGACTTATAATCGATTTCAGCCCCGGTTAAATAAATGAGACTCATCGGATCAATCACAAAAAGTACTTCACTGGTTTCTGTCTCAGACTCTGGAGTGGAAAGTGTATAACGAATAACTGTATCGTCCTCTTTTGGGTCTTCTTCATCAAAAGTAAAACCATATTGGAACCCCGAACACCCTCCTCCGGTAATGAAAACCCGGAGCTTAAGTTGGGAGTTTCCCTCTTCTTGAATCAATGACCAGACTTTATACGCCGCCGCGTGGGTGACGGTAACCTTCGATTGAGATACGTTTTGTTTTAGTTCAGACATAGACGATTGACCCCAAACAGTGAGGTAATATAAATTTCATTGGACCTAATCATACACTATTTTTCGTTGTTAAACGGCTTTTTGATTTGTTTTGGGGAAAATAGGGCTTAATATTTAGGTAGGGTTTTGTATTTTTGTTCTTTAAATACATTATTTTTGTTATGGGATAAATAATAAGCTAAGAAAAAACTGACTTATAGCACATCATTGACTCCACCCAGCATCCGCAACTGCCTACAGAGTGATTTAAAAGCCTGATTCTGAAGACTATCGCTTAAAATAAAAAGTGAATAAGATTGCGTCCTGCCGATACTGGAAGGCAAACTCTGAAAATGAAGAATCACTACATGACGGGTACAGCGTGTTTTAGACAATAACCTGGCCATTTGCTGCTGTTGTAAGCGGTTTGTCAGTTGCCATACACCTGCTTTTTTCAAACAAAACGCAACCAGCGCCTGTGCGTCTTTTCGGAAAACGTGGTGTTGAAATTGTTGATGGCAATAAACCAACATCGACACGGTCAATATCACTTTTATCCAGCCAGACCACGGCAACATCAAGATACAAATTAGCGAGAGGACCGTAAGTGAGAAGAAAGCCGTGCTTAATCGATAAGAAGGCGTCAGATGATAAACTTGACCTATCATCGACGAACCTGGTCAATCATCTTTTGCAAGAGGGGATCATGAACGTTCTCGCGCTTGATAAGCCATCGATACAAATCTTGGTCAGAATACGTCAATAATGTCTCGAACGTGATTTGGTTTTGTGGATCTAATTGGAAATACTGTTGCTCTAAAAAGGCTAACAAAATAATATCTAATTCAAGCATGCCACGTAAACGGTTTAATTTATCCTGCATAAAAATAGACGCCTTTTATTCATCTTATTCAACGAGGATATCATGGATTGCGCATTTGTCGACCATCCGCAAGCACCGCATAACCCGCCGCATGTGGCGCTCGATCAGTATAAAGCGGTAGAAAATAATGAAGGTAATCCGCATCAAAAAATAAGGTACGAATCTGTAATTCTGCTAAAGACACATAATGCGCACGTAAACCCACCACTTTTTTCTGTAAAAATAAGACTTCTATTTGTGGATATAACGGGTCCGAAACAATAATACTATTTTTATGACTTTGTTGTAACTGCTCGAAAATATGTTTGGTTTCTAGGATATCTTCACGATGTTCTTGGGGTGCCTTTTCGGCATGAATTACTAAAAATCCAGTTGACTCCGGTAAAAACCGTGATAGCGATTGATGAGTTTTGACTTCTAAATCAATGACTAATACGCGTTGTAAGCGACTTGAACCTAAAAAAGAAATTTCTTCATTCGTCAGATAACGGTCCAGTAACAGGTAAATGCCCATTGCTATCAGGAATACAAAAAAAGCGGCGGCTATTTTCAGTTTCTTCATAAACGTGGCATCCTTTTCTGTTGCCTAACCGACGTTGTCACCGTTCAGGCGAATAGTTATCAATTAAAACCCGCTTTACATCACCGCTAAAACACGATATTAAAAATATTCTTTTAACTCGGTGGCTGATACCGCTGCCCATGTTTAGCAAGTACCTGGCGTGCATGGGCCATACCCTGTTGATCGAAAACACCTTCCACCACCATCGTCCCTCACGAAATAAATCAGGTAAAATATCTCAAAATTCAATTTGACATTGATGTTGCGCATCTTCTGCGACAAAGGCCGTATGCAAATTCCCTTCTAGAAAACGTAAACTACCTGGCTAAACTTGTCCACCTAAACGAAAAAAATGAGTGGATCGTCCAACCATAGATTGGGTCACAAGTTGCGTCGAGGTATAAAAAAGATGATATTTTGGCGTAACGCATACAACGCTAAGAACACAACGCTAAAGGACACACTTAACACAAACAGTAAAAGTCCAAAGCGTCGTTTATGAATCGCGTTCATCGCTTGTTAACCTCCGCTGTTTTTTCTATCGCCGATAGCCATTTTTTGATTTTCCTTTATTCTAAGCCCCTGTCAACGAAATGATCCACTTTCTCGCAAGATGACTGTTGTAATGGGGTCGTTACATTGTTTGTTCTAACTATTGTGCTCAGCCTCATTCTCTCGCAATAGTTAGGTAAATTTTTGCTTAAGTTAAAAAATCCCTAGCTTAGATACACCTTCGTAGTTTATATCATACAGCAAACTTGCAAATTGTTTAGATATCTAGAGTTTTTTTGCTTTTTGGAGAGTACTCGCGTTTATTAACGCGAACATATCTTTATGATAAATCTTTTTTTTGAATAATTTTTAGGAAATCTGTTTTTTAGTCAGTTTAACGGGAATAAAACCTTTTTTAGTGATGAGATAAAGATAAAACACGTGTAATACACTAAAAACTTTTATTTTTTATCTTTTAGGTATATAATATTTTTTTTAGATAAAAATAATAACGATATACTATGCCAAGTAACCTAGCAGAAAAAGAGCAAGCGCAGTTAGAACAACAATTTACTCAACGCATTGCATGGTGGTCAATGAAGCGGTGGTGTGATGTGATTTATATTCCTTCACCGTCGAAAGGTGTATCTTTATTAACATGTGATGTGAAGGACTTAACATCTGTAACGTTATTTAATTTAACTCCTGCACAATTAGAAGCCAAGATCCAAATATATAAGGAAAAACCGGTTTGGCGCCGTTGGTTACAACGTTGCTTCCGTCCCATCTCTCAGCAAATTGAAGCGCTGTCGTATTATAAAAAATGTTTAAATTTTCGAGATGAATATTTGTCAGAACAAAACTTATCCCTAAAAATATCGACTCTTGCAGAACAGCCTAGTGATACACAACCATCGGCAACCATCGCTGTCAGTACGACAAAAACCTTATGTGAAAAAAAAATAAAAGAGATAGAAGAATGGATGGAAAAATCAAGGAATGATTTAAAAACAAAGATTTTTCAGGATAACAGTGAGAAAGCGCTTATATTCAATAATTTTTTTGAACAAAAGCTAATAGAATTTAATAATCTTTTTATTGAACCTTTGCTGGATTCAGTAGATTGGGCACAAAAAAATGAGGAAGAGAAAGAAGAATTATCAAAAACTATCATTAAAATTTATAGAAAAGGAAACTTGTTTTTTCATCCAGACAGCAATAGGGATATCATAAGTTCAGCATTAGAAAGCGATCGTGAAAAATTAGAACGTTCCTGGAATAATATTTTTAATCAATCTAAAAAAGATCAGGATTTTACTAAAGATAAATTAATAAAAAAATTTGGCTGTAATCGAAATGAAATAACAAGACTTTTTGAGCAACTTAATGAAAATAGAGAAGCTTTGAATAAAATGATTAAGCAATTAAAAACAGATTTCCAACAATTTAATGAAAAAAGCGAGAAAAAAAGCAAGGAAATAGAGGAAAGAATAAAAAAAAAGAGTTTTACAAGGGAGATGAAACGCTTTCAAAAACAGGAGAAGCTTATCCTTTATATGTCGACACTCGTCGCAATAAGAAATAATCCTGTTATTCAACAATTTTTCAAACGCCCAAAAAATGGAGCACAAATGGAAAATTAATAGCTTGTCCGCTATGCGCAAATTAATACCCATTGTTTACGATAGGTTGAAATCAGGCTAACTTTGTTTAATTTAATGAGTTAGCCTTGATTTTTATCTAAAGACAGTCTCTGTTATCGCCTTTCCCCTTCCTTGCTATGGCAATGCACACACATGTGTATGCATTGCCGCGCAGAATTGAAAAAAAGGTTTTTAAGAAGATTTATCCTGATGCGCTTCATTGACCTGCAACAATGAAAACACTTCGTTGAGTTGTTGCGTCACCCGGACAAACGTCGTCCGTTTTGAAAGCTCTTTCAAACGTTGTGCCCCAACATACGTACACGTCGAACGTAATCCCCCTAAAATATCTAAAATGGTTTTTTCAACGTGGCCACGATAAGGCACATTCACCGAACGCCCTTCGCTGGCTCGATAACTATTCATCCGTCCAAAGTGCTTATGCATTGCCTCTCTCGAGCTCATACCATAAAAACGCATATACCAAGTGCCATTTTCCTGTATTTTTTCACCGGCACATTCTTCATGACCGGCAAACATACCACCGAGCATGACAAAATCAGCACCTGCTGCAAACGCTTTGGCCACATCACCGGGTGAAACACAGCCACCATCCGCACAAAGATGGCCACCTAATCCATGGACCGCATCGGCACATTCAATAATAGCGGAAAGCTGTGGGTAACCCACCCCGGTTTTTAGGCGCGTAGTGCAAACGGAGCCAGGACCAATCCCTACTTTAATGATATCCGCACCCGCTAAAATAAGCTCTTCTGCCATTTCAGCCGTCACGACATTCCCAGCAATCAAGATTTTATTTGGATATTTTTCACGTAGCGCACCGATACAATCCACAAAGCGTTGCGTATAACCATTGGCGACATCAATACAAATAAAAGGCGTCGCAACACGTTGCAAAATTTTGGCTAATAAGGCTTCATCTTCTTTTTTAATACCGGTTGTCGCACAACAATAGGCGCTCGCTTCTGGATTTTCTGCTTGAAACCGCTCCCAATCCTCCAAACGAGCAAATTTATCAATGGCCGTCAGCAGTTGATGCTTAGCTAACTGGTTAGCCATCGCAAAGGTTCCGGTATGATCCATATTCGAAGCGATAATTGGGATACCGTGCCAAGTCAATTGCGAGTGTTTAAAGGTATACTGCCGCGTTAAATCGACATCGGCTCGCGTTTGTAATGTACTGCGTTTAGGTCGAATCAGCACATCTTTAAAATCTAATTTTACTTCTTGCTCAATACGCATTTAGACACCTCATTGATCAATCGAAATCGCCTTTCTCGCCTAAGCGCCCCCTCCTTGGCAGGGAGGGGGCGTATGGTATCATATCCCTCTTGCTTAGACACGGGTTAAAGGCGCTAATGAAAAAAAAACCACTTATTTTAGTTGATGGATCTTCTTATTTATATCGAGCCTACCATGCACTCCCACCCCTGAACAACTCACAAGGTCAACCCACTGGTGCCATTTACGGAGTGGTGAATATGTTACGTAAGCTACTCAAAAGCTATACGCCAGAATATTTAGCCATTGTCTTTGATTCGAAGGAAAAAACATTTCGTCACTCTCTTTGTGAAGACTATAAAGCCAATCGTCCGACCATGCCTGAAGAACTCCAACAACAAATCGAACCTCTTTATGCGATCATTGATGCAATGGGTTTACCACGCTTTTTGCAACCCGGTGTTGAAGCCGATGATATTATTGCAACCCTTGCTGAAAAGCTGGTTTCGGCCGATCAACCTATCTTAATTTCGTCTGGAGATAAAGACTTTGCTCAGTTAGTCAACGCACATATCATCTTAGTCAATACGATGTCTGAAACTTACCTGGATGAGCAGGGTGTTCTTGCTAAATTTGGTGTCACACCCGAACAAATCATCGATTACTTAGCCCTAGTAGGCGATACTTCGGATAATGTCGCCGGTGTACCCGGGGTCGGTCCTAAAACTGCAGCAAAATGGTTACAACACTACGGAAGTTTAAGTAATTTAGTCGCACACGCGGCAGACATTCCAGGAAAAATCGGCGAAAAACTCAGAGCACATCTTGATCAACTTTCTTTAGCGCAGCGTTTAGTAACAATTAAACGAGATGTCGACTTACCGATAAAACTTGCCGATCTCCGTGCGCAATCTCCAAACTGGCCAGTGCTCAAATCCTGGTTTGAAAAATTGGAATTTAAAACCTGGCTAAAAGAATGTGATGCGCACGATACAACCGTCAAAACAACCGTATCTGAAACCACGACGGCTCAGACAACGTTATATCAAACGTTACTGAACAAAACAGAATTTACCGATTGGTTAACCATTTTAAAAAAAGCATCGCGATGGGCTTTAGACACAGAAACCACTGATTTAGATAGTATGAAAGCCGAACTGGTTGGTTTATCGTTTGCCATTGAAGCAAACAAAGCCGTCTATATTCCTCTGGCCCATGACTATCCCGAAGCACCTAAGCAATTACCCAAAGCCTGGGTTTTAGCACAATTAAAGCCATTACTAGAAAACCCCACCTTACAAAAAATAGGTCATCATCTTAAATATGATATGAACGTCCTCGCTAATCAAGGAATCACCTTACAGGGCATTGCGTTTGATACGTTACTTGAATCCTATTTACTTGATAGTGCCAGTAACCAGCATAGTTTAGATAATGCGGCTTGGAAACACCTTGCGTATAAAACCACGTCATTTACTGATATTGCCGGCAAAGGCGTAAAACAAAAAACATTCAATCAAATTCCTCTGGATATCGCCAGTAAATATGCCGCAGAAGATAGCGACATTACCTTGCAATTACATCAGCAACTGTGGCCACAACTCCAGCAATTACCGCAATTGGCCGAATTATTCACTGAGATTGAAATGCCTTTAATTTCAGTACTCTCGCGGATTGAACGCCGTGGCGTGCTGATCAATACGCAATTACTGCATCAACAAAGTGTCGATCTCGCGCAACGGATTGATCAACTTGAAAAGCAAGCCTATCTGTTCGCTGGAAAAACATTTAATTTAAACTCACCCAAACAACTACAAAGTCTGTTATTTGAAGAGAAAAATTTACCTGTTCTAGAAAAAACACCCACAGGACAACCGTCCACTTCGGAAAATGTTTTACAATTATTGGCCCCTTCCTCACCCTTCGTACAGGTAATTCTCGATTATCGACGTTTAACTAAATTAAAATCAACTTACGTTGATAAACTCCCGCAACAAATTAATCCAAAAACCGGTCGTATTCATACTTCGTATCATCAAGCCGCTGTCGTAACCGGTCGCCTCTCTTCTTCGGATCCGAACTTACAAAACATTCCTATTCGTCATGAAGAAGGGCGTAAAATTCGAAAAGCGTTTATTGCCGCGCCCGGCTATCGACTCATTGCCGCCGATTATTCACAAATTGAATTACGGATTATGGCACATTTCTCGCAAGACGCAGGGCTACTCCACGCTTTTCAGCAAAACTTAGATATTCACCAAGCCACCGCGTCTGAAATTTTCAAAACGCCATTAGATGCCGTCACAACAGAGCAACGTCGTTGTGCCAAAGCCGTTAATTTTGGCCTCATTTATGGGATGTCCGCTTTCGGCTTAGCGCGGCAATTAGGAATTGATCGCACTGAAGCCAAAGCCTATATTGATCGTTATTTTAAGCGTTATCCCGGCGTGAAAGCGTATATGGAGCGAACACGACAAGAAGCCAAAGCCCAAGGTTATGTAACCACTTTATTTGGACGCCGTTTACACTTGCCTCATATTCTCTCGCAACAAACCTTACAACAAAAAGCCAGTGAACGTGCTGCAATTAATGCACCGTTACAAGGTAGCGCGGCCGATATTATCAAAAAAGCAATGATTGCAACGGATCAATGCTTACGTAGTCAAAAACTCGATGCCACGATTATCATGCAAGTTCATGACGAACTGGTCATCGAAGCCGAAGCTTCCCAAGTTCCTCAGATACGCCACCAGCTTGAACAGTGTATGATCCATGCCGCTACGCTGTGTGTCCCGCTGGTTGTTGACATCGGATGCGGGTTAAACTGGGATGAAGCGCATTAAAGTCCAGAAAAAACTCTATTTATGAAAATTTTGATAATTATCTGATTTTTAATATCATTTTAAGATAGAGTTATTTTTGACTAAGTTCATACCAAGGACTATGCCCTGTGTCTTTCCCATGCTAAACTTACAGGACTTGGTTATAAGCCAAATAAATTTAATACCAAGGTTTTTTAAGATTATATTTATATTTAAAATTTGCAGGGAGAAGCTACCTATGTCTAAAGGGCAACTACAAGATCCTTTTCTAAACAAACTACGTAAAGAAAAAGTTCCCGTGGCCATTTATCTTGTCAATGGAATCAAACTACAGGGCTTAGTAGAATCTTTTGATCAATTTGTAGTATTGTTAAAAAATTCCGTTAGTCAAATGGTCTATAAACATGCGATCTCGACGGTGGTACCGGCGCGTAATGTTGAGCTCTCTGACATCAAAGCGGACGGAGACAGTGAAACACAAAGTCATCATGAGGAATTAGAAACACTGAATGTTTGAACGTCCGCAGAGTAATGAGCTAGCCGTATTGGTGCATCTTCATTTTGCTAAAAATGAAGATCGCGAAGTCATCGAGGAATTCAAAGAGCTAGCTCTGGCTGCGGGTGCCTTACCGCAATGTTTGATTACTGGTAAACAAATTAAACCGTCTGCCCACTATTTTGTCGGCCTGGGTAAAGTAGAAGAAATACAAGCTGCTTTGACGACCCATCAAGCTAAACTTGTCCTGTTTAATCATAATTTATCGCCTTCCCAAGAACGCAATTTAGAAAAACGTCTACAATGCCGTGTATTGGGGCGTATTGGTTTAATTTTAGATATTTTCGCGCAACGTGCGCACAGTTTTGAAGGGAAACTGCAAGTTAAACTTGCACAACTGCATCATACTGCGACTCGCTTAGTTCGCGGTTGGACCCATTTAGAACGCCAACGTGGTGGCATTGGTCTACGTGGCCCGGGTGAAACCCAGCTTGAAACCGATAAACGTTTAATTCAACAACAAATTAAAATAATAAAAAAGCGCTTGGATAAGGTGCAAAAACAACGTGCGCAAAGTCAACGTGCACGTAGAAAGTCACAACTACGCCATATTTCGTTAATTGGTTATACCAATACTGGAAAATCAACGCTATTTAATGCACTCACCGGCGCAGAGGTTTTTGCTGCGGACCAACCGTTCGCAACCCTCGATCCGAGTATCCGTCGCTTACGCACGATAGATGGAAAAATGGTTGTTCTTGCCGATACGGTTGGCTTTATTCGTCAACTGCCCCACCATTTAGTTGAAGCGTTTAGTGCAACACTCGAAGAAACACAACAAGCGGATCTACTCTTACATGTGGTCGATGCAACACGGCAGGATAAAATGGATCGTGAAAAAGAAGTGAATAAGGTGTTACAACAAATCCAGGCTGAAAAAATTCCTCAATTATTTGTTTATAACAAAATTGATTTACTATTAGCCCCCGCCTTACCTCACTTAGAACGTAATCGTTTTGGCCTACCACACCGCGTATGGTTATCGGCTCATCAAAAACAAGGTTTTGATTTATTACACCAAGCCATTACCGAGCTTTTATTTACCCAAAACCCGAAGAAACGTTTGATATAGAATCATTAGACTCGTAATCTAAATAAATTTATAAATATTTTCTCTTCTCATTGCCAAGCAATTACCATTTAACAAACACTTTCTTTTTGAAAAGCTATTAAACAGCGTATAAATTAGAGATAGGGTTTCGTAAAAAAGGAACCTAACATTAAAAAAATACTGTAAAAATAAAGAAGTTAAGAGAGTTCTTTTCTTAACTATTAACAATAAAATAAAGGTTCTTTCTTAAAATATATTTTTCGCAAAAAACGAAATAACCGATTTCTTCCTATTATAAATAAATCATGACAAATTCAGTTGAAAATAATCATGCAATGCATAGCCATCTTCAACTGATTCAGTAACAAAATAAATCTTAACGAGTCGCTGAGAAACCATCTCGTGCGTGGGTTCTAAGTAACTAGAATTAAGAAGATGATAAACGTTACTTTTTTCTAATTGACTTAAAAATGTTACACCATAAGTCATTGATAACTTTAGTTTAGAAAAACAAATACTTTTTTAATAAATTTGAAGACTGGATTACCTCTATATTTTTCTAATATTTCTTTTTTATCCTGATTAATATGAAGATCATCAAACAACTTATAAACCGTTTTAAATTTTTCCTGGGTGATTTTATCCAGTTTATTCATTATGGCATCCTCAGATAAGGCTTTACCCGTCTTTTTATCAAACAGCTGAATGTCCTGATTAGTCATCTTAATTTCAAGAAAAGAACAGAGATGTTTTAAGTAATCCTCAATAGACGCAAAAATTTCCTTCTTCCCATATTGTCTTAATAACGCATTCATTTTATTATTTTGTTGTACCATAGACGACATCAACACTGAATCACAACATTGATTTACTTTAGCACCGTGTTCGAGAAGAACGGTGGCTGCCTCTACTTGACCTCCCTTGATAGCTACATCCAATGGATTTAAAGCCTTTTTTATTCTTTTCATCTGTTTTTGCATCATTATCAAGGAGTAACTTAACAGTCCCTGTGTGGCCTACCGTCGTGGCTAAATGCAGCGGGGTTTGGTTATATTTATCCTTTGCATTTATGTTTGCTCCTTTTTCGATGAGTAATTTAACTGCCGCTGTCTGACCTGCCTCCGCGGCTACATGAAGTGCGGTTTGGCCATTTTCATCGTTTTTATCTATTTTTTCGACATTTTTGAGGAGTTCACAGCTAAATGTAGAGAGATGTTATCATTTTTCTTATTTATTTCTTTGAAACCCTCTTTAATATTTCTTATAAGCTTTTTAAATCGCATATTTATTACCTGTTAAATTAAAATTATCATAATAAGATTAAAAGGATATTTATTTAATAAAATAAGAAATTTAGTTTAAAAAATGATTTAGATAATTTTAAAAGAAGTAAAGGATGTAAATGTTTATTACCTTTTTCTAGCGAACGACTTAACGAAAATAAATTTTTATTTTTTGCTGTGGCTTTACACCCAAATTTTTAAAAGTGTTGCTACGATGTTTTGAGAGGGTGGATCACTATCATTAATAAAAATTATTAAGCAACCCTGCAACCAAGAAAAATGTCAATGATCGTAAAGAGGATACTTCGAGCAGAGAACACCTCATTTTATAGTAGAACATCCTGCGATCTGGTCAGTCTTTGAAATCAGAAGAGGATAACCACTCCGACAATTTGCCATTAATGGTTGCGAGAAGTGTCAGTCCTGCCTAAAATGCACGGTTGTTAATTATCTTTTTGATAAGTCCAAGCATTTTCCCAAAAATGGCTCATTGTAAAAAATAAGAGGAACCCGCTTATGCCCTGGAATAAACCGGGTCGTTCAAACCCTGATGATCATGACAACCCGACTCCTGGGGAAAGGAGAAAACAAGAAAAACCACCACAGAATCCACCCGACTTACAAGCACTGCTCTGCCAATGGGGAAAATGGATGGGTGATCGGCTTCGCCTTCATTCATGTGTTTCCGCAAAAAAGGGTGTGCGTGGCACGTTAACGCAACGCTATGGGCTAATTGTTATTCTACTGGGAGTTTCCGTCTTTTTTGAATTGGCGTGGGGGATTATCCTCGTTGATGCTCACGAACAAGTGTTAATCACGCGCTTCGGTCAATATCAACGTACCCTAGCATCCGGTTATCATTGGATATTTAGACCGATCGAGCAAGCAATTCAGATCCCTCTAAAAAAATCAATCCTTGAGGGAACAAAGCCACTTGATTCTAGCGGATCAAAATCCGGTGTCGATTTCAGTCAACCTCACGTACTCGATTACCCAGCCCATCGATTATGGATTGAATACAGCACGTCCTTTAGACCATCTACAACAAACTGTCCGAACAGTCATCTATCAACGTATAAGCCCCCTTTCCTTTAACGCCTTACTTGAATTAGATCGAACACAGGTTGCGCAACAACTCAAATCTGCAATCAATACCCGTCTACGTACCGCAAACAGCGGAATTCTCATCACTCAAGTCGTACTCAATCCGCTTGATATACCTGCTGAACTCAAAACAGCGTTTGATGAAGTCAATACTGCCCGAGCCAATCAATTAAAAATGGAGAATGAAGCCAAAACAAATGCCTTGCAGCTAAAATTACAAACCCAAGGTGAAGCAAAACGTCTGATTGAAGAAGCAAAAACTTATCAGCAAGCGGTGATTCTAAAAGCGAAAAATGAAGTAGTCTCGTTTTTAGAGCAACTACCCAGCTATAAACTTTTACCTAAGTTAACCCAACAACGTCTGTATTTTGAAGCATTGCAAGAGATGATGCCGTATAGTCATACTCTATTAATCACAGGATCTAATGCACTTCCTCCTATGAAGTGGATCTTAACCCATCCGGACGAACAGATGACGCCGCTCAAAGCAACCAATCCACCTGATGATGCAAAAACGGCCTCTACCAAACAATCAGCGCTCACTACACAAAGCAAGACATCAGAACTTCCCAGTGTCTATGCAACGGCAGAGGATTATGATTCTAAAAGAGGCTACGATGACAATGCGCAGTAAGATTCGTTTCATCACTCCTTGGCTACTGTTATGCGGTGCACTCCTGCTTATTAAGGAGAGTGTTTATCCGGTTCCTCAAGGCGCAGTGGCTGTGCTGCAATCCTCGTTTATTCACTCGAGATTACCTAAATTACAGACCTCTCCTGGACTGTATGGCAAATGGCCATGGATACAAACCGTATCGATTCTTGATCAGCGCGCGCAAATCGTTCATGCCGCAGTAAAGTTAGCCGCGACAGCGACTCAACCCGCTTTGACCTTAGACTATGCGGTAACATGGCGAATTTATATACGCAAAACAAACGCGCTGAAACAACCGATTCAAGAACAAGTACTGAGCACAATTAATTCCGAGTTAACAAAGGCTTTAGACCGACTCTCTTTACGAGAAAAACTGCAAGCCACTGAAAACACGAACTTACGATACTCCACCCTCCAAGCGCTCAATTTGTCGTTCGCCGCTTGGGGAATTACTCTGCAGACCCTCAATTTTGTGGGTCTGCAATTTGTACAAGTCGATCCGGATAATCTATTTAATACGCTTCGCATACAACAGGCGCAAAAAGCACTCCAACAACGCGACCTAGGGGAACAACACGCAGCACTGATTCGTAACCAAGCGGAGCAAGCAGCGGCACAATTACTTGAAAAAAGTAGTCAAAAAGCATTGGCGCTGCGTTATCACGGGGATGAAGAAGCCGCCAAAATTTATTATGATGCGTATCATCGTTATCCGGCCTTTGCGGCATTTTATCTCAAACTAAAAGCCTATCAAGCCGCATGGGTTGCCAATGCTAAAAATGATAATGTCCTTATTCTTCACTTAGAGGATTCTTTATTAAAAAAAGATTAAAACATCGGAACAAGAAAATGAAATGCGTTATCCTAAAAGGAAAGGTATTTTATCCTGATACGGGACGCGACTTACTTTAACTTATTTTTTGAGAACACTGATTATGAACAAAACTGTTATTATCGTTGGCTGCCAATGGGGCGACGAAGGAAAAGGCAAAATTGTCGATTTATTAACTCCACAAGTTAAAGCGGTCGTTCGTTTCCAAGGCGGGCATAATGCCGGTCATACTTTAGTGCTACAAGGTAACATTCCATCCGGTATTTTACACAAAGACGTCTTATGCTTTATTGGGAATGGGGTCGTTATTTCACCCGAAGCCCTCTTAAAAGAAATCAACGAACTGGAAGCAAATGCCGTTCCTGTTCGTGAACGTTTACGAATAAGCGCCACCTGTCCTCTGATTCTCCCTTCTCACATTGCCTTAGATGAAGCCCGTGAACACGGTACGGGTGCACAGCAGGCGATTGGGACAACTAAACGCGGAATCGGTCCAACTTATGAAGATAAAGTGGCACGCCGTGGTTTAAGAATGCACGATTTCCTCAATCCAAAACTATTTGCTGAAAAACTAAAAACCCTTCTGGCCTATCATAATTTTTTACTCGAACACTATTACCAAGTGCAAACGGTCGATTACGAAACAACTCGGGATCGCTTATTGGCACTGTGCGATGAACTGATTCCGTTAATTACCGATGTTCCAGCACAATTAACTCATTACCATCAAACAAAACAGCCCTTACTTTTTGAAGGCGCACAAGGTACTTTTCTTGATATCGATCAAGGAACTTATCCGTTTGTGACTTCCTCTAATACGATAGCCGGTGCGGCGGCGACAGGAAGCGGGTTAGGGGTCCGTCATTTTGATGCGGTGTTAGGTGTGAGTAAAGCCTATAGTACACGTGTGGGGCATGGCGTTTTTCCCACGGAGTTAACCGATAATATAGGTGCTGAGCTCCGTGATCGTGGCCATGAATATGGTAGCGTGACCAAGCGGCCGCGTCGTTGTGGTTGGCTCGATGGCGTCTTGCTGAAACGAGCGGTTTTACTCAATAGCATATCCAGCTTATGTATTACTAAATTAGATGTTTTAGACGAACTTAAAACTATTAAAATTTGTGTTGGCTATACGTTAGCGGGACAAACATTACAAGAAATACCATTGAATCCAGATGCTCTAAAACATTGTCAACCGATTTATGAGGAATACCCAGGTTGGCAATGTTCTACCACACCGATAAAAGTTTTTTCTAAATTGCCCCACGCGGCGCAACAGTATTTAAAACGCATCGAAACGCTCACTCAAGTTCCCATCGAGCTGATTTCGACCGGACCCGATCGTGAAGAAACTATCGTGCATGGTTTCTCAGTCGGTTAAACCCAAGCGTAATTGAATCAAACCGTTAATTCATTCAGCAAAGGAATGCTGGCTGAATGTTTTCTTTTTATCAATGCAGTATTTCCTCATATACCTGCTGCATTTGAGTAATCATTCTCGAGCGTGTAAAACGCTGCTGAGCATACTCGTAAGCGGCTCTACCCATCGTCTCGCATAAAAGAGGTGACGTGTAAAGTTGATAAATTGCTTGCGCCAGCGCTTCAGAAGAATGAGGTGGAACAACAAAACCGGTTAAACCTTCTTGATTCACTCGCGCATGTGGCGGTAGAACCGCACAACTTACGATAGGTTTACCACAAGCCATTGCTTCAACTTGGACTAAACCAAACGCCTCATTCTTATCAAGCGAAGGCAAACAAAAAACCTGGCAAAGCTTATAAAAAACAGGTAACTCTTCTTGAGGAATTTCACCTAAAAAAGAGACACGCCCTTCCAAACCACGTTGTCGAGATTGCTGTTTAAGCTTTGTGGTTAACGGTCCATAACCACCTAACAATAAAATAATATCTTTTGGTAAATGAGACAGCGCATCAATCAAATAGCTAAACCCTTTATAAGGAACATGTCGACCCAGTGCAAAAATAATAAATTTTTCACGAAACTGCTGCTTGAGTGCATTCAGTTTGTCTTGTGCACAAGGAGAAGAAAAATAAGTCAGATCAATTCCATAAGGAATCAAGTCAATTGTGTTTCGTGCCCGCGCGATGGCAATTTGTTCAGATTTTTCAGCTAAATAAGGATTTGCAACAATGATGCGATGAGATTTAGTCAACAAATGGTTCACTGAAGGCTGATAAAACCGCAACCATTTTTTTTGTTTAACCACATCACTATGCCAACTAATCACCCGCGGCACAGAGGCCGGCAAAACTTCAGAAGCAAGATGCGCCATCGGGTTAGGTAAATGTAAATGAACTAAAGAAAACGGTGCGCGCTGATGAAGCTTCCAAACCAAATAAGGCATCGTCGGGCAACAAGGTGTCCCCGCCCAAATACCGGTCATCGGAACATTTACTTCAAGGTAGCCCGCAGTTTTACAAAGCTGGGGACTGTGTTGATCGCGTGCGGCGATCTTAAGAAGACGAAAACAACGTAAATCCGCTAAACCCTGTAATAGATCGTGTAATGCACTTTCTATTCCGCCACGCCATGTCTGCGCAAATTTTCCTAAATGTAAAATTCGATACACAAGTAAACTCTTTCCATAACAAAAAGATTAAATCATAGCAGCTTCTTTAAGAATAAAGAAAAATAAAGTATTTTTCTTTATTTTCAGTCGAAACAGATTTTTCTTTTCTAAAATTAGCTGCCATGATTTTAATAATAATTATTTATATTAATTAGCTTTGTAAAATAGCGGTAATTGATATAGATTTTAGCCGGTGCTATTGTTACAATTCTAATGTTCGATTTTATAGGGAAATAATAGGATGTCGCATCGCGCACTCATCACTGGAATTACGGGTCAAGATGGCGCTTATCTGGCGCAATTTTTATTAAATAAACAGTATCAAGTTTATGGCTTGATTGCGCGTCGAACAAGTAACAGTTTTTGGCGGCTCGATGAATTAGGTATCCGAAATAAAATCCATTTTATTAATGGTGATATGATGGATCCGGCTTCCCTGATCCGAGCGATGGAACTCTCCCAAGCCGATGAAGTCTATAATTTAGCGGCGCAAAGTTTTGTCGGAACGTCTTGGGAACAACCTAGTTTGACCAGTCAAGTGACGGCGTTAGGCGTGACCCATCTTCTTGAAGCCATACGACTCACCCATTCCCAAGCACGCTTTTATCAAGCATCCAGTAGCGAAATGTTTGGTCTGATTCAAACCGAACGTCAAAATGAACAAACTCCTTTTTATCCACGCAGCCCTTATGGTGTGTCTAAACTGTATGGACACTGGATGACGATTAATTATCGAGAAAGTTACGGCCTCCATGCTTCGAATGGCATTTTGTTTAATCATGAATCCCCCTTACGCGGTTTGGAGTTTGTCACACGTAAAATTAGTTACGGTGTTGCGCAAATTAAAAAAGGTCTTTGCCAAAAATTAGCTTTAGGCAATATTGACGCACAAAGAGACTGGGGCTTTGCGCAAGATTATGTTGCAGCGATGTGGCTGATGCTACAACAAGAACAACCAGACGATTACGTGATTGCTACCGGAAAAACGGCAACCGTTCGCTCACTGTGTGACTTGGCTTTTCGTTATGTCGGTTTAGATTACCGCGATCACGTATTCATCGATCCCAAACTCTTTAGACCCTCTGAAGTCGATATTCTCTTAGGCGATCCAAGTAAAGCCAATCATCAACTTGGTTGGCATGCTCAAACAACGCTAGAAGAATTAATGAAAAAATGGTCGATGCCGATCTGGTACGCTTTAAACACGTTTCAGAAGAAGTATTTCATTCTGAATAGTTAGATGTAATCTCACCTAACCATTCACTTAACTCTAGTTTTCAATTGAAATTATCTTTATTTTAAAATAGAGAAGGCGCTCACTTATGAGTCACATGAAAAAGATAATAAAAAAAATCGTTGTTAACGGCTATTTTTTAGCCTGCTATTTCTATTCGTTCGCTGCTCGTATTTTTAGAATACCTTCATCCTCCTTTAGTGAAAAAAATAGTATTTATAATGTCAGTTTATTATCGATTTTTAACCGATTATGTGCAATAAAAGTATATTTAGATCAAAAAATACCTATTTTTATCTTTAAAGTCCCATTGCAACAAAAAATCATTTTTAAACAAATGAGTCAAGAAAAACAACACGTCTATCAAGATTTAAAACGAACACTGACTATAAAAAAATCATGAAAATTGTTTTCGATCTACAATGCCTGCAAGGAAGCAGCCGATATCGTGGAATTGGTCGTTATAGTTTAGAATTAACGAAAGCATTTATTCGTCAAGCCCCACAACATGAAATCTATTTACTCCTGAATAATCAGGATCTCGATGGATTAGAGTTTGCATATAACGAATTTAATTCACTGATCCCCAAAGATAGAATTAAATTATTAACGCTTCCAGATAAAATTGCCGATACGTGCTATCACAATACTTGGCGAATACAAGCAACCGAAACACTTGTTGAGGCCTATCTTGCTAATTTAGCTCCAGATATTGTATACATACTGAGTTTATTTGAAGGACTCAACAACCGGACCATTACTTCATGCAATCACTTAATGACACCTTATTTAAAAGTCATTACACTGTATGATCTCATTCCTTTTATCTATTCTGATTTTTATTTAAGCAAGATAAGAAATAAGCACTTCTTCTTAAGAAAATTTCAACAATTAAGAAAAGCTGATTTACTCATCAGTATTTCAGAAGCCTCCGCCAAGGAGGCTATAGAATTATTTTCGCTAGAAAAAGATAAAATTATTAATGGCTCGGTTGGACTTGATGAAAAGTTTATAACCTATCGGCCAGAGAAAAATAAGTTTAAAGCGATTTCCTTAAAATATAATATCAATAAAAAATTTATTTTTTATCTAGGTGGCAATGATTTTAGAAAAAATATTCTTAATCTTATCAAAGCTTTTGTTGCTTCACCGTCATTATGGAACCAATATCAACTGCTGATCATTACTGCAAAAAAATCGATTTTCCTCGATGAAGCTGCCGCACAACTTATCAAGCCGACTCCTTTAAGTTTTAACGATATTCTGCTCTTCGATCGCGTCGAAGAAGAGGCGTTACTTACTTTTTATGCGCATTGTAGTCTATTTGTCTTTCCTTCTCTCCATGAAGGGTTTGGTCTTCCTATCATCGAAGCGATGGCGTGTGGCGCACCCGTAATTGGCTCGAATGTTTCAAGCATTCCAGAAGCGATTAATTGTGCAGAAGCACTGTTTGATCCGCACGATCCGAAATCGATTGCTCAAAAAATGGTTCAAGCCGTAGAAAATGATTCGTTTAATCTTTTTCTACGCAATCATTCGCGAGTACAGCATAAAAAATTTTGCTGGATTGATTCAGCACAAAAAGTACTGCATGCGTTAGAAGATCTTTATCAGAAAAAAATAAAGAAACACAAAATAAACCTCAATTACCTTTTTATAAAAAAAGAGTTGCTTATTTTTCGCCTTTTCCTCCAGAAAAAAGTGGCATCGCTTATTATAGTGTTAAACTCGTAAAAGAATTAGCGCTTTTCTATGATGTGGTCCTGATTACTTCGCAAAGAAAAGTTTTTGATGACTTAATTACCCTTAACTTTACGATTCGAAATATAGATTGGTTTAAAAAAACACTTCTCAATTTGATTTTATTTTGTACCAACTAGGCAACTCTTCTTTTCACTTTGAGATGTTTGAGTTGATAGAACGTTATCCCGGCATCATTGTCCTGCATGATTTCTATCTGAGCGAAGCCACCTATTCTATCAAACGTACTATTCAACATAAAAATAATTATTTTTTAAAAAGTCTTTATCTCAGCCATGGGGTAAAGGCACTCAATGAATTCTATAATAAACCGCTTGCCCACGTTTTTAGCGAATATCCCTGTAATAAATCTATTCTCAATCGTGCCTTAGGCATCATTGTTTTATCCGATTATTCACTAGGACTGATGAGAAAATTTTATGGCAACACCTCTACCCTTACGATTCAGAAAATTCTTCCTCCACATGCAACACGAACGATCCACTCTAATCAAAAAATAGCGGCTAAAAAACAACTTGGTTTCCAAGAAAAAGATTTTCTGATTTGCAGTTTTGGTTACCTAACCACAAATAAATTAATTGATAAAATCATTGAGAACTGTATTCAGCTGTTAAATACCCATAAAAATATTTTCCTAGTTTTTATCGGAGATTTTTCGGATAACCATTATAAGAAAATGCTGCGTAAACTTATAAAAAATCATCGCTTACTGGAAAAAGTTTTTTTCAAATACTTTACGGAAAAAAATTTTATGAAAAATACCTTATCGCTGCCGACATTGCTATTCAACTACGTTCTTTTTCTCGTGGTGAAATGTCTGCAGCGTTATTAGATTGCCTTGCGTACGGGATTCCCACGCTCATCAATGCACATGGTGCTCACCAAGAAATACCAGACGAAGTTGTTTTTAAAATAAGTAATACGTTTACCGATCTAGAATTAGCACAATCTATTGAACGTCTTTGTTTTGATACAAGGTTACGTGAAAAATTATCTAGTCATGGTCGAGAGTATATTAGTACACAGTATCATCCGGCTAAAATAGGCCAACAATTCCATGACGTCATGGAGCAATTTTATACTCATAATGTAAATTTTAAAGAACAACATTTAATTAAAAAATTAGGTGGTATTTTAGCCACGCCTAATGAAAAAGATATACAAGATATCACGGATATGATAGTTGCGAATCGAACACGATTTGGTTTACCAAAACTATTCATTGAGATTACAATACTTTTCAACAAACAAAAAATTATGGGGTTTCATCAAACTCATTCCTCTCACTTTTTCTTAAAGAAATTCTAACTGCTTCCTTTGATCAGCTCGATGTTGAAGCCGTTCATTATCAGCCTAAATATAAAAGCTATTATTCAGCACTACAGTGGGTAAGCGCTTTTTTTTCTTTGCCAACACCACCTTGCAAAGATTATCAGCTGAATCTCTTTGCTCAGGATAGATTACTGATTCCTTTTAAACAAACATTTCTTCAAGATAGTCCTCTCTTTGAACAGATTAAAGCGTTTTATTTTAAAAGAATAAATACTTATTTTTTAATAGAGTCTCTTCACGATTTAATCTTTATTATTGATCATATCACTGATCGTTACGAAAAAAATAAATCGACTATAAACATTAAATATTTTTCTTATATTAAGGCGATAATTTGTTTAGTGGCAACTACAAAAGTAGATTTACTTATTCAGGAAAAATGGCAAAGAATTCAAACAATCGTTGGTACAACATTACATTTTATTTTTTTAAAACATCAACAATCACTCACCCAACAAATTGAAACGATTCTATTAGAAAAATTAGTGATGCAGACTGAAGTAGATAACACAACTATTTTCTCTTCTGTATATTGAGAACAACCTATTTCTTAAAAGTGAGATTTTTATATGGAAAATTTTATGTCTTACGCTACGTGTAATATCGCTGATTTTTTACATCCAATTTACAATACCCTTTGCCGGAAACTACGCATCACTCCGCGTTTACAACGTAAGCAATGGGAGTTTATCTATATTATTTACCAGTTATATCGAAAAAAAGTATTACATGCTCAAGCAAAAGGCTTAGGTTTTGGCGTTGGGTCTGAACCTTTATGTTCATTTTTCGCTTCACTTGGATGCCAAATTGTTGCCACGGATGCGCCTCCTGAGATTGCCTCTCGTGATGGCTGGACAAGCACGGCACAGTATGCGAATAATCTCGACACGATTTATAAAGCAGAAATACTGGATCGTGCGCTGTTTAATCAAACAGTACGTTTCCAAGTGTGCGACATGAATCAAATTGACCCCAATTTAACTGGATTTGATTTCTGTTGGTCCTCTTGTTGTTTTGAGCATTTAGGCTCTCTCCAAGCTGGAATTGACTTTGTTGTAAACAGTGTTGAAAAAACACTACGGCCAGGTGGTATTGCCTGTCACACTACTGAATATAATCTTTCTTCCAATGATAAAACATTGGATAACGGCGTTACCGTGATTTATCGAAAAAGAGATATTGATCAGTTAGTTGAAACACTCCGTCAACGAGGCCACCAAATTGAACCCATACAGATTTCCCCTGAAGATCACCCTCTAGAAAACTACGTCGATGTTCCAACGTATTGTCAAGATATTCATCTAAAATTACAGTTACAAGATTATGTAGTGACCTCTATTGGCCTGGTCATTCAACGCGGTGATCCATCATTGAAATAACAGAATCGAGCCAAAGTGGTTGACTGATTTTTTTAAGCTTATTTTTTTATTTGATAGAGAGAGAGGATAAGTTTTCTTAACAAGGTGCGTGATTTAACTGTTCATAAAGAATGAACCCTTTTTCCATTTCTCCAAAATAAATTAATTGTCCTTTTTCCAACAAAATCACTTTATTACAAAACTTTCTTATCGTTTCATTGGAATGGGTCGCCAAAACTAAAAGACTCGATTGATCAATAAATTCACTCAGGCGAGTCTGTGCTTTCTTTAAAAAAGCGCTATCTCCTACTTCAATTAATTCATCCATTAATAAGATATCTGGCTGGATACACGTCGCCACGGCAAACGCTAAACGTAATTGCATCCCGGCTGAATAACTACGAACCGGTGTAAAAAGATAATCGCCCAATTCTGTAAATTGCGCAATGTCATCCATTTTATTTCGAATTTCTTTGCGAGTTAACCCTAATAATAAACCACGTACCAAAATATTTTCATAACCTGTCGATTCTGGATGAATGCCCAACATCACATTGAGTAAAGAACATACTTTACCCTCTATTTGAATCGTTCCGGCACTGGGTTCATAAATTTTAGCCAATACCCGTAAAAAAGTGCTTTTTCCAGCGCCATTATGACCAATTAAACCAACTCGATCACCATGTTTTAATTGTAAAGTTATTTTATTCAGTGCTTGAACCACCATTTTATTTTCTTCGCGATATAAATCGCCCCCTAGTGCTAAACGTAAAAACTGTTGTTTTAACGATCGGGCATTAAAATTATAAATAGGAAAATGTATAGAAACCGTATTTAATTGAACAAAGGCCATGATTATTGATCCTTTTATTTACAGCCAATAAGCAATTCGCGCACGATAACGTGCAAATAAAGTAATAAGCAAACAAAAATAAAGCGTATAAGAGGAAGGTAACGTGCCTAACAAAGGATTACGTAATAACGCCATAAACTGGGCAAAAGGATTATAATCGATCACATAGCGATAACGCTCAGGTAACGCGCTCGGTGGCCAAATAATCGGTGTAAGAAAAAAAATAACCTGTACCAAACTCATAATCAATTGCACAATATCTCGGTAACGGGTTCCTAAAATGGCTAATATACTTCCATAAAAAACGCCATTGAGCCAAATCAAGGCTAAACTAATTAAAGTAAACAACGTATATCCATTTATCGGGATATTAAAGAAAAAAATAAGTGGCAATAACACTAAAATATGATGAAAAAAAATAATAAAACTACGTGAAACCGACTGAAAAATAAAAATTGAATATGGCTGCTTGATTTGCTTAATGAAGAGTTCAGAATCAATAAAAACACTCGTACTCTCGGTTAATAATACCGAAATTAAACTCCAACCGAGAATACCGGTTGCTAAAAAAGGATAATAGGTGGCAAGATCAACCTTAAATAGGCCACCATATAAAAGCCCCATCGTATAAATCGTGACGGCCATACTTAAGGTAATCCAAAAAAGGTCCTAATGTTGAGCGACGATAACGTAACTGGATGCTTTGCCAAGCCAATAAAAACCATACACGCCAGCTTTGTAACCCTTCACGCAGGTCTTGCCAAGCGAGACCATACGTTGTCGAGTAAAATGTTCCTTTTTTAATCGGGCTTCTGTGAGACTACGCTCGGTTTCACCCAATACTTGTTCCTTCATCACCTGCTTTTTTCCCTTCTTTTTGCTTTCGTTCTTTCTTAAGTAGAAATAATCCCCGCCTCACTTAAACCCTGCGTATGTTGAGCCCGGGCGGCTTCAACAAAACTCACAAATAAAGGATGACCATCTCGTGGGTTTGAATTAAATTCAGGATGGAATTGACAGCCAATAAACCAAGGATGCTGTTTGAGTTCAATCATTTCCACCAAATTACCTTTTTCAGAGCAGCCCGAAATAATTAAGCCTTGCTTTTCTAAATCGGATAATAATTGACCGTTGACTTCATAGCGATGGCGATGACGTTCAATCACCTTTTCTTGGCCATAGAATGCCCTTGCTTTTGTTCTTTCTCTGAGGTGACACGTTTGTCCCCCTAAGCGCATCGTGCCGCCTAAATCGGAATTTTCATCCCGTTTTTCAAGTAAACCTTCTTGGGTAACCCACTCCGTGACTAAAGCGACGACTGGATAAGGGGTTTCTGGATCAAATTCGGTACTGTGCGCATTTTTCAAACCGGCAACATTGCGCGCAAATTCAATGAGTGCCGTTTGCATTCCTAAGCAAATACCTAAATAGGGGATATTATTTTCACGCGCGTATTTTGCAGCCAATATTTTCCCCAAAATACCTCGCTTACCAAAACCACCCGGAACTAAAATCGCATCTAATCGTTCAAGCAAATGGCCCCCCTGTTGTTCCACCGCTTCAGCATCAATGTAGACAATATTAACGTGTGTGCGGGTTTTAATACCAGCATGCATTAATGCTTCGCTTAAAAGAATCGGCTAACCCCATATATTTACCGACCATACCTATCTTGACTTCACCCGTCGGGTTTTCTTTCGCCAAAACCACTTCTTCCCAAGCTTGTAACTCTGCAGGTGGACAGTGGCTGAGTTCAAAGCGACGGAGTATGCGTTCATCTAGACCTTGGCGATGCAACAATAAAGGCACTCGATAGATATTATTCACATCGGGGAGAGAAACGACGTCCGCACGCTCTACATTTGTAAATAACGCAATTTTTTCACGCGCCGACTCTGAAATTTCTTCTTTAGAACGACAAATCAGAATATCAGGCTGAATACCAATTGAACGTAATTCTTTGGTAGAATGTTGGGTGGGTTTAGTTTTAATTTCACCGGCGGTGCCAATATACGGGACCCAAGTCAAATGAATAAATAAAGTGGCTGTATTCCCAAGTTCAACACGCAATTGACGAATCGCCTCAAGAAAAGGTAAGGATTCAATATCACCGACCGTCCCACCAATTTCAACTAAGGCGATGTCCGCCTCTTTTGCGCCTTTGACAATAGCCTGCTTGATTTCATCCGTCACATGGGGAATCACTTGTACCGTACCGCCCAAGTAATCGCCACGGCGTTCCTTACGCAGTACACGGGCATAAATTTGGCCCGCGGTAAAATTATTGTTTCGCGTCATTTTCGTGCGCACAAAGCGCTCGTAATGACCCAAGTCTAAATCGGTTTCTGCGCCATCTTCCGTGACAAACACTTCACCGTGCTGATAAGGGCTCATCGTCCCAGGATCCACATTTAAATAAGGATCCAGCTTAAGTAAGTTGACTCTCAGGCCTCGAGACTCGAGAACCGATCCTAATGACGCCGCCGCAATGCCTTTTCCTAATGAAGAAACGACACCGCCTGTAATAAAAATATATCGTGTTGCCATCTTATGGGATGTAAACCTCCGAAAACAAATGACTCGATAACCATCGTGTTATACACTGCGCAACCTGCATCGCCGCCTTTTTTTCATCGACTTCCCCACTCTGATAAATCACTTCACAGAGTTGTTCGAAACAAAGTCGGCTTTGTAGACCGCTTAGGAGCGTCGACTCAGCCGATGTTAAACAATGTGCGTAAGACTGTAATTCTTTACGCCAAACAATGCAATGTGTAGATTGTAAAAAGGGCTCAAAACGCTTTTTTTCTTGGACCCAAGTTTTCCATAATTCAAACGTATTCCACTTAAAGTGTAAACTTTGCACAGAAGCATGTAATTTAAAACAGACTAAAGGCCAACTTTCGGGTGGGATGGCCTGTAACGCCGTCTGTTCTAAAATCGGATCATCCTTTGCTTCGACACTCTGATTTAACGCACGACTCAGCTCAGCCAGTTCAATCAAATAACCTTGAGCGGGTTTGAGCACCTTGCCCAGAAATTCTGGGAATTGGCGTGCAAACTCGTTAATTGAGTAATACTGTGACGGATAAGTATCAATAAAATCATCCGCGTAGTCAGTAAATTCATCGTTTCCTAGATAAGCAAGCAGAACCGGGTACTCTCGCTGTAACGCATCAATTAAACGCCAACGGTACCCATTGCTATAAACCGCTAATCGCTCGTCAATCACGCCTCGATACGGTGGTTTAAGATGACATAAAATAGGTAGCTCAGCGTACCGCAAATGATTTTGAAACGCCTGCTGTAGCTCATAAAGGGACGACATCAACTTCTCTCCATACGGATTCGGCAATCTGCTTGGCGCGCTGAAGTTCACTCACTAGCTCCGCAAAAGCCGGGATATTATCATCTCGTTCTATCATCGTTGCCACTTTTCCAAAACGCCGTACCGCTGCGGCATACAACGACCAAACTGCTTCAATTAATGGCGCATCATGCGTATCAATAATATAATCTCCACACAGCTTGTGTCCGGCCAAGTGAAACTGGCGGACCCGATGTACCGGAATTCCCTCCAAATAACGCTGTGGATCAAAATGATGGTTAATCGAACTCACATAAATATTGTTAATATCTAATAAAATCAAACAATCTGCCTGTTCGGCGACCGCAGCGAGAAACTCCCACTCTGTCAGCATGGAATCTTGATATTCAATATAACTCGAGACATTCTCCAAAAGAATTTGTCGGCCTAGAAAATCTTGAACTTGCTGAATACGTGGTACAAGATGTTTTAATGCTTCTTCTGTATAAGGTAAGGGTAAAAGATCATGCATATTCAGACCTTGAACCCCTGTCCAACAAAGATGATCCGAAATCCATACTGGCTCAATCAGCGTAGCTAAGGCCTTTACTTTTTCTAAGTACGCACGATTGAGTGGATCGTGACTGCCTATCGATAAAGAAACACCATGCAAAACACACGGGTAATGTTCGCGAATACGTTGCAAATAATAGCGATGTCGTCCGCCTTCGACTAAAAAATCTTCGGTGATCGCCTCAAACCAATCTATTTTGGGTCGAGTCTCTAAAATCGTTGTGTAGTGGGGTGCACGCAGCCCGAGTCCAAACCCAAGGAATGGATCACGCTTCGGCTCAAGGGGTGTTGAATGATTCACTTTTGTTGTAGACACTCCATTTCACAGGTAAATTTATAAGAAATTAATCAGTCTATTCGCTAAACGTATTTGCATAACTGATCCCCTTTAACAGACTCACTAAAAAAAGCCGCGTAACAATGACGCGGCTTTATTGTAAAGGAACTATTTAAAGAGAGGAAGTCACTTAACTCCTCACTAAATAAACCTTAAGCATTCATTTTTTGTTGAACGTCCATTTTAGCCTGTGCATTTTCTGCGCGGTAATGACGTTTTTTGTGTTTTTTAGCTGGCACAGCTTGCTTACATTGGCTAACGCATTTGCAAGAGTTACAAGGATCAACGCAAGGAGGCTCACAGCAAGTCGGTTCTGGCGCGTTACAAGCACCGCCTAAACAACCGGAAAGAAGAATAGAAGAAGCCGCAGCTGCGATAATTAGTCCCGTCTTTTTGATCATGATCATTTATCCTCTGTAATAAATAAAATTAAGAAAAATTTTTCTGTTACTGCAAAAGAACCGTTATAGCAAAAAAGCAGATCAACTGTCAGCAACACTTAGTTTTTATACATAATCGTAAAATAATGCAAGTAGTTTTTGATTTTCAGCTTAGGTTTGTATAAATAATAAACTATTTTGCTTCTGCTGTAAGCGATAACGTAAATAACTGATACTGATAAAATAAAGCATAAACATCAACATAAACAAAAAAAGAGAATACTTTCTGAAATTTGATAATAAAAAGCGAGAATGGCTGCACCACCTAAAATAAAATTAAATAAACCCAAGGAAATACTAATTTGGCGGGGTGAATACTGATATTCAGCTAATAAATAATGAATATGATTTCGATCCGATGTAAAGATTGATCGTTTTTGAATCAACCGCTGAAGCATCACTGCCGCGGTATCGAATAAGGGTAAACTCATAACCCATAACATCGTTACCGGTGTCACGATAGGCGCCGGACTATGTTGAGAAAGTTCTATTAAAAACCAAAGTAACGCAAACCCTAAAAACATGCTGCCTGAGTCACCCATAAAAAGATACGCTTGAATCCCCGATCGCCATCGAAAATTAAATAATAGAAAAGCCATTAAAACTGCTATCAGCAAACATAAAAACGGAATTACTACAAACTGCTGGCTTAATTGAGCACAAATCACTAACAGAATTAATTGCACCAAGACCACTGTCCCAGCTAAACCATCCATGCCATCAATTAAATTAATCGCATTGATCAGCCCCAACCCGGCAACCAACGTAATGACTAAACTAGCGACAGGCCCTAGAAAAATTGCTCCATGAAAAAATAAAGTTCCTAAATAAATTAACTTAATATCCCCCCAAAAAAACATCAGTAAAATAGCGATAATTTGTGCGCATAATCGACTTTTAGCAGAAAGCTCGCGTAAATCATCCAATAAACCGACAAAAACTAATAAGCTTAATCCGGTAATAAAACTACGATACGCGTACAAAGAAATTGGTAACGTCAATAACACCGCAGAAAAACCTAAAAACATCGCCACGCCACCAATCAACGGAACTCGGCCTGCATGCCGTTTACGATGATTTGGAGTATCGACTAAATTTAAACGTAAAGATAAAGGCCGTAATAAGAAAATACAAACGCTCGTCACTAAAAAAGCGCCCAAGCAAGCAAGAAAATACATAATAAAATCCCTTTTAATTTAAACAGCCCACTCATTAAGCTATTTTCCGTTTTATTAAGAAAACAAGATAATTTTTTTTCTCCATCGAATCACTCGCTTTTACGCGCCACTACGCTAAAATAAGATGCTCATGAATATAGACACTCTTTTGAAACGCATTTTTAGCAGAAAATTTACCAAGAAATGATTTACCTTCTCTATTTTACGCGTTAAACCGCAAATTGTAAGCTGTGGAGCTGAGCATAATGTCCTTTTTTCTTGAGTAAGGCTTGGTGTGTTCCGATTTCAACAATACGTCCTTTTTCGAGGACCACAATTTTATCGGCTTTTTCAACCGTAGAAAGTCGATGCGCAATCACTAATGTAGTACGATTATGCATGAGTTCTTCCAGGGTATCTAATGCGGAAGTGGCTTCGTCGAGAATCAGAAACGGTGCATCTTTTAATAAAGCACGTGCGATAGCAATACGTTGTCGTTGTCCGCCAGTCTCCGATAATCGTTTCTAAACCATTGGGTAATTGCTCAATAAAATCCATCGCATGGGCCGCTTTCGCCGCACGAATAATCATTGCTTCACTCACATGACTTAAGCGACGACCATACGCAATATTATGGGCAATGGTATCGTTAAATAACGTTACATGTTGTGAAACAAAGGCAAACTGACTTCGTAAGTCGGTCAATTTAAATTCACGAATATCAACGCCGTCTATGCGAATTTGACCACGGTAATTGTCATAAAAGCGTGGCAATAAATTGACTAAAGTTGATTTTCCACTACCCGAACGCCCAACAATGGCCACGGTTTCGCCTGGATTGACCTGTAAATTAATCTCTTCGAGCACCGGCTGTTGTGGAACATAGGAAAAGGAAACTTGTTTATACTCCAGCGCCCCTTTGGCCACAACCAATTGATTTTTACCTTGGTCATTTTCCGTGGGTTCATCTAATAGACTAAAAATACTATTCGCCGCAGCCAAACCACGTTGAATGATATTGTTAACTGCGGCTAAATTTTTTATTGGTTTGAGTAAAAGCAACATCGAACTGACCATTGCCGTAAATGCACCCGCTGTAATATGGGTTAAGTGTGAGGTCATTAAATAAATCATGATCACAATCACACTTCCTGCAATAAGCTGCACCCCGGTACTGGCTAACGCACTGGTCACCACGACTTTGAGTTCACGAAAACGATTACAACTGAGCAACGTTTTAAATTTTTCTTTTTCGTATTTTTCTCCGCCAAACGTTCGAATGACTTTATAACCATCAATGACTTCTTCAGCCACTTGTGTCAGCTCACTCATTGAATCTTGAACCGCTTTGTTTAAATGACGCATCCGCTGACTAGAATAGCGTGCAATCCAAATCATCGTCGGCGCAGTAATAAAGAAAATCAAACTCAGTTGCCAACTTGAAGTGAGCATAATAAAAATAAGCCCAATTACAAACGCTGTCTCTTGTACCAAAGTAATGAGCGTATCGGTACTTGCATTAGCAACCTGTTCAACATTATAAATCAGCGTCGAAAGTAATTGTCCAGAAGTGGTGTTATCATAAAATAGGGCCGGTAAACGTAACAATTTATCGAGAATATCTTGTCGAACGTACATTACCGTACTTCTTGCGACCCGAGCCAAGGCATAGTTCGATACAAAATTGGCTAACCCACGAATAAAAAAAGCAAAAATTAAAATCAACGGAAGGTAACGGATAAAATATAAATCTTTATCAACAAACCCTTTATCCAGTAAGGGTTTCAAAAACCAAATAAATCCGGCATCGGTGGCGGCCAATAAAATAGTACCTAAAATACCAAACAAAAAAAAATTGCCGTGCTTTTTCACGTAATGCAAGAGACGGCGATAGCTCTGAAACGCTGAGGGAGAAGTTTTAGTCGATTTACTCACAAAGTTTTTTCTTTCATCGAAACAATCCCTGTTTGAATCAGTTGCCTTTATTTCATAAGAGAAATGAATTCTAATTTTTCTTTTTTAAAAAGGAACGGTTTGGTTAGGATAACCAGGGCGAAGCAGAATGAAAAACAAATCATCTGTTATGAATCATGTTATTCATCTTGCAGTGAAAAAGTGAATTAGCGCCCAGACTCACCTGCCGCCGTACCCCCTACGGTTAAACAATCAATTTTCAAAGTAGGTTGTCCAACCCCCACGGGTACACTTTGTCCCTCTTTACCACAACTACCGATCCCACTGTCTAATTTTAAATCATGGCCTAACATGGAAACACGCGTTAAGACTTCAGGCCCATTGCCAATCAGCGTGGCGCCTTTTACCGGTTGAGTCACTTTACCTTTTTCAATTAAATAGGCCTCACAAGCGGAAAAGACAAATTTTCCAGAGGTAATATCAACTTGACCACCTGAAAAATTAACCGCATACAAACCACGATCGACCGAAGCAATAATTTCTTCAGGCGCATACGGCCCAGGAAGCAAGTAAGTATTTGTCATTCTCGGCATCGGCAAATAAGCATATGATTCGCGCCGACCATTGCCAGTCGATTGCGTTCCCATTAAACGAGCATTCAGTTTATCTTGCATATACCCTTTGAGGATACCTTTTTCAATCAGCACGGTTCGCTGCGTAGGGGTCCCCTCGTCGTCAATTGTCAACGATCCACGACGATGCGGTAACGTACCGTCATCGACTACGGTACAACCGGGTGAAGCCACACGCTCGCCGAGACGATGACTGAATGCAGAACTGCCTTTACGGTTAAAATCACCTTCTAATCCATGACCGACCGCTTCATGTAATAGCACACCAGGCCAACCGGGCCCTAAGACGACGGGCATTGCTCCGGCCGGCGCCGGAATGGCTGAAAGTTGCGTCACCGCCTGGCGAACTGCTTCTTCAGCCAATAAACCCGCAACATCTCCTTGTAAAAAATAACGATAATCGGTTCGCCCACCTCCGCCAGCAAACCCTTGCTCACGTGAACCTTTTTCTTCAGCGATGACTTGGACATTTAAACGAATTAAAGGACGAACGTCCGCGGCAATTAAACCCTCACTATTGAGAATCAGCACAATTTCCCGCACACCACTTAAACTCACACTGACCTGTTGAATACGTGGATCTGCGGCACGTGCTCTTTTATCCACCTGATGCAGTAAATCAAGCTTATCTTGTTCACTCAAGGACAAGATTGGATCGGCGGTGGTATAAAGTGGTGGAACCGGTTGAGTCTTTTGCCAAGCTTGAATTTGACCTTGCTGGCCACTACGCGCAATACTCGCCGCCACCGTTGCCGCAGACTCCAGGGCCGGAAAAATTAAATCATCCGAATACGCAAAGCCGGTTTTCTCACCACTGACTACTCGCACCCCAACACCGCGATCGATATCAAAATTTCCGCTTTTTATTAAGCCATCTTCTAAAGACCAACTTTCAGACTGAACAGACTGAAAATATAAATCTGCCATATCGACACCCGGAGCTTGGAGACGGGCTAACAAGGCTTGCAACTGGTGATCAGTTACCCCGTGGGTTCAAATAACGCCTCACGGGCCAAAATAAGATTGTTTTTTTCCATAGCGCTCATCCTATCGTAGCCAGCGATAGGATGCAATTCACGGGCCTGATATTACTTACTAAACTTGTACGTGTTCTTTTCACTAAATAAATCGATGCGGTAAATCGGACGAGAGATTTTGCCATTAAAAACGGTCTTCCTCTAATAAGACAGATGTTGTTTACAGAGAGTCATTGTTCTCACTGGACCAGTTTATTATGCTTCACGTTTATTTTTTCAAAACACCCTTTAATTATTTTTTTGAATATGTGGATTTCCCCACGTGCCCGTCATTTGAAACGAAGTTTCAGCAATTTTTTGGACCGTGGATCCTAATACCGAATTGACGATCCATGTCACGGCGCCTGCAATCGGTCCGCCAGCCAAACCGACTAACACGGGTAAACTCGATGTAAAATGCGGAACAACGTTAATCGTTAAATTGTAATCTTTGTTCACAAGACCAATCCGCCCATTCATGGTAATACTCGCGACCGGACCTTCAATTTTAAAATCTCGTGTCAACGCATTCCCCTCGCGTAGAATGAGATTGCCCTCTAATTCGGTAAAATCAAATCCCTTTACCTGTAAGTCACTAAAATCAAGTTGTAACCGTCGTCCTAAACTTTGTAAACTCAAAAAATTCAGTAAACGACCAAAATTGACTTTAGCTTCTGCACTGGATCCGATATCAATTAATTGGCCATTGGTCGCTTTGAAAAATAAGTTACCTTGAAGACTCGGCAAACGAAATGCATAAGGCGAACCTGGCCACTGTAGGTTAAAGGTGATATGTGCTTGTTGTGCATTCACACTGGCAGGCAAACCACAGTCGGCCAAGAAATCACTTAAACGGTTACTATCAAGTTGACCTTGAAAATCACTATAATCTCTTTGTTGTTGAGTTCCAACTAGTCCTTGGGCAGTTAAATTTGCACTCCCCGCTTGTAATTGCGAGATACCTAACCCACGTATATTGGGCCGAAGCTCAAACGCGACTTGACCAAATACGCGATCTTGATAACGTAAATCATTAATCTGGACATCGAGCGGCGGTATTTTCTTAAAATGAAACATATTCGGCGCTGTATCCGAGAAAGCATCTAATTTAACAGAAGAAAAATTGGCTTCCCAAACAAAGAACCCTTTGCTAAGGCATTATCGATACTAAATCGTAATCCCTCTTTTTTCTGGCGTCAACTGCGTTTGCAGACCTTCATAATCTAAATCAATTTGTAACTTAGGCGTTGAATGAATAGCGAAATGCAACGGTTTGTTCCATAAAAGTGCTTGCAAATTTTTGGTTGCAAATCCTGTTTCAGTAAACGTAAACGTGCCTTTGACTTGCTGTAATTGTAATTGGCGTGCAGGAATAACGATCGTCGCTTGCTCGGTTTGCCCTTCTCCATTCACTTTTAAGGTTTGTGAACCTTTTTCGAGAGGCAGAATCATTTGCAAATTCAGAGCGACGGGTCCACTAAATAACAGCTGGGAAAAAACACTGCCTAGTTTTTCACGTAAAGGCGTCAACTTTAAAAATTCGTTGACTTGTTCAAGACGGCTTGTCACATTCTCTGCCGTCAGCGTTAACACGGCTTGCACTCCTTTTTTTAGGAAAGGAATTTTGACCTCGATATTTTTTAAAGACGTATTCAAGATCTTCGCTGAATCAATATGCATCTGCATTTGGCGTTGTGCAAACGTTAACCGACCATTTTATCTTTTCTACAGGTGGCCAAATTGCTTCGTAACGTAATGCCGCGTTTTGCAGCGGAATATCTGCTAAAAAGGTTCCTTGCTGTTGATCAAAGGGAAAGGCATCGAGTGGGCCTTGCATCAGTATCTTGGCATGACTTGAACCTTGCAAAACAGCCGTATTTAGCCAGTGACGTACTTGCGAAGAAATTAAATGAATCGGTAAATAATGAGCAATTGCTTTTGCCTGATTTGTCTGCACGTCAGCAAATAAGCGCACATGACTTTGTTTCCGTCCAGAAGGAATATCTAAGCCGATTTGAGCATTGATTTTCAGATCAGAATTACTGGCAAACAGCTCAGGAATTTGAATTTGCCACTGTTTATCTTTTTGCTGCCAATCGAGATGGCCCACGAATTGATCAAAATGTAACGGCTTCTCAAAAAATGAAGGTGCTTGCAACAAAACATCTTTAGAACGTGTGCTTAACTGACCTGCGGTGGGTGTCCAGTGTAGATACGCATTGAGTCCGGCAACACCAGGAAAGTGGCCCCAAGGTTGGATATGCAAATTTTTAACAAAACCATCCAATAAAGGTGCACCTTGAGAAGAAAACTGCCATTTTAATGAGGCAAAAAACGGCGCCACAGTGAATAATTCATCTTCCTGCGGTATTTTGAGCGAAGTGGTTTGTTTACTCGTGATCTGGGTTTGAATTTCTGTAAATCGCGCCTGTTGCCAATTTGCCCATAGTTTAAAATCAGTGATTGCATTTCGATTGAGTGCGACCTGTTCTCCTTGTAAATAGAGTTTGGCTTGCATATCATCGAGTGTCGAGGTTGAATGGGTCAATGGCTCAAATTCAGCGATCAAACGCAGTGTTGACGGCGTATAATCGAGAAACCGCAGTTGTGCATTCAGCTGATGGAAAGATTTTGTATTATCAATTAATAAATCTAAACGCATGGTCGGCCATTTGATTCCCGATGCTGGATAGAAATGCAATTCAACCGCTTCAAGCGACACTCTTGGCTCAGAAAGGAAACTTGCTAGTAAAGTGTTGATCGCCGCAGGAGCTGTTGTTTGAGTGGTGAACGATTGTAAAGTATTGAGCCCATCGATGGATAATTGATGATCGTTTGTTTGGCGCAAGGTCAACACCGCACCCCGGCCGCTCACTTGTTTCAAGTGTAACCGTCCCCCAGTTAAAAGGGTTTTGAACAAATCAACACTCACCACCAACTGTTGAATATGGAATAAAGGTTTGGTTTTGGTTAAATTCCAAACAACCACTTGATTACCCTTAAACACCGGGTTTAAAACTGACCAACTCATTTTAAAGTTTGTTCTATTTTTTGAGGCTTTTGATTCAGATAAAAACTAAACAAATGCCCAGAGAGCACGAAAATGACCAGGAAACCAAGAAGACTTGCTAGAAAAATAACCGAGAGTCGCCAAATTGAAAAAAGGCTTTTTTTCATTTACTTGGATTCCGCATAACGTTGATTTTACAAAACGACCATGTGCTTAATTTTGTACCCAAGAGGATAAAACAAACTTAATTCTAATGTAGGAAATTTTATAAGAAAAAGCGATGGGTAGATAAAAAAACTAGATAACTAAGAACAGAGATATTTAAATACTGTTCCAAATTTGATAGTTAAATCTGACTAAAACTGATTTTCAATCACAGATAGGCAGGATCCATTTTTGGGTAACATGCTAATTCTGCATAAAAATACATTATAAAATATGCTTATACCGTGCTTGGGATAACTACAATTTCACTTCGTACCGCCAGTATCATGAATTAGGCGATTCAAGCAGGTGATACTCACATAATATATCTACTGTAATACTTTGATAATTACAGGTTGTCACACTATGTGCATATGACACTAAAATTTTACTATCTAATTCTTGAAATTAAGTTTTCTCTTGCGCATGATCTGTATAAAGATACTTAGTTTATCTCAGGAAATCGTGAGCCCTGTTTCACTCAATTCACTTTATTCAATTCTCTTAGTATAGCTTTGGTTACATAAGTTACTTATACTCATTGGGTTATACCATTTAATCATTAAAATAGCTTATTAATTCCGTATTCAGTGATTTTTCTAGACTATATTCATTATTTCTGGTTTGCTTATTAACACTTTATTAATATAATAGATATTTATACAAATTTAGCTTTCAGACTTTGTATACTGCTTATTTTCTTTTATTCTACCACTTTACAGCGATAGCTTAATAAATAATAAGCAGCGACACATTTTTATTTACAAGCATATTGTACTAATAAATTTTTATCAAAATTAAAAAAGTAAACTTATTTAAGATACTTGCGCACTTAAAGCAGTCTTGTACACTCGATCAAGCTTAGAAATTATCTCTTCTATTTTACTAATTTTATTTATAGAATTTGTATTAAATAAAGTGAATTTCTGATTCAATAGTTTACCAATCTTGCCTCGATGTTGTTCTAATATAGGTTTTGCATTTTTAATATGCTTACCGCATTTTTCTTTTAATGCGTTAAAATCTGGTTCTCCTTCACGATTTTTATAGTCCTCAACACTATTTTTTATATTTTTAACAAGATCCTTGATTGCATCTGCAGCATCAGTATGTCTATTTTTTTCTAGGTTATGCGCTTTTTCATTGAGAAGACCTTCAATCTGAAAAATAAATCGTGTCAGCACAGATTTTATTACTAGTGCTGCCACTCTGTTATTACTCTCTAATAAAGTATTGTTATCTGTCCGTGTTAAATTACTTATTGAGGTAGGCTGTGATAATTTATCTTTAGTGTGACGTTTAGCATTATCCATAATGCGACCTGGAAGCATCACTGGACATGGAATAATATTTAGCCAAAACAAACCAAGTGTAAGATAATTAAAACTTAACTGATATTTTTCAGGTTCTGGAACCTCAGCAAATTTTGTTAAAAAGTGTTGTGTGGCTACTGCACAATTTTTACCGAGAATCCAAGCTTCTTCTTTTGTTTCGTTATAATATGTCTTCCAGTCTTCAACGATTGCAAATGGATCAGCTTGAATATCAAAACTATAGATTGAACTGGCTTCTGTAAGTCGCCCCTTTACTCCTGTTATTCCGGCTTCTCCCCAGGCACGACATGGTTTCTTCCATCGGTTAATAATATAGTAAGTATGCGGCGAGTCTGATAGATTTTCGAGAACAAGTTCTATATGAGAACTGAATACTCCATGAAAATTTAGCACATTAACTTTTATTATAGCCATAAATTTTACTCTCAAAATTTAGTAATCAGTCTTTATGTACTTCTCTATAATATAAAAGTTAAATTAATATGTTATTAATTAATAATAATTAATATAAAATCTGTGTAGAAAAATTAAACAAACAGATAATTATCTAATATAGATAATATAAATATGGGAATAATAAAAAATAATGCTCATAAGACACAAGTCATGGAGATACTCAAACTCCGTCCCTATTAAAATAAGACTGGATTCCAAAGGCGGACAGGCAGGATTTTCACGATCTTATAGGTGCATAAGAGTGGATTCGTATTGACTGATATTGCACATGCGGTATTTTACTGATCTTTGCACTACTTTACAGTACACACTCGAACTTTCTACACATTCGTGCCGCTGCACGCTATTTTTAGCTGGTAACTGTTAGCAAAACTCTTTTTAGTACTTTTATTTGACCGATTAACGAACAGATTGTCTGTATCACTTGATCGTCTTCGGCAGGATTACGAACGTGATTCCGGTCACAACAAATTTTTGGTTCGGTGCTCACCATCAGAATGAGGAGAATAAATCTGTTCGGGTGACCCTTTTGCAAACGCCATCGCGGTAAAAAAAGATATAAAATAAACCTTCCACATTATCCATCAACCAAGAATTAAACAATGATCCCACCGCAATCGCAACGAGGACTCCTTGGGCAAGAAACTGGCTGATGGATGTTAAATAAAAACTTTGTTGCCAATGCACTATAAAGAGGAGTAATAACACACCTAGCCCGATTAGACCAAACTGTACAGTAATATTTAAATACTCGCTATGCGGATTATTTTTTACCCCAAACTGTGTCGAATCCGTAACAGTATAAGCGTGCTGATAGCCACCGGTTCCGAAACCAAACCAAGGATGTTGGCGAATAAGTTGTATACTGGTTTCATAAAAATGCAAACGCAAACCAATCGATGTGTTCATTTTTCCATGTTCATAACCTTGAATTTCATGATGAGTCATCGCGTACCGTGATTTAAATGAGGGTGAAAGAAGTAAACTACCTGCGATGACTAACAAAGTGACTATAAAACTAATTAGCCATCCTCGCCAGCGGTATTGTTGCCAAGCCAATAATAACATTAAGGCAAACCAAACGAGATAACCTGAACGTCCCACGTTGATAAAGAGCACATTATAAGCGGCTAATAAAGCAAATAAAGCCGCCGTCATCCGCCATTTTGGATATAAAATGGCGATCACCATATAACAATAAATCGCAAAAGCAAATAAAAACCCGGTAAATATATGGTCCTTAAAAACCCCGGAATCGCCAGCAAAACGCGCTAATAAGTTATGTTGGGTAAAAAATTGCAGATAAGAAAGCACTAAGGTCAAGGTGGTGGCGAAGAGAAAAGCGAATAAAGCATGGCGCACTGTTTTTGTATTCTGAAAAATCGCAAAAAGAAAAAACCAACAACAAACTTACTGTATTTTTGAACCGTTGAGATAGCACTGGAGAACGAGGCATCCGTATAGCTTAAACCGATCACAAACAAAAGAAAGAAAATAAGAAAGACCTTGTGCGACCCGATTTTCACGCAATATTTGGCAATAACACTGTTTTTTACCTTGCGAACAGATGTAACACCGCGCTCGCAATTAATGAACTATTTAACAGCGCGGTAGACAGGGGTAACGCGAATGCAGCGAAGACCGCTAATTGCTCGCTCGCCGCTTGGAGAATACGTCGTTCTGTGATTAACTCATTACCCAAAGGTACTGACATGCTATCCTTTTCCATAAGGTTTATTGATATTTAAAAGTAAATTAATTTAAGATAACGATAAAAGGCTTCGGAAGCATTTAACGTCGCCAAAACAAAACCTGCCTGACCATCCAAAAAACCAAAACGTAAAATATAACCACGAATAAAACGCCACAATCCATGCGCAATAGCTTTAGAAAGGTTACTTTTTTTACCCTGCTGCGGGGCTGACTGCGCGCCTAAACTTGAATAACGATTGAGTTTATCAATCATCTGCTCCAGTGTGTTCACCGTATAATGGAACATAGGATATGTTAAGCGTTGTACCTGCGTATACCCGGTTAATCGTTCATGAACCTGAGCCGGAGTAAATTGAATCTGTGCCTCATTTGGAAATAAGCGTACCACCCAATCTTTCCCCCAATCGCCATAACGAATACGCTCACCACAAAAAAAAGATTCGCGGCGGATTGCATACGCCTGTTGCACCGTTGGCTTGTCTTCTGCAATACAGCGCTGTATTTCTTTAATTAATCCGGGACTAAGCACTTCGTCTGCATCGAGCGACAAATCCAGCGTCCTTGCGCTTGTTGGCGCGCCCGATTTTTTTGAAGCCCAAATCCTGGCCAATCGGTCGAAAAAATATACGGTGTATAACGACGCGCAATGGTTAATGTCTCATCGGTACTCCCTGAATCGAAGATAATAATTTCATCTGCCCATTTAACGGATTCTAAACAACGCACTAAATCTTGTGCGGCATTACACGTAATCAGAATCACACTCAAAACCGGTTGTTTCATTCATTAACTACCGTAGTACACAAAAAGAAATTATTTTTTCCTAGCCTAGCTATCCATCCATTCGTAGAAAAAATAGATTTTATTATTTTTTATTTGTTATGGTGTTTTTTAGCCACTTCCTGTTGCCTTCGGTGAGAGAAGGCACAGCTCAAGCTTACACGAATTAAGTGAATAAAAAAACTTTCTTAAAATCTAATATTGTACAATGAATTGCGTTGCTTCGTTGGTTTGCGTCAACGTCGCGATAGCGGCTATCACTTGTTGGACACTTAGTTGCTCTAAACAACGACTAAAACTATTTCGGTGACGTTGACACCCTTCTTCTAAACAGGGAATACAGTAACCCGGACCTTGAACTAAATAAACATTCTGCTGTTGCTGTGATTCCTGTCGTTGATAAGGATTAATAAGACGATTCCAAGTTTTGGGCCAAGGACCCCACTTAACAGGATTGCTTGGACCAAATAAAGCGATCGTTGGAATACCTAAAGCCGCCGCCATATGCGTAACCACCGTATCTGGGCCAATATACAACTGACTACCGTTGAGAAGATAAGCCAACTGACTGTTAATCATTGGGTCGCAGATTCGAGTCCTGCTCGGGGAGCCAATGATATCAAGGCCTCACACCACTTTTAACTGTTCCCTTAAATTCCCGTGCGGGACTTTTGCGGGAGCTAGTGGTTTTTCTTTCCAATTTAAAACAACTAGCTGATTTCCTAACTCACATACTTTATTAGCTGCACGAATTAAGTTGTTATATTCAGCTTGAGAATAATGGGTCGTAATTCGTCCACTTTTATGACCCAATAAGTCCTCTCAAAACTCACTTCAGCCGCGCGTAAACGCCGTCCAAATGTATGTTTTAGATCAGGTACTCTCACATGCTAATCTAGCCCGATCCCGCGCTCGCTTCCAGGCTGAATTTAACATTTCGCGTTACAGGCTTACCTCGACAAGTAAACACACACCGAATGAACTCCCCTCACTTCTTCAATTACACGATGCGCTACCTTATTTAAGACAACAAGCCGTTCTTCCCTATTCTTAACTTGCCATTCAGGAATTAAAAAAACACTAGTATTTAATTCCGGTACTTTTACTTCCCAATCCCATTGTAGCCGAAAAATTTCTTTGTTCCGACAACTCGTATTAACAGCAAACAAGCCCATTCTCCTCAAGTGAAGAGGTAACTCAGCAAATAGTTTTTTTGTTCATCCCAATTAATCGGAAAAGGTTTATGTTTATCTTTTTCAGTTATTAAATCAGAAATTGTTGTGGATAAAAAGAAAAAAAATTATTTTTACGAATTTTTCGAATGGCAGACGGCATAATTTTAAATTATTTTAAAGAGTCAGGTATTCATACTCATTCAGCTATTAAGATACTAACCGATACGGGCTATCAAGGTATACAGAAAATTCATCCCAACGCAGAATTACCGAAGAAAAAAAAGAAATCCATAAACCAAAGAAGCTAAGCAAAAAAATCGTGCTTTATCCAGTGAGCGTGTTCTAAATCAAAATGTAATCTCTGTCCTCAAAAGATTTAAAATTATTGCTGATAAGTATAGAAACCAATGAAAAAGGTTTGAACTCAGATTTAATTTGATCTCTGGCATTTATAATTTAATGGATTTAATTTAATAAAGAAGTTAGTTTTTTATTTCATGCAAGAAATATTCTGTGTTAGCGGAAGTTTAGCTTTCGTGTCTCATGTGAGAGAATATGTCACTCGCCGGACATTGATAAATTCGCAATCTTCAAATACATTTTAGTTAGCAACAATTAGGATAATAAAGCATGCCGTTACCCACTTTTGTTACACATTTATTTTCTACAGTAAAGAATCAACTTTTAGAAACTGATTCCTCTAAAGCGTTTAATGACCATGCAACAGATGAAATACTTTTTAAGTTATATAATAAAGTAGCTCTTTATTACGATGATCCGGCTATAAATTTCACAAATGAGTATTTATCCGCGCTATACGAGCAACTGGATATTCTTTTTGAAAAATTATCCGCATGGGGGGCAATACATGCACTACCTACGTTAGTGCTGGATACTTTTTTGAAGAGGTTAAAAACAGAAAAAAAAGGAAAGTTACAGGAGGTATTTTTTAATCGAGGGAAGCGCTTGCTTGAAAGACTTGTAGTAAGTTTAGCGAAAGAAGAGATTCCTTTAGATCACAAAAAACGAGTATTATCTACGCTGCTTGCCAATGATGGCTTAGAGCAGTGTGTAGATAACTGTCAATTGATGTTTGAGCATGCAGTCAATAGCTTAGACCATCTGTCAAATATGAAATTATATTTTTCAGGCCTTATTGATGTTGCGAGTAGTGAAGATATTTTATTACCACAGTCATTTCAGCGGATTTTATGTTCACTTAACCATTTACCTTATGCGGCTTATGGAGAAATTGCTAAAAATTATTTTTTACTTTACGCCAAAGAAGCAGGCTTTCCGATTAACGTATTGCAGGATGTTAATGCGCTTCGTTTGCAAAGTCAGTTAGACAGAAAGCAATTGAATTATGAACAATTGCATCATGACTTTCTTGATATGCTAAAAAACCGTTTTCAATTGGGTGAGTTGATTGATCATGTATCAGTGAATTACCACAAAAAAATAAACAAAATACTCTCTAATGATTATCCTTATCAATATAAACTAGATTTAATCGTAGCCTTATTGAATCTCATTGGTCAAGATAATGATTTTACATTGCATCATATTTTAAATGAAAAGGGTCTATTTGCCGTAATCAGTGGTGTCAAGTTGACTGTCATTAAACGATTTATTCAACATAACTATCTGCCCATCTCAATACGTTGTGAAAGTGTCTGATCAAGATTATAGTCTTCACTGGTTTCCTACAGAATTTGCATTAAACTGGATTGCTTGGAATCAAGGAGATGAGGATCAGCAGCTTTTTTTTAGTGATTTATTAATTGGCTTAAAAAATTTTTCACCATTAACTACGGATAATAGAGATAAGATTTTTCTGAGCTTTGCAAAGGCTAATCCAGCGCTACTGAATGACAGAATAGCTTGGTTAATGTATGCGAATCAGTTTTATGCAACAAATGAGGCATCACTTAATTCAGAGATAGAACGTTTTTTCTCGCTATTTATCGCAGAAACAGAAACGGGTTTATTCGCCACGGAGCTGGAAAAGTTACCACAAGAAAAAGTGAATTTCTTAATTAAGCAAACGACTGCTGAAAAAAGGAAGCAATTTTTAAAAAAAATACTGCTACGTATTGACTTTTCTCGGCGTTATACCAGCATAGAGGGTTGGTCACAATCCACTGATACGCTAGAAGTTTTAATGAGAGAGAATGTTTCGTCTGGGTATCTAAAGAGGGTGGGGATGCTTACAGCGTATATCCAGCAATTTATTGAAAAAGGCGCTGATTTTTCAGGATTAATCTTTCCTTCTATTCCGGCACTTAATTATTTAGATAATTTAAATTTTGATAATGTTAATTTACAGAACGTTAAATTTTACCAAGCTATTGGTAATGTTGTGTTTCAGCAATCCTCTTTACGTGGCGCACGATTTTTATCATCTTTACAGCAGGTTAGCTTTGTCGATTGTGATTTGAGCCGCGCCTATTTTATGCCAGGCGAAAAAAATTATCATGCCATTACTTTATTAAATTCACCTTCAGCTTTAGTGGCTTCTTATGGATTGCAGAGAGCCGGTGTAGCAATTGAATCCCATTTTTTTCGTCGTTTAACTTGTCTTATGAGCAGTTTAATCAGTTATTAAATGTTTTTGATTGGCAAGTTGAATGGTTTCTTAGTCAACTACCCCATTCTGAAATTGATATGTTATTGAAGAAAATAGATGAATGGGAAGAGTGGGAACTATGGCAATGGATGAAACCTTACTTACAAGAAAGGTTACTAGCTCGTTTCTTGCAATTAGAGTTCAGTGTGTTTGATAAGGAAAAATCAGATTTTCAAGCCAACTTTGACGGTTTAGTTGAAGGGTTTATTGGTTTAACTTTAACAGATTCCATTTACCCTTTGCTATTAAGTAGAAGGATGAATTGTGCTACCTTTGCGCTAGATAGTTTTAATAAAGTAACCTTAAATTGTTTTTTATCTCGACATAAAAAACGCAGCCGGAAGCGGCTGATGTAGCTACGGTTCTGCGTAGCTTTTCTATGCTTGATTCATTAAAGAAAAAATCGGTGCTCTATCGAAGTGAAAGAGAATTGCAATTTTTGGCTGATTTTTCACAGATTGTGGATCAGTTGCTTCAATCGCATGATAGCTATTTAATTTCCACCAGCAATCCTAGACAGAGTACGTTAGCGTCAATCGAGCTAGAGGGTTATGCACCTGTTTACTTGCGCTTATATAGCACCTCGGACACAAGAATCAATTACATTTACTGTTCTACTTTGGATGCGGCTCACGTTCTCGCTATTGAGGATGGGTTAGCAAGTAGTGAGCATTTACTCAATCAATATGCGGCTTTATTGTTTCCTAACCATTCAATAGTGTCAGTGCGCTTTCGATTCTATAAGCGACTATCAGAAAGTAAGCCCTTTAAGTCTATCTTTCAAAAAATAGTTACCATGGATTTTAGTAGCGATCGGGCGCTATTAAAACAAAATCAAGATCGAATTAATGTATTTCCTTTAAAGGTATTTTGCCGCTTATTCCTTATTAATGGCCAAGCACCGGTTATTGACCAATTACATGCCGATATTTTTAGCGATAAAGCATCAAAACTGAGCTTGAGTGAAAATTTTTTTGAGATATTTGCGTTTTTAAGTGTCACTCAGCGTTTACAATTAGCAAAGCTTGTAAAAACCTATCAGATCCCTTTAGTGTCTTCTGTTGAGAAACAAGATTTAGGCGCCACGTTGCGATTTCAACTCAATCAGCGCATTTATTACGCTTTAGAAAGCAGCGTGGCCTTAAATGAAGGTTTAATGGATAAGCAATTAACGGAGTTAGGTAGCCAAGTCTGGCGTTCATCTCTATTAAATAAATTTTCAGCAGAAAAGACAGAGATTATTGTTACCACACTTAATGAGGCTTGCCAACGATTTACTCAGCATCCCGGCAATGTTTTAAGCCAAACGCTTATTGATTCAATTATTCAATGGTGATCCGACAAATTTTGAGTTTTTATCTACCAGTATGGTAGCAGATATCGCTTTTAATAAAGCGCTCGCTAAATTGATGCGGAATGATTATTTTATGCGGCGTTTTCCAGAAATAAGCCATTTTTTAGGTGTACAGAGTAATTATTTTGCTTCACCGATTGGAAAAGGGTTGGTGATTTATAGCTTACTCGAATTAAAAAAGGATTTAGCGAACTATGATCTAAGCAGCGCGGAATACAAAATAACAAAATCCTTACTGCTTGATAATGAGATCATGTTAGGAATGCTGGTACTTGAAATGGCAGGTGTGAGCTTAGGTCCATTAGGCCTTTTAATTGATGTTGAAATTACCGTACATCAGCTTTTTGCATTATCTAGCTATTGGCAAACAAAGCTTCCTTTTCGCGTGTCACGTTTTTCAGGGCTGGCGCTTAGTTTAGGATTCTACCAAGCCTGGATGAAAGAACAAGCCGAACAACTTGTTATTGCACAGGGCCAAACGCTAGAAATCGAGCGTTTGGAGACCTTAACAGGACTAACATTTTCCTATCAGCTATTCAGAATAGCGGAGGTTGAGAACGTAAAAACGCTATTAGCCCCTGCAGTGTATGCCACAGGTACTTTTGGCACCGCAATAAAGATTAGCGGCGCGAAGATTAAAGAGCAATATATCTTGCGTAATTCATCGTTAGACGTTGAATTTACACCAATTCGAGAAGTTCGTTTAGAGAACACTCTCATTAATCGAGAGAAGCTCAATGCGTTATACCCCCATTGGAAAGTTGTAGCTACGCGTAAAACAGAAGCGGGTGATTGGTTTTCAGCAAGTCCCATTTCAATAAATCAGGGGCAGGGTCTACTGCTTGAGCGAAAAAATAGGACCGAACAGGCATCGCCGACATTGATTACTTCCTTTAACCCTTAACCCTGCGTGGTGGCGAATTTTTAAAGGGGAAGCAATTGTATCTTTTGGTACAAAGTTTAGGCTTGGCCGTATTGCCACCTGAGGTTGCTGAGGATTCTTGTATTGCTAGTTCGCTAAATTTTACTGAAATAAAACCTTACGCAAACGAAATGATTGTATTTGTCGGGGAAAATAAGCACAGCGCAGATATTGCTATCGTGGTTGATGCGATAACGTTTATAATGCTGCCTATTATGAGTAGGCGCGTGCGGCATAGTGCTGAGTTTACGCATGTGTCGATGCTTAATGGGACATTAGCGCTTACTTCGAAAACAGGTGATGTTAGCACCCGATTCACGCAGTTAGAAAACAAAAAAACCATAGCCTTACTATTTATATTTGATGTGAAGCCAGATTATTGTTTAGGTGGCGTAATCAATTTTCCAAAAATAAAGACGATACATCTGGGTGCGGTACATAGCTGTGATCAAGACCCACCTTATTTTGCTGTGCCGCTTAAGCAAAACTTTTTTGTCACGGTTAATGCTGGAAAAAGCTCCTATGCGGTATATGATCCGCTGCTCAATACGATGACCCCGGTCTTTTTTTAGTTTACAGGGGGACAAGAAAAAACGAAGCACCTGAGGTTATAAAACAACCTGAAGGAAAATTCGCGGTACGATTCAAACAGCCAATTAATCAGATGCGTATTCATAGAAATGAAAGCAATCATCAGTTTACTCTTTCATTACAAAGAGGTGGTATGCACCTCACGTTACAAACCTTAACAGAAAATCAAGCCCTCTCTGTAGAAGGTTTTTATCGTTCTAGCGAAGCAGTTCAGGTAGCGTGTGTTTACACGATAGCGAATCGGGTTGTTAATTTGGAATTAAAGGATGTGAAAGCAGCTGAGTTAAAAGTGTTACTAGAAGATATCAATTTTTCGACTTTGTTAAATCTTCAAGGGCTGGCACATGTTTTGATTCGTGAGTCATCCGGGGAGGTTAGCGCGTGGCTGAGTTATGATGCAAATGAGCTATTCTATCATTACAGAGGACTTACGTACCTTTCTTACCCTCCATTTGGTTTGGTTGCGAAAAATGGTGTGATTTCAAAAGGGGAAAAAGATAGTACCGGTAACGAAAGTTTAATTGAGGATTTTTCAGCGAGCCTTACCTCGATTGTTGATGTGATCAGTGAATATCATTTGCCACTCCGTTATCGTGATAATCGTCATGTTGTGTATCTTGCGGATAGAGCACTTAAATTGCCCCTCTCAGCTAGCTTATTAATTAATTCGGGTAGTATAGTCCCTCTTGATTATTTGCCTCGTTGTTATAGTTTGACGCGATTTACTTTTAGACCCGACAATAAAACATTATTGACTCATCAGCGTACTTTTATAGAAACGCATTCAGATGCTTCATTAATACGCCATGCTCGCGCTGTTATACCTATTAGGGAAAAACATCATAAGAAAAAGGAGTTAAAAACACGTATCCATCAAAGAGTGGGTGATATTGGGGTAGCTAACAGTAGCGATAATACCAGCAAGTCCTTATTTTTTCGTCTCAATTGCACAGCAACTGATACTAAGCCCTCTATAGCGAATAAAACTCAAGGCATTACAGATTTTACAGCAGAGGGTGTTACTTCATTCAGTTTTTTCTCTATTGTTTTATCGCTTAAGAAAAAGATGAAATTACCTTGTAGTAGAATAAAGCCGAGCGTAACGGCCAGTGAAGTAAGTGCTTTAACTATCGAAATCTATTCTACCATAGAAGATAGGGTGGCTATTGCGGCCAAGAAATTAAAATTAGCGAGTTATTTGCGTGAAACTGATGTGTTCAAATTCAATTTTTGTCAAAAATTATCATCGCTACTCGCTTCAGGTGAGCCTATTATAGAGTCCTCGTCTTTAACGAGTAGGCAAAAGAAAGCTTTAGGTAATGAAATAATTCCTTTTCTTAAACAACTAGAGCATGACTTTAATGCAAGTATTATAAAAAAGCTACATTGTATTTCATGATAAGGATATACCCATTACACTTGAAAATGCGAAAAGCATTTTCAATTATTTTTTTATCGCGATGGATGAGACAAGGAGAGCATTGCGGAAGCAATGCGCAGTCGAAGAACCCGAGATAGGCGCAGGTTGACGAGCGAAGCAGGAAACGCGCCGCGCCGTAAAGTCATTTGTGGCCAGAATGGTCCAAGTGCGTCGCGGATGCAGGACGAATCTCGGCCTAATTTGAGTCGCGTCATGCGAATTAATTTTGGGGACAGGATGGCCAAAATTTTTCATGAGCTTAGCGACTCCCTATTTGGAAAAAGACCAGGCTGAACCATCCTGAGCTGTCTTCAAATCTGCGACTAAACTAGAGCGTAAAATATCAGGGCGGCATTTACATAAAATGCCGGTATTAGGATCTTTCCAATAAAGGGATTGCTCTATTTGTGCATCAGCTATTAGCTTTAAAGCCACCTTATTTTGATGCAGACTTTCTGCCATTTGCTGAAGCTCTTGAAACTGTAATTCCGTTATAAATGCGCTGTTGGCATGTTCGGTTTGAATTTGATGCCAATGTTCTGTACCAGCTTACGTTCGCTTATTAAACTTCGGCAGCATAAAGTAGTGTTTCCCAAACTCTTTGGGTTCTAAGATAAATTCGTGCAAGGCTTTGCAAATACCTGTGCGGGTGTTTCGGCGTCAGGCACGTAGTAAGGATTAAGGTATTTATACCCGTAGTGATAAGGAGATTTTCTAAACTCCATCAATGCACTACGTCTAATTCCAGGCCCTTGGTGATAAGCGTCGTTGGAAATAGCATAAATTCCTGGTTGTATGGACTCTTGAATTAGGCATAAGTCACCTCCTGCAAATAACCTTCTTGGTTGAAATCATAGTCAGAGTCATCGCCAAAGGTAGAATGAAGCGCTTGCTTGTCTTCTTCTTTTTCTAAGGCGTTATCAATGCAATAAGCGACTTGTACGTCATATTGGCTATTTCCTTCGATGACTATATCGACAAGATATTTATACAGTTTCTGCAAGCTTTCTTGAGAGCCATTAGGAAGAAGCGCGTTAAATCCTTCATATTCCGCATCAATGGCTAAGGTTTTGTTTTCCTTAAGTGCTGCAATGGCTAAAGCTTTCTGCATTTTTTTGGGTAATTCTGAATAATAAGATATATAAATATCTGAAACATTCAGATAGGCTATCTACAGAATAGGAAATAATGAAAAAAGTTGTTGAATTGATTCGCCACACCTTTTTTAAAACAGAAAGATAACGTAAAAAAACAGGAGGGTTTTCCAAAAAACTCCATTCTTTTAGCTGAAGATACCCCACTTACCGTACGGCCTATAAAAAGTTTACTTGAGCAACGAGGTTATCATGTTACTGCTGTTGAAGATGGAAACAAAGCACTTAATTATTTGAAAAGCTATACTTATGACTGGGTATTGTTGGATCTTGTTTTGCCTGAAGTTGAGGGGACTGATGTCGTAAAAGATTATCGTTGCTGGAAAAACAAACTAGTAAGCTGTATCTTCCTATCTTTGGTTTAACCGCCTACCCTTTTAAAGAGATGGCGCACACTTGTAAAGAAGCAGGAATAGATTATCTTTTTGAAAAACCATTCAAAGCGGATTATCTAAAAGTAATTGCAGAATTTCTAATAGAAAAAGCAACAAAAATCCGTGCGGGACTTTTGCGTAATTGAAACGTGCTTTTTTATGCTTTTGCGTGACAATTGTAATAGCCGCCACAGTTAAAATTGTTATTTTTTCAATTACTTACGTTTCAAGTGCATACCTGTTAATCATTGGGTCGCAGGTTCGAGTCCTGCTCGTGGATCCAGAAATCTTTCTAAAATCAATCACTTATATAGACACTCTACTCTACGCATTTCAGTTTTACCAATATTTTACCAAAATTTTACCAAAATTCGGTCTAATAAACTTATCCGTCACTTGCTTCAAGCGTGACTGATAGATTGATATCTAAACCAGCTTCGACCTCCGTCCATTGCGGCTCATGTCCCGCCTTATATTTATCTGTCATAGCCCTTGTTTTATGTCCGGCCAATGCTTGAGCATCAATACCCTGCTTTTCGTATAAAGTAATTCCTAAAGACCGAACCTCATGGAATGTGGGTCGCTTCCTGGTAGACACTGCTTTAAAACGAGGCAATTTATCTCTAATGTAAGAAAAAATCTTGGTAAGATAATCTGGTGTTATCTGGCTAAAGTGTCTCTTGCTGTCCGCCTTATAATTTTGCTTACTGCATCTATCAGGTCTACGATGGAGAATATAGGGACTTACGATCAGATCACGACACCGGCTTATTATTGATTCCAAGGTTGGCGTTATTTTTATTTTAAGGTGTGCAGACTCGCCATGTTTTTCAGTTTTTTTCTGAATAACATATAAATGTCCATCTTTAATATCTGTAAACTTTAAATTGACTAAGTCTTCTCGTCTGTGCAAGGTATGTAGCCCTAAATCTAATGCATTCTTAAACCAAAGCTCAGATTCTACATGGTGATAGATTTCTAAAAAGTCATCTAACTCTAAGCGTTGACGCTCTTTTTCTTCTGTCTCAGGTATTGTTTTCTCAGCTGGGTTTTCCTTACATATCCCCTTTGAAATCGCATATCTGAAAATTAGTAGTAATAAACCCCGATAACGATTGGAAGCGACAGAAGGAAATGTATCCAAAAATATTGATATGTCTTGAACTGAAAGCTCATCCGTTATTTTCTCGCCTAACGCTTTACGTATATGAACGAGTTTTTTCTTATAATCCTTACGCGACTGAAATTAGACCACGATACGTCCTGTAATATTAATCTTTCCTTAAGTATTATCAAATAATTCCTTAATTATCGATATGTAAAATCATCAACATTTAATATTAATCTTTCCTTAAGTATTATCAAATAATTCCTTAATTATCGATATGTAAAATCATCAACATTTCACTAACCAAGATGTTTTATATGACAAAAAATACTATTCAGCCTATCAATAAATTTGAAAAAACCGGGAAAGTATTATCAGGAGGTTTTCACAAAACAATCGAAGTAAAAAAAAGCAAAATCAAAACTTACTAGAATTATGTGGTGTAAAAGTACCTAAAACCTATCTAATTAAAAGTGAAAATGGATACCTTTTGGCTTCTCGTATAGAACCAGGTTTTAAAGATTTAGCGAACTGGATTGGTATAACAACAAATTTTGACCGTATTAGACATGGATTCTCACTTCAAGATCCCAAAGCTTTTTCTAAACAGCGTATATCAGGAAAACGCACAAATAATAATCAAGAAAAACCCATTATTGGTCTCTTTGAAAACCTTGCTGTATTTGTTTTTTTAGGAGATTACGACACAATAGGAAACGGATTTGGAAATGTCGGTTTAATTGAACACGATGATCATTTTCAAGCGATAAAAATTGATCCGGAACAGTGCACTCTATCATTTTTTCCGAGTAAACCAATAGGACCTCTTTCATTTTTTTCGACTGATCCAACAAGAATGTTTGATAAAACGATTGATAGCTTATTTAATGAAAATAAGGACTTTGTATTCAGAATACCTTTTGGAAAACTTGCAGATAAAGGAATAAATACCCAGGTATTTCGTCACGCTACCCAAGAACAAGTTATGGATGGAATCCATCGTATCGTTAAATTATCAGACCAACAACTCCATACAGTTATTTTCAATAGAGAAATAGTAGGTTTACCTGATGCACATAGAAAGCATATTTATGATGAATTAATTAAAAGGAGAGATAAATTGAGAGAAATGGTCGATTCTGGCAAAAAAATAACGATGAGGAAACAGAATAAATCATCTAATTCGTTTTTTAAACCCAACACGCCTCGGATTACAGAACAAAAACAAGAAGATGCCAGTATAGCTAATACACAAACGATGAGATAAGGAGAGCATTGTGAAAACAATGCTCCGTCAAAGAGGCTGATGAGAGATAGGCGTGCGTTGACGGGTGCAGCAGGAAACGCATCACGCTGTAAAGTCATTTGAGGAAGCGAGGTCCGCACGTAACCCAGAATAGGTTACGTGCGTCGCTGACGCAGGACGTATCGCGGCTAATTTCAGTTGCGTCATGTGAATTAATTTCAAGCTCAGGACGACCGAAATTTTTCATGAGTATAGCCAACTCACTTGATTAGTCGAACAATCATTTCACTCCATCTCGAACAGAAATTTCACTATGCTCGAACATTACACAAATCAAATTGGTCATTTTTAAAACTAAAAAATCATCATGTCTCATGACCAAATTTAACGTAATAAAAGGTGCTAAAAAGCTCGAAAAGGCTTTACCAAAACCCTAGCGTAAGTTATTGATTTTACAGGACTCTAAAAGCACTAAAACAACCTACCCTCTTCAGCAAAAAACAAAAAAATGTATCTTTTTTCAAATACTTAAGTTGATCACAAGCAGAAGACTGTTAATCATTGGGTCGCAGGTTCGAGTCCTGCTCGGGGAGCCAGTCATATCCGGGGCACTCAGAAAAAACATATAGCAACAAATCTAAATAAAACTATTCCTTTCCCATTTAAGGGGGCAGCTTAAGCACATAAAACTTTAACTCTTAAGCGGTAATTTGCCCCCTCTCTTGGGAGACACTTTATGTTTAATAATTTTATCAGTACTATGTGACCTGAGAGTCCCCTCTGTTTTTATGTTTTGAATCAAATTTTTTGCACTTCTATCAAAACCGGAACTCTCCCTTTTTTAAGCTCTGTTAATAGAAGCCGTTATCCTTGGAAAAAAGATATTGATTATCTCCGGAGCTATATCGTGTGGGTAAAGGAGAACAAGGGGTATTAATCTGCGAGCCTTACAAAAGTGAACTGTTACCTTTTTGGCATTTTAAGACGCCTCAAGAAGCGGAAAAAAGTAGTGTCGCTTTATTTAAACTTTTTAAACACTATCTAAAAAATAAAGAGTTTGTTGGTGCTGATCTTGCACGTAAATTTTTACAAATGGGATTTACTCGTGCAAGGCGGTATGCAAACTATCGTGGTGGACGTAAATATAGCACTTTAGATAAAAAATTATTGCCTAAAGGTACTGGAGAAACATCTAAAGCTATTAGCGCTAATCTATTTTATAAAAAGTGGCAAAAAGCAGAACAAGATCCTTCTTATAAAGAACAGAAAGCGAATTGGAAAAAGTTATATGGCTAACATTAGTTGGGTCTGTCCCACTTCATGGGGGTAGATTAAGAACAGGGTTGTGCTGTTTCTTCATCTTGGGTTGCTCGTTGGATAGCAAACATGACAAACTCATTTGGATTTCGTGGATAAGCCTTTTCAGTGCTTATCTGCATATTGAGCATGAAACTCCCTGTGAGACTGTCGCACTTCTAACTAGAATTCACGCGGGATTAATTTACCCACTTTTTTGGGGGAGACCCCAAAAGCCTCTCTAAGCAATATCGAATATTTTATGAACAAAATTAGTGCCATTTTTTTAAAATGCCCTGCAAGTGCCCTTTAAACAAACTATAAAAATATAATCTATTGAAAATATTATTAAAATACAAATAAACTAATGATTAATTATCAGTTGTTGTAATTTATATTTACTCAAAAAAACGAACAGCTCAAGATGGACAAATTAGTTTTCGAGTCAAAGTTAGGCTTAAAGATTTCCCCCACACAAACCGCCACTTTTCAACGATTAACCGATGCTCAAAAATGGGCACAGAAAACAGAAAATTGAAGCTTCTTTACGTGAAGGACGGCATTTTAGAACCTCTGAGGCCAAACGCCATACCTTGGCGCAAGCCATTGACTATATTATATTCAGAAAGCATTACCTGCTCACATCAAAAAAGAAAGAAACCAATTAACTTAATTGCACGGGTGGAAAGAAACATTAGGCCATTATTCACTTGCTGAAATAACACCACTTTTATTGGCAGAAAAACGGGATAAACTTCTTGCAGAAAAAACTAAACGCAAAAAGTTACGTACGCCTGCTACGGTTAATCGTTACCTTACTGCCTTAAGTCATGTGTTTACTATTGCTATCAAGAAAGATCGAAAAGAATCCTTTACTCAAAGATCACTAAACTTACAGAACCGCGTGGCCGTGTGCGCTTCTTATCGGATGAAGAACGTCTACGTTTATTAGAGGCTTGCAAAGCCAGCGATAGCGCAATTCTTTATACGGTGGGGTTATTAGGCACTTTCTACAGGTGCTAGGCGTATGGAGCTTCTAGGTTTGCCTTTGGAAGGATGTCGACTTGCAGCGTGGCGTCATTATCTTGCATGAAACTAAAAACGGAGAGCGACGTGTACTCACCTTAAGTGGTCATGCATTAGAGCTAATGAAACAATATGAAAAAATACGGGACTTAAGTTGCGATCTTGTTTTTCCTGGTAAGAATCTGAAAAAACCGATTGACATTCGATCTCCTTGGGAAACAGCTTTAAAACGCGCTGGCATTACTAATTTTCGCTTCCATGACCTTCGGCATAGCGCGGCTTCTTATCTCGCCATAAATGGCGCAAGTTTATCAGAAATCTCAGAAGTATTGGGCCATAAAACGTTGCAGAGGGTGAAACGCTATGCACATTTGTCCGAAGCTCACACCAGCAAGGTAGTTGCTAAGATGAATGAGGAAATTTTTAATTTTCAAAATAATTGAAACTGCTTGGGAATAAATTATTTTTTTATTTAATCTAGATGTTTACTTACTTAATTAACCTTTTTTGTTAATTAATATTCTTCAAAAGATATAAATTTACCACCGGTAGTATTGGAGAAACACTACACCTACATTTATCATATGCAATGTACATAGTTAATATATACAGAAGTTCAGTATGCATAATGATAAATCTGTAAGTTCCATCTCAACTCGTTACATCCCTGCTCCTAACTGGGAAAAACACCATGAATGGCCTAGGCCTAAGGTCGGCGGTTTACGTAATCTAATATTTAACCGCTATACAAACGGGTTTGACAAAGTTATTAAAAAAGTGGGTAAACGCATTCTAATTGATGAGGCCGCCTTTTTTAATTGGATTAATGAGCAAAGCAAGCAAGGTGGCTAAAAAGATAAAAAATTACTAATCAATACAACCTTTAATCTCTGAACTAAAAAGGAGCTTTTTGAATATGCGAATTATTGAAAAAGGCTTATGTACCGCAAATACACAAGCCTTTAGAAAACTTATCGAACCCCCTAATTGTAAAACAAAAAATCAAAAAACAACTTTAGCTGTAAAAGTTCCGCTAAACGTAAATTCATTAATACAGTGTGCGTATGATCATTATCAAAAAGAATCGCTTTAGAAAGTAAATAACGCTTCCACCACCATTGTTTATCCCGAGCTAACACACCTATTGATTTTTCCCTGCGAAAAATGCGTATAAAATGGCTCGATCCGACGGCAGTGTCGCCAATGCATAATCGTAAATCTGAAAAATACTTTGAATCAAACGTAGGTGTGCACGCAGTTTGGGACGTTCTTCTATAGTTAAGGTCTGGTGAATTTCTGGATTTGCTTTTAAAACGGACTCCGTACCTTTAAAAACAAGCAAATCAATGCGTGTTTTAGGCCAATGATGATGGAGTGTATGCACAAGAGGCGTGGTAAATAATACATCGCCCAGGCGACGGGTACAAATAATTAAAATTTTTTTAGGCGCTTGAACAGCCATGTCCCACTAAAATGAAATCAAATCGTTTGAATATGAGGATTTATTTTACCGGATAGAGTGAGCGAACTCTATCTTTTACTGATCATTTACTCTATCGCGTTTACTTTCTCCAAAACACTGTAGAGAATAGAACTCATCTTTAAGATCTTTAAACCATTTCACCCGGGAATCGATACCCACAATTTCACGAATTACCTGAAACATTTCTGCATAAGGATAATTGCAATCAAAATCGTGTTCAAATTTCCGTCCATCTGAAAGTTGAATGATCACTTTACTCACGCAAGCCTCCCAAGCCGGTTTTGCTACTTTTCTTAGACCTCTGTTGTGTTACCTTACGAATCTGTAAGGAAGAAATTGTACTTAAATTTTTGGCTAACCAACTATTTAAATCAGAGTCCTCTCCGGCAATACTAATCGCAATTGGTTTTTCAATATGCGCAGCAATTTTCGGTGCAATCCGATCTTTAAACGCAACGCTTTGTGAGTTATCCACCCAATTTAAATGACTATTTGCTTTATTGAACATAATTCCCCCTTGGAACCGTTGTATTGTCTACAACTTAGAAAACCTTACCCGTTTCCTTATTGATTAACATCGCTTTTTCTTTATTTATATTTTTTAAATTAAAAGCATGCTTTTATTTTGGTTTTCCTGTCATGATTTTATACGACACTTTTTAGATGACCTATCCTTTGCTTTATGCCTTAACCTCCGTTTCTCACAGCGTTTTTTTAATAATAGCGTGCTGCTTTCTTCATATTAGGTTCAGTAAGACGATTTTTTTGATATTTTTTTAAGCTTAAGGTATATCGAGCATCTTTCACTTAAAACCTCATTTTTCTAGATATAGTGTTTACTTAATTATAAATAACTACATATTGTATTTATAGTCATTACTTACAATATATTATTAAATAAACTTAAATTTATGTTAGCAAAAGAGTGCATTATACACAAGTTTTTAAGTGGTTTTTCACAGGTTATACAAAGGTTATTCTTAATAATAATGCACAGAGCGCGTGTTAGTTTATGTTTACTTTCTAAAAAAATAAATGCAATTTACTGATTTGAAAATCAGCTAAGCGGAGGGGGCATCGGTTTTAAAAGTACTTTCAACACAGGCCAAATGAATACGCTACTTAGAGCCGTCATCCCTATTCCATAAAGTGGGGTATTTCCTCCTAAGCTGCGATCAATCAAAAATAAGATCAATTGATAGCCCGTTAATAATATAAAAATGAAAATAAGTTGTTGCATCAGTGGGAACATGGGAAAACGTAACTGAAAACGATAACAAATAAACACTAGCAAACAAAGTACTAAACTGTGTGTGCCGAAATAGGTTCCAAACAAAGCATCCATACAGAACCCGAATAAGCTCGCTAAAATAAAATAAGATTTTTCAGGCCATAACATGGTCCAGTAAATCAGTAAAAGAGGAATCCATAAAGGTAAAAATAGAGTCGCCTTGGGTGGGAAAGGCAGAATAGAGACAATCAATGCGACTAAAAACGTCACATAGAAAAAAACAGATTGTCCCAGCAACGATGATTTCACAACGCCTCTTTTTTAAGCGAAAAAGTTATTTTTTTTTACCTGACGAAATCGGTGGCGATTTTTTTGATCCAGTCGATGAAGGTGCGGTCTGCACTGCTTGAGTTTGAATCAATAAAACCGGTCGATTACGATTCAACTGTGCACTCGGATCCACTTCAATCAAAGCAAAAGGCGCAGCAACATTCGAATTTACCGAGCTCACCAAACCGACTGGGTAACCCGCTGGATAATGCCCACCTAGCCCCGAAGTAACCAACAAATCATTCACGCGAATATCTAATGTACCTGGAATATCTTTTAAAATGAGTTTGGCTAAACGCCCATGCCCCACGAGAATACCACGTACCTCACTTCGTACATCCTGCACCGGAATTGCACTCCTAAAATCAGTCAATAATAAGACCCGACTCGTCCATTTGTCGACACTAACGACCTGACCCAGAACACCGTCTGCATCAATGACCGGCTGCCCAACACAAACATCGTCTGCTTGACCTTTATCGAGAATCACCTCATTGAGCAATGGATCTGCGTTTACGGAAAGCAAACGAGCCACTTGCAAATGTTGCTTTTTAAGGTGTGAAGAAGAAGCGAGTAATTGATTTAACTGTCGATTTTCACTTTCTAGCGCAGCAAATTGTTGTAATTTAGCTTCCAATAACAGTTGCTGAGTCGCTAAACGCGCATTTTCAGTACGCAACATCGCTTGTGTAGCGAAATCGTTTTTTAACGTATCCACCCAAGCAATCGGTTTGTCGACCAAATATTGCAAGGGTGCTACTAAGTCATTGCCAACACGGCGTAAGGAAGGAAAATAATGTCGATAATCCAGAAAAATCAGGATGAAAGATAAAACCATAAAAAAAACAAGGCGTAACCATAAGGGTGTTTTTCGATGGTTAAATAAACGATTAATACTCGATCCTCTGTTTAATCTTTAATTAAAAAGCCTCCGCCCATCTCGTCGATAATTTCTAAAGCGCGGCCACCTCCGCGTGCAACACACGTCAATGGATCTTCAGCCACCACCACTGGCATTCCGGTTTCTTCAGTAATTAAACGATCCAAATTACGTAGCAACGCGCCACCACCCGTTAAAACCATCCCACGCTCTGAAATATCTGCGGCTAATTCGGGCGGAGTTTGCTCTAATGCCGTACGAATCGCACCGACAATATTTGATAAGGGCTCCTGTAATGCCTCCAATACTTCATTGCTGTTCAGAACAAATGCACGCGGTACCCCTTCGGAAATATTACGACCTCGTACTTCCATTTCATGGACTTCAGGTAAAGCAAATGCAGTTCCAATTTCATGTTTAATTCGTTCGGCCGTAGGTTCACCAATTAAGCTTCCGTAATTACGACGAACATAATTGACTATGGCCTCATCAAAGCGATCACCACCTACGCGTACGGATTGAGCATACACCACGCCGCCCAAGGAAATAACCGCTACTTCCGTGGTCCCGCCACCAATATCGACCACCAAGGAGCCACGCGCCTCATCAACGGGCATGCCCGCACCAATGGCTGCCGCCATAGGTTCTTCAATAAGATACACTTCTCGCGCACCCGCACCTAAAGCCGATTCGCGAATCGCACGACGTTCTACTTGCGTGGAACCACAGGGCACACAAATTAAAATTCGCGGCGCTGGGCGTAAAAAACGATTTTGATGCACCTTATGAATAAAATGTTGTAACATTTTTTCTGTTACAAAAAAATCGGCAATCACTCCATCTTTTAAGGGGCGAATCGCATTAATATTGCCGGGCGTTCGCCCTAACATCCCTTTTGCTTCCCCACCGACAGCTAACACGGATCGTTGGTTACCCTCTTCCGTACGAATGGCGACGACAGACGGCTCATTGAGGACAATTCCTTCGCCACGCACATAAATGAGAGAATTGGCTGTACCGAGATCAATGGAAATATCTTTGGAGAATAATCCGCGAAGCTTGCTTAACATAAGAGTTGGTTACCTACCTAGAGCGTTTAACTACACAATATAGTGTGTGCCTAGACACTTTAGCAAATATGGAAGATTTTATGCAAGCAACAAGGTATAATACGCCCTTCTTAATGCAATGGGCGAACACTTTTTTTGCATTATCTCATTTTTTAGATAAAAATACCTGATAAATAAAAAATGGCTTGTTTTATTGACAATCCGGTTGCTCATATCCAATGATGATTTGTCCTTGTTAAACCATGACGATTTCACGCGATGATGTTCATAAAGTAGCGCAATTAGCGAGTTTACATGTTGAAGAAAGCGAATTATCACGCTACCAAAAAAATTTACAAGAAATTCTTGATTTAGCCAAACAAATGGCAACAGTGGATACCGAATCGATTGAACCGATTGCCCATTGCTTTGAGATTGCGCAGCGTTTACGCCGCGATTGTGTCACTGAAACCAGTCAACGTGACACACTCCAAGCGCTCACTCCTCATGTTGAATCGGGACTCTATAGCGTTCCTCCCGTTATTGAATAATAAGAGAAAGATAGATCATGCACCATCTAACCGTCACAGAATTAAGTCGTGCACTGGCTGCCAAGAAGGTCTCGAGTCGCGAATTGACCGATTATTTTCTAGCACGTATTGCCCAATACGACCCGACACTCAATAGTTTTATTACCGTCACAGCGGACGCAGCGCGTGAACAAGCCCAATTAGCCGATAAAGCACGTGCCGAAGAGCGCGCTGGGCCGCTTACCGGTATGCGCATAAAGATATTTTCTGTACTAAAGGAATTAAAACGAGCTGTGCCTCAAAAATGCTCGATAACTTTATTGCCCCTTACGACGCCACATTAGTCACCGCCTTACAAGAGGCCGGTTGCGTTTTATTAGGGAAAACGAACATGGATGAATTTGCCATGGGTTCTTCCAATGAAACCAGCTTTTACAACCGGCCGCTTTGTGTAATTTAACTGGGCTTAAACCGACCTACGGACGAATTTCACGATACGGGTTAGTCGCCTTTGCCTCGAGTTTGGATCAAGCAGGACCAATGACACAAACTGCAGAAGATGCCGCACTGTTAATGAATTTTATGGCAGGATTTGATGAAAAAGACTCAACCAGTTTAAATGAGCCGGTCCCCAATTATACGCGGACCCTCAATGACTCGCTAAAAGGACTACGCATCGGTCTGCCAGACGAATATTTTTCTTCAGATCTCGACCCAGACATTGCGGCGACCATTGAAACTGCGGTTATTACACTTACCGAATTGTCATTTAGTGATTCCTCTTTATTACATCATTGCCTCGGAATGCTCATCGAATTTAGCACGTTATGATGGCATTCGTTATGGTTATCGCTGTGAACAGCCTAAAGATCTACGAGATTTATATCAACGAACTCGTGCTGAAGGGTTTGGCGAAGAAGTCAAACGGCGTTTATTAATGGGCACCTATGTTTTATCCGCCGAATCGTATGAAGCGTATTATTTAAAAGCGCAAAAAATACGGGCTCTGATTATTCAAGCCTTTAATACAGCATTTTCCGAAGTCGATATTTTACTTGGTCCGACTACACCGAGTACTGCGTTTAAATTGGGGGAAAAATTAAATGACCCCGTTAGCATGTATCTTTCTGATATTTATACGATTGCAGTGAATTTAGCTGGCTTACCGGCTATCTCTGTGCCCGCTGGTTTTGTCAATCAACTGCCTATCGGGCTTCAACTGATTGGTCGCCCTTTCTCAGAAGCGAAATTATTAAATGTAGCGCACCGTTATCAACAAGTAACGGATTGGCATCAACGAGTACCGGAGAATTTTACGTCATGACATCAGCTGAATCACAAAAAAAATATCTTGGCTCTAGCGAATGGGAATCAGTTATTGGTCTTGAAGTCCATGTTCAATTATCGACGCAATCTAAACTTTTTTCGGGTGCTGCCACCGAGTACGGCGCAGAACCGAATACCCAAGCGTGTACGATTGATTTGGCTTTACCGGGTGTACTGCCCGTTTTGAATAGCGAAGCAGTCAATAAAGCCATTCAATTTGGTTTAAGCGTCGAAGCGCAAATCGCTAGCGTGTCTGTTTTTGCGCGAAAAAATTATTTTTACCCAGACTTACCGAAAGGTTATCAAATTAGTCAACATACGCAACCTATCATCGGTCCGGGTTCATTAACGATTGATCTCGAAAATAGTGAATCCAAACTGGATTCGTATTACTCGCGCACACCTCGAAGAAGATGCTGGAAAATCGGTGCATGAAGGCTTGGTGGATATGAGTGGTATTGATTTAAATCGTGCGGGGGTTCCGTTATTAGAAATTGTTTCAGAACCCGATCTTCGCTTTCCCAACGAAGCGGTCGCATATCTCAAAACCTTACATACCTTAGTCCGTTATTTAGGGATCAGTGATGGTAATCTACAGGAAGGATCATTTCGTTGTGATGCGAACGTCTCAGTACGGCGCAAAGATCAGACACAATTGGGAACACGTGTTGAAATTAAAAATTTAAACTCCTTCCGATTTGTTGAAAAAGCGATTCAGTATGAAATCGATCGCCAAATTGAAGTACTGGAAAACGGTGGCACGATTTCTCAAGAAACACGCTTGTATGATGCGGATCGTCAAGAAAACGCGGATGATGCGTAGTAAAGAAAATGCCAATGATTATCGATACTTCCCTGACCCCGATTTATGTCCGGTGGTTTTAAGTGAAACGCTGATTGATTCGCTACGCGCCTCCCTACCAGAATTACCACAACAGAAAAAAATTCGTTTTGAAAAAGAATATGGCCTTAGTGCGTATGATGCGAATCTTTTAATTACTGATCGTGCCTTTGCCGACTATCTTGAAGCAGTGGTTCACGAAAAAGTTCCCGCAAAATTAGCGGTGAATTGGATCATGGGTGATTTTTCAGGTGCGCTGAACAAAGAAAATCTAACCATTGATGCGACGCCTTTATCAGCTTCTCGTTTAGCCGGTTTATTACGGCGCATTGCCGATGAAACCATTTCCAGCAAGATTGCAAAAACGTTATTTGAGCAAATGTGGGCTTCGGAAGCGAGTGCAGATGAACTCATCGAAGCACAAGGCTTACGTCAAGTCACGGATGAAACCGCTATTGCTACGATCATCGATCGAGTGCTTGCTGAAAATCCACAACAACTGGCTGATTATCGCGCAGGTAAAGATCGTTTATATGGTTATTTTGTCGGCCAAGTCATGAAAGCTTCGGGTGGTAAATTAAATCCCCAGCAATTAAATGCCTTACTCAAGCAAAAACTCGAGGCGTAAATCCGTTATGTTGCAAAATTTATACGTTGAAACCCATGGCTGCCAAATGAATGAGTATGATTCAGACAGCATTGCCAATTTACTGTATCACTCACATCGTCTCAAATTAACCTGCGATCCAGAACAAGCAGATGTTATTTTATTAAATACTTGCTCGATTCGTGAAAAGGCACAAGTAAAAAGTTTTTCACAGCTCGGACAATGGCGCAAAATTAAAGCCGCACGCCCCGATGTCATTATCGGGGTGGGTGGATGTGTTGCCAGTCAGGAAGGCGCGGGAATTCGTCAACGCGCACCGTTTGTCGATATTGTATTTGGCCCACAAACGCTGCATCGTCTTCCTGAATTAATCAACCATGTATTAACGAAGAAAAAACCGGTTGTCGATATTTCGTTCCCAGAAATTGAAAAATTTGACTACCTCCCTCCCGCACGCACCGAAGGGGTCCGTGCGTTTGTCTCCATCATGGAAGGTTGCAGTAAGTATTGTAGTTATTGTGTGGTTCCCTATACGCGTGGCGAAGAAATTAGCCGCCCTCTAGACGATGTTTTAGCCGAAGTGGTGGGCTTAAGTGAACAAGGTGTTCGCGAAATTACCTTGCTCGGGCAAAATGTGAATGATTACCGTGGGCCACGCCATGACGGAGGCACCGCCGATCTGGCTGATCTCATTCGCTATATTGCGACATTAGAATCCATTGATCGCATTCGCTTTACCACTTCCCACCCGTTAGCTTTCTCTGAACGCTTAATCCAGGCCTATGCAGATACACCGAAGCTCGCGAATCATCTTCATTTACCAGTGCAAAGTGGGTCTGATCGGATTTTAGCCGCCATGAAACGAGGGTATACAGCGCTCGAATTTAAATCTAAAATTCGTCGATTACGACGCGTACGACCTGATATTGCGATTTCATCGGATTTTATTATTGGCTTTCCTAGCGAAACCGAGGTCGATTTTGAAGCAACCCTCTCCCTGATTCGATCGGTCGGCTTTGATCACTCCTTCAGCTTTATCTATAGCCGACGTCCTGGCACTCCGGCCGCCGATCTCCCCGACGAAGTTCCGCAAGCCGTCAAAAAGCAACGTTTACAGATTTTACAAAATCTTCTAGTATTTCAAGGACAGGCCATTAGCGAACAAATGCGCGAAAGTATACAAAACGTCCTTGTCGATGGTCCGTCTAAAAAAGATCCCACCCAGTGGCAAGGGCGCACTGAAAATAATCGGGTCGTTAATTTTACCGGTGCTCCGGGATTGATCGGGAAAATGGTTCCAATTCGTATCACGGGGTTTTAAAAAATTCTTTGCGTGGAGAACTTGTTAACACTTGAATACTCAACCCCATTCTTTTGAACTCACCCCTGAAGATAACGGGCGATTAGCCAGCCTTTGTGGCCCGTTCGATCAGCATTTACGCCAAATCGAACAACATTTAGACGTTTGTATTTCCAACCGCGGCCATCAGTTTCAAATAAAAGGAACACTTTCTGCGGTGGATGTGGCCGTTAAGTTATTACATTATTTATATGCTGAAACTCAAAATACGCCGGCGCTTACGCCGGCGAGCATTCATTTAGCCCTGAAGACCGTCCGCAGCCATCCTTCTTCTCCTTTAAAAAAAATGATGGCGCCAGAATTGATTTTAACGACCAAAAAAGGACGTGTACAACCCCGCACACCTAATCAAGTCCACTATCTCAAACGTATCTTAAACCACGATATTAATTTTGGCTTGGGGCCAGCTGGGACAGGAAAAACCTATTTGGCCGTAGCCTGCGCCGTTGCAGCATTAGAAAAAGAACAAATCCGGCGCATTGTGCTCGTCCGACCCGCTGTCGAAGCCGGTGAAAAACTCGGCTTTTTACCCGGCGACTATTCGCAAAAACTGGATCCTTATTTTCGGCCCCTCTACGACGCACTGAATGAACTATTAGGATTTGAACAAGTTTTAAGCTATTTAGAACAACATATCATTGAAGTCGTCGCCCTGGCTTACATGCGTGGCCGAACACTCAATGATGCGTTTATTATTCTGGATGAGGCACAAAATACAACACGCGAACAAATGAAAATGTTCTTGACGCGAATCGGCTTTAATTCCAAAGTGGTCATCAATGGTGACATTACCCAAACCGATTTACCACGTAATGTCCCGTCCGGCTTGAGCCATGCTTTAGCGGTGTTAAAGTCGGTACAAGGAATTAGTATCACCGAATTTGCATCACAAGATATTGTTCGACATTCACTGGTTCAGGCTATTTTAAACGCTTATGCCGACTACGAAAAAAAAACCAAAGACGATTAAGCTGACTCTACAAATTGCAACGCGTTGTGCCGCCCTGCCCTCTGCTCTAGAATTTAAGGGTTGGGTGGATCACGCGCTGCTGGGCAGAACAACATTTACGGAATTAACTATTCGCCTAATTGGTTATCGAGAAAGCGCGTACTTGAATGAGACGTTTCGCCATAAAATGGGACCAACCAATATTTTGTCTTTTGTCTTTGAGCCACCGCCCGGCATTTCCAGCCCCTTACTGGGTGATCTTGCTATTTGCGCCCCGTTAGTTCATCGAGAAGCCAAACAGCAAGGTAAAACCAATACAGCGCATTGGGCACATTTAGTGATTCATGGTTGTTTACATTTGATAGGTTATGATCACCAAACCGCAGTGGATGCCTCTAAAATGGAAACCTTAGAAATAAAATTATTAGAGGAGTTAGGATATGAAAACCCCTATTGATTGGTCAAACCGATGTAAAAAAAAATCATCGCTACCGTGGTTACAACGTGTTAAACAATGGTTGTGGCGTGGACCGAAAAACAGGGAACAATTGCAACAAGTGCTGCATTACGCACAACAACACACTTTAATCGATTATCAAGCATTCAAAATGATAGAGGGTGTCTTACAAATATCGAATCGTCATGTCCGCGATATCATGGTTCCCTGTGCAAAAATGACCGTGATTCAGGCCACGGCTCGTTTAGAAGACATTCTGCCGATTGTCATTGAATCGGCACATTCTCGTTTTCCAGTGGTTCAATCACCCAACGGCGAAGTCGTCGGTTTATTACTGGCGAAAGATTTACTGCGTTATCATCCTTTAGAAGAACAAAGTCGCTTCCAACTGGCTGATATTCTGCGACCAGCTATTTTTATTCCAGAAAGTCAACGTTTAAATAGTTTATTAGAAGAGTTTAAAGATAAACACTACCATATGGCGATTGTCGTCGATGAGTACGGTACGGTTTCGGGATTAATCACCATTGAAGACGTTTTAGAAGAAATTGTTGGTGAAATTGAAGATGAATACGATGAGGACGAAGAAATTTTTGTTCGAGAACAATCCCTCCATCGCTTTTTTATTAAAGCACTCATGCCGATTGAATCATTCAATACCTACTTTAATGCACAGCTTAGTACGGATCAATTTGATACCATTGGTGGATACATTGCGCACCGCTTTGGTTACTTACCGAAACGTGGGGCACGACTTATTTTACCTCCCTTTCAGTTTAAAGTACTGCGTGCCGATAATCGCCAAATTCGGTTATTAGAAATGATAAGAGAACCTAACCCGGCGGAATAAAATACCATGCTATATCAGAATCCTTCTCTTTTACGGCAAGCGTGTTACATTAACGGGCAATGGATGACTGAAAAAAAGGGGCACAGGACAGCTATTGGGTCAAGTCCCTTCTTTACGTGAAACAACGATTCAACAAGCGATTCACGTTGCGGCGCAAGCACTTCCGGCATGGCGGTCAGCCACGGCTTTGGAACGTGCGCAACGACTTGTTCGTTGGCATACCTTGATCCTAGAAAATCTTGCCGATTTAGCGCAATTACTGTGTCTTGAACAAGGTAAACCACTAAAAGAAGCAGAAGACGAAATTCGTTACGGTGCCTCCTTTGTATTGTGGTTTGCCGAGGAAGCAAAACGGGTCATGGGTGAGATTATTCAAGCGCCTTGGCCACAACAAACGCTCTGGGTACAAAAACAGGCCATCGGTGTAATCGGGGCCATCACGCCGTGGAACTTTCCGATGGCGATGATTACCCGAAAATGTGCGCCGGCTTTAGCCGCTGGTTGTACGGTGGTATTAAAACCTTCAGAACTTACTCCCTTTTCTGCATTAGCGCTCGCCGCATTAGCCGAAGAAGCCGGCTTTCCTCCCGGAATATTTAATGTTATCACTGGGGATGCCGAATTAATCAGTACTATTTTTTGTAAACACCCCGCCGTACGTAAACTTTCATTTACCGGTTCAACCCATGTCGGTCGCTTATTAATCCAAAAAAGTGCTCCACAAATCAAACGACTTTCTTTAGAATTAGGTGGCAATGCCCCGTTTATTGTGTTTGACGATGCACAACTTAATCAAGCGGTAGAAGGCGCTTTAGCGGCTAAGTTTCGTAACAGCGGGCAAACTTACTTACATGAAAAAATTTATGACCGCTTTGTCGAACAATTTGTACGCGCTTCCGCGCCTTAAAAGTCGGGCCTGGCACCGATCCGACGACCGATTTGGGTCCGTTAATTCAGGATGCAGCCGTTGTTAAGGTACAAACCCATATTACAGATGCCCTTCAAAAAGGTGCTCGATTACTTTGTGGCGGAAAGATTCATCCATTGGGCAGCCCTTTTTTTGAAGCGACGGTCCTTGATCAGTGCACGGCCGCGATGCAACTTGCTCAAGAAGAAACGTTTGGACCGGTTGCGGCATTATTTCGCTTTTCCACACAAGAAGAAGTACTTAAATTAGTGAATGCCACAGAATCAGGTTTGGCTGCTTATTTTTACGCACAGAATTTAGAAACTATCCTCTCAACCAGCGAACATCTCGAGTATGGTTTGGTTGGTGTGAATACCCACCGTCTTTCCAGTACCGTGATTCCTTTTGGTGGGATCAAACAATCTGGTTTTGGACGCGAAGGATCCCACTATGGAATTGAAGAATTTCTTAACCTGAAATCGATTTGCTTGCAAGCACGTAATCCATCTTAAAAGATACTTGATTTGGGCCATTCTTTTCTATTTAGTTCAACGTTAAATGAGTTAGGTAGGCTCCCTATGGTTTACAAACTCTAAGTTTTTCCGCTTAATTCTACTGTATTGAATTATATTGACATTCTTCGTTTTGGAGAATCCTTAATTGTTTTTTCAAAATTGGTTACAACTTTAGGTAGTTTACCTGTCCTTTTTCATATTTATTTATTTTTAGTTGTTTATTTTTTCTGTATGCAAAACACTTATTTTTCCTCTAGATAAGGAGATTCTTTTTTATAAAAAAATTCTCCCTCTCGTTTTATCACGGTATTATACTCAAGCTTAGAAGAAACATGGATAAAATACCCCCCTATCGATTGACTCTGAGACTTTAACTTTCCTTTCACAGAAGCAGATTGACAAATATGCAAGGCGAGAGGCCGTCTATCTTCTTTTTTCTCTAAGCTTTGTTTTAGAAAACTACGTGGGTGATCGGCGCAAATATCAATAGCGAAACTCAGATCATTAATTTTTCCAACTTCGCCTTGATACACACCAGGCAAGAAAAAAGTTTCGGGCGTATAATCAGTAAGAATATCTAGCTTCTCTCTTTTAGGGTATGCTTCTGTCATCTCACTAAAATTGAATACTTTATTCTGAGCAAACAATTTTTTTCCTTGATAAAAACATGGCGCAGTATTTTTAGCGACATACTTAAATTTTTTTAAGTATTGAATTTTATCTTTATTTTTTTTATCTTCTCTAAAATAGTGCTCGAAATTCAAATTATAAAAAAATACACTGGCACCGCGATTGTGAAAACAAATATTTTTAAGATTATCTTCTATTCTTTTTTTTAAGAGCGCCAAATTATCCTTTTCTTTTATTATCTCTTCTCTATAAGCGATTGTTCCTGGAAAAAGAATAAGATTCGGGTGCTGGCTCGATAAGTTTTTTAAAAAACACATGATTTTTTTATACGAATTTTTTTCTATTTGTCTAATCGAACCAGGAGGATATTCTTTATTATTCTTATAAAAGTTGGAATACGTTTTCTCACCAAGATAAGCAATAGAGTGACGTACGTGGTTTACCTCTGTTCTGTGAGTTTCGAAAGAATCCGCAAGCGGCCTAGAATAAAAATATTCCGGAGCTACCAATAAACAGGGTTGGCCGTTTGCCTGCTTTTCTAGGCGCTCCACAGCCGTTTTAATTAATTCATGTCGTTCCTCAAGCATCAGTGTTTGCTTATTAACGGTATCCCAATGAAGTAATCCAACCCACAAATTATTTTTCGATACAGTTTCTTGCGTCATTAAGGGAGAGGCAAGGTCTAAGTATTCTAGGTTCTGTGGACAAACAAGACCCGAAGATGCTAAGAAATAATTTAATACTGCCTGATAAACTTGGAAAGAAGCTTGGGATAGAGCTGGTTTATTATTTTTATTAAAACACCGATAAAGTTTAAAGGAATCCTGTTTATCTATATTAGGAAGCTTTCGTATCGCTCTTACAGCGGGATGATCGCCAAATAGACGTCTGAAGAATCCTTTACGATGATTATATTGTTCTAAAGCTATTTGTATTTCTGTAGGGAACACACAAAATCCCTCCTACATTTAAAAAAATTTTATCCTTTTATGATAAAAAATTAAAATTAAGGAAATATTAAGAACAAAAACAAAAATGGGTGAAAGCAAACCCTAAAAACTATCTTTTAAAACTAAACAAAACTTGAGAAGAATATAAGCTTACAAAGCATTCTAAAATTAAGGTTGATAGGTTTTTTCGGAATAGCATTCCCTGTTTTTTAGACTTTGGAAAAGTACTTCTATTTTCTAGCGATATAGATAAATAAATGGAGGAGTTTCGTTCGTCACAACAATCATTCGTTCTTCTCATTCTAAACAAGAGCCAGCAAATTAAGTTTTTTATTAAAATATTGTCACAACTTCCTAAGATAACATCCAATTGGCTTTACGAAGAAAGCTAAGCTCCCTTTTTGATTCATCCATCAAAAAGCAAAACACACACGGCCGCTTTAAGATCCTCGAAAATAGGCACTTGATTTACTAACTGCGGATTGTCTTGTAGCGTTTGTTGGCCTTGCCCCGTTAACACTAAGATAGGGCGGCATCCAGCAGCTTGGGTGGCCTGTAAATCACGTAATGAATCCCCTATCATCGGCACTGTAGTTAAATCCACGGGATAGGTTTGAGCAATCTGTTTAAATAAACCAATCCTCGGTTTTCGGCACTCACAGTGATCCTCAGGGTGATGGGGACAATAAAAAACACGATCAATCACCCCGTTGAACGACTGTAAGGCTTTGTGCATCTTTTGATGAATCGCGGCCAAATCCGCTTCTGAATAATAGCCACGCCCCACTCCAGACTGATTGGTCGCTACCACCACCCTGTAACCCGCTTGATTTAACTGAGCAATCGCTTCTAAACTGCCTGGAATCGGTTGCCATTGCGCGGGGGATCGGATAAAATCTTTTGAGTCCTGATTAATCACCCCATCTCGATCGAGAATAACCAATTTTATCTTATTCGGCGGCACACGTATTTCTCCTTATGCTGTTAAGCTTTTACTAAGGTTTTTCATCTATACTCCATTAAAATTGAATTAGATATCTAAAATCAACAAAACATTTGTATGTCGCTTACCCCACCGATCCTCACCACTCACGAATGGCTTCTCCAGCTCTATACTTTAATGGAGGTCATCAATCAAAGTATTCAGCAAAAAAATCAAATTACGAAGGAGCTCCTCGCTTTACAACGTCTTATCAAGAATCTTCCTCGACTTTTTTATTCCTTACTGCAGTTCTTTATATTTACGCCAAAACAGCAATTTATTGTGCTTATTAAAAACGATCGCAGCAAATTTAAAAGAGGCTACACAGCGATTTTTACAGTTAAATAAAGAACTTAAACCTCGGGATATCGCATCCATTCCCGTTTCTGCAAACCAAAAAAAATCACGATCTTGATCTCGCCGCCGTTAAAAAAGATGGGGGTGACCCATTGCATAGGCATTCAAATAATTTTTTAATCCCACTCTACGATTCAACTGCTTTAAACCTTGTTCACGAACTTTTTGTAATACAGGATTCGCTGTGGCAAACAGCTGTTTAATCCCATCCACACCAACCCCCATTAACCGTCGGTGAAAAGTACGCTCTCGTTCAAAACGGCGCAAAACCGAGTACGCGCCTAAGGAACGATTTGTCTCTTGAGCTTCTTGTAATGTCTTCGCTAAGCAAACTGCGTCGGCAATCCCTAAATTCGCGCCTTGACCGGCGAGAGGATGCACCGTATGGGCCGCATCCCCTATCAACGCGAGATGGGGTTGAACAAAACAAGCGGCTTGTTGAGTCCGTAAAGCAAAGCTCAAACGTGGACTCGTCTCTTCTACTTGACCCAAACGATATCGAAAGCTTGTGGTTAATTGATGACAAAAATCTGCGTCGCTGACACAATCGAAGCGGTATGCGGCGCGTGTAGTGGTAAAAAAGCCAATGGACCCTCTGGTAAAAAAAGCTGGTAAGCGGTTTGACGATGGGGTTGTTGCGTTCGGACCGTCGCAATTAATGCTTCTTGCTGATAATCGTGACGCCGGCAAGAGATATTAGCTAATTCCCGTACCTTAGATTGTGCTCCATCGGCACCGACGATCAGCGTCGCTTTGAGTCGTTTGCCTGAAGTTAAGGTGATTAAGCGTCCTTTCGGCTGCTCTTCAATGGTCGCGATCGAATGGCCAAAGAAAATATCCAATTCAGGTAGGGCTCGAGCCGATAAAAATAACGCGCTTTGTAAGGCGGCATTGTTGACGATCGTTGCTAAACAAGGCTGTCCAGCCTCCGCAGCGCTAAATGTCAGCTGTTCCGTCGTATTCGATGATTGAATTTCCATGTCAATCATCGCTCCACAATCCACACTCGCCAAAGATGACCAAACTTGATAACGCTCAAAAATTTGTTGCGATCGCCGAGTGACGGCAATGAAACGAAGCTGATCGAATAAACGAGTCGGTGAGGCATTGAATAAAATGCCCGGGTCGGATTGATCAACCAGCGCAATACGTAAGTCACTCAAACCAACGATGCCTGCCCCAACAATGACTAAATCAAAATGTAAATTAGAGACTCGCATGAAGGTTATCTTCTCTATTCTTGGCATGACAAAACACACATTGCCGAACAATCCACCCCCTCATGTTACTCATTTTCCTTTGTATCCTCTGTTTTAAGATGATAATCATAATACTTAGGTTTCCAAAATTGGTTTTGGACACGCTGCGCTAAATCAAGGGTCTCGCTCACCTGCGCTAAACCTTCTTGCCGGGCTTGTTGAGCAACAGCCAAGGCAATATGTTGGCTGAGTGCGTGAATTCGATCAAAGTCAGGTAAAAGCGGCGCATGGAATTCAGGACTTTGACTGGCATAATCGCTCAATGCTTTACAGGCGTGCCAAAGCATGGTCTCACTTAAGCGTTGGGCACGCGAAACCACAATCCCTAAACCTAGCCCTGGATAAATCAACGCATTATTGCATTGAGAAATTTTCCAAGTCTTATTCTGAAACGAAACCCGACCAAAAGGACTTCCCGTCGCCATTAAGACACGTCCTTCTGTCCAACGTAATAAATCCAGTGGTGTCGCTTCGGCTTTCTCAGTGGGATTCGATAAAGGGAAAATAATCGGATGACGTTGATCCTGCGCCATTTGACGAACAATATTTTCTGTAAACGCACCGCCTTGTCCGGAACAACCAATCAATACAGTCGGTTTCACGTGCTGAATCACAGCTTCCAGATTCGTTAACAGTGTCGACACATCATGCCGTGCATAAGGACGTTGAAAATCAGTTAAATCTGACATCGTTTGAGTTAACAAGCCTTGTCTATCAACCAACCAAAAACGCTCTAATGCGGCTTCGGGTGTCAATCCTGCGCGCAGCATTCCCGCATAGAGTTGATCCGCAATACCCGTCCCCGCGGTTCCGGCACCAAAAATGACAATTCGTTGTTCAGTTAATGATTGTTTTATTCGTTGCGTTGCAGTCAGTAATGCCGAAAGCGTCACCACACCGGTTCCTTGCATATCATCATTAAACGTACACATTTCTTGATGATAACGTTGTAAATTACGCCGTGCATTTTCACGACCAAAATCTTCCCAATGTAAATACACATTCGGTAGTTTAGACCCGTTCAATCATTTCATCATATTCTCGTCCGGTTAAACGAGGATGGCGCCAGCCAAGATACATGGGATCATTCAGTAATTTTTGATTATTGGTGCCGACATCAATTTGAATGGGCAGTAAACGATGTGGATTCGCGCCACCACAAATAACATAAACCATTAATTTGGCAATACAAATATCCATCCCACCAATTCCTTGATCACCAATTCCCAAGACACCTTCACCATCTGTGATGACAATAATATCGACTTCTGGATTGAGACGGTTATCGATAATTTGATCAATCGCATCGCGATCGGGATACGCAATATACAGCCCTCGCGAACGACGAAACTCATGGCTAAATCCCTCAACCGCTTTACCGACTGTCGGGGTATAAATGATAGGCAGCATTTCGGTCAGGTGTTCACTGACTAATTTATAAAATAAGGTCTCATTCGTATCATGCACACTACGTAGATAAACATGCTTTTGGAGATCATTGGCCTTCTTTAAAAATTGTTGGTAAATTCGCGCCACTTGTTGTTCGAGCGTTTCTACGGCATAGGGTAATTTACCTCGCAAATAAAATTGATCGCGTTCCTGTTCACTGAATGCGCTTCCCTTATTCAATTTCGGTGTGGTCAGCAGGCTTTGGCCGACCACATCAATTTCAATAAATTCAATTTGACCTTCGCTATTAATAATTTGCTTAAATTTCCGCATAAGTTTCTTCTTGTTGGTAGGACACCGTACCACGAATCAAGGTCGGTAATCGGCCTTGGATACCCATAAGACGTCGAGATACGGCCTTTTTGAAAGGAGGTATCAAATCAAAGACTAATAAACCGCTATTACGCAGGAAAGTCAACGATTGAACACGTGGACTAAAAATTTTTGCCAGGCGTTGGGTAAAAGCCATAATTTGTTGTTGTGCCGGCAAACGTTGTTTTAAATAATTTTCAGATAAGCTGGGATGGGATAAAGGTTGATTGGCCTCACACGCAGCGAGGATTTGATCAACCAACACTAGCCATGTCATGTAAAGCTAAGTTCAACCCCTTGCGCGGCGATCGGTAACGGGGTATGCGCGGCGTTACCTAATAAAATAAAACCGGGTTGTGCTTGTGGTTTGGCCATAAACATTTCGAGTGGGTGGGTCTGTAGCGCTTCTTTTGCATAAAACGTACCTAAACGTTTTGGAAATAAAGATTGAACCTGACTTAAAAAAGCGGCGTCATTGAGTTGGGTCAACGATTCAATCACCGCCGTTGAAGCTGTCCAAATAAAACCCACCCGGTTTTTATTCACTAATGGTAAAAAAGCCAAAATACCTTGCTGAGTAAAGCGTTGATAGGCGATTTGATTATGCGGTTGGGTAGTGTGGAGGGTTGTCACGAGTGCTTGCTGATGAGAAGAGAGTGTCTTCTCTTTTTCAACAGGAATATCCATTAATTGACGGGCGGTTGATCCGGCACCGTCGGTCGCAATCACTAAGGTTGCTTCGATGGTTTGTTGTGTCGTTTCGGTTTGTATGGTGATGGCCCAACCGCACGGATGCGGACTTAAACGTTGACACACCGCTGGATTCCAGATGTCGAGCTTTCCTTGCGTCAAGGCCTGCTGAAGCGATTGAGTGAATGCCCAACCAAGTTGCGCCGCGGGAACGGTCTGACCCAGTGCCGTGACTCCCAATGCTTGGGATTGAATTTGCGTACTCGCCAACGTCCCTTGCTCAGAAATATGCACCGTTTGAATCGGACTAGCCTGAGCCGCGACTTTTGACCAAAGCCCTAAATTTTTCAAAATGGCGACACTCGCATAATTGAGGGCAATCGGTTTACTTGCACCACGCTCTACCGGTGGGTGTACTGGCAAAAGACGTTGTTCGACTAAGGCTACACGTAGCCGATGTTTGGTTAATGCCAAAGCAAGACTACTTCCTACTAGGCCGGTACCAATAATCACTACGTCATAAGGTTTATTCATCCACACATCCATGTTTCAATTGTGTCGATTTCTTTAGGAAGTGCTTTAGAAAGGACCTCCACTCCCGGTTCGGTCGCCGTGACACAAACATTGTCTTCAATCCGAATACCTATATTCCACCATTTGGGATCGACATCCGCTTGCTGGCGAATATAAATGCCCGGCTCAACGGTAAATATCTGATTTAGCTCTAAACAACGCGCTTGGCCATCCACTTGATAACTTCCCACATCATGCACATCCAAACCGAGCCAATGTCCAAAGCCATGCATATAAAATTTTCGATAGGCTTTTTGTTCCAAGAGCGTTTCGAGTGACCCTTTTAATAAACCCACTTCTTTTAAACCTTCTGTAATCACGCGTGCGCAGAGAGCTTGCAAAGTATTCCAAGCGACGCCCGGTTTAATTTGCGTAATCACCGCTTGTTGTGCCTGTAAGACAATTTCATAAATGGCCTTTTGTTCCGGACTAAAACGACCCGTGACGGGAAAACAACGTGTAATATCGGAAGCATAGTATTGATATTCGCACCCCGCATCAATGAGTACCAGATCACCAGCTTTTAATTCCGCTTTATTGGCTGTGTAATGTAAAATACACGCGTTTGCGCCACTTGCGACAATACTCGGATAAGCGGTTTCTCGGCAGCCCTGTTGGCAAAAGGTATATAAAAGTTCCGCTTCTAAATGATATTCATACAACCCAGGACGACAAGCCTGCATCGCACGCTGGTGCGCTTGCGTCGATACCGTCACCGCCTGTTGAATCGCCTGTCGTTCCTCTGCGGTTTTTTGAAGACGCATTTCGTGGACGATATTTGTTAAACGTTGATTCGCTGTCTCGTTATAGAGAAGATGCGGTTGAGTCTGTAAATAACGCTCAATTCGCTGACGTAAAGCTGGATTGGATGCACCTAAAAAATAATAGGCGCGTCGATGTGCGCTCAGCAATGCCAGCTGACCTTCCAATTGTTCCAGTGGATAAGCAAAATCGGCGTCATACTGATCACACGCACCTTTTACCCCAATTGCTTCGCCTATCCACAGACTGTCTATCTCATTTTTAGGGCGACTAAATAAAATAAATTTCCCTTGTTCACCCCCCGCCTGAGAGCACAAGATAGCGAGGCTATCTGGCTCTGGAAAAGCGGTTAAATAGTGAAAATCACTGTTCGGACGATAGGGGTAATTTACATCCTGATTGCGCACACATTCGGGTGCAGAGAGAATAAAAATCAGTGTATCTGCCTCCACGGCAGACATTAATTGACAACGTCTTGTCTTAAAGCATGGAGCATTCAAGTGATCACCTGTCTAATAGCTGTTTATAAAAAATTAAGGAAAGTGAATGGTTATCCGAAGATAACGTCGAATCCCTACATGCTCGATTAATGCAGTGGCGATCCGGACCCTTTTTGTTCCGACTGCTTGGACCAGCTCTTCGTGGATTAAAGGGATGGCCTGGGTGACAAAATCAAGCGCTTCTTCATACGCTTTTTTGTCTAACTCAGAGACCTCAAATTGACTGACGTCTAAGCGCGCAATTTCAGCAATACAATGGAGTGCTTCACTGACCGACTCAGAAAGCTCTTCTTCGAGCATTCCTCCTAAAAAACTTAAACCATACAAAAAACCTTCGCACCAAAGACTCAAGGCTTCAGCACGGACACTTAAAGCTTGTTGCGGTTTAGGTAGGAGTAATTCAAATGATTGCAAACCACTTAATTGTCGACACGCTACATCATAAAGACCGACCAAAGCCCCTTGTGGTCCCATTTCTAGATCAGGTGTACGACTACCCAAACGCTGCAATAAGATATCAATCGAAAATTCACCATTGAGTTTGTTTCCCACACAAATAAAACCACATAAAACACCGTGAATTTCCGCCGGAGAGGTCATCACCTCTGCTTGACTCAATAAATGATAAAAATCATCAAAAGCGGACGGCTTTGGCTGAATTTGCATGACAATCTCTGGAAAATAGGCGAAACTTAATTTTAACACTCTCTTAAAGGTTAGCACAATCTCTGACATCCAAACCGATATCAGATAAACTTAGATTTCCTTTAAATATCAACTAGTTGATTTAAGGGTCGGCGTGCGTGCATCTATTTTTGTAATAAAGCAGATAATTTTTACAAAATGGATTATAATGAGTCGTGTATCTGATTCATGCCGCTTGTTTTTCGATCGATACTTAAACGTAAAGGGATGCATTCTTTGTCTATGGTGAGCAAGCTTACCTTTTAAATAAGCGTAAGAAGCCTAAAATAGTCATATACCGTCCCACCTGAACCTCAGGATCAGGAAACTTCGCTGAATCAGATACCTGTTTTTCTTAAGGTCTCTTTTACCATGAACTCACGACTGAGTCTGCGTACCCAACTACGCCAACGGCGTGCTTCACTGAGTGCTCAAGCACAACAAACGGCTTCACAATCGATTGTCTCGGCATTGGCACAACATCCGTTGTTCCGAACCAGTTATCGCATTGCTACGTATGCCGCCATACAAAGGGAAATTGATCTAAAGACACTGATTGAAATCATTTGGCAACAAAATAAATTGTGTTATTTGCCCGTTGTACAAGCCAAAGAATTAATTTTTATGAAGCATTTACCGAATAGGCCTCTCAACAAAAATGCACAAAGCATTCCAGAGCCCTCTATTCTCCGCGAACACGTCATTGCACCGCAGAATCTTGATTTAGTGATTGTTCCGGTCTTAGGTTTTACTATACAAGGCGATCGCCTCGGTACAGGTGGCGGTTATTACGATCGATGCTTTCATTTTTTGCAAACATCACCACGCCCCAAAAAACCTTTTCTCTTAGGCGTCGCGTATGCGTGGCAAGAAACCGTCTTTACCCGCCATATAGGAGATGTGCCGTTAAATGCGATCCTGACTGATCAAGCTTTCTATGAAAACTCAGTGCTCGTATCGGAAGATTTAACGTCATCGCCTTGCCGTTCCACCTGAGGTCGCTCACTTAAGTGTGGCTGCCAAAGCCCTTGCTGATCTCGACAAACGGTTCGTGCAAATTGATTACGTCGTCCAAAACCGTGCTGCACAATCAGCTGATAGTCTCGACAACCTTGCCCGGCGGCATTCACAAAACGGCTAATAAATTGAAATTTTACACCGATTTTCGATCCAGACCATTGAATCTGCTGTTTCGGTGCCGCGGTCGTGATTGCTTTTTCTAGGGTAACATAATCTTGCGTCGCCATAAACGGTGCTAAATCCGCATCAACAAAGCGTGGTGGTTCTTGAGAAGAAGATTGAAGTACTCCCTGAAAGCTTGTACACGCCGTTAACATCAAAATCAGTAACCCGAGTAATCCCTGCTTGATTCCTATTTTTGACTTCATTTTTTTTCCTCAATGTGCATACGAACAAGTTGCCCGCGATTAATACCACACAATAATTCATAAGAAAATGCCCCGGCATGGCGCGCAACCGTTTCAATAGGTAGTTCGTGTCCCCATAAACAAACGGGATCACCGTGCTGCGCCTGGGGTTGATGACTTAAATCCACGGTTAGCATATCCATCGAGACCCGACCGACAAGTGGAGCACACTGATGATTGACATAAACGGGTGTGCCATTCGGCGCACACCGTGGGTAACCATCACCATAACCCATCGCCACTACACCCACCCGGGTATCGCGTGGGTTCCGCCAAACACCACCGTAACCGACTTTTTCGCCACGCTGCAAGGGATGAATGCTGATTATTTGGGAGTTGAGCTGCATCACCGGTTTTAAGCCATAATCGGATCCAATTCGATCGGCGAACGGCGAAACTCCATACAACGCAAGACCCGGACGTATCCAGTCTTGATGGGTCTGTGGCCATTCTAAAATCGCAGCGGAATTGGCGATGCTTTTTTCGACTGCCAAATTCTGGGTCGCACGCTCAAACAAAGCCAATTGGTGTGCGGTGGTGGGGACATGTCGTTCATCGGATGAGGCAAAATGTGTCATAAGGACCGCCACTTCTAACCAAGAACACGCTTGACACTGTCGCCAAACTTCAGGAAATTCCTGGAGAGAAAATCCTAAACGATTCATTCCGGTATTCATTTTTAGCCAAACCTTAACCGGATGTACAAGACGCTGTGCGGTCAACAATTTTAATTGATGGCAATCATGGACGACGGTTTCGAGTTGATACGCGGCCAAAAATGTACGCTCATCGGCGGCGAGTAAACCTTCCATTAAAACAATCCGCTGCCGTATGCCCGCTTGACGAAGTAACAACGCTTCCTCTGTACAAGAAACACCGAACCCGTCAACAAGTGGTTCTAAAGCCTGCGCAATTAAAATCAAACCATGACCATACGCATTCGCCTTGACCATCGCTAATAGTTTGGAGTGCGGCGCAATGCTTCGTAAACGTTGTACATTTTGACGCAGCGCGTGCCGATCCAATTCAATAACAAGAGGACGGCTCATGCATAGTTCTCAGCATGATAACGCTGCGGCGCAAAGTTTTCAAAGCGCGTAAAGCTACCTAAGAATGTCAAACGCACTTTACCCGTCGGGCCATTTCGTTGCTTGGCAATGATAATTTCAGCGCTGCCTTTATCCGGACTCGCTTCGTTATACACTTCGTCACGATAAATAAAAATAATGAGATCGGCGTCTTGTTCTATCGCACCCGAATCTCGTAAATCAGACATCACCGGTCGTTTATCGGCACGTTGCTCTAAACTCCGGTTCAGCTGAGAACGCAATAATCGGCACATCTAATTCTTTCGCTAACGATTTTAAGGAACGTGATATTTCTGAAATTTCAGTGGTGCGATTTTCTTTAGAACCATGCACTTGCATCAACTGAAGATAATCAATCACGATTAAACCCAGCGCACCCTGTTCTTTAGCTAAACGACGCGCGCGCGCGCGCACTTCCCCAGGACTTAAGGCTGGGGTGTCGTCAATAAACATCTTTGCTTCAGAAAGCATACTCACCGCCGAAGTGACGCGTGGCCAATCTTCGTCGGTGAGTTTTCCCGTTCGAATGCGGTGTTGATCAATACGGCCGAGGGATGACATCATCCGCATCGCTAAGGCTTGTCCGGGCATTTCCATACTAAAAATCAGTACGGGTTTTGTCCCTTGAATCGCGGCATGCTCAGCGATATTCATCGCAAACGTCGTTTTACCCATCGAAGGTCGGCCCGCTACGATGACCAAATCAGAGGGTTGCAGACCGGAGGTCATTTCATCTAAATCTTTATAGGCGGTTGAAAGTCCAGTAATGGTTTGATCGGAGTGAAATAATAAGTCTGCTTTCGCTAAGTAATCACTAATCCGAATCGGACCACTGCCACGTTCACCTAGATCACTAATTTGAAAGACTTTACGTTCGGCTTCATCGACCAGCTCACCAATTGAACGGCCAGAGGGAGAAAAAGCATTTTCAGTAATTTCGGTGGCAATGCCAATCAATTGACGTAAGACTGAACGTTCGCGAACGATCTCCGCATAGGCCGCAATATTGGCCGCACTCGGTGTATTGCGTGCCAATTCATAAAGATAAACTTCGCCACCTTCGATTTCACCGAGCTGTTGATTACTTTTCAGTGCATCGGTTAACGTTACGACATCAAACGGTCGTGCCTGATTCGCAAGGCTGGCAATCGCTCGAAAAAGAGCGCGATGAGCCGGCAAATAAAAATCTTTTTCTTTGAGTTGATCGGCAACCTTATCCCAGGCTTGATTATCCAACATAAGACCACCTAAGACAGACTGTTCTGCTTCGAGTGAATGCGGTGGGCGCTTCAGATCATCCGTTTTTTTGCATACGAAGAAAAGCCTTAAGTTAGTCAACACGGTCAACTACTGTAAATCAGAAAGAAGAAACCGTCACTTTTTTCTTGGAATACAAGCGTAAAAGCAACGGCTCACGTAATGAATAATGATCGATCGCGTGCGTATTATCGCGCGATTTCTTTTTTTACGCTTCAGGAACTAAATTTAGTTTAAGCTGAACAATCACATCGCTATGCAACTGCAACGCGACTTCATGCTCGCCTAGCTGCCGAATCGGGCCATGCGGTATCCGTATAAGCGTCCTTCATCTGCCGCTTTAACGGTTAGCGTCAAGGTTAACGCCGCTAATTTTTCGCTTCGCGCTTGCGCAGCCGCTAATTTTTCTTGCGCAATTTTTTCGAGTTCGGCGCGTCGTGCTTCAAATTCAGCAATGGTTTGTGGGTTAGCAATCACTGCTTTCCCATAAGGGATTAAGTAATTTCGTGCATAACCATTTGCCACAGTGACTTGTTTGCCCATCTCACCTAAAGAATGTATTTTTTCTAATAATATAACCTGTGCCATGAAATTACCTCTAAAGTTTGTAGTCAATTCGAAAAATAAGCTTGCCTGATTGATCGTCTAATTATTTATTCTTTTTAAATAAAGCCCGCTCCCTTAAGTTAAAAAAAAAGAAAATAACCAACAACAGATAAAATAAAATAAAAGCGGCCTTTGATAAACGCCAGCGTACTCCAGCCCAGGCATGAAAAAGACTCAACCCAGCAAAGACAAAAGTTAAACCAACGATTGGCAACATATCCTTTGCAATCACCACTTTTTGAAAACTCGCGATAGCCAACCCGCATAATAAAAAAGCACTCCATGGACTAAGCTGAATCGTTTTCAACTCGGTCGCACATTGTCCAGGTTGATAGAGGAAAGAATGCACGGCCCTCGCCATCACTAGATTCAGTAAAGCCGAGGTCCAGAAAAAACTATATTGCAAACCACTACCATAATGACTAAAAAGACGAATCTGGTTTTCATTAAGAGTCATCCCAAATTGATCCTTCATCATCGGCACATAATGCGCTAACCGTGCGATCCAAAAAGCACTGACATCGGGCAGCCAAACATGCAAAAGTCCGACTAACAATAATCCTAAAATTAAACCGACTTCTAAGGTAAGTTTCCAACTCTGGGTTTGCCATAACACATAAGCAAACAGGTAAGTTAAAACACTTCCGCCGCCGAGGTTATACAACGCAATCCAAGGATTGACCACGCCGGCAACGACAACGATTGGTAAACTAATCCACAGTAACGTGATTAACCCTTCTTTAGGTCCTTTACGCAGCGTAACCAACGCAATAATGACATTACTGACCCAACCAAAAAGGGGAATGATTGTAAATAATAACCCCGCAATCACAGCCTGTTGCCGACCCTGCATCACGTAGTGAGCCGCTTTTTGAAAAAGCCCCTTTATGGTATTCATTAAACCGATACTACCTTTCTAAACCAAATACTGATGTTTATCACAGTAAGGAATTAGTGCAAGAAAGCGCGCACGCTTGATCGCCTGGGTCAGCTTCCGTTGATAACGTGCTTTGGTTCCTGTAATCCGACTTGGGACAATATTTGCGGTTTCTGTCAGATAATTTTTTAATAAATTAATATCTTTATAGTCGATTTCGGTCATCCCTTCTGCTGAAAAACGGCAGTATTTGCGACGTCGATTACTGTAATTATTACTATAGTTACTCATAAAACACCTTGAAAAATAAAAAAATTCTTTAAGTGGGAAAAGCCCGTTATTCTCAACCACCTTCGGCTGGATTTTCTAATGCTGGCTCTTCAGTACGCACATTGCGCGCTGAATCACGTTTATTATCAGCATACTGGCCTTCTTTTGCTTTAGCCAAAGGAGAAGGCTCGGTAAAGGCACGGGAACACTGCGTCGTCAGATGACGCAATACCGCGTCGTTAAAACGAAAGCTTTCGGTCAATTCAAGTAACGCATCTTTCACACACTGAATATTCATCAAAATATAGTGGGCTTTGAGCAGTTTTTTAATTGGGTAAGCCAATTGACGACGCCCCCAATCTTCTAGACGATGAACCGTACCACCGCTGTTCTTAACAACAGAGGTATACCGTTGAACCATCGCTGGGACTTGGTCACTTTGGTCAGGATGGATTAAAACTACAATTTCATAGTGTCGCATAGTCATTCTCTCGGTTAATCAGCTTTCCACACTTGGGTAAAGCGAGAATAGATAAAGTGTGAGTGATGTGTCGTATTTGAGCAAATAGATACCCAAAACTAAGATCAATCTACCTAAGTTCAGGAAAAAGGCTTTTTTAGCTTAAAGCGAAAAGGCGCTTTATTCAGACCGTTTTATGAGGCATCACCCTCGTGCCGGGCATTATACGGCCGGTGTGGATAAGATGCAATAAAGGTGAAGCGCTTGACAGAACACGTATACGCCCCTTAGGATTCGCTGTCTAACCTCGACCTGAATATTTCTATGGATTTAACGCCATTTTTAGACTTAATTCAACCGGATCTCGATCAAGTGGATCAGTTGATTACGCAGTCTCTACACTCTGAAATCGCATTAATTCCACAGCTGGCTAACCACCTCGTCCAAAGTGGTGGCAAACGTTTACGGCCACTTATTGTCCTGCTCAGTGGGCCGCTTTGAGCTATCCAGGTCGATCCCATCTAGAGCTGGCCGCGACATTAGAACTCATTCATAGTGCAACCTTACTTCATGATGACGTTATTGACGACTCTACGTTACGTCGTGGTCAAGCCACCGCCAATGCGTTATGGGGCAACTCAGCGAGTATTCTTGTTGGTGATTTTCTCTATTCCCGTGCGTTTCAATTAATGGTCCGAGTCAATCATTTGTCGGTATTAAGTGCATTAGCTGAGGCCACAAACGCACTTTCGCAGGCTGAAATTCGCCAACTGGTTCACCGCCACGATCCGAGCCTGAACGAAGCCACCTATTTACAAATTATTGAAGGTAAAACCGGGGTGCTTTTTGCCATTGCAGCGGGACAACCCGCCGTATTGGCCAACAGCGCCGCAACGACTATCCAAGCAATGACGGCCTATGGTTTAAAGCTCGGAATTGCCTTTCAACTGATCGACGATGCGCTCGATTATCAAGGTGCCGCATCACAAATGGGTAAAGCCAGGGGGGACGATCTCGCGGATGGAAAAATGACCTTGCCACTGATTTATGCGCTACAACACGGTTCATCCTCGCAAAAAAAAGTCATTCGCGAAGCGATTTCCCACGGGAAACGCGAGTCACTAGACGTAATTATTGATCTCCTCAATACGACTAGGGCACTGGACTATACGCATCAATGCGCTCAGCAAGCGGTTACTGAAGCCAAAACCTATCTAAACATCCTCTCTCCGTCACGTTATCGAGACGCTTTAGCGTCTCTTGCCGAGTTTGCTTTACGGCGCGTATATTAATGTAATCTATTCAGACTTTCAGTTTTTTACTTATTTTATTAAGTAAATCATTCTTTTTAAACATAATTTAAGATCATATTAGCCTCTGATTTACCGATGATTAAAGTACAGTTAGCCCATAGCTTCGCCTTACCAGGCATCTAAGCTGGACAGCTTCATCCTCTTTTTTCTTACTAAACAACTCCCGTTACTCACTCAATCACGGGTCATGGCTTCGACCATGACCTCCCTTCATTCATAAATAAAATCATCATTAAATTTAGCTTAAATAAATATTAATGATCTTTTAAGCGTATTCATTTAGAATAGAATAGATAAGAAAAATAATAATCGAGGTTTTAGATTACGATGCCTAATATTAGCGTTGGAATGATATTAAAGGATATTCAAGAAAATTTGAAAAAACTAAAACCAAGTTTTTATAGAAAAATTAGCCAAATTATTTGTTTATTGCCTGACCTACCTCAGAAAGAGGTAAGTTTTTTTAAAAAAAATATTCAAGACCCTCATAAAACTTCAACAAATAAATTTTTTGAATTATTTAAAAAAAAGATCCCTTCTGGAAGTCAAAGACTCCATGCATCTAATACAGCGAATCAACAACGCAAAGCTATTCTTGAATGGGTTTTAGAAAATACTGGTTGGGAACCAGGAAACGATCAGCAATGGAGTTATTCCTCAAAAGGAAAGCTAACCAAAATTCCGCCAGAAATTCGAGTTCCTAGCTTGCTTAAAAGTATTCAAGATACGACTACGCAACCAAAAAAAGATCCTTATATCTTAGTATTGCACAAAATTTGCTTATTAATTAATGAAAAGAAAACCCAGTGCGAAGAAATAGCTAATTCTGACGAATTTAAGCAAAGTTTATTAGAAAACAAGGAAAAAAAAGCTATTCCAAGAAGAGCTAATCTAGTTAACAATGGACCAATAAAACCAGATTTATCTGTAGAAGCTAATTTAAATCTAGCTCCATTATTGAGTGAAAGCGAATCTATAGAAAAGAATGATCAATCAGAAACTACAGACGCTTCATCTGCTGCCTCTTTTGAAAAAAGAACAATAGATCAAGGAAATAAAAGTTTAACGGAAGAATCTTTTACTAAAGAAGAAACACCCGATTTTATTGTAAATAAATCTAATTCTCGTACAAAATTGAGTGATCTTACCAAAAAATTGAAACTCACTATTACAGAAATAAATGATAAACATAAAATATTCGTTACAAATATAGATAAAGCTTCTAATTCTCTTCAAAGAGCAATTAATGAGCTTAATCAAATGAATGAAAAAACTCAGCTTTATAAGCAATTCCAAGAAAGCATAGATCAATCTGACGACTTAGAAGTCTTAGAAGAAATAAAAACTGATCAACAAACACTTCAGGATAAAGAGGACGAAATTGATACACTCAATCAAGCGCACAAACAACAAGAAGAAACGATTAAACAATTAAACGAATTAAACGCTCAATTAACAGAAAACAAAGAGGACTCTAATCAGAAAATAACTGCGTTAAAAAATCAACTACAAGAAGCTGAAAAAAATCAAAAAAATATATCTCAACAAGTAGAAGAGCTAAAAACCGAGCTTGAAGAAAAAAATAATGACCATAAGCAAGCTCTTAAAGATAAAAAGGATGAAATTGATACACTCAATCAAGCGCACAAACAACAAGAAGAAACGATTAAACAATTAAACGAATTAAACGCTCAATTAACAAAAAACAAAGAGGACTCTAATCAGAAAATAACTGCGTTAACAAATCAAGTAGAAGAGCTAGAAACCAAGCTTAAAGAAGAAAATAATGCCCACCAACAAGCTCTTCAGGATAAAGATCACGAAATTGATACACTCAAAACAGATGATCAACAGCAAAAAGAAATTATTAAAACACTAACCACAGCAAAAGATACTTTTCAGCAAGCTCTTCAAGATAAAAAGGATGAAATTGATCGACTTAAAGAAAAGCTTGAAGAGCAAGAAACAAACATTACTACTCTAGAAAATCAATTAAAACGTGATCAAGATAACTTGAATCACAAAATAACGAAACTAAATCAAGAAATAGAATCAAAAAATAAAATAATAAGTGATTTTAAAAATCTATCTAAAAATAAAACTAAAGAACAATCAGTACAAACTGAACACAGTATAGAACCATCTAGAGGTACAACAAAGGTTGACTTACAAAGTCAATCCTTGACAGATCAACCTTCTATTACTGATAATGATGAAGGAAACTATAAATCAAAAAAAATAGGAACCATGGATAAAGATACCTTATCAGAAAACCAGCCTCCTTTTAGTGATTCTACTGATTCCGATGGCGACTCAGATACTGAGTCTTACGTTTCTTGTCTACAGAATCAACATTCATTAGCAAGTGATTCTGAAGAAAGTGATATTGGCCCTCAAGATAACCCAGATAGTGGTTATGATTCAAGTGATACAGAAGAGAGAAAAGGTCAATCCCAGTTTGATTACAATCACCTAAAAAATTTTCCTAGTCTTGCTAAAATTATTTCATCAGAAATAAATAAAGATCATTGTGACGATATTACTGAACTCGATACATTCAATGTTAGCAAAAAAACTAAGGGCGTTTTTTTTCCTAATATTTCTGACCAAAAACGAGAAGAAATCCTTACTAACGAAAAGAACAACCTTGAACAAAAATTTAATGAACGATTAGCCAAATTATGGAAAGATTATGCAGAAAAACCAACGATTTCCCGAGATGAATTACAACGTTTATTTTCAGCATTTGAAGGAGATATCAATCAAATTAAAAAAGAATGTTTTAATAATTTATTAGAAAAAGTAAAAAAAGATCTAGATGAAGAAGGATTTGTTTTCAATGAAAAAAGTTGTGATGACCTTTTTGCAGAGTATCTTAAATGGATTAAGCCTACTCAAGATCGAATCATCAGTGCCGGCCATTATCAAACAAGCCCACTTCTTAATCAGCTTAAAATTAAAATATCGCCTTTTCATTGCACGGCGGCTGAAGAAGCTGAAAATGAGTTTAAAAAATATGGTCTTCACCTAAAAAAAGAAAATCCTACTGTATTAGGGACGTCAATAGGTTTTTCACTTTATTAAAGGATTTGATATTAGATAAACTTGAAAAGCGCTTACCTCTTGAGTTTTATCTAAAAACGTTTCAACTAGATTCTTTTGCACAGAAAGTATGCTCTACCGCTGTTGAAAATGGATTTGGATTGGCCGACAGGGAATCAGATGAACAAAAGATCACAAATGCATTGGTTTCTGTAATCAAAGAAAATCAGCTCGCGATTAATCCAGATGAAGTCAAAATAGAGCTCAAGTTAACAGATAGTGATCAAAAAAATACTGGAAAAAAGGATTACACAGTTCTTCGGCCACTATTGCCCATTGAGAGCAAATATCAAGAGCAAATTAAAGAAGCCAATGCAAAACTAAAAGAAGAAAAGAAAAATCCAAAATTAGCACGAAAAATTATCGTTGAACCGACGCCGGAACCCGAGGCCTCTACTTCTACTTCATGTAAATTAAACTAATAGAATAATAAGTAGTCTTTTTAACTTTTTATAAGCTCATGCCAGTTATCTCTAAGTAAAGGTAACTGGCTTTTTATTAGAAAGTCAATCAGTTATTTATCATCTTATTCAAATATTTAATCTTCTTTTTCTGGGGATATCGGAAATTCAAAAGGTTTAGCCTTCTGAATAGGCTTCTCAGAAAAAGCACTTTTTTGACTGGGCGTGTTAAACGTGCATTCAAAGTTGCGGGCATTATTTCAAAATCGGGTGTAAATTTGACTAAAGTATTTTTTAATTTTTCAAATACTGCATAATTTCTCACAAATTTTGCTTTTCCTGCCTGCTCTAACTCTGGAAATGAAGTTAAGTCCCAACATGATTTGATTCAAGTCTGCACGATTAACAGTAATGGAAAGATCTGGATTATTGGACTGATATCCTTTTATATTGGTTAAGGTTGCTTTACTCATTTCAATCAAAAATTTTTCATGCATATCCGGCAAGATTAGATTAATAATAAATTTCATACCTTCTACACGCTGACTATCGACACTGACCCCAATAAAATTCCAACCAATTTCCAGTGGGCATTGCAGTAATCACATCCGGCGTAGCGGTTTTAGGTGCCAATCGCTTAGAGATTCCGATTCGTAATTCATAAGCGGCTTACAAGAAACTATTACGAAAACTCGTACTTTCTTGTTGATAGCCGATTTGTTCAAATGCATCGGCTAACCGATTTTTAGCCTTCTGATTTTTCGGTTCAGCATACACTAATTTATTTAATCGTTCCGTTGCAGCAAGATATTTTCCCTGTGCAATGAGTTGATTACTTTTGGAGAGAATTTTTTTGATCCACCCATCATTTCAACGTAAAGTGGGACTGATTCACTAGGAGATAAAGGAATGAGCGTAGCCGGATTACCGTCCCAATAACCTAAAAACTGCGTGCCGCCATTGCTTTTGTAAACTGAGTGGGGAATGATAGACATTTTGGATTTCATTAATAGTAACCCCTTGGTTTGCATAATGTAATACCTGATTATTCATATTGGCAGACATATCTCGCTGCGTTCGTAATACTTCTTGAATACGTTGATTCCCCCAACGAAGCCAAGTATGATCTCGCTGCGTTCGTAATACTTCTTGAATACGTTGATTCCCCCAACGAAGCCAAGTATGTGCTGAAAACATCACCCCAGCCTGATTACCAAACTGATAGAGTGCTTGATTAATTTGTTTTGACCCATTGAGCGCATTCCGTACAGCAGCTCCTCTTAAGGTATAAATATTATGTATTGTTCCTGTAACATTTTCTGCTGCAAAAAAAGCCTTAAATTGAGTAAAATAGATATTCATCTCAACGGGGGCTTCGGTATCGGTGTATTCTGAAAAATCATTTTTACACCATCTATTGTTAACTCTTCAAAGTTCTTCGAAATCGAATGATTCGGTTGTAATAATCCAGTATTACCATTTGCCACATTTTTGCCAATCGCTTGATCAACATGACCCAATGGACTACGCGGCAACAAGACACCATACTGGTATTGTGACCGTCTTGACATGGCATTCCCTGTAAACACATTTTCAGATATTGCTGCATCCAAAAAACCTTCTGGAGCAATCAACTGAACCTTCTTACTTTGAACATCCGCTTCTTCGACCACACCACGAACACCACCAAAGTGATCGACATGCGAATGAGAAAAAATAACTACTGAAACCGGTCTTCTCCCGAGCGTTTCATTTGCAAACTGGAGTGCAGCGCGTGCGGTTTCTTTTGCGGTCAATGGATCAATAATAATCCAACTATTTTTTCCCTTAATCAGAGTCATATTCCCCAAATCAAACCCTCGGATCTGATAAATATGGTTGGAAACGACTTCATAGAGACCATACTCCATATTTAAAATGGCTTAACGATAAAGTGAAGGATGAATGCTGGCTAACTCTTTCCCTTGCAGCAAAAATGATAACTTGACATATCCCAAGCTACATTACCGGCATCAGCCATAATTTTCTGATAAGTTGGTTTTGCAATCAGGCCTTTTTTTGCTTCTGCAAAATCACGCGTATCGTCAAAAGGTAATTTAGTTTTTATTTCTTTGTAACGTTCTATTATGAAAATAGAGGGTGGTTTTTCTTGGGAAAGAGAAGAAGAAGTCTTGTCATTTTTTTCCTTTATCGTCGCTTGATCCTTGATGTCACCCTTATTTTCAAATGCAGCGTTCCCAATGTTTATTTGGGCAATCAAAATAAAAAACAGTATGCGCTGCGTAACAATTTTTATCCAATGCATAGTTTAAATTCCTCTAAAACTAAATTTTATTGTAATAAGCCACCACAAAAAAATAATCACTACGCTAGCCTCGTAAGGATCTACATGTGTAGACATAATAATTTAAATCTATTGTTTAGATTTAAGTTGCTTTTTTGCAACGATTATAAAGATATATATAACTAACTCTATTATTAAAATGGTTTAAACACATAATGTATTCAGTTAAGTATATTGTTATGGCTAAGTATGTACACTACATCAACATAACTAAAAATATTTTATTTATGAATTATTTACTGGGAAACGCGCAAACCAAGAGAAAGATCAAGTCAACGCTTTCCCTAGCAAAATAGCACGTTGTCTGAAATGAGCGCAGAAATTAATTGGATATTAATATCTATATCAATTATATTATAGCGTATGTCCTCAAGGGCATCCAATATCGTTTTAAGCACAAGTTTTGACCTAAAAAACCAGCGAGAGAATAAAATTGTTGTATTACCCGAGCAGCCCCCTTAAAATAGGAGCGATATAAGAAATCGATAAATAATAATTATTAAAAAATAGAAAATAGAAAATGTATTTTTCTATTTTTTAATAATTTACTTTGTTCATTTTTATTTCAAAATAAGCCACTTTCACTCTATTTAATCTTTTCAAGATATCTAATACATTTCGATTGATCAAAATTTCCTTCTCTAGGCTTTTCAATGACTCTATCAATTACCGTTTGATCAATCACCTAAAGATAAGCAGTCAATTCATAATCTGCTTTATTCTTTTGTAAACAAGCAATAACGGTTGTATTAAAAACGTGGAATCTATTTTTAAGGAGTAGATTTTAGTCGACAGAACAAAAATTGTTTTGATTCAAGAAAATAATCTATTTAAATGACGATTATTTTTTATCCGGATTCGTCTTAGGAGACCCAATCCGCTTATCATCTAAATAAATACCTTTTTTGGGGAGCGTATCATAACGTAGGTTATATTTTTCACATGCTTCCTGCGCCACTCGCTCAGCGACCGGTGTTCCTAAAAATCTTACTTTTTTTATTCCTTTCTCGGCAATCATTTCTATCATTCTTTGCACGCTGCGGATTAATCGTTTAGTAGAATAACTACCATAATAGTCACCCACAGAAGTAATTAAATAATTTCCATAATCAATTATCAAATAAGTATCCTTCTCTTTGATTTTCTTTCCAGATTTTTGCCCGCGTGTTGTTTCACCTCCCTCTTCCTCCTCGCAATAAATTACAAAATAATTCCAGAGGAGTAGTAAAAAAGCACACGCTTGCTGAAAAGCAAATGAATTATTTTCTTTCTTATCCAGGTTTTGTACATAATTTTTTAGTGCTTGATACACCTCATCACCGGAATTTAAATTTTTATTTGACATAAAAGGAAAAAACTCTATTTAATAGGTTGGTATATTTCATTGTATCAAGGTACTCGTCGTATCCACCGTATTCGACACACATTTACAGCTAAGAATTTATATCCGGATCTTGCATCTAAGTTTTTTAGTAATCACTTCCTTGCTTTCTCTTCCTCGCTATTAACACCACAGGCTTACTTTCTAAGTTCTAGGATGAGACTTTACGTACTCTACACTTTGCTATATTAATAAATAATTTATTTTTAAAAAAATAGGTTATTTTTTGTTTATTGAGTCAAGACTATTTGACAAAATATATCATTTAATGTCAGATAGTCTATAACAATGATCTTCTGCTCTATCTTTGGTCCCCACCCTCTGACGCAGAGTCTGGAGCACCCTTCGCCTCTTTTTTAGTAGATGAAGCCGCTGAAGTCATCTCGCGACCAGCACGAAATTGGCTACCTAATTTTTGAACATCAGGCAATTGCTGTTGCAATTTATTTGATGAAGCACCTGCATCACTGTCATGCTGACTGCGTATAGATTGCATGATCGCCTCTTCATGACCGCTGTCTTGTGGACCACCAATCCAACGTAATACTTTATTCGGCACTTCATGAATCATCGCAAAACTACGATTGATAATTGCTAAAGCCGCCGCCGTATAAATACCCATCATGGCAAGCTGATAAATAAAACCCAAGACATCACCATTAAACTCATTTAAAAATTGGTTAGCAATTGAATAACCTTTATTGAAAAGCGATAACCCAACATATGACAAAATAATCCCAAAAATAAAACCAAAGATCATGAGTAAGGGGCGTAAAAATACGCTAGATAACAGCATAATTGATTGTTCGGCTTTCCCCATCAGATCATGTCCTTCTGGATGAGTAATACCTAAAGCGACGAGCGGCGCAGCGAGAATCGCTTCGAGCACTACAGCAAACCAGGTAATAGCACCAAAAACAAAGAGGAGAAAAGGAATCATCGGAATGTAATAAGATAAAACCGAACCTAATACAAAAGTAGATCCCAACCAAACCGCAATAGGAAGGCCTATCAGGACAACAAGCTCAACAATTAATAACATTATATTAACACCCAATGCAGGTGTCCAAAAACCAGACGCAGCGCCTCCGACAATCGCCACCGCACTGGCCGTCATAAAAATACCAATCAACCTAGACCACGTATCTTCTGCAGAAGAAATCATATCATTACCGACCTTTGTTAAAGCAAAAACCGGATCAAGTTTACTGTGATTAATTTCATCAAAAACTTGTTGCTGCATTGTAAACATTTTACCCCATACAGGAACGACGAGATTGAAAGCAGATGCGATAATTCCAGTGCGATCACTATACGAAGCGCCCCCTTTTGTAGAATAGGGTGAGTTCATATTTACATTGCTATCTTGCGGATTATTCATGTATTTAGCATTGTTGGTTTGCTCAGTAATGTACTGATCAATCACCCCACCTGAATTCGGTAAATTATTTTTCAAGTTCTGAAGTACATTGGGTAGATTAACCATTGAATTAAAAGGTCCATTTGCATAATCTGGAGAAAAACTGGGTGTAATTTTTTGATCCAGTGCACTGATATCCGCTTGCCTTAATTGTTGATTCAAACTCGCCATCCGATAATAGTAACTCCCCGCAAGTATCCAGCCATAACCTTTAGCCTCTTTAATAAAGTCTTTATATTTTGACGCAGAATCGTCTTTTAATGAACGCAACGCTGGCTTAACAATTGTAAAAAAGTCTTCTGCACTATCAATAAGCGTATTATCATTTAGAAGATCGCTGACTTGGAGTTTAACTGGTGGGATAGAGGATTGATTAGGTGGTACCAATCGATCCGCAATCGAATGCGCTAAGGATTCAACGCCTAAGGCAAACTGCCAAACCCCAGTACTGGTACTATCATTCGCGGCAATACTGGTTGTTGAGTTCAATGATTTTTTACTAATAAAATCCCAAGAAACACTGCCACATACGCCTTTTAAAGGTGCAAAAACCCCTTGCAAATTTCCAGATGGGAACGTTATATAGCCGCCCGTATCTTTTGTATAGTCAATTGGACGTCCAGTATTTTCACCATTCGGGCCTTTTCCGGTTATCGTCAAGAGCGACATGAAATTCGGAACAACCACTCCTGTCGCGTTTGTATTATTTTGGGTTATCAGCGCATTTTGTAAGGCCAACATACACACTTCGGATTTGAGGATAGAACCCGCTTTGCCGACCAAAAAACTATGGTCTTGTTTTTTATCATCACTATGGATCGATTGAATGGGCTCAATAATCGTACCATTCTGGTTCATATAATCGAGTGCAACATTCCATACTTTATCGGCCGCGTTGACACCTTGCACGACAACCGCCATCACTAAAATTTGCACAAAAGAATATCCGGTTGCTTTAGGAAGTAATAAACTCACCCCGGCAACCGTACGAATCGGCACCCACACCGAAGACCATTTTTTCCCTAAAAACTCCCCTTCATGAGAAGTATTCAGTATGGAAATAAAGAGCACATAACTTAACATCATTGAGGCCAAGACCAACACAATTGAGTTAAAGGTCCCAAACATCGTACCCAATATCTCACTCCCTGTTCCATGTAAGACACCATCGACGACACCAAAAATTGTTGAAAGATAATCCTTAGAGAGGTCAGTGGGGGTCGGCGAACCTTGCGCCAGAAGTAACGAAGGGAAGGTAAAAAATAGAACAAAAGATAATATTTTTTTCATTGTTTCTTCTTCTTAACAAGGAATTGTGAAAAAAGCCAGTCACGAAAGGAACATCCTAAACGCCGTTGCTCAATCTGAAATATCCAAAAATGATAACGAAAAATTTGAGTCAAGGTAATCGTAGCAATTCCTATGCCTGGAAAAAAACCACGCAAGGAATTTTCTGAAAGAAGATAAAAACTATAACTTATTGTTAAAATAAATAAGAAAAACCAAAGCCACATAAGACGGCGAAACTGTTTAACACGTTGCAATAAATCACCCTGCGTTAAGTTGAGTCGTTGCAACGCTTCTTCAAAAGACTCAGCATGCTGGGATTGATTTGGGGTAAAGTATTTTTTTACGAGGGTAGAACACGGAGCGGCTTGTTGTAGCGAGGTGCTGATAACCCATCCAGCGCGGAACATCAACGAAAGGCTTAATTATTTTTTTTACACCACCCAAGAAACTCACTTCAAATACTCCGCTTGTGGTATCAAAACCTTTTTTTACTCGTTTCTAGCGGTTCATCCGTGAAAGCTTTTTTACCCTAACCCTGAATAATAAAGGCTAAGTTTACCAGAAAATAAAGGGAAAGAAAGCAAATTAAAAGATAAAATTTTATCGTAAAATAGTATAATAGGTTATAGAAAGATGCAAATCATTTAACACCCCCCCCCCATAACTTGGCCAAGACGCTTAATTCTCGCCGGCGCTTGGTAACATCCGTTTGATTTATGGTCCATTCCATTGGATAATCACCTAAACGTGGGGCAACGTGTGAGTGACCTGTCCTCGCCAATCAGGCTTGCACAAACAGTTAACCTTAACTCATAGACAATAATGAATTATGCCAGATTTAAGTCGTAAAGGTGCACATCTCTACTGGAAAAATTACCCAGATCCGATTATCTATCGTGTTCTCAGTTTTATGGAAAGCGTCGAAACCTGGGTTCAGGATGGCCATCCTGAGTTTGAAGCGTCACTCAAAAAGCTCGGAGAAACTCTTGATGATATTGCACAAGTTGACCTAGATAAATTGGGTGAACAAATGCGGTTTGTTCGGATTGGGAATCATCTCAGCATGTCCCGAACATTACGCTTACTGCAAGCGCTCGATACGACGCATCCTGGTTCGGCCGCCAAACTCTTGATGTACTCTGAAGAAAATAGCCGTCAGGCAGAAGATGAATGCGGGTTGTTTTTACGACGAAATATTGCGTTTGAACGACTCAGACTCTTGACCCGTGTTTTTTCACGTGAACGGAAAAGCACTTGAGGGTGAATAATGATGAAAATAAAAAAAAATCTCTCTCTATCTTAGGCAGTGTAGTGGTTTTATTCTGGCTACTGCCCACCCTGGCTCAAGCCCGTCCGTCTACGGCGGATAATCCACTGCAATATTATGATGATCAAATCAAAAAAGCACAAAAAGAAGCTCTAGATAACCTGGAGGCGTCTATGGCCGCCACAGAACAAACACAACCCCCTGTTTCTTCGCAAACATTACCTGCCCCGCCAATGGATACGCAGAGCGCAGCACCTCCTTCTAATACGGATAAAGCGTTTACAACCCCATCTTCCCCGACAGCACCGAATACTCATGAACGCGAGGCAACCGCATCCGCTTCATCCAACGCAGCCAACCCATGGCTGAAACCCAATCCTTGGGCAGAACAAGCGAAACATAATCCCTGGGCCAATGCACCGATTCCCGAACCTACTCGCCCAACCACAGCTGTCCCGGGATTTACACCACCCCCCAATATTTTTTGCACCACCCAACGCTTCCAATCGAAAAAACTCAAATCCTAACCATGGATAAACTTGATCACTTTTTATTTACTGCGGAGTTCTTATGCTATCTCGAATAAAAACACTTTGCTTAACTGCAATTGCTTCTCTTTTTCTCACAACCCTCCCCGCTTATGCCGATGGCACCAATATTATTGTCAATGATGAAGCGGTTAAAAACTTGCAGGCTGGATTTGGGCAAAATCAACTGAAGGAAATGGTTGCACCCCCAATCAATCAATCCCAGACCATGGTCACTAACCTCGCTCAAGGGACTTATTTATTATCACCCAGTGCGTTACCCGTAGGCTCCTTGACACGTGATTTGTTAGAAAAGATTGCTTCCGGCCTGAGTTCTGGAGAAAATGCGCAATATTCTCTCCTCTGGCAACCGGGACCCTCCTCGATTAATCAACTTCTAACGAAATCTCCTCTCGATGCAGTGAATGTAAATAGTCTCCTTGAACCGCTGGTTTACAATCAGACAGAAGATGCTCAAGCAAAAAGCGTCCTCAATGCACTCAGTGTGAACTTATCTCCTTTGCATACACTCGCTTTCTGGCGATAAAACAGCAAATGGTCAAGCTCAATCAAAAAGACATACAAGATTATCTAGCCACTTTACGCAATTATTTAGCCGTTCAAGCCGTTGCATTGGGTAATCTTTCGCAACTGTATGCTGAAAGACAAGAAATCAGTGATAAGCAGCTTTCTCAACTTCCTAAAACCACGGCTGATGCGGTGGAAACATTCAAAAAAACAAACCCTGGACCGATCAGCGCGTTAAAGCTCGAAAACTTTATGGCGACCCGACGTATCCTGGACAATAATTGGTATACGAATTTGCAAAAAGAAAATCCAGCAACACTCCAACGTGAACAAACTCAACTGCTAGCAGAAAATTTAGCACAAAGTTATCAAATGCGAATGACACTGGAACGTTTACTCGCCACGATGTCGGTGTTAGTGTTAGAACTCAACGCGCAAACACGCGGACAGTTGCAAGGGCAAATTGCAAAAAATAAATAATCCCTCGCAATCCTAATAGTGATATTAACTAAACTTTGAAGATAGATTTGAATAGAAAACCGTATTCGCTATTGGAAATGATTGAAACGCCGGAGCAATTGCACGCACTGGATGTGGAGCAATTACTGCAATTAGCAGATGAACTTCGGCGTTTTTTAATTGAATCGCTCAATGTATGTGGCGGGCATTTTGCTGCCAATCTGGGTACGGTTGAATTAACCATCGCTTTACACCATGTCTTCCAGAGTCCGGAAGACGATCTAATTTGGGATGTCGGTCATCAGGCTTATCCACATAAAATCCTGACCGGTCGCCGTACACAATTGACGAGCATTCGTCAGAAGCAAGGACTGTCACCTTTTCCTACACGTCATGAAAGTGAATTTGATAGCTTTGGTGTCGGTCATTCAAGTACATCGATCGGGCTTGGGCATGGCGATGGCACACCGTCTGCAAAATACCGCTGGGCGGGTTGTGGCGATTATTGGTGACGGAGCGATGACGCTCAATCATGCCGGTGATCTCAAGGCGAATCTTCTTGTGATCCTCAATGACAATGATATGTCGATCTCCAATAATGTCGGCGCACTTTCTAATTATCTTGCCCGTATTTTATCCAGTAAATTGTATGCGACGGTTAGAGCGAGCAGTAAAAAAATGCTTAACCCCATTCCTACCGTCCGTGCACTCGCAAAACGAACCGAAGAACATGTCAAAGGCCTGTTGACCCCGGGAACGTTATTTGAAGAGCTCGGTTTTAATTATATTGGCCCGATTGATGGCCACGATTTACCTCTGTTGATCGACACGCTAAATAATCTTCGTCAGTTACCTGGGCCCCAGTTGCTGCATGTCGCCACGAAAAAAGGCCAAGGGATTTCCAGCCGCTGAGCAAGACCCGATTGCTTATCATGCCGTCAGCCCAGGTTTTCTCAAGAAAGCTTCTTCAACATGCTTGAACAAGCCACTTAATTATGCGAATGTTTTTGGTCGGTGGATTTGTGCCATGGCGGCCCGTGACTCAAGACTGGTTGCTATTACACCGGCGATGCGTGAAGGTTCCGACCTGATTGAGTTTTCAAAACACTATCCTGATCGATATTATGATGTCGGTATTGCCGAACAACATGCCGTCACGTTTGCTGCGGGACTGGCCTGCAAAGGACTTAAACCCATCGTTGCTATTTATTCAACATTTTTACAGCGCGCTTATGATCAGCTGATTCACGATGTGGCCTTACAAAATTTACCCGTTCTTTTTGCGATTGACCGCGCCGGTCTGGTCGGTGGCGATGGAGCCACGCATCAAGGTTGTTTTGATCTCTCGTATCTTCGTTGTATTCCCAATTTAGTGATTATGACGCCAAGTGATGAAAATGAGTTATATCAAATGCTTTATACAGGCTTTGTTTACTCAGGTCCTTGTGCCGTACGCTACCCGCGGGGCCAGGGTCCGGGGCACTCTATCAATTTACAAATGACCACCTACCCACTTGGCAAAGCAGTGATCAAACGAACCGGGCAACGAATCGCTTTATTAGCCTTTGGCCCCTTACTCACTCAAGCATTAGAAGCAGCTACGTCGCTCGATGCAACGGTCGTTGATATGCGCTTTGTTAAGCCGCTCGACATTGATTTAATCAAAAAACTCGCTAAAACGCATGATTTATTGGTCACGCTGGAGGAAAACGTAATTCAAGGTGGGGCCGGAGAAGCCGTCGGTGCAGTCTGTCACGCACAGCAACTCCACTGTGAAGTATTATGTTTAGGTTTTCCAGATCAATTTATCGAACATGGCGACCCAGCTCAATTATTATCCGAATTCGGCTTAACTAGCGCCGCTATTGCCGAGCAAGTCACGCAGCGACTGGCGAAATTGTCTGCTTTTTAGTAAAGTAGCTGAGTTTTTCCTGACGGTTGTGATGCAAATCGATATAAATTCCGTCTTTGCGCTGAGCAGCGGTTGGCATAATCGCCTACTTTGCTAGAGGCCTGCTTTAGGAGCGTGGTGTCCATCCTAAGGGAACTACATTGCTTTCATTTTTGTCACGAAAGACTGAGCCAAACGGTGAATTAAACAAGGTAGCCACATTATATTTATGATTCCTAAACTTTTAAGTCGCTTTATTCGTAGCCGTAACCAACGACTCTTACAACAACTTCAAAAAACGGTTGCAGAAATCAATGCGTTAGAACCGACACTCCAAGCATTGTCGGATACGCAATTACAAGCGAAAACCGATCACTTTCGTCAGCAACTCCAAGCAGGAACTCCCTTGGATGCGTTACTGGTCGAAGCGTTTGCCGTCGTTCGTGAAGCCAGTCGTCGTGTATTAGGCATGCGTCATTTTGACGTCCAATTAATAGGTGGAATCGTTTTACACAATGGTAAAATTGCAGAAATGCGGACCGGTGAAGGTAAAACGTTAGTCGCTACTCTCCCCGCTTATTTAAATGCATTAACTGGACAAGGCGTACATATTGTCACCGTTAACGATTATTTAGCGAAACGCGATGCCCAATGGATGCAACCTTTATATGCCTTTCTTGGTCTAACCACCGGTATTGTGGTCTCCGATTTGCCGATCGATGCCCGACAAGCAGCGTATGCAGCCGATATTACCTATGGAACGAATAATGAATTTGGTTTTGATTATTTACGCGATAACATGGCTTTTTCGCTGAGTGAAAAAGTCCAACGTGTGTTGAACTTTGCCATCGTTGATGAAGTGGATTCGATTCTTATTGATGAAGCACGAACGCCTCTGATTATTTCAGGAGCCAGTGAAGAAAGTTCCGAACTGTATATTCAGCTGAATAAAATCATTCAACATTTGCAGTTACGTCAACGGAAGACGGTCCTGGTGATTTTTATTTGGACGAAAAAAGCAAACAAGCTTTTTTTAACCGAAGAAGGTCATCAAAACCTTGAACAATGGTTAGTCAAACAAGGTTTGCTTACTGAAGGTGAAAACCTCTACTCTGCCCATAATATTGGGTTAATGCATCATGTTTATGCCGCATTACGCGCCCATTATTTATTTCATCGTGATGTGGATTATATTGTCCAAAACAATCAAGTCGTCATTGTCGACGAACATACTGGGCGCCTCATGGCGGGACGCCGTTGGTCAGATGGCTTACATCAAGCCGTAGAAGCGAAAGAACACGTTGAAATTCAAAGTGAAAAATCAAACTCTCGCTTCGATTACCTTTCAAAACTATTTTCGTTTGTATCATAAATTTATCTGACCGGTACGGCGGATACCGAAGCGTACGAATTTCAGCAAATTTATCATTTAGAAGTGGTGGTGATTCCCACGCACCTTCCTATCTCGCGCCAAGATTTAGCCGATCAAGTCTATTTAACAAAAGAAGAAAAATTTGCGGCGATTATCCAAGACATTAAAGCGTGTCGTGAACGTAAACAACCGGTGCTCGTCGGAACCGCATCGATAGAAACATCAGAATATCTCGCGCAATTATTAAATAAAGAAAAAATTAATCACCAAGTCCTAAACGCAAAATTTCATGAGCACGAAGCACAAATCATTGCCGAAGCGGGTCGTCCAGGAACAGTGACGATTGCTACCAATATGGCGGGTCGTGGTACAGATATTGTATTAGGTGGTAATTTAAAAGCCGAATTAGCCCAGTTGAATTCAGAAAATGCTCCAGAATCACTTGAAAAACATAAACAAGAATGGCAAGCGCGTCACGATGCCGTGATTGCAGCGGGCGGATTACATATTATTGGCAGTGAACGACACGAGTCCCGACGTATTGATAATCAGTTACGAGGTACGTGCGGGTCGACAAGGACAACTTAATGCGTATCTTTGCTTCAGATCGCGTCGCGATGATGATGAAAAAATTAGGCATGCAACCTGGAGAAGCGATCGAACATCGTTGGATTACGCGTGCGATTGAAAATGCACAACGTAAAGTAGAAGGTCGTAACTTTGATATTCGAAAACAACTCTTAGAATTTGATGATGTGGCCAATGAACAACGTAAAGTGATTTATGAACAACGCAATGAATTGTTAGCCAGTGAGGATGTTTCACCGATCATTGAAAGCTTATGGGGCGATGTGCTCAATACTTGTATTAATGAATTTATCCCTCCCCATAGTTTAGAAGAACAATGGGAAACAAACCTTTCAGTTAGATTTACCTTTGCAAACCTGGTTAGAAGATCGGGAAGTCTCTGAAGAAATACTCCGTGAGCGGATTATTCATGCGGCACAAGCCGCCTATCGACAAAAAGAAAGCTTAGCCGATACCGAAGCATTACGCCAAATTGAAAAAACAATTATGTTGCGTACACTCGATAACTTATGGAAAGATCACTTAGCGGCGATGGATCATCTCCGTCAAGGCATTCATCTGCGCGGCTACGCACAAAAAAATCCGAAACAAGAATATAAACGTGAATCCTTTGAATTGTTTGCTAATTTATTGGAACAATTGAAATTCCAAGTGATGAGCCGGCTCAGTAGTTTACAAGTCCAATCCTCTGAAGAAGCCGAACGCTTAGAAGAACAACGTCGTCAACAAATGCCGCAGTTTCTTGACTTTCAACATCCTTCTTTAGGACAACCGACTGTACTGGAAGAAACGCTGATGCATGCAGGCGATACCGCAATCGCTACACCGCCGCAAAAAATATAAATATTGTCACGGTAAACTCGATTAACATGACTGCTCAAATTATAATTAAAAACCCGGAAGAAATTGAAAAAATGCGGGTAGCCGGTCGCTTGGCGGCTGAAGTACTAACCATGATTGAACCGTATGTTCAGGTTGGCGTCACCACGGAAACACTCAACACACTGTGTCATGAGTATATCGTCAATACCCAAAAAGCGATTCCCGCACCTCTTGGGTATCGAGGTTTCCCCAAATCAATTTGCACTTCTGTTAATCATCAAGTGTGCCATGGTATACCCGGCCCCCGTGTTCTAAAAGACGGTGATCTCCTAAATATTGATATCACCGTTATTAAAGATGGCTACCATGGCGATACCAGCAAAATGTTTTTTGTTGGTAAACCTTCCATCTTGGCACAACGTCTTAGCCGTGTGACACAAGAGTGTTTGTATCGCGCAATTCGTTTAGTTAAACCAGGCACCCATCTTGGTGATATCGGAGAAGTCATTCAACGTCATGCAGAATCGGCCGGATTTTCTGTCGTCCGCGATTATTGTGGTCATGGTATCGGTCGCCTCTTTCATGAGGATCTCCAAATTTTACATTATGGACGACGCGGAACAGGTCTCCAACTGGTTCCTGGAATGACCTTTACCATCGAACCGATGATTAATGCCGGTAAACATCTGACAAAACTGTTACCTGATGACTGGACCGTGGTGACTAAAGATCATAGCTTGTCTGCACAATGGGAACATACCCTCCTGGTCACCGAAACAGGCTATGAGATTTTGACTCTTCGTGAGGAAGAAAAAGAGTTGTTGTAATTTGGAAACCGATTCCAAACCAACGATGAGCACTTTTGTGTTAGCGTAAAAGAAATTAGCTTACTTATGCCACCCAATCCTTCAACTTTACTTAAAATTGCCGCATTGCTCAGTGAATCAAACTTATCACGATGGTAAATTCTATGGGGCAACAACTCCATATTAGCCGTGCTGCCGTCTGGAAAGCCGTAAAAAAACTGATTCAATATGGTGTTGCGATTAAATCGATCAAAGGGAAAGGTTATATTTTAGAAGAGCCTTTTTTGCTATTAGATGTTGCACAAATAAAGCAGCAATTGCCTCCTGCCTATGCAGCATTACCCATTCAACTTTTTGAACATCTGCACTCAACCAATGATTATTTGCAGCAAACCATTGATCCGGCTGAATCAGTAACGATTTGTTTAACTGAATTACAAACCCAAGGCAAAGGTCGGATGAATCGTTTGTGGCATTCTCCTTTTGGAAAAAATGTTTATCTTTCTCTCAGTCATCGCTTTGCAAAAGATATTAGTGAATTATCGGGTTTAAGTTTAATTATGGGTTTAGCCGTTGCCCAGACAATTGATCGCTTAACACCCTCGATGACTGATCCGAGTACAGTCAAATGGCCGGAATGATGTCCAAATTGGTTCAGCCAAAATAGCCGGGATACTCATTGAACTGCAAGCCGAAGCGCATGGTCATTGCCGTGCGATTATTGGGATAGGACTCAATGTTAATATGCGTAACACAGATGCGTTGAGTTTGGATCAACCGTGGACGTCGCTGACTGAAGTGACTCAACAATATTTATGATCGCAATACCGTGTGTGCGGCCCTCATTGAGCAACTCCTCTCCTATTTAGCCCGTTTTTGTGAGCATGGGTTAAACCATTTTATTGAGGAATGGCAACAAAGAGATCGTCTATTTAAGCAAACTGTTCGCTTATGCTGTGGCGAAACAACGTATACTGGAACCGGCGCTGGCATTAATTCACAAGGTCATTTTCTCTTAAGGATGCCGGATCAAACACTGCGTGCCTTTTCCTCAGGAGATACCACGCTACTCAAAAAATAACGTTTAAGCCGTGACTATTTTTTAAGATCGACACGATCGTCTGCAGGCGACCTTAATTTCTTAGCCGAAGCCAAATAACGTTCGATCGGCTCGATAAAGAGAGGTACTTCTTGCTGACCATAAGGTAAAACACCTAAACAAGGCTGAGGGATCCATTGTTGCAAAGTGGTTATCATGGCTGTACAAGCCGCAGTGTGTGGTGCAAGCTCATTGGCTATCCAACCTAGACACCGAACATTCATTTGCATCATGCTCTGTTGAGTTAATAACGCATGATTCAGACATCCCAAACGTATGCCAACGACTAAAATAACCGGGATATTCAATTCGACAATGACTTCGGCAAAGAGTTGTTGTGCATTCAAAGGGACCGCCCAACCGCCGATGCCCTCAATCAACTGAATATCCGCATCAGGATGCATATTCTGGATAATTTGCTGTTTGACGGCGGCACACTCTAAACGAATACCTTCTTTTTCCGCCGCCAAATGCGGTGCAATCGAGGATTCACCACCGAATAAGGACAAGAGAGAGAAGCTGCTTTTTTGTAAAAAGACAGGCATCCTCATTTTTTGAATTGTTGTGCTTGCACATCATAATCCGCTCCTGAAGCAAGCGGTTTCATCGCAAAAGTTTGATACCCCTGGTGATTGAATTGATGAAGCAATTGTTGGGTAACCCACGTTTTGCCAACACCCGTATCGGTGCCGGTAATAAAAATCGCATTCATTCTCTTTCCTTTTGGACAAGATAAATACCTAGATGGTAAGTCAGTTGTGGTTGTTCTGGATTAAAAAAATAGCTGCGAAGCTGGCTGCGAGAAAGCCCTGTGCTTGCCAAGGAAGAAGCTGCTGAATAATTGGTTCCTGTTTCTTTAAGCGAACGCAGCGCCTGATAGACATCGGCAATGTCGCAATCGATCGAAACCCGGCCTGTTGAATGAGCGTTTTCATTTGTGACCAGGTAGGCCATTTAGAATGTGGTTTCAATTCAGGGAAATTCGGAGTGATCGGCATCGAAAATAATAACCACCCTTCGTTTTGTAAACTTGTACGCCATGTCTTCAGTGTTTCACCTAAATGCACAGACCACTGACAGCCCATATTACAAAACAGTAAATCAACGCACGCGGGTGCTAAAATAGGATAATCAAAATCTGCTAAGATCAGTGGAATCGTTTTGGGTAATTTTTGGCGTGCTTGTTTAAGCAATGATTCTGAAAAATCGAGTGCATATAGGCGTTCGTAGGAAAGCATGCGCAGGAGTTGTTGCGTACTGTTACCGGTCCCACACGCTAAATCAGCAATCGATGCGAAAACTGTTCGATAAGAGGTTAACAAAGTTAACGCGGCGGTACAGACGCGATCTTGCACCGAACAGTGTTTATCATAACCGTCTTGCGCTTGATTAAAACGATACTGTAATTTCTTTTTATACTCCGGCACGACCATGCAAAAAACCTGTTATTGTATGTTGGATAGAGAGGGAGTGGGTTAAAAATCCGGCGTGTCCACTGTCGGGTAAAATAATGATCTTCGCATTGGGGTTGAGTTTTTTAAGTTGACACTTTTCTAAACGCAAAATCGCATCGCGCTGTGGGATAAAATGCAAAATCGGCTGAGTAAGACCGGCATACTGGACACGCAAATCGGTGGTAAAAAGTAATGCTAAAAGCTGGATTAAATGCTGAGTTTGCCCATCAATCCACTGTTTTTTCAGCTGTTTTCGAATTAAGCCCTGTGGATCAGGATGACTGACTTTGCGGATAAATTGGTTTTGTAACCTTGGAAATTCAACCTCCGCTTGGCGCATGAACTGCTCGGCGACCGAACACGTTATTCCTTGCCAAGCCGTATCCGCTAAAAAGCGCGGGGAACTGGCATAGAAAATAATCCGCTTCACTTTCTCTGGAAATTGATAGGCCAACTGAATCGCTAATAATCCACCCAAAGACCAAGCAAAAAGTGTAGCGGGTTGTTCTATCTTGCTTGCCAGTGATTGGACAAGTATTGTCAACGAGGTATTTTGTTGATGAATATATTCTACACCGTAAAAACAAAGATTCAGTTGTGCTAACCAAGCCAGTGACTGTGCTGAAAATCCCCAACCTGGAAATGGGCTCGAACCATCGCATCGATTAATGATTTAATTTTGGTCGGTGGTATGCAAACTATTGAGTGAAATTCTCAGGCGTGGCTGTTGATCTGGGACCGTCGGCGCACGAATGGCGGCTACATAAAAACCTTGTGCTGCTAACTCATCCTGTACTTGCTTTAATTGTTGGTTATCGGCCACACACAACGGCTGTATAGGACTAATTTCTGCAGAAGAGAGCGTCAATCCTTGTGCTTGCGCATAGTGTGTAAAAAAAAGACAGTTGGCACGCAATTGTTCCCGACGCCAGGTTTCTTTTTGAATCACCTGTAAAGCGCTCTGCAACGCCACACAGAATGCCGGTGGTAAAGCCGTTGTATAATGATAGGTTTTAGCAAATTGTAATAACGTTTCGATAACGATATGACTTCCCGCCACCAATGCACCGCATCCATTCAATGCTTTACCCAGCGGTAGAACAAAAAAGGTTAAAGGATGCGCAGATAACGCACAATACTCTTTAATGCCTGCTCCGGTAGCGCCTAATACCCCAATACCGTGCGCATCATCAATCAGCAAGCCACATTGGTAATGTTCTGCTAACGTGAATAAATCGTGAATGGGAGCCAGATCCCCTTCCATACTAAAAATACTTTCTGTGACCAGTAAATGCGGTCGTCGTTGCTTTGCTAATTGTTGAACATGCTCAAAATCGTTGTGTCGATAACGAACATGATGGGCACGAGAAAGGGCAATGCCTGCTAACAGCGAGGCATGACACAATTTATCAGAAAACACACAATCGCTGCGTCCAACCAAAGCGCTAATAATCCCGAGATTGGCGTGATAACCCGAATTAAACAATAAGGCGCGGTCGACCTGTAACCATTCTGCAAATTGTGCCTCTAGGCGTGCATGTTCGCTTGAATAACCGGTCACCAATGCCGAAGCCGCGCTACCTAAACCATAACGTTGCACGGCACAGGCAAAATCGGTGATGATTTGCTGATGTTGATTTAATCCTAAATAATCATTACTCGCAAAATCTATATAGGTTTTACCGTTTATACAGAGTTGATTCGCCGTTTTTCCACGCTCAATTGCAGTTCGTACCCGAGTTCGACCATGCTGTGCCCAACGTTGATTTTTTTGGTAGAGATTTTCTAGGAACATGACGTCTGCACTTCCTGACTAAGCATCCCCACTAAATTTAATTTTTGCAGTAATTGTTGATCATGATTTAACGTGGCATTCTTCGCCGTCAGTAATTTTTCACCGATAAAAATTGAATTTACACCGGCCATAAAACACCACGCTTGGGTTTCATCTGCCATCTTTTCACGTCCTGCGGCCAAACGAATGCGGGTTTGTGGAAAAACCAGGCGTGTCACCGCAATGGTTTTGATCAGTTCAAATGAATCTAAAGGTTTGCTAACGGCGTCCCAGGAATGGGAATCAGTTGATTAATCGGAATACTGCGCGGAACAGTGGGTAATTCGGATAAAGCAAGTAACCATTTTACACGATCCGCTTGCGTTTCACCCATGCCGACAATTCCACCACAACAAATCGCAATACCCGATTTAGCCACGTGATCTAAGGTATTTAATCGATCCGCATACGTTCGTGTATGAATAATGGTTTGGTAAAACTCAGGAGAACTATCCAAATTATGATTATAAAAATCCAATCCGGCCTCGTGTAGCTGTTGTGCTTGTTCGGCATCGAGCTGCCCCAAGGTCACACACGTTTCTAGACCCAGCGCTTTGACAGCACGAATCATTGCTAACACCTGTGGAAACTCTTTTTTAGGTGGATTACGCCACGCGGCCCCCATACAAAAACGCTGCGCACCGTGTGCTTTAGCCGCTTTAGCCTGTTCGACCACTTGTTCCAACGCAAGCAATTTTTCTTTTTTTACGCCCGTTTGATAATGCGCACTTTGTGGACAGTAAGCACAATCCTCTGGACAGGCGCCGGTTTTAATACTGGACAAGGTACAAAATTCGATACTTTGATCTGAAAAATGACGTTGATGACACTGATAAGCGCGTTGAACTAATTCAAAAAAAGGTAAAGAAAATAATTGAGTGATCTTGTCTTCGTTCCACGACGTCGGGGACATAAATTAAAAAATCTCCTGGAAGCGTTGCTAGGCAAGAATATTACATGGTAGGCTTTATTTAGTCAACTTTATAAAAGTTTAATGGTTTACTAATGAAAGATATTTCATGGCAACAACTGGATCTACAGTGGAATTGGCATCCTTGTGCACAAATGAAAGATTATGAATCGTTTAAACCTTTAGTTATTCAGAGTGCACAAGGGTGTTATTTAAACTTAGCGGATGGGAAAAAAGTGATCGATGCGATTTCCAGTTGGTGGTGTAAATCATTAGGTCATCAACATCCTGTTCTAAAACAAGCACTGTCCGAACAACTCGAAAAATTTGAACATGTCATTTTTGCCAATACCACCAATAAAATCATTGTCCGTTTAGCCGAAAAATTAACCCAATTTATGCCACATTTAACCAAAGTGTTTTACGCCGGAGATGGATCCTGCGCAGTAGAAATTGCTTTGAAAATGAGTTTACACGCACGGGTCATTGGCGGTGAACATTTACGCCGAAAAATCATTGCCTTACACAATGGTTATCATGGCGAAACATTGGGTGCACTGAGTGTGAGTGATGTCGGACTGTATCGTCAATCTTACCGGGCTTGGTTATTTGAGCCTGTTTTTGTGTCGCCAGTGTATGTCACCTCAGCCGAGGATCCTAAATGGGAAACAATCGAATCAGAATGGCCGAGGATTGAACAATCCTTAGCGCCTTACGCTGCAACCGCCACGGCATTGATCGTTGAGCCACTGGTTCAAGGGGCAGGAGGAATGAAATTATATAGTCCTGATTTTTTACGGCGAATCGCTCACTGGGCGAAACAACACGGTATCCATCTGATTGCCGATGAGATTATGACCGGTATCGGGCGCACTGGAAAACGCCTCGCTTGTGAATATGCCGGGATTCAGCCGGATTTTGTGTGTTTAGGTAAAGGCCTCACTTCCGGCTGGATACCTTTTAGCACGGTATTAACCACCGAATCTCTCTATCAAACATTTTACGATGAGATGAATACAGGCAAGGCATTTTTACATTCTCATACTTATTCTGGGCACGTATTGGGTGCACGTTTAGCTTTAGCAACATTGCATATCATGGAAACAGAACATTTATATGCTCGGGCCTGTACACTGCAAACTATTTTACGACGTTTGATGCAAGAAGTGGCTGATAAAACCGGTTTATTAACCAATCTGCGTGGACTCGGCGCCTGGGTCGCGGCCGATCTCGTTGTTCCCGATCCTCATCAACGATGGGGCTACCTGGTCTACCAAGCCGCGGTACACAACACTATTTATTGGCTCCCTCCGCTGACGATCTCCGATCATACTTTATCTGAATTAAAAGAAATCACTTTACAGGCTATTTTAGAGGTTTTCGGCTGAATAAACTTGGTTTATAAAAATAGGTGCAAATATCTAGTTTTACCGTAAAAAAAACAGATTTTTTATCTAAATTGAGAGTCAATGCACTGTATTTATAGGACACAAAGCTTCTTAAACACTTATCAAAGCCCATTTTTAGCTAAAAATCAGATAAATTGATTGCATTTGCATCGATAACACTCTATAGTTTTTCGTTTTCATTAAGAAAAAACACAAAAACTCAGCAGAGCCGATTATGCCAAAGCGTCTACGTATTTACATGATTTTAGGGTTGGTTGCGATGGTATTACTGGCTACCGGCCGTATTGCTTTTTCCTACTATTATCGTTACCGCATGGCCAGCTTTACTCCCAAGTCAGGGCGTTATCTTGAAGTCCGAAGTCACTGGTTTAGTGACGGCTGTCTATTTCCGCTCCGGAGATGAAGTAAAAGAAGGTCAACCGCTGGTTCAACTCAATCCAGCCATTCCTGCGGCGCAGTTTGCTACGGCGAAAGCACAAACCCAATTAAGTGCTGCCGATTACCAACGCGCATTGCAATTATATCGTAAAAAAGTGTTTGCAAAAGCGGATTTAGATAAAGCATTAGCCAATTATCAAGCCAATCAAGCACAAGAAGCCAAAGCAAACGCCGCTTTAGCACAAACAACGATTCGTGCCCCTTTTTCAGGTCGTTTAGGTTTACGAAATGTAAATAAAGGAGACTATCTGGATCCGAGTCGGGCCATTGTAAATTTAAATGCTACAACGCCTTTACGCGTTAATTTCCAAGTTCCAGGCACCGCATCGAGTCAAATTAAACTGGGTAATTCAGTCTTTATTCAAAGCAGTGCTTACCCTAAACAAACATTTGTCGCCAAAGTCTATGCGGTGGACTCCCAAATTGATGCCGCAACACGTAGTTTAGCGGTCCGAGCGGTCCTCGACAACGCCTCTGGGAAACTTTTGCCCGGAGCGTTTGTTGAAGTTTCTTTGCAATTAGGGTCAGCCGAGTCATTACCGACTATTCCAGAAACTGCACTCAATACCGATGAAAAAGGAACTTATGTGTACCGTGTTGTGGGTAACATAGCACTTAAAACGCCCGTAACCGTTCTTTTTGAAAAAGCGAGTCAGGCCGGGGTCTCGGGACTGAAGGTCGGTGAAAAAATCATTCGTGTCGGGAGCTTTAAAGTCCACGATAAAGCACCAATTATCATTGGAAAATAAGTCATCATGCGTTGGATTGAACCGTTTATTCGTCGTCCTGTTCTAGGAATCGTCTTTAGCTTATTCATTCTACTGATCGGCCTACAATCGTTTTTATTGTTACCCGTTCGTGAGTACCCATCTATTTCACCGTCGGGCGCGCCGGCACAATTGATTGAAAGTTTTGTAACGACTCCTTTAGAGGGCGTATTAGGTGGTGTCAATGGCTTAGATGTGATTCGCTCCAGTAGCAATGCAAATAGCAGTCAAATCAGTCTACAATTCAAATTAGGTTACGATATCAGTAATGCCGTTGCTTCTGTACGTAAACAACTGCCCACTGCCGTATCCGATCCAGTGATTGAAGCCAAAGATCCCAACGCGAATCCTATTTTATTTCTTGCTTTTTCTAGCGCAACACTTTCTCCTGAAGCGGTAACCGATTATCTATACCGTGTCGTGCAACCACAACTCCAAAATGTCGCCGGCGTCGGTGATGCACAAGTGTTTGGTAATCGACGTTACGCAATGCGTATTTGGCTGGACCCGCAGAAAATGGCGGCCCATCAAGTAACTGCCAGCGATGTTCTCCAAGCGATTAAACGCAATAATGTTCAAGCGGCGCCTGGATCACTGACCTCTACGTGGCAAACGATTACAATCCGTGCGAATACCGATATGGTGAATGCCGACCAATTCAATCATTTGGTCATTCGCAATCAAAATGGTTATTTAGTTCGCCTGTCCGATGTCGGTCAAGCGGTATTAGGTGTGCAATCCACAGATAGTGATGTTAATGGTAATCCACGTACTGCCGTTTTAGGTATCGTTCCTCTCGCCACAGCGAATCCATTAACCGTTGCAAACTCTGTCAAAGCGTTGCTGCCTGAATTACAGGCCGAAGCAGCACCGACTTCAATCAAAGTACAATTAATGTGGGACTCTTCAAGATTTATTACAGAATCAATATACGACGTGACACGAACATTTATCGAAGCCTGTCTATTTGTCTTTTTCGTTATTTTTATTTTCTTAGCCAGCTTTCGTGCGACCTTAATCCCACTAGTGACCATCCCACTATCAATTTTAGGTGTTTGCACGATAATGCTCGTTTTAGGCTATTCGCTGAATGTACTGACTTTATTGGCTTGGGTATTAGCCATTGGTTTAGTCGTCGACGATGCGATTGTTGTCCTAGAAAATATTCATCGCCACCAAAAGCAAGGCTTACCTGCCATCGATGCGGCCTTAAAAGGAACACAAGAAATTGCCTTTGCGATTATTGCCATGACGCTCACTCTCGCAGCGGTTTATATATGACGGGTTTATTGTTCCGTGAGTTTGCTTTTACCTTAGCGGCTGCGGTCATTATTTCAAGGGTCATTTCTTTAATGCTTTCACCGATGCTGTGCGCTAAATTATTAGCGCACGAGAAACCCGAATCTGAATTCGAACGTCGCTCCAATGCGTATTTCCTGGGTCATGCAACACCATCCACGAATACTTTTAATTACCGGCCTGCTGTATTTAAGCGGATTAGGATTATTTAAAAGCTTAAATACCGAGTTAGCTCCGCAAGAGGATCAAGGTTTCATTATTACGGTTGCCAATGGCCCGACGTCAGCTAATATCGCCTATATGAAGCAATACGTCGCACAGTTGGAATCGATTTATAAACGTTTTCCCCAAATCGAATCGTATGTCAGCATCATCGGGATGCAAACACTCAATAGCGCGCTTTCATTTTTAATTCTCAAACCGTGGCAAGAACGCGATGTATCGAGTTCAACCTTGATTTACTCTCTCTTGAAACAGTATTTTATGATTACGGGTTTACAAGCTTTTCCGTTTAGCCCACCGGCCTTGCCGGGCTCTTCGGAACATGCGCCCTTAACCGTCGTCTTAAAAACAACGGATAGTTATGAGAAATTAAACCAATTCGCGCAAGCTATCCAAGAAAAAGTCACAAAAGACAATCCACGCATTGTGGGCTTACAATCTAATTTACATCTCAATTTAGCTCAAGTTACTTTAGATGTGGATAAAGATAAAGCGCTCTCGTTAGGCGTCAACATGGACGATATTGCGAGTAGTTTAAATACACTCATTGGTCAACCACAAAGTAGTTCGTTTAGCTGGAACGGCCGAAGCTACGATATCATTCCGCAACTTTATCCGCAGTTTATGAATACGATGGAGCAACTAAAACTGGTCAATGTCCGTACACAAGCGGGTCAGTTGGTTCCTTTGGCGAACTTAATTCATCTGCAGCATACGGTCACCGCGCAAAGTTTAAATCATTTTCAACGCTTACGTTCTGTGACACTCAGTGGTAATTTAGCGCCAGGTTATACCTTAGGCGAAGCCGTTACTTATTTACAAAAAATCGTTAAACAAATTTTACCTACGGATGTCCAAGTCGATTATTCTGGTGCAACCCGACAATTTATGACTTCGGGCCATCAAATGGGTCAAGCCTTTATTTTAGCGATCCTCTTTATTTTCTTAGTCTTGGCCGCGCAATTTGATAGTTTTCGTGCCGCCAGTATCATTTTATTAACTATTCCTCTTTCTATCGCGGGCGCCTTATTGATTCTCCTTTTAAGTGGAGGCAGCCTAAATATTTACACCCAAATCGGTTTAATTACTTTAGTGGGATTAATTGCCAAACATGGTATTTTGATTGTTGAGTTTGCTAATCAATTGTGCAACAGTGAAAATGGTTTGACCCGTGAACAAGCGATTGTTGAAGCCGCTACATTACGTTTGCGGCCGATTTTAATGACCACGGCGACGATGTTACTGGCCGCCGTGCCGCTCGTACTCGCGCACGGAGTCGGTGCGCATGCGCGCGGACAATTAGGCTGGGTCATTTTAGGTGGAATGTCCTTAGGCACTCTATTTACCTTGTTTATTTTACCGGTGATCTATACCGCTTTTTATCGCTTACGTTTGCCTACATCAAAAAAAGATCTGCCTAAATCCTTACCTTAAGGCGCGCTTGCCTAGACGATTAAATCTAGGCACTATATCTTTTTATTTATAAACTATTATTGGTTTTATATGAGCTCCTTACAATCGCCATCGAACACGATTCATCGATAAAAACAGCGGTATTAGAGTGTATCGCTGGATTGGATCAAGGGACATTACGCGTCGCTGAAAAAAAAGGTTCCGAGTGGATCGTTCATCAGTGGGTCAAACAAGCGATTTTATTATCTTTCAAATTGCGTCATGAAACCGTTAGTGAGGCCGGATTTACACGCTATTTTGATAAAATTCCACAAAAATATGCGGCATTTACTGCGGAGGCGTTTCAACAACACAAAGTACGTGTTGTCCCCAATGCCTGTGTTCGCGAAGGTGTTTTTATTGGTAAAAATACAGTATTGATGCCTTCTTTTGTCAATATTGGTGCCTATGTGGATGAGGGCACGATGGTCGATACCTGGGCCACGGTGGGTTCTTGCGCGCAAATTGGTAAAAATGTCCATTTATCGGGTGGTGTGGGAATTGGCGGAGTATTAGAACCCTTACAAGCGAATCCAACCATCATTGAAGAAAACTGCTTTATTGGGGCACGTTCTGAAATTGTTGAGGGCGTGATTGTTGAAGCCCATAGTGTCATTGGCATGGGCGTGTTTATTAGTCAAAGTACGCCGATTTATCATCGCGAAGAAGATAAAATTTATTATGGACGTGTCCCGAGTGGCTCGGTCGTGATTGCCGGCAGTTTACCTTCTAAAACGGGATCGTGTCATCTCAACTGTGCCGTCAGCGTGCTAAAACAGCGATTAATGAGTTGCTCCGTAGTATTTAATCGATTTTAACAACGATTATATGGAACATCCCCCGACTTAAGCCAATGAGTCGGATCGGTTCGTTGGCTAAATTGCTTTTATGCGGCAATCACTGAAGATATCTCTTGAGTAAAATCAGGCTAAATCAAAGTCTGGTCTGATTTTTCTGGATAACCGATCACTTCACTGGAGACACTATTACTGGTTTGAAAGTACGATTACACATTCAGCGTACGGAATAAAACTGTCTCATCTTCACCGGCCTCTCTGCACCGACGCTGAATTTTTCAGACAGGCGCTCTCCATAATTATTACTTATTCGCGCCACCATTTTTATATCGATTGCCGTGTTTTTTCCCTCAATTGTTTGACTTGTTCTTAACAAGAAGACTGATTTCTATTTGCATAACTAATAACAAAATGATATTTTATTATATCTAAATCATAAGGATATGCGTTAATATGTTTTAAAATGATAATATCCGTAAGGCGTTATATTATGTCGTCATTTATCCAATTTGATCATACCGTTTCCTTCGGAAAAATGATTAATGAAGGAGAAATAGAAGATGTTAGTGTCATATATAACCCAGATAAAGTCTTAACCGATATCAATAGAGTAAATAGAAATCTTCATATTTCTATTGCCAAAAAACCTCTGGAATATTGGAAAAAACTTGTTGCCCAAGATGATTCATCTGTAGAGATCTCTTCCAAAGAACATCTAACTTTGTTATTCGAAAAAATTCTTGCGGAAAAGAGTCTTAAATTAGAACAAGAAAAACGACGACAATATGTATATTTTTTATCTAATTTTTTAAATCAAAATTTATATCACAACGAGGCATTTTATTTATCTAAACATGAATTTGTCCCTACGAAACCAAACCTAAGCATTGATATCGCTTTCCATAACGAAGCAATTTATATCCAAACAAAATTTTCTATACCTGTTTTAATACCGAAAAGTACAAGTGGAGAATTATCAGAAAATCAGTAATCCTTCTAGATTTACAAAAAAAGACTTTAAAAGCACAACTACCTATAAAATAGTTTTGACTCAAACCCAATCGAATGAACTAAACCCTATTAAAAATTGAGATGAGTCTGCTCGAATTCAAAGTGACCTGCCGGAAAAAATATGCGGAAAAGTTCAATCCTCATATTGAGGAGAAGCTCAATTCTCCAGTTACAGAAAACAGCAGATTACCTTACTTCCTACGCTTTTTACTCCACAAAATTAGACTTTTGTCAAAGTTTATTATCAAATATATTTTTGAAAAAGATACGAATATTCATTTTTCAAGCATTCAACACAAGGAAGCAAAATTTACACTAGAGCCTCTATCTTTTTCCCCAACTTCAAATAAAGTGGGTAAATATTCTGAGGAAAAGCCGGAAGCAGACAATCTTGTTTCTTCAGACGCAGAAAAGTCTGATAATACTCATCCGCTTCCCCTCAAAGAAGAAACCATAGTAACCGTCCCTGTCCCGATCATATGTCAAAAGAATGATATCAGTAAGGAAGAGCGATATTCAACTAAAAAAGATATGGGCATTCATTCTTTAAACACTCACCCAACAGAGAAAAAAGTTAACCTAGATATCCTTACTTCAACTAAAATGGCTGGAAAATTAACCATTCATTCAAAATCATCAATAAAAGCTACTTGCACGGGGAGAAAGAAACCATTAAAGCCGATTGAATAAGCCGCAATGGAAATCCACCTTTTTCAAAAAGGTAAAAAACAAACCTATTTGCAATTCAGAAGTCAGCAATACCTTTACCTTTGGTAAAGATAGATCATAAAACAAAAAATAGTGGCCTACCTATTCTTCTCAAACAATAAAAGCGCTGTGTATTTTTCCTGTGATGTAATTCACAACGTATTGGTAAAATGCGACTCACTTTCTCTACTAAATGAATCTTGTGGAAATGAATCGATAAAATAGAAAGAAACTCGATTGAGCTTTGGCTTTATTTTTTCTAATGGTGCCGAAGGCCGGACTCGAACCGGCACAGCTTGCGCTACCACCCCCTCAAGATGGCGTGTCTACCAATTTCACCACTTCGGCAATTTAAAAAAGTTAACTTTTTTTACCCTACTTGTTTACAGCACTCGAATCCATCGGATTGGATTGCTTTTTTACTGTATTATGAGGCACTTCGCTGGTTTTTTGCAAAACAGTTGGTTGCGTTAAACCATCTAATTTCTGAATCGGATCGTCTTGACGAATACGATGTCCAGCTAAATAACCCAATGTTAAACTGGTTACGAAAAAAATAAGTGCAAAAAAAGCAGTGAGCTTAAACAAGAACGATCCAGACCCTTGGCCACCAAACACAGTTTGTGATGCTCCGCTACCAAAGCTTGCGCCCGCCTCGGCACCTTTACCTTGCTGTAACAAGATTAAGCCGATCAACGTGACTGAGACCAAAACATGAAATATAAAAAGTATTTGCGCTAACATCGTTATTTATTCATTACAATCAATTGCTTTACATTCTGTTAAACAGAAGTGCTGAGACACTGCTCATAAATTTGCAAAAACTCGCTGGCGACTAATGACGCACCGCCAACCAACGCGCCATCGACATCAGGCGCTGAAAAAAGAGCCCGTGCATTGGCTGCCTTTACGCTGCCACCATACAGGATAGCTAATTCTTGCGCAAGAGCCACGTCATAAAAAGCAACCTGTTGACGTAAAAATTGATGTACCGCTTGCACTTGTTCTGGGCGGGCAGATATACCGCTTCCAATCGCCCAAACCGGCTCATAGGCGAGTAATGCCGTCTGAAACAATATGGGGTCCAATTTTTTCAGTACGTCCTGAATTTGCTGCGTTAACACCGCCTGGGTTTCCCCCGCCTGGTACTGTTGCAAGGTTTCACCGACACAGAATACAGGTCGAATTCCACATGCCACGGCTTGCTCTATCTTTTTGGCCAACTGTTCCGCGTCTTCATGGTATAAAATACGCCTTTCTGAATGGCCGATCAGCACATATTGGCAACCAAACGCCTGTAACATACTGGCTGAAATTTCGCCAGTATAAGCCCCGATCGGTTCTGAACAGACATTTTGGGCGCCCCAAGCAATGGCTGAGTCTAACAACGCCTTTTGTGTCGGCTCTAGGAACACAAAAGGCGGGCAAACAACCATGTGAACACGAGTCGATCGCGAAATATGGGCTTGACTTAATTGGGTTAATAATACCTGTGTCGATGATTTATCACCATGCATTTTCCAATTACCGATAATGTACTTGGTACGCATTTATTCTCCTCTCTTTTTTAGTCGTTTGACTTTGCAGACCCATTCGTTGATTGAGTATACAAGATTTTACTGCCATAACAGAGGTGTGTTCCTGACCAACTTAGGTTAAAAAACTAGAATGATAAAGCATAGGTCTCTGTTCATCAACCGAATAAACGGGGTCTTGTGGAGAAACAATAAAGAGTGATTCAAGCAAGCGATATGAGAAAAAAATATTTTTTTATTTCTCATTTTTGTTATGTCGCGAAGGCCAAAATCAAAGTGCTTTGGATCATTTGAACTCCCTTGATTCGCTAAACCTAAATAGCTTATTAACCGCTTATGCCAATTATCGGATAATCTTTTTTTTGGGTAGACGTAATACTATTTTGCTCCTGAATCATCTGCTGACCCTGCTTTAGGACTGGTTTAATTTGTGCTACATTCAATGTCATAACGATTAAATTGAACCAAGAATTCACTTCAGTATTATTTTCTGAGTAAAACAAACTATTCTTTCCTAACATGGGGGTCACTTAGAATCAGACAACCTAGGATGAGTAAACAACCTACACCGTGCGATTCAAAAGCTAGTTTTTGACGTGTTTCTTGCTGTGTTTTTTGTAGAATACGCGTCATTAACCTGATAAAATCAGTATTTTTTCATCACGACCTTATTATGGATGAATAAACGGAGTCGTTTAAAAAGCTGTTCACACAAAATTCTCACTTCTTACTCACCTTGTTCTTGCAGCCTCTTATCAAAATTAGGCAGAGGAAAATGATCAATCATTTTTTCCGTAGTTAAAACAAAGAGATTTAAACATGGCTTGGATGTAGAGGGATTAGAGATTTGATTTAATAACTGCTTAAGTAATAAGAAACTACTATAAGTAGAATGACCCACAAATCGATCAAGTGATACGGGATCCGCCCAATACAAAAAATACCGCAAACTGTTTAGGCAATGTCGGTTACGGTTCCATAATTGATGGCGTTGATACTCAGTGCGATTAAGATGTCACGTTAGGCTTAACCGATAAAGAAAATTGTAAATAACGGGTAATTGACCATAATGTACTTCATTTAATAGATCACCAATTTGTTTAGGATGTAGCGGCTTAAGTAAGTAATAAATCAAGTAAAATAAATGAGAAAAGTGTTCTGGTGTCAACGTATGATTCCGGAGCGCAAGGTTAAACAGGCGAACCAAAATAGAATCTCCGTCAAGATTTTTTTGCAAAAAAACCACTGTAACCAATTTAAACTGACTTAGCGACGGTTTCGATCAATTTTTTTATAGTCGGGAATACAGATACAATAACCCGTCTTGCACAATGCTTGTCTAAGATTCTCTCGAGCAGTCCGTTCTTCTAGTGAACTAGGCGTTTCCACTCCTGGCACTGGGTTCATCGAGACACTCCCTCCTTGTTTTCGACAAAAAGCGATGATACCTAAAAATAAAAAACCTTGATACCGTTTTATTTACAAAGCACCGCGTGCTTACGTTTTTTATCCTAAACGTAGTTCAATGCACGTGAACTAAATACATACCTATCCACCTTGGCATACCGCTGCGTTAACAGGAGAGCACTCCGCTGGTAAATCGGGAATGTGATTTTTTTTATTCATTTTATTTTTAAACCAATTAAAAGATAAAACTTTATCTTTTTTTCTTTATTAAAAGCTAAATTTTTTTTCGGTTTACTTGATTGAGTTATCTGCTTTGTGTTAATTATTGACTTTAGATTAGGTCCTTCATCAAAAGGACTTACAACAGATGACGTTATTTTTGCTATTATTTTTTGTTCAATGATTGGCTTTAAGTCACCTTCCTCATCAAAAGGATTTATACCTGCTGACAGTGTAAGCTTTTCTTTTATTTTTCTATCCTGATTTTCTTGTTGAGATGAGTGTTCTTTATTCTTATCAAATAAAGCGTTTTCAACACTTACTCTAAACGAATTTGACCTATCCCAATCACTCGGTTCTGATGAATGATTTACATTGAAACTTAGCTCAAATTGTTCTTCTTCTTTGGGTTTACACTCACAGAATAATCGTTTTTTATTTTTAGACGGTGTCTTATCAGTAGATAACTGTTTGCTTGGTTTATCATTACTGAAAATATGCTTACTTAAGTTAGAAAGTTTTTTTGAGAAAAGAGCTGAAAAGTGGCTTGACTCTAACTTCGTTAACGTCACCTCTCCAAATTCTTTGGTGGGTTTGGTTTCTTTTATAAGTTGATTCATCGCTTTACAAGAATAGTAAGCCAACATAGCTAATCCAGCGACAAAAGCAAGAGAGCCCCATGCAAATAACATCGAAAAAGGAAAAAAAATACTGAAAATGAAAATAACTCCTGAAATGATAAATAAGGGGAGCGCACGCAAAAAATTAAAAAGAGAATTTTTAAACAGTCCAATAATAAGTCTTTTTAAATGGTAGTTAGTCGATACTTTTGTTTCAACCAACAGCTCGGTCATTTCTTCGCTCGCCAATAAAGCCACGTCAATTGGATCACAAGTGTTTCTTTTCGCTGTATAATTAATAACAGTATCTTCTTGTTCATCAATAAGGTAAAAATGACAGGAGAGAAGATCTGGCGTTTTATTTACGATTTCTTGGAGTTTATATATTGCACTTCCCAAGTTAATTTTTACGGGTACATTACTAATAGAATTACGGTTTATTTTTTAGTTTCTTGTATTAACTCATTTAATGCCGCATAAATATTTTGCCCGACAGACGAACCCTCTTTTTTTTCATAAACAACTAACACTCCTTTTCGATCGCCCCAAATAATTTTATTTTCTTTAATATCGATAAGACGCGGTGCACGTAATTGCTTTGAACTTGAGAAAATATTTTTAAGAGAGTGAGTTACAGTATAAATAAATCTACCGTTTTTCTTAAATTGATTCTCAGCACCAATAATCCGAATGTTTTCATTAACTTTTGCATTAAGCCCATTGGAGTTTAGGTTAGGTTTTAATGCACGTACAAATTGACCCTCCTTATAAAAAACTAACGTAGAGGATCCTTGATATAATAAGTCGTGTCCTTTTGCATACAACTCTACGATACAATCATCGACAAATCGTTCATAAAAAGAATCTGGCCATACTCTCTTACCCTTATTGAACCGCTTAAGCGTATTATTAAAAAAGCGTCGTGAAGTATTCAATGATTCAAACTGAGCAACCTCCCGTGTAAAACACGTTTCGACTATTTGCTTAGCTTGATCATTAAAATATTCCGGTAATTTTGTTTGCAAAAAATTTTTATCTATGCCGTTAACTGGCTGCGGAGCAAGGCTCTGTTGAACACTTTCTTGCTGTTTTTCTGGTTTGTTTTGTTTTACCCAGTCGATGAGTACTTTCTTCAAGTGAGTTTTTAATGAGCACGTAACCGCTAACCGCGCAGAAACTTCATCCTCATAAACTTTCATAGAGACCACCGAGGTCCCTGCAATAAATTGGCACGGCGGGTTAAATTTAGGCATAAAATTATTTTTATTATTTTCGAAAATAAAAACCTTATAGAAAAATAATCAACAAATCAATTTATAATTCATATAAATTTATTATTCAGATAACCCTTAGATCAAAAATATATTTAATAATAATAATTAACGATCGATGTGAATCTATTTATGTTTTATAGGATATATTGACCATCAACATTATCTAAAAAAATAAATTAAAAGTACTTTATTACTCTTTTTCAAATCGAATATTGCCCAATTTATAGGTGAGTAAATAAAATAGCTCTATCGTCACTTAGGTTAAATTTATTTTTTTTAAAAGAATTTTTTTTGCTAAAAAGGCGAGGTAATCTGCTAGTTTTTAGTTTGACCGATAAACTAAAACTAGCAGAAGAAAAGTGATACCTGCATTTTTTACAGGTCAATCGTTATACTTATGAAAAATATTCGCTATCTGATTCAAAATTAACTCATATTACAGGACTGAAATTCAGTCTGCGATTCAATCTCCAGCATCTGCTACCCACTCGTCCAATCAAGCTCTTGGGTAGCATTTACATAACTCTTAGTGTGATGTGTTTGTTTCCACTTCACTCATCAACGCATACCTATCGCAGATTTTTCAATCTTTGCTTTGCTTATAATATTTTTCTTGTCTTATCGATAAAAAAATTATTTATGGTGGGATAAAGATGGGCCATATGAACAATCATGCTCATTATTCACAGTCACAGAGCGTTGATCTTTATCAGAAACCTCAGATTGGACATGACCCATTTCTTTAAATGGTTTTACAATTCGTTTTATCACATCTAACCCTGTAGAGCCTTCCTTAAACAAACTAGAGAAAATGTTTTTTATTCTAAATGAGTGTAGCCTTTTTAACGTTGGATCACTATATTCTTCAGTATTTTTTGTTAAACGTTCAAGCTGGTCTATTTTTTTCCATGCATAAAATGATGGAACAGTTAACGCCACACAAAAAGCAGGGATTGCTACCCAAAGTGGCGCACAAGATAACAGTACGCCAGCAATCAAGAACAAGATAGCTGCCAAACAAAGTGTTTTCACAAAAATACTGATATAACCTTTGCACTTCTCCCAATAATGATGATTTATACTCACCTTAGCATTGACTTTAATCGGCTGCAGCAACTTGTTTTTTATCTCGTAATCTGTTATCGCCGCATCGACTGGATCGAGTGTATTTTTTTTGACTGTATAACGGTATACCTTAATTATTTCTTCTTCATTCTCTCCCGGCGTTTTTTCAATATCATAAAGATCGCACGATAATAGTCCATGCAACTTACACACCGCTTTGTAAAGATCATCCATGAGCATCTTTATATTCACTTTAGTTTCTGGACTATTAGCCTGAGCCACTTTTCTTTTTTCGAGCATATCGGCGATGGCTTTGTCTAACATAGAATAAAATTCTGCACCGATTTTTGCTCCAGGCTCTTTTTCATAAACAATTAAGATACCTTGACGATCATCAAACATAATCTGATCCTCAACGATATCGGTTAGGTGCGGCGCCTTGATTTTATTATCGCTAGAAAGCCAACGAATTAAGGAAAAACCATGTTTCTTAATTTTATTTGTCGAACCGATAAGTCGCAGATTTTCATTATTTTTATGACGTAAGCCGGATTGATTTATTTTGGGTTTTAATGCTCGCACAAAATGACCGTCGTTATAAAAAACAAGACTAGAGGATCCTTGATATAATAAAATTTTGTTTTTTCTGTGAGCTTCTTTATGCATTCATCTGCAAAAATAGTTAGAGATTGTGATAAACATAGATCCTTATCATTGTATTGTATATTAAATAAACCCTTTATAATTTTTAAGACATCAGAATCAAAATAAGATCGCGAAAGTTTAATAAAATTGTCGCTATTTAATTCATTGGCTGACTGTTTACGAAAATCGACTTGTTGCTTTGCCCAATCAATTAATTCTTTTTTCATCCATCCTTGCAACGCTTGATCAACTGCTTCCCATGCCTTTTGCTCATTTTCATAGATAGGAAGCTGATCAACTTCATCATTAGGGATACAGTAATTAAGTGGTTCAGAATTTGGCATTATATTTCTTATTTTTATTTTTACGATTAGAAAGTTTTATTATAAATATAAAATACTCTTTAGTTTAAAAAAAATAAACTAATATTTTTTAATGATTATTTCGATTCCAATGTAATTTACTACGTAATGTTTCAAAATAATTATAATCAAGCGGGTGAATTAAACGCAGTGTTTTCGCATATTTCTGAATATGAATATCCGCGCCCATCGGAACAATCATTCGATCTTTCCCATCGCAGCTTAATGAGGGGGGAGACTGATTATCAGCGTGAATATGAATCCGAATCCGACTGGCCGAATTAATCACAATCGGCCGAGCACTGAGCGTATGCGGAAACATCGGCACGAGTACGACTGCATCCAGTTGCGGATGCAAAATAGGTCCTCCCCCAGAAAGTGCATAAGCCGTTGATCCAGTGGGTGTGGCCACAATTAAGCCATCGGCTTGTTGGACACAGACAAACTGTTCATCCACACTGATAGCAAATTCAATCATTCGTGCCACATTACCGGGCATCAAAACCACTTCATTGAGTGCAATCCCTGCATTAATGTGCGCAGGAGGATGCGTGTCAGTGATGGTTGCACTTAATAAAAATCGTTGTTCTTCTTGATAAAAGCCAGCTAATACCTTAGCTATTTTTGTTCAAGATCTTGTGGCCGAATATCCGTTAAAAAACCTAAGCGGCCACGGTTAATTCCTAACACAGCGATATCATCCTCTACCGCATACGGGGCGGCATTCAGCAGGCTCCCGTCACCTCCAACGACAATTAACAGATCTACTTTTTTACCCAACTGATCATTGGTAAAACAAGGGAACTTACGCTGTGATAAAACTTTTGCCGTTTCTTGTTCGACCCATACTTCAAAACCGGCAGCTTGTAAGTAATCCACTACCGCGATTAACGTATCGCTGACGTCTTTCATTCCTGGTCGACCAACCAAGCCAATACGTGTAAATTTTTTAGCCATGCTGACCCCACCCTCTTTGCGTTGCGCTGGTTACCGTTTAGGTTATAACTGTTAACACAGAGTACCAAATTAAACCCTTGATTGCGCTCCTTACTTGAATTAGGGCGAAATCGACCTCACTATTGAGTCAACCACTGAACATAATAGGCCTTTGGGTCATTAAGCGCGGAAGGTTATTTATTACCTAAATAAAAAATAACCAAGCGGTTTCACCGCAGCGTACACGACTCGGATTGACTTTGCGAAGTCGGTCACACTCCTTTACAATTCGATCCGAGGTAAATGAGACAATTTGATTTTCACTGGCAATGGGAGTACCAATAAATGAGCGAGAAAAAAAATACGAAAAAGGATACCTGGAAAAAAATGCATGAAAGCGTAAAAAAAGAAGAAGCGGTGATACAAAGCACCGTGACTCAAGAAAAATCAGCGTCTGCCCCCTTGCATGAGGATACGTTTGAACCTTCTTATCAAAGCTTAAAAGAGCAATTAGCGGCCACTCAAGATCAACTTGAAAAATGCCTCGCTGAGTCACGTCGTTATCAAGAGCAAATTACCTATTTGAAAAAGAAAATGCCTATAAATTCTCACTTGAGAAACTCATAAAAGAACTTTTACCGATTAAGGACTGTCTCGAATCTGCGCTTAGCAGTTTATTGGAAGAGAATCAAGGCAAACAAGAAACTCAGGCGATCCTCAAGGGGATTCAGCTGACCGATCAAGCCCTGCACAAAGTCCTTGAAAAACAAGGCGTCAAAGTCATCGCACCCCTCCCCGGTGAAAACTTTGATGCACATTATCATCAGGCAATGCTCACCGAACCCCATGCTCAATATACCGCCAATACAATCGTTAAAATCTTACAAAAAGGCTATCTACTCCAAGAACGTCTGATCCGTCCGGCGCTCGTGGTCGTCGCACAGGCCGACAATAAACAAACACCTTAAATGTGGAGCCTACCTTGAAAACTGAAAAAACTAACCCAACTTTAGGGGTAGTTAGCTATGAAGCTGATTAATGCGTTTTAATGAGCATTATACAACAACAGATCATCGTGATAGCAGTGTACTCAAGGTTTTTTAGCGCGTGGTGGCTGCACGCTTGTCTGAGACTTAAACCTTAGACGGTATTTTGTACATTGTTTATTGAAAAAGAAACAAGCTATTTATTGCGGAGAACACTATGGCAAGTGCAAAAATTATTGGTATTGATTTGGGTACCACCAACTCTTGTGTCGCAATCATGGAAGGAGGTAAACCTAAAGTGATTGAAAATAAAGAGGGTCGTAGAACCACCCCTTCTGTGGTGAGCTATGATAGTAGTGAAATCAAAGTCGGTGAAGTGGCCAAACGTCAATCGGTCACAAAACCCAATGACACCCTCTATGCGGTTAAACGTCTTATTGGGCGGCGCTTTAAAGATGAAGCGGTTCAAAAAGACATCAAAATGGTTCCCTACAAAATTATTGAAGCGGAAAATGGCGACGCTTGGTTGGAAGTGGGGGGTAAAAAATTTCTCGCCGCAACAAGTTTCGCAGATCTTAATGAAATTAAAAGCGGATGCCGAAGCCTATTTAGGGCATGAAGTAACTGAAGCCGTTATCACCGTTCCGGCCTATTTCAATGACTCACAACGTCAAGCGACGAAAGATGCAGGACGTATTGCCGGTCTTGATGTAAAACGAATTATCAATGAACCCACTGCAGCAGCGCTTGCGTATGGTTTAGATAAAAAACGAGGTGACTCGGTCGTTGCCGTCTATGACTTAGGGGGGGGTACTTTTGATATTTCCATCATTGAGATCGCTGAAGTGGATGGCGAACATCAATTTGAAGTGTTAGCAACCAACGGTGATACCTTTTTAGGGGGTGAAGATTTCGATTTACGCGTCATCAACTATCTAGCAGATGAATTTAAAAAAGATCAAGCCATTGATTTGCACAAAGACCCATTGGCCTTACAACGTCTAAAAGAAGCGGCAGAGAAAGCGAAAATTGAATTATCTTCTGCGCAAGAAACCGAAATTAACTTGCCCTATATTACTGCTGATAGCAGCGGGCCAAAACATTTACACATTAAATTAACTCGTGCCAAACTCGAATCGTTGGTTGAAGATTTAATCGAGAAAACCTTGGCGCCGTGTAAAATTGCGCTTAAAGACGCCGCGATTACGGCGGATAAAGTTTCTCAAGTAATTCTGGTCGGTGGGCAAACACGGATGCCTAAAGTACAAGAGCAAGTGAAAGCCTTTTTTGGAAAAGATGCCCGTCACGACGTCAATCCCGATGAAGCGGTTGCAATCGGTGCGGCGATTCAAGGCGGTGTGCTTTCGGGTGATGTAAAAGATGTCTTATTATTAGACGTAACGCCTCTTTCTTTAGGGATTGAAACCTTAGGCGGCGTCATGACGCGTTTAATTGAGAAGAACACTACGATTCCAACAAAAGCCAGTCAAACTTTTTCTACGGCTGAGGATAATCAAACGGCTGTGACAATTCATGTCCTCCAAGGTGAACGTGAAATGGCTTCGGCAAATAAATCTTTAGGTCGTTTTGACTTATCGGATATTCCTCCTGCACGACGCGGGATGCCGCAAATTGAAGTGACCTTTGACATTGATGCCAATGGTATCTTAAATGTTTCTGCAAAAGACAAAGCCACAGGGAAAGAACAAAAGATTAAAATCAAAGCTGCCAGTGGTTTATCGGAAGCAGAAATTCAAGAAATGATTAAAAATGCGGAGTTACACAAAAATGAGGATCAAAAGTTCCGTGAACTGATTCAAGTCCGAAACCAAGCAGACAGTTTGATTCATGGCGTCACGAAAGCACTGAAAGAAGCCGGGGATAAAATTGGCCAAGATGAAAAAACCAGTTTAGAGGAAGCGATCGAATCTCTCAAAAGCGTGCTTAAAGAGAATGATAAAGAGGCGATTGACGCTAAACTTAAAGCGCTCAACGATCTTTCTGAAAAAATGGCGGAACGTCTTTATGCGCCCTCTAGCAGTAATGAAGATACGACATCTGGCGGTACGGAAAGTACCGATGCGGCTTCAGCGGACAAAGAAAAAAGCGATATTGAAGATGCTGTTTTTGAAGAAGTGAAAGATAAGGATAAAAAGGACGGCGATAAAAACTAAACGAAAAGTTTGGCTAACTCCCTTTTAACAGAGATAAGCTGATTTCTCAGTCACTTATGGCAAATAAGTCACTGAGAAGTTAGCGCCCTCAGTTAAACCGTTACTTTTCAAAAAAGAATTGTTTTTAAAGCTCACTCACTTCATTATCCATACGGAGTGTAACGATTGCAGTATGCGGCTCGGTTACTCCGTATTCAATAAAAAAGGGCTTTTACTCATATTTACTTTATCTTTGGTCGCATAAATTATGGCAAAAAAAGACTGTTATGACGTGCTGGGCATTTCTAAAAATGCTAGCGAGGATGAAATCAAAAAAGCCTATCGTAAACTGGCGATGAAATACCATCCTGATCGTAATCAATCCGACAAGATGGCGGCAGAAAAATTTAAAGAAGCGAAAGAAGCTTACGAAATTTTATCCGACCAGAAAAAGCGGAGCGCTTACGATAAATTTGGTCATGCCGGAGTCGATCCAAATCTAGGCGGTGCGGGCGGTGCGCATGGTGGCTTTAATTTCAGTGATGTATTTGGCGATATTGGCGATGTATTCGGTGATATTTTTGGTCGGGGTAGTGGTGGTTCTCGCCAGCAACGCGGTTCCGATCTGGGTTACGCTTTAGAAATTGACCTAGAAACCGCTTCGCAAAGGAACAAAACCGGTCAAGTGTGATACTTGTCGTGGTGAAGGTCAAGTTCGCACCCAACAAGGATACTTTACCATTCAACAAACCTGCCCAGATTGTCATGGTTCTGGGAAAAAAATTAAGGATCCCTGTCCAGATTGCCGTGGTCAAGGTCAAGTTCAAGAAACCAAAACCTTAGCTGTTAAAATTCCAGCAGGCATTGATGATGGCAATCGTATTCGTTTAACTGGCGAAGGTGAAGCAGGCGCGCACGGGGCTTCACCCGGCGATTTGTATGTGGAAATTCATCTAAAACCTCACCCTTTGTTTAAACGAGAAGGAAAGAATCTTTATTGTGATGTGCCAATTAGTTTATCTCAAGCTATTTTAGGCGGGGAAGTTGAAATCCCAACTTTATCAGGTACCGTAAAATTGCATATTCCAACGGAAACACAGAGTGGAAAAATCTTGCGCTTACGTGGAAAAGGCGTCCCTGGCCGTCCTGGTGCGGGAGGTGATTTACTCTGTCGCGTTTTTGTGGAAACGCCAGTAAATTTGAATGCGCAACAAAAGCAAGTCGTGTTAGAGCTAGAAAAAGCATTACAAAATGAGGATCATTATCCTAAAGCACGTCAGTGGTTTGAACATGTTAAACGTTTTTTCAGTAAACAACACTGATTTTTTGTGTTAAAACAAATGTCTGCGCGTCCTTCTGTGGCGCGTATGAAAAAATAGCAGTAGACACATACGTACGGTAGTTTTTAAAAACATAAATTACTTATTTCGCTCGTACTGGTTGCAAAATAAGTGGATGATAATCGCTCGAAAAAATGATTCAAAGCAGGTATGATTTGTTAAACAAGCCACATCGATAACTTAATAGAAATTTGAGATCTGTCGTAGAGAAAATATATCATGAAAAAAGTCCCCATGACCCTAGTTGGCGCACAAGCTCTAGAAAAAGAACTCAATGAGCTCAAAATGATAAAACGTCCACAAATTATTGAAGCGATTTCAGAAGCACGCGCACACGGTGATCTTAAAGAGAATGCGGAATATCATGCGGACAAAAGAAACCCAAAGTTTTATCGAAGGACGCATCGCCGAAATTGAAAACAAACTGGCGACTGCACAAATTATTGATATCCGTAAAATGCCAAATAATGGAAAAGTAATTTTTGGCGCGACCGTTCACTTACTCAATACAGAAACAGAAAAAAAGGATGTTTATTCAAATTAGTCGGTGAAGATGAAGCCGACATTAAAAGTAGTAAAATTTCAGTCGCTTCACCGATTGCGCGCGCTTTAATTGGCAAAGAAGAAGGCGATACAGTGGATGTAAAAACCCCATCTGGTTTATTAACCTTAGAAATTGATAAAGTAGAATACCTTTAAATAGGGAATAAAATAGCGGAATCAATACTGTCTCGAAAATTACAGTGCTGTCTCTAAACCACAGTACGCTTAGTTTACTGATTTCGCCTAATAAAGAACAATGAAACATATTGCCTTATTATTGTTTTATCTAAAAATCGCTTATTTTTTTTCAGGTAAAGGCGCTTCTGTTAAAAAATAAGTCCAACCATTTTTAATGGAACTGCAGATAATATCTAGTTTAGATCGGCATTGTAGTTTTATTTTTAAGCTTTTAATAATCGAACGAATACTTGTCACTGAAATATTTAAATAACTTGCCATTTGTGGATCAGTAAAGCCATGTAAAATAAATTTAAAAATTTGCAGTTCTCTTCTACTAAGTCTTTTTATGCCCAGTGTATCCAAATAAAGTTTTTGTTCTTTCGTACTAAAATAACCTTTTTTTGAATCACTACATAATCATCGATATACATGGCTGATCCAACAATACCAATTAATTCATCTTGACTATTTCTAAGCGCCGTTTTTGTGATAAGCATTGAATGAACGCCATCTCTTAGCTTTACTTTTTCTAAATAATTTATTTTTGACTGTCCCAAAAGGATTTTAATATCCGTTTCACGAAAAATATTTGCGCTACAATCTTTCCAAATGAGATCGTAATCACTTTTCCCAATCATTTCTTGAGGTGAATTTAATCCTGCTCCTTTTGCATTACATTCATTGACATTTACATATTTAAAATTTTTATTTTTTTCAAAATAAACTAAATTAACATCGCTTAATTTACTTAAAATATCCTTTTTATTATCACTCATTATTTTTACTCTCTGTGATATGGCAATTAAATTGCTGGATTATGGACAAGAAAAACATCTATATTTCTAGAAAATGTTTAGGTAGTTTACGTGTAAAAAACTCTAATGATAAGCCCCTCTTATATAAAAAAAATAATATAAGAAAATCATATATAAGTTACGCTTTTTTAATAAAATAAAATTAATAAGAAAATATTTTTTTATTAATTGTTTATGTTTGTTTTACTTTTAATTAAATTTCATTAACTAACTTAGTTAACTTATTTTTTATTTTCAGTTTTAAGCTAAAAATTAATCTAAATGAGATGATTATTTAAAAAACGTCTCTGTGAGATCATAATAAATATCTAAAATTCCTATGAAAAGTAAAAATATTCATTTATGATGCGTGTAATAAATTTTATTTTATCCTAAAATTTTTATGGGATTGCTTAAATTTAACTAAGAATTAATAATTTTAATAAGATATCTATCTTGTTTTTTGCCTTAACACAAAATATTTCTCTGCTTAAAAAATATCTCTTTCTACCTTTTTTAAATAACTTTCATTTAGTATGAATTACTTTCACTTTACTTAAGGTAAATGACTATTTTTACTTTGTTTTATCGGTGGAATACTGAATAAAAAATAATTAAAACCTAATTTGTTTTAGATAGCTTGTCAGCAAATAACAATACAGGGGGTAAAAAATAACTGAACTCATCTTTTTTATTTTAAAAACAGTCTTTTCTTTTAACAAATTTCTTTTTTATGAGCACATTCTCTTTTTTAAGTTAACTTTGTTTTTACAATTATTCCTCCTTCATTTTCTATTTATAGCTTCTATCTTTTGGAGATTAAGCTGTGTATTCTTTATCGAACAATTTCAGCGGAATATATTTGCTTCACTTCCTATGAAGTTAACAGGTTTATAAAAATTGTGTCCATAAAAGGAACGAAAAATGGGAAATTTTAAGAATGATAAAAACGAGTTTATGAATCTATTTCTCACTTCTTCTTTATTTCGATATAGACTAAGGCAATCTACCTCCTCTCCTCTACTTTACTCATCAAGAAATGATACACCCTGACGCTAAATGACTGCAATACAAACCAAAGTACTCATTTACATCAAGCAGTGCAAAATAATGAATACTCTTTGGCTCAGTCACTTTTAATAAAAAAATTATACGTCGATACAACAGATAAAGAAGGAAAAACACCCCTGCATCTTGCCGCTCGATTTGGGTATTACTCATTATCTAAATTATTGCTTGCGTATCATGCGAACATATATCATGTCGATAAAGCGGGTCGAACCGTATTGCATGAAGCTTTTTTTGATTTTGGTAAAAAAAATCCTGTGGTGCCACTTCTTATCGCTCACGGAGCACCTATTAATCGAATTGATTATTATGAGAAAGCCTCTGTCCTGCACCACGCCGCTTGGTTCGGCGATGAAGAAGCGGTCACAGCCTTACTCGCACATCAAGATGCAGTAAATCTAATCGATCTTCCTAGTGTTTATGGCGAGACGCCTTTACATCGCGCAGCACGCTCAGGTAATCCTAACGTTGTCGCACTTCTATTAAAAGCTGGTAGTCACTACACGGCTATTAACTTGAAAGGTGAAACGCCTTTACAGTCGGCACTATTTCTTGGCAAGCGCGTGATACCTTCTCTTATACCCTTATTAAAAATCCTATTTTTAGAAAATCCCGCCGTACCCAAACCACACTTTATAATAGAACATTCTATGTTTTCATCATTATGGGATCGTTGGTTAGAGAGTTATCATAATTTTCATAAACAATTAAATTTATCAACTGAATTAATCTATCCTTTTAATAAGACAGATTTAACAATGATTCAGGAAAGAACATCCTCCACCAGTGTTCTGTTTTCTTTAGAATCGTCAACAAAACAATTAACAAATACTGAAACAGTGAGTAATTCATCTACTGAAAAATAAGCATTTTGTTTAGTGAGCAAATAAATTCTTTTTTATTCAACCCGGTTGATTCTAATTACTTTTGGATAATAAGCCGGGTAACTCAAAGGGGATTCTATTATTGCGGGGCTAATCGGTTTAAAAAATAATTGTGGCGTATTCTGGGGATTATTGATATGAAAAAGTACAGGTACTTTAGCTAACTGACACAGTACCTGTGCCGCAATCCTTTTTTCTTTTTCTGTTACGTTCCAACTTTTATTTTCCTTGTGCTTAAATGAATCGAATGTGGTAAGTCTTTTCAACATCGCGGTTTAAACATCCCTCTTAATAACAAAAAAAGATTCAGCCCACCCTTAGCTATTAAAGGTTTATGCTAATTTTAATAATTTTTAATTTAAGCGTAGCTAAAAAACATAGTTTCAGACCGTGATTGCATACCACGTCTTAAATCACTCACCTGATATGATTCAAATAAATCCGTCCATTGCTGATATTCATCTATCATAAATAAAAGTTTCTCGATCACTTCATAAACGGGCTGAGAGTGAGACATCAAATCAACTTCATTATTTTGGATAGGATTCTCTGGCTGAATCACTTGCGTTAACTGTTTTTTTATTTCTTTAATCTGATAATAAAATTTTCGCCGATAAGCGGGCCGAATCGCACATTTATAAATCGCTTCCTCAAGTATTTTTTTAGAGTACGGTTTTGATAATACAACATCCGCACCTAAAGCAAGATACTCTGCATAATCTTCCTGTGAAAGCACCGTACTGGCTAGAATCAATGGCGTTCCTTGATTTAACTCACAGTGCCGAATAGCTTGAACGACTGCGCGCCCAGACTGGTCAGGCAAGTATAAATCCGTAACGATAAAATGATAACTTTTTTTATTTATTTTACAGATGGCGGTCTGTGCATCTTCTGCGGTATCTAATTGATAACCTAAACTCGATAGTTGCGCACATAAAATTTTTCGACAAATCATCTGATCTTCAACAACAAGCACCTCTGGATATTGATTTTTATTAGTCATTACCCCTTTTTTTTTCATTATCCTCTCCTTTTTTAAAATTACGAATATTTTAGGTATTTTTTAATGTCAAAAAAACCTACATTTGTATCAAAATATCAAATTTTGTTATTTGATATTCAATAAAAAAGGATGACTAAATAGAAAGTTTATTAGGAATAAAGCTACTTTTTATTTTAATAATCAATTAAAAGTTTTAATGAGTTATTAAAAATCATTAAACACTCATTATTTAGATTGAAAAGTCATTCGATACCCACCCAAGCTAAGAATAACGTGCTCAAAATACCCAGTATTAAGGTCACAGGTTGCCAGGTATGAGGAATCATCGTCCAAAAGGCGGATTGCCCAGTGATAGAAATGGGGATAGCCAGAAAAACATCCATTAAAGTCGCTCCAGCAACTAAACCACAGGCCAGCAACAAAGCGCGCTGTTGTATTTTTTCAATGACTAGCGGGGCAGATGCCGTTTCTCCTTTTCTTGGAAGAGCGCGGTTTGCCGCCTGTTTTGTAATAAAATAGGCGAAAAGACTGCCCAGGAATAATGGAACGGATGTGCTCAGTGGCAGATAAATGCCCATAGCCAGACCTAAAAGAGAACTTTTTCTAAAGAAAAAATAACGTATTCCTTGCAAAACCACTATCAGGCCGGCGCCCACCCCCATAAACAGCCAAGGCAAATTATGATTAAAAAATCCCTGCACTAAAGCCGCCATCATCGCAGCAGGAGGCGCAGGCAGTGTTTCCGCGCTACTCATCTGTGGATGGGGCACAATCGTTGTCAAACCATAAACGTTAAATAAAACTTCCATTACAAAGGGAATCACGAATGAAGCAATGATTACCCCAAACGCTAACATCAGCTCCAAGGTGGCGTGCCAATCAGTGCGCCCACTTTTAAATCTTGAATATTATCATTGGCTATACAGGACGCGCCGGCAATAATTCCACCTAAAATCAAGGTCATGCCTCCGATATCTAAAAAAAAGGTCGTTGATTCTTTGAAAAGATCGGACACGAAAACCAGACGCAGCAATAACGCGGTAAGTAACATCCCGGTGATGATAATCGCGGAACCTGGACTGGCCGTGACGCCCACTAATCCAGAAAAATAACCACAGATAGCGGCAAAAATAAAGCTCAGCGCTGTCAACCCTAAAATAATTCCACCCAGAAAAGAAAAAGAAGTACTTTTAGGTAAAGATTGGCTCGGAAATAAGCTAACAAACAAAAAATAAAGAATCACCCACAATATAAATAAGGTGATGAATAAGTAGAATGTTGGAATATCACGCTCAGTTTTGACGTATTGCGTTACAGGCATCTTTATCAAAGGGTTTTTTGTCTTCACTAACCCTCTGATAGACAGGAGGAGGCTTTGATAAAAAGGTTTTAATAACTGCGCTAATGTAAACAATCCCGCTGTTAACATCGCCCCTAAACCGATGTAATGGATACTGTTTTTCAACACACTCACCTGAGTGGTCAGATCATAAACAGAAGAGTCAATCACCCATGGGGTTAACAAAGGAGGGAGCCCCCCCCACGCAATGAGCGCGCCTAAGAATAAACTTAGACCAAGATCCAAATAAGGTCGTAGAATGACCGATCCAAATCCATTTTTCGGCGGCGCTCGCTATCAGTTTAATTCCCGTTTGTAAAAACTCAAACAAAGCACCTAATCCCGCCCCCGTGAGCATTTCACGAATAGGAAACGACTGCTGATGAGAAGCCTGTAATACGGCGGTAATCGCTCTGGCTTCTGGAAAACGCAGTTGCGGTGTAGTAAGCAAAATTTTACGAAGCGGGATCGAAAATAAAATACCTAACACACCACTGCTTAATGCGATCACAACATTTATCCAGTAAGGAAAGTGATGCCAATAACCAATAATCACAAGTGCCGGAATAGTAAAGACAATCCCTCCGGCCACTGCTTCTCCGGCAGAAGCCGCTGTTTGAATGAGATTGGTTTCATGGATACTTTTAGAGTGAAAAAGACGAAGTAAGGCCATCGCTAAAATCGCCGCTGGAATCGAAGCGGAAGGCAAAATACCAATTTTTAATGCCAAGTAAGTACTCGAGGCAGCTAATAAAATGGTTAAAAAAATAGACAGCGCTAAAATACGAAATAACACAAAAAATAGTTTTTGTTTAGCGTGTGAAGACATTCGTTACTCACATTCGATAAAATCTTGCCGCATATACGATTTGAGCGCTTCAGGAATACGAATTCGTCCATCGGCCATTTGATAGTTTTCCATGATGGCAACCAAAGTACGTCCTACGGCTAAACCCGATCCATTGAGCGTATGAATGAATTCAATCGTATTATTCTTATCTGGATTACGCCAACGCGCTTGGAGACGACGTGCTTGAAAATCTTCAAAATTACTGCATGAAGAAATCTCACGATAGGTTTGCTGACTCGGTAACCATACTTCGAGATCATAAGTCTTCGCCGCACTAAAACCGAGATCACCGCTACATAACGACATGACACGATAGGGTAAATCTAATTTTTGCAGAATCGATTCGGCTTCTTGGGTCAATTCTTCTAACGCTGAATAACTCTCTTCTGGTTTAACGAAGCGAATCAATTCTACTTTCTCAAATTGATGCTGCCGAATCATCCCACGGGTATCTTTACCATAAGAACCGGCCTCACTACGAAAACAAGGCGTATGGGTGACGTATTTTTTTGGTAATTCTTGTGCTGAAAAAATAACATCGCGTGCTAAATTGGTCACTGGAACTTCTGCGGTCGGAATCAAATAAAAATTTTGTTCCCCGCGGAGGGCAAATTGCTCTTCAGCAAATTTAGGGAGCTGCCCGGTACCCTGCAAGCTCTTAGCGTTGACGATATATGGAACATAGAGCTCTTGATAGTGATGCGTTTGGACATGCACAAAATTGAGTCAAGGCGCGCTGTAATTTTGCTAATTGTCCATAAAGGACAACAAAACGCGCACCGGAAATTTTACTCGCCATTTCAAAATCAAGAACATGGTCTTTTGGCGTAAAATCAAAGCTCGGTGGAGTTCCCCACTGCCGAATCACTTGATTTTGGCTTTCATTTTGCCCTTCGGGGACACTGGCATGAGGTAAATTGGGTATCGCAAGATAAAGCGCTTCGAGCTGTTGTTGAATCGCTTTGAGCTGAATTTCCGCCTGCTCACACTCGATTTTGACTCGTTTCGCCTCCTCTGCAAACTGCGTTCCCTCCTCACCCTTGGCCTTCGCAAGACCCATTGCTTTAGCCAGTTGATTACGCTGCGCCTGTAATTGCTGCGCACTGACTTGCTCTAATTTACGTTGCGCTTCTAAGCTTTGTAAGCGTTCACTATCTAGGACGTAACCACGGGTTTGCAGCTTTTTAGCAATTTCTTGAAGATGGTTACGTAAATATTTCGAATCTAACATATACTATGGCCTGTATTTTTTTCTTAAAGCAGTACGCTAACGAATAATTATGACCGCAAAAATCATTGATGGCAAAACTCTCGCACAAAAAATCCGTGCCGAGCTCAAAGAAACCGTACAACATTTTATGAAAAAAGCCCATTTTGTACCCAGCTTGGCGGTCATACTAATTGGAGAAGATCCCGCTTCACAAGTGTATGTCAAAAATAAACGACGTGCCTGTGCGGCGTGTGGCATTCGGTCGGTTGCCTACGATTTACCTCTATCTACCTCACAAACGCAGTTACTCGAATTGATTGATCAACTGAATGCTGATCCAACCATTCACGGTACTTTAGTACAACTACCATTACCCAAATCGATTGATACGGCCTTAATTTTAGAAAAAATTGATCCTAAAAAAGATGTCGATGGCTTTCATCCTCTAAATTTGGGTTTATTAGCACAAGGTCGACCCTTTTTACGACCTTGTACACCGTATGGAGTGATTCGTCTCCTTGCACAAGAAGGAATTGCCTTACGCGGTCTTGAAGCAGTGGTCGTCGGAACGTCAACGATTGTCGGTAAGCCGATGGCGTTAGAATTATTGAATGTAAAAAGTACCGTCACCTTGTGTCACAGTGCAACACGTTCTTTAGCCGAAGCCATTCAGCGTGCTGATTTACTGGTCAGTGCTATGGGTCAACCAGGTATCATCCAAAGCGCGTGGATCAAAAAAGGTGCGATCGTGATTGATGTCGGCATTACTCGATCAGCACAAGGCACCTTACAAGGTGATATTGAATTTGCCACAGCACAACAGCGCGCGGCTTACCTCACTCCCGTTCCAGGTGGTGTTGGGCCGATGACTGTCACCATGTTATTAGAAAATACACTCCTTGCCGCACAACACTGCGCTGGGTTGACTTCCTCAGGTTGACAGTCAATCACTCTACCCTCTTGACTGTGTTCTTTGGGTAAACTGGTGTTTTGTGGCTCGTTTTTTTATCGAGATATGACCGGTGTCTTATTCTTTTAGAGAATGCACTGAGCGCGAGTACTTACTAGTTCTTCTGAAAACGCTTCTTGATTTGCTACCGTATTCGGTTTGACCAACGTACTCCTTTGGCTGGTTAATTGATCAGCGCTTGTTGCATGATAATCAATCAGCACACTTTCTTTAGGTATTAATGCTTTTCTTTCATCAGGGGTACTGATATAGATACCGCTCGCTTGGAAAAACTTTTTTTTAGAACCAAATTTTTTAGAAGTTTTACTATCCGTCTTTTTTAGCTTAGGAAGTGTCAATCCTTGCAGGATAAGCGCTGATTTTGCTTTAAGTAGCTGTCGTTGAGATGAAGGCAAGAAAAATGATTCCAACGAGAGTGCTTTCTCCGTCGACTGTAAACTCGACGAGAGTTTAGTTAATCCTGATTGTGGAACATAAAACGCAGGTGACGATTTTATAGATAATGTTGAATCCGCTGAAGATATTGAGGATTTCGAAGACGAAGAGGATGACCCAATTGATAACGAATTTTCCGCATCCGGTTCGAGTACATTTGAAGGTCCTGGAACGGCTGTTGACAAATTAACTTCGCCAGACATTCGCTCATCTCTTGGCTCTGCGGAAGGGGTCAACAAATTGGATTCTTCGGATCCCATGATATTTTCAATTTTTTTTAACCAATTTACTACATGAGCCTCGAAGGTAGTAATCCATTCTTTTAGGTGAGATTCAACATGAGAAGAATGATAAATATGTATAATGATACAAGTCACACTGGCCACTTCAAGAAAAAAATGGACGGCATCGAAGACGAGATTTGCATAATGAAAGTTTCTTAAACTAATGTATTCGGGGAAAGGGTTCTCCTCTTCGATAAGCTTCCTCATAACACGCATTTCGGCCAAGACTTGCTTACAGTAACCTTCAGCAGGCAACGGATCCACCTTAGGGTAGAGTATGGTGGGCAACTCTCGTTTATAACGCGATAATGAGTTAAGAGTCCCTTGTCTATTTTGAGACAAAGAAGTTTTCATTTCTGTAGGCTGATCGCCTAAATCCAGTTGTTTATGCAACACTTCTGCTAAACTCAGTTTTGTACTTTCCTTCCAATCTACAATTGAAGCCGCCATTTCTTGAAGCCAATCAAAACGTTGATTATGCGGAAGACCCACCGCAATAAATTCGCTAATTTGATTGATATTTTTTTCTAATTCACGAATATGTGTCAGTACAATTTTACTGAATTTTTTTGCAGAAAAATCAATAATATGTGCGTCATTTTCTAAATAAGAATCAATTATTTTCTCTTGTTGTAATTTTTTAAAAATCGCCAGCTGATTTTTTAAAGGTTTTGTAATATAAATAAAACTTGGATCGTCGATATATGTTTTCAACTCAGCTAAAAGATTCAAATTTAAAAAATATGGCGCATTAAATGCTTGCAAAACATGAATATCTACAGCAATAATTTTCTTCATGTTATTTTACCCCGTTTGAAAACTATGTTAAAGTTTTATGAAGTGTAAAGTACCCGGCTATCGATAACAATCTATTTTTTTATCTAAATAACATTTAATTTTTATATATTAGCAGTTAAAAAATTATTAAATTAATTTAATAATTTTTATTTTCAATGGAAAATGCGCTAAACTCACCTCATTAAAAAAGTAACTAAGTTTTATTTTAAAATCATTTAGTATTTTGGTATTTTAAATACTCCATTTTCTAAGAAATAGGCTGCCAAATAATCTATTTTTCATGAAAAGCAGAATAAATAAACACCTTCTTTTCTACTTACCATGACCTTTAACGTTAGCTGAATGAAAAATAAATCCACTTGAGCGCGGCTTAAATTTTTTATCCCTAACCGTCTTGAGTTGATTTGGATAAGTTTCTCGTCGATCCGATCGACGGAAAAATTAACGCTGATGTATTTTATACGGCCCTATCTAGTCAAATAAAAGCTTTGGCTTTACTTACTTTGTTTAAACAGAGTAAGTAAAGCGGCTCCTTAGCGGAAGAAAAGGGCAAAAACTTGACTTTGATTTGATTGTTTATCAATAGATTGTCCTTTTTTATAAAACCTGTTAAGTTACCCCACATTTAATGAGGATGAAGTTTTTTATGGCAGAACGCGGCATCATTATTGGTATCGCCGGTGCGTCGGCCTCGGGAAAGAGCTTACTAGCAAACACAATTGTCAAAGAATTAGGCTCGAAGCAGGTCGCTGTGATTTCTGAAGATTCCTATTATCGAGACAATAGCGCACTCCCTGCCGCCGCACGCTCACAAATTAACTATGATCATCCGGATGCGTTTGATCACGCATTACTCATTGAGCATCTCCGTCAATTGCAGGCTGGCGAAGGCGTCAACATTCCAATTTACAATCACACGTTACATATTCGGGAAACGCAAACCCGTTATGTCGGTCCGCATTCGATTATTGTCCTGGAGGGGATTCTCCTCTTTGCTGAATTGCTCCTGCGTGAATGCATGGATATCCGGATTTATATGGATACCCCGTTAGATATCTGCTTGATTCGCCGGATAAGACGCGATGTCATTGAGCGAGGACGTGAAATGGAATCGGTGCTGATACAATATCAAGAAACGGTGCGCCCTATGTATTCACAATTCATCGAGCCTTCTAAGCATTATGCTGATATCATTGTACCGCGTGGCGGTGAAAACCGAATTGCAATCGATATGATTAAAGCAAAAATACGCGAATTATTAACTAATTTCAGTCCTAACGAATGATAGGAGAACGTCATGGGGTTTTTAAAAAATAAACGGGCTTTAATTGTCGGCTTAGCCAGTGATCGCTCAATCGCTTACGGAATTGCCGAAGCGATGCATCGTGAAGGTGCTGAATTAGCCTTTGCTTATCAAGGTGAAAAATTGCGTGAGCGCGTCACCCGGATGGCTAAAGAAAAATTTTCTTCCGATTTAGTTTTCCCCTGTGACGTCACCCATGATAACGAAATCGAGCAACTTTTTGTACAGCTTGGCAAGCATTGGGACAGCCTAGATGCATTCATTCATTCGATTGCCTATGCGCCGGCCGATCAATTACAAGGCGATTACTTTAGTAGTGTTCATCGCGAAGGTTTTCGGATTGCGCATGATATCAGTAGTTACAGTCTCGCAGGTTTAGCAAAAGCGGCGTACCCACTTATGGAGAAGGCAACACATGGTGCGGCGATCGTTTCATTGAGTTACTTGGGTGCGGAAAAAGCGCTCCAAAACTACAATGTGATGGGTTTAGCGAAAGCCAGTTTAGAAGCGAATGTTCGTTATCTTGCGCAAAGCCTAGGTCCTAAAAAAATTCGGGTCAATGCGATTTCAGCGGGTCCGATTCGAACCTTAGCGGCATCGGGAATTGCTGGCTTTCGCAAAATTTTATCTTATCATGCCTCTATGGCGCCGTTACGTGAGAATACAGGTATCGAACAAGTGGGTAATACGGCCGCTTTTCTTTGCTCAGAGTTAGCCTCGGGTATTACAGGCGAAGTGATTCATGTCGATGGTGGATTTCATTCCATCGTCTCGATGGGTGAAATGCCTACGGGTTAATTGATTGAGTTTCCCTCTTCATCGGGATGGTTAAACGTGTTTCGTCCTTTTTCTTTGTATATTGGCCTGCGTTATACGCGGGCTAAAAAACGAAATCATTTTATTTCGTTTATTTCATTAACGTCCATGATCGGCATTGCGTTAGGCGTAATGGTACTGATCACGGTGTTATCTGTTATGAATGGGTTCGATGAGGTCATTCGACAACGTATTTTTAGTGTCGCCACGCAAGTGGCGATTACAGGGCCAAAAGGGCCGCTTAACGAAACGCAGGTCAAACAAATCCAACAAAGCGTTTTACAGCAACCCGGTGTCCTAGCCATGGCGCCTTATGTCGCTGGGCAAGGCTTACTCCTTTACGCGGGACAAACTCACCCTATTATGCTGACGGGCGTTCTTCCGAGTGCTGAAAAAATCGTTTCAGAAATTCCACATAAATTGATTGAAGGTCATTTTAATTTAATTCCCGGACACTATGGGATTGTCTTAGGAGAAGAACTCGCCGATCATTTAAATGTCACGCTAGGCGATAAAATCAATGTCCTCACGCCTGCTGTAGCGATTACACCCGCTGGATTCATGCCAAGATTTAAAACCTTTACTGTTGATGGAATTTTTCAAGTAGGCCATAGTTTTGGCTTTGAAAGCGCTATGGCGTATATCGCATTGCAAGATGCCCAAACTCTCTTTCAATTGGGTCATTCCATTTCAGGTCTACGCCTTAAGTTGGCAGATCTTTATCAAGCACCTGCAATTAGCCAACAACTCACTGAAAAATTATCGGGCAAGTATCAATTAACCAATTGGACGCAAACGTATGGCAGCTTAATGTATGCAATTGCTTTAGAAAAAAATATGATGTTTTTTATTCTATTGTTACTGATTGCCATTTCTGCTTTTAATTTAGTTTCTTCTTTAATGATGGTGGTCACTGATAAACAAGCCGACATTGCCATTTTACGCACCTTAGGTGCGACCCCGCGCACTATTTTAGGTATTTTTATGGTTCAGGGTTGCATCATTGGTTTCATTGGCACATTATTTGGTTTGATCCGGGCTACTTTTAGCCCATTATGCCAGTGATGTCGTCAGCTTTTTGGAACATTCTGTTCTGCACACTGATATTTTAGCTTCGAACGTTTATTTTTTTGTAGATAAGCTTCCCTCGAAAAATTATGGCCAGTGATGTTCTGCGCATTACCCTCGCGGCACTTGGAATGAGTCTCATTGCAACGTTATACCCCGCATTCAAAGCGGCACGCACCCAACCTGCAGAGGCACTGCGTTATGAGTAACTTAGCCGAAAACAATCCACCCATTTTAGCCTGTCAAAATTTATCGAAGACCTTCCACGAAGGATCGCTGTATGTTGAAGTATTAAAGTCGATTTCTTTTTCGGTTCAAACCCGTGAACGAATTGCCATTGTCGGCCCTTCCGGGACAGGTAAAAGCACGCTGCTTCATCTATTAGGTGGCCTCGATCATCCCACCCGTGGTCAAGTTTTCTTGGCCGGTCAAGATATTGCACAAGTGAATGAAACCCAACGTTGTGCACTGCGTAATCGTTATTTAGGTTTTGTATATCAATTTCACCATTTGTTACCTGAATTTACCGTTCTTGAAAATACCTGTATTCCACTCTTGTTAGCCGGCGTCCATGTAAAAGAAGCGAAAGCACGTGCGTTAACATTAATAAAAAAAGTGGGTCTTCTGGCCAGCCACTTTGTTTGCTCGCAGATGAACCAACCGGTAATTTAGATACCGTTACAGCCGAACAAGTTTATCAAACCTTACTAGAACTCAATGATTCATTGAACACAAGTCTAGTCATCGTTACACATGACCCTCATTTTGCACAACGGATGGATAAAGTGTTTACGTTGGAAAATAAGGGCTTAGTTTTGTCTTCGCAATCCACACCCACTACTAATGAATAAAAGCAATGAGTCGACTTATTTTTAGCGCGTGCAATATGATTTTTCGGATGCACAAATTGAAAGCCCGAACTGAAGAGTGCTTGGAAACCTTCAACAGCTTTTATGGGTCTAATTATAATAGATTAAAAACTATATTTTTCTTCACGTAGGGTGTTTCGGAAAACATTTTTTCATTTAAATGCCGTATAAATTCCGCTTTTTTACTTTTTCTTTGGTCACTTTGTTGTACAAAGCGGTATTAATAAAGAATTATCCGTTTTTCAGATTTAATTCTATCTTCGAAGATGTTATTTGTCAAATTTGGTAAAAGTGATGACTAAAAAATTAATGAGCGTTAGGAACGACGCTACGCCTTCTCGTCTCAAAAAGTCCTTGGAAATTGAAGACCGTCGACAACGACTGAAATTTTTACGTACCCTGACTGGATTGTCCATGAAGGAATTTGCACAACATTGTCATTTAGGATTAACCACAGTCAATTACTGGGAACAAGGTTATAGCAGTATTACTGAACGCGGAGCAAAATTAATTAGTAATGCGATGCAACAAGAAGGCATTGCTTGCACACCTATCTGGTTACTCTATGTGATCCACCCAAAATTGTTGAGCCGAATAAGCTCTCCAAATTACATTTTATTCCTATTCAGAAAACAGTACAGTCTCTTCAAGAAGAAATGCTTTTTTTATGGCTGTGAGAAAACAAAAAGTGAGTTAGAGTTTTTTCAAAGTCACTACCCGGATCATTGGGTTTATTTCTTACAAGATGAAAGCATGAGTCCACTTTACCATAGCGGTGATATCGTGGCCGGTAAAAAAATCACCGGTAAAAATATGGAACTGGCCCATCGAGCGGATTGTATTGTAGAAATGCCTAACAACCAACTTCTTATTCGTCGGATTCAAATTGCTTCGATCAAGGATCGATTTAATTTATATGTGATTAATCCTGAGTACTCGGTTGAGCTTCCCCCTTTGCGGCACGTCGAAATTCGTTCATTGGCGCCGATTATCCGCATCTTCAAACCGGCTAAGTTTTAGTGCTTAGCCGTTCTACTTTTCTCTTTTTCCACAATAAAATAAAAAAGCTCATCTGGCTTGATCATATTAAGATCTTGGCGAGCATGATTTTCCAACGCGGCGCACCCAACTTTTAGATCCTGGATTTCTTTACTCAGTTGTTCATTTTGCAAACTTAAGTGTTCATTCTCCATTTGTTGTTGCGTAATATCTTGCTTAAGGTGCCGTAAACGCCATAGCCCTTCCGGAGCTAACCAGAGTTTATATTGGAGTATAAAAAAAGTGCGGCCAGAATGGTAATTAAAAATTTCATTTGTGTGACAAAAATCGACTAAAAACAGCCCGACCATCATACAGGGAACCTTGCTCTTTCAGATCATGTTCAATCCGCAGTAAACGATTATATTTTGCTATCCTATCTGTTCGACACGCCGAACCGGTTTTAATTTGGCCAACACCCGTCCCAACCGCTAAATCGGCAATGGTTGTGTCTTCCGTTTCACCGGATCGATGAGAGATAATCGCTCCATACCCGGCTTGCTTGGCAAGCGTGATCGCTAAAAGTGCCGTTAACGTGCCAATTTGATTAAATTTAATTAAAATAGCATTCGCTTGTTGCTCATTAATCCCGTGCTGTAAACGTTGAGAGTTGGTCACAAATAAATCATCACCCACTAATTGAAGTTTATCTCCCAAGCGAGCAGTCAATTGCCGCCAACCTAAGTCATCATTTTCGGCCATACCATCTTCAATACTCAGAAGAGGATAGTCCTTCGTCCAACTCTCTAGGCGCGCAACCCAATCCTGTGAAGATAAGGCTTGATTTTCGAGCGTATAAGTCCCATTTGCATAAAATTCAGTACTGGCTGCATCTAAACCTAAATAAATCTCTTTGCCTGGCTGATAACCGGCTTTAAGAATCGCTTCGGTAAATTCGGTGCGAATCCTCCTTCATCCCCGACATTGGTATTCAATCCTTTCTGTTTTAATAACCGTTTGAGTGTATGAAACACTTCCACCCCGCTACGCAGTGCTTCACTAAATGAAGGTGCCGTCACAGGCAGAATCATAAATTCTTGCACATCCAGGTTATTATCCGCATGGGTCCCGCCATTAATCACATTCATCATGGGCACGGGCATTAAGAAGCGCTGATTCACGGGTTGATAGTCAATCAAGTCTGCCAAATAGCGGAAAAGAGGTTGTTGTTTATCCGCCGCAGCGGCCTTTGCTATCGCTAAAGATACCGACAAAATGGCGTTCGCACCCAAATGAGATTTATTTAGTGTCCCATCTTTTGCAATCATTAAGGCATCCCATTCGGCTTGATGGGTAACTTCTTTACCCACCAGTGCTTGACGTAAAACGTCATTGACATTCTGAACCGCCTGCAAAACACCACGACCTTGATAACGATCGGCTTGCTTGTCGACTAACTCTAGCGCTTCAAATGAACCGGTCGAGGCCCCCGAAGGGACACAAGCCATGGCAGAAACCCCGGACTCTAACGTAACCTCAGTGGCTAAGGTTGGATTACCTCGTGAATCTAAGATTTCATACGCTTCGATGGTCGTAATGTTTGACATAAATGGTGATACCTATTCAGTGGTTATCGATAAAGTTGTTTCCAGTAACTCGTTTTGTTTGGTGATCGCGTCCAATTGTTTAAGCGTGATCAATAATTGGGCCATTTTATCTAATGGCCAAGCATTCGGGCCATCACTTAACGCTTGATCTGGATTCGGGTGTGTTTCCATAAAAAGTCCGGCAATCCCCACCGCGACGGCGGCCCTGGCTAAAACCGGGACAAACTCACGCTGACCGCCTGAACAGTCGCCTTGTTTTCCCGGTAATTGCACCGAGTGTGTCGCATCGAATACCACAGGACATCGTGTCGCACGCATCACCGCTAACGCACGCATATCTGAAACAAGGTTATTATACCCAAAAGAAACGCCTCGTTCACAAACCATAATCTGCTGATTACCCACTTGTCGTGCTTTCTCAACCACTTGGTCCATTTCCCATGGGGATAAGAACTGTCCTTTTTTTATATTGATTGGCAAGCCTTGTTGCGCGACACGCTGAATAAAATTCGTTTGTCGACATAAAAAAGCCGGCGTCTGCAGCACATCGACGACTTTGGCCACTTCGTCCAAGGGTGTATCTTCGTGTACATCGGTTAAAATAGGCACTGAAAATGTTTTTTTGACTTTCTCTAAAATACGCAAACCTTTTTCAAGGCCTAACCCCCTAAAGCCTTTTGATGAAGAGCGATTTGCCTTATCAAAGGACGATTTATAAATAAAAGAAATCTCTAAATCGGTGGTGATGATTTTCAGTCTTTCAGCCGTGTCCATTGCCAGGGCCCGCAATTAAAAATAACGGTTGCGTTAAACCCACTTCAAAATCCAATAATTTCATAAACTTTCATTTTTGATCAGATCAAAAGCCATTGTACCGAGAATCTTTGCACACGCCTACTACTAGTAAAATAAGAAGAAATAATTTATGATTATTTATATAATAAAATGAAGTTATTTTTAAAATTTTAATAAAAAAATGAATATACTTTTTAAAAAAAAAATCAGTTCTGAAAAATTTCATCCGGCTACCCTGAACGAAGTTACTAAAACACTACGGGCGATTTTTAGCCACGAATCTTACTATGACACCGAACATAAAAGAGAAAAACTTTTAAACATTCATCTTTCTGATGAATTTTCTAATGACCAATTAGATGAAATAAAAAAGGCTCATATTTTTGTAACCGACTATTTTAAAACTAAAAGTATGATTTATCATATTGTCCAAATTGATCGCGGAAAAAATTTTGAATTAGCCGCAGATTCTAAAACAGCTATCCTCTCTCCTCTTGCTAATACAGCAATACTGATACCTGTTCCTATCGTTGGTCACGCCGTCGCCGGGGGCATAAAAAAAGCGTTGAAACGCAATAGCGATAAAAAAAGGATCAAACGAGCAAAAAAAAATCAGGTTACATGCCCCCTCATAATGGAATGATTGCTCTTATAACGCTTCTTTTTGTAAAAGTTCATCTTGCTAAAATTAAATATGACACAATCACCACATTCTATGAAAACTTAAATGAAGAATTAGATATCTTTTTTTCTGTAGCAAAAAAACAGATGGAAAATAACCCTGACTCTAAAAATTTAAAAGATTTTTGGGCCGATGTTTTTTCAACTTACTTACAAAACACCGTCTTGAATCACGCTTCCTCAGAGGAGTTCTTTTCAATTAATGTTTCTTTAACCGACATTCTTAATAAAGATTTAAAACCCCTATTCAATACAATCGAAAATAGCTGTGCCACTCTTTATCCAGAAAATAAAAAGAAAATCTCTTCGGACCCTCTCTGCTCTACGGCAAACAATGCTCAAAACGTAGCAGTTGCGTCCGATGATCCGCGGCCACCTACCCTTGATCCGCAACCGGGACCTGAAATAACTTGTACACTCAATCCCACCTTATCGCCACAGTACCTCCCCACAAACAATAATCACCCCAACTCTTTAATCATGAATCTCGTTATTCCTGATCATCAAGGGAATAATCCAATTACTCTCTACATACCGAGCTCAAATCAACCTATGTTGATCAATCTTTTACCTGCCACGAAGCCAGCGGTGTATACGCCTCACGCTTCCGCTTCTATCACCTATCCCTCTGTTTTATCGAATCCCTCTCCACAGGCAACGACCCCTTCTCTGAGTCCATATACAAACATAACTATCTCGGATCGCGCAGAAGAAAACCTAATCACCATACCGGTTCCTATGGTTTCCTCCTCGATGAATAAGACCGAAACGCCGCAGCTTTTCTCTAAAGAATCCATCCACCCACCGGTTTATTTGAATCAATTACGAGCCCTTGTTGAAATCATGGCCTATATTGGTTCTGTACTGTTAGCAAAAAAAGATCAAGTGTTGTACACAAAGCAAGATTTATTGGATAAAAAAATACCCCAAAATATCAGCGTAAAGTCAAACTATTCTTCTTTTTTTTCTTGTGGTGCTGTAACACAACAAATAAATACTGGCGTTTCTCCTTACTTAAGTCCAGCCGCAACTTAGCCTATTATTATGTTATTGAATCAAACGCACACGTAAGGTGAGAAAAATAGTTAGAAGATAATATAAAATAAAAACCAAAATCATCGTCAACAAAGGATATAACATCGGTCGGGCAATCAATGGCGGCTTTAAAAAACGTAACGTAGTACCTTGATGTAAGGTGTGCCACCAATAAACAGAATAGTGAATAATCGGTAAATTCACTAAACCTAGCAAAAGGAGTAATGAACTGGTTTGCAAAGCAACCTGTGGTTCTCGAATCGTTTTATCGTTTTTTTGAGCGCCATCACTCCCAAATAAAGAAAAAGCAAGATGAGCTCCGAAGTCAAGCGTGCATCCCATACCCACCATGTTCTCCACATCGGCTTCCCCCAAATCGCACCGGTTAACAGTGCAAGCACGGTAAACCAAGCACCTAATCTTAAACTGACTTCCACCCATAGCTCACACAACTTGATACGAAAAATTAAACTCAGACCCGCCATCATCGCGGCAATCAAATAAACGAGCAGGGATAAAAAAGCACTCGGGACATGAATATAAATAATACGAAACGCTTCTCCTTGTTGATAATCACTCGGGGCAAGATAAAGTGCGCCAATCACACTGTAGATCAATAAAGGGATAAGCAATAAAAACAGATAAGGGATTATTTTATTTATCCAAGGCACAAAATATTTTGCCGTAAATAAACGAGGCAATTTCATGTGAATCCCTTCTTTTTTTCAGCACATTGATACAAAAGCGTCTTATTCCAGCAAGCCGCTTAAATGATCATCTATTTTAGATTTATTTTTTTATAGGTATTGATTGTAGACCAAATTTACACTGAATAAAATGGGGATGATTGGTCAGCCTCGTCACTGGTTTCTAAACAAACCATCTGATATTCAAACTACAACAAGTATTGAAAAATTTTACAAATGACTCACGGAGAAAAACTGATACTGAGAATCAACAATAACCCTAACCAAGCAACAGGATCTTTTACTGAAAGACTCTGTGCGGCCAAGATCACGGTAGTACTTGCAAAAATAAGCACGGGAACGTAAAACGGAAATAAAATCAGCATGACTAAAAAATACTTTGTGGCAAGGCAATGGTCAACGCACGGCCAATCACACGTTGAGGATCATTACCCCCCAGATACTGGCCGGTAAATACAGCGCAAACATTAAACATGACATCATAAGTGTCGTCAAAATCAAAATTTGTAAACAAAATAAAATTACTGTATATAAATAACGGTAATAAAAAAATCAGGTGTCAATAAGTATTGACACTAAACCGGCCTGCCATGCTTCTTGAAAGAGTTCTTCAAAACTTAAGGTCACTAAAAACAACTGTAATATCCAGAAAACAGGTACTGCGATCTGCCCTATCTGTACAGCATCGGCACCTAAACTGATCGGAAATAAGCTTACTGCCAGCATTAAAAAACAAAAAGGATACAAACTTTTCAAGGGTGCTTGACAAAGCAACGACCATTCGGCACGAAACTGTAAAGCGATGAATGAACATAACGAGGAATACCACATCCGGTTAAGATAAAAAAAATTTTTTGAAAAAAATGATAAATCATCAATAAGTTGATGACTACTCATCAATAAATAACCTTGCCGCTGAAGATGGATCCTCATTAAACGTATTATCAATTGCATACCCGATTGATCAAGTGCTGTAAATGGCTCGTCTAACAACCAAAATGGTGCGGGCGTCAACAAAAGTGTTGATAAAACCAGCCGGCGCTGCTGACCAGCGGAAAGCGTTCCGGTTATCGTGTCACATTGATTGATTAGAGAAAAAGTAGTGAGTGCTTGCTGTATCCGTTGGCGCCACATTGATTTCCGCCGTTTCATTGTTATCTTCTTTGCAGAAAATAAATCACGTCGCGCCAAGAATAGCTGCAGATTGTCAAAGACCGTCAAATGCAGTTGCATGGCTAAAAAATGGCCTAAATACAAAATGTGGGTTTTAAAATGCGGTATTTGCGTCATACAATGGCCTTCCCACTGGATTTGGCCACCTTGATGAGGCAGCAAATCCGCTCAAGTTCGCAATAAACTTGTTTTTCCAGAACCATTTTTACCGACAATATGGAGTGCTTCGCCACGCTGCAGAACAAAAGAACAGGAAGGTGTAATCCTGTTTGTAGATCGGAAGCAATCAATTCCTTTTACAGCTAAAGTCATCGCTTAGGATATCTTAATCCTTAATAAAATATCGAACGTGGCAAACTGTTTTTAAAAAGCTACGCCTAAATCGAACCATCCGGTTAATCAGAATAACATGACAAAAAAGACTTTTCATTAGATAATCATCGTCTTCTTTTTCAACCGACGGGCCTTATTTTATGTCTCCTTGGGTTCAGTATCTCATTTTTTTATTAAAATCGGTTACGGCTGCCGTAGTGATTTTATTCGTTGTAGCCGGATTTTTCACCTTACTGCGTAAAGCAAAAGAACATCCTAAACAAAAACTAAACATCCGCCCACTCAACAAAACCTACGATGCATTTTCCGAAGTATTAAATAAAGAATTAATGAATCAGGCAGAATACAAAAAATATCGAAAGTCTGAAAAAAAACGTCGGAAAGAAGCGCCTAGCCAATCAACAAAACGATTGTTTGTCATTGATTTTCAAGGGGATATACGTTGTTCTGCTGTCAACAATCTACGCGAAATCATCACCGCCCTCCTTCAAGTGGCACAGCCACAAGACGAAGTCTTACTCAAGCTAGAAAGTGGTGGCGGAATGATTGCCCCTTATGGTTTGGCGGCTTCACAGCTAGAACGTCTGAAACAACAATCTAAAGGTCGCCGCCAGCGGTGGTTATCTGATGGCGTGCGTCGCCGATCAAATCTTAGCAGCACCGTTTGCGATTATTGGCTCGATTGGTGTCGTCGCGCAATTACCGAACTTTCATCGCTTTCTCAAAAAACGTGATATTGACTTTGAACTGGTCACAGCCGGGCCCTATAAACGAACACTGACTCTTTTTGGTGAAAATACAGCAAAAGCCCGAGAAAAGATGCAAGCCGATCTTGAAGAAGTACATTGTATCTTTAAAACATTTATTACTAAACACCGCCAACAAGTCGATATTGAACAGGTTGCAACGGGAGAGCATTGGCTGGCAAGCGAAGCGTTAGCCAAGCAATTAGTCGATAAATTGATAACCAGTGATGATTATCTACTAAGCTGTGCCAAAGAATCGGTTGCTATTTATGAAGTCAGTTATATCAGTAAAAAATCATTGGGCGATCAGTGAAAAACTCAGTCATTTATCGAGTCATGCGCAGAATCTTTATTAAGTTATTTGAAAGGCCGTCGACTGTTCACTGAAAAAAAGGATAGATTTATGAAACATGGGTTCGTGATTGCTTCCCCACGACGACTTGGGCAAGCCGTGCTTGCCCTACTCTCTGGCAGTTTGCTCGCTTTAGCTTTTGCACCGGTCGCCTTTTCTTGGTTGGCGATTCTTAGCCCCGCTTGCTTACTCTTTTTGTGGCGTGATACCTCTCCCAAACAAGCTTTCGTACTGGGAACCTTATTTGGTGTTGGCTTTTTTCGGTCGGGATGTCTTGGGTTTTTATTAGTATTCATGTTTTTGGTCAAGCTTCTCTTTTATTATCGTTGGCCATCACCATACTTTTTGTGATCTGCCTTGCTTTATTTATTGCGCTTGCCGGCTATTTGTTAAACCGATTATTTCCTAAGCCGACTGCACTCAAATCGTATCTATTGTTTCCTAGTTTTTGGGCATTCAGCGAATGGTTACGAAGTTGGGCGTTTACAGGATGTCCTTGGCTATTACTTGGAACCAGTCAAGTCGATGCACCGCTTCGTGGCTATGCACCGATTGTGGGTATATTTGGTCTCGCTTTTTTGATTCCCGTCTGCAGCGCACTTTTACTCGATGTTTTGGACCCACTTTTAAGACGTTACGTTCCGTCAGCGAATCCACTGCCGCCGCTTCTTAAGCCAAAACGAAGATTCATTTCGTTGCTAACTCTGTTATTCATCTATTTGCTAGGTCAAGGATTGAGTGTCATTCACTGGACAAAACCCCTTGGCCCACCGGTATCCGTGAGTCTTATCCAAGCGAATATTCCGCAAGCAATAAAATGGGATCCACACTCGTTAATGGTTTCATTAGATAGTTACCAACAATTAACTGAGCCCCACTGGAAGAGTCGATTAATTATTTGGCCAGAAGCAGCAGTCCCTTTATTACAAGAGCAAGCACAATCTTGGTTGTTGTCGTTCGATAAAAAAGCAAAACGTGCAAATAATACCCTCATTTTAGGGATTCCCATAAAAAAAGAGACCCATTATTATAATGGGATGATCGCGCTTGGCGTGGATCACGGGACTTATTATAAAAGGCGACTGGTTATTTTTGGAGAATATCTTCCTTGGTGGATTCAATGGGCGCGAGGATTACTGACTTTCCTGGATATTCCGATGTCGAGTTTTAGCGCCGGCCCAGTTCAGCCAACACCTTTTCGCGTCGCCGGTTTTGATTTAGGAACATTCATTTGTTATGAAATTGCTTATCCTTCTTTAGTCCGACGTGCTTTACCACAGGCTGAATTATTATTGACGATTAATGATGATGCGTGGTTTGGCCACTCGTTCGCTTCGGGGCAACATTTGCAAATCGGTCGCTTTCAAGCGTTAGCCACCGGTCGCTCGCTTCTTTTTTTAAGCAACACGGGATTAACCGCGATGGTAACTCCACAAGGCGTCATACAATCAGAACTACCCCCTTTTGAAGTCGCTGTCCTGACCGATCACGTTCATCGGTTTGTCGGCTCAACCCCTTGGGTTCGATGGGGCGATTGTCCCATCCTGCTCTTTTTAGTAGGATTAGTGCTCTTGTGTTACGCTTACCTTCAGTACAATGAGAAAACACGTGACGTATCACGCTAAAATACGCCCCTTAGAGGCGACGTTTATCACGCTCCGAGGAAGCTACCCACGCACCACGATGATGAGTTTGTTTCAATGAGCAAATCAACTACCAAGACGCTAAAAACAAATTATGCTCGAACGTCAGTATGTTTAACGCCACTGTGTTGTCCGCGGTCAAGGATAACGAAAACGACTTTCTCTATTTTTTGTCTTCATTACGATCTCATTCCCAATCATGGATGGGTCGTCTCCCTAAATGATAAGGTAACTTAATTACATGCAAGAAGAATATCAACCCAAACTCATTGAACCAGAAATCCAAAAATTTTGGCAAGAGCATACTTCCTTTAAAGTGACAGAAGACTTAAACAAGGAGAAATTTTATTGTCTTTCGATGTTTCCCTACCCAAGTGGCTCCCTACACGTTGGCCATGTTCGAAATTATGTTTTAGGGGATGTGATTGCACGTTATCAACGGATGTTAGGTAAAAATGTGCTGCACCCGATTGGTTGGGATGCCTTTGGTTTACCCGCTGAGAATGCAGCAATTAAACAGGGCATTGCACCAGCAAAGTGGACTTATGCCAACATTGATCACATGCGTGCGCAACTTAAAAAACTGGGATTAAGTTTTGATTGGAGCCGTGAAATCGCGACCTGTCAACCGGAATATTATCGTTGGGAACAATGGTTATTTGTACAACTTTATAAAAAAGGGCTGGTTTATAAAAAAAATGCGTTGGTCAACTGGGATCCGGTCGATCAAACTGTTCTTGCAAATGAACAAGTGATTCAAGGTCGCGGTTGGCGTTCGGGTGCCCTGATTGAACGAAAAGAAATTCCACAGTGGTTTTTCAAAATAACCGCTTATGCAGAAGAATTACTGACTGATTTAGGAAATTTAGTCCATTGGCCAGACGAAGTAAAAACGATGCAACGCAATTGGATCGGCCGTTCTTCCGGTTGCACTATCCAATTTTCACTCGATCATCCACACTTCCCCTCACTAGAAGTGTTTACAACCCGCCCGGACACCTTGTATGGGGTCAGCTTTCTCGCTGTTTCACCACAGCATCCGCTGGCTCAAACAGCCGCAAATCAACACCTAGCCATTGCACAATTTATTGAATCGTTCCAAGCCACACCGGTTGCCGAGGCGGCGACTGCAACCCTGGAAAAACAAGGTGTCGCCAGTGGTTTCACCGCGCGACATCCGCTCACCGAGCAACCCATTCCGATCTGGATTGCAAATTATGTCCGCAGTGATTATGGTTGTGGTGCGGTCATGGGTGTCCCCGCCCACGATGAACGAGACTTTGAATTTGCCCAGCAATATCAACTGCCCATCCAGCCGGTGCTTGAACCGCTTACCGATCAAACTTCGGAACACCCTACTTATCCCTTTACCGAATCAGGACGTTTAATTCATTCTGGGCCCTTTACCGGTTTAACTTCGGCGCAAGCGCATTCCGCCATTGAAGCCGCGCTGGTTGAAAAAGGTTTGGGGGAACCGAAGATACAATATCGTCTCCGCGATTGGGGGGTCTCTCGACAACGTTATTGGGGAACGCCGATCCCCATGATTTACTGCGAAGACTGTGGTGCGGTACCCGTACCTGAAAAAGACTTACCCGTGGTGTTGCCGGAAGAAATGATTATCACCGGCCAGGGTTCTCCACTGAAAAACTGCCCTGAATTTTATACTGTGGCGTGTCCACAGTGTCAAAAAAGTGCGCGGCGTGAAACCGATACATTCGATACGTTTGTTGAATCTTCTTGGTACTACGCGCGTTTTGCTTGTCCGTCGCAACAAAATAGTATGTTAGATGATCGTGCAAAATACTGGACGCCGGTCGATCAATACATTGGTGGCATTGAACATGCCGTTTTACATTTGTTATATGCCCGGTTTTTCCATAAAGTATTACGTGATCTGGGCTTGGTTAATTCGAATGAGCCGTTTACGCGCGGTGCTAAAATGTCTAAATCCAAAGGCAACACCGTTGATCCGGAAGCACTGATTCAAACTTACGGGAGTGATACGTTACGTTTATTTGTTTTATTTGCCGCGCCACCTGAACAATCTTTGGAGTGGTCAGAAAGTGGTGTAGAAGGTGCTCATCGCTTTTTAAAGCGACTTTGGAGTTTTGCTTATCATCATCCTTGGTTACGAGAACTCAATGAAACGGGTACCAAAAACTTAAATCCGATTGATTGGTCTCAACTTTCGACCACACAACGTCAATTACGCCGTCAAGTCTACGAAATATTACAATCGGCGAAAAACGATTATGAACGACAACAATTTAATACCGTCGTCGCCAGCTGCATGAAGCTGCTTAATTTATTACAAAGTGCCTCGCAAACGCTCGCTACAGAACCCGAGTCCGATAAAATCTCCTTAAAATGGATTATGCAACAAGGTTTGAGTATTTTGCTGCGCTTATTAGCTCCGATCGTGCCGCATATCACCCAAGTTTTATGGCAAGAATTGGGATTTGCCGGTTTGATTTTGAAAGCCACTTGGCCTAAAGTGGCAGCGGATGCATTAACTGTGGAAAAAATTGACTGGGTCATTCAAGTAAACGGCAAACTTCGTGGGCATTTATCGCTTGATCCCGATCTGGAAGACGCCGTGATCAAATCATCGGTACTCAATCATGTCCAAGTTAAACGTTATACGGAAAACCAGTCTATAAAAAAAGTCATTATTGTGCCAAAAAAACTGGTTAATGTTGTTATCTAAAACGAGTGACTATGTCTCTTCGCGGTATTACATTTCTTTGCCTAACTTTAGGATTGTTCCTCTTAAATGGCTGTGGCTTTGCCTTGCGCGGGACAACCGCCGATACACAATTGCCATTGCCTTTTAAATGCTTGACGGTTGTTTCGCTTGCGAGTTGGAATGCCAATCATGTTTATCGTCGCTTACAACGAGCGTTAACGCGCCAAGGCGTTAACATTGATTACACCCCCCACTGCACCTTTGACACTCCGCCTCCTCAATCAAACATTCAACCAAATGGCGACGAGCCTTGGCAACTCTGGACAAACCACCACGTATTTATTAACGTTGACAGTTTCCTTTGATTTAGTGAACACACATTCTGGAACCGTAATCCCGGCACAACAAGTTCGGATTACACGTAATTTTTCGATCAGTACGACACAATTAGTCGGTGATTTAAATACCCAAATAATGTTACGCCAAGTCATGGAAGAAGAGGCGGCTCAACAAATCATTACACGGTTACGTGCACCTTGGGTGCAACAACGTTTACAGTCTATTCAAAGCAAGGCTTAGGCGGCGATGCAATTACGTTATGAACAACTCACTGCCCATCTCACTCGATCGTTGGCGCCGATTTATTGGGTGCATGGAGACGATGCATTCTTCGTACAAAAAATAAGTGCAACGGTTCGTCAACAAGCGCAAGTACGTGGTTTTACCGAACGAGAAATTTTTTATGTTGAATCGGGTTTTGATTGGCAAACGCTCCAGATTCATAGTCAAAACTATGGCCTGTTTGCTGAAAAACGGTTAATTGAACTGCGCCTTGAAGCAACGCTCTCTGAGGCCGCGACACAATGGCTAAAAAATTATGCGCAAACTCCTCCCCCAGAAAATCTCCTCCTGATTACGAGTGGCAAACTGGATCGCCGAAATCAACAAAGTGCTTGGTTTAAAATACTTGATAAAATCGGTGTTTTCATTCCATTATGGCCACTGGTGGGTGGAAAACTCACGGCTTGGGCCAAACAAGAACTGCATCACTGCGGACTCACCGCAGAAGATGAGGCGCTACAATGTCTGATCCTCGCCACAGAAGGCCATCTTTGTGCCACCCAACAAGCGATTGAAAAAGTCGCTTTGTATTTAGGCACTCCCACTCAGGGGATCGTCACCCGTGCGACGATGTTACAAGCGCTCGCGGACAATGCACGCTTTGATCCCTTTAAATTAACCGATGCTGCGTTACAAGGTGAAACAGAACGTTGTCTGCGGATTTTATTACGCCTGAAGGAAGAAGGCATTGAACCTTTATTTATTTTATGGGCGCTCAGTCGTGAGTGTCGGTTATTAGCCACCCTCGCCTTTAAATTAGCACGCGGTGAATCGCTCACAACGCTGTTTCAGCAATATGCGATTTGGGAACCGCGGCAATCCGCTATCCAACGTGCCCTAAAACGCGCTACGCTGCCCGATTGGTACCGGTTACTTCACTACGCAGCAGAAGTAGATAAACAGATCAAAGGCGTAACACCCGGCCCCTTTTGGCATGGTTTGCAACGCTTGAGCCTCGGTCTCGCTGGAGATATGAACGAATGATTGGTTTATTGGGAGGCAGTTTTGATCCGATCCACTATGGACATCTGCATATTGCACAATCACTTTTACAACAACTGAATCTTCAACAAGTCCGGTTTATCCCTTGTAAAGACCCGCTCCTCAAGAAAAAAACAGTGGCCAATGTCACACAGCGGTTGGCCATGCTTTCTCGTGCCTTACAGCCTTACCCGTCGTTTTGTATCGATACGCGCGAACTGGATCGCGCTTCGCCTTCTTATACTTTAGAAACGCTGAGCGGACTGCGCCGTGAACTGGGTCAACAAATACCGTTAATCTTAATTTTAGGCAATGATCAATTTGCCCAACTCAACCATTGGTATGAATGGACTTCATTGGTTGACTATGCACATTTGGTCGTGGTCCCACGCTTAGAGACCCCGCAAACGTATCCGCAAGCGCTTGAAGACTTCATTTTACGCTTTAAAACGGACCGCGTAAAAAATTTATCGCAACAGGCCTCTGGACTTTTATTGTTCGCTAAGATAAAACCTTTAGCAATTTCAATTTCATCGACGCTGATTCGAGCACAACTCAAAGCCGGTGTATCACCGGTGGGTCTGTTGCCCGCCTCCGTCTTAGACTATATTTCGGAACATCATTTATATTTATGACAACAAACGCTTCAGTCTCTTTTCCACTGCATCAAGCGCTGACGACACTTTTAGAGGACCACAAAGCTAAAAACGTGATCCTGCTCGATGTCCGTCAATTAACCAGCTTAACGGATACGTTAGTTATTTGTACGGGGAATTCGCATCGTCACACAAAAACACTATTAAAACATGTTCTAGCTTTTGCCAAAGAACACCGTCTTGAAGTCTTAGGCTACGAGGGTGAACAAGATGGTGAATGGATCTTAGTGGATTGTATTGATGTGGTCATACACATCATGCTGCCACCAATTCGTGAGTTTTATAACCTTGAAAAACTCTGGGGATCGTTTTCTTAACATGAAAAATCGCGATCATTGCGGTCGGAACCCATATGCCCAGCTGGGTTGAAACCGGTTTTGCGGTGTATCAAAAGCGTTTGCTGTCTACATGTACGTTGCAGTTAATTGAAGTTCGAGCCGGTCAGCGCTATAAAAATCAGCCTAAAAGCACATGGATTACCCAAGAAGAAGAAAACTTATTGGCTGCGCTCCCTAAACATACGCGTCTGGTTGCCTTGGATGAACGTGGTCAAAGTTGGACAACGGCACAACTTGCACAACAGCTCCAAGATTGGCGATTAGAGGGTCGCCCCGTTAGTTTCTTGATAGGCGGTGCAGACGGTTTGGGCACACAATGTTTAAAACAAGCCGAGCACATCTGGTCACTTTCGGCGTTGACCCTTCCTCATCCTCTAGTACGTGTCGTATTGATTGAACAAATTTATCGCGCTTTTAGCTTGTTAAACGGTCATCCTTACCACCGTGAATAATCGAAGTTTGAATCTTAAAAGAAAAAATGGCCTAAGAGATGGAGCGCTATCCAAGCATAGACTGCAGCCATTAAATCATCGACCATCACCCCGAACCCTCTCGGTAAATGACGATCCATCCAAGCAATGGGCCAAGGTTTGACGATATCAAAAAAACGAAATAGAAAAAACCCACACACCACCCACCCAACGCCGCTGGGGGCCGCCCACATCGTTAAACCAAACCCACAAATCTCGTCCCACACAATACCCGAATAATCATGGACGCCTAAATCACGCTCGGTGAAATCACAGATCCAAATGCCAAGTAATATCGCGGCAATCAGAATTAAACTATAATTTAGTAACGAAAATGATTGTAAAAGATAATATAAAGGGACAGCGACCAATGTACCGCAAGTCCCTGGCGCAAAAGGAGATAATCCTGAACCAAAACCAAATGCTAAAAAAATAAACGGGATGGGTAAATACTTTACGCACGAGATCATCTGGTCATTGCTTTTTTCTCTTTACAAAAAGATTTCCGGAAGTATAGCGTTTTCCTTTTCACTTATAAACTGATTCACCCACTGGATATACCTTACTATAAAACAATGCATATCTTCTTCTAAACGCGCGCGCCTAAGAATATATAACAGTCGACTCATCCAATAAAGTGCATCATGCTAAACGATGTCTCAGCAATCGTTTGATTAATTGGATGATAAAACATATTGGCAGGAAGAGAAAATAGCCTATGACTTTTTATATTAGGCTTTAAGCGATAAACATCCATTCCTTTTTTAAGCGAAGGTAGAGAAGATTTTTTATCCCAAAAAAATAATCGTGAATTGGCTGAGAAAGTACGTAACAATGATCTTTTTTTCGGCAACTTGGCAAACATCCACTTTTTTCACCAATTAAAGAATGAATTAAGCGATCTTCTAAATTCATTGCACGATTGGCCTCGAGCTGATACGTTAACAAACGTTTTGTCGCAGTGGACTTTTTTCTGTTGCCAACGCATAAACCAATTGCCTTTCATAGACAAATTGGGCCTCCTGTAAAACTTTATCTGTGAAGAATACGACTGCACCGCGATTGCGTAATGCGACATCAGAAGCTGGCTCAGGCAATCCAGTTAACAGTTGTATCATTTCAAGAGTTAACTGTCGTATTTTATCCACAGGAGTCAACCCTTTCGGTGATAAATACTCTGTTCCATCATCAAAAATGTATATTGTTTTTGTCAAATCATTAAGACAATGTACTTTTTTTTCTTGTGGTAATTCAGCCAATGCACTTGTTATTCAACTCAAATTCCAGGAACTTTTGCATCGCTTAGATAAAGAAACCAATGATTAAAGAGTGCTGCAAAAGAGAAACTCTTTGTATAAAGTTTTTCGTAAAACTTCATAATTTCTAAATATTCACTCGGTTGGTTTACTTTAAAAAATCGTTCAAATTTCTGGTAAAAATTGAGAGGAATTGCATCGAGACCGATGATATCTTCAGTTAGTTTTTTGTTTAACATCAAAGTTTCACCAACAGTAAATCGATCGGTTAAACTTTCACCAAAAACACTCTGATACTGTGAAAGGGGAACAAGTGCATCAATAAAATGGTCTAAGTAGTCATTCTCCTGTAACGCTAAGTAACGTGCCTGTTTACGATGTTGATTCCAATGTAGACGCTCTGCAAACGCTTTATGTGCAAAACTATCTAAGAAACGCCGATACATAATACGTTGCTGGAAAAGATAACCGGCTTCACTTAAAATCTTATCTCCTAAATAAACAATCGGACCACGATGCCGTAAACTATGGCTTTTAATGGGATCATTTTCTCCAGTGATTGCGTGTAATAACTCGTGTAAATACACTTGCTCTGGATGAGACGCAACGAGATCATTCTCCTCACTCACATAATAGTGTTTAGAAATTTCAGGATTAGACGACAAGTAAATGATCTTTGTCACAAAATCAGTTCGAGGCACGACTTCATTTCGAATAATAATCGTCCATTTCGCTACAGCCTGATAAGAAACTTCTTGAAAATACTCATTAAATAAACGTCTAAATGTGGGACTTTTCTGGTAAACATTTTCATAAAAGGGGGGGGCATTAGTCCATTGCACGACGTCTTTATCAACCTTAAAAGTAAATTCATCAAAAAAATGTTTAGAAAAATCTTTAATTCGATAATCATTGGCTGAACGAAATACCTTTTCAACAGTTTTCACGGTCAAACGTTCCTTTATTTCGATAAAGCTCAGTTTTTCTAATTCATCTCCTCCACCTTTTAAAAAACCACCTGCATAATATTTTTTTGATTGAATATCTTTAAAAATAAGATGTTTTTTAGGGTCCGCCTCGCCGGTATGCCAACTCACTTCACGATAATAACTCCCTTGTGACTGAATCGGTACTACCCGACCCTCATCGGCCAAATGAATTAAAGGGTAATTTTGCCAGTTCAGTTCTTCACCCTCCAGAATACGTTCTACCAGTCTAGGATAATCCTTAGGTAAATAAATAGGATCGCTAATGAGAAACGGGTCATCATGAGCCTGAATCTCCGCGTTAGAAAAAAACCGTTCGCTTGAGCAACACGCTTTTTGTACAGAATAATGAATAGTTTTAACCGTTACTCGCTCTCTTAATGATAATCCGGTTTGTGATAGCGTTTCTTCAAATTCAACCGGGTTCTTCTGTTCACCTATTGATAATAAATCCAAAGCATCCAATGAAAGAGAAACTGTTCCAATCGCAATCTCGGTGAAACTTTTATCTTCTATCCCTTCACGCAGCATATTTAATGATCCAATGACCGGAATAGTACTAATCCAGGTTTCAATACCATGCATCCAGACACGATGTTGTTCTGTTTCAACCTTGTAATTTTGTACAATACGTTGAGCTTCTTGTACAATCGACTGAGTTGATACTGTTTTTCTTTGTTCGTACAAATTATCGCGTGCTTTTTTTAAAACCCATGATGAAGTAAGTAAATTCTGATTAAACATTTCTTCAGCAGCTTGTAAGGCTTGGCGCGGATAAATTTTTTTTCTTTGATAAGACATAAATTGACCGGTTGCACCGATCCAGTCAACTAATTTTAAAAACTCTTCAATCGGCGTACCAAAATAGGTAGGCGATAAGTTCATAATATTTGCATTAATCACATAGTAACGTTTTTGATAAATTTTATTAATAGGCATACCCAGCTGTTCATGAAGTATCGAAACCACTGTCTGTGTTCGATTAAAATACGGAGGATCAACCAAAATTTTTTTCCAGCATTCATCAAGATAACTAAATATTTTTTGTAGTTTCAAATGATTATCTTCAGGAAAAACTAAATTATTTGATTCAGCTAAGTGCAAAGCCAGTAAAAAACGCGGATTGAGTGGATAGTCTTTTTTACGAAGCCATTGCAACTCGATTGCTCGAAATTGATCAATAAGCTCTTTTTCAGAGTAATGATGATTCGTAACCGTTGCAATCTGATAATAGAAAATACGCTGTAAAACGGATGCAAGCGAATGTCCTAACGAACCAATCGCATAATCTGTACTCTCACCTAAAAGAAAAAATTTTTTACGCATTAATTCTTTTTTTTTGCAAAACTTAAAACATGATATTCTGAAATAGATTCAACCTCTGTACGATTAAGTAGATCCGAAAAATAAAAATCTTTAGCATTCTTAAAACTGATTCCATTAAAATAAACCGATGTACTTATCTGACTCACTGGAAAAACGGGTTTAAATAATTTATCAAGTAATTGCTTTTGATAAATCGCCTCTGATAAATGAACAAAGTAGGTGTGTTCAAATTTGGCCTGTACAAACGTATCATTACCGTTTGCATTATACAATGCACTACCTTGTGTGAGCTTGCGATCAATCAATGCGGCTTCATGGATATGCGTCATCGGTAAAAATCTTCCAATATCAAATACATCCTGTAGTAAACGAAAAGGAAAAGATTGTTGGTAGCGATTTAAGATAGCCTTAAATATTTCTAACGCATCATAAAGCTGTGCGTCGGCCCTTGGCCAATTTATCCAGCGGTTGAGTGTGGTCATTAAACGATCAAGTCGTATTTTAGCAATTACTTCTGGATTGATCTCAATTTCTTGTTCTTCATCTAAATGAAGTAAACAGGCATTGGCCAGCATAAGGTAAGATATGTTTTTTTGTTCATTGAGTGTTTTCGATATAAAAGTACGTGTTAATAATCGCCTTTGTCGACTTTTAAAAAGTCCTTGCCAAGCTACTTGCAACGGTTTTTCACCATAAATGCTTAATAACCGATTCAATGTTTTTTTGTCGGTCACCATCTGACTAAGTATATTTTTAAGGGGAACTTCCTCTTTAAGCTGCAAGCAAGTCATTATGACCGTATCCACTTGAATATCGGGTGTTAAACTCGCCCAATCTTTTGGGCTTAAGTCAATAAATATAGGAGGATGATAAAGCGTCTGAGGCTCAAAACTATGAGTTCCATTCCATGGAGTAGCTAATGTAACGTTTTCGGAAAAAACGGATGGGGTCGTCATTTTAAGTAAGTTGGCTTCCTGCATAACTGTACCTGTATTAAAAAAGAAATGTTTAACTAAAATTAACTTATAATTTAAAATAGATAATATAATCTATTATAGATTATTTTTAAATTAATTACTTCTTTTTAAAATGCTCAAAACCCCTTGAAGGGAAAGAAAAACTATTTTTTTCTGGCGTCAAAACTTGCAGTGAATCACCTTGCGTTATTTCACCAATAAGATGATAAGAACAACCACTATCTTCCAATGCTTCTGCTAAGAAGGATTGTTTCTCTCGAGGCACAGTAAAACACAATTCATAATCATCCCCCGCACTTAATGCCCAAGACCAAGCGCTCGCAGCAGGAAACGTTTTTAAAATAGGGGATAATGGTAATTGCGCCGTTTGGATGATTGCGCCCACTTGACTGGCTTGTAACAAATGCGTTAAATCTGCAGCAAGTCCATCTGAAATATCAATTGCCGCACTGGCCAGGCCGCTTAGAGCAAGCCCACTGGCAACCCGTGGTTCTGGGCGGTTTAATCTTTGCAAAAGAGTCTGTTGTTGTCCGGACGTCAAAGAAAACAAATGGGGATTCTCTAAGCAGGCTAAGGCTAAACCGGCATCACCTAAATGGCCCGTGACATAAATTAAATCACCGGGTTGCGCACCTTGACGCCGTAACACGTTTTGTGGACTGACAAAACCAATGGCTTGAATCGTAATGCTTAAAGGACCTTGCGTTAAATCACCACCGACGAGTTGACAAGCAAAGCGATCCATTAACTGAAAAAAACTTTTGGTAAATCCATCCAGCCAAATGTCTGATAATTCTGGTAAGGTTAATGCCAATAAAATCCAGGCGGGTGTTGCGCCCATCGCCGCCAAATCACTCAAGTTTACCGCAAGCGCTTTGTGAGCGATGTCGGCTGCGCACGTTTGTTCTGGAAAATGTCGCCCACTCACCAACGTATCGGTTGTCATCGCCAAAAGTTGGCCGGGAGGTGGTTGGAGTAAGGCGGCGTCATCCCCTATTCCAAGCTTCACATCCGAGCGTAAGGAATGGGAAGATCGTGTAAAAAAGTGTTGAATCGCTGAAAATTCATTCATGGATTGATTTGGTCGGAATTAGGACCCATTCACTTCTAACGGACGCAATTTTTTTGCTAATGCATGTAAAGTACCATTGACATACTTATAACCTTCTATTGCACCAAACTCTTTGGCAAGTTCAATGGCTTCATTTAAAACGATTTTATAAGGGAGTTCTGGGCACTGTAACAGTTCATACACCGCTAAACGGAGAATGGCACATTCTACTAAGTTCAATTCTTTTAAAGGCCGATCTAAGGCGCTAACTAACTGTTGATCCAAAACAGATTGTTGCGTAATGACTCCTTGAACTAACGCTTCAAAATAAGCCGTATCGACACTCACCATTTCTTCTTGTGCAAGAAACTGTTTTCTTAACTCCACAAAAGAATGCGCGGTTAATTGCCACTGATACAAGGCTTGCATCGCAAAGCGCCGTGCCCGTTGACGTGATTTGAAGGATTTACTTTTTATTTTCGGTTTCATGCGTCGATTTCTTATCAGAAAAATGATGTTGTTTGAGTTGTTCTACCGTTTGGTTAAACGCCTGAATATCTTCAAAGCTTCGATAAACCGATGCAAAGCGTACATAAGCAACCGGATCTAACTCACTGAGCTCCTCCATGACCCACTCGCCCAATTGTCGCGAACTGATCTCACGCTCACCCGAAGAACGTAATCTCTTCACTAGGCGGAGCATGACGCTATCCACCTGCTCGCTACTGATCGGTCGTTTTTCGAGTGCTTTGAGCATCCCAGCACGCAGTTTTTCTTGATCAAACGTACTGCGTGTATTATCGCGTTTAATTACCCGCGGCAACCCTAAATCAGCGGTTTCAAAGCTACTAAATCGTTCATTACAACGTGGGCATTCGCGACGGCGACGGACTTGATGACCATCACTGCTTAGGCGTGAATCAATCACCCGCGTGTCTGCTTCATTACAAAAAGGACAATACATACGGCGGCTATCCTAAAAAAGCGAAACCCAATATCCAACATGACTCGTTTATTTTTGGTTCCACGAACTGAACGCTTTTTGCTAAATAATATCCTTGACTAACATACACGGTTTTTACGCTACGGTGCTTCATGCAGTCAAGAGTATAGAACGCTCCCTCAGTCTAAAAAATGGCTTACGTTCAGGAGTATACTGGAAACTGTCGGCATAAGGCTATGACTTGTTGACGAATTTCCTCAATTTTTTGAGCGATTCTCGATATCATCCAAAATATCGGCGATCCAAGTGGCGACCTGTTTGGCTTCTTTTTCTTGAAGTCCACGTGTCGTCAATGCCGGCGTGCCGACACGCAAGCCGCTGGTGACAAAAGGCGATCGCGGGTCATTCGGTAACATATTTTTATTTAACGTAATGTGGGCTTGTTCTAAGACCTGTTCCGCCTGTTTACCCGTGAACGTTTTTTCCCTTAAATCAACTAAAAACAGATGATTTTGTGTCCCACCGGCCACAATGTTATAACTACGGCCAATTAATACTTCCACCATCGCTTGGGCATTTAGCAACACTTGTTCCTGATAAGAACGAAACTCAGGCGCTAACGCTTCTTGAAAGGCGACGGCTTTCGCGGCAATCACCTGCATCAAAGGTCCCCCTTGTAGCCCGGGGAAAATAGCTGAATTTAATCTTTTCTCAATTTCCGGATTGGCTCTGGCTAAAATCAATCCCCCCCGAGGACCACGGAGCGTTTTATGTGTGGTCGACGTGACAACATCCGCTATCGCAATCGGTGAAGGGTATAAACCCACCGCGACTAACCCTGCAACATGCGCCATATCTACCATTAAATACGCACCTACTTCATCGGCAATCTCGCGAAAACGTGACCAATCGACAAAATGGGAATAGGCCGAAAATCCAGCAATAATCAGCTTCGGGCGATGCGTTCTGGCCAAAGCCGCCACCTGTTCATAATCGATCTGTTGTGTGCACGAATCCACGCCATAGTGAACCGCTTGATAATTTTTGCCGGAAAAACTCACTTTTGATCCATGAGTTAAGTGACCACCGTGTGCTAAATCCATACCTAATAAGGTATCACCGGGATTCAATAACGCCATAAACGCCGCAGCATTGGCTTGCGATCCAGAATGCGGTTGCACGTTGGCATAGTCTGCCTTAAATAATTGTTTAGCGCGGGCGATCGCTAATTGTTCTATCTGATCGACATATTGACAGCCCCCATAGTAACGTTTTCCAGGATAACCTTCTGCATATTTGTTTGTTAATACCGAGCCTTGTGCTTGTAATACACGTGGGCTTGCATAATTCTCTGAAGCAATCAGCTCCAGATGGATTTCTTGACGTTCCACTTCGGCTTGCAGTGCTTGCCAAAGTTCTGGGTCAAATTCTGCAATAGTTTGTGATAATGAATAGGACATAGAAAAACTCTCGCTTAAAATCGAGTCACTGCTTTGAACAGCGCTGAGAGGGTTCAAAATGGAAGTATCCATTTGCATAGCGAAACCTTAACATTCTAAGAGAACGTAGTGTACTGTTTTTAAGAGTCTCGCGCAAAAAAGCCAATTTTATCTAATCATTCATTTAAATCGAATCGAAAGTAAATTAAATTTTTTATTTGGTCACTTACTTTTTTACGATTAAATGCATTTTACTCTATTATCCCTGATTGTTCGCGTATAAAAAATAGCGCTCAATTTGCTTGAGACTATGTCAACAACTTATCCTTTTTCTCTCCTCTCAAAATACCTAAAATCAGGTAGTGAATTGAAAAGAAGTTCAGACAAATTATTACGGATCTCTAACTTTTATTGAGCGATCGCATAAAAAATAAAGCGTTGCAACGCTTGATAGAGCGAAGTAGTTTTCACCTGAACTAAACCAATTTACTAAAAATAAATCACTGATTTTTTAATAGAATTTATTTTTTTCTCTACCTATCGATGCTAAAAGTACACTGCTTGACTGTTTTGGTCTAGAAAAGGGTGTGTAAAAGAGAGATAAAATCTAGTCAGCATCCTGAATTATTGGTAGTATGCGGCCTCAAGTCACTTCATTCGATCAAACTTTTTCATGTCACAACAATATATTTATACCATGCAAGCCGTCAGCAAGATTGTCCCACCACAACGACAAATCTTGAAAGACATTTGGCTTTCTTTCTTTCCTGGCGCCAAAATTGGCGTCTTAGGACTCAATGGTTCAGGAAAGTCGAGCTTATTACGCATTATGGCGGGAATCGACTCTGAATTTACCGGGGAAGCCCGGCCCATGAGCGGTATCAAAATTGGTTATCTACCACAAGAACCGCAATTAGATCCCTCTAAAGATGTGCGTGGCAATGTCGAAGAAGCGATTGCACAAACCAAACAATTATTAGATCAGTACAACGCAATCAGTATGCGGTTTGCAGAACCCTTAAGTGATGCGGAAATGAACCGTTTGATTGAAGAACAAGGCGAATTGCAAACGCAAATTGAAACGCAAGGGGCTTGGGATATTGAGCGCAAACTGGCGATTGCCGCCGATGCCTTGCGTTTACCCCCATGGGAAGCCGATGTCACGCAACTCTCGGGGGGAGAACGTCGACGTGTCGCTTTATGCCGTCTACTTTTGTCTAACCCGGATATGTTGCTTTTAGATGAACCCACCAACCATTTGGATGCAGAAAGGGTACGGTTGTGGCCGTCACCCACGATCGCTACTTTTTAGACAATGTTGCTGGTTGGATTTTAGAGGGATCCCTTACCAAGGCAATTATACCGCTTGGTTAGAACAAAAAGAAAAACGTTTAGCGCTTGAAGAAAAACAACAAGCGGCCCATGAGAAAGCCTTAAAAACTGAACTTGAGTGGGTACGCAGTAACCCGAAAGGCCGCCAAGCGAAAAGCAAAGCGCGTTTGGCACGTTATGAAGAATTAAGCTCACACGATTTCCAAAAACGTGCCGAAACTCAATCCTTGTATATTCCTCCCGGACCTCGTTTAGGTGAAGTTGTATTGGAAGTCACACAGTTAAGCAAAGGCTTTGGATCGCGCAAAATACTTGACCAACTGAGCTTTAGTGTTCCTAAAGGGGCGATTGTCGGAATTATTGGCCCCAATGGAGCCGGAAAATCGACTTTATTTAAGTTTGTTGATGGGTACGGAACAACCGGATACGGGAACAATTCGTCTTGGTGACACCGTAAAAATCGCTTATATTGATCAAAGTCGAGATACCTTGAATCCTGAAAACACGATCTGGCAAGAAATTTCCGAAGGACAAGATATTCTCGCGATTAATCAATTTCAAATTCCTTCCCGCGTTTATGTCGGTCGTTTTAACTTCAAAGGTAGCGAACAACAAAAATTTATTAAAGATCTTTCCGGTGGGGAGCGAAATCGTGTCCACCTAGCAAAACTATTACGCGCCGGTGCGAATGTGTTGCTTTTAGATGAACCGACCAATGATTTAGACGTTGAAACTTTACGCGCACTAGAAGAAGCTTTATTGAGTTTTGCTGGTTGTGCATTGGTGATTTCACATGATCGTTGGTTTTTAGACCGTATTGCGACGCATATTTTAGCGTTTGAAGAAGACGATCAGATACGCCCGGGAAAAGAAGGCACCTCTAAAGAAAAACGCGTAAAATACAAGAAGTTAGAGCAATAATGCGTTGAAGCCGTGGGTATCTTTAACACGCGGCACGCACGAGGTTACTTTTGGAAAGATGAAGGTTTTATATGTCGATCCAGATACTCAAAACGGAAGAAGAAACAAAAAAGCTCGCGCAAACATTAGCGGACTGTTGCTTACTGACAGACAAAATCGTTATTTTTCTGTGTGGTCCGTTGGGCGCGGGGAAAACCACGTTTGCACGTCATTTTATTCAGCATTTAGGTTATAGCGGTGTTGTTCGCAGCCCCACTTACACACTGGTTGAAGAATACCCGCTATCGAAACGACCTCTGTATCATCTTGATCTCTATCGACTGGAACATCCTGGTTAATTGAATGGCCTGAGCGGGCCTCTTCAGTACTGCTCCCACCGGATATACAACTCACTTTCCTAAGTATTGACGAGCAACAACGCCACGTCCAACTCGACGCTTATACGCCATCCGGACAACAAGTACTCGCTCTCCGCACTGCTTGATAACGAATCGGCTCTTCAATGTTTAGATTAACCCGATATTGATGACAAGAAGCTAGCCTCTTGTCATCGTTTTCCTTATACTCAGGAGATTATGTTAATGGATGACACACTCCCCACCCTCTTGATTCCCGCTTACCAGCCGGATGAAAAATTGCTTAGTTTATTGCATGCACTTCGCCAAACCTCTTCTCAACAACGGATTATTGTTGTCGATGATGGTTCGGATCACGATTATGCACCGATCTTTGCAAAAGCACAGAACTATCAGATAGAGCTGTTAAGACATACGTCTAACCAAGGAAAAGGTGAAGCATTAAAAACCGGCTTTAGGCACTGGCTACGTATTGCCACCCCAGATGAACCAGGAATCATCACCGCCGATGCCGATGGGCAACATGCGCCTGAAGATATTCAACATCTGAGTGCAAAATTTTCAAATAATCCACAATCCCTTTATCTTGGAGTGAGGCAGTTTGATCAACAACCGGTACCGTGGCGCAGTCGTTTCGGCAATCAAATCACTCGCTGGACACTTCGTCTTCTGACTAAAACGACTTGGCAAGACACCCAAACGGGTTTAAGAGCAATTCCACGTCATTTAATCCCTGATTTATTAAGCTCTAAAACATCCGCTTATGGAAATGCTCTTAATTGCGAAAAAAAAGAGTACCTCTATTCAACAAATTCCGATCCAGACCATTTACTTAGAAAATAATCGTACCTCGCATTTCAATCCTTTGATTGATTCGATAAAAATCTATTTTGTATTTATTCGTTTTGCGGCGATTTCATTTTTTTCCGCGCTCGTTGATTTTACGCTTTTCTCGTTGATGTACACCCTAAAAAAGAATATTTTTCTCGCGGTATTACTTGGTCGAGCGTTATCCGCCACATTAAACTTTAAATTAAATCAACAATTAGCCTTTCGTAGTCAAAATGCATTATTTCCAGCGATGCTGAAATATACCGGTTTAGCCAGTGTACTTGGACTAATTGCCTATAGCTTCATTCGAATAATCCACGGAATGGGGATGAATATCTATAACAGTAAAATTATTGCTGAGATTGCGTTATTTCTTCTTTCTTTCACGATTCAACGTTTATTTATCTTTAATAAAATGTAAACCACCTTATTTTTTCAGATTTTTTATTGTTACTTGGCTCATTTACCCCAAAACCATCCTCCTCTCTTCTAATGGTTAAGCATTCACATCGATCCTCTCACCCTCTCCCTTTAAAAGAAATAGCGAATATCCAGCAGATGACTGTTATTTTGCCCAGCGGTACCCGTATTAGCAAATAAAAATAGACTCAGTCTAACAAAAATAACTTATAAACTCCGTGAATATTGATGTTTTCCACGAATAGGGTAAAAAACGGTGCGGAGTGATGATTCTTTCTACGGTAAAATTTTGTTAGAATTAAATGCCAATTGAAGTTCACCCATGCCTTCACGTATCCAGCGTTTAGCCCCCCAGCTTGCTAATCAAATTGCAGCCGGAGAAGTTGTGGAACGACCAGCGTCTATCGTTAAAGAATTGATTGAAAACAGTCTTGACGCACAGTGTACAAAAATTAGAGTCGAAGTTGATAAAGGGGGCGTACAACGCATCCGCGTGCGCGACGATGGCCAGGGAATCTATAAAGAAGCGCCATACAACCAGTAAAATTCACTGTTTAACCGACTTAGAAGCGATTCAAACCTTAGGTTTTCGTGGGGAAGCCTTAGCCAGTATCAGCTCTGTCGCGCGACTATACCTGCGTTCGTCGATCGATGATAGTCAACAAGGCTGGCAACTGGCGGCAGATTATCAGCAAAATACGGCGTTAACCCCAATCTCTCATCCCAAAGGCACAACGGTTGAAGTCTGTGATCTCTTTTTTAATACCCCTGCGCGGCGTAAATTTTTACGTAAAGAACAAACCGAGTTTTCGCATATTGAGGAATGGGTCCGTCGTTTAGCTTTAAGCCATTTTTCGACGGCGTTTACCTTACAACATAATAAACGCTCAATTTTTACACTTCCTGTCGCGCACAGCCAAACAGAAAAAGAAAGCCGTATTTCAGTGGTCTGTCACCGTCCTTTTATTGAAAATGCACTCTATTTTGAAGAAGAAAGCCAAACCATGCGCCTATGCGGCTGGATTTCGTTACCGACCTTTTCTCGTTCACAAATGGATCTCCAATACTTTTATGTGAACAATCGGATTGTCAAAGATCGTTTAGTCAACCTATGCAGTAAAACAAGCGTATCAAGATGTCCTGTATCAGGGACGACACCCGGCGTTCATTTTATTTTTAACCTTAAATCCTGAATTAGTCGATGTTAACGCTCATCCCGCTAAGCATGAGGTACGCTTTCGTGAAAATCGCATCGTATATGAGTTTATTAAACAATGCTTACAACGATCCCTGGCTCAAACAAAACCACAAGGGAGTGAACCCTCCTTTCATTCATCGCAATCACCGACGCAAAAGATCGCATTGCACTCTGAACCTGAAACAAAACCCAGCCCTGAATTCACACCCACTCAGTGTTCAGCGCCAGAACCGACTTCTTTTGAGGTAGAGACCACTTCTCATCACGAACCACACGCTTACCCCCTCCCGAGCAAGACAAACGAACACAGTCGATTTTTAGCGCAACCCACACAAACGACGCGTATCGCAAGTCCACAGCGGGCCAGTTATACGTTTGATTTAGCGACCCCACACAATGTACCCACTGAAACGGTTCCACCTTTAGGCTTTGCGTTAGCGCAACTCCATGGGCTGTATATTCTGGCACAAAATCGTTCTGGTCTAGTGTTAGTCGATATCCATGCCGCCCACGAACGGATTGTCTATGAACAACTGAAAAAGGCACTCAAACAAAATCAACTCAAGGCACAACTATTACTGCTCCCAATGACATTAACGCTCACTGAGCACGAAATGAAACTGGTTGAAGAAAATCAAGCTTTATTTGAACAATGTGCGTTTGGTCTCGAATTACTCGGTCCACAAACCATCCGTGTCCGTCGTATTCCGGCCCTGTTATCGACAACAGAGATTGAATCATTAATTCGCGAAGTCATTCATGATTTAAGCGAATATGAAACCAGTGATCGCCTAACCGCTAAAATAGAAGCGTTGTTGGCCAGCCTGGCTTGTCGGAATGCGGTCCGTGCTAACCGAACACTCACTTTATTAGAAATGAATCAGTTACTCCGTGATATGGAAAGCACTGAACGCAGTAATCAATGTAATCACGGTCGTCCAACCTGGAAGCAATTTTCACTCCAAGAATTAGATCGGTTTTTTTACGTGGACGCTAAACCGCTTGTTTTTTGTTTGTTAGGGCCGACGGCCACTGGGAAAACGGATCTCGCTATTGAGTTAACGCAACATTTTCCTTTGGAAATTATCAGCGTTGATTCGGCTATGATTTACCGTGGACTCGATATCGGTACTGCCAAACCGCCCTTGAATCTACGTCAAAAAATCCCTCACCATTTAATTGATATTCGTGACCCTAACGAACCCTACTCCGCCGGTGATTTTAGAGAGGACGCTTTAAACCAGATTCACACGATCGTCGCACAAAAACGTGTCCCGCTGTTAGTCGGTGGCACGATGCTCTATTTTCACGTCCTCCAACATGGCTTAGCCTCGCTCCCCAAAGCCAATGCGCCATTACGCCAACAGTTACAGCACGCTTTACTCGAACAGGGTGCGCTCGCATTACATCAACAATTAGCGATCTTAGATCCAGAAGCAGCGCAACGGATTCATCCCAATGATCCTCAACGCTTACTCCGTGCTTTAGAAGTCATACAACTCACCGGTAAAACGCTTTCCGAACTGCAACAACACACTGTTTCTAAGCCACTTCCTTACCAGTTTGTTAATCTCCTCTTACTGCCGATGGATCGAGCACGCCATCAACAGCAAATTGCGCAGCGTTTTTTAACGATGTTAACGCAAGGTTTTATGGAAGAAGTCGAACAACTCTGGCAACGAGGTGATTTAAATGAAAAACTTACCGTCTATACGCAGCGTTGGCTATCGGCAAGCGTGGCAGTACCGACAAGGAAAATTAACTTACGCCGCTATGCAAGAACACACCATCATCGCCACACGGCAATTAGCCAAACGGCAAATGACTTGGCTGCGCGCTTGGAAAACACCCGATCATCTAATTCCACTGGAAACGACCGAGCCATACCCAGTGCTACAAAGCATTATAGCATCGTACTTAAACTAACTTTACGCACTTTTTTCACAGTCAATTTAAATAAGCTAAACGTTGCAATCATCGCCCCGAACGCTAAATAAGCACCCGGAATTGCTTTATTACCGGTTTTATTAATCAAGGATAATGCCAAAATGGGCGCGGTCCCGCCAAAAAAGGAATAGGCTAAATTATAAGATAATGAACCGAGAGTATAGCGCACAGACACCGGGACCAAATCAATAGTCAATGCTAAAAGTGGGCCTTGAAATGCGCCCGCTAAGCCAGTATTTGATCCGAGTAACAATAAATAATACAGTGGATACGCCAGGACACTCAAACTGATCGCCGACGTAAACATCAAACCTTTTCGACCGATTTTATCGGACAACGTACCAAAGAAAATATCCATAACAATAAGCAGCAACAACATCACGGTGTTAATCGTATGCGCTTGAGTTCGCGAATAATTGAGAATATCCGTTAAGTAAATCGGCATAAAAATAAAGGCTAAATAGGTCACCAGCGCGGAGAATAGATAGAGTCCAATCAGCTGGATCATTAATAACTTATGTGACGCAACAATCAGTTTCAATGGATACTGTTCAACGGCACATTGCTCATGCAAACTCTGAAAGTCACTAGTTTCCATGGTTTTTGCACGAATATAAAACCCAATAAACCCACTGAATGCTGCAAATAAGAAAGCAATACGCCAGCCCCACTGATATAAGCTTTCCCCTTGAAACCACCAAAAAATAAGACTCACCATCAAGGAAGCACAAAGCATACCAATGACAGAGCTCGCCCAAATTAAAGAAGAAAATAAGCCTCGCCGATGCGAGGAAATCGACTCAATAATAAAACAAGCTGAACCAAACGATTCGCCCCTGTAAGAGGCGTAAACTAATTAATAAAATCGGGGCGATAATCCCTATCGACTGGTAAGTCGGTTGAGCAGTAACGCCAAAGAAGGTGCGGCTTGAAAAAATAGTTTTGCCAAAATAGCCGCTAAATAAGCATAAATACTAAAATCGTACCATTCCAAAATCGTGCCACAACACGCTGAAAGAATCGTGCGACGTAACAATCCATTGTCACTTTTTGCTTTTAACATTTTTCCATTGTGTACCAAGTTATAAATTTTTGAAGCGCTTGCTGACGAAAAGAATACTGACTAAATTCCGGAGTATAACGTAATTGAGCCAGGGTTTTATCGGACCCATTGGGCTTGAAAATAGCGGTAAACGGTAATTGTGGATGGCCTGGCTCCGTTTGCGGAGGATGCACCAATGTACCCTGGCAAATCCCTTCAAATAATTGAATTTGTGTGGCATCGATGTAAGCAAGCTGTAAAATAAACTCTGCTTTTGCGTTTTCTTCGACTAACTTAAAAATTCCCTTAAACCCCAAACTACGAAAAATAAATTTGGTTAAGGTGCCTGGGAAATACGGATACGCTTCAAAGAAAATACCGCCATCATCCAACAGAAGCGGTTGTTTAATTTGCGCAAATGCTTTTTTTACTTTATCGGTAACGACGACTTTTTGATCTAAACTTTGTATTTCTTCGATATCCAACGCACAATGCTTAACCTGAAAATTAAGATGTTGCTTCGTAAAAAAATCATCGACCTCTTCAAATTTACCTTGATTCCCGGTGACGTAATATAATTCTTTTACCATTGAATCAGCCTAGTTTTGACAAAAAAGAATAAACTTATTTTTTAATAATAAAAAATTTATCTTGATCCTCAATCATCGCCATTTATATCCTAAAGGATCATGCTTGATTTTAAATAAAATAACAATAGCAAAAAATAACTATTTTTTGCTAATTAAGTAGGCATTTATTTTTTTAATGTTAACGATTCTACAACATAATTGGCTTGTTTTGCGATAAAATCAGTAAAATATGCAGACCACAGCAAGGATTTATCTTCATTGTTTTTTTTAGGATAACGCCATACAAATTCAATAAAACGATCGGCTAATTGACTGGGGCCATCGGCTAAGCGGACATTTTTTTTGATTGCGGCCGTAGAGCTTTGTGCAATCTCTTGCTGTGCACCGCCTTTTATCAGCCCACCCTCTTGATTCAATGGAATCGCCAACGTCGCTTGAATCCATTCATTAAAGACCTGTAGCGACGAAAAATGTTCGATCAGATGAATCGCTAACCCAAAGTGATTGACTTGTCGCCCCATCACTAAGACCCAGGCTAATAATTCATTGTGTTGTTTCACGAATGTAAATTCTTCGACCGTAGGGAGCGGCCAATCCCGTCCTTTAAGATAATCAATCATAAATGTGACCCATTCTTCTGCACACTCTTTATTTTCTAAGGCACGTTTTTTTAAGGCATAGAGTTTTTGTCGATCAAGCGGTCGTGCAAACGCCGCATAATAATCAACGATAGCACGTACTTTGGGAGCTAGCGCCGCACGATAAAAATCCGCAACAACCACTTGTGGCCAAGCTTGTTTCGCCAGTCGTTGTGCTTGGTTTTTTTCGGCTAACCAAACAAACGGATTTTGTTTTTCAGCGAGATAACCTTGTCCACGCACTTCATAATCTATGCTTTGCCAGAGTTCGATTAAAGGTATTCTGCCGGTGTGTGGCCCAGGTAAATCGATAAACGCCACGTGATCCCAAGGGATTACTGTATTATATTGCGTCTGTATGGTTTCATAAATTAAAGAAGCCAAAGGATAATCCAGACAATAATTCTGCCACAGTGCAGAAAACACGCGATCCGCAAATAGATTTGACATAACGCAAACTTACTCAACTAAAAAAATTTGTTATACTGCCAACATGTATAAAATTATGGTTTATATCCCTGTCGAACATCTTGAACCTGTCAAACAGGCGATGTTTGCCCAAGGTGCTGGACAAATAGGGAATTATAAATGCTGTTGTTGGCAAGTTCTAGGACAAGGGCAGTTTTTGCCATTAGCAAACAGCCAACCTACCTTAGGTCAACCCGGCACGTTAGAAACGGTGGCTGAGTATTTAGTGGAAATGGTCTGCGAGGATTTCTGTCTTAAAGCCGTCATACGCGCCTTAATTGAAGCGCATCCTTATGAAGAACCGGCGTATAGTGTTTACCGCTTAGAAACCGTCCCCCTCGCAGATTAATTTCGTTTGTTCAGTTTTCTTTTCTATGAACCGGTTATTTTGATTTTAATGCGTAGCAATTTTAACTCGTTACGATTCAAATAAAACAAGCAAGCAATGTGTTCGCTACGCGAGCCAAAGGAACATAATTTATGAGAAGACTCATCCGTATTGTATTTACTTTGATCCTGGCTGGAGTGACCGGTCGAGAATTACAAATTAAACAAGGGATTTCTTGGTCGATATTTCCTTGGCTCGGCTTGCAGATCCATGACGCAAAATTAGGTAATTTACCTGGTTTTGGCTCAGAACCGTTTGCTGAAGTAAAAAAATTAGCGATTCAAGTCCGCCTACTACCTCTATTACACAAACAACTTGAAATCGGTCGTCTACAAATACAAGACTTCACTGTTCATTTAGTCCGTAATCGGCAAGGCCAAGTGAATTGGCAATGGAATGAAAAATCTCATTCTACACCTCACCAAGTGCAATCATCATCTACCGAAACTCGTGCTACACAGAAACTGAAACCGTTAGGATTTGTTATCGCGGGCGTTGATATGGATGAGGGGCATGTGTTTTTTAATGATCAAATCAAACAACAACATTATGAATTTTCTAATCTATCGCTTAAAAGTGCTAACTTAGCAGCAAACAAAAACACATTTTTTGCCTTACAGTTTGCTTTGCGAATGAATCAAGCGCCGCGCGCTACGAATGTTAAATTAACCAGCCAAATCAACGTCGCCGCCGATGGACAAACTGTCGATTTGCATCCCTTTCGTTTAGAAATTCGCTTGCCGAGCACCGAAAAAGGACCCAAATCACCGCCTATTGTGGTTGCAGCCAACGCTCGGGTCAACTTAGCACAGGCACAACTCAATGCGCCAGAATTAAGTTTAGCTATGGGCCAAAATCAGTTTACTGGCAACTTAACCGGCGAAAATTTATTAAAGAATCCTTCCTGGTCCGGAGTTTTACATACTCAACAGCTACACTGGAATACCCTGACCATACAAAATATTCAGCTTCCTTTTTCCTTTCAAAATAAAACGTTAAGCATCAATCCAATGCAAGCAGATTTCTGTCAAGGGCATTACCAAGGTGATCTCACTCTTTATCTCAATACACAACCCGAACGCTTTATTTCGCATCACCAATTAATGGGCCTGAATCTAGGGCTAGTGTACCAAACCCTGGGTGATGGACGAGCCGTCTATCTGAGCGGCAATGTCAATACGGCCTTTAATTTAGCGAGTCAAGGTAATAACACGCAAACGTTATTAAAAAATTTACAAGGGCAAGGTCAATTTGATTTACAAAATGGAACCTTGCACGGCATTAACTTCTCCTATTGGCTTGCTGTAGGAAAATCGCTTTTACAAAAAAAACCTTTGCCTCCTGCGCAAGGTAACGATACACCTTTTGATGAGTTCAGTGGGCATTTCATCATACGGGATAGTGTTTTCAGTAATAACGATTTGCTCATTCGTAGCGGGCGTTTGCATATTCTTGGAAAAGGCATCATCCATCTTACACAACAACAAGTTAATTATCGACTGCGTGTCCAAACGGTACACAGTGACGGGAGCCCCGATGGTTTGGCCATTCCGCTCAAACTCACCGGTTCATTTGATACGCTGCGTGTTGCACCCACACTCGATGAAAGCGGTGTTGACTTTATTAAAGATCAAATAAAAAATAAGTTGCAAAAACAATTAAAAGAATGGAATCTTAAGAAATTATTTGAATAGAAGAATCGGCTCTGTTCGCTCAGTGCAGGAAAGTAAATTACTTGCGGATAGTTAAATGTAACGCACCAAGACGGTGCGTTACGATTTCTCTTTGTCTAGGCTAACGAGACCATGAATATTACTCCACTTTCTCCTGCTGCCTTTCAACACAGTCTTTTACGCTGGTTTAAGCAACACGGTCGTAAACAATTGCCCTGGAAAACTGATCGCTCACCTTATCGAATCTGGCTTTCAGAAATTATGTTACAACAAACTCAAGTCAAAACGGTGATTCCTTATTTCGGCCGTTTTGTTGAGCGATTCCCGACGATTTGTGCCTTAGCTGCGGCGCCCATCGATGACGTGTTACAGTATTGGGCCGGTTTAGGCTATTATGCACGCGCACGCCATTTACATACGTGCGCACAGCGTATCGTTGCAGACTATCAGGGTGAGTTCCCACGGACACTCGAAGCACTGCAAACGTTACCTGGCATTGGTCGTTCCACCGCGGGTGCGATTTTAGCGTTTGCTTTTGGTGAATCTGCGCCCATTTTAGATGGTAATGTCAAACGCGTCTTGTGTCGTGTCCATGCGCAGACGGGTTGGCCGGGTTTACGTCCGATTGAAGAGGCTTTATGGAAAATCGCCGCGCAATATACCCCACGCCACCAAGTCGCTGAATATACGCAAGCGATCATGGATTTAGGCGCATTAATTTGTAAACGATCCAAACCCGACTGTCTGATTTGTCCGATACAGAAACACTGTTTGGCCTATCAACAATTTGATCCACAGCAATTTCCCACACCCAAACCCAAAACAAGCAAACCGACTCGTTCTATCCGGATGTTATTGTTAATCAATGATCGAAAAGAAATTTTACTCGAAAAACGCCCTGCCTCGGGGATTTGGGGCGGTTTATGGAGCTTACCCGAGTGTAGTTTAACGGAAGATATTCCATACTTCGCCCAAACACACTATGGCTGTCAGCCGAACACCAAACCTTTGCTTTCTTATCCTGTAATTGCACATTCATTTTCTCATTTTCAATTGAAAATTCATCCCATCCAGTTATGGATCAAAAAATGGTCTACCCCAGCCGTGGATTCTCGCGCACTAATCTGGTATAACACTGAGCAACTGACGCCGATTGCCCTGGCTGCTCCGGTTAAAAAGTTATTATCAACCTTACCGTTGCAAAAGATGTAGGCTTAAACGATATTATTTTATCAATACGAAAAAATAGCGCTTTAAAATGCGTCGAATTTTCTATTCTTTTTAGCTTGATTGGTTTTCCTATGAGTCGAATGATTTATTGTGTGAAGTCTAAACAATCTGCAGTGGGCCTGGATGCTCCGCCTTATCCAGGCGAAGTTGGGCAACGTATCTATGATTCGATTAGCCAAACGGTCTGGCAACAATGGATTCAACGACAAACTATGTTACTCAATGAGTATCGTTTAAGTACGCTCGATGACCAAGCACGTCATTTTTTGAAAAAAGAAATGGAGCAATTTCTATTTAGCGATACGAACGCAACCGTTCCAGATGACTTTACTCCACTTCCCAACTCAAATGATATGCACGAGGAGAACAAATCATGACCCACTCCCCCGAAAAAGTCCGTGACTATATCCGTGCACAACGACCTCATTTTTTACCTAAAATAGCGCTTGTTTTAGGCTCTGGTTTAGCAAACTTCGCAAAACAGCTCACCGATCCACTTTCCATTGAGTATAGTGATGTTCCTGGATTTCCAGTGAGTCAAGTATCCGGGCATCCGGGTCGTTGGATTTTAGGTTATTTATGTAATATGCCCGTCCTCTGTTGTCAGGGTCGTGTTCATTCGTATGAAGGCATGCAAGCCCAAGACTTCAAATTATTTGTACGCACCCTCAAAGCATTGGGTTGTGAAACAGTCGTCATGACCAATGCGGTCGGTTCGTTACGTCCTGAATGGTTACCCGGTCAGTTGGTTTTAATTTCTGATCATATTCATTTGCAACCCGGTAACCCTCTCGCTGGCCGAAATGATGATGAATGGGGACCACGTTTTTTTCCGATGGATAATGCCTATGACGCCACACTACGCCGTCTTTTTCAACAAACCGCACAAGAAATTGGCATAACTTTACCAGAAGGTGTTTATATTAGTGTTTTAGGCCCCAGCTTTGAAACCCCCGCAGAAATTCGCGCTTTTCGCCAACTTGGCGCGGATGTCGTTGGCATGTCGACAGTTCCTGAAGTAATCGTTGCGCAACATTGCGGCTTAAAAGTAGCGGTATTATCCGTAGTCACCAATTTAGCGTCGGGCTTAAGCTCAGAACAAAATCACACACGAAGGAACGCTTCACTTTGCAGCAAAAGCCAGTGACGGGTTAGCGGCTCTACTCTGCGGCACATTACCTAAGTTGGCTTCAGAAACCGGATCATTTTCTACAGAAGAAAAATAATCCATTCGATAAACGTCTTTTGATGCCTGATGATATGGCTCAACCATAGCTAAGATCCTTGTTCATTTCTCAGGATTGGCGAGTAAGCTCAACGGTGCGGGTAAAAAATCTCGCGCCAAGGGTGTATTATCATCTAAGTCTATCGCCAACAATAAATGCTGATCGATTTCAGAGAGTGAATTAAAAATAGTTTGTATTATAAAATGCTGGGTTTGATAAAAAAGATTGGCCTTTGAATGACAAGATGATCGATTTTTTGAAGCATATTTCTCAGTGAATAATCTTCTAAGTTACATAAACTGTTTAAGTAGTAAGATTTGTTTGTTACTCGAAAGTCGTTCAGGAAGCTTTTGCCAATAGTGTTGAATACGCGCTAAACCTTCTGGTTGTTTTTCGCCAAAAACAATAAAACGACTCCGAGCTTTCTGAAAAGCCCCGTACTCTGTGCTACCCGACGAATCTCAAATAAGCATCCATGTAACTTAACCAAGGCATCCTGCGTTGCACGACACTGACTTAGCCAATGACCATTTAATCTCACTAATTACGAATTCAATTGCCCTTCCTGCACCCAAATAGAAAGGGGTTCTAAATCTCTTGTTAAATAACGGAGTTTGATACGCCCTTCTATCATCGTTTTAACCTGTACTAAGATTTCGAGCAACTGTGCTTCGTTCGCTACGGGCAGACGATCTAAAGAACGAGCCAACATTTGAATCCCGGTCGGAACTGGCCAGGCATTTTTTCGTGCAATATAGTCAACAGCATACCGCAGACTCAAGAGCCTATCCCTGAGTAATGAGGGCGCAAAAGTGGTCGTGTTATCGACGGTGTTCGTGAGCGCTCGGTTTGCCCAGCGGGTTGATTTTTTTGCGGTCTCAATACACTTCTTGTGAGCAGCGAAAGCCTTTCCTCCGAATTAAAATCGAAACAACATTTCTGCAGTAATTGAATCAATATTGGCATTGTCATGTCCTTTTATTTATTATATTTACGTATTCATGTCTTTTGGAGATTGGCTCCTTCCCTGTTCACACGACCCTACTAACGGATACAACAAAATTTTATCTTTTTTGTAAAAGGGAGTGATCCAGTTGCTGGTGAGCGGAAATAAAAAAGAGGATAAAAAAGGCGTATTATGTAATACCGTTTTAAGTGCGAGTAATCCTCTCAATAGTGATTCGTTTTTTAGGGTTAATTTCAATCATCCCTGTCAGTAAATGGATCAACTGTTCTTTTATTTTTGGATCAAGATCATCCAACCTTATTTTATCGATACCTAGCGTAGATTTCCAAATCAAATCTTCTCGTTGAACGACTCTATCATTTATTATTTTATCAAATAATTGTCTTCCTTTCGATTGAGCGCACTTTTTTCGGCAAATATGCGTATTAAAATACAGCCTAATGAATAGATATCACTTGCTATTTGACTGCCTTGACCCGCCAATACCTCAGGAGCCATATAATCAAAAGAACCGACGCATTTTTTCGTATCAGAATCTTTTTGCTGCTTAGCTAACCCAAAATCAATAATATTCACCTCTGGCGGGTTATTCTGATGAGAAAGATCAACCATTATATTTTCAGGCTTTAAATTGTTGTTGATAGGCTTGTACTATTTGTATACTCAGCTGTATTTTTGATCGATCGTCAGTTTATTCTTTTTTAAGATCGTCTGGAGATTCTCACCCGGCATTTTTTTGAAAACGAGAAAAGACTCTTGTTTTTCATCATCGATAACCATTGGCTTCATGTGCAAATGAGGGACCTGTCGACTCAAATAGGCTTCATCTTGTCCCGGCGTTTTTTCTTGTATTTTTATAACACGCGATTTTCCATTAGTAATAGAAAATAGTTTCCCTTGCTCAAAACCGAGTGTCGCTATACTCGGATAAACGCTACCAAAATTACCTGATCCTAAAGGATAATGATTCATTACCTCATAGCGATATCCTGCTTTTTGTGGACTATGTTCAATCCTCGGTCGACAAATTAAGGTATGAGTTAATTTAAAGGATACTTTTTTTCCATCTAGATTCACTTTCCATTTCTTATTACGAATCACAAAATGCGGTGATTTATTCAAAAACTGACCTAAAATTTTGGATTTTTGCTCAGTTAGGTTACAAGGATTAATTTTTATAGTCATTAAATAAACCTATAAATACATTTAAAAAACATAAATAAAAAATTGATTTATATTTAAATTTACTTTTAATAGAATTAAATGAATAATAGAAGAAATTCAGTAAAATTTTATATTGTACAACAATACAACTATTAAAAAAAGTTAATCATATGTCTCAAAAAATAGCTCTGGTCACAGGGGGCAGCTCCGGGATTGGCAGAGCAACGGCTATTGAACTCGTTAATCAAGGATATCAGGTATTTATTACAGCACGAAAAGAAGTTGAACTTTTAAATACTAAAAATAGCGCTAAAAATCCTGAAAATATCATCTCGATTGTTGTTGATTTTAATAAATCTGGATTTGAAAAAGAAATACCTTCATTTATAAAAAAATCCGTCGGAGAATATGTAAAAATTGATAGGCTAATTCATTGTGCAGCAATCATAGGACCTATCGATAAGCTCAAGAACTTAGAATCAAGACTTGCAGAAAGCATGCACGTTAATGCCTACGCACCATTGATACTCACTCATGAATTACTACCCTTATGCAATCCGAATACAAGGGGATCATTTATGAGCTCTAATTTTATGAAACCAGCTAAAATTACTCCATTTATAGATATATTTGGCGCCTATATTTCATCAAAAATTGTTTTATTAACTTGTATTATTTTGTCATATCCTTTTTTTAAAGGAAAAATATCAATTGAAATCCCTACCCTCGCCCCAGTAAAAGATACAATAATTTATAATTATTTTTTGATAAAAAGATTACAAATTCTTGTTAACAATAGCCAGAAAATAAAATCTTCGCTCGATCAAGAGAAATCAACTAAATTAAAAGATGAAACTTTAAAGCAAGCTCCTGTAAACAAAAAATCTACAGAAGTTGTAACATTTATAAAAAATTAGTTAAAACCTGATGATAATTTATCTCAACTCATCAATGCTAAAGTAGAAAAAATTCTAAAACTAGCTATCGTTCCTAAAGGTTACACTCAAGATTATTTACTCAACAGACAATATCCGATAGAAAATCTATTCGAGCAAATGAACCAAGAAAAAGAATTTAAAATTTTATCTGACTTCTTGAAAGAAAATGATTCTTATTCGGGTGAACCACTACAAATAAAATGAAATTATCTGAATTCGTTGCAGATGGGATTGAAGAAGTATCGAAAGAATTATCAGGAATCTTACCAGCAGAAATAGTGGCGATGTTAACAAAAAACTCTACATGCGAGTCTCTTTTCAATAAAATTAACAGTATTCTTGAAAAAGAAACACAAACAAAAAATACACCTATCTCAAAAATTACGGGTAACCCCCATGCTACTTTTCAACTGCAAACCCATTCCGACAGATCTATAGCGCCACCTGCCTCTAATTTAAACCATTTTTCACTAAACTAATTACCATTAGCTATATACTTTTCTACCTAAACTCGTTTACTTGAGCTTAGGTAGAATATTTATGCAGTAATTGAATACTCATATGTTGTACTATTTTAAGTGCCATGCACAAAACTACTGAATCGTATAGCCACCATCTACATTGACTAACGCACCGGTCATAAAAGAAGCGGCGTCACTACACAGAAAGCGAACAACCTGCGCAACTTCTTCTGCCTTTCCGAGACACCGGCTTTTTTTCGAATTGTTGAATCACGCGCTGGTACATTGGCGTATCAATTGTACCCGGACAAACACAATTGACGCGAATCCCGTAAGCCGCATAATCCAATGCCGTACTTTTAGCTAATTGGGCAATGGCGGCTTTACTCGCACCATAAACCGCACACTGTTCCTTAGCAATAAAAGCTTGATCAGACGCCATTAAGACAATTGAGCCGGCGTGTTGTTGCTTCATATAAGGTAATACTTGCTGCAAACAGTAGATCGTCCCTAACAAATTGGTTGACAACACCTGCTGAATCGCCATGACACTACTTTCCTCAATATTTGCAAATAAGTGCACGCCGGCATTACAAAATAGATAATCGATAACAGGATGTTGTGCATGGACTTGCGCAACCGCTTGTTGCACTTGCTCCGCATTCGAAACATCGGTTTGCAAGTAATGAATGGTCGCGGGTAATGTCGATGGCGCTTGCTTTTTATCCAGAATATACACGTGCGCACCTTCTTGGCTAAAAAGCTGCGCCGTTGCGGCACCAATCCCGGAGGCGCCACCGGTAATTATTATTATTTTATTTTTAAATTTCATTTAATACTCACGGTAATAGCTGAAAAAGGTGTTTCTTGCCAAAGTTCAATCGCAGATTGGCGCGATAATTCTAAAAGTGCAATAAATGTGACGACAACACCCTTTTTTCCTTCATGCGCCTGAAATAAAGTCGTAAATTCCACTTGGCGTGCTGTCGCCAGTTTTTGTAAAATTTGCGTCATCCGTTCACGAATCGAAAGCGGCTCGGGTGTAATCGCATGATGGGTTCTCAATGCTGCTCGTTGTAGAACCGATTGTAACGCCGCAAGCAAGGACGATAAGTCCAACGTCGGCGCAATCGTATGACTGAGCGCTATGGCTTCACGATCAACCGGGATCATCGCTAAAAATAAATCTCGCTCTTGACGTGGTAATTGGTCTACGGTCTGCGCGGCTTGTTTTATTTGTTCATATTCTTGGAGCCGGCGAATTAATTCAACGCGTGGATCCGCTTCATCGGGCGTTGCCGCTCCGACGGGCCTGGGCAATAACCCTCGTGATTTAATTTCTGTTAGTAGTGCTGCCATCACTAAATATTCCGCCGCAAGCTCGATCTCCAACACTTGCATCAGCTCGATATATTGCATGTATTGGCGTGTCACTTCCGCGACGGGAATCGCTAAAATATCAAAATTTTGTTTCTTAATAAGATAAAGCAAAAGATCCAGCGGCCCGGTAAAACTTTCTAACAATATTTCTAAGGCTTGTGGCGGAATATAGAGATCAGCGGGTATTTGGACAAAGGGTTGGCCACGCACCATCGCAATGGGTCGGTTCAAAACGGCTTCTTCGGTCGTTACAGGTTTTACAGTCATGTAGAGTAGTGTACTGCCTATAAGCCAAAAATACTAAGAAAAAGGCTCTGTAATTGAGATAGGACGGGGCCAATTAAGCGACTGAACGCACCCGAAGCTAAGAAAAGCACCAAAATGAAGAAGCCATAGATTTCCATCTGATTTAAACGATAGGCCATCACTGGAGAAAGTAAGCTAGCAAGAATACGACTGCCATCCAGTGGGGGAATGGGCAATAAGTTAAGCAGCATCAGCACTAAATTAATCGACACTCCGATTTGAGCCATATAAGCAAACGGTGCATTGTGGACACTCACCGCTAGTTTTAGTATAGCCACCCAAAAAAAAGCCATCACAAAATTAGAAAAAGGCCCAGCCGCCGCCACCAGCGCCATATCACGGCGTGGATTACGCAAGTTACGCCAAGTCACCGGTACAGGCTTTGCCCAACCAAAAACAAAACCACCTAACCAGAGCAATAACCCAGGAACCACCAACGTGCCCAATGGATCAATATGTTTGATCGGATTCAGCGTTAATCTGCCTAGCAATTTGGCCGTCGGATCACCACAACGGTAAGCGACCCACCCATGGGCCGTTTCATGGACGGTAATCGCAAAAATGAGCGGTACCAACCATAAAATAATTTTTTGCCCCAGGGAAAAGTCAATCATCTGCTTATCTCATCAATCTTAACTATCCTGCATTCTACAAAAATGCAGGTAAATTGTACAATCAAATACTGGTTAATGGATTGTTTTTTAACTATTTTTAGCTAATCTTATCTGTCTGAGCGCGCCCTAGTGCTTAGTCACACGAGCCTTAATCTTTGAGCTTCGTGTTTAATCTTTAGAATCTGATTATGCTTTTTATAGATAGATTAGACTAATTCTTAGCTAAGTCGCACCCAGAAAATCAATGTAAATTAAATTTTACAATAAAAAAAATATTATTAAAAATAATAATAATTTAATTACGAAAAATTATCGAAGCTCGCTTTCTTGAAAAAATCTTGCAGAATGCAAAACTTCTTGATACATCGTTTAAAAATAAAGTATTTTACTAAGGTTTTACATGGGGCGCTGCTTATCGCGTTTTAACGTTCAGATTTCTGTTCTTTTTTATCTATATTCAACGGAGAAATTAATTTGCCTAAAGAAATTAAGGTAGCAGATGAATCGTGTCAATCTGCTCAAACCATATCATGTGTTTCTAAAAAAAATATTATTTTTTTCAATTCATTCTCTTCTCTGACGAGAACGGAGAACACTTACCTCGATCGACAGGGTTTAGACAGACCAAACAAAACATTAAATCTGATTTTCCCAACAAAATACCTCACCGATGTATTGGTAAAACAAAAGCATCCTCTGAATTTAAGCACTCAACAAATACAAATACTACAAAAATTATTTGATTCTACGCTGTTTAACACTATTTTACGACAACACAATTTATTAGAATTTTTAACTCAGCTCATCCTGATTGATTTATTATCTCATCCTGATCCATTTAGTTTCATTTGGATACTGCATGAACTTAAAAAAAATAATCTTTTAACTGAAACAAATGTAGCTCATTTTTTAATCGCGTCTAAATTACCGATGTACGCAACCCGACTTTACTTACTAGGGCAGCAAACAACGATCTCACAAACACAAATCGATCAACTATTAAATATAGCACCTTCCCATTTCACAGAAATTTTACAAAAAAATACAATCGAATTTACGTTACTTGAAATGAAACTGCCCGCCGAAAAATTTGATGCATTGGGTGTTATCTTGGTTTATGGCTTTGAAGAGGCACGGGACTTAACTGCTGAAAAGGGTATTGCAAAATTTACCCTCAATCAAATCAATGATGCGTTAGGCATTGATTATGGGACAATTAACCATACATTAATTACTTCCATTGCACAAGGTATCGTGATTGATAAAACCAAAATTGATTTCTTTTCTCAAGCCGCGAATCTTGATAAATGGACTGCAGAAAAACTGCTGATTTCTTATGCGCATTTTTTACGTGATCATTATGATTATCTTTCGGTATCGGCTTGTCTTAAACGTAAAGTACAAAAATATCTTGAATCTTTTTTCATCTATACATTAATCAAAAAATAATCATAGTCACTCGGCAAGAACCTCGCCCGAATATCCTAATAATGTTTTCAAACTATTTTTAGCTTTCTTATATGGCGGCGATCAACAAGGATATTCACAAAAAGAAGCCTTCTATTGTGATCAAGACAAAACAGAAGATCAGGGCTGTGTAGCCAAAGCCTTAGATAACTTAATGTTTAGAAGACTTTCCAAATTAGGCTTAATATGGAGTGCTCACGCTCATCTTCCCGTTAATTTTTATAGAACCTTTACCCCAGAGGACGCCAAAAATAAAACTTCCATTGAGTCTTATGAACCCATTACTTTCTCGGAATACCGATTACTGTCCCGACACCGAACCTTCTTTACTCACATTAAAGAAATTGATCGAACTTCTGCTCAAGATCAAGACGTAACACTTACACCCTCTGTTTAGCCACTTCATAATCAAACAAGGATGTTTTCAATCCGCTATCTGCATTGAGATTGTGTCGATTACTCACTATCTTTGATTAAAAATACTGATGTTTTTTTCTGTGTATTGCCTGAAAAATGAAGCCTCATTACTTGGGACTTGCGTAAAATCTCTAAAAAAATTAGTTGAATCTATTTTTTTATCTTGTAATGAACTTGCATTACTTTTTCGAAGGTAATACAAAATTATTTGTGTCCAAGGTATTAAGCCCTGAATATCTAGGAAGTGATTCGTCGGAAAAAAAGAGAGATTCGCTGACTTTGGCGTAAAATGTGTGTCAATCATCCTAATATTTAAATCAATTGGCTTTAAATAGTTTCTTTGATTTTCTAGCCTAAAATGGGATTGATTTGAAAGCAAGTATGTATTGATATCGGCTGTAAAAGGTATCGCGTCTATCTTCAGTACAAACGCTTCGTTTTGTGAAAGAACCCGTTGTCTTAAATAACGAAACGAATACATACCGTATTGTAAATAGCCATACAATTTCTGTATCAGTCCTTTTGGCTTGCTTGCCTCCGGGGTAGGCGATGAAAAAAATATATTCGTTTCTTCATCAAACTGTCTAGTCTGTTGAGTAAAGTTTAACGATTGCTGTGGTTTTGGTAACATAATGGGCCTTTCTTTCCTTGATTTAAGTGAATAAGGTAATGGTCGGTTAACAGCCAGAAATATCCTGTGCGTCATACAACCCTGTTTCCAAGTCTGTTATACATAAAGAAAAAATTAATTAAACAGACGATAGTTTGGTAACAAGGTTTTGCAAAAAATATTCTAGGTTATTAACTAAATATTCATGGTGCTCAGCAAAATCAGCACACAGTAATTCTAAAACAAGCCGCTTATTTTTTAAGGTAAAATAATTTTTAAGAAAAATTTTTTTCTTATTTTTTAACTTGTCATTATTAAGGATTTAAAAATAATTATTTATTATAAATTACTTTATCATTAAAGCAAAACAAAAAATTCTAAAAAATACGGTATAATTTATCGGTTTTACATATCGAGTGGATAGCTATAAAACGTTTACTCTTTTCTGTACAATCACACATTAATTTACTTTTATGAATCCGTCCTATTCAGTTTACTTATAGTTAAAATCAGTCCTTGCAACGATCAAATTCTCTAGCCAGCGACAGGGTCGGAACCATACCTTTTCCTCCATTTATTACGAAACAGCGCCGATTATTTTAGGCATCCAGGCGGATGAAGTCGCACCTAGTTATAAAATCCTGTAAAATGCTGCGCAACTGATTTTAGCGCGCCCACACATCGAATAATGAGGAACCTCTTATGCCCTATCAAAAAATTAAAATACCATCCCAAGGTGGGAAAATTACTCTGCAGGCAGATCAAACATTGCAAGTACCTAATCAACCGATTATTCCCTTTATTGAAGGCGATGGTATTGGTGTAGACGTCACCCCCGTTATGCAACAAGTTGTCGATGCGGCGGTTCAAAAAGCATATGGGTCCACTCGCAGTATTGCCTGGATGGAAGTGTATGCAGGCGAAAAAGCCACCCAAGTCTATGGAAAAGACGCTTGGCTGCCGGCAGAAACATTAACTGCTTTACGTGAGTACGTTGTTTCGATTAAAGGACCTTTGACCACTCCGGTTGGTGGCGGTATCCGCTCGTTAAATGTAGCCTTACGTCAAGAACTGGATTTATACGTCTGTTTGCGACCGATACGCTATTTTTCTGGCGTTCCTAGCCCGGTACGTGAGCCAGAAAAAACCAATATGGTTATTTTTCGTGAAAACTCAGAAGATATCTATGCGGGAATTGAATGGGCGGCCGGCAGTGCAGAAGCGGATAAAGTGATTGCGTTTCTCCAAAACGAAATGGGCGTCAAAAAAATTCGTTTTCCCTCGCATTGTGGAATTGGTATCAAACCGGTCTCTCAAGCGGGTTCAGAACGTTTGGTGCGACGCGCCATTCAATATGCGATTGACCAAGATTTACCTTCGGTGACACTCGTGCATAAAGGTAACATTATGAAGTTTACAGAAGGTGCCTTCAAAGAATGGGGTTATGCCGTAGCCAAAAACGAATTTGGTGGGAAAATCATCGGTGAAGGTCCCTGGATATCGTTGATCAACCCTAAAACTCAAAAAGAAATCGTGATTAAAGACGTTATCGCCGATGCATTTTTACAGCAAATTTTATTACGTCCGGCTGAATACAGTGTCGTCGCAACATTGAATCTGAACGGGGATTATTTATCTGATGCCTTGGCGGCGCAAGTAGGAGGAATTGGTATCGCGCCGGGTGCTAATTTGAGTGATGAAGTGGCTTTGTTTGAAGCGACCCACGGCACAGCACCCAAATATGCCGGTCAAAATAAAGTCAATCCCGGTTCGATCATTCTTTCAGCAGAAATGATGCTCCGTCATCTTGGTTGGAATGAAGCCGCTGATCGACTCCTGGCCGGGATAGCCGGTGCCATTCGCGCCAAAACCGTTACCTACGATTTTGCCCGACTCATGACGGGCGCTCAAGAAGTGAGCTGTTCTGATTTTGGCCAAGCCATTATTGATCACATGGATTAATTTTGGTGTACTCGGCAACACGTGGTCAAATCGCTTGGGCTGATTATCCAACTCCCTCAATAATCGTTCTCACCACTCTAAAATAAGCACTTGCTTGTTTTTCTCGTTTTGTTGTAATCCAATGATCAACTTTAAAATTGATTTAAAAAATACCTTAAAATTCGCAAATCTTTAAAATTCGGCTAGGCTGAAAAGGAAGGGGACAATTATTTTTTTAACATGGAAACCTAGCTTAAGAAAAACAGTGGTACCCGTTTTTTATACCGGAAAACACGGAGTTAACACTAATGACGGAGGTCTGACCATGTTTAGTAAAGAACTTGAGTTAAGTTTAAATGCGATTTTTAAACAAGCTCGTGAAAAACGTTATGAATATTTAACTGTTGAACATTTATTATTAGCGCTTTTGGATGAAAACTCATCTGTCACTGCGCTAAAAACCTGCGGTGCAAATATTGAGCGACTTAAAAATGAGCTCAATAACTTTATTGCCGCTACGACTCCCCTGTTTCCAGAGACCGATCCAAATCTAGACATTCAACCGACTTTAGGTTTTCAGCGAGTATTACAGCGCGCAATTTTTCAAGTTCAATCCAGTGGCAAAGCAGAAGTCAATGGCGTGAATATCTTGGCCGCTATTTTTGGAGAACAGGATAGTCAAGCGATTTACTTTTTACGCCGTGAAAATATTACGCGCCTCAGATTTACTCAATTATATAGCGCAAGATTTTCCAAGGTTAAACAACACAGCGGCCACGCCACCCCCCCCGACGCAAAACTCAGTCAATTCATCTTAGAAGAAGAAGTCCCGGTTGAAGGTCCAGGCAATACTCCACTTGAACTCTATGCGATCAACTTAAATAGTAAGGCGCACGCTGAAAAAATTGATCCGCTGATTGGCCGTCAAGAAGAGTTAGCCCGGATGATTCAAATCTTATGCCGCCGTCGAAAAAATAATCCGCTTTTAGTCGGAGAAGCCGGAGTTGGAAAAACCGCAATTGTAGAAGGACTCGCACAAGCGATTGTTAACAAACAAGTGCCCGCTTCTTTACGAAAAAGTACCGTCTATTCTTTAGATTTGGGAAGCTTATTGGCTGGAACGAAATATCGAGGTGATTTTGAGAAACGTTTTAAAGCCTTGTTAGCACAATTAAAACAAGAACCACAATCGATTTTGTTTATTGATGAAATTCACATTGTGATCGGTGCCGGCGCCGCCTCCGGGGGGGTGATGGATGCATCGAACTTGATTAAACCCTTACTCACCACGGGTGAACTCAAGTGTATTGGGGCAACCACTTATCAAGAATATCGCAGTATTTTTGAAAAAGATCGGGCTTTAGCACGACGTTTCCAAAAGATTGATGTCCCGGAACCGAATGTCGAAGAAACCATTGAAATTTTACAAGGCTTACCCATCAAGTAAAGTATCGACTCAATGCATTACGTGCCAGCGTCGAGTTAGCCGCGCGTTATCTGCCTGATCGTTTTCTTCCCGATAAAGCAATTGATATTGTCGATGAAGCAGGTGCTTACCAAGCGCTTAGACCCTTTCATAAACGTAAAACAATCATTGGTGCTCGAGAAATTGAAGCCATTGTTGCACGGATGGTTCGTATTCCCACACGCAATATTTCTAACTCGGATAAAAATCGCCTGCGTCATCTTGAGCGTAAACTTAAAGATCGCGTTTTTGGCCAAGACTTAGCGATTGAAAATCTTTGTACCGCCATGAAACTCACGCGATCCGGTTATTGGTTCCTTTTTATTCTCTGGACCCACTGGTGTCGGTAAAACTGAAGTCACTCGTCAATTAGCAGAATTAATGGGCATCGAACTGTTACGCTTTGACATGTCAGAATACATGGAGCGACATAGTGTCTCGCGTTTAATCGGTGCCCCACCCGGCTATGTTGGCTATGATCAAGGCGGGCTGCTTACTGAAGCGGTCAAAAAACATCCGCATGCCGTTTTATTATTAGACGAAATTGAAAAAGCACATCCGGATATTTTTAATCTTCTTCTCCAAGTCATGGATCACGGAAGTTTAACCGATACCAATGGCCGTAAAACGGATTTTAGCCATATTATTTTAATTATGACGAGTAACATTGGCGCCGAACAATGGAGCCGACAAAGTATTGGCTTTACCCAAAATGCCGCACACAGCCACAACGCCGAAGCTATTCAACGGGTCTTTTCACCGGAATTTCGTAACCGCTTAGACGCTACGATTTATTTTAATTATCTCAATCCACAAATTGTCGCCCAAGTGGTCGACAAATATTTAAACGAGTTAGCGAAACAACTTGAGAAAAAACACGTTCAGTTAAATGTAGAAGCCTCTGCACGCCAATGGCTCACCGAACACGGTTATGATAAAGCAATGGGCGCACGACCGATGGCACGCTTGATCCAAGAACATATCAAAAAACCCATTGCCGATGAACTGTTATTTGGCCGTTTAGTCCACGGCGGTAAGCTGACCTTAACAAGCACAAGTTGCGATCTACAGTTGCTTATTCAAGAGAAAAAACCCCTTATACCTAACGCTCGCCGTTCTCAATATTCACAAGCATCGATTAGCCAGACTTAGCTTTATCTTTATCCAGGTCCGCCCCTTTTCCTCGGAAAACAATGCGCCCCTTGCTGAGATCGTAAGGGGTCATTTCCACTTTAACGCGATCCCCGGTTAACACCCGAATATAACTTTTTCGCATCCGTCCTGAAATATGTGCATTAATCATATGCCCATTATCTAAACGGACTCGAAATAAAGTATTGGGTAAGGTCTCGGTGACCGTCCCTTCCATAATAATCTGATCTTCTTTCGCCATAAGGTACCTAATCTTTATTCACTTGAGTATAAGATGGGGCTATGTTGCCGTAAATAAGGTTAGTTTACAATCATCTGTTTATCCAAAATGTCTCATTGTTTGTCAAAATGGCGTTGTTGCCTACGCTGCAACACGTGATTTTGCTAAGAAAACGATATTCGCGTATCGTTAACAAAAAAAACCTTTTGCATTTTTACCTAGATAAAAAAGGACTATGTATCCAACACTCTATCGTTTAGCAGACCAATTAGGCCGTTTAGTTAAATCACGGCATCAATATTTAGCCACTGCAGAATCTTGCACGGGCGGACAACTCGCGACTTTACTGACAAGCGTTCCCGGTGCTTCACAGTGGTTTACAGGTGGTGTCATATTAGCACTCTCCCCCTCACAACTGACGCATGATGGTGTGGCTAGTCAAGAAACGGCGCTGGCCATGGCGGAAGGTGTTTTAACAAAACTGGAGGCAAACATCGCCATGGCTATTACAGGCATTGCCGGACCAAGCGGTGCGACCGTAACACCTGGGTTCAACCACCTATTTTTCGTCAAGTAAAACGTTGTCTTTTTCCGGGTGATCGGGCAACCGTTCGTACCGCAGCGGTGCGATTTGCCCTCACCAAATTGCTCGCTTTTCTGGATACTTCTTCAAGTAAAAAATAATGCGCCCTCATAAACGATACGCTATTTACACCAAAAACTAAAAAAATACTTTTACTATTTTTCTAAATATTGATTGTTGTGATTTAAACTAGGTGGCTGGAGCGCGTAATCAATTAATAAGGGGGCATGATCAGAAAAACGCTGTGCTTTATAAATCGATACGTCTTTAATTTTTGATGCAAGCCCCGGCGTGACAATCTGATAATCGATGCGCCAACCCACATTATTTGCCCAAGCACGGCCTCGATTGGACCACCATGTATATTGATCAGGCGCTGAATTGACTTGGCGAAAGGCATCAACATACCCCAGTTCATCGAATACATAATCTAACCATGCACGCTCTTCTGGCAAAAAACCGGAATGTTTTTGATTGGCCCGCCAATTTTTTTAAATCAATCGGTCGATGCGCAATATTCCAATCTCCACAAAGAATAAACTCACGTGCTTGTTGACGTTGCATTTTAAGAACGTTGCCATAGTATTCTAAAAACTGAAACTTACATTGCTGACGTGCATGGCCCGATGTTCCAGAGGGCAAATAGAGCGACACCACACTCCAATTCGGAAAATCGAGCTGAATATAGCGTCCTTCTTGATCGGCCACCGCCCAATCTAAGCGATTCACAATCCGCTCAGGCGTGTATCGACTATAAATCGCCACACCACTGTACCCTTTTTTTTCTGCCTCACTAAAATAAGCCTGATAACCAGTTAATTGTTGAAAAGGAGCTAACTGTGCCGATTGCGCGCGCACTTCTTGTAAACACAAGATATCAATGTGCTGTGTGTGCACCCAATCAAAAAACCCTTTTCTCGCGGCAGCACGAATCCCATTTAAATTAAGCGTTAAAATTCGCATTTTTGTTTTTTAAACTGAAAAAGGTAGTGAAAAATCTGGTTTTATCGCCAATAAAACTTCCGCAAAACGACGTTGAATACGGATCAATGCCGTTTGTGTTTCGGCTTCAAAACGCAAAATAAGATAAGGGCTCGTATTCGAAGCACGGATCAAACCCCACCCTTCTTTATATTCAACACGCAAACCATCTAAAGTATGCAATTGCTCGGCATCCGGAAAACAATTCAGTTTGAGTAAGTTCTCCATGAAAGAAAATTTTTCTTCTTCAGCAATCTACTGGTCTGCGTGGTCTGCGCCAGAATTTCCAGTAAACGCGCCGCCGTATACAAACCATCATCAAAACCGTACCAACGTTCTTTGAAAAAAACATGGCCGCTCATTTCTCCAGCCAATAAAGCGCCGCTTTCTTCGAGTTTAGATTTCATAATGGAGTGTCCGGTTTTCCACATTAACGATCGACCACCTTGTTGAGTAATCACCGCTTCTAAATAACGTGAAGATTTGACATCATAAATAATCAACGCGCCGGGATTACGGGAAACAACGTCCATCGTGTATAACATCAGTTGCCGGTCCGGCCAAATAATTTCACCCTGATTGGTGACGACGCCGAGTCGATCGCCATCACCATCGAGCGCTAACCCTACATCCGCATGATGATGGCGAACAGCTTGAATTAAATCTTGTAAATTTTCGGGAATACTGGGATCTGGATGATGATTTGGAAAACGACCATCTACTTCACAAAATAATTCACAATCTAAAACAATACGAAGCGGCCTGGCGAGCTGGATATCTCCGCAAATTCGTTGAAGATACGCTTCGTTCACATCCATGGTTTGCAGTGATCCATTCCCTGACCGAAAAGAACCGCTTTGTATCCGCGTATATAAAGCAGTAATCGTTGCTTCAGATAAGCTCTTGCCCCCTAACATAATTTTTAAACCATTATAATCGGCTGGATTATGGCTCGCCGTTAACACAACTCCGGCCGGAATCTGGAGGTGATGCGTGGCAAAATACAGCACCGGACTTGGGACTTGACCAATATTAATAATCGAGCAACCACTTTCACGCAAACCTTGTTGCAGGGCTTCCAACAAAATAGGCCCGGATACACGACCATCACGTCCCACAAGAATTCGTTCATCACCTTGCTCTTGCGCCACGCTGCCAATCGCTCGCCCCAACCAATAAATGATTTCTGGTGTAATCGTTTCCCCGACCACGCCGCGAATATCATAAGCACGAAAAATTGTTTTTGGGAGATGTGGAATTACCGTATGTGTCATTAGGAATACACTCCTCTTTGGCTTAATCGTTAAAATAGGTCTATTAATGTAGTAGGTGCCTCGTCACCGGCATGGTGGCCGAAGAACAACATACCGCGCTTTTGTAAAATAGCAATCCTTTGCAAGCAGTTTTCAGACTTTTCTGTCTACAAGTTAATCTCGCCTTATCCACTATATATAGATACATGATATTGTGTTTTAGTTTGTCTTGGCGTATCCTTAGCAAATCGTTGCGGTTACTATAATGACTGATAACTTAGGCGATCAACAACGAGCCTTTTCCAATCTAAACAATCGCAAAATCCGTATACTTTTTTATTTTTACAGAGGAGCACTCATGAGCGGACCTTCCTCCGAATCAATGACCCCAATCGACTCGTCAACTCAACCGGCTCGCGAATCTTTGTCAAAGACAAGTCGCCCGCTGAAGGATAAGGGTCGTCGGACGAATATCACCTTACAAGTGATTAAGCGTAATGGCAAAGCGGTCAGTTATGATCCCAATAAAATTCGGGTTGCGATTATGAAAGCGTTCATCGCCGTTGAGGGTGGACACGCAGCAGCTTCCACACGTATTCATGAACAGGTCACCCAATTAACGGAACAAGTGACTCACGTGCTGCAAGAACGCTTTACAAAAAACGGTGCTTTACCGATTGAAACCATTCAAGACCAGGTTGAATTAGCGCTGATGCGTGCGGAAGCACACCGCGTGGCCCGTTCTTATGTCGTGAAGAACGACGCAAAATGCGTGCGCAAACCCAAGCGGCGGCAGGTCCATTACTCCACGTTTCCCATCCGGATGGAACACAAACGCCGCTGGAGATTGAGCATCTCAGTAAATTAATTATGGAAATCTGCCAAGATTTAGCCGCCGTTGATCCCACACAAATTTTACAAGCGACCTTACGCAATTTATACGATGGTATTCCCAGCGCAGACATTGATAAAGCATTGATTATCAGTACACGTGCTTTGGTTGAACATGATCCCGATTACAGTTATGCGACCGCCCGTTTTCTATTAAGCACATTATATAAAGAAACTGCCGCGTTTCTTACCTTACCGGAAGCAACACATCCTCTCTCGTTGCATGAACTCTATCCCCTGTATTTTGAACACTATTTAAAAAAGGTATCGCCCTCGAATTATTGGATCCCGCGCTCCGTACGTTTGATCTCAGTAAAATCACCGCGGCTTTACGACCGGAACGTGATCGCCAATTCACTTATTTAGGCCTACAAACGTTATATGATCGCTATTTACTTCATAGTCAGGAAGTGCGTTTCGAATTACCACAAGCCTTTTTTATGCGTGTGGCGATGGGGTTAGCGGTAGGTGAAGAACAAAAAGAAGCACGTGCGATTGAATTTTATCAACTGCTTTCTTCTTTTGATTATATGGCTTCAACCCCAACTCTCAACTATCGAGTTGTTTTTTAACAACCATTGCGGATGATTTAGATCAAATCTATAGTGCAATCAAAGATAATGCCTTACTTTCCAAATTTGCGGGGGGGTTAGGTAATGACTGGACCTCTGTCCGGGCATTAGGTGCGCGCATTAAAGGAACAAATGGTAAATCGTTAGGTGTCGTGCCATTTTTGAACGTTGCGAATGCGTCAGCGGTCGCGGTGAATCAGGGCGGCAAACGAAAAGGCGCTGTATGCGCTTATTTAGAAACGTGGCATTTAGATATTGAAGAATTTTTAGAACTTCGTAAAAACACGGGAGATGACCGTCGCCGTACCCATGATATGAATACCGCGAACTGGATCCCCGATTTATTTATGAAGCGATTAATGCAAGGAGAGTACTGGACACTCTTCTCCCCCGATGAAACACCCGATTTACACGACGCATACGGCACAGAATTCCGCACGCGGTGAAATTCAAAACTTTAAAACCTTACCGGCGCTCAATTTATGGCGCAAAATGTTAGGGTTGTTATTTGAAACGGGTCACCCATGGATTACCTTTAAAGATCCTTGTAACTTACGCTCACCCCAACAACATGTTGGCGTGATCCATAGCTCAAATCTTTGTACAGAAATTACTTTAAATACTTCGCAAGATGAAATTGCGGTTTGCAATTTAGGTAGTATTAATTTACCACAGCACTTAACCGAAATTGGAGAAATTGATCAAGTCAAATTGCAGGCTACGGTCCGTACTGCGATTCGGATGTTAGACAATGTGATTGATATTAATTACTACACGGTTCCGCAAGCGCGACAATCTAATCTCCAGCATCGTCCGATTGGTTTAGGGTTAATGGGTTTTTCAGGATGCACTCTATCAATTACGGATTCCGTATGCTTCAGAAAAAGCCATGACGTTTGCCGATCGGTCGATGGAGCTGATCAGCTACTATGCCATCGAAGCGTCGAGTGATTTAGCTCAAGAGCGCGGCGCTTACGCAAGTTTTCCGGGTTCATTGTGGAGCCAAGGTATATTACCGAACTCGATTGCACGTTTGCGCGCGACCCGCGGCCAATGGTTAGAACAAGATCAAACGACGACTTTAGATTGGGCGCCGTTACGGGAAAAGGTCCAACGTCAAGGCATGCGTAACTCGAACTGTTTAGCGATTGCACCAACGGCAACGATATCCAATATTTGTGGAGTTTCCCAATCGATTGAACCGACCTATCAAAATATTTTTGTCAAATCAAATATGTCGGGCGAATTTACCGTCATCAACCCTTATTTAATTCGTGAACTCAAAGCCTTGAAGCGCTGGGATCCGGTGATGCTCAATGATTTAAAATACTACGATGGCAGTCTACAAAAAATCGATAGTATTCCTGAGGAGCTCAAACAGCTTTACGCCACCGCCTTTGAAGTCCCCGCTCATTGGCTGGTAGAAGCGGGATCACGACGTCAAAAATGGATTGATCAAAGTCAGTCTTTAAATCTGTATATGGCGCAGGCTTCAGGCAAAAAACTGGATGAACTGTATAAACTGGTTTGGCTCAAAGGATTAAAAACCAGTTACTATCTGCGAACATTGGGCGTCACCCATGCGGAAAAAGCGACGTTAGAAAAAGGTCGTTTAAATGCGGTCGCGTCCGGTCCAACGCCGACGGCCGTGTGCTCAATCTTGGATCCAGGTTGTGAGTCCTGTCAGTAACTTATGAACAATCTATTTTGATGTGGAGAACTATTTGAATGAATTTAAGTGATATTCAACACGCTGCAGACACCACCGCCGTGGTGCCTGAGACAGCCGGTTATACCGGCCTTGAAACCATAGAGCTCGGCGCAGCACGTATTCAAGTTGACGATAAAAAAATTATCAATTGTCGTGCAGACTTGAATCAACTCGTTCCGTTTAAATATCGTTGGGCTTGGGAAAAATATTTAGCTGCTTGTGCTAATCATTGGATGCCCCAAGAAATCAATATGTCGGCCGATGTTGCCTTATGGCGCGATCCCAAAGGATTGACTGAGGATGAACGCTTAATCATTGAACGCAGCCTTCGGTTTTTTTTCGACTGCCGATTCCTTGGTGGCAAATAATTTAGTGTTAGCGGTGTATCGACACATTACTAACCCAGAGTGTCGTCAATACTTATTACGCCAAGCATTCGAGGAAGCATTACATGCCTATCAATATGTGATTGAAAGTTTAGGGATGGATGAAGCACGACTCTTTAACATGTACCGCGAATTACCCGCTGTGGCGAAAAAAGCCGAGTGGGCAATTCCTTTTACAAAAAGTTTAGGTGATCCCAATTTTCGAACTGGCACATCGGAAAATGATCAACGTTTACTACGTGATTTAATTGCATTTTATGTCGTGTTTGAAGGGATTTTCTTTTACGTTGGGTTTTCGCAAATTTTAAGCATGGGGCGGCGCAATAAAATGACGGGAACCGCTGAGCAGTTTCAGTATATTTTACGCGATGAATCGATGCATTTGAATTTTGGAATCGATGTCATCAATCAAATTAAACAGGAAAATCCACATCTTTGGACGCCTGAATTTCAACAAACGATTATTACATTGATTCGCGAAGGAGTTGAACTTGAATATCAATATGCGCAAGATACCATGCCACGCGGTATTCTGGGCCTCAATGCCAATATGATGTGGGATTATCTGCGTTTTATTGGTAATCGTCGTCTCGCGCAAATCGGTTTAAGTGAACAATATCCAAACATCAGTAATCCACTGCCCTGGATGAGTGAAATGATCGATTTAAAAAGGAAAAGAATTTCTTTGAAACGCGGGTCACGGAATATCAAACCGGTGGCACATTAAACTGGGACGATTAATCTATCGTCCTCTTAGTTGATGGCGTCAAGACTGAGTCCTTTACGCCATCTATTTTCTTGATATAAAATACATTGTCCTTTTTCATGAGACTGTACTGTTTCACACAATAAAAAATCCATGCTTGAAGATTTTTTTTGGCGTGATTCAACGCATGATAGTTATGTGTTTTTTAATTTAGTGAGGACACTTAAAAAATAAACTATCGCGACCAAGAAACTGATCCAAAAAGGAATCGGCCAGTCGGTGATAAACGCCATTAAAATACCGCTCCAAACAATGAAAAGGCTCAATAGAACCGTGATCACAAGACCACTGAGTAAGTAACGCGACCAATTCAACGCGGCCGCGGCGGGCCCAATTAATAAAGTAAACACCAATAAAACACCAATTACTTGACTGACTACACTCACCGCGACGGCAACACTGACCATAAATAAAGTGTTCACTAAAGGAATACAGACCCCTTTCGCTTCGGCTAACTCAGGCTCTAAACTTGCAAAAAATAAAGGTCGTGCGATAAACGCGATCAACACTAAGCTGAGTCCGCCCATCCATAACATATTATTAAACGCCCGCTGCGAAACCCCAAGTAAATTACCAAATAAAACGGACATTGCCTGAGAGGCGTAATACGTATAAAAATGTAAAAATAACACGCCAAAACCTAAGGCTAACGCTAAGATAATACCGATAGCGAGATCACTTTTGTTAACACGATGCCCTAACACACCCATGCCGATCCCCGCCAATACAGTTAAGCCGAGTTGACCGGTAAACGGCGTAAGATTCAATAAACCGGCACCCGTTGCGCCTGCAAAACCAATATGGCCGAGCGCATGTCCGGCAAACGCTAAGCGACGTAGCACCATAAAATAACCGACAGTCCCAGCGACCAGCGCAGCAAAGGTTCCGGTAATTAATGCTTGGCGAAGCAAATCCCATTCAATAAAATTAATCATAATCTGTCGATTTACAGTGATGCATTGCGAGTGAGATACCTGTTTCTTTATTCACAACAAAACGTTTTTTTCGTGCTCGATGACTTGAATGTCGCGATTATACAATTCACTGAGTTTCTGACTCGTAATCACCTCCGCAACCGAACCTAATGCCGCGTTGCCTTTGGCTAAATAGAGGACACGACTCACACTACTGAGTAAGGGATTGATGTCATGCGAAGTCAATAAAATTGTGATTCCTAATTCTAAACGAATCCGATTCACTAACGTCACTAAGGTTTCTTGATAATACGGATCCAAATTCATCAAAGGTTCATCGAGTAATAATAATTGGGGTCGATTTAATAAGGCTTGTGCCAACAGTAAGCGTTGACGTTCCCCTCCGGATAATAACGCATACGCCTTATGCAGAATCGGCTCAGCATTCACTAACGCCACGACCCGATCGATTTCTTGTTTTTGTGCGCGATCAAGCCAAGGAATACCCCACTTAAACCCATTGAGTTGTGCACTCAACCAGGCGTAGGCACTCAACGCACTGTCCATCCAAGGCTGACGGGTTTGTGGCATATAACCGACCAGTGATGAACCTTTGCGCACCGGTTTTTTTCCGAACACCCGAATTTGACCGGACTGACTCGGGACCAAGCCAAGAATTGCGCGCAATAACGTACTCTTCCCGGCACCGTTGGCGCCTAAAATCGCAATAAATTCACCTTGGCAAATGGTTGCATTAAAATTAGAAAAAATAACTCGTGAGCCATACGCTAAGCTCAGCGCAACAAAACGCAATGCCTCGCCGTTCTTTATCGGGGCAGTTTGACTATCCGTCATCTTTTTTTGACTCACTTGAATTTCCTAATGAAAGAGATTTACTTCGTCAAGTCACACGATACGTTATTGAAAAAAAAACCAATCTACTTAGTAGAAGAATGCGCCGCAGAAAGTAACTTGTCTTTTTCAGAAAAATTTAGTAGTTGCTCAAGGATACTACGCATCCAGGTTTGATAAGTCTGATTTTGAGGCTGCGTTTCAGTGACGCCAATGATTTGGATAGAATGTTGCTTAGCCAAAGTTAACAACTGACTCACTAAAGGACTACTGACTTGCATATTGTAGAATAAAATAGCGATTTGCCCTTGACTGAGTTGTGTTCGAAAATCAGCGACCTGGCGCGGAGTAGGATCGATACCATTCATCACACTAATTTGAAAATCCTGGCCATGCATGATTAAACCCAATGCTTTGGCCATTTCACCAAAAACCGGCTCGGTTGCGATCACATTCACCCCAGACAAACGTTTTTTCAATTGCTGGATTTTTTCTTCGAGCTGCTGTTGTCCTTGCATAAACACACGGTAGTTAGCTTGATAACTCGATTGATGCACCGGATCCTGTTTACTTAGAACATCTTTCAACACGGTCGCATAAACGCTCATTGTGTTCACATCATACCAAATATGTGGATTATCCCCTTCTTTTTTCCCAAGTAACGTGCCCATACAAACTACCGTTGTCGATCGTCGATGATCACGGGCTTCTAACAGGCGTTTCATCCACGTATCATAACCCAAACCATTATAGACAATCAGATCCGCTTGGTTTAAACCTTGTACGGTTCGAGGCGTCACTTCAAATAAATGCGGATCTTGGTCTGGCCGACTTAGAATACTTTTGACTTCGACGTTATCTCCACCGATCGCTTTCGCTACGGCTCCATAGAAATTTTCAGCTGCGATAATTTGCACAGAGCGCGCAAAACTGGGCACGCTGAATACGAGACCCAAGAAAAGTACTAACATAGTACGTAGTTTTCGTGACGGAGTTTGTTGATTTAATCGCATATTATGAACTCAAAAAAAGATAACCAAGGAAATTGATCATCTAAGCTTAGCAAGTTGCTGTTAAATGATTATACTATACCAAACTTGTCAAGACAGAAAATGAGGGCTTATGGGCAAAGTGCTGGCGATCGTCAACCAAAAAGGGGGGGTAGGTAAAACCACCACAAGTATTAACCTCGCCGCTTCCATTGCTTCGTTTGGGCTCAAAACGCTTTTAGTGGATTTAGACCCGCAAGCCAATGCCACCACCGGCTGCCTAGTTAATAAAAATAGTTTACAAGGGACGATGGCGGAAGTGTTTCTCGGAGAGAAAACCGTATCACAAAACCTCCTATCGACCTCAGGCCATTTTGATTTGCTGCCCGGGTCAGGAGAATTGATTCAAGCTGAAATTCAACTCCTAAAAACACCACAACGCGAGTACACGCTAAAAAAACTGCTCGATCCCGTTCTAGCTCATTACGACTATATTTTTTTTGACTGCCCACCTTCACTCAATATTTTAACCGTCAATGCGTTAGTCGCCGCCCATGCCGTGATTATTCCTGTACAGTGTGAATACTTTGCTTTGGAAGGATTAAGTAATCTACTTAATACGATTCAAAGTTTACGCGCGAGTGTCAATTCGACATTAGCTATCCATGGGATTGTGCGAACGCTCTATGACGGACGTAATACGTTAACCAAGCAAGTATCTGAACAGTTATTAATCTATTTTAAAGATAAACTGTATCAAACCGTGATCCCACGAAATATTCGTTTAGCCGAAGCACCAAGTCATGGTCAACCGGCTTTGCTCTATGATCCTCATTCGACGGGGAGTCAAGCGTATGTTAATTTGGCAAAAGAAATATTAACCCGTGAAGGACTTCCTGGCTTTGGTGAGCCGCTTGCGACCGCCTTGCCACCGCGGCTCTGCTTAAAAAGCGTGACCAATCCGGCTTAGTTTCTTCTCCTGATGTGGCTATGGAACAGGTGTCTTAATGAAAAAGAAATTGCGTTTGGGTCGTAATTTGGATGTTCTTCTCAGTGGTCAATCTTTAGAAACGTTGGTCGCCGAAGCCCCTGAAAAGGAAACATTACGTTATTTACCAATCGAATATTTACAACCGGGTCGTTATCAACCGCGACGTAAATTTGATCAAGAAGCGTTAAGCGAGCTAGCCGACTCGATTCGAACACAAGGGATTATTACTCCATTAATTGTCCGTCCGCTAGAAAGCAATCGCTATGAACTGATTGCCGGTGAACGCCGTTGGCGTGCGGCACAGTTAGCTGAACTCAGTGAAGTCCCGGTGCTCATTAAAGCACTCACCGATGAAACCGCATTAGCCATTGCGTTAATTGAAAATATACAACGCCAAGATCTCAACTCGATTGAAGAAGCTGAAGCGATTCGCCGTCTTATCGATGAGTTTAATATGACTCACCAACAAGTGGCCGAAACATTAGGTCGCTCACGAACAACGATCACGAACTTACTCCGTTTGTTAGAGCTAGAACCTTCCGTAAAAACCTTATTACTTTGCGGGCAAATTGAAATGGGTCATGCTCGTGCTTTATTAAGCTTAGAGCCGCTTCTACAAAAACAATTAGCTGAGAAAATAGTTAGCGATCAATTATCTGTCCGCGCCACCGAACGCTCGGTACACACCTATCTGCAACCGACAAAAAAATAGCGCGCAACCCTCTCGATGCAGATGTCCAGCAATTACAAAAAACGTTATCTGAAAAACTCGGTGCCAAAGTCATTTTTCAACAACAGGGGTCGAGCAAGGGAAAAATGGTGATTTGTTATAATAATTTGGATGAATTAGAAGGCATTCTTAAACATATTCAATAAACCACAAACCACACTAAGAAAGAAGAAAGAGTCAAAAAATATCTTTTAACCCAACTCACTCACCACACATGTTTATCCTGGATAGGTGCAAATCCGCAGCGATAAAGAAAACGTACTGTTGATAGATGAAGAGATGACGTTTCAATCATTACGCCTTGAAACCGTCATTCTTTCTTTTTTTATTTTTAATTGTTTTTATTGAGTTGTCTAAATAAAAGACCTGGCGGAGAGAGAGGGATTCGAACCCTCGATGGGGTATCAAGCCCCATACTCCCTTAGCAGGGGAGCGCCTTCAGCCTCTCGGCCATCTCTCCGACGTTGAGGCAGGCGAGTATAGCATTACCTACTGTTTTATAAAATAGGTACGCGTTCGTTTCTTACTCATTTACGTCTGGTACAGAACTCGCATCCGGGCCTTGTTGTTTTTCTTGTTGGATACGCTGATAAATCTCTTCGCGGTGAACCGAAACTTCCTTCGGTGCATTAATTCCGAGTCGAACTTGATGGCCTTTTATACCGAGCACGGTAACGGTAACATCGTCTCCAATAATCAGTGTTTCGCCAATACGTCGTGTTAAAATAAGCATCGTTATGATTCTCCTTTGGTTGACCCATTTTATAGATCTATATGTATTACCTGATCTCCGTTATTTATCTCGCCAACAAAATAAGACACAAATCTACATATAGATATTTTCGGACTTAGTCTACCCACCCAACCTTAAGGAAAACTTAATGCATGGAAAAAAATTCCGTGCTTCTTCGATCGTTTCAGCTTATTTTTCTCCTCCACTTAACCGTCACTTAAACCAAATGCCTCGTGCAATACTTGAATCGCTCGTGCCACGTGTTCTTTATTCATAACCAGCGAAATTCTCAACGCAGAAGAAAAAAGAAGCTGAATAGGAATATCTTCTGCCTGCAACACTTGAAACAACGTATGAATAATCTCTGCGTGAGAATGTAATCCGGTTCCAATCACTGACAATTTCGCGATCGCTGTGTCACTGAGCACCGATTCTGCATCACCACGATGGACCAGGCTCTGAAAAATTTCTGTCGCTGGTTGCAACTCAGTTTTTGCTAAAGTGAACGTAATATCCATGTGTGTTTTTGAGGTGAGCTGTTGAGTCAGCATATCAATTTCTATACCTGTAGTTTTTAACAGCGCAAAAAACTCGGTTAATGTTTTTTTATCGCTCTTTAAACCTTGAATAGTGATTTTTGCTTCTTGTTGGCTCGCGCTAACACCCAATACTTTGGCGCATTCTAAACCAGATTGATTCGCTTGAATCAAAGTCCCAACGGCCTTGTTTTCAAAACTGGAAAGCACGCGCAACGGCATGGCAAACTTGCTTGCCAACTCAACGGCTCGATGTTGTACTACTTTCGCTCCCGCTCGTGCAAACTCAGTCATTTCGCTAAATCCAATTTCATTTAGACGCTTCGCTTGGGCAACGACCCGGGGATCGGCGGTGTAAATGCCATCCACATCAGTATAAATTTGGCATTCTTTAGCTTCTAGTATAGCGGCTAATGCGGCAGCAGTCGTATCGGACCCACCGCGGCCGAGTGTCGTCAAATGACCCTCTTCTGAAATTCCTTGAAATCCGGCAATAATCGGAATACGACCCGCTTCCAGATCTTGGCGAATCAGTGTGGTTTCGATGTTCAAAATACGTGCTTTTTTATGGCAACTGTCTGTATAAAAAGGGATATGCAAACTATCGTAGGAGCGTGCTGAATAATTTTTAGCCAGTAGGGCGATGGCTAACAACGCCGTAGCCACTTGTTCGCCGGTGGCCAACAACGCATCGTATTCTCTTGGATCGGGCTGATCAGTTAACGCCTTGGCGAGTGAAATGAGTCGATTCGTTTCACCACTCATCGCAGAAACCACGACCACTACGTCGTGCCCTTGACGCTTAGTTTCAATAATTTTATCCGCTATTTTCTGAATTCTCTCTGTGCTCCCAACGGAAGTCCCCCCATATTTTTGAACAATCAACGCCATAAACCACTCCTAAATTAAAAAAATAGTTGTTATATTTCCTCTCAAGCATAGTTGCGATTTAACTGGGTCTCTACCCACTGTTTCGCATTTTTTAAGGCTTGGTCTAATCCTTCTACGCCCATACAGCCAGCTTGTGCAAAATCAGGACGGCCACCCCCTTGCCCGCCTAAAGATTGCGCCAACATTTTTGCTAAATCATTTGCTTTCATTTTGGCAGTTAATTCTCGACTCACACCGACTAATAATTGGATACGTCCTTGATCGGTACTCGCCAAAACAATCACCGCTTGCGAAAGTTTATTTTTTAGTTGATCCAATAATTCACGCAAACCGGAGGCATTAATTCCATGGATTTCACTGACAAGAACCTGAATGCCTTTTATCTCGATGGCTTGAGCAATCAGTTCATCGCGCATCATTGTCACAATAGAGTGCTGTAGTTCATCCATCCGCTTCTGCAAATTGTGTTTTAAAGTCAATTCATTGTGTGCTTTTTCAAGTAGCCTCTCTGGCGCTACTTTAAAAAGCTTAGCTAACTGTTGAAATTGATCTTGCAAAGCCATGACCCAATCTAAAGCCGCCTGCCCGGTTACCGCCTGAATACGGCGGACTCCTGCAGCAACTCCCGCTTCTTCCGTAATTTTGAATAAACCAATCTCACCGGTTTGCTGAACATGTGTTCCACCACAGAGTTCTTTAGAAAAATCACCCATCGTTAACACACGAACGTTTTCCCCATATTTTTCACCAAAAATAGCGATAGCCCCGGTCTTTTTTGCTTCCTCAGCACTCATAATCGTGGTTTGCACGCAATAATTATCGCTTGATTGACCACCACTTCAATTTCACATAAATTTTCGGCACTTAATGGCTGAGCATGTGAGAAATCAAAGCGTAAACGGCTCGCTTCCACTAAAGAACCTTTTTGTTGGATATGCTCACCGAGTACCTGACGCAACGCAGCGTGAAGAAGATGGGTCGCTGAGTGATTCGCACGAATCGCCTGGCGTGACACCGGATCAACGTGGGCGTGTACCGAATCACCGCTATTCAACTGGCCTTTTGTGACTCGTCCACAATGAAAGATCACATCACCTTTTTTAAAGGTCTTTTCTACAGAAAAAACACCCGAAGGTCCTAGTAATTGCCCTACATCACCCACTTGCCCACCGCTTTCCGCGTAAAAAGGAGTTTTATTTAAGACAATCTGCCCTGACTCACCCGTAATCAGCTGCGTGACCAATGCACTGTCTTTAAATAAATGCATAATCGACAACTGTTTATCAATTAAGGTGTCATAACCTGTAAATTCTGTGGGTACGGTTTGGGTGAATGCGGGCATTGAATCGAGCCCCGTAAATTGGCTGGCTGCTTTCGATTTATTGCGTTGAATATGCATTTCCGATTCAAAGCCGGCACGATCAATTTGAAAACCACGTTCTCTGGCGACATCCGCCGTCAAATCCACGGGAAAACCATAGGTATCATATAAATGAAATAAAACCGAACCACTGAGCTGTTTTTCTTCCGCGGCTTGTATCAATTCCGCTTCAAGCAATTTCATCCCCTGTGTTAAGGTTTTCGCAAATTGTTGTTCTTCGCGCCGCAAAATATGTTCAATAAACCCTTGTTTCTTTATTAAGTCCGGATAAGGCGCTTGCATTTGTTCGGCCAACACCTTCACTAAACGATAGAAAAATGGGCGACCTAAGCCTAATTTATGACCATGTCGCAAGGCCCGCCGAATAATACGTCGTAACACATAAGCGCGGCCTTCATTGCCAGGTAATACGCCATCAAAAATGAGAAACGTCGCGGAACGAATATGATCAGCAATCACCCGTAACGAAGTATGTTGTGTATCACTTAATCCTGCTTCCTTCGCGGCGGCCTGAATCAGTGGTTGAAATAAATCGGTATCATAGTTATTGGTGACACCTTGCATCACCGCGGCTAAACGCTCTAAACCCATCCCCGTATCAATGGACGGCTTCGGCAAAGCCAGTAGTTCGCCTTCTGACGTCCGCTGGTATTGCATAAACACTAAATTCCAAATTTCGACGTAGCGATCACCCTCGGCGTCCGGGCTTCCGGGTGGGCCACCCGCTACGTGTAGGCCGTGATCATAAAAGATCTCTGAGCACGGTCCACACGGGCCCGTATCCCCCATCGACCAAAAATTATCTTTTTCACCACAGCGTGAAAAGCGCGCCGGATCGATTTTCAGTTCATTTAACCAAATCGCTGCCGCCTCATCATCGTCTTCAAACACGGTCACCCAGAGTTTCTCGGGCGAAAGACGAAGTTGTTCCGTTAAAAAGCGCCAAGCGTAGATGATCGCCTCGCGTTTAAAGTAATCCCCGAAACTAAAATTACCCAACATTTCAAAAAAGGTATGGTGCCGCGCCGTGTAGCCGACATTTTCAAGATCGTTGTGTTTACCGCCCGCGCGGATACAACGCTGCGCGCTGGCTGCACGTGTATAGGGTCGGTGCGCTGTCCCTAAAAAGACCTGTTTAAAGGGGACCATTCCCGCATTGGTAAATAGTAAACTCGGATCCGCTTCTGGAATCAATGAGGCAGAGGGCACTACCACATGTTGCTGGGTTGCGAAATAATCGAGAAAGAGTACACGTAACGTACTAGCATTCATAACCAACTCTGCAGACAAAACCCAAGAGTATCGCCTTAACGGTTTTTTCTGTCAATAATCGATCTTTTTTTACTTTTCTTATTTTAAAAAATAAGCCGCTTGGAAGCTTACTTTTATTCTTGGTAAAAATTTTAAATGATACTTCATTTTGTAACCCAAAAATAAGCTTGTCATCAAAGAAAACCACTCACTCTGGAAATCCAATTTGTATTATTTAGTGTGTGATTCAATGCGGGCATAGCGTACACTGGCCATGAGATGGGCTGTTTTTTAGATGCAAATGGGGGCAACACATTTGAAAAAAAGTATATACTGAAGAGAAAGAAGCGAATCATTCCCCGCTTCCTGCATGACCCAATCTATAAAAGGCGGTTGAGAAAATTCTTCATTGGGAGACGGTATATTATACAATACAATACAATACAGCACCGACCCATCCTTCTTGCTGAGCAGTTTCTTTTTTCGTTTTTTTTGCTTAAAATTATTCCCTGGTAAATAAAACCCAGCTGTATTATTCGAAATCTCGACCGTTTTAGGTATGTTGCGTTGCTCACTATTTGTAAAATAGGCGGGAGAAGACTTAGATTGAGGCAGTACATCCAAAACAACCTTTCGTTTTTGACGTCTTATAGCCAAGGCTTCTTGTTCTGCAAATTGTAAAGCCTGCGCTTCTAAACCCTGGCAATTACCACGTAAAAACTCATCACCTAAAACACACTGAATAAAATAAGCTTGTTTGAGCAAATTGATAATCGATTCCGGATTGGATGTGGTTGCTAATACCACATTGGTCCAAGGCTTGCCATAAATTATATACTAAGCCGGCTAATTCTTCTGCCGAAAAAGAGGGCTATCTAGATGCGGAGTCTATCCTAACTCAAAAAAACAAACTCAATTCTACGTATAATCTCAACAAGAATAGGATGTTCAGACCAATCATAAATTCTCCGTAATTCGTCCATATCAGAAGAAAAAGATGGCGTTGATCGTGAATAAGCTGAAAAATAATCAAACTCAATCGCTTTACGCAAACTTTGTTGGCGGTGAGATTTTGAATCACCACCTGACTATCAAAAGCTTCAAAAAAAATAGGCGCCTGGCGAGTTTAACAAAGGTTGAGAAGCCTGTGTTCTACGTAAAAAGTCAGGGTGAAATAAAGATGGCGCGGGTCGCCAGTTCAGCACAGTCAAACGATCTTCAGACATTGTCTCAACATTAAAAGGTTTAAGTTGTTTAAAGAAATTTTTTACTCTTTCAAACTGGGCACTGAAATACTTACCACTTTCTCTAAAAAAATTTTTTAATTTTTTCGACAATATCTCATTTCCTTGTACAATATCTGGCTTGAAATTACTTAATGTATCGATGATGTCAGCATGTAACAATTAGTCATTAAAACACTCACCCCGTTCAATACACTGCACCGCCACGGTTGTCGTAATTTGGCGTTGATAATCACTTACGCCTCGTTTATCTGCTTCCTGGTTAACCAACGTATAGGCTTGTTGTTTTAATCTTTCTTTACTTTGTTCGTCTAATACCCGAGGAGCCACACGGTTAACGTAAATAATCGCCGTATTTAAAAAATGCATAAAAGAAAACACTAAATCATAATGTGCGCTACGATTTATACCTGAATGTAGCCCATTTAACACTACTTTTCGAATATGAGTTGCCATTCGAAATGGTTTACCTTTATTTTTTTGAGGAGGAATTAAATACATAATTGAACTATCCAATTTTGGCTTAGGCATTTTTTTAAAATACTATGTTCTCGTATATAAGCAAATCGATTAATCACTCGTATAAATTGCATTAAATCATTATTCTGTGTGGAAAGCGCTACTAAGTTAGCTTTATCAAGACGTGAGGCAAAAGAAGGCGCTATGGATAAAAGTGTATTCAAATCCTCTATATGAGCAATAAACTTTGGATCAGTGATAATTTTTTCACATAATTCTTGTTTATCCTCTCGACTCAATGTATAAATATATTCTAGGCGAAGTAAACTCGTCAGAAGATAACGATCTATTACTTTTTCTTTTTCATTAAAAAACTCCACCCAAGATAATTGAAGGTTTCTCGGAAAATAATAATAAAAGTAAGAGTGCTTCGATACCTCGACATCGTCCCACCGAGTCGGTCGTTATAAGCCAATTTTTTGAATTAAACGTTCTGTTATCGTGATACGAAAAGATTTTTCTGCCTTCACTAAGGTTGTTTCATCTTGAAAATATAAAATTTTATGCCAATTAAAATTTTCATCTACCCCGAGCTCATCTAATGTAGCACTTAACTTACATTGGATTACCGGATAGGTATTTTGTGTATCTGCTGCAATTTGTAAAAATATTTTATGGTATTACTCACTTAAGTAGGTAACCCGATGGTCGGCCGTAAGACTTGTAGAGAGCTCATGAATATAACTACGCTGTAACCTGAAATCCGGGAAAACTTTTCCCATATTCTAGGACATTCACTGGAAAACGATAGTCTTTGGCATAGATTAAGAAGTAATTTCGCGCATGCAGTTCATGGGATAAAGTTGACACGCTATTTAAATCACAAAGAATTTCTTGGTAGGTTCTGGGCAAAGCAAAAGGACGACGAGCTGCGACTTCGTACGCGACATTGGTGATATAATCGCGTAATAAGTAATAAATTTTTGTTTTAGCGTTTTTTTAAAGACTTCAGACATAAATTGATTTCATTCACTAAGAAATAACAATTATCTATACACTGCTCAAGACCATCATTGACTAAAAATTCTTGCATAATTTTTTTCCGCTGTAAAATATCTAAATTTTTATCATTCAAAAGAACAGCAATCTCCTCTAATTTTTTTACCTACTTCTTTATAAAAAATAGTTACATAATCGGATTGAGGTTGCGTAATTCTTTCAAAAAATTTTAATAGACCTAAAGAAGGAATCTCAGGCTGGATTGTCACGCCTGAAAAAAACTTTGAATATGGTTACTAATAATATAGAGCTGGTTTTGTAATTCGCTATAGTTGGGATTGCCCTGCAATTGGGTTAAATTATTATTTAAACCTGTATAGTAAATCGGGTCTAATTCAGAAAGGTCATAAATTTGTTTTTTAATTGATCGTCTAATGCTTTTTTTCTTCCACTGTAATTATTTTTTCTGAGTCTGTATTGAGATAAGCAAGAAATGCTTCTGTAAACAAAGCATCTTCATCTATATCAGTTTCCTTTTATTTATTTAAAATAATCAAATATTAATAAAAAGCGACAGAAGCTATTTTCATTCTATTTACACTTTAATATTTATTCATTTTTAAATGAAAAAAACGACTTATTATTCAATATAATTGATTAAACAATAAATAAAAAATTAATTTTAATGAAAAATATTCTCATAAAAAAATAACTTTCTATAAATAAAATTGATCATATGTGAAAAAATATTTTTTACAACTCACTTATTCAGATTGATCATGTAAGCCATTCGATATTTTTCATCCATTGAGGTTAACCCTCCTCTGCCTTTTATCACAGAAAAGAAACTCATCATGGATGTGAGACAAATATCTGCATCACTCAAGCTGACTCTTTTTAACTTCCTGATTATTTTTTATTTAGCTCCCCAAGCTTATCTTTTTTAAGACTTTTATTAATCATTAAAGATAAAAATAAAAAAGAAACTCCCTTTTTACAAGTCCAAAGTAAATACCCCCATAGCCCCCCTTTTTTCATCCGCAACCGCTCTGAACTCATTTCTATACAAAATCTGCCAATAAGCTCCTTTAAAAAAGAAGAGGTTAAACCCTATTTTTAAGTTTTGAGTTACCACTTAAACAGGTTTTACCCGTCAACTTGTGGTATAATTGGCCTTTTTCAGCTTGCCGTGCGTATGTCGACTAAAAACCAAATCCGAGAAGATACTACTGATTTATCTACCGCCACACTTGAAACGGCGGCCAACACCGAATCGATTCTTGAGCCGATGGTTTATCCTGGAGAGGAGGAGAATTTGCGTCCAGACAACAATGCAAAAGAGGCCCCAGCCGATTATGACTCTTCAAGCATCAAAGTCCTCAAAGGCTTAGATGCGGTCCGAAAACGTCCCGGCATGTACATTGGTGATACAGATGATGGGACCGGATTACATCACATGGTCTTTGAAGTCGTTGATAACTCAATCGATGAGTCATTAGCTGGCTACTGTACGCAAATTGAAGTCATTTTGCATACTGACGACTCGGTCACGGTTAAGGATAATGGACGTGGGATCCCCGTCGATATCCACACTGAAGAAGGCCGTTCCGCCGCGGAGGTCATTATGACGGTCCTCCATGCCGGCGGGAAATTTGATAATAACTCCTACAAAGTCTCCGGCGGACTCCATGGCGTCGGGGTTTCTGTCGTCAACGCGTTATCTGAAAAGCTAAAACTGACGATTCGCCGAAATCAGCAGGTCTATGAACAAACCTATTTATTAGGTGTCCCCACCTCGCCTCTGCGCATTACCGGTGAAACGCAAGAGCGAGGCACGGAAATCCGTTTTTATCCAAGTAAAACGATTTTTCAACATAATAATACCTTTCATTATGATATTTTACTGAAACGTTTACGCGAGCTCTCGTTTCTCAACTCAGGCGTTGCCATTCATTTAATCGATGAACGCAGCAATGAAGAGATCATATTAAAATATGAAGGTGGTATTAAAGCCTTTGTTGAATATCTAAATCAAAATAAAACGTTGATTCATAAACAACCCTTTTATTTTACCGCTGAAAAAGACGATATTACGCTAGAAGTGGCTTTGCAATGGAATGACACGTTCCAAGAAACTATTTTGTGCTTTACGAATAATATTTCACAACGCGACGGGGAACCCACCTTGCCGGTTTTCGTGCAGCATTAACGCGAACCCTCAATACCTATATTGATCGTGAAGTCGCGAGCAAAAAATTAAAAGTTTCAACCAGTGGTGAGGATACCCGTGAAGGGTTAACCGCGGTGGTTTCGGTTAAAGTACCAGACCCCAAATTTTCCTCGCAAACAAAAGATAAACTGGTTTCATCGGAAGTAAAAGGAGTCGTCGAGGCGCTGACAGCCGAAAAATTAGAAGCGTTTCTTCTGGAAACTCCGCAGGATGCCAAAGCCATTGCAATGAAATTATCGATGCGGCGCGCGCTCGAGAAGCGGCACGAAAGCGCGTGAAATGACACGTCGCAAAACGGCATTGGATATTGCGGATTTACCAGGAAAACTCGCTGACTGTCAGGAAACGGATCCCGCTTTATGTGAATTGTTTATTGTGGAAGGTGACTCCGCCGGCGGTTCAGCCAAACAAGGACGTAATCGCCGTTATCAAGCTATTTTGCCGCTAAAAGGTAAAATCTTAAATGTCGAAAAAGCGCGGTTTGATAAAATGATTGCTTCAGAAGAAGTGGGTACACTCATTACCGCGTTAGGCTGTGGAATTGGCCGTGATGAATATAAACCGGATAAATTACGCTATCATCGCATCATCATCATGACCGACGCCGATGTCGATGGATCGCATATTCGTACATTACTGCTGACGCTATTTTATCGACAAATGCCTGAACTTTTGCAGCGCGGAAATGTTTATATTGCACAACCACCGCTTTATAAAATAAAAAAAGGGAAACAGGAGCAATATTTAAAAGATGATGATGCGCTGCAACATTATCTCACCCATACCGCACTCCACGAAGCGGCACTGTATCCTCATTCTGATGAGTTGCCGATTCATGGCATTCCCTTAGAGAAGCGCGTCATGGCTTATCGTAAAGCACAAACGGTCATTAATCATTTGTCGCGTCGTTATCCGAGTGAATTATTACAGGCGGTGCTTGATCTACCCCCACTTTTTAAAGACAGAAGAAGCCCATGTTGCCGAATGGGCGAAACAGTGGGAACAACAACTACGTCAACAAACCAATTGTGAAGCGGTTATTTATCGCGTGCATTATACGAAAAATACGGAACGTCATGTATTTTTGCCGTTTGTCACCGCGTTATCGCATGGCACCGAAACCACTTATAAATTTAGCTACGAGTTTTTCGACAGTCCCGAATACCAATGTTTATTCGCTCTGGCCAGTGAAATCCACGGTTTAATTCGTCCTGGCGCTTATATTCAGCGTGACGAGAAAAAACAATCCATTAAAAATTTTCAAGAAGCCTACGATTGGTTACTCACGGAAGCGCGCCGTGGGCAGGCTATCCAGCGTTATAAAGGTTTAGGTGAAATGAACCCGGATCAATTATGGGAAACCACAATGGACCCGAATACACGGCGTCTACTGCGCGTGACGATTGAAGATGCCATTACCGCCGATCAAATTTTTACCACGCTGATGGGCGATCAAGTCGAGCCACGTCGTGATTTTATTCAACAAAACGCTATCGACGCGAACTACTTGGATATTTAAACGTGGAAGTCGAACTTCCCATCAGTGCTTCCATTGTATATGAACAACGACTCGTTAAACGCGGTGAAATATCACCGCGTTTAACGAACAAGGTGAGCGAACCACGTTCTCGGAAAACCTGCCCTTTTTTAAAGTTTTGACAGAACTATGAAAGAAAGAAGCTACCAGGCTTGGAAACCACTTCAACCGGGCGCCATCATTGATTTGATTGCTCCAGCGGGACGTTGTCCGGCCGAAGCACTTCAAAAAGTCGATACATTACTCCATCATTGGCAATTAATTCCACGCCGTGATCCAAAACTATTAGGCGATGATTTACTGTGTGCGAACAGCGATGAAGAACGTTTCAGCCAATTAAAACAAGCCTTATACAATACGGATTCGAGTGCAGTGTGGTGTTTACGTGGTGGTTATGGGTGTACTCGCCTGATTCCTAACTTATTACCGGTTGCACCACCTACTTTAAATAAGCTATTTATTGGTTTTAGTGATATTACGACCCTCCATCTTTTTTACAACAACAATGGCATTGGCAAACCTTGCATGGGCCTTCCGCCCATCAAGTTGCGCAGGGTCATATTGATGATCAGAGTATTAATGAACTCAAGCAAATTATTTTTGGCCAACTGCCTCAACTGACGTTTACTCTAAACCCCTTAAACACAGTGATTCGTCGTTGCTCTCCTTCCAAACATGACGCAAACAAGCGATTTGAATCAACGCTAATAGGAGGAACGTTAACGTTAGTTCAGGCGAGTTTAGGGACTTCATGGCAAATTACCGCCAAAAATAAAATTCTTTTTCTTGAAGAGGTCAATGAAGCGCCTTATCGAGTTGATAGAATGCTCCAACATTTACAACAAGCGATTTGTCTAACAGAATTAACGGCTTTAGTATTTGGTGATTTCATCACCACACTGAACCAACGCGCGTTGATGGGCGCTGTGTTACAGCGCTTTGCCGAATCCCTGCCCATTCCTGTTTTTTCTTGCCCAGGAATTGGCCATGGAAAAACAAATCGTAGCTTAGTTTTTGGTGCACCGACCCACTTAGAATATGATAAACATCAACTAACAATTCAAATAACAGGTTAATATTATGTTCAATACGTTACATGACGGAAGTCTTTTTCTGATTCAACTGCTTTTTGATTTGGCTTTATTCCTTTTTTTAGCACGCATCATTTTACAATGGATCGATACGAACCGGTATAATCCTTTATTTTTATCGATTGCTAAATGGACGGATCCACTTCTCAAACCACTCTACCGCTTATTACCTCCTGTGCGAGGTATGGATTTTTCAGCGATTCTCTTATTAATTACATTAGCGACCGTCAAAATCGCATGCTTGTTTAAAGGGCAAACTGGGGTTTTACCTCATTTTCCAGGTTTATTGGTTCTCGCTTTTGCCGATTTACTCCATCAACTACTCAACCTATTTTTCTATGCCACGATGATCTTAACGCTGTTGAGCTGGATTAGCACGCCGGTTTCTCACACTCCATTGATTGAAGTTTTAGTGCGGATGACAGAACCGTTGTTAAGGCCCCTGCGTCGTTTTCTTCCCAGTGTATCCGGTTTAGATTTTTCACCACTTGCGTTAATGATTGGTCTGAAACTATTAACCCTCGTCATCGTACAACCTTTAATGCAAATTGGTCAGCAACTTAGCTAAAAGTTAGCGGTGAATTTGTCAGTCGTTTTTTCATTTCTTGTTTGTTGTCGGTCATGGCGGTTTCGTTACGCGTTTACGCATCGAAATCGCCGCCTATCCCTGAGAATGAAGTCACTTCTCGATGTGGCAACTTTAATTAATTCTTATTAGTGAGCCGATGGGCTGGAATTCTCTTTCCTTTGAAAATTAAAAAGTACAGCTATCTGTGATGATTTTCCAGATATCGGGCTCTCCCAATATATAAGTAAATCCATATTGAATCGCCTTTGCTCGGACTTCTTCGATAGAGTGACATTGAAATTTTATTTTCAACGCTTGCGTATACCACTGTACGGTTGCATGAGAAATTTGCAGAATAAATGCTATTTTTTTAAACGAGCAGCCATAGAGAAGATACCGGAAAATCTGTAATTGGCGGCGCGTTAAATACGCGTTATAAAACGCTTCACCCAAATAAAATCGTTGTTTTTCTGCATCAAACCGACCTCCCCGTTTAATACAAAGCGTATCAGTGATATCAAAACAAGAACCTAAAACACCAATACAGCGATTATTTTTATTCATTAATTGCGTTTTTGTCACTAAAATGTTGGCAACTTTATTCACTTGGGTTTGAATTTCAGGAATATTCACCCATGATTTGCCATTGATCACTAAAAAATCACCTTTATGATAGTAATCTGCATGCTCTTTCCAAGAAAGATCGTTATCTGTTTTCCCCACAATCTGACTCGGCGAATCAAGACCCGCCGATTCGGCATAATCTTCATTACAAAAAAGATATTTTAAATTTTTATATTTAGCAAAAATATAGAGCGGTTGCTTGGTTAATACATTTTCAAACATAATTTTACTCTTACACGTTTATTTGAAGGTTTTATATTATCTAAATAAAATAAGAATTAACCCCTACAAAATGAGGATCAGCTGTCGGTCAATGTTGATAAAACTCGTAAGAATTTAGCGAATCATTTTTTACTTAAAAACAAATAATAAAGCAAGTTGCTTTGATATGATCCGATAAATCATTTCGTTTAGATACAATATAAATTGCGTGACTTTCACACATCCTCAGGAAACCCTGTTATCAAGTGGCTCAAACTAATTCTGTTCAGTTTAGATACTTATATTACTTAAAAATATTAACCAGATACTTTCATTTTTTAAAAAATTTTTTATTTAAAATCAATTACAAGAAAAAAATTTCAATTTTTTTATCTAAGCACTTAATTTTAAAATAAAATAAAAAAACTGAATTCACTTAAAAATTTCTAAATGTTTATTTTGAGAGGCTGATCATTATTAAAAAGTTTAGGGGAACTTGATTTGCAAATTTTCAATAAAAAAATAAATATGCAAAAATATGTTTATTTTCATTACTTCATCAATTTATCTAAAAACAGAAAACATTTTGAATGGCATAACGTGTAGTAGTAAGATGAACGGATTTAACAAGCAGAAAATATAAAACAGAATCCTAACATTATCGTATCAGTTAAGGGTTAAATGAATGTCATGCAATCCCCATAAATTGCAAGTCACGAATTACATGACCTAAATTTAAAGCACGTTGTTCAAATTTAGTGAGATGACGCTGTGCCAAGCGTGGCGAGAAATGACCGGGTCCGGCAAGATTTTTGAATCCCGCGGTCGCTTCCAGGACACCAAGCATTTGTTGTGCGTAATCTTCCCAATCCGTAGCCAATTGTAAATGAGCACCTAACTTCAATTTTTTACGCAATAATTGACAAAATGCCGGTTGGATCAGCCTTCTTTTATGATGTCGGCGCTTCGGCCACGGATCAGGAAAAAAAATCTGAATTCGATCAATACTGTTATCTGGCAGAGAGGTCTTAAACACATCGACGGCATCGGCTACGATCAGTCGAATGTTGTGCAATTTTTTACGCTCAATTTCAAGCAAAACCGCTGCAATGCCTGGACGATGCACCTCTAAGCCGACAAAGTTTTCTTCCGGGAACGCTTGTGCTTGTTTAAGAAAATGATGGCCCATACCAAAACCAATTTCGAGAGTCAGTGGTGCAGACCGTTGAAAAATACGCGCCCAATTTAATTGCCCTTGATCAAGCGGTAATTGATACTGATCAAGCCAACGTGTTAATGCATCGCGCCGTGGCGGAGTTAAGCCGCTCTGCCGATGAACAAAGCTCCGAACCGGCTTATGCCTATAAACCGCTTGTGTTTCCATAGTGTATTTTCTTATTTGATTATAGTAATTGTATTAATTCTTCGACTAACCGCTCAATCCCTTTTGCAACCTCGTGAATCGACTTAGCTAACATATACGCAGGAGTCGTAATAATTTTATGTTGTTTATCGACCACACAATCCGTAGCAGAACACTCGATATGTTCGACACCCTGTTGCGCTAAACGCTGTGCAAGAGACGGATCACGGCCAATTGTTAGGCGAATACGCTGGTTATCATATAATTGGGTCGCCAAAACTGGGGCGATACAAATAAATCCCAGTGGTTTTTGCGCAATAACAAACGGCTGCGCAAAAGCCAGCACATCTGGGTAGAGGGTGTACGTTTCACTTTGCTCAGCAAAATTAGACAGATTCAATGCCGCACCGTAACCACCTGGAAAAATCAACGCCGAATAATTCTCGGGGTTCGCTTGAGCTAAGTCCAGAATCTGACCGCGGGCAATACGTGCGGACTCTTCCAGTATATTCCGTGCTTGTGTGACGGGAGTTCCGGTCAACATATTACAGACACGAGTTTGTGGACGGTTAGGCGCTAAACACTGATAAGGTTGCCCCGCTCTATCCAAAGCTAATAAAGTCAGCGTGGCCTCTTGTATTTCACTGCCATCGAGTGCCCCACAACCCGACAAGAGCACCGCGATCGGTTTTTGCATTGCTTTTCCCCTAGAAACCAGTTAACATTTTCCGCGATTATAACAGCAAACTCTTCTTATTTGCTTTTTTTACACGCGAAATTCTACTTTGCTTCCTTTTTTTAACAAACAATCACCGCGCAAAACTTGGGTAACGGATCTGTCGTTACTGAGTTTGCTTATTATCATTCTATTTGGCCTTTTTTTAGGATCACGTCCATTAAGTGTGCCCGATGAAGCACGGTATGCTGAAATCCCACGAGAAATGCTCGCCTCACAGGATTTTGTGACCCCTCATTTAAACGGGATCAAATACTTTGAAAAACCACCCTTATTTTATTGGTTACAAGCCACTTCGTTAAAGATTTTTTCACCGAATCTCACACAACCTACCCTACATGAAGATCAACGCCCGATTCCCTCTACGGCGACTTACTCACGCTTAGAATGGGCAACACGCATCCCCAACGCGCTCCTTGCGGTTTGGGGATGTGTAGTCATTTATATTGCTGGGCGCCTGTTATTTAATCGATCAACGGGTTGGTACAGTGCGCTGTGTCTTGCAAGCAGTCTCTTGTATTTTGGGCTCGCGCATATGGTGACCCTAGATATGGGTTTATCGGTATTCCTAGCGAGTAGTTTATTATCCTTTATTATTGGCATACGTTACCCCAAGGGCGAATGGCGGCGCAATTGGCTCTATGCCGCTTATGCTTTCTCTGCCTTAGCGGTGTTAACGAAAGGGTTAGTTGGCATTGTCTTTCCTACATTGATTATCGGAACTTGGATTTTAGCGACGCAACAGTGGCGACTAGTAAAAGAAATCTACCTTCCTTCCGGTCTTTTACTCTTTTTTGCAATTGTTTTACCTTGGCACATTCTGGTCCAAATGCGTAATCCAGAATTTTTCCATTTTTACTTTATCGAACAACAATTTTTACGTTATTCGACATTAATTGCCCATCGCTATCAACCGAATTGGTTTTTTATTCCGATTGTTCTCGTTGGGTTTTTACCGTGGACTCTTTTTTTAGGGCAAGCACTCTATGCCAGTTTGCCGAAAAAATCCCATCCCTTACCAGAACGTCACTTACTTCTTTTTTTATGGTTATGGATCGGCCTCATATTTGTTTTCTTTTCGCTGTCTCATTCTAAGTTGATTCCTTATATCTTACCTATTTTCCCAGCTTTAGCTTTATTAACGGGACGTTACTTCATATCGTACTCTGCGAGTCGCGGATTTCGCTATGCGCTGTTACTTCTTCCTTGGATTTGGCTAGGTATCGGTTTTATCACATTGTTCTGGATCTGGATGTATCCCACTAGTTTTTCTCACTCGAGCCTTCTATTTATTGTTTCGGGGTTTAGCCTTTTTTTGATTAGTAGTATTTATGCGCTATTTTATTGTCTTTGTCATCGCAAAAGAATGACTTTTCTCGTCTTAGTCGTTGGCAGTTCTATGAGCTTTCTTCTTTTTTTAATGGCTTTCCCGCGCATCGATACGCGCTCAGTCAAACCTCTGGTTGAAATACTCCATCCTTTATTACAACCGGGTGATAAAATTGTTGCTTATGAAACTTATTATCAAGATTTACCTTTCTATTTGAATCATCGTATCTTGTTAGTCGGTTTTCGTGGCGAACTTGATTTTGGTCTACGACATCAGGCCTCTAAAAATTGGGTTCTCAATGAAGCCCAATTCTGGAAGCTATGGCACAGCGGAGAACCTATGTTTATGATTACTCCACAGTCTATTTATCAGCGCCTTAAATTACAAGGAGAACCCGTACATTGTATCGCTGCAACGTCGCGAAATGTATTACTCAGTAATTTTGTCTCGGCCTGTGCACGCAGAACGTTACCATTAAAAGAAGAGATCGGTTGCTCGCCAGAACGCGTCGCTCCCAATAAGAGGATATTTTAATGTCAAACCCTTATTTAAGTTTAGTGATTCCGGTTTACAATGAAGCGGAAAATCTAGAAACACTTTACCAACGCTTAACCACAACTTTAAATACCTTTGGTCAGAGTTATGAAATTTTACTCGTTAACGACGGTAGTCAAGATGATTCATATCGTCTATTAAACGCGTTACAAAAAAAGTGTCCAGAACACCTACGTATTATTCATTTTAACGGTAACTTTGGTCAACACATGGCCATCATGGCTGGGTTTGAACGAGTTCGTGGCGAGATTATTATTACGCTAGATGCCGATTTACAAAACCCGCCCGAAGAAATTCCGAAGTTGGTTGCGTTAATTGAATCCGGTTACGACTATGTTGGCGGGATTCGTAAAGATCGCCAAGATACATTCTTTCGTCGTTACGCCTCAAAGTTAAATAATTGGCTACGCTATAAAATGACGAAGATTCATTTGAGTGATCAAGGTTGTATGCTCCGTGCGTACCGTCGTTCGTTGATTGATTTAGTCGTGACCAGTAAAGAAAGTACGCTGTATATTCCAATTCAAGCCTATAATCTGGCCACAAACCCAACCGAATTGGTTGTTCGACACGAAGAACGAGAAGCTGGTAAATCAAAGTATAATTTATATCGTTTACTTCGTCTTAACTTCGATTTGATGACGGGCTTTTCACTTTTACCGCTCCAAATTTTTACGATGTTCGGTATCGTGATTTCGTTATTCAGTGGTTTTTTTGTGGTCTTTATGTTAGTGCGTCGTGTGCTGGTAGGGCCCGAGGCAGAAGGTTTATTTACCCTCTTTGCACTCCTATTTTTCCTAATTGGTATGGTATTGATGGGCTTAGGGATTATGGGAGAATATATCGGCCGTATTTATCAAGAAGTACGCAAACGTCCTCGTTACGTCATCAAAGAAATTGTAGAACAAAACCCGCCGGCTTAAGTGATACAGTAGATATAATCAAAACGAACCGGTGATATGCCTAAAAATTCACCGGTTCGTTTTATTTAACTCAATACTACATCGAGCTCCCGGGCAGCTTTCACATCATCTAAGCGTTGTACGGAAAGATGATGGGGCGCATTTTGTAATAAATCCGGGTTCGCTTCACATTCCTGACGGATGGTTTCCATGACAGCAATAAAGTGATCAAGCGTTTGTTTGGTTTCCGTTTCTGTCGGCTCAATTAACAAATATGTTGTCGGAGCATGGATCGCATCGTCAAGCAGACGTTTCGCCACATGCATCGCATTGACACCGTACTGTTTGACTAAGTCCGCTAACGTTAAAATAAATTCATGACTCGCACGACGTTGCGGAAAAGCGGCTGTATAACCGATGGCTTGAAAACGTGCAAAAAGATAATTCGCATTGAGCGTGGCAAATTCAGCGACACGACGCAACCCTTCGCGACCCAATAACCGAGCATAAAAATAAGCGCGCAACAAGATGCCCTGATTACCCATAAACGTCGATAAGCGTCCAATACTGTCGGGATAATCGGCTTGAGCCGCCACCGCCACCGGGCCAGCGCCGGGTCCACCTCCGCCATGGGGTGTCGCAAAGGTTTTATGCAGATTCAAATGCATCACATCAAATCCCATATCTCCAGGCCGTACTTTCCCTAAAATCGCATTTAAATTGGCGCCATCGTAATACAGTAACCCACCCGCCTCATGAATTGTTTGGGCAATCATTTCAATTTGACGCTCAAAAATACCTAAGGTTGAAGGATTCGTGAGCATGATCCCCGCTGTTTGAAGACCCACAGCGATTTTCAGTGCCTCTAAATCGATATCACCAGTTTTTTTATTCGTTGGAATTTCGCGTAACGTATAACCACACATGGCGGCCGACGCTGGATTCGTGCCATGCGCCGCATCCGGTACTAAAAATTCAGTTCGTTGTTGATCGCCACGTGCTTGATGATAGGCTTTAATCATCGCAACGCCGGCAAATTCACCTTGCGCGCCCGCCATGGGTGTCAAAGACACACCCACCATCCCCGTCACCGTTTTTAATAACTCCTGAAATTCAAACAGCGACTGTAATGTTCCTTGATTCGTTTCAGCCGTGGCCAACGGATGTTGGTTAAGAAAACCCGGTAAAGACGCTAAACGATGCATCCCACGGGGGTTATATTTCATCGTACAGGAACCTAAAGGATAAAAATGGGTATCAATTGAAAAATTTTTTTGTGAAAGGCGCGTAAAATGACGCACCACTTGTAACTCAGACAACTCAGGCAAAGCTGGCTTTTGAGTACGCAAAAGATTTTCCGGTAAATCAAGCGCATCCACCGTGATTGGGGATTGAGGAATCTGCGCCGAAGCGGTCCGGCCAGGTTGGCTTAAATCAAAAATCAGCATAGTGAGTTAGGTTGCGAGTAAAGAAAAAAGTTGTTGTTGATAATCATCCAAATCTGCCTGTGTTTTAGTTTCTGTAGTACAGACCAATAAAGCGTGTCCCAATACCGGATAGTAAGGCGCCAAATCAAAGCCGCCTTGTATCCCGCGCTCTGCTAAGGCAGGCAGTATTTCCGCCGCAGGCCGCGGGAGACGAATCACAAATTCATGAAAGAACGGCTGAAATAAACAATCCACACCAGAAATGGTACTCAGTTGTTTAGCCAATTGTTGTGCGTGATGATACGAAGCCAACGCGACATTTTGTAATCCAGTTGGGCCAAGCAAACTTAGATAAAGCGTCGCCGCCGTCACTAACCACCCTTGATTCGTACAAATATTCGAAGTAGCTTTTCCACGTCGAATGTGTTGTTCACGCGCTTGTAACGTTAAGGTAAAACCGGTTTTTCCATTTTTATCTAACGTTCGCCCAACAATTCGACCCCCTCTTTTTTACACGCCATAAAACCAAAGTAAGGCCCCCCTCCCGCCAGAGGAATACCGAGAGGTTGTCCTTCCCCACACGTAATATCCGCGCCACGTGTTCCCCATTGTCCTGGTTCTTTAAGCACTCCCAACGTCGTTGGATTAACCACCGCAATCACAAAACTCGCTTGCGCATGTGCCCAATCGGTCAGCGCATCAATTGACTCCAGTCCGCCAAAGAAATTCGGTTGCTGAATAATCAGCCCACAAATATCGATATTCTCCCAAGAAGCGAGTGCTGCCGTCGCCATCACACCGTGTTCATTAAAAGGCACTTCAATTAATTCAATCCCTTGCTGAGTCACGATCGTCTGTAGGGTTTGACGATAAAAGGATGCAAAGTTTGTGGAATTAAAAAACGCTTTGATTGACTTTTCTTATTTGCGCGAACCGCCATCAAGAGCGCTTCAGCCAGCGCGGAAGCGCCATCATACAAAGACGCATTGGCACAATCCATACCGGTTAAGCGGCACATCATGGTTTGATATTCGTAAATAAGTTGGAGCGTTCCTTGACTAGCTTCTGCTTGATAGGGGGTATACGCCGTCATAAATTCACCGCGACTCGCAATCTCCCATACCGCTGCCGGAATATGGTGTTCATAGGCACCGGCACCAATAAAACAACACCCAAGTTGATTTTGTTGGGCGCGTGTTTGGATGAGACGATTCAATTCCATCTCGTTCAAACCAGACGGTATCGCCGACCAATCCACATTTTTAAGGGTTTGCGGAATTTCAGCAAAGAGTTCCTCGATCGTCGCAACACCGGTGGTGGCGAGCATCGTTTGTATTTCAACTTCGGTGTGTGGAATAAACGGCATATCCTTATTCCGCCTCAACAGTCATTTGTTGTTGATATTCGGCTGGACTTAACAAACTTTCCAACTGACTGGGATCACTGAGTTGGATACGAACCAGCCAACCCTGGTGATAAGCCTCTTGATTGATCGATTCGGGTGCTTGTTCAAGTTGTGTATTCACTTCAATAATCTCTCCCGAAACCGGAGCATACACATCGGCCGCGGCTTTGACCGACTCCAGAACAGCGATCTCTTCTTTTTGGGCCACGGTTCGATTCAACGTGGGCAACTCCACAAAAACAATATCACCCAATAACGCTTGGGCATGATCGGTAATTCCCACACGAACAATCTGGTCAGTCTCACATTCTACCCATTCATGCGAAGGGGTATATTTTAGATGCGTTAAAATGGTGCTCATAAAATCAATTTCTCTTAAAAATACGTTAGCTAAAAGCCTTTTTTCCTTTACGAATAAAAGGTAATTGAATAATTCGGGTGCGTAATGTTTTATTTCTCATCAATACTTCGCAATAAGGATCGTGATAGTCCATGGGGATCCGTGCAAAAGCGACTGAGCGCTCCAGCGTCGGAGAATAGCTACCGCTCGTAATCGTCCCATATGTGGTTTCGGAAAGCCGTACTTTTTGTCCGCCGCGGAGAATACGTCCCTTTTCCTCCAACAATAAACCAACAAGTTTTTGTTGAGGTACAGCTTGCGCTAACGCTTGGCGACCAATAAAATCACGCTCTGATGGTGCCCAGGCAACCGTCCACGCTAAATTTGATTCCAATGGGGTGGTCGTTGTATCCATATCCGTGCCATACAGATTGAAACCCGCCTCTAAGCGCAGTGTATCCCGCGCACCCAACCCACACGGAGTCACTCCTTGCGCAAGCAGTGATTTCCACATGGCACCGGCTTGAGCAAGAGGTAACATCATTTCTACGCCGTCTTCGCCTGTATAACCGGTTCGAGCAATAAAAAGATCATCATATTCCAAACAATGAAACGGTTTGAGTGCGAGTACTTGAGCTTGTTGATGTTCACTTAACCGTAGCCGCTGCGTTCGTGCAGTCGGTCCTTGCAAAGCTAAAATTGCTAAGTCTTCACGTGGCATCACTTCGACTTCGTTAAACGCTTGCGCATGTTGATAAAACCAGGGCACATCGATCTCACGATTACCTGCGTTCACTACGACACGATACCGTTGTTCATCCAGTTGATAAACGATTAAATCATCGATAATGCCGCCCTGTTCATTGAGCAAACAACTGTATAATGCCTTCCCAGGCGTCAGTTTTTGCGGATTATTCGCTAAAATCCGGCTTAAAAACGCCAAAGTCTCTTTTCCTAATAAATCAACCGCCAGCATATGTGAAACATCGAACAAACCCGCTGCTTGTCTAACCGCGTGATGTTCATGCAGCTGCGATTGATAATATAAAGGCATGTCCCAGCCAGAAAATGGAACGAATTTTGCGCCGGCAGATTGATGCTCAGAATAAAGAACAGTTCGCTGACTCATCTTTTTCTCAATCATATTATATGGTACCGATCATTATACTGTGCTCTCTTGGCTTGCAACAGAGTAAATCTCACTAACTATTATCAACATGTTAAATATTTAACATGGATGCCAGGCTGAAACGCTTATTTACGAGACTGGGCCCATGACCATGGGTTTAAGACTTCAATAATCTGCTGACGCACGTGATCCACTGACGCACTCCCATCGACTTGTACATACGCGGGCGCATGGGCATCCCCAGTACGTTGCCAATCACGATAATAAGCAATCAAGGGTTTAGTTTGTTGATGATAAACGCGTAAACGTTCACGAATCGTGACTTCTTGATCATCCTCACGCTGAACTAATACTTCGCCTGTTTGATCATCTCGATTAGGAATACGTGGTGGATGATAATGCAGATGATAAACACGACCCGATGCCGGATGAATGCGCCGCCCACTTAAACGACGAACAATCTCTTCATCTTCGGTGGCGATTTCGATCACTAAATCGATGGGCACTTTCTGACGACGTAACGCCTCAGCCTGCGGCAAAGTTCGTGGAAAACCATCCAATAAGAACCCTGCCTCACAATCAGGTGCACGAATACGTTCTTCTACTAATTGGATCATCAGCTCATCAGGCAGTAATTGTCCGCTTTCCATTAATGTTTTGGCATGCTGTCCAAGTGGCGTACCTTGACTGACGGCGGCACGCAACATATCTCCGGTTGAAATAATCGGTAACGCATAATGCTCGGCAATAAATTTTGCTTGTGTCCCTTTCCCCGCACCCGGGCTACCTAACAAAATAATTCTCATGGGATGGCCTTTGTTCTTGACGATAAAAGGGATGATTCTACGTTAATCTAGCCCCACACAGGTAGATTTTACCCACAGATCGACCTGAGATGACGGACCCGGGTTACACGCATAGTAAATTGATTTATTATTTTTTTAAAGTGATTTCTTGAAAACAAACGCATCGATAGTCTAAAAATGAATGGGGTTGGCGCTAGCCAAGTCTATGAAAGTATGTTTTTATACTAAGCTTGTGTCACGTTATCTTTAGGGAACCAATCTTCTTTTGTTGAGAGAGTGATCACAAGACGGAATCAATTAAGTAGTCGATTGGTATGTTGAACCCTTCTCAGGGTGAGAAAAGCGTTTATTTATGGGTTACACCCGCATCACTATGAATATTCTTGTGTTTGATATTGAGACCGTTCCTGATGTGGAAAGTGGTCGTCGCCTTTATCAATTAGAACATGAAAGCGATCAAGTCATTGCCGACATCATGCGCCAAAAACGCCTAGAAAAAGGTCATAGTGATTTCTTACCGCCTCACTTACAACGTGTTGGCGTTACGGACCCCCGATGGGTTTAAAATTGCCTCGCTAGGAAATGTGCACTCCCGTGAAAAAAATCTCATCGATGCGTTTTTTAAATGTTTAGAAAAATATTTGCCTAGCTTAGTCTCGTGGAATGGCAGTGGTTTTGATTTACCGGTTTTACACTATCGCGCGCTATTACATGGTATTAGTAGCCCAAGTTATTGGAATACCGGTGAACAAGGCGATACCCGTTTTCGCTGGAATAACTATTTAAACCGTTATCACACTCGACATACCGATTTAATGGATATATTGGTCCGCTTATCAAGGACGTGCCAATGCACCGCTTACCGAAATTGCAGTCATGCTCGGCTTTCCAGGAAAACTTGGGATGGATGGCGCTCAAGTTTGGGAAACTTTTCTCGAAGGTCATCCAGACAGAATTCGTCATTACTGTGAAACCGATGTTTTGAATACCTATCTTATTTATCTACGTTTTGAATTAATGAGAGGGAATTTAACCGAATCAGATTATGAGCAAGAATGTGATAAAGTACGGCAAACGCTCATTCAGGAAAATAAACCTCATTTTAGCGAGTTTTTAAACGCATGGTCTCATTAACCGATTCTTCAACCCAAACCCCACCTCGCCTGACCATTGATCAACTATCTCATGAAGGTCGCGGTATTGGTGCACAACAAGGTAAAAAAGTATTTGTTGAAAACGCCCTGCCGGGTGAGGAAGTACTGATTCGTTATACGAAACGACATCGCCAATACGATGAAGCACAAACCATTGAAATCTTGACACTGGCCCCCCAGCGAACGGTCCCACACTGTGAACATTTTTCGATTTGTGGGGGATGTAGCTTACAACATCTCCACTCTGACGCACAATTACGTTATAAGGAAGAAATCCTCCGCGAACAACTGACCCACTTTGCTGGCCGACAAGCCGAGCAATGGCTTGCTCCACTCAGCGGACCGGTTTGGGGCTCGTCGTCGTGCTCGTTTGGGGGTGAAATATGTCGCGAAAAAGCAACGAGTGTTAGTCGGCTTTCGTGAAAAAAATGGTCGTTACCTGGCACAACTGAATCACTGTGCGACACTGGAAGCAGCGATTGCGCGACTCATTACCCCTTTACAAACATTAATCGCTTCATTAGAGGCCTATCAACAGATTCCACAAATTGAAGCGGCATTAGGTGATGACACCTTAGCGTTGGTTATTCGCCATCTTGTGGCCTTATCGAAGACCGATCAATTAACCTTGCAACAATTTGCGCAAGATTATAACGTACAACTATATCTCCAACCTGGAAATGAACAAACCACACATTGCATTTGGCCAGAGCAGAACCCAATGCCGTTAAGTTATCGCTTAAAAGGTCTGGGCTTACGTGCACAAGACTTAGTCTTAACCTTTGAGCCACAGGATTTTATCCAGATTAATGCCGTAATAAATCAAAAAATGATCAAGCAAGCGATTGCATTACTTGATTTAACTTCCCAAGATCAGGTATTAGATTTATTTTGTGGTCTCGGTAATTTTAGTTTGCCGATGGCGGTACGTGCCCAGACAGTGGTCGGTGTAGAAGGCTGTGCAAACTTAGTCACTCGTGCGCAACACAATGCACTCGCAAACCAGCTATCTAACGTGACATTTTATACTGCTGATTTATTCCAGCCCGTTCGTCAGAGCGCTTGGTGGTCAACGCCTTTTAATAAATTATTACTCGATCCACCGCGTTCGGGTGCCTGCGAAATTATTCAACAACTTAAAACGCAGCCAACATTAGAACGAATTGTGTATGTTTCTTGTAATTCAGCCAGTCTTGCACGCGATGCCGGTCTATTGGCCAAACAAGGGTACCGTTTACGTCAAGCTGGCATTATGGATATGTTCCCACATACACCACATAGTGAAGCCATTTGTTTATTTACGCGATAGGTTTTATGACTTTATTAAAAACTTGGGTTCGAATGATCACTCGCTTTGTTTTGTACGCGGGGGGAATCCTTGGTGCATTATGTGCCACCTCATCAATCACCGCGGCGTATGCGGATACTTCATATCGCACTTTGTCCCGAGTCCAAACGAATTTAGATTATATTGTCCGACAGTTTAAAGGAGTTTCCGTCGGAATTATGGTGGAGTCATTGTCCACCGGGAAAATACTTTACCAATATCATCCCGATCGACAATTAATTCCGGCGAGCACCTTAAAGTTATTTACTGGTATCGCTGCCTTGGACTACCTTGGACCCAACTTTCAATTTAAAACGCGTTTACTGAAAGAGAGTCAGGCAAAAATTATCCATGGCACCCTACAGGGAGATCTTTACATTCAATTTAGTGGTGATCCAAACCTAACGTTAACGGATCTAAAAGAAATGTTAGCCACTTTGCGTGAACAAAAAATTCATTCCATCCAAGGAAATGTCGTGATTGATGATACTGCGCTCGATCGCAGTACTTGGCCACCCGGGCGCGTGGTAGACGATAAGATCTTCTGCTATGCGGCACCGGTCACCGCGACGATTCATCGAAACACCCGACGGTCGTAAAAAGTAACCGTCATCTTGGGATCAAGATTGATAATCAGGCCACCACACAACGTTTAAAAAAGAAAGCGCATTATTTTTTAGATTTTAAACCGAATCCACAAAACAAAGATAATCATTACACTCTGCGTGGTTATCTCTCGCCAAAAGTTGGACCCCTTTCTTTTGCGGTGGCACTGCAAAATCCCAATTTAGCGACGTATAATATTTTATCGGGTTTATTACGTAGTCAATCGATTCATTACAATAAGATGGTTTATGGTCGTACGACACCGACCGCAAAAACCTTAGCAGAAAATAGTTCACCTGAGCTGGCTTTTTTAGTCAAAAATATGCTTAAAAAGTCAGATAATTTAATCGCCGATAGCTTATTGAAAAAGTTAGGTGGACTTTATTTTTCAACGCAAGGTAGCTGGAAAACAGGAAGAAATGCGATTCAAGCCATTCTTGCGACGCGTGCGCACGTGAATTTTAACGATGTCGTGATGGTCGATGGTTCTGGGCTATCTCGAAATAACTTAGTCTCTGCCCGGGTGTTCATTCAGTTACTTAAATATGCTTATCACCAATTACCAGAAAGTGATTTATTCTTTGAATCCTTACCCAACTCAGGCCAAGATGGGACGTTGAAGAATCGCTTAGGGGGCCCGGTGCTCGGACGTATTCACGCAAAAACAGGCAGCATGCATGGTATTAGTAGTTTGGCGGGGTATATTCGAACGGTGAATCATCAAACACTTGCTTTTGCCATTTTAGTCAACGATGTCATCCCTGGGAGAAATAATCAGGGTGGATATCGTTTATTAGAAAATCGGATTTGTGAATTTTTAGCAAAAAATACACTTTAATCAAGATTTGTGAATATGCATCAACAATAAGGGTCAAACGAGATGGTTAAAATAAAAGACTCGCTTTATTTAAATGCTGACGGCAGTGTTAATCTGGAAAGTTGGTTACATTATGCCGCCATGCAGCGGAGTCCAGAAGATTTTGCTTTTATCCGTAAAGCCTGCGTTTTAAGTCAAATTATTGGCGAAAATCGACCGACACCGACTGAAACTTCGTGTCTTGTTGGACTTACATCTTGATAAAGAAACGATTGCTGCGGCACTTATTTACAGTGCAGTCAATTATGCGGAACTCTGCCCAGAAACGATTAATGAGCATTTAGGCATTCAAGTCACCCGGTTAATTGAAGGTACCAAACAAATGGACGCAATCCGGATTGTCCCGATGTCCAATCCAATTTATCAGACCCAATTGGAAAACGTCCGGAAAATGTTATTAGCGATGGTCAAGGATATGCGCGTCGTCTTAGTCAAACTCGCCGAACGGGTCGCCATGATGCGTACTCTGCATACTTTAGATGAAACGATTCAGCGATCTTATGCACGCGAAACACTCGATATTTATGCGCCGCTCGCCAATCGGCTCGGTGTTGGGCAATTACAATGGGAACTCGAAGATTTATCGCTACACTACTTAGACCCAGAGGTCTACAACAAAATTGCACGGTTACTCCAATCTCGTTTAGTGGATAGAGAAGCCTATGTCGAAACATTAATTAATCAATTGCATGTTGTCCTCCAAAAATCACGGGTCAATGATTTTCAATTATATGGTCGTGTCAAACATATCCATAGCATTTACCGAAAAATGCAACAGAAAAAATTACAGTTTGAAGAACTCTATGATTTAAATGCGATTCGTATTTTGGTGAACAATATTGATGACTGCTACGCCGTGTTAAGTATTATTCATGAGTTATGGACACCGATTAGTGGACAATTTGACGATTATATTGCCACCCCCAAAGCCAATGGTTATCGCTCCATTCATACAGCGGTGCTGACACCGGATAAAAAAATTCTGGAAATTCAAATCCGTACTCAAAAAATGCATCATGAATCAGAACATGGTTTAGCCGCGCATTGGCAATATAAAGAAACCGCACAACAAAAAGCCGATTATCAAATTAAAATTGCCTGGTTACGTCAGGTATTAGCGTGGCAAAAAGAATTGGTGAAGCAAGGGAAAAGTGCTGTCCCGGGATTAACAACGGTTTTAGATGATCGCATCTATGTGTTTACACCCAATGGCGATATTTTAGATTTACCAAAAGGCGCCACTCCTTTAGATTTTGCCTATCATATTCATAGTTCTATCGGTCATCGTTGCCGAGGGGCGAAAGTCAATAATGGCATTGTGCCACTGGTTTACCAATTAAAAATCGGCGATGTCAAAGAAGGCGGTCCGAGTCGTGATTGGTTAAATCCAAATTTAGGTTACCTGACATCATTGGTTTAAGAGCCAAGGTTATGATAAACATGTGGCCGACGGTCAAATTTTGTTAGAAAAAGAATGTCAACGTCTGGGTTTAAATTCGATTGATCAGGAAAAAATCGCGCAAAGATTACATTTCAAAAATAAGAAAGACTTATTAGCCGCATTAGGCAGTGGGGATCTACGAATCACTCAACTGTTAAATGCCCTGCAAAAACCGGATCCAATCCCTGAAACGCAAACAGAAGAAACCACGGCTATCTTACTTTCCAAACCCAGCCGAACGATTGCCGAAGGAATCACCGTTGAGGGGTTAACCCATCTGCTCACACAAACCGCCGGCTGTTGTAAACCCGTTCCGGGGGATTCGATTCGTGGCTTTGTCACGCAAGGCCGTGGAATTGTGTTACATCGTGAAGATTGTCTACAATTATTAAATTTAGAAGACGGAAAACACGATCGTCTTGTCGGTGCAGACTGGGCTAAAGTCGAAAAACAACAATATCCAGTCGATATTTGTGTGGAAGCTTACGAACGCTCTGGCTTAACACGGGATATTTCGACATTAATCACCAATGAAAAACTCAATTTATTAGCGCTGACATGCTCGAATAATAAAATCGATAATAAAATCTATATTAAATTAACAATTGAAATACCGAGCCTGAGCGCCTTAAGTAAACTATTTGATCGAATTAAACAGATAGAAAATGTCGTTGAGGTGGGCCGTCAAAAAGCGGTCAGTTAAATTCCAGGACTTTACCTGAGCATAGGGCTCTTAATCTAACGATGAGTAAAAATACGCTTCCCATGTCGTCTGTAACCGCTGAAAAACAACCGTGATTTATACGGTTTCTGCACTCAATCACATGGTCCAAGATTTACTAGATGATGTCTTTTTGCCACTCTGGATTGAAGGTGAAATATCAAATTTTGCTTGCCCGAGCTCAGGACATTGGTACTTTTCGTTAAAAGACAAACAAGCTCAAGTCCGCTGTGCCCTGTTTAATGGAAAACAGCGTTTTAAAGGTATCCTGCAACCTAAAGAAGGTTTACAAGTTTTAGTACGTGCTAAAGTCAGCTTGTATCCAATACGCGGTGAATTTCAACTGATTGTTGAGCATCTCGAATTAGCAGGTGAAGGTGCTTTACGCCAAGCATTTGAACAACTTAAACAACGTCTTGCTCAAGAAGGCTTATTTTCGGAGCAATCTAAAAAAGCATTACCCACTTTTCCAAAAACAGTGGGCGTGATTACTTCAGCAACGGGTGCGGTCCTCCGTGATATTAGCGTGATCATGAAAAAACGTTTTGCCGTTTGATTATTTATCCTTGCCGCGTTCAAGGAAACAGCGCTGCAGCGAAATTGCTGCGCAAATTAAACAAGCGAATGAACGCCGAGAATGCGAGGTATTAATTTTAGCGCGCGGAGGCGGCTCACTCGAAGACCTGTGGCCTTTTAATGAAGAAATCGTAGCACGAGCTATTTTTGCCAGTGAATTACCGTTAATTAGTGCGATAGGCCATGAAACGGATTTTACCATTGCCGATTTTGTTGCAGATTGTCGTGCAGCAACGCCTTCTATGGCGGCACAGTTGGCGACACCCAATGGCGAAGAATATGCTATGATGCTTAACAAACTCCCACAACGTTTACGCCAAGCAATCCGCAATCAAACTCAGCATTACCAGCAAACTTTGGCACATCTGAGTCGACGCCTCCGTCATCCTCAGCAACGTCTCCACGATCAAGCACAACGTTGTGATGAATTAACCCAACGCTTAACCCGAGCGATCAACACACAACTCAACACCCATCAACAAACGCTGACTGGACTTGCACGGATGATTCAGGCAATCAGCCCCTTAGCCAGCTTAGATCGTGGTTATGCCTTACTCAAACGCGTCACTACGGATGAATTAATTCGGCATAGCCAAGAAGTCGCTATCGGGGAGCAGGTATTTGTGCAATTAGCGCAAGGCCATCTCATCTGCCGTGTTGAAACGAAGCAACCGTAGCTCAATAACGATTGACTGAAACACTCGCCTCCTTCTGATTTAATGCAGTCGCTGTTCGCGTCTCCTCAAGAAAAATTTTACCCTTTTCTGATTCATCTGTTTTATAAAAAAGGCGGCCTAAGATCGTCTCCCCAAGATTCATCGACTGTTTTATTAAAAAGACGGCTCAATATCGTATCCCCAAGAAAAAACTTCGTCATTCCCAGATTCATCGACGGTATTAAAAAAACAACCGGAGGTAGCGTGCCTAACTTTTCCAGCGCTGCTATAAACAGCTTGTTTTGGAACTTGGTTGGTTTTTTGGAAAAGTGAATCCGTCATAACTATCGTCGTCTCTACCCCTTTCATTAAGTATGGTATACCAAGAAAAGTTAAAAATAACGGAATCATCAGCTCAATATAAATAAACGCTGAATTCTGTGCTACATCCGGATTACAACTAAAAAAAGTAAGTAATAATCCAAACATAATCAGTGGATAGATTCGTTTTTTTCTTATCGCCTGATTTAAAGTGTCTCCAGAGAAATAAACCACTCCAAAGTCGAATCACAAGCCGGTTTTTTGATTAAAAATTCCTGATATTGCCTATCGTATTGGTTACGGGGCTGTTTTTGCAAACTCAAAAAAGAGACTGGCGCTAATTCTTCTGCATGCATGGAAAAAATTCGCATCGCTGGAGAACAAGGAATCAAAATACTACCTAACACTGGCCACATCATCATAGCGGAATAATATCCATCTAACTCAGAAAACGAGTCCATCATACTCTGTAAAAAAATGGCTGCTTTACTTTTTTGAGATTCATACGCTTATTGTGACTTTATTTTCTCTTCTATCCACTCAAGCCTAAGAAAAAAATCTCTTAACGAACACGTAGGCAAATGTCTTTTATTTTTTATTACTTGCCAATACTGCCAAAAAAGCAAGTTAAACACGCGTAGCCGCTCAACTGTTTTATGCTTTGTTTTCCAAAACTCCCAAGAGAGATAAACTAACAACGCTCTTAGTTGACCTACCCATAAAGAAGGAAGCGATTTTTGATGTTGGGAAATCCACTCACTCAGTATTGAGGAGTCGACACTCCCGAAAGCATAATCTTTTTGCGGATGGACTTCTAAATAAATAGCACACCTCTTCGCTTCAGAGAATGGCTGTTGAGTGGTTAACGAGAATGGACTGTCTGAATAATGAATACGTGCTTGTGTTGCACTGGAGGTGATCACTATTTCACGATTGAGTTCCATCGCTAAGGCTTTGATATCTCCTTCATTAGGAAAACGTCCCGAAATTGAAATACTTTTTAAAAAGCGCGCGTAACGATCTGAAAAAAAATTAGAAAAAAACACTGGATTTTCCTGAAAGTAATCTTCTGCCTTTTTACGGAGAAAACTCATCCCCTGTTGAAAAATTTGATTACGGACAATAAAAGTTAACTCACTCGATCAATTTTTTTATTTGTTGCTCTTCTAAAGCACTCATGTGCGCAAAACATTTTTTACAAACTTCTGTAAAAGCACGATCTCTAAAGACTTGATCTTGATTAAATAAATCAAAGGGTACCGAAGAATATAGTTCAGGTTGAGTCAATAGCGCTAACATCACGGCCCAGAAAAAACTATTATGCTTATCGAGTACTTCAACACAACAATATTTTTTTACCGGAGAAAAAAGAGCAGATTCATTTATTTTTATACTATTTTGCGGCATAGGGAATCCTTTTCATTGTTTAAAACGATCTTATTTCAAGAAGAATGATTTTTTTAAAAAAATTATTCATTTTTTCTAAAAAATCTGCAAAAAGATAACTTACTTTTTTATTATTTTCAATCGACAATAGCCTCTGTGTATGTAATCATTCTTCCTGAATTGGCGCAGGTTCCGCATAAGCGCATTCTTTACGAGGACAAACCCGTTCTGTCCCACGACGTTTTGTTGTTTTGATTGTCATTAAAGGTCCAAGCACAACGTGGGCAAGGTTCCGCAATCGGTTCGTTCCAAACGGCATAATTACAGGTGGGATACGTCGCACAAGAATAGAAAATTTTTCCAAAACGTGATTTACGCTTCAACAAATGTCCTTTATGACACTCTGGACATTCTATTCCTGTATCTGCAGGTTTTTCTAATGGTTCAATGTGTTTACATTTGGGATAATGACTACAACCAATAAATTTGCCATAACGCCCCAATTTAATATGCAACGCATGACCACAGTCGGGACAAAGACGTCCTTGTACCACTTCGGGTTCACTTGCCGTCGTGACTTCACCTTCCATGTTGCGAGTATAATCGCAATCAGGATATCCGGAACATCCCACAAAACGGCCTCGTTTCCCTAAACGAATAGACAGTGTTTTGCCACACTTCGGACAACTTTCATCAAGCGCCTCTTGCGTAACATCTTTACGCTGAACCGTTTCTTCTGTGGTATCAATTAAGGCCTTAAAGGGTCGCCAAAAATCATCTAGTAAGGGTGTCCATTCTTGTTCGCCACGTGAAACTTGATCCAATTGATCTTCCAATCGTGCGGTAAAGTCGTAATCGACATATTGTGCAAAGTGGCTAGTTAAAAATTTATTGACAATGCGACCGACATCGGTCGGTTTAAATCGTTTTTGATCGAGTATCACATATTCACGTTGCTGCAAAGTCGAAATAATGGGGACATAGGTCGAAGGCCGGCCAATATCCCTTTCTTCCAACGCTTTCACTAAATTAGCTTCACTATACCGTGGTGGTGGCTCTGTGAAATGCTGCTCGGCTTTAATTTCATGCAGCTTAACGTTATCCCCTACTTTAAGCGGTGGTAAATATCCGACGCCTTCTTCTTCATTTTTTTCATTTTTCGCTTTACTATCATCCTGACTTTCCAAATACACACTCATAAAGCCAGGATGAACAATCGTCGAACCATTGGCTCGAAAACAATGATCCGCGGCCTGATGTGCTTTTAAATCGACCGCAACCGTATCAATCGTCGCGTGAATCATTTGTGAAGCCACTGCACGCTTCCAAATCAATTCGTAAAGTTTTAATTGTTCAGGTGTCAGATACGTTTTGAGTTGTTCGGGAACGTAATCCGCATGCGTTGGACGAATCGCTTCGTGGGCTTCTTGTGCGTTCCGACTCTTCGTTTTAAATTGGCGCGGTGTTTCCGGGATTTCCGTTTCTCCATAACGCTGAACGATCAACGCTCGAATTGCTTCAATTGCCTCGGCGGCTAAATTCACCGAGTCAGTACGCATATAGCTGATCAAACCCACCGGACCTTCCCCAACATCAATCCCTTCATACAGTTGTTGTGCCAAACGCATCGTCCGCTGCGCAGTGAATCCTAATTTACGACCCGCTTCTTGTTGCAATGTTGAAGTGGTAAAAGGCGCTGCGGGATTACGTTTGCGTTGTTTTCTTTCAACATGACTCACAATAAGCTGGCCTTGTGTTGCCTGTAACAACGCTTGCTTAATTTGTTCAGCCTGCTCTTGATGGGTGATACTAAACTGGGTTAATTTTTCACGATCATACTCAATCAGACGCGCCGTAAACGGTTGCTGTTTAATTTCATTCTCTGCGGTAATCGTCCAATATTCCTGGGGTTTAAATACTTCAATTTCTTGTTCACGCTCGACAATCAAACGTAACGCGGGGCTTTGTACTCGTCCGGCCGATAAACCGCGACTTCCAAAGTAATGGCGAGAGGGTAAAACCGACGAGATAATCCAAAGCACGGCGTGCTTGCTGTGCATTGACCAAATCCATCGAGACTTCACGAGGATACGCGATGGCCGCTTGCACGGCTTGTTTAGTAATTTCATGAAACACGACACGGTAAACCGATTTTCCTTTAAGCGCTTTTTTTGCTTTTAAAATTTCATAAATGTGCCACGCAATCGCTTCTCCTTCTCGATCCGGGTCGGTGGCCAGATAAAGTTGATCCGCGGCTTTGAGTGCATTAACGATGTTATCGACATGCTTTTTATTTTTTTCGATCACCGCATATTTCATTTGAAAATCATGCTCTGGATCGACCGCACCTTCTTTCGGAAGCAAATCACGAACGTGCCCATAAGAAGCCAGCACCTCAAAGTCTTTGCCTAAGTATTTTTTAATCGTTTTTGCTTTCGCTGGAGATTCAACGATTAATAAATTTTTTGCCATCGTTATTTCCTCACATAGCCGCCCGGGACTACGTTAATATGACCTTGTAACTCAAGTAAGGCCAGTCGAGCCAATATTCGATCCGTCGGCCAGCCCAGTTGCTGAATCAACGAATCAACCGTTGTCGTTTCAAATCCAAGGCACTCTACAAGCTTTTTATCCTCCGAATCAAGTTTATATTCTTGTATCTCTTCGTGCACCGATTGCCCCGTACTTCCGATCACCGAGGAATAGGGTTGATAAAAAGAGAGTTCCAATAAAATATCTTTGCACGCTTCCACTAAAATAGCACCTTGTTTGATTAATGCATGACAGCCCTGACTTAATAAATTACGAATTGAACCGGGCATTGCAAACACATCGCGCCCTTGCTCGAGTGCATACTGGGCAGTAATTAACGAACCACTCTGTCGTGCGGCTTCGATGACCACAACACCACGTGCCAATCCACTAATAATACGATTCCGTTGTGGAAAATGCGCTGCTCGAGGCGGCGTATCTGGAAAAAACTCAGAAAGCAACGCGCCACCATGCTGAACAATTTTTTGTGCCAGCGACGTATGACACTTTGGATAAATTCGATTCAAACCCGAACCCAGTACAGATCGTTTGACCCACTCCATTGAGACAGCCTTGGTGACTCGCGCCATCGATGCCCTGTGCTAAGCCGCTGGTCACGACCCATTGCTGTTGCGCAAGCTCACCACTCCATTGATAAGCGACCTCTAAACCGGAATGTGTCGGTTTACGTGCCCCCACCATCGCCAATTGTCGTTGTTGCAGTAATAGTGGATCACCACAGACAAATAACACTAACGGTGGCGCATAAATTTGGCGTAGTAATTGTGGGTAACGCCAATCATGCCAATGCAAAATATGCCGTTGCGTTGCCGCCGCTTGCCACACTAAACAACGCTCAACCACCGACCAATCCGGTGTTTTTAATCTTCGAATGCAAGATTGACTGGCTCCTGCAGCGCACAATGCGGTTTCTGAAGCCATCAATAACGCTTCGGGGGTTAAAAACACGTTAAGTAACTTAAGTAAAGTCATCGATCCACAACCAGGCAACGTACTCAACGCCAACCAGTGGCGTACGGTTTCATCCATGCTTTTATTCCTTTTTTATTCTTATTTTGCTTGTTTTTTAGGGACTACGCTTGATTACGGTACCGTTGAAGACTGGACTGCAATTCTGCTTTTGCGGCTTCAACACCTTGCCAGGCTTTGACTTTCACCCACTTTCCTTTTTCCAAATCTTTATAGTGCTCAAAGAAATGGCGAATGGTTTGAGTGAGTGTTTCCGGTAAGTCTTGCCAAGTGGCCACCTGATGATAAAGTGGCGACAATTTATCCACTGGGACCGCTAAAATTTTTGAATCAATGCCCGATTCATCTTCCATCTGCAACATACCACATCCACTGGATCGCCATCCTCAGAGAGCGTTTGCGGTACATAACCGTAGTTACACGGATAATACATCGCCGTTCCTAAAAAGCGATCGACACGTAATGCACCGGTTTCTTTATCGACTTCGTATTTGATTGGATCACTATGACTGGGAATTTCAATCACGACATTGACTTCATCGGGTAATTTTTCGCCAGGACCGATCTTAATTAATGCACTCATTATTACTTTTTCCTACTGATTTAATTCATAAAAGACTCATGATAAACAAACTCGCTCCTTTAGGCTACCTTCCCCGAATATTTAACAAAAAGACCTGTTTATCGTGAATCTATTGAATTATAAACCACTTAAGCCTAGGATAGTCAGGGCACCTATATAAATCATTTTTTTCAGTTTCACATGGTTTGGCAGTCAATTTAAAATTCACCCTATTTGTGCTCGTGAGACCGGCGCACTTTCAATAAAATACATATTTTATTGCATACATTAAGGAATAAAATCATGACTTGTATTTTCTGTGACATTATTAAAAATAAACCGACAGAGACGGTGATTCGCTATGAAACCGATGAGTTAATCGCCATTGCGGATCGTTACCCGCAAGCGCCGGTTCATCAACTGATTATTCCTAAAAAACATATCACCACGCTCAATGACTTAACCGAAGCCGATATCCCCTTAATCGGTACACTGCTTAAAACAGCTACTTTTTTAGCTGAAGAAGCAGGCATTGCTCAAACTGGCTATCGAACTCTTTTTTAACTGTAATCAAGATGGCGGGCAAGCCGTTTTTCATATTCATCTTCATTTGCTCGGTGGACGCTCACTACTCTGGCCACCGGGTTAAGTGATTTATTGATCTCTTATACACATTGCACTGTGCGGCAAAAAATTGCACTCCTTATGTTTTCAAAATCAGTTCGAATAATACGACTCACGTGATTCGTTTAACGTCCAGCACGGGCTCGACCCCACTGGAGATGGATGTCCGTGCCTTCTTCATGACTGGATCACAGGCATAATATGCCTTTTTGCGTTCTTCGCCCATCGATCAATATACGTCTTTCTTAGATGCTGCGACTCGGTATTGCTTTCGGACTACCTCCTTATTTCCTCGAAGAATTTTGGTTTTGTCGTTGTTCTGTATCAAACTTATCCAGCGAGTCTTTTAGCATTTTTTCAGACACTCTTAATTTTTCTTCTAACAAGCGTTTCTCAGGAGAAAATTCAGCAAAAAACTGATGTTTTACTTTGGAAAAACTTCTAACTAGCAAATCAGCAAAAACCATCGTCTGATTTACAAAATCATGATGTATTGTCAAATTAGGCGCTCGATGCTGATTTTTAGCTTGATTATCTATCATAGGGATAGAACGGTCGGCTATTAAACTTTTTGAAAAAAAAACTAGAGTTAAGGGGGGATGGTAAGTGAGATCTTCCTAGAAAAGCTTCGGAACCAATACTACGATGAAAACGCTGACTCGACCTGGTGAAATCAGCAGCTACTATTTCTCTATCTTTTTCCTGTAACTGTCTAACGACTGCCAAATCGCTGTTTTCAGCTGCCGAATGGAGTGGTGTTCTACCATACATATCAACAATCGATGGATGATCTATATCTTCTGTTATGCTAGCACCTGTATCATAACCATTCCCGGCAAGCAACGGATCAATTATCGAGCTTTTAAGAGAGTCGCCTGTTCTCAATAAACTTTCCGAACGAATATTACGGCGATGGCGATTACTAATTGATTGAAGATATCTAACTATTCCTAGGCGGCCATTATCAATGGCTCTTTGCAACGGTGTTCTACCAAAATGATCTTGGGTATCAATTTTTGCACCTTTTCCAGTAACTTTTTAACGACGGTCAAATGACCATTTTCAGCGGCCAAATGTAGTGATGTTTGATCGTCTTTATCTCTATTATTAACATCTAATACCCTTCTGCTAATAAGACAATCAAGCATTTCTAAATAACCAGGTTCTGCTGCTAAATATAAAAGGATTTTGTAGTCACGGCATTGCGTAGTAAAGTCAATTTTATTGATATCTATTAAATACTTGAGTATATCTAGTCGTTTATTACAAACCAAAAAATGAAGCGTGTCTTGTGTAATGTTAGCGTTTTTTTCAGTGAAAAATTTAACTATATCGAGATAATCCATACGCGCTGCGATGTCTATGGGATATAAATTCGTGTCATCCTTAAGATTGATACTCGCTTCTTCTTGCACAAGAGAAATCACTATCTTTAAGCTGCCTGTTTTAACAGCAAGAAGCAGAGGTGTTAACTTATCTACATTTTCAACATTAATAACGAGCGTTGACATTTATTTCTTGCTTTTCTAAAAGCCGCTCAGTAATTGCTTTATTCCCTGTGATAGCAGCTAAATGAAGAGCGGTTAAATTTCCTTGCGCAGCTAAATTAATATCTATTTCAGGATTATTAAGTAGTTCTATCACAGTCGGAACATGTTCACTGAATAACGCCAAATGTAATGGAGTCAGTCCTTCGGTAGATTATATATTTATATTAACTGTCGAGTTAGAAGAAACCGCTAAATGCAGTGGTGTAAAACCACCTACCGTTTCCTCCAATGACCCTAACTTTAAATGATCACACATTGCTTTTTTATCTTGATTCGCATCCCTTTTTTGACGAATAGGTATTGCAATACTATTATTTCCTAACCTATCACTAAAAAATTTTAGTGCAGTCGTTTTACTCACCCCTCGATTCTGAACTTCATGTTTTTGCTGTTTCGCTGAATATACGCTGTTTTCAGATGGATTTATTTTCACAAAAATATCCTTATATTTTATAAAAAAATAAATAGTTATGTTCTTAACTTTTCAGAAGGGCTGTTCATATCATTTAAAATGATTCTAAACAAACATGAATCTCCTATTTTTGATTTCTAAATACACGTGATTTATCTTATTTGTTATCAATAAGAATATTGTTTGTTTAAATTAAAACAAAAAAATAGCGCGCCATAAATATCAATATAATTGATATTTATGGCGCTAATTAACAAGATATAGATACATACTAATTAAAAATAGATAAAATTATTTTTATCTTATATTATAAATACTAAGCTTATTTTTATGAAAATAGCTGCGCAAACAAAAGCGCATCATCCTTTCTAAAAGAGTATCCTCTCCTGTCGACTCAAATGAGTCAGCCTGCTCATAAAAAGAGAGGTATTGTATTTCCTATGTTTTCGCATCCTACACCTTGCGCTAGGTGTTTCGTTGACCCAACATCGCTGATGTAATACTTTTTAATGTTACGCTCAAACATGATGCGCTCACTAAAAGACTTGCCAAGGCGAGAAAGCCCTGGGTATAGTCTCTGTGAACTACGATTTATTGAGGAATGGTTACGCTGATTCTGGCTTGCAGCCTTTATCCAAATAATGCACTGCCTTACGCGATGATCCAAACGGGTAGCGCCGGAAATCCTTTGACGGTCCGGACCCTACACGCTCAAAAATCCTTTAAACAGGTCAGTGAAGCCATTACTTATACGCAGCACGCTCTCGATCGTGGCGAACCGGTTTGGGTGGGGGTCATGCAATTATCGAGCCGTTGGTTTACCCAGCAACAACCCAAAGTGGGCTTAGCTGAGTTATTTGAACCTTGCAAAAATGTGGTGATCGCCACCTCAGTACTCAACCAACTTACCCTACGCTGCCAAACCGAAATCAAAAAAACACCCCAATTAAATCTAACTGAATGTCTCTTATCCCAATATGAAACGGGTCATTCCGCCGTGGGGACCGCTTACGCCGCACGGGTTGTAGCTTATACAGAAAGTCATTCTTTTACACAATTGGTTAAAAAAGCGCGTGATCCAGGCATGGTTGCCGCGGTTGCCTACATCAAGCCTGAGGCGATTGCTCCAGAAACACGCGTCGCAACGGCGGCTCAGAAAAATATACGGAAATCGGCTGTGAGTTAATAAATAGGTTAAAGGTATGCGCCCTACCATTGATTTTTATGTCTTAAACACCATACAACGCGATACAATGTATCGTTTTTTATGTCGACTCGTTGACAAAGCCTGGCAACAACCGCATTCCGTGCACATTCATGTGTCCTCGAATGAAGAAGCTCAGCGCTTAGATGATCTCTTGTGGACATTCCGCGATATTAGTTTTATTCCTCATCAATGGATGCAAACCACCGACAGACTCGAGCATTGGGTTCCGGGCAGTTTAATCTTCATCCAGAGATCCCCTGATTTTTTTACGCTTTGTTCACGGGTCATTGAAATCGTTTCCGACGAACCTACGGAAAAAGCACAAGGCCGTGAAAAATATAAATACTATAAAACACAAGATTATCCTATTACCACTCATACCATAGCGACACCATGATTCATAAAAACTATAACTCACACGATATCGAAGCCACTTGGCGACAACGCTGGGAACAAAATGGCGACTTCAAACCCCGTCAACAAGGCGAACCCTACTGTATCGTTTTGCCACCCCCCAATGTAACAGGCAGTTTACATATGGGGCATGGTTTTCAAGTCACCTTGATGGATGCCTTGATTCGCTATCAACGCATGTGCGGTAAAAATGTATTATGGCAAGGCGGGACCGATCACGCCGGAATTGCGACACAAATGGTTGTAGAACGACAATTAAAGCGACTTCAGGACAGACGATTACACAACAATTACGCCGTTTGGGCGCCTCGATCGACTGGTCACGAGAACGCTTTACCTGTGATACGGAATTATCGATTTATATGAAAAAGGATTGATTTATCGCGGTCAACGCCTCGTTAATTGGGATCCACAATTATTAACAGCCGTTTCAGATCTGGAAGTGATCAATCAAGAAGAACAAGGTCATTTTATCCACTTATCGGTCATTCTGAAACATTTTTACAGGTGGCAACGACTCGCCCAGAAACACTTTTTGGTGATGTGGCCATCGCGGTCCATCCGGAAGACACGCGTTACCAACACTTAATCGATACACAGGTTCAAATTCCGTTGACCGATCGTTGTATCCCAATTATTGCGGATGAAAGTGTTGATCCGAACTTTGGGAGTGGTTGCGTCAAAATCACTCCTGCACATGATTTTAATGATTATACGGTTGCACAACGCCATCAATTACCTTGTTTAACGATTTTTACGCCCGCTGCACACCTCAATGAGCAGGTACCCAGCACTTATCAAGGATTAGAACGCTTCACGGCCCGAAAAAAAGTCCTTGAGGACTTAGAACGCCTCCATCTTATTGAAAAAACCGAAGCACATACCTTAAATATTCCACGTGGTGATCGTTCTGGTGTCGTGATTGAGCCCTACTTAACGGATCAATGGTTTATGTCGATGAAACCGTTAGCGGCACCGGCATTACAGGCGATCGCTGAAGGAAAATTAGATTTTATTCCTGAGACCTGGCGTAAAGTGTGTGTCCAGTGGTTAGAAAATATTGAAGACTGGTGTGTCAGTCGGCAACTCTGGTGGGGACATCGTATTCCAGCTTGGCACGATCACCAAGGTCACGTTTATGTCGGGGAAACGGAAGCGGCGGTACGAACACGCTATGCACTGCAACCGTCTATCGTCTTAACCCAAGATGAAGATGTCCTCGATACTTGGTTTTCTTCGGCGTTATGGCCGTTTGCCAGTTTAGGTTGGCCAGAATCTACCTATGAATTCACCACCTTCTACCCGACGAATGTATTGGTTACGGGTTTTGATATTATCTTTTTCTGGGTCGCACGAATGTTGATGCTCGGTTTGCATTACACCGGTCAAGTTCCGTTTTCACAAGTGTATGTCACCGGATTAATTCGTGATCACGAAGGCCAGAAAATGTCAAAATCTAAAGGCAATGTGCTCGATCCTCTAGATGTAATTCAAGGTATTTCGCTTGACGCGTTGACGGAAAAACGTTGCCAAGGATTAATGCAACCACAGATGGCGAAAAAAATTGCGCAGGCGACTCGTAAACAATTCCCGAAAGGCATTCAGGCGCTCGGCACTGATGCGTTACGTTTTACCTATTGCGCACTGGCTTCACCTACCCGGGATATTCGCTTTGATTTAAGTCGTACAGAAGGTTACCGTAATTTCTGCAATAAGCTGTGGAATGCGGCCCGCTTTGTTCTTATGCAAGTTACAGAACAACCGATCCCCCTTCCTGAAGTCACTTCCCTCACCTTAACGATCAATCGTGCATTTCGCTCACGTTTGGCCGCCACCATCAACGCCATGCATCAACACTTTGCACAATATCGTTTTGATTGGCTGGCGCAAACGATTTATGAATTCATTTGGAATGAATACTGCGATTGGTATTTAGAACTCGCCAAACCGATGTTAAATGAAACCACACCGGCCAGCGAACGTGCCGAAACACGTTACCACTTAGTCTTGGTGTTAGAATGTTGTTTACGTCTGTTACATCCACCGATGCCGTTTATTACCGAAGAAATTTGGCAATCGATCGCACCGCTTCTTGGCAAACAAGGCCAGTCTATCTTATCGCAAGCTTATCCCACCGTTAGCACGTGCGATCACGATACCGAAGCGGAAACGGCGCTCGCTTGGATTAAAGCCGTGGTCGGAAACGTACGAACCCTGCGTAGTGAAATGAATTTAGCGCCAGGTCGACCAATTCCACTCCGACTCGCCAAAGGAACGGCTTTGGATCGCCAGCGATTCACACAATTTACCGAAATACTCAAACCGGTTGCGCGGCTCAGTACGTTTGATTATGTCGACCAAACTGACGCAGAACCTTGTACCATCAGTTTAGTCGGTGAACTAGAACTACGTGTCCCGATGGCCGGCTTAATCGACACAACCTTAGAAATTCCCCGTCTTCAAAAAGAAATTGCGCAGCTTGACCATGAAATCGCGCGCGCCACCCAACAACTGGCCAACACCGACTTTGTGCAAAAAGCACCGCCCGCTGTCGTCGCACAACTGGAACAGCGGCTGGCCGAACGATCTAGCAGTTAAGTGGGCGGTACTGAAATACTCTGTATCCAATAACCCAATTCGTCTGCTTGGGCAGCGAATTGGGTGTCGATGCCGTAATTCGGTACCGCAACCAATGTTTCTTTATGAAAAATCAGCGGAACCCGATCACGCTCCCAGGGTGGGACACCCCACTCTTGAAATAATTTTTTTAAAGGATGTGAACCCACCCGCCCCTGCGGATGAAAACGCTCACCACCACGGCGCAAACGAACCGTAATCGCCGAAGTATCGATCCGTTGACACACCAAACCTTGCCCCATTCTGCGTTCAACGTTCAATTGACCGTGTGGCAACGTCAGCACGCGTTGTAAATTCCACTGAATAGGCGAAGAAAACACAATCGGCTCAAAAGAGCGCGCAAAACAATAGAGCCTATCACGATAACGACGGACATGTGCCGATCCCCAACTCACGTACGGCCTTGCGTCAGATTTGCTGTGTAATAATGCTAAGATCTGTTGTAACTGCGGTTGACTCGGCAATAACAGGGCTTGCTGCGTAAACCAGTAGCGTAAACAATTGCGTTGACGTGCTGGACTTAACTTCAGGAGTGCCGAAATACGCAATTGATGTATCCACTCGCTGTTTGATAATCCTCTTGGCCACGTTCATCAAGCAACTGTTGGGCTTCAGCACTATGTGCAGCAACGCGAGCTAAGGTTTTATGAAGCGCAGGCCAACGTTGTTTTAATAAGGGCATGACTTGATGACGAATAAAGTTGCGATTAAAACGCAAATCAAAATTGCTATGATCCTCAATCCAAGACAAAGAATGCTGTTGCGCATAAACAAGCAAATCCGCACGCGTTAAATTTAAAAAAGGACGCAATAACAACCCTTCTGCAAAAGGCATCACTTCCGACATCGCGGCTAAGCCTTTTAATCCTGAGCCACGCAGCAATTGTAATAACACCGTCTCAGCTTGATCATCTTGATGGTGCGCCATAATCAAGCCATCACCTAGAGGCAAGCGCGTCGCGAAGGCGTGATAACGTGATTGACGAGCAGCCGCTTCCGGACTTTCGCCGGGTTGAGGTTGGGCATTGACCGCAATGACTTCGCAGGCAATAGCTTGTTTGACACAATAGTCCTGACAGGCTTTTGCCCAAACTTTTGCTTCTTCATGCCACCCATGGTCAATATGCAACGCACGTAACCGTGTCCGCGGCACGACCTGAGATAAAGCATGTAAAAGCACTTGCGAATCGAGCCCACCACTAAAAGCCACCCAGAAAGAAGTGGTTTGTGGAAACGCGGCGAGGAAAGTCCGAAGTTTTTGTTGATTCACCATTTTTGCACAATACAAAAATTAGTAGGACTTTGTAAAGTGCTGAGTTCAAACACGGTTTTTCAAAAATCAACGGTGTCAAGCCCCGTCACGGCGACTAGGTCCATCCTTGAACTTTGTTTTAACCTTCACTTTTTTCTTTAAACGACTCTTCTTCTACAATGTGCCCACTTATGAAAAGATACTTTAGGCAAATCACTCTCACAAAAATTGAGTGTCTCTACACTCTGTTATATTTCTTGATTGTCAGAAACCGTCTACGAGTACTCATATTCCAAGAATCAACTTTCAATTTCGTCTAAGATTTAAGTTAAGGCAACAACTCTTTCTGATGGTTAACTCAAGCCAGAATTATTATAAAATTTATTTTTGAGAATTCAGATCAATTCCTTTGATCAAAAAAATATGTAATTATTCGACAAGCTATTTTTTGATAAAGTAAGCAAAAAATAGCTTTTTGGAAATAAGCATTTAAGAATTCTTCATGAAAAAAACTACGCATTCTCTTCCTAGACAATGCGTAGCTCATTTTAGGCCAAACAAAAAGAAGAATCAGAAACAATCATTTCGATCATCAAACATTAAAATTACTTCTTTCTCTTCACTTTTCTTTTATTCATTACAGACATCGTTCATCCTGCGATGTAACTGAATTAAAGTTAATCATTTCATTGTGTCAATGTTTGCACTTTACTTTGTGTAGGTGTATCACTTTTATGATGCCCTGATTCTACAGGAAACATTCCACTCAGTAAGTTATAAGATTTTTTACCACTCAACTGTTTAGATACAAATTTAGAATCATATACCTCTTGGACAATACGCTGCACATATCCTGGAATCGTTGCATCCCGTTCCTTTTTTATTATTTCGTTATTCTGATTTTTGTTTGGTACCTCTCGAAATAGTTCCAATACAAATTCACTCTTTCTATCTATATTTACTGCCTTTTTCATCGTTCGATCAAATTTGGAAGTTAGAATAGAAGACTCATTTTGTTGTCCATTAACCGAAGAATGGGTAGTGGAATTTTCTACAAAGTCATTACTCTTATTTAATAATGCATGACTCTGAATTTTTTTTGAGTCACCTAAGCTATCTACAGATTTTAATCTATCGTCATCCTTATTAAATACTTTTTTAGCCATACCACATACATAGCCATCTGTTCCCAAGCTACGTGCAGGGACTTTCAATCCAAGTCTATCTTCATTTAATTCTTTATCCCGCTCTTGATGTTGTTTCTCTCCCTGTTTATAGCATATATAACCTTGCGCTTCATTCTGACAACAAGTATCTAGAACTTCTTCTTCATTAATTTTTAATAGCCTGGCAGGCGCGATGATTTCTATTCCGATCTTTACTTCTTCTGCCGATTTCATCTCTTCTTCCTGCTCTATAGTAGCTGAAGAATCTAGATAAAAAGACTTAATTGATTGTTCGCTCTGAACAGAATTCGTAGTAGGATTTTCTACACGGTTATTTTCCTTTTCAGAGGTAACCTTGATTTCAGTGATAGATTTTTCTTGTTTGCGACTCTTAGTGTTTTTATTTATTAATTTTTTAAATTTTTAAATTTTTTAGTATAGATGAGATTACACGGTTAGGCATAAAATAATAACCTTATATTTATAAAATAAATGAAATCTTTTTTACAACAAAATAGATTGAAACAAATTTTAATTCTATTTTATTAAGATAATATTAAATCTTTTATATGTTTTATAAATTAAAGATTTACTCAATATCTCTCTTAATAAATAAAAGATAAAATAAAGAAAATTTATATGAAGTTTATATTTTTACTGATTAACTCCACTCATTATTGGAATAGCAATTCTCTTAATCAAGAAACATCATTCCTCATTTAATCATTTATTTTTTTGATTAAGCAAACGAAAAAATAGAATTATAGAAATAGGTTTGTTAAGTTTTTTTATAAGAAATGCCACGTACTCTCTTCCTAGACAATGCGTGATCTATTATTCAAAATAATAAAAAAGTAAATGAAAAACAAAGTCTCTATATCAAAAGATTAGCATTATTTCTGCTTGCTTGTTCTTCTGTTACTCATTATAGAAACCTATCTTATTTACAGGAAAAACTAGATTGTTTAACAGATGAACAGGTATTACTTTCGGCATCATTAGTTAATTGCGCTGGTTCTGCACGAAATATTCCATTTCTATCATTAGATCGTTGTTTTGATATCGACAAATAACGCCTACCAAATTTACTTAAACGTGATTTTACCTCTCCAAATAGATTTACTTTATCAGAAAAACTTTTTACTGATTTCTCTACAATTTTAAGCTCATTCTGATCGTTTTTTGAAGCGTTATCCTTCATTCTTTCTCTAGTTTCCTGTTTAATTACTGAATCAGAATTTTTAGGAGATAAATTAATTTGATATTTTTTCTGATTGATTATGAATATTTTTTTGCGCATTCGCATTTAACAAAAATTTAGCGGTCGTGTTCGCGGGCTTAAAAAAACTTTGATTTTAGATATTTTCTCTTTCGATGTTGCTAAATTTATCAATATTATATTTTACAATAACAGCACTGGATTTGTTATTTTTAACCTTAACTTTAGAATCATTTTCAATATTGCTAAATGTCTTAGCACGATTTTTTACATTAACACCACTCAATTTTTTATCATTAAAATTAGTTTTAGGTTTACAATTTTCTCCCTTCGCTAACCTCTCAAATAGATTGGCTTTTTTAACCACGTCTTTTAATTGATGTACCTTATAACCTGTTGAATCTTTACAAATGAAAAAACACCTTATCTTTATAAAATAAATTAAATAAAATCTTGTTGTTCAACAAGATAAATCGAGGATAAGATTAATAATATTTTTTTAATAAAAAATTTAACGATAAGATTAACTAATCAGTTGGGAGGAATAAAAATAAATAATTATTTGATATTCGCCATTAAAAATAATGGATAAATTTATCAGATAAAAAAATCACCCTCCAAAATTTATTTTTCTATTGATTAACAACGACACACCACCTTCGCATAGGATATACAATATGGAGTCAAAAAATAAAAAGGCGCTGTTTTGATTTGATCTCGAGACAGCGCCTTAAAAACAACATACTATTTAAGTTAAATTATCTGTATTTATGTAGATAAAAAACTTATCGGTTTGGCTTACCAGAAAATGGTAGTCTGATGTATTGTTTACATTACAAAAATGTTTCCTTACCTTTTCATTTTACAAGAAACACCCTCTAAATTCTCTTGACCTTTTGAATCTTTAGGTTTTTTCGATCTTAGCGAAACTCCCCATTTTTTAAAAATACCTTTTTGACACTGTATGCCCTCTAAAGAATTGCCAGATGTGTTAACTTTTTCCTGAGATAGATGAGATGAGGTTTCATTCATTTTCTTAGGTTTAGGTAAAAGTTTGGGGACAGGGTTCTCACCTTTAACCTCGCTCACTACTGAGACTGAACTTCTTATCCTAGCAGGTAATGTGTTCCGACCACTCCCACCCCTACTGAAAAATATTTCTTCAGGAGTTGCAATTGCCTGGTTATTATTTGCGAATATTCTGTTTGATCGGCTTGGATTAGAAAGTATAGGCGATGATATTTCCTGCTGAGGAGATATATCATTTTTTCGAATTGAATCTTGTTTTTTATTCTTCATTTCTTGACAATGAATAATAATTTCTTCAGCACGTGAAAAATTAACTTCCTGCAAGTGTTTGATAAAACATTTCGTGATTTCTAATAATGTAAGATCCCAAAGATTTTTATTCTGTTTTTCTTTTATTTCACTTAATAGTGCTTGAACGTTTGTTTGGATATCTTCTGAAATTTTTATCAGTTTTTCATTTTTATTTTCTGTGTTTCTCTGCTTATTGATTAAATCTCCTAATGAACTAATTATACTTTCAAAATAAACAATAATAAATTTATCTTTTTCTTTAAGTTGTTCGCTAAATATACCGGAGTTAATGTCATGTTTTAATTGTAGCTCCATAGAAAGTTGTTTTGAGAAAATAGTATATAATTCTTTTAATATTTCTTCTTCCCGACTCTCTAAATCAATCTTTTTTATATCTGCTAAACTATCTACCAAATCAGTCAAAATACTTTCTAATTTTTTATAATTTTCTTCCTCTATGCAAGGTTCTATTTTTCCTTTAAGAAAAATCTTAAAATTAACTATTTTATCGATATAATTTTCCATCTTCTTTCGAAAAGGAATCGGTTTTCCATTATTTTTCATTTTTTTAAGTAAAGCTAATGGATCTGGTAGTAATTTGCCTAATAGTGATGGCGGTGGTGGCGGCGGTGGTGGCGGTGGCGGCAGTGTTTGCTCTTCTAGCGTTTGTTTTTTCGGTGATGAAAGCGATTGTATTGATTGTTGAGGTGTATTTAATGCTTCTAATTCTTTCTTAAGAATTTCATTTTTTTCCAATAACTGCTTCCTAAAATCATCAAAGAGTAATCTATTCGCCTTTATATAAGGAGAATCTTCATTTTTAAAGGAAGAAATTTGAGTCTCTAATGAATTGATCAGCTCTTGATTTTTTTCTATGCATAATTTTATCTCTTCTTGTTTCGAGATAGAAAGTGGAAAACTTGAAAGGGATCCACAGCCAGAATCAGAATCAGATTGTTCTTCTATAGCCATATAATTAAACCTTATTATTATTATTATAAATTAAAAGAATATTTAATTAACATTAAAAGCTAATGATATCCTTAAGAGGATATCATATTAATAAATATTATATTAATAAATATAAGATTAATAGTCTATACTTTTATCTTAATGATATACTCTTGTTCTGAGTTAAATATTCAGTATAATTTTTTTAAGATATTCGTTTAAGAATAAAATATCTTGTCTCACTCTGTAATTATAAATACAAAAAATCGAATTAAAATCTGAGATCAAACCCTTTGCTACGGTTCTATATGTATTGACAATGATTTAGGATCTTTTGAACCTAGTATTACATTTTTGTTAAAAATATCCTTATTGATAAAGGAAGATTTTTATCTTCTCTTTTTTGCTAAAGAGTTTCTTTTTATTTTTTGTCCAGCAATTCCGTGTTGGGATGATTTTTTTTGTATCGCTTCCTGTATCGTTTAGACCTTTAAATGACTTTAGTTTTTGTTTGGGTTATGAACCGCACCTTTAATCACTAAATAAATTGTTAAATAAATTTAAAATAAGAATTAATTATATCTTAATAATCAACAGATAGAATATCTAAAAATAATAATAAAGGTTTTAAATCACCATGCCCAAATCTACATTGATTCAATCCGCTTTACGTAAAAGTATTAATCAATCCTTAAATAAGATTAAAAGTCAAAAATCCTTCTTTAAGGATGCCAAAAAAATTCTTGGTATCTTTAATTTAGAAAAATTCAATGCCCAATATTTTTCGATAATAAATTCCAATGAACTCGGTTCGAATCAAGAAAAGAAACTAGTCGATATATTCAAAGAGAATACTCAAGACAACTTCCAATTAGAAGAAATCGCTAAATGGCTCATAAAAAAAATGGGTGGAGTCTTTCAATTTCAAAACCATTACACGATTGATGATGAATCAATTTTTGTTAAAATGTTAACTAGAGATTTCATGACTGTTTTGAAAAAAAGCCATGAAACCTCACAACAATATGAAAACTTATATAAGCGGTTAGAAAACCAAAATAAGCCGATCACACACCAGGATTATTATCATTTAATTTTAATAGGCCTCTCCCTCTATATTTTTGAAAATAAAGCCCTTTTTATCAAGCAAGAACAAGATCGATTCGATAATGCACGGGTCGTCACAAACGCTACCTCATCTGATCACGTAGCGTTACCTATAAAACTGATGTTACAAAGTTATCAACTATAAATGAAGAACCAGAGACCGAAAAATCCAATTCTTTAGAATTTTCTGATTCAGAATGGGAGGAGATAGAATTAGGTTATGCGAATCATCTAAAGTCCTCTCTCTGTGAAAATGAAGAATCAGAGACCAAACAAGCCATAGATTCTGCTGACTTAGAATGGGATCATATGGAATTGCTTTATGCGAATAATATAAATTCCCACCCTAATTCAGAATTTGATCAGAAAGCAACTCTTACTTGGATCAAGCAACCTGACTTTAAAACAAATAATTGCGTATTGATTTTACCAAAATCCTCTAACTCCGAAAATGAAGAACTAGAGACTAAACAATCCGTAGAATCTTCAGAATTCGTCGAAGATTCTATGGATTTAGAATGGCATCCTATAAAATTAGATCTTGCGACACCTCTAGAGGCCCCTACTTCTCAAAACAAAATAAGCGGTGATTTAAATCAAAAAAATAAATATACTTTTTTTCCACCTGCTCATGTTCATAAAGACGAAGGCGGTCATGGCGAGTCATTACAGAAGGTTATGCAAGCTACAATCAAAACGATGGCCTAGATAGATGTCATCGATGGAATAACGATAGAAATAGTTACTAGGCAAAATTGATACAGAATGAGCATTCCATGGATGGGAGCCACCTCTGCGCTCATCACATGTAAAAGGCTTCCAATTTATACACCGATATGAATGGAAATCTGATCAATTTTGAAATCACTGGAGCTGAACTTCATAACAGTCCCGCTGCGGCAGAGCGAATTGAAAGAATTGCAGAAGCGGATTGTTGGCTGGCGGGGAAAGAATATGACTTCGGAGAAATTTGTGAGTACGCGAGAAAAAATCCTCAAACCCATCATTTCTCGATATTTCAATCGTCATCGCTCTCATCCAGCATTCGATAAATATCGACAAGACCGGATGTTACGTTGAAAATTGATTGGTAAAGATTTTAAAAACCAGCTCGAAGTTAACTTTTATCGTGGCATTTTTATTGGGCTTAAATTAAAATTAGGGCACACGCTATGATTAAATTTCTTGTCTTCTAGACAAAAAACTTTATATATTCTGTTGAGAAGTATAACCGTACCAAAGTCACCCCGCTGACTCCTCTCTCGTGATGACACGGTTTGCATAACAAAGCGCTCAATCACATATTACCTAGACCTAAAAATTTACACAGCGACGACGGCTTTAATCGGCGAATGCGATTGATAATTGCGTAAACCTACATCTTCAAACTGATAATCAAATAAAGAATCTGGTTTGCGATGCAAAATAAGTTGTGGCAAAGGATACGGTTGTCGTGTTAATTGCAAGCGCACCTGTTCAAGATGATTACTATAAATATGACAATCACCATTGCTGCGCAATCATATGAGTTAATAACGCATAAGAAGCAATGTTAAACGGGACCCCTAAAAATGCATCCGCACTGCGTTGATAAAGTTGACAAGAAAGTTGGTTGTTACGAACATAAAATTGAAACAAAAGATGGCAAGGGGGTAATGCCATTTTCGGCAAATCTCCCACGTTCCAGGCACTGACAATTAAACGTCGTGAATCTGGGTTACGTTTAATTTGCGCCACCACTTCACTCATCTGATCAATCACCTGTCCTTCGGCGGCAGTCCAAGCGCGCCACTGCTTGCCATAAATCGGGCCTAAATGACCATCACGATCGGCCCACTCATTCCAAATCGTCACGCCCTGCTGATTGAGCGACTGAATCGATGTCTCGCCCCGCAGAAACCAAAGTAATTCGTGAACAATACTTTTTAGATGCAATTTTTTGGTCGTCACCACAGGAAACCCTTGATTTAAATCAAAACGCATTTGATGACCAAAGTAACTGATTGTCCCCGTTTGGGTACGATCGGCTTTGGCTTGGCCATGAGTGAGAATCGTTTCTAAAAAATGAAGATAAGTTTGCATAATCAAGCTAGGAAAACAGGGACAATCAATTGAAGGCTAGCATTTTATAGGTTACCATTCCACCCTTTATTTCGTCTTGTATAAAAGTATTCATCATGCGCATTACTCTTTTTGGTGCCGGTTATGTTGGGCTCGTCACCGCCGCTTGCTTAGCCGAACATGGCAATCAAGTACTCTGTGTGGATGTCGACTCGGAAAAAATTAAGCGCCTTAACCAAGGTGAATCGCCTATTTATGAGCCCGGACTTCCGAATTTATTAAAAAAACATCTTTCCTCCGAACGCTTACAATTTAGTGATGAAGCCGAAGCAGGGGTCGCTCATGGTTTTTATCAATTCATCGCCGTGGGGACACCTCAAGACAAAGATGGTTCAGCGGATTTACGTTATGTTTTAGCGGTGGGTGAATTAATTGGTCGCTTAATGACCGAATCTCGCTTAATCATTACCAAATCCACAGTCCCCGTTGGCACGGCGGACCAGCTCAAAACGGTCATTGCCAAAGCCCTTGCGCAACGCGGCTTGAACTTACCGTTTGAGATAGCCGCCAATCCGGAGTTTTTACGCGAAGGCAGTGCAATTAATGATTTTATGCATTCTGATCGGATCATTATTGGTACCGAAACGACCGAGGCTGAAAATCATTTACGGCAATTATATCGTCCGTTTAGCCGAAATGATAATCGCTTAGTATCGATGTGCATTCGTTCCGCCGAATTGACGAAATATGCTGCCAATGCCCTGTTAGCGACCAAGATCAGTTTTATGAATGAAATGAGTCGCTTAGCAGAACGCTTAGGTGCCGATATCGAAGAAGTCCGTCTCGGCGTAGGCTCGGATCCCCGGATTGGCTATCAGTTTATTAATCCAGGCTGTGGTTATGGGGGTTCGTGTTTTCCCAAAGATATTTTAGCCCTGGTCGCGACAGCGAAAAGTGTCGATTATCAGCCGACTTTTATCCAAGCGATTCATCAAGTGAATGAACAGCAAAAACAAGTGCTTTTTACAAAAATCACGGCACATTTTCAAGGCCAACTTTCTGGAAAAACCATGGCGCTCTGGGGTTTAGCATTTAAACCCAATACCGATGATATGCGTGAAGCACCGAGCCAGACACTGATTCAGTCTGCCCTAAAAGCCGGAATGCGTATTCAAGCCTACGATCCAGCTGCGATGCAAGAAGCGCAACGTATTTATCAGAATGTAGACGGGTTTTCCTGTGTAGACAGTCCGGAAGCCGCACTCAATGGTGCCGATATGCTGGTCGTCGTCACAGAATGGAGTTTATTTTTTAATCCTGATTTTGATCTAATTAAAAATTTTTGATGGACGGAACTTGTATGACCCACATTATTTAAAACAACTCGGTTTTATTTATTACGCCATCGGACGTGGAGAAAAAAACGTTTCATGAAAAACATTACTAAGGCTATTTTCCCCGTCGCCGGATTAGGGACTCGTTTTTTACCGGCGACCAAAGCCAGTCCAAAAGAAATGCTACCGATCGTTGATAAACCGTTAATTCAATATGCGGTTGAAGAAGCGATTGCCGCGGGCATCCAAGAATTAATTTTTATCACCAGCAGTAATAAACGTGCCATCGAAGATCATTTTGATTCTAATTATGAATTAGAATCAAAGCTGGCCGCCGCAGAAAAAAAAGAATTATTAGCGATTGTCAAAAATATTTTACCGAAAGGAATCACCTGTTTATATTTACGTCAACCCGATACGTTAGGACTTGGTCATGCAATTTTATGTGCGCAACCGCTGATTAACCAGGAAGCCTTCGCTGTCTTACTCGCGGATGATCTCATTGATGCGCATCGACCTTGTTTAAAACAAATGATTGAGATCTACGAACAAACCAACTATTCGGTGATTGCCGTGCAATCGATTGCCCCGCAACAAAGCCATCAGTATGGGATCATTGGTTACCAAACCCAAGAAGGACGACTCAGCCAAGTAAATCGAATCGTTGAAAAGCCGGCAATGGCCGACGCACCTTCCCAATTAGCCGTCGTCGGCCGCTATGTGTTAACTCCGGCGATATTCCCTTACTTAGAAAAAACGTTACCTGGGAAAGGCGGTGAAATTCAGTTAACCGACGCCATTGCCCTTTTACTGAAAACTGAACCAGTTTATGCGTGGGAGTTTATGGGTCATCGCTATGATTGTGGCGATAAATTTGGCTATCTACAAGCGATGTTGGCTTATGGATTAAAACATCCCGAGATTGGGGCGTCTTTAAAAGACTACTTAAAACAGTGGGCAGAAACATCACTTTAAATAAACCGGTTGTTACCTGAAACTTTAGTTTACTTTTTAAAGATAAGGATAATTTAGTTTACAACTACTCGCCAAATTAACGATTACTCGCTACTTTTCTACTAAAAATATCGATTTTTGTTGTATTCTTTCACTTAGTTTGATTTTCAGAAAGAAAACTTTTCCCCTCACTTATCTGAAAAAACTTTATTAAGTATGCTTATTTCACACAAGATGCTTTGTTCATGACAAATGATTCAGAATTCATGGTGTTTATCGCTGCTTGTTGGGTCTGCGCAACCACTTGCAATAACTATTGATAATGCGCACAACCCACTATCCCCGTTAACGGGGTTCGAATATCATGGCGCATATTTTCCAGAAACGCGGTCTTAGCTCGACTGGCAACCTCTGCTTTTTCTTTGGCGTCCCTTATTATTACTTGTATTTAATTTATCCATGTAGCGAATACAATTCCTTATCCTAAGCTAATTTTTATTTTTAATAAAAACCAGAGTGAACAGTCCCTCAAAGCTATCAACTCATCTTTTATAAAGAAACTTTTGTTGTACGCAATAATTAACATTTTTAGTTAAAAAAAATTATACATTTTGTTTTTAATCCTTGAGGCAGATAAAAAAATAAAAAGAAAGTTAAATTTTTTTATATTTAACGATGGATTCAATAAGCGGACAAATACTCACTGCTCCTGCTTCTCATTGTTAATGTAGCTGTCCCTCTTTTTAAAGTACTCATAATCTATTTACTTAGTTTATCGCTAAAAAATCTAGAAAAGCTCATAAACATTTTTATTGTTTTTATAAAAATGCCACACATTAATATATATTTCAAATATTAGCTATAAAAGATAAATAAAAATAGTACAATTCTTGTCAGTTTAATGTATGTAACGATTTGCTTACGCATTATTAATTTATTATTTAAGCTACTTTACAGTGATTTATGAAACATTTCATCTATGTCGACGAAGCGTGCGCGCATTGGGATAATTTTTTTTAGAAAAAGAAGAGAAGATTCTTAAAATTGAGCCTTTTACGAATCTAGCTAAGGAAAAAATAGAAGCACTTTTTCAAAGTTATCAAACACAATTAAATACACATATTATTTTTGCTCAAGACGCTAACGGTTATATGCAAAAATATTAAAACAACGTTTACAGAGCATGCAACAGTATGTCGATGTTTTAAAAAATTATTTTTTGAACACTAATCTAATCCATTCTGAGGAAAAAAAAGAGCACGCATTCAATGTATTGGTCCAGCAGGCACTGACTGAATTATATCAAAGTCCATTAGAAAAAAGTGTTTATAGTAAGTTAGCTCAGCTCCTTTGTCTTTGTATCGATCCTAATCAATATCCAAGAACGAGCATAAGATTAAAAAAAGAAATTGAAGCTGTTTTATCCGATCCTCATCTACAAACTAAACAAGCTTTGGAACAATTCGCGCAGATTATTTCTATGATAGATCAACAAATGAAGCGGGTAGAACATTTCGTTGAACCGACTTTCAAAAATAAATTATCTTTTATTTGGCGAGAACTGGCTACTGCTGAAGTTGAATACCAGTTGCTTCAGCGTAACATTAGCATACTTGAACAAATCTATGAGGGGTTTGTTCAACAAGAAAACGAGCTACAAGAAAAAATGGTCGGGATTCAACATTTTAAACACCCTTTTCTTTCTCTAATTGGTGAAGCACAACGACGCTTAGCAATTACTCGTTGGAATAATATGATCAGCCAAGTAGAGAATATTTTTCTAGCGTTGAATTTAAAAGAAAATACAGGATCCTTAGATTACCAACACTGGCCAAACCCGACAAAATATCTCTTGATTTCTGCAATCATACCGATTTTAAGTAATTATCGGGAGAGTTTTAACCGCATTGAAAGCCTTATTGAATTAAGCCCCAAGGAAAAACCTCGCTCTTTATTACAAGAATCGATAAATCAGCGCCTGAAAGAAAGTCTCTCAGAAATAGAAAGTACGGTTCGTGTTTTACAATCACTTGTGCCCTTTATTAAACAGACCCGACCTCAAAATCAACAGATTGAGTTATTAATTAAAAAGTTTGAGTTATGGATAGAGAAAAAACAACTTGTTACCAGTCGTTACTCACATTTACCCCCAGCAAAACAACCATTTGATCAAAATACTTTTAATCTTGAAGTATTTTTATTCAAAAATGATTTTTTTGACCCAGAAATTCTTGCTTTAGAAAAAGAAATCTTGAATCGACAAAAACCTTTATTAGAAGTCAAATATCGATTGATTCGTTATCAAGAACAGATGCATAAACATATTGCGTTTGTAGAGGATCCCAACTTAGTCAGTGGCTGCTTATTAAAAACGATTTTAATACAACGCCTTAATAAAGTGGAAGTATATGTTAAATTACTTGAGGCCCTAACTTGCGAACAATCGAGTGATCCCATACGCTCTCTTAGTGATCAAGCATGGAATGAAATTCAGTCTATTCTCGCCAGGGATGTACAGACTAAAACACCCTCTGCCTTAGAAGAAGGAAAATTTGTCCTGATAAAAATTAGAAAAATTGACAAGTGGGGACTTGATATCAAAGAAGGCTTATCTGCTTTACAGGCTGTAAAAGCATTAAGTTTAAGCCAAGGGATTGATTGTGTAGCCATCGCACAATTTATCGACGTTTTCGAGAAAATCATGGTCGATGCGAAACCATTTGAGTTAAAAACACTCTCGGCGATGGATAAGCATGCCGTACAAAAGAAATATCTTCAGCTTCATATTCAACAAAAACAATTATTTGATCTCTGCCAGACGATTGACCCTTCTAACCAAAATGAAAACGACCCAATAAAACACAGAAGCGAACAACTTTTTGGTCAAACCCTCGCTCTATCTTTCAATGAATTGCGCAAACAGGCTCATGAAAAGGAAAACGAATTAAGATCACAATTTATCATCGATTTTTCAAAAATCTTGTTAGACCAAGCACTCAATGCCAAAACCTTAAGGACAACACCATTTCTATCAAAACTAGAGGAAAAGACACAAATAGTCAGGAGCTCTTCAGGGCCGGATCATTATTTGCACCTGTGCATCCTCATCGAGCAACTAGCTCATTTAAAACCGATTGTACACAACGAACTATTTAAAACACTCGACATCGCTTTAAACAATTTATGCGTCGCTTATACGGATGATCCGTTGTATTCCAATCACTTTTTCATTCAGGCGAACACGTCACCTAAAAAATTCAGCAACAAAAGATACGAATAAACGAACTCCTTGCCAAGTTAGCACCCAATATGGCAAATGATCGCTACTTTGTTGCTCCTCACCAAACCATTCAGCAGTTAAGCCGCGGACTGTTTAACGCTACCCTTGCTTCTAAAAAACGAAAACAGGCCGAAAAAGAGGTTCAATCTCCGTCTAAAGAAGTGCTTTTTAATACTAAAAAGCTAAAGCTAAATTATTAATCCACATATTTTTCAGAGATCCCACGGAAAAAAGTAAACGCTGCGGACACGCTCTAAAATAACGTTTTAGGCGTGTCTATCGCGATTAAACTAGCGGACATATTGAAATATCATTCATTTTCCGCTAGTTCAATGCCCTGCCCGACTTTTTTTTCACGGAAACCGGAATGGCCAAAACCACCATCTCCACGTTGGGTCTGCGTAAACTCCGCAACAACTTTGAACTGAGGATGCATCACCGGCACAAAAATTAATTGCGCCAAGCGATCACCCGGTTCAATCATAAAGGGATGAGCCCCTCGGTTCCAACAAGAGATCAAAATTTGGCCTTGATAGTCGGAGTCGATCAAGCCCACTAAATTACCGAGCACAATGCCATGTTTATGGCCCAGCCCAGGAACGCGGTAAAAGCAATCCTGCCCAATCCGTGCGTTCAATATAAACAGCCAAACCCGTAGGAATAAGCTCAGCCTGTCCGGGCAATAATTGAATACTTTCCTGCGTACAGGCTCGTAAATCAAGCCCTGCCGAACCCAGTGTTGCCGGCTCAGGCATCGGGAACAAGGTACCGATGCGTGCATCTAAAATCTTCAGTTGTACTGTTTGCATACAGATTTCCTTTTAATAAAAAATTGAGTTCATTTTAAGTACAGGTTGTTTGTTTTTTGATCATTTTTTCTATTTTTGACATGAGACCCACCTCAGTGATTCGGCGATTAAAACAAAGAAGCGTGCAAAGTACTAGAAAAAACCTCTAATCTGCATAAAAAATGCACAATTTTAGCCTATCTGGTAATTAAGTAACACGCTACCTATACTTTATTTATAAAGAAAATGAATAAAAATACCGCAAAACTTTTCCTTCATGGAGACGTATCATGAAAAAATTTAATTCTTTGCTTTTAATCAGCACGGTATTAATGGGGTTAACCGCATGTGATTCAATGTCACCGGATACACAACGTGTCGCCGGTGGTTTAGGGGGCGCTGCCGTCGGTGGCATACTCGGCAACACTATCGGTGGTGGATCAGGTCGTACCGTCGCGACGATTGCCGGAGCGGGACTCGGTGCCGTCGCAGGCAGTCAATTGGCTGGCCGTAATGCTAATAATAATAATGTACAACGCTATCATCGTGCGAACGATGGCCGCGTCTATCGTGTCCGCTAATCCCACTTTCTTTTTCTATTATTTTCGCTATCATCTAGCTTATTTTCCGCACGGATTGGTTATGCAAAAGCTTGTTATCTCCGACTCCTCGACCCCTTTGAGTGGCCTGTTTAACGTTTTTTACAACCCCTGCTTCATGGAACCCCTAAGCAAGCCGAGTTGCTTATTCTAAGCAAGCGTCTATAGTTTTACATTCATCCTTTTAGAGTTGTGTATGCGTCTTGATAGTATTCGATTGATTGGGTTTAAATCGTTTGTTGATCCAACCACTTTAGCGTTCCCTAGTAATCTAACCGCCGTCGTAGGTCCCAATGGTTGTGGGAAGTCGAATATTATTGATGCCATTCGTTGGGTAATGGGTGAGAGCTCTGCGAAACAATTACGCGGTCAATCCTTAGATGACGTCATTTTCAACGGATGCAGTACACGTAAATCACTCGGTCAAGCGGCGATTGAACTTAATTTTGATAATTCAGATGCGAGCCTCGGCGGACAATATAGTAGCTATGCACAACTCTCGATTCGTCGTGAAATCACCCGTGATGGTCAATCTACTTACTTTCTTAATGGCACACGTTGTCGAAGACGTGATATCCGTGACATCTTTTTAGGGACCGGCCTTGGCCCGAGAAGCTATGCTATTATTGAACAAGGAATGATTTCACGACTCATTGAAGCGAAACCAGATGAATTACGCGCCTATATCGAAGAGGCGGCTGGAATTTCTAAATATAAAGAACGTCGTCGGGAAACCGAAAATCGTCTGACACACACTGAAGAAAACCTCAATCGCCTCAATGATGTGCGCGAGGAATTAGAGAAACAAGGACGCCACTTACAACGCCAAGCCAAAGCGGCGGAAGATTACAAGCGCTACAAACAAGAAGAACGTCAGTGCAAAGCCCAATTACATGCCTTACGCTATCGCGATTTACATAAACAAATCGCCGTTGACACCGCAGCGATCGTCGACATCCAAGCTCATCTCGATACATTACAACAAGAACAGGCGGCTCTCACGCAAGCCCGCAATGAATCGCTGGCCCAACAGGAGCAATCTCGAGCCGCCTATGAGGGTTTACAAAATCGTTATTATGCGCTGGGTACAGAATTAAGCCGCTTAGAAGAAAAGGTCCAACACCAAAGGAACGCTTTTTACAACAACAAATCGCTGAAAATCAAACGTTACAAACCCAGTTACAAGCGTCTCTTGCGCAACTCAAAAACGAATCTGACACTCTTGAAGCCGAACAAAAGTACTCCAAGCAAAAGTCGAAGCCTGCACTCTTGCGTTAAATACGTGGCAAGCGGGATGGGATACCTTTCAAGAGAAATTTGCACACAGTTCCCAACAAGTGCATGTTGCGCAAACGCAAGTACAACATTATCAGCAGCAGCAACAGCGCCTGGCACAACAGCTTGCACGCCTGACTCAAGAACAAACCACACAAGAAACCTTAATTGCGCAAGAAAGTGATGTGGCCTCTTTGGAGGCAGAGCTGCAAACCATGCACCATCATCAGCAACAAGCCGAAGCCGTACAAACCCAATTACGTCAACAGATTAATGAACAGCATGCTTTAGCACAACAACTTACCCAGGAATTGGATACCCAAAAAAGTCAGTTGCAAACCACGCAAGGCCAACTTGCTTCTAGGATAGCGCTCCAAGAAGAAGCCTTAGGCAAACACAATAAAACGTTAAATCAATGGCTTAAACAACACGAATTACTTGATAATCCACGCCTTGCGCAACAAATTCAAGTCGAAACCGGCTGGGAACGTGCCGTTGAAGTGGCTTTAGGTTCGCAATTGCAAGCGATTTGCTTTAATAATCCGAATGCGTTGTGGTCTTTTCTCCAACAAGAACGGCCTCAACAAGCCTTATGGTTAATGGCTCCTCGCCCACAAGTCTCCAGCACCGTCAAAACTGCACATCAGGCTGAACGGGTTCCTTTAACCGATAAACTCACCGCGCCTTGGTCCATTGATTCATTATTGACCGGTATTTACGTAGTCAATCGTTTAGAGGAAGCATATCAACAACTTGATACCTTAGCGGATCATGAATCGATCTTAACCCAAGACGGAGTGCAGATCGGAAAATATTGGATTCGTTTCAGTGATACGTCTACTCAAAAAAGCGGTCTATTACAACGTGAACGTGAAATTCAGGCTCTCCAAAAAACGGAGCAATCTCTACGCCAAGCGATTGAAACACAACAAGCCCGCCTCACTGAAATACGAGCGCATAGCCAACAACTCGAAGAACAGTACTCCTTTCAGCAGAAGCAACTCAATGAAGGGATCACCCGACAAGCTGAACTAAAAACGCGTTATCAGGTCAAAACCGTACGCTTAACCCAGGCTCAACAACGTTTACGCACGATTACTCAAGAATGTACCGAACATCAGCAACAGCAAGCAAAGCTTGCCGTACAACAACAATTGGTGGAACAAACTCAGCAAACAGCCCAGGCCGAATTAGCACAATTGGAAGTACAACGACAAGGCTTACTTGAAGATAAAACACGCGTACAAACCGAATATCAGCAAGCCACCCAAGCGTTGAATACCTGCGCACAACAAAAACACCAACTTGAATTACGTGATCAATCTACGCAACACCAATCGAAAACTGCGCAAGAAACAGCAGAACGACTGAAACAACAACAAGAACAAACCGAAAAGCGACGCCAAACAGTGGAAACCTCCCTCCAAGCCAATCAAGACCCCTTACACGCCTTGGAACAACAACTCACTTTACAACGAGCTGAGCGTGAAGAACTGGATACACAATTAGCGGCGAGCCAAGCCCATCGCCAAACGATCGAACAACAATTAAAAGATCAAGAAAAACGGCTTGAGCACTGTGTCCAACAACATCAGAAGCAACAGGAAATATTGCAACAAAAACGTTTAACTTGCCAAGAATGGCAAGTCCGTGCGCAAACGCAGACTGAGCAATTGCGCGAACAAGAGCAAGATCTCGACTCGCTATTACAGGCCTTGCCCGAGGAAGCGGAAATCAATCATTACGAGGCACAATTGGAGATCCTCACTCGACGGATTGAAAAATTAGGTGCGGTGAATTTAGCGGCACTCGAAGAACACCAAACGCTTTTAGAGCGTAAAAGTTATTTAGATACCCAACTTCAAGACTTAAATGAAGCCCTAGAAATACTCCGTACGGCCATTCAGAAAATGGATAAAGAAACACGTCACTGTTTTAAAGAAACCTTTGATCACATCAATGAAAATTTTAAAGCGCTATTCCCGCGTTTATTTTCTGGAGGAGAAGCTTATCTTGAGCTTCAAGAAGCTGACCTATTAAATAGTGGTGTCTGTGTGATGGCTCGCCCTCCGGGTAAACGCAATAGTAGTATTCATTTGCTCTCAGGGGGTGAAAAAGCATTAACGGCCACGGCATTGGTTTTTTCGTTTTTCCAACTCAATCCTGCTCCTTTTTGCATCCTCGATGAAGTCGATGCCCCGTTAGACGATAGTAATGTGTTACGCTTTTGTCACCTCGTTAAAGAAATGTCAAAAGAAGTCCAATTCATTTTCATCAGCCATAATAAAGTGGCGATTGAAATGGCCCAACACTTAGCGGGGGTCACGATGCACGAACCGGGTGTTTCGCGTCTGGTTGCAGTCGATGTTGAAAAAGCCATAGCGATTGCACAAGCTTAAGTTTACAATAGGGCGAATTCTCCCCTTTTATCAGTTTTTATGAGCTAAATTTGATTAACGTTGAGACTTTTTTACGATGGATATCGATTATTTACTGATTATTTTACCGATTATTGTCTGTCTTGGTCTTTTTGGACTGATCTTATTTATTTGGCAATATCGTGGTGACCACACAAAAAAAACCGCGAAAAAGCCGCCGCCAGCGTAAAGGTTGAACCACTTACCGAAAGTTTACCGGAAAAAACTGAGGAACTTGATCGTCGCGAACCGATACTCAATACGCTCGAAACCGAGAAATATCGATGGAGCCGGAAGTCCCCCTGCTGACAGATTTAAATGAACATACTACCGAATCCACGCGACAAACCATTGAAAACCAGAAAGAGTTGACCAATGAAACGTTGTTTGTCTTTCATTTACTGGCTCATCCGGATAGACCGTATACAGGCTATGAATTATTACAGTCGATCAGCAGTGCCGGCTTTCACTACGGGGCCATGAATATTTTTTCACTATCATGTCGATAACGATAAAGAGAAACCTCGTCTGTTTAGCCTCGCTCAGTCGGTCGAACCCGGTACTTTTGATTTAGACCATGTTGCAGAAATGCAGTGTCCCGGCCTCTGTTTATTTATGTCGGTCAATACTGCTGAGCAACACACTGCTGAGCGCTTTGAACAACTTCTCGATACGGCACAAACGCTTTTACAAGAGTTAGGTGGCACACTTTGTGATCAACAACGTCGCCCTTTCACTTCCCAACAACTGGAAACGTATCGTTCTCAATTTGCAAGTTATGCCTAATTCCGTACCGGCCTCGATAAAACGCCGTTTGACGCAACTTAAACAAGAAATTTCGGCACACCGAGATCGCTATTATCTCCTAGATGATCCGATTCTCAGCGATACGGAATTTGATCAACTTTTTGCCGAACTCTTACGTTTGGAAAACCAATACCCACAACTGGTCACCGCGGACTCTCCTTCACAGCGCGTCGGCGCGACCCCGTTAAGTCAATTTCAATTGTTGACGCATGTATCGCCAATGCTTTCTTTAGACAATGCGTTTACTAAAGAAGAGGTCCTGGCCTTTAATCGGCGTATTCAAGAGCGCCTAAAAAGCCAAGAAACCATTGAATACGCTTGTGAGCCAAAGTTAGATGGCGTTGCGGTGAATTTAAGTTATGTCCAAGGAACACTGCAACGCGCCGCCACTCGAGGAGATGGCCAAGTGGGTGAAGATATCACTCTAAATATTCGGACTATTCAACAGATTCCGTTACAACTCCACGGGAAAAATATCCCGAAATATCTTGAAGTTCGTGGCGAAGTCTATCTCCCGAAAAAAGCCTTCCAACGATTGAACCGACGTCTCAGTGCAGCGGGTGAAAAGCCTTTTGTCAATCCGCGGAATGCCGCGGCCGGAAGTTTACGTCAACTCGACCCCAAAATTACGGCGCAGCGCCCCCTCGCTTTTTTTGCACATAGTCTCGGCGCCATAAAAGAAGAAAATTTGCCACCGCAACATACTTTAATTTTGCAGCAATTTGCGAAGTGGGGGCTCCCTGTCTGCCCCCAAACTCAAGTCGCACACACGATTGAAGCGTGCTTACACTATTACCAAGCCTTAGCGCAAGAACGTCCCAACCTACCTTATGAAATCGATGGAGTAGTGTATAAAGTTAACTCTCTGGCACAACAACAGCGCTTAGGTTTTATCTCGCGTGCGCCGCGCTGGGCAATTGCCCATAAGTTTCCTGCCGAAGAAGCAACGACTCGATTGTTGGCGATTCACTTCCAAGTGGGACGAACGGGTGCACTCACCCCTGTTGCACGCTTAGAACCCGTTTTGTGGGGGGGGTTACCGTCAGTAATTCCGCCGTGCGGGGGATGTCATTCCTGAGCTGGTCCGTATCATTCCTGAAAAACGTATTCCGGGATCACCACCCTTAAAATTACCTAAGCATTGCCCCGTTTGTGGTGCACATATTGTCAAACCCGAAGGCGAATCGGTTGCACGCCGCCCAACTTAAAGAAGCGGTTAAACATTTTTGTTCCCGTAAGGCAATGAATATTCAAGGCTTAGGCGACAAACTGGTTGAACAATTCGTCGAACAAGCCCATATACGTGACGTGGCCGATCTCTATACGCTTCAAGTCAAGGACCTCATTTCATTAGACCGCTTTGGTGAAAAATCGGCGCAAAAAATCATCGCTGCGATCGAAGCCAGTAAAAAAACAACCCTCGCCCGCTTTCTTTATGCGTTGGGAATTCGTGATGTAGGGTTAACCACGGCTCAACAATTAGCTACGCATTTTCAGGACTTAGCACCGTTAATGGCGGCTGATGAGGCTTACCTACAAACGCTTAATGAAGTCGGCCCAATTGTCGCTCGCCATATTTATCAGTTTTTTGCTCAAAAAAATCATCAAAAAATGATCTACCGGCTTTTAGATCTTGGTGTCCATTGGACAAAACCAAAGAAAGCCGCCGCACAAGCACCGGGGCCTTTACGAGGTCAAACCTTTGTCCTGACCGGCACACTTACCGCACTTACGCGAGACACTGCGACGGCCTTATTAGAAGAACAAGGCGCAACGGTTACCGCAACACTCTCTAAAAAAACCGATTATTTAGTTGTCGGACAAAATCCAGGGTCCAAACTGGTTAAGGCGCAAAAACAAGGCACGCCGTGTTTAAATGAAAAACAATTCTTAATGTTATTAAAAAAGGTCTCTTGAGCCAAAAAATCACTTTTTCGCTTCCGATCCATCAATGCTCAATATTTAGTATTAATAGAATAAAATTTGATCAAGTTTGGCGATTAATGTTATACTTTTGGGCAAACCAAATCAGTCAACTCTACGTGGATTATAAACCCTGTTTTGATCAGCGTTTTATATTAAAAGCTCCCTAAACCATTTTTTGGGGGTCCTGTGTAATAATAATAATGAGTCCATATCATGCGTATTCTTTTAGTAGAAGATGATGAATCATTAGGCGAAGGCATTTGCAAAGGCCTAAAACATTATGGCTATACGGTTGATTGGCTCACTGAGGGTAAAACGGCGCTGAGTTTTATCAAGCTTGAATCCTTTGACGTCATTTTACTTGATCTCAATTTACCGGGATTACCCGGGCTAACCGTGCTCAATGAAATGCGTGCGGCGGGCGTTTTAATACCTGTCTTAATTTTAACTGCGCGCCATACCGTCGAAGATAAAATCAAAGGGTTAGATAGCGGCGCAGATGACTATCTGGCGAAACCATTTGACTTAGCTGAACTCTCAGCACGAATCCGTGCATTACAACGTCGTTTTTCCAGTAATCGTGCAGTTTCTGTTTTAACTTATCGAGATATTGAACTTGATTCGAGCGCCTTTACTGTCACTGTGCAAGGCCGACTGGTTAATTTATCACGGCGTGAATTTAGTTTGCTACAAAAACTACTTGAAAATCCAGGCCATGTGATTTCTCGTGACTCACTCAACCAATGTCTTTATGGTTGGGATGATGAAATCGATAGTAATACTTTAGAAGTGCATGTTCATAATCTACGCAAGAAATTAGCCGGTACGAATTTTATTCGAACTATTCGTGGCGTCGGATATATGGCTGAAAAAGAAACGTTGTAAGGCGATTGTCTGTGTATACTATTTTATCCATTCGACGTTTTTTATTATTTAACTTACTGACTACCGTGATCGCCACGGTTATTTTTACAGCGATTGGCAATTATTATTTAGATAAAAAAACTTTTCAGACGGTTTTTGACGACTCGCTAATTGAAACCGCGCTACTTATTAAAAAACTGGCTAAAGCTTGTGATCGTTCTAATCAATTACCCAGCCGACGCCTACAATCAATATTTAATACGTCTAAAGTCGATCGAACCTATTTTGATATTGGTTCAGAAGCAAGTAATAAAGCACTTGAGAGAAAAGAAAGTCGTTATGAGTTTCAATTATGGAACGGCAACGGACAACTTTTACTGCATTCTCACAATGCGCCAATGACCCCTTTCATTGGCAAAGCCGGTTTTAGTAATCGGGAAATTAATGGGAAGCTGTGGCGTATTTTTACTTTATATGATTTAAAACAAGGAACTATTTTAGCGGTTGTTGAACCTTATATGACACGCAATCTGATAACTCGTTATATGGTGATCGATGATCTGTATTTAACCCTGCTAATTTACCCACTCTCAGGCTTATTCATTTGGATGATCATCGGTAGTGGACTAAAAAGTATTCGTTTTTTTGCGAATGAAGTCGCTAACCGTGCCGCACACAATCTTTGACCCGGTTGACCTAAATAAGGTTCCTGTTTGAAATTGGTCCGTTAGTCGATGAACTCAATAAACTTTTTTTACGTTTACAACAAGCCTTTGAACGAGAACAACGCTTTGCCGCCGATGCAGCGCATGAACTCCATACCCCCTTAGCAGCTTTGAAAACACAAACACAAATCGCGTTGCTCAATACAACCAATCCGCAACTTTGTTCTGAACACCCTACAGAAAGTCATTTACTGGTTGTAGATCGGTCGTTCGCCGAACACTTTACACACGTGAATTTAGAACAAATTAGTGCTGAGGTGATTGCCGATTTAGTACCTCAAGCCCTCGCTAAACAGATTGATATTGAATTAATCGCTAAAGAGAAAGATTATACCCTAGAAGGCAATACCACCGGACTTCATGTATTAATTCGCAATCTCGTCGAAGGTTAATTTTGGACAGTCAAGCTGATTTTACGCGTCATCGATACTGGGCCAGGAATCCCTCCTGTTTTAGCCGCTCGTGTTTTTGAACGTTTTTTCCGCGTATTAGGCAATACGGCACAAGGTAGTGGTTTAGGTCTTGCGATTGTTGAGCAAATTACTAAACTGCACCAAGGGGCTATTTATCTAAATCAGCCTAAAAATAAAAAAGGGCTTGAAGTCGAAGTTCATCTTCCTAAAAAAAGAATACTCATGTGAACCCATTCGTCTATTTTTATAAAAAAACTCAATCAATTCACTAAGTTAGTGCGTTGATTGATATTGATTGTCTACTCTCCAATTTTTGCTCTGCACGCCTTAATTTTTCTGTTCTGTCAAATTCCTCAAAAAAAGAAGCAAGGCGTCACCTTCGATATCAACCCTCGGATATGCTATTTCAAAACAATTTCCTTCAAACATAAAAAAACATGATAAATTAATATTTACATTGGATTCATTTTCATCGATCAAGCTGTCTAAAGAAACAATGCAATTTGCCTGGCTTCAATAGCTCCAAAAGACAAAGGTAAGCCATATAAAAATTTTTCATAATTGGTTTATTCCCAACATATTTTACAATGACTAAAGTATTTTCAAGCTGATGAGTACCTGCTTCTAAAACACTGTTTAGCTAATATTCCTTTACGCCAATGTCAGGAGATATTTTCAGTAAGGCTGCGGTCACTTTTTTGATGAGAAGAAACGCTTTCCGTTGCTTTTCTTTGATAACCCTTTCTTTAAAAGATTCATTTTTTCTTGCAGAAAATGCTAAATTCACTTGTCCTTTGTTTAGTTCCCTCTGTTTCTTTTCATTACTACTCCATCACGATAAAGCTTTAGATAATATCTAGGTTTCGACTGGTTATACCACAGATCCATAAAATCTCCACGATACAGAGATAGAAAAAATAATTTTTATCGTATTTAGTAAGTATTATTTAAACTATAAAGGTAAATTACAAGTCTACTCTAATGGGGTTAGTGTTAACTTTTCACTAAATCGAAAAAAATAAAAATTAGAATAGAAATAAAGACTCGCTGAATGCACATAAAATCAGCGAGCCCAGGAGATCGTGAGTATTTTATTTACGTACTGTGAAAAGAGATGCTGGATTAACGTTTGACTGCGTTGTACTTTCTTGCAAAGAAACTTCAGCAACTTTAGAAACTTCATCTTTTAGCTGAGCTATTTGCTTTTTAAGGCAAGCATTTTCTTGAATAAGATGCTTGTGTTTATCAGAAACTTTAGAAACTTCATCTTTTAGCTGAGCTACTTGCTTTTTAAAGCAAACATTTTCTTGGATAAGAAGCCTGTGTTTATTAGCAAGCTCTAGAACTACAGCCACCAGATCGTTATTAACATCTGAAGATAAAGTTTCGCCAAATGGTAAACCAGCAATCTCGGCTAAATAATGATGACTCTCTTTTAAACCCGCTTTTTGTGTCAAAATAAATAAATCTTTAACCAAACACCAATATTCAGTTTTATCACTACCATTCAACTGATTTAAACGAAATAAAGTTAACTCAAACAGAAGAATACACGTTTTTTTTGCTCAGTACTTTGCAAATGAACCTTGTTGACGCAATCCTTACGAAATTTTTCTATAATTTCGAGCATATTTTCCTGAGCTTCGCCTCGTAAAGTGTTGACAGCATGATCGTGCAAACTCATAAGTAACGCAGTATAATCTACCTTCACTTCTGGATTCAAATTAACTAAAAGTCTTAGTTCTGTATTTAGCTTATCCCACATTTGATGATTAGTATAATAAGTTAATTGATGCAATCTTTCCTCTAAACATGGGGACCCTTCGATTTCTTTTAGTGCAAGTAATACTCGTATATAATTTTCCTTGTTATAAATGTAATAATGACTTCGTTCAGCTCCCACCGTGGGTATATAGGAAGATAATTCTTTTATGCCGTATTTTTTCTCTAAAATATCTATGATATTAGGGTGATATCCTAAATCGATTTCATAATTATATTCACTATTAATAATAAAATTACGGTTATTTTTTCTTTAACAAAGTTTCTTATTCCAGCTGGAAGAATAAATTCTTGTTCTTTAGTTTTCATATCTAATAAATTATTATTAAAACTAAGGTTTTCTAGTGTGGCAACTATTTTATCACGAGTAAAGCTTATCTCCTTTTCTTCTCCATTTTCTTCATAAATTAAATTAATTTTTGGAAAATTATTAATATCAGTCAATACTTGTTTTTTCAAAAACTTTATTTTTCCACTTTCTTGGATAATAAAACTCCACACATCCTTATAGTCTAAGCAAAGATATTGTAATAATCTTTTACGGATTAAATTTTCGATTCGGACAATAGTTAAATCAGCACCATGATGTTTTTTTGCGTAGATATCCCAATAGCAATAAAAATTTAGTTTATCTGGATCCTTTAATATTATATCAATAATACTGAATATTTTTTTAATATTTTCTTCTATTAGTGAATAAGGAACAATTAAATGAACACAAAACTTACCCGAATTCAAATCGGGATTGATTTCATAAACGCTAATACCTGAAAACTCGCCTGTAGTACAAATTTGTAAATCATCAAGAAATTTTCTAATACTTACCTCATAAGGAGGTCTTAAATAAATAGATAAGTTGTCCTCGGCTCGAGATTGATCATCAAATTGACATTTTTCAGGAACAAATTGATAACCTAACATACGAAGAAAAGCATGTTCAAAAATATCTGTAGCAAGAGTAATACCAGGATATTTTTCATTCAGAAAAATTTTAATTGTTTAATTAAAGTTTCATAATTAGATGACATAGTATAATACCTTATTAAAGTTGATATATTATAGGTGAATTTCATTAAAAATTAATTAAAAATAAAACCTTCGATGAAATAAAGAGAACCTTAGGAAAGCAATGCGCAGTCGAACAAAAAGAAAAGCCATTTCCACAAGATTCAAAAAATAAAAAGGATCTTCAAAAGATTATCGGGCTGATATAGTGAATTATAAAGTTATTTATCGTGTCGATTTAAAAAAAGATGTTTTAATTATTTCTCTTATCGAAAAACGTAATGATAACAAAGTGTATAAAACGAAGAAAAAATTAATAAGGACTCTCTCAGTACACTAACGTTTAGAGATATTTAACAAAGCAACTACTCAGAAGTTGATTCTGACCGCGTCTCTTGGCTTAGCTCAGTCTAAGCAGTTGAATCAATTATTAAGTGATCAATCACTTAACAAGTTTACTACTTCCAGGCATGTTAACATTTTGGATAATCGTGGCAAAACGTATAGGCAACCTGAAACTACACTATTTCTAACGAAGCGAATCATTAAAGAGCAGGGATTAGCCACCGTGTTTTATGAGCGCTGAAGCGCTCACCTTACTACGACACATAAAAGTATAAAAGCTTGATTAGATCCCTAAAGCCCCGACCCCTACTCAAATTTTGACTCATGCGTGACATACAGTCACTTTAGAGCCTGGGAGTTTTGGAGAACCGTTCAGTTTTTTAACTAAAATAGATCAATAAATCAAAGCTAGGGCTGAAAAATATAAATATATGATTGTTTTCTTTAAAAAGAGGATAATTTTATGGAGCGATGTTTTGATCGAATAAAAAAACGTTCGCTGTCTTGTCACTAAATAAGATCAAACTACCATAATATTTATGGACGCACTGATTTTAATTGGTATTTTAACTGAGTTAAAACTTTAGGAATAAGACTTAGGCAAAGTTGGTAGCAAGGGAAATACTATTTAATCTAGCCGCGTCTTGCACTTTGAGAAAATAATCAACACTTATTAATCAAAACAACCCGTTACAGATTCATCGAACTCTTAGCGGAAACTCGCTAAATTATAATGACATGAGAATTTTTTTAAAAAAAGATATTAATACCCTAACAATAAAAATACTATAGTATCCTTTAACTATGTACTTTTATGAAAAAAAACATACTACTAATAGTCACTTTGATTAATTTTACTATATCTTGAGATTGTAAATTCAATCGTTTTCAACAAAAATTAGACTATACAAAATAAAAAGAAATTATTATCTTAAACTAATAATTTTTCATAAACACTAAATATTTAAAAAAAAATAATTTATCGGTAACGCTTAGTAATTTTTTAAAATCTAAATACACATTTCATAAAATCACCTCTCACTTATGCCAAAAGACCCTACTTTATCAGAACTTTTTTTTTCCTCTTCTTATTATATCAATGATGATAAAAGGGTTGACCTACAAAAAACAATAGATTTATTAATAAAAAAGCGTCTGTATCCATATTTGGATCCTGATATCGAACCAAGCTATGGAAACAATTTAGCTTTAATTAAAGATCAAGAAAAATTACAAACTGAACTTCGTATTATTATAGGAAAAATAAAACAATGGGGAGAAATACATCACTTACCTGATACCGCAACTTTAATAGATTTTCATGAAAAATTATCTATACCGAATGATAGTATCGTGATCATGTATGGTCCTGGAAAAAAACATCTAGAAACCGTAGCAACATTCCTAGAAGAACCAGCAATTAAATTAGAACAGCGTAAAGTCATTTATATTAATTTATTAGCGGATAAAGAGTTAACAAAATGTATTGCCGGATGTTATTCACGTATTTCTAGTGCCGCCGAACAATTAATAGAAAGTTTTGAAGGACCGCATCAAGTTCGTCGCTGGATACAATCTTATATCAATACAGAAGCACGCAAAGTGGCCACACAACGTCCTTTTCCAATGCCTGCTTCGTATCAAAAGTTGATATGTAAAGCTTCAGATAATTGTTCTGAAACACAAAATATGTTACATGCAAACAATTATTTGTTGACTCAGGCTAAAGAAAAAGGGTTTCCGATTACCTTAGCGCGGGACACAGGCGCTTTGGCCTTAAATGGAAGAATGAGTGCCAATGATAAACATATTATTGTCAACGCCTATTTAAAACATTTAGAAAAAACTATATCAGCTGAAAGTTTAATTAATTCATTGAGTGAAAAGTTTTATGAAGATATCCAGTCTATATTGGGTCGAGATATCAATTTTTCAGACCAAATAGATCTGATCAAAAATAAACTTAATTTATTAGGAGATGATGATTTTTTCTATTTATGAAATTTTAAATGAAAATTCTCAGTTAAAAAGTGTTAATGATCTAAAAATAACGATAACAGAACGATTAGTAAATAGTGGAATATTGAAAAATTCCCAAATGCAGATCATACAAAGCTCAGTAGATAATAAACGCTTAGAGTGTCATTTATTTCCAGGTATAACACTCAGCTGGATCCGCATCAATGAGGAACGCAAACCCTTGCTTTTATTTATAAAAGAACATGGATTAGCCCCTTTTATGCATTGGAAAACCGATGAACTTGATGAAAATAGAGATTGGATTTTACATGATTTTTTAATAAAAAACCCAGAAAATTTATTACATGTTGTCAATCAATTCTCTAAAGATAGGAATAAGTTTTTTTTAGAATGGCCACAAAGCGATATCAATTATAAAAGAAAATGCTTCACCCAATCAGTTTCTGTCATTATTAAAAATGATTCCTGATGAAAATATAGAAAAAAATTTTTTTCAATCTTTTAATAGCGCATTCAATTCGAAATCTACTAAGAGAAGGTATTTATCAATCCGGAATTGATACGCAATTTCCTGGCCTATCTCTTCGTTTTCAAGCTGCCGATTATGATGCAAATGCAAAAAAATTAAGCTTAAACATAACTCAAGAATTACTGAAGCGTATATTAAAAAACAAATTTATAAATTTTGAAAACTTTATTTTTTATAAAGTTGATTATATCGATTATCTTAAAGATATTTATTTTTTAAATGTTAATTTAAGAGACGCACAGTTTTTTCAGCCAATCATTAATTGTAGATTTGATTCCTCAGATCTACGCGGCACACAATTTAAAAACCATTTATCTATGATTTCATTTCAAAATACTGATTTGAGAACTGTATCATTTCAGTTGTTAAATACGCAAATTTCAGAAATCGATTTCTATGATGCTAAATTATCTACTTTTATCTTTGCGCAGCTTAGAGATTTAGCGATCACTAATTTTTCTGGCGCGGATCTATCTCAAGTCAACTTTCAAGATACTCTGGTTAAATCCAACTTACGATATTTAAATTTTCATGAAGCCAAGTTAGAATCAGTTAATTTAAATGAACTCAATTTAGAAGGAACATGGTTTACTAAATCTAATTTGAATAAAGCAACATTAATAAATAGCCAGTTTAATCTTGACAACAAGTTTGATCACGAAACTAAGTTAGAAAATAGTGAATTTACTTTATCAACTATACGTTATTTACACCAAAAATTAGGTGTTCATTACTTCAAAGGCTGCAGAATATCAGTAGATTGGGGAATTGAAAATGCACCCGATAATATCTATTTTGAAGAAGTCAGCTTTAATGGGGCTAAGTTTACTGGAAAGATACTAAGAGGAACTTTTATCAATTCGGATCTTACAGATACTCAGTTTCATGGTACTCCTGAGACTTCTCAAAACCACTATTCTACTTTTCATTTACGACTCAATCTTAAGGATTCTCGATTCGACGGGGCCTCCTTTAATTATGTTTCTTTTATAAGAGGAAGCAAATTTTCTGATTCGTCATTGAAGGATATTGTTTTCAATAATGTAGAAATGGATCCTGATCTATTATTTAAATTTTATGAGCAAGGGCATCGTAATTTTTTAGGTGTCACCGAGTTACGAGGGAATTTAGTCAATAAATTATTTCCTTTACCAACATTAGATGCCATTCTCAATAAAAAAATTTTCTTACACCTCTATCAACAAGGATTACGAGATTTTAGAGGCAGTAATTTAAATAGCTTTTATTTAGGGGAATTACTCGAAGAAAAAAATATAGCTGAAATTAATTTAAAATTAGATGGTGCCCACTATAAACCTTTTTCATTACCCTGCCTCAGTCGTTCGCAGCGATCGACTCAAGATATGTCTACAACAGTAAGCCCTGGTTGTACAGCACATATTTTATTTCAAAGTCAGTCAAAAAAAAATTTACCATTAACCTCAATAGAAAAAATTAATCAGCACTTTACATTACCCCAAAAACCACACCTAGTGAAAACACTTACACTCCGCACAAAACCAATTTTTACTTTGGAATATGTGAATGAATTAATTATTCATTGGGACTATCAACCTCAAGATATTGATTTTAGTAAATTACTAAAGTTTATAAATAATGCCTTGCCTTCCACTACCCGTTCTACCTTAAAACTACAATCTTATATTTATCAACCTGAAGTCAATTCGCATGTATTAAAAGAATTTATTCAAAGTTTTGAGTACCTAGGAATAAAACAGGTCAGTATCGAATACCTTGACGGACATAAACGACTTTCTATCATACAACTGGAAGGTAGCGTTTTGGTTACATCGACAGTTGAAAAAAATGTACCCACTACGCTATACGCAAAAATACACGCGCAATATAGAACGGTCACATCAATCGGCACGATTCCGAAGAGTTTACCAGTGCCCAGTTTAGCGCCGAAAGAAAAAAATTCACGAGAACGTCTACAGCGTATGATGTTACGAGTTAAAACAAACTTAAAAAGCACCCTGCGTACCGCAGGTCGCCAAGGTGCGCTTTATACTATTGCTGCCGCTATCATGCAGATATTACATCAATGGTACATTAATAGAGCGCCAGAAGCTAAAGTCATTGATGCGAAGACCAAGGCGGATTTAAAAATATTAGCCCGAGATATCGCACGTGAAATCGGTCAACAACGGTCAGCAAATGAACGTCAAATAGAGCTTGCCGAAAGAGTAACTTGCCAATGTATTGATCGTGGAGAATGTTCCAGTGAAGAAAAGGTTATTAACGATGTGGTGGATTCTTTATACCAAATGCGTCCCGATCTCGTGGTTGGAAATGAAGTTTTATTTAATAAAATAAAAGATTTTTTAATTACCATTGGCTCTTTTTTATCAACCCAATTTGATAAGATTGGGCAATTTTTTGACAAGAATGAATATAAAAAACAAAAAAGAGCGATTATTAATTGGGATGAATCACCTTTTTTAATGGAGTTTATCAAAGCTATTGAAGGTGGCTTTGATGTGCTGGGCCTCGATTTGCAACAAGAGGATGTCTTTTCTTCGGAAGATCTGGTTAGCTTTTTAGTTAGTCTTTGGCAAGCATTAGAAAAACAAGGGATCACAAAAAATTCAACAACAGAGTTTATCTTAGAGAGATTAGAAAATAAAACGTTTATTGAGCAATATTTACAACTACCTAGCCAAAAATCTATTTTTACGGAATTGCAATCACTTTCTTCACGCCCAAAACGTGCTGTTTATTCATCTGAATCCAACTCATCTAACTTGAATGAGAAAATATTGGAAAAAAGCGAGGCTTACCTAGCTAAGTATGATCGACAAACATTAAAAAACGACGTTAAGATCTCTCGAATAAAACCTAAAATAAATCTACTATTTCAAATCCATCCAAACCTAAATCACTCAAAATTTTATCTCTCCATTAGAAAAAAAGATCGTTCTCAAAAAAATAAAGTCGCTTTATCTTTTCTCCAAAAAGAAACTAAAAAACCAAAAACGTTTACTCCATGCAACCATTTATCAAATAAACAAAAAAGAGATATTCCTACAAATCATTTTTTCAAACCCAGTCCATCTATTAACAAAACGGTGTTGTTATCGCATACAAAAGAAACGATACTCTCACAGCCAAGTATCACAGCGACAACAAAATTAATAGGTAGAAAAAACGCTTACTCTTATAATAAAACTACTAGCGCAGACATTTCGCGCGTAACGACTAAAAGCGATGTCATTGGCACACTTTTTTTACTGGATACCGCTGTGCGCTATTGGACAAGAAATCCACATTGCCCAACCAATCAAACATTTCAATCTTTTGATAAACAGGCAGAAAGACAAATTCAACGATTGATGGAGAGAAAACCATTTAACCGCCCTCACCCTTAAAAAACTCTAGCGCAATGGAGCACACCCTTATATTCAGTAAATGCGTTTAAACAAAATCAGTAGTTTATAAATTATAAAAAAATAGTAATAAATCCTCCCTAATTCAACTGACCTCGTAAAGCCATAACCAAAAACCTTTAAGCTAAAGGCTTCTCTCCTCAAACGGCCTAAAAGTTAAGCATTTTATCTAAAAAAAATTAAGAGGCTCACTTGAAACTTTTATTTATAAAATAACAAACTGCTTCGACATGTGATTCCCTATCTACTTTTCTCGATACACTGAGTAAAGTAAATTTCAGTTAATTCAATAGAATTAATATTTACTTAATTTATTATAAGTTTAATATAAAAATATAAAATAAATTGATTATATTTTTATATAAAAAAAATAGAGGAACTCTATGTTCAAACTCGTAAAAACGCATGTCAATGTGCCTGGTTTGTGGGGAGAAATTACTCTACATCAAGCGACTGAAGGAAACTACATTAACACGGTCGAGCGGCATTTAAAAAACGGAGCGGGGGTTAATTCCCGTAATCAGTGGGGAGAAACCCCTCTTCATCTAGCCGCTACAGAGGGCCGCACAAAAATAGTCGAACTGCTTTTAAAAAAAGAGGCTGAAGTTGATTTTCGTTGTTATCACAATAAAGACACCGCCCTCCATCGAGCGGCTGCAAATGGCCACACGGAGACGGTTAAGCTTCTTTTAGAAAACGGAGCGGGAGTTAATTCGTGTAATAAATGGCGAGAAACGGCCCTAGACTTAGCTGTTAAGCGTCTTTTTTCACCCCACCGCTGACTCCATCCAGCGCATCTACAGGAAAATCATCAAGTTCACCTGAACGCCCACAAGTAAGTAATTGATCATTGTTTGGTTCGGCAACAGGGACGTTTGCTTTCTTTTTCGTCCTCCGCTTTAGCCTTTTCTTTAGAAGTGCTAATATCGACTTGATTCTGTAATGAAACTATTTAATAGACTCATTCAAATGAAACCCTCCTTTTAAAAACTTCCTTCATTTTTTTGAATTGTATAAAAGACGATTTTGCAAGCTGCAAAGACTACGAGATTAGAAATAATTAAAATATAACTGACACAACGTAATAAACATGCCTGGATGTCCATAATCAAAAAAATTTAAAAGAAGAAAGATAAAAAGTTTATCAAATAAATCCATGTGTCAAAAAAAATATATTTCTACAGATTATTTTTTCAAATCCAGTCTATCTATTAACACAATCGATTTATTATCACATAGAAAAAAAACGATACTCTCCGCACAGCAACCAAGTATCGCAACTAACATAAAATAAATAGTTCAAAAATAATTACGTTTATAATAAGTAACAAACCATAGTACATTTCGCTCGTAATGGCTAAAGGCGATGTAATTGGTATATTTTTTACTTGATACCGCTGTACGCTATTGAACACGAAATTCACATCGTCCAACCAATCAAACATTTCGATCTTTCGATAAACAGAAAAAAATAAATTCAACGATTGCCTATTTTATTTGTCTCAACACACTTAGCGAAATAGATTGAGAATGAATATTCAAATGATTTACTATCATAATAATAAATTAAAATAAAATAAATTTATTATAATTTTATATAAAATAACAATGGAGAAACTCTATGTTCAATTTTGAAAAAACTCATGTCAATGAGTCTAGTTTGTGGGGAGAGGTTACCCTGCATCAAGCAGCTGCAAATGGCGACACGGAGACGGTCCAGCGACGTTTAGAACACGGAGCGGACGTTAATTTGCGTAATCGGTGGGGAGAAACCCCTCTCCATCTAGCTGCTACATCGGGCCATACTAAAACCGTCCAGCTGCTTTTAAAAAATGGAGCTAAAGTTAATGTTTTTAACCTGAAGCGAGAAACTGCCCTCTATAACGCGGCTATACATGGCCACACGGAGACGGTCGAGCGGCTTTTAAAAAACGGAGCGGCAGTTAATTTTCGTAATCAGTGGGGAGAAACCGTGCTCCATCAAGTAGCTAAATGGGATTACACGGATATCGTGGAGCGGCTTTTAGAAAAGGGGGCTAAAGTTAATTTGCGTGATCAGAATGGAGAAACCGCTCTCCATCGAGCCGCTGAAGAGGGCTACACGGAGACGGTTCAGCGGCTTTTAGAAAAGGGGGCTAAAGTTAATTTGCGTGATCAGAATGGAGAAACCGCCCTCCATCGAGCCGCTGCATCCGCTCACAATCAAACTGCATGGAATCATACGGAGACGATCCAGCTGCTTTTAGAAAACAAAGCGGGGGTTAATTTGTGTAATTGGAAAGGAGAAACGTCTCTGCATCAAGCGGCTGCCAATGGTCACACAAAGACGATCGAGCGGCTTTTAAAAAATGGAGCGGAGGTTAATTTGTATAACCAGCGTGGGTATACCCCACTGTATTTAGCGACGGTATGGAATCATACGAAGGCGGTCCAGCGGCTTTTAGAACACGGAGCAGAGGTTAATTTTTTTTACCCGAATCGAGAAACCGTCCTCCATCGAGCCGCTGCATCGGGCACTACTAAGATAGTGCAGCGGCTTTTAAAACACGGAGCGGACGTTAATTTAGTTGACGAGAATCACAATACGGCCCTGTATTTAGCAGTTACATGGGGTTACACGGAAACAGTCGAGCGACTTTTAGAACACGGGGCAGAGGTTAATTTTCGTAATCAGTGGGGAGAAACCGCCCTCCATGCAGCGGCGGGATTGGGTCACACTGAAATAGTCCAGCGGCTTTTAGAAAACAAAACGAAGGTTAATGTTTGTAATCTGTGGGGGCAAACCGCCCTCCATCGAGCCGCGGAAGAGGGCCACACTGGGGCGGTCTTGTTTCTTTTAAAAAATGGCGCGGAGGTTAATTTAGTTGACCAGGATAACAATACGGCCCTGTATTTTATGGCTACATGGGGCCACACGAAGACCGTCCAGTGGCTTTTAGAACACGGAGCAGAAGTTAATTTTCGTAACCAGATGAAAAAAACCGCCCTCCATCAAGCAGCAGCAGAGGGCCACACTGAGACAGTCCAGCGGCTTTTAGAAAAAGGGGCTAAAGTTAATTTTCGTAACCAGATGAAAGAAACCGCCCTCCATAAAGCGGCTACAGCGGGTCACACAAAGATAGTCCAGCTTCTTTTAGAACACGGCGCGGGAGTTAATTCGTGTAATAAATGGCGAGAAACGGCCCTGGACTTAGCTGTTCAACGCAACCATTTTGAGGTAGCAAAAGAATTAATTAACGCTCATTTATTGAAAAATCCACAAACAGCAATACCCAACTCGATTCAAACTCATCGGGATTTATTATCTTATTGGAACCAATTTTCAGAAGAAATTAACCGCTGGGTATTGCTGTTTGTAGATTTTTCAATAAATGAGCGTCAATCAATTCTTTTGCTACATCAAAATGATTGAATTGAGCGGCTAAATCGAGGGCCGTATTGTTATCCTCGTTAACTAAATTAACTTCCGCTCCGTGTTCTAAAAGAAGCTTAACCGTCTCCGTGTGGTCCATTACTGCCGCTGCATGGAGAGCGGTTTCTCCACACTGATTACGAAAATTAACCTCTGCTCCGTGTTCTAAAAGTCGCTCGACCGTTTCCGTGTAACCCCATGTAACTGCTAAATTCAGGGCTGTATTGTGATTCTCGTCAACTAAATTAACGTCCGCTCCGTGTTCTAACAGAAGCTTAACCGTCTCCGTGTGACCCGCTGTAGCCGCTTGATGGAGGGCCGTTTCTCGCAATTTATTACACGAATTAACCTCCGCTCCGTGTTCTAAAAGAAGCTTAACCGTCTCCGTGTAACCCAATGCAGCCGCTTGATGCAGGGCGGATCTCTTGTTTTGATTACATAAATTAACTTCAGCTCTGTTTTTTAAAAGAAGCTGGACCGTTTCAGTATGATCCCAGGAAGCGGCTCGATGGAGAGGGGTTTCTTCCCACTGATTACGCGAATTAACCTCCGCTCCGTGTTCTAAAAGAAGCTTAACCGTCTCCGTGTGGCCATTTGCAGCCGCTCGATGGAGGGCGGTGTCCTTATTGTGATGACAACGAAAATCAACTTCAGCCTGCTTTTTTAAAAGCAGTTCGACTATTTTTGTGCAGCCCTCTGTAGCGGCTAGATGAAGAGGGGTTTCTCCCCACTGATTACGCGAATTAACCTCCGCTCCGTTTTTTAAACGTCGCTCGACTATTTTAGTATCGCCTTTTTCAGCGGCTCGATGGAGGTCCGTTTCTTCCCATAAATCACACATATTGATCTTATTTTTTTTGGAATCCAACATATCGTTTCTTTATTATTTTTATATAAAAAACTAATAATACTATATTATTAATATTAATTAATTATATAATAAATAAATTAAATAAATATTAACTCTTTTGAAAAAGATAAAATTTACTTTGCAAAACATATCGAGGAAATAAGATAAGAAAACTTTATAAATATAAAACAACAAAGTATTGGCTGGTAAATAAAGATAAATTGAGTGTTAAAGAAATAGATTAAACACTTAGGTAAACTTACTGGGTATTTACCATTAAAATCTATAAACATAAGTATTTTACAAATCTCACTGCTAATCGTGAAGCGAATGGTGTTAATAAAGAAAACGATCCATCCAAAATTAGAAGGAAGTTCTAAAATTTTAAACCATGCAGTAATTAATAGGTGAATGAGCGTGAGATGATATAGCTTGCAGCAGCACCTAAAATTAAATTACTCTCGGAAAACCTAAACCTAGGCCTTCCCAATCACACGAATTCCTAATTTAACTTGGAATAAAGTACAAGTACGTACAGAAATCACCTCATATGAGAGCGCATGATCTGAAGTAAACCCTTGCATCTGATTTAACTGGGACGCCAGAGAAATTCAAACTTATGGTCACTCCATTCGTGGCTAAGTACTTACATGGTAAGTCATTGAAAAAAAATTATTAATGGTGACAGTCATTATCCGACACACGAAGATATTCAGTGCCGACCCAGTAGATTGTGCTGAGCTTCGATCGTATCTGTGATACGTTAGCCGCATTTTGGTATTGTAAAGTCACTTCAGTATCAAATAATTGACAGACGGCCGCTGAACGATTCACTTCAAAAATAATAAAATCTGATAAATAACAGTTACATCAATTTAGCTATTATTTATCAGGTTACCTATATTTTAGAGCTAATAATACGATCAGTTAATCTAAAAAGGTAACCAAACGGAATTTTTAAATTGATCGCCTTATTCTATTTTCTACTAAAAAATCAAAAAGTATTTCTTATGTTATAATTATGCTAATCTAGAATTAGAAAAATTAATTAAACTATTAAAAATAATAAAAAATAAATTTCAAATTTGTTAATAATCATGTTTAAAAAAAAATATCGCACTGAAAGTTTTTATGATCTAAGATTTTTAGCCTCTACTCTAAGACTAGGGAAGGATGAAAATTTAAAAAAACTATGCGAGGAATTAGAAGATCTAAAGCAAGATTCCTCTCTTAATAGTAAGGATACTTTACTGTGCAAAACTAAATTTGAAAACTATATTATTCCTAAAACAAAAGAATTTTTAGCAAAAAATTTAATTTTACCTAATCAAACAGGTGATAAGTTTCTTGAAATTGTGCAAAAAAATCACTTCTTTAAAATAAGAAAACTACTTGAAGTGTATAAAATTTATTCAAAAGAAAAAACTTTTAGTACTCATCAATCTTTCTTTTCGAACTCTCAAAAAAATACAAATGAACTATTAACGCAGATCATTAAAAAAGGGAATTTAAATGAAATTAAAGATTTTATGGAAACGAGAATTGAGACGAATGATAAATGGGTCAACGCATTCCATGCAGCGGTTCTTTATGAGCAGATAAGCACTATAAAATGGCTTTTAAAACGAGGAGCGATTGGCGTAACAAAAAGTGCTGAAACAACATTATTAAATATGGCGACCCGTTTAGAAAATATAAAAATTATAGCATTACTTTTAATGTATGGATTTGATGTTAATGGGATGAGTAAAAATAGAATTACGCCATTAGAGATCGCTATCGAGCAAAAAAACATCAAAATCATTAAATTACTTTTAGCTTACGACGCAAAAGTTAACCTATTAGGAAAAGAAACACTCAAAGTACTCTATCTAGACTCAGAAAATAATATCAAGGAATTAATTAAAAATGCTAGAACTTATTATATAAAAGAGGATGAAGATATACGGAATCTAAATGAAGTTAAACCGTCAAATCAATATAGATGTATAAAATATAGAAGTTAATTTTTTATTTTTTTGACCTTCGTTTTGTAATTTCATTAATAATGATACTAGTATAAAGTTTTCTTCTATTTAGTCGTTCTATTGCTGCGCTTGAATTTTAGAAAACTGTCTTTGTAAACTGACCGGTTTGGCAGTAGTAACTCAACCTTATCTTTGCGCTCGGATAATGAAATAGATTTAGGTACTTGATCATTTTCTGGCCCGAAAAAGATTGTTAGTTTTTCTTGTAAAATTTTATTTTTATTAAATAACGTTGATCTCTTTTTATAGACTTTTTCTAACGCTTACACGAGTTTATATATTTACCGGCATAGAATTTGGATGGTGTATCCGTTGCTTAGGCCAATAATTTTGTTCCCTTTCCTTTTGAGGGTGTGTTTGAATCAGGATTTAGAGAAAACGACGCATTATTCTAATACTGAACTAATGAATTTAACTGAAGCAGGGAATAAGGTACGTAACATCAATCAAAAATATCATTTAACCCTGTTAAGGAGGCCTTTTACTAGGATGAAGATCAAAGCCCCACAGCCCCACATACAGATAATTTTAGGAAAATTTAATTGAAGTTAACTTATTCTAATTATATTAATATGTAGATTCTACCTTAGACTTTTTTCGCTTTGTTTCAATGATTTCAATATATTTTAATCATAATTCTATTGTCTGCTCCCCTCCTCAACACCGACTATGAAGAACTCTTCTTTGACGTCGCATGAATTTTATCTCATCGTTTAGGCGAGCAGGTTGATTTCAAATGAAGATCGTTTTTCGGTTTTAATGAATTTAAAAAAAACCAAAATTTTTTCATGATAGCGCTAACGTGAATTGTTTCTCGCTGTAGTTTTAAAGCAAGGGAGTAAGCATTATATACGTGTTCATATTGCCGAATGTGATATAGTTGTTCACCAATATCCACGACTATTTTTTTAGCGCCTACGGCGCTAATCAAAGATTTATGGCAATTTGGATGTAAATCATTAAAAACTACCCTAAAGCTATAATCAGAGAATTGAACCTTAGATAACTCTGGAGACAGTTTAGTGATTAAAAATTAATAAAATCGTCTGGGTGATTTTTAGAAAAGTGAGTTAAAGGAAGATCGTTACTGCCAATAATAATTTTGGCTAGAGTTTCATGTAGTTCACTCTTATCTAATAACTCAACTAAATTAATAACACCCACAGAGGATAGTTTACTCAAAATTCGAGGATTTATTATTTCTTTTTTAAGTATCTTCTCTAATCCACCAAATAAATCAATAGACGCCTGATAATAGACTTCAGGTAAGCAATCTATTAAGGTATTAAAAAGCCTTTTTTCGCCAACAGAAGTTTTAAGCACTTCTATAATTTCTTTTTCTTTTAAGAGCGCCACTAATTGTGGCAAAGCATTGTAACCTGAAAAAAATTCAAATAGTTTAGTTAAACTATAGTCACTTTTAATTAACTCTATAAACGTTTTTTCCTTTAATAAGAAATTTATAAAGCGATCACGATAGGAGTTATCTTCAATTAAACTTAAGAATGTTTCAAAAGAGTCAAAATAGGTGAATTGTTCAGAAATCTTTACATTTGAGTTAATCATATATTGACTAAGAAGATCTACTACGCTAGGTAAGTAATTCATTAAATATTTGATATTATACTTACATAAACTCAATACTTTTTTGCAACTAAACTTATTAAAAAAAGTGATACGATCTTCAGTATTCAAATCGGATAATATCTCTATAATATCTTCATCGTTCAATGCTTCTAATTGTTGGTCACTTTTATAGATAAAGGTCAAAATAAATTTAAGTCGCAATGTGTGAGGAATACAGTACAATATATTTCTAAATTCAAAATAATTTTTTTGTTCTAACTTATCGATTAGTTTGTCAGATAAGTCATTTATAAAACTCCATTGCACTTCTTCTGAAAAAAGCTTAGCTATAGACTTTATTACATACAAGTTATCCTTTATCACGTCGATAATTTGACTTTTATATTTACAATAAAATTCCAAGCGTTTATCGCTCGGAAGGAATACATAAAAATTTCTATTAGTTTACTATCACATTCTGGAAATTTTAAATTCATTAAAAAATCATAACGTTCTTTTTCGGGTAAAAGAATAAGCAGCACCGCTAATTGATAACTATTGCTCAGTTTATGATACGCTTTTTCTATAATTGGCTTTCGTTTGTCTTCGGGCACGTATAAAAGCTTATAAGCAAACTGATAAAAAGAAAACTTCTCCTCCTTTAATTGAGAATAAAAAACGTCTTGGTCAAAAATTTGGTTTGGGTTATTTTCAACTATGACTATTTTCTTAAAGAAAAGTAATAAATAGAAATCTAATTTTATATTAAAATCTAAATACTTAGCTAAATAAGTCTTAATGTTTTTCCATGTGAACTTCATGGAGTGCGTTAAAAACGCTTCCAGGTTTTTGGGGTCGATGTTAGGCTCAAACTTTACACTAAAGGGGTATCTTTTATAACTAGGAGAAGCACGTAGTAGCCAGGATATATATGATCTTATGCTCTCTATTGTCTCCTTCCCTTCAAATATATTGGGTACGATATAACGATTGAAGGCCTCAAACGTTAGAACCTTCGAATATTGAACCTCAACAATAGGAATGATATTGGGATTTGACACCATTAACTCCAGTGTTTTATCCCCTCGACCCACAGCTACTTCCTGTGCGATCCAAAATAAGCTTTCATAGTCACTGGAAGGTAACGGATAATTTAAAGCTACTTTTATCTTTTTATACTTCGCATGAGTTGAAAATTTATCTTCAGTAACCGTACCCTCGTTGTCAAGGAACTGAAGCTCGGAACAATAATTTTTAAGTAGCGCAATCAATGCTTTTTTTTCAGAGAGTTCAAGGTTAGTATGAAAAATAATATTTTGATACTTATCAGCCAGCTCACTAACTAGAATAGATGTTATTATATATGGGAACGATCAAAGTTTCTTGAAGAAATTGTGAATATTTTTCTCTTGAGTTTGTTGCTAACAAAAAATTATGATACTTAATGTCTTCCAGTGAAGCTAATAATGCTTCAGACGAAACGGAACGAGGAGACTTCAAAAGAAAACCGTGACTGGCCTCGTGTAACCCCATACTAAAGATTAATTTATTAAAATCTATAGAGCTTATTTCTCGATAATCTTTAAAAAATGATGCGGCTTCATGCTCCGGAAAATGTAAAATTGGCAATGAGTTGATAAATTGATTATCAGTAACATAAAAAGGAGTGGATACAACAATAATTCCCATTATATCTTTAAAAGAAAGTAGGCAATCGTCTATATCTTTAAAAGATATTAAACGAGCGTCTTCTTTTTCTTTAGTTGGGTTATCTAAGAGTCTCCAACTAAAATGAGGCAAGGAATTATATCCCTGTAGATCTTGTTTTAAGAGTTCACAATTATGTACACTCGAATCATAAATCACTACACCAAAGAGTTTGATTGAAGAACCGTAGCTTTCTAACAATCGATTGACTACATCTTTAAAATGGCCAAAATCGCCTAACCCATCCTGCCATATATTACAATAGACTACAATATTCAATTAATTCACTCTTTTTTTATCAAAAAAAAATATAATTAATGAATTATATTTAACAAATATTAAATAAGCCTTAAGATCGGCATTGGCTCATGGAGAAAGGGTATCAGGTAGGTTTTTATATAGAATAAACTTGGGGCTGATGAAGAAAAAATTGTAGCCAACTTAGCTAAGTTATTGAAAAATAATTTTAATTTGACACGCCCAGAGAAACTCAAACTCTCGACCCCCAGTTGGGGGTGGCGAATTTTAATAGAAAAAACAATTAATAATGAATATCTTAATTTTATTGCGGGAAAAGTCTAAACAGTACCGATTATCCCGGGCTCAATGAAGAAAAGTACGCCTTAGCGATTGCTTCTCTCGAAAACCAAGACATGGATGTGCATAATCTTGAAGTATGGACTTGAACACTGCCCATTGTTAAAACTTTCATTGTATAATGACCAACAGATTTCTAATTTTTTCTACAATGAGGTTAAACCGTTAATGAATCATAAAGTCCAGGTCTATTTGGATATTGGTTTTCGTTTTTTAGGTGAAAATGGCATTAAAAATATTCCACCATACACTAGGATGCCTGGGTACAATGGCTGTAACCGCATATTACACCAGCATTACTTGCCCTTCATAACCAATAACCGCTGGAATTGTTAATCACCCGAACAACGGGTGTCAAAATCATTCAATCCCATGGTACGGCCTTGATCACCGTCAATTAAAAATTGGCAAAGAACTCTTTTAAGAGAACCCTATGCCAAGTAAACCCAACATCTCTCATTTTATTATCTTAACACCTGTAACTGAAAGTCTTCTGGTACAGCAACCGCTTTATTTTTAGCCAACACAAAAGATAAAGAAAAGGTTATTCCCTAAGCGATTAGGTCAATGATCTGTATATCCGAAAAAAAATTAAAGACTTCGATGTCATGATCATTAAGTATAAGTCTGGCAAACACGATCGCTGAGAAGCTTTTTTCTCTCTTCTATTTACGTATAGCCAGCAATTGCAAGAAGCTGCTGAACGTATAGCATTGATCTTAATGAAATCGTTCACGCGCGCAGCGGATTTGGCATGGGTTTTAGAGTGATCGAGAATGTTATCAAAGTGATACAGCGTTTTTTCACCACCACCCATCACGGTTTTAAGATGGTAATTATAGGTTGGTACTTGCACATTGGTTTCGTTCAGCGGGGTAACACGAATATCGGTCGGTGCAAAACCACTGTGACTCATTTCGAGTAAATCAGACACCGGCACATTTAAATGTGTACCGCGTAAACCATGGCGTGCTTCGATCGTAGCTTTGAGTTTAGATAAATTTTGATATTGTTGCGTGACTTCCGTATTAAATAGCTGACACGCGGCTTCGTAACTGATTTCGGACATAAATAACCTGATAAATAAAAATTAATTCATTAATTTCATTTATCAGGTTACCTAACAGAACGTAGGGCTGATAATGCGTTCGACCTCTCTAAAAAGGTGACCGAATGGGCTTTTTAGATGGATAGGTTTATTATAGTTCCTGCCTATAGAACTTACAGGTACTTTATCTAGGCTGTTTTACTATCGTAGTGGGTTGGTAAACTGCTGAAGGGTCTATAGGTTTTTCTTCTGGGTTATTCCAAAAACACATCCAATTACTGAATCTAGCCAAACAATTTGGGTATTTATTTTCAACAAGAGGTAAATCTACTATTTCGCTTGAAAGTACTTCAATCTCATCTTTTGAGACTGTTTTGTTAGGTGCTTTTGTAATTACGTTGGTTTCATTTTGATTGAGTTTAAAGTAATTTGGTTCTTTATCTTTCTTTTTTGGAGTATTCATTAGCATCATTTCTGATTACTTATAGTGGAACCAATATCATACCTTAGTTTTACAAGTTAATAATACCTTAAGCGTTGATTAATATACTTAATAAAAATTTAGGCTACTATGAGATTATTTATGAAATATAATAATAAACCTAACAAGCTAATCCCTGCTGAGGAAGTTGAAATAGAAATCGATCCCTCTTTTGTTGAAGGAGTTAAAAATTTTGCTTTTAAATAAAGCAAAAAATTATTTTTTCCTCGCCTCAGCCACTTCATTAGCGAAGTTAATATACCATTTCCGATTTTTCTCCGTTGAATTTTGGTGATACTCGTTTGAGATTTTAGCTAAGGCTTCTTTGGCATCTTCCGGGGCAGAAAAGCTAGCCCGTTGGTTAATTGAGACCAGGCACTTGCTGATCGTTATACAATAAGGGTTTTAACAGCGCTGGTGTCCAGCTCGATACTTCTAGATTATGCACATCCATACCCTGACTTTTATTTCTCTTCATTCAATCCGGTGTTAATACCTACATTCACCGGTACGGTATAGATTTTTCCAGCAATAAAGTCAGGATCACTGAAGATCGCATTGATCTTAATGAAATCGTTCAATCGCGCGGCAGCTTTAGCATGGGTTTTAGAGTGATCAAGGATCTTGTCAAAGTTATACAGTGTTTTTTCACTACCGCCGATCACAGTTTTAAGATGGTAATTATAGGTCGGTACTTGCACATTGGTTTCGTTAAGTGGGGTAACACGAATATCGGTCGGTGCAAAACCACTTTGACTCATTTCGAGTAAATCAGACACTGGCACATTTAAATGTGTACCACGTAAACCATGGCGTTCTTCGATGGTATCTTTGAGTTTAGATAAATTTTGGTATTGCTGCGTAACTTCGGTGTTAAACATCTGACACGCGGCTTCATAACTAATTTCGGACATAAAGAAACCTGATAAATAAATTAATTCAATAATTTTATCTATCAGGTTGCCTAACAGAACTCAGGGCTGATAATGTACTCGACCTCTCTAAAAAGGTAGCCTTACGGGCTTTTTAGATTGATAGCTCCAGTTTATTATGGGTACTAAAAAAGACAAGTACTTTACTTAGTATTTTTTATTTATAAAAAAACTTATAGCTATCCTAGTTTGTATACACTAGTGCTTGTTTTTTCTACTTGGTCATTTGTAACTTCAGGTTTAATTTCATGCCAGCTATGTTCATATTGTATATCAACATTTCCACCATTAGTTTGAAAGCCAAATGTTTTAATTTGAAGTTGTTCATTTAGTTTCATTCTATCTTCGAACGATAATCTGAAAAACTGAGAACGGCCACCTTCTTTGCTTTGTAATGGTGTGTTTGTGATTACATCGCATATTATTGTATAAATATAATGTGGTGCCTTTTTAAGCAAAGGGTAGGAGCCTTCAAACCGGTCTTTTGAAAGCGTATGAATTTCTAGTAATTTATTTATTCCTGCTTGACTAACCGCCATAATAGCATTTTCAAACGGTACTATACCGGAGTAATCATAAGATTTTTTATCATTTTCTCCAAGTAAAAAACCTTGTTCCGCACTGACTTTCCCCAGTTTTCTTCCATTTTTAGGAAAGACGTCAAGATCAAGATAAATTAAAGCCTCGTTTAAGCTTAATAAAGCTAATAAGAAAGCATTACGCATGCTATCTATTTCTACCGCAAAAGATACTCTTTCTTCAATAGGGATTGAATATAACGTTCTAAAATAATTAGAAAAAGTATATTTATTTAATGGAGTTTTCCAATCTAGTCGTGAATCAAAAGAAAAATCATAATCAGATAGATTTAATTCATTAAAATCTATAATTTGGATATTTTGGTTAGGATTAAATTTTTTGTCAGATATTTTTTTGTCTAATTCTTCGCGTTGCGTAGACTTAAACCCACTTCCATTAATTACAAGGGTAGATTAATCTGGTATCTTCGAGCTTTGCCCAGGTAAATATTCTATTCAGCTTTTCTTCGGGTATCATATCCCCACGATTTCTGGGAAGCCATTGAAAAACCAAAGGTGTCGTTTCGGTAAAGGTGTGTTGAGAACCAGGTTTTATCTTTACCCCATTATAATTATTATAGTTATTCATAAGATACCCATTTTAAAATCGATATCTTAAATGAATAAAATTAAGGTTTTATTAAAGTAGAAACTATTTTTTACGTTACTTTTTAACCCTCGCTTCCGCCACTTCATTCGCAAACTTAATATACCGCTGTCGATTTTTCTCAGTCGGATTTTGGTGATATTCATCTGAGATTTTAGCTAATGCTTCTTTGGCCTCTTCGGGGTCAGAGAAACTGGCTCGTTGGTTATTGAGACCGGGCACTTGTGCATTGAGTAACTGGTTTCAATGTTTTAAAGCGTCATTCATCGCGTTTTCGTCTCCTAAAAGTGTAGTTAGCACGGGGTGACGTAAAGTAAAGGGATAGTTTTTTCTAAAATAATCTGTTATAGATAATTTTATAGGGGATTTGCCTTTAGATAATGCCCATATAGGCACATTACAAATGTATATTGATTCGCGGAAGAAAGATAAAGTAAAAAAGAAAACTATTAACCAGGAATTGGAAATATTACACCGCATTTTAAATCGTGCAGCGAGTGAATGGCTAGATAAGAAGGGTATGACATGGCTTGCGACAGGACCTAAAATTAAGCTTTTGCCTGAAACGGACAAACATAAACCTTTTCCAATTAATTTGCTGAGTTGCCTCTTCATTTGCGAAGAATGGCACTTTTTGCGGTTAATACGGATTGTCGGGATAAAGAAATTTGTCGACGCCAAGGGGATTAGGAAATAAAAATACCGGAGTTAAATACCAGTGTTTTTATTATTCCTGGAGAGAAAGTGAAAAATGGACAAGACCGGCTCGTGGTGTTAAATCACATAGCTGCCCAAGTAGTCCAAGAAGTGAGGGGATTGCACCCTATCTACGTGTTTACGTATCAAGGAAATTGTCTCACTCGGATGTTAAATTCTGCTTGGGTCAAAGCACGCAAAAGAGCAGGATTGTCTCAAGTACGAGTACATGATTTAAAGCACACATTTGGGAGGCGGTTACGTTCGGCGGGTGTAGGCTTTGAGGATCGGCAGGATTTGTTATGCCATAAAAGTGGACGCATCACAACCCACTATTCACAAGTTGAATTGGTTAACTTTTGATCCAAGCAGCAAATAAAGTGTTCGATATGAAACAAGAACCGCACTTGACGTTGCTTAGAATGAACCCAAACAATGAATGTCGCGTAAAAGTCGCGCCCAAAATTTTATTGGTTTAAAAAAAGAATTGAAGATAAGTCATAGAAGAAAATACTTTTCTCTTTTATAAAGAATTAGCATCTTCAAGTTCAGTTAAAACTAGATCAGGCAATTTAGTAACTTTTTTTACTAGCTCTAAAGATACACCTTCCGCTAGAAGATTTTTAGCCATTTCATACCGCTCCTCTTGGCGACCTTGTTGTTTCAGTTGTTGTGGTGCTGTATTCATGGCCTCAAGATTCTTCGAGCTCAAGTAATTCTTGTTCAGAAATACCACTTGCTGATTTAATAGTTACCAAGGGAACATTCCGTTTTAATAAATTTCTTACAAACGCTAAAACCTCTTGACGGCCTAGGCTCTAGGCCTTGCTGGAGACCTTCTTGTTTTAGCTGATATGCCAAAGTCACAATATCCTCTCTGAAGTTAGGTAGCGCTTCTGCTAAGTTTGAATAAAATTTTTTAAAATTCTTAGATTCGCTCTCTTGACTAATATAATATAGCAAACTTTTAAATTGTTCATATATTATGAATTGCTTAGCCACCTGTAAAGCTATATCTTGTATAAATTCTAATGCATCCCTATTATAGATATTCTTTTGAGTTAGCTCTAATATGACCATTCCCCTGTGGGTACGTAATTCTTCATCAGGAATCACGGTAATATCAATGAGTGGATATGGTTTTAAGAATGTTTCTTGAGCTAGCTCTTTATTTTTAAAGCAAGCCAGGATATTTTTGTATTGTAAGGATAAGGACTTTTTTTGCCTCTATAAAAATAACTATGGGTAAGGTTTTGTTCCTTGGTCTAAATCCTGCTTCATGATGGCTATTTTATATCACAACAGTTTAAATGGCGTGAGCTTATTGGGAATGGTTTCATGCTCAATGAGAGTATAAATGTAGCTTTCCGATTCTGTTTCTCGGATAATAATTAGTTTACTTTGTATTCAATTGTTCTATTTCAGCTGAATTTTAGTGGTATATTTAAGAATTATTTAATATTTCTGTGTTATCTTCGCCCTACGATATTCAAAATACTAATAAATGATATGGGCACCATGCGCGCGGATAAAGATATTATATATATTTGGGTAAATAAAACAGAGTTTATCTATAACACAAAAGACTTTCCTTTTTTACAAAACATTATTTCTCATGCTGTTTCTGGGAGAAACATCCATATTATTATTTATCAATCATCTAATTTAGATCAACTTGATAAAAACATTCAAGGGCTGCAAACAAACTTATTGTCTGCCAACTTGAAAAACATTTATATATATAAATTAGAAGCATTATTTTCTAATCAACCTGAGCTCGTACAACTTGTTTCTAATTTATTAGAAAATTGTAAATCATTAGCTAACCCAATTGATTTGGTTAAAGTAATGATAGGGGCAAATTTGGAAAAACTTAAACTAAATCAAGGTTTGTTAGCGGATATGGATTGTATCATTCCAGAGAACATAATATTAGACACCCCCTCTTTAAGTATTTTTCCTTTAATTGATGAGAAGCTAGAATTTGAGAGAGATTATGCTGGTATTATAAATTGCTATATAGAAAATGGTTTTTCATTAGTTTTTCATAGAAAAAATAAAGTATTTAATGAAATATTAAACGAAATTATCGCTAAAAATTTAGATTATTTTTATGAAAAACCTAACGATGCAGTCTATTCTATTTATGTTGAAAAATTGATCCAATACTTTACGAAAAGTGAAGAAATCAACGACCAATTAATGAAAAAATATAGACAATTTTCTGATTTACCAGAATCAGTTAAAATCGAATTGGCTAATCCATTACAAGATATAATCTACATGAGAGGAGGCAGCTGGGGTGAAAAGACAAAAAATGCTGCAAAACAAAATATACCACTAGTCTTCATGGCAGGATCTCAACCAGTTTATCCTTTTGAATTAGATAATTTAAGTACAAATGTACTTTTTCATAGATTAGATAATGCACTCCTGTTATTAAAAAAATTGGTAAAAAAAGGATGGGATGTTAATGAAAAATTAGAATGGATTAATGATCTACAAGAAAAAGAAAGTATTGTATATCATTTACTAGAGCGTAATTCAAAAGTGCAAGGAGACAAACTAAAAACCGCATGCAATATTGTTATGTTTCTTATGCAAAACGGATTAAAAGCGGATGATAAACTTTTAAGCTTTTTTAAGAAAATTTATGAGCCAAAAGAACTAAGTAAATCTAAGGAATTAAGAGAAGCCTTTAAAGAATATGCTCGAGTATTTGCTAATACATACAGATTAAATTACGGCCAGATGTTGTTTAATACTAATATTGATAAAGCTACGAATGATGACAAAAGTCAGTCTCTCTTTGTTGCTCCAAAATGCTCATTTTTTAAGCAAGATGGTCAAGAAAGTAGTAAATTATCTGCAACAGTCAGTATCCCTGCCAACTATCAAATGTAATAGAATCTTGCATATTAGTTAGATATTTTAACGAACAATAACTCTAAAGGTTGGCTCATAAGAATATGAAAAGTAAGCAATTACTTTATCCAGTAAAAGAAGTAAATTTTTAAGGTGCTTTTACGAGTGAAAACGCCTTACTTAAATTAATTTACTGTGCCGGTCAAAAAATACTATAAAAATAATGGTATCAACCTATTCATAATTGCTCTTTAATCGCCTCTCAGCTACAAATATTTTTTGATGGCCAATTAAAGTTACAGCTACGCTAATTTATGCCTGACACAGTTTAATGAATGCTCTCTTAAATTTCAGATAATTCGAATCTATTTCTTATTGAACTTGATGTTTAGTTGAAAACAAAGAGAGTTACACATGTGAAACCCTCTTTGTCATTTTGAATAATTTAGTGTTTTTTTGACCAAATCCATTACTTCATTTTCAGGTAGGCCGGTTAGCTTTTGGATAGCTTTCATAGAGTGCTAGAATACCCTACCACTTTCTGGCCACAATCAAACCTGGAGCTTTGATCATGGTTGCTCAAAGAATAAATCGATCTGACTTTGAATACAAATTAAGAGAAGAAGACATTCAACACTATCTTAGCTTAGGGGCAGATGCAGTTTTAATTAAGCCCTATTATTATGAAAAAATCATAAATAAATATTACTCACCAAAGAGCGAGGAATTAATTTTTAAAAAAAAGTAAATTATATTTAGGATAACAAGGGCTATTTTAAATATAAGAGCTATCGTTAATCAATGGCTGATCATTTCTAACTCATTCAACTAAATACTTTATTTGGTATAAAAACTAACAACTAATAAGATACTTTTGGTGTTCCTTTAGGTCTATTGTCGTCGATCTAGCCAATTATTAAAGTTTTTCAAAATATATTTATTATATATTCTTCAAAAAGGCGTATATATTAGTTTTCTAGATTAACTAAATCTTGGTCAGATAAGCCAGTCATTTCTTTAATAAATTCATGGTCAAGTCTTTTAGCTAGCATATTTTTAGCAATTTCTAGAGCTTCTTCATGTCGACCCTGCTGTTTTAATTGTTCTGAAAAAGTCCCCATAAATTCTTGCTTGTACTCTTCTTTTAGCTGTTGGGCAAAAGTCATAATCGTTCTCCTAGCTGGCTCTTCTGGGAAAGCCTGTATTAATTCTTTAATCAGATGTTGAGCGGCCTGTGGCTCGTTCTCATCCTGAGTAGTATTTACTATATAGTTTAACATATCCGTAAGATAGGAAATATTAAGCTGTTTAACTACAGTTTGAACAAGCTGGTTTTGCAGCATTTTTCTCATAATCGACATGAAGTTCTTAGCTCGATGGTGTTTAAACAGCATTTCCATTAAAGCTGCTAAGCCATGACGGGCAATATCCTTATCTAAAAGGACTGTAAGGTCTATAAGCTTAAAGGGTTTAAAAGCTACCGTACGGGCAAATTCCGGGTCCTCAAAGTTATTGTAAATGTCAGTCGAATGGGGATAGGGTGATATTTCTCCATGATAAATACAAAGCGGCAAAATAATAGGCAATTTTTTATTGCCTTGTTGGAGATGTTCATAACTAAGGGAAACAATGTAGTGCAGCAGTAGTGCAGCAAGCGAAAGGCCATTAATTCATCTTTAGCCGTTGATTCATGCTCCACTAAGAAAAATAGATAGCCTGGTTTTTGATTGATTTGGCATTTATAAATGATGTCACTATGAATTTCACGAAGTTCAGGAACAATAAAGCTTTTCTCAGTTAGCTGGAGAGTATTGATATTTAAGGCTTTATAAATCTCTTTTTCTAAGTGTGCTTTTAGAAAATCTATAGCTACTTTTTTTCTTTTAGGTTTCGTTTGAAAAATTTGTCATGAGGTTGATGAATAGTAATAGTCACTTTGTTTTCCTTGTTATTAGTCTGGGGAAAGTGAAGTTTAGTTAAGATTGCAAATAAAAAATGTCCTTCATTATTAGGATAATTATAACTGGAAAAGAACGATATTATTTAAGCTTAAATTTTCCATCTACATATCCTTGTATTAACTCATGTAGAGCTTCTTTCATTTCCTTATCATCGTGAGCTGCTTTTAACTTCAAAGCTTTTCTAAGAGATACTGGTGTATCAAAACATAGTCTAACAATTTTATCTTCAGCATCATTACCTTTAAAAGCCTGCTTGTTCATAAATGGTGTCCACAAGAGTCTAAAAGAGCATTATAACGTGTATTTAAAGTATTGACTATACGAGCAATTAGAGCTATATTGCTCGTATGAGTTAAGAAGAACAGTAAGCGTCCCCCAAGGTCTCGAACACCTTAGGGACAAACACAACCAACTACGTAGGAGTTAGCTATGACCGCAAACGTCAGTCTAGATCAATTTGTCTATCTAAAACAACCTGCTTGTGACTATCTGTCGCAAGGTTACCAAATTTCTTACCATTTAACCGACAAGAGTTGCGCTCATCTAATAAAGTATAATTTAGATAAATAGGACCTATAAGTAGTATCTGCAATAACTTTAATTAAACTAACTTTTACTGTAGATTAGAAACCCCTCGGATTAATAATTTTTATTAGATCAAAATAAATATAATAATTATTTCTTCTTCACAAGATATATTATTGTGTTTTTTATGAGAGCGGGTTTCTTTTCTGGCTATAAAAACATTAGAAATGGGTTTTGAGTTTTTTTGAAAAAACAACCTAAAAATAGGAGTTAAGTATGTTAACTGCAGTTTTAAAGAAGTTTTCTTTAACCGATGAGCAAATAAGTGCTTTTGAAGAATTACTAGAAATGACAAATTGTTCTGAAAAATTACCACAAAATCCAGAAAGCACTTTGGTTACGCTAGAGGGCTTAATGGAAATAATACGCACGTTTTGGATGCGAAAAGATGGGGTTGAGCGGTGGGAGTTAGTAGATAGTGACAAAATGCTTTCGGATCGTGACCATTTTTTAGCATTGTTTGATAAACTTGGTTTTCTTTCTGAAAAATCACCTAAACTTAAAAAGTATGACTTACTTTTTGTTTTTGGGTGCATTACAAGAACGGGTTGAAAATCGGCTGGATTATTTAACTTCTTTATGGGAAAAAGGAATTCGTTTTAATCAGATAATTTTGTTGGGAGGAGAGCGCCTGTTAGTAAAAGATAAAGAATCTTTTGCTAATACTTTAAAAGAAGGAGCTACAGAACTTGATATGATGGAGGCTGCTTTTAAAGCACGTCGTTTAAAATGGCCACTTGAATTAGCAGAAATGGAATTAATTTCTGTCAATACGCCAAAGATAGCTGGGAAAAGACCGAATACTGGTGATACAATTAATGCTTGGTTAGCAAAGCGTCCGCATTCCGGCAGTGTATTGGCCATTTCAAATCAGCCTTATGTTAATTATCAAAATAACGTTATAAGAAGTTTTTTACCCTCAGATTTCAAACTAGATACAGTCGGTTCTTCAGCTAACCAAGAAGAAAAAATTAGTGTCTTATTAGATGCAGTAGGTGATTTTATTTCTGCGGATTATTCCCGTGTTAAAGCATTATTGCAAGAACCTGATCTCCAGCCGTTCTATCGAATGCAGCCCTAATAACCTGTTTCCAGTAGGCCTCCTGAAACAACTATTTAAAGAAGGTTAATTTTATCAAAATAGTTACTTTTTAAAAAGCTCTGTTTTTTAGGAGGTTTAGGGTTACAGGCTCAAAAAACTGTAGAATTTAGCTTCAAACATTAACATAAATTAAACCTTGCCTTAGCAACTTCATTGGCGAGGTTAATATAGCGTTTTCTATTTTTATCAGAAGGGTCACGTTCATATTCTTTGGCCACTTTAAGTAACTCATTTTTCCCTTCATAGGGATCGGATAAATTGGCCCGTTGACTACTTAAACCAGGGACTTGGCTATTTAATAATTGATCACGGTGTTTTAAGGCATTTGACATGGCACTTTCATCTCCAATAAGGGTATTCAAAATAGAGGTATGCAAAGAAGAGGGATAGGTTTTAGTTATATAATCTTCAACAATAGCAAGCTTATCGCCGAGAATCTTTTTTCTTTCCTCTAGCTGATTTTGATAGTGCTGTTGCTGTTCCGCCATCGCAATAAGTGTTTTGTTAAATTGATCTTGATTTAAACCTACTGTTTTGGCTATGTTTTGCAGTCCTTGTATCTCTTGCTCAGGCAAACAGATTGATTCAGGTAAGCTATAGTTTTCGGGAGCTTCAAAGCTTTTTAGTTTTTCTTTGAGCGCTTTATTTTCATTGAATACAAATGATTTCAGCTTGTTTTTCTCCAGGAGTGAGACTAAATCTAAGATGTGACGTTCTCAAAATATTTGCTGCCTTCTTTACAGTTCCACAGCGTGGAATCAATCTCTCAAAAGTATTTTTCGCCATAGTTATCTACTCCATTTTTTTTCTTATAAAGAGAAACCAATCCAGTCTATCTAGATTTCTCGCAACACGTGTTGCGAATATGTTTAGTAATATAAAAAATAAAGTCTTATAAGAAGAAGGAGTGAGAACATGCAGCCAAGACGGATACGTTTGCGTGACACACCGAATTATTTAGGGATGGATAAAAATCGATTTAATAGAGAAGTCAAACCTCTTTTATCTATCATTCAAATCATTAATAAAGTTTTTACATAATTTAATCTATTAATAATTACTTAATAATATTTTGATATATTATATCAAAAATTGATATTCTTTAACCTTAATATATAAAATTAAATTATGCCACATTCTATGATTTTTGATTGTAATATTGACGATATATTAGAAATAATTAAAAGAAATAACTTTTTAACTCAAGAAGTTGAAGACTTAATCAGAAAACATAATGATTTTAATCTAATAAATCAAATATTTAATAGATTTATTGATAAAAATATCTTCGATCTAGAAAATATAAAATGGTTTCTAGAGTATCCTGATATTAATCAGATCGCAGAGACAATCAATATTCTATATGAAAACCAACTTTTAACCAAAGAAAATATAGAATGGATAAAAGAAAAATCTGGTCATTACTCCAAACACCCTACAGGAAAACTTGAAAAATTTATTAAGGATTTATCTAATAGTATTTGTCATTCATTCAATATAACCAATCCTTTTGCCTCAGAAGATTATGATCGTTCGTCGATACACTTTTTACTCAAAATACTCAATAACGATAAGATATTAAATGAAGAAATTATAAAATTGGTCAAAGAACGCGATGATCAATACATCCATCTCATCAGCAATCATCCTTACTCTAAAGGTGGTATGGCCTCAGCACTTCTGTTACTCAAAGATGCCAAGTTATTAGTTACTCAAAAATGCTAATTTATTAGATGATCAATACATCCATCTCATCAGAAATCACCATTACCCTAAGGACATGGCCTCAGCACTTCTGTTACTCAAAGAGGCTAATTTATTAGATGATCAATACATCCATCTCATCAGAAATCATCCTTACGCTAAGGATCGTATGGCCTCAGCACTTCTATTACTCAAAAATGCCAATTCATTAGATGATCAATACATCCATCTCATCAGAAATCACCATTACCCTAAGGACATGGTCTCAGCACTTCTGTTACTCAAAGAGGCCAATTTATTAAATGATCAATACATCACCCTCATCAGCAATCACTATTCCCATAAGTACATGGCCTCAGCACTTCTATTACTCAAAGAGGCCAATTTATTAGATGATCAATACATCCATCTCATCAGAAATCACAATTACCCTAAGGACATGGCCTCAGCACTTCTGTTACTCAAAGATGCCAATTTATTAGATAATCAATACGTCAATCTCATCAGAAAGCATCCTCATCCTAAGATAATGGCCCGAACACTTGTGTTACTTAAAAATAATGGAATATCAAATCAAAAAAACATAAACTTGATCAAAAATAGTTTTCATAAAAATATGATACATATTCTTATATGTCTTAATAATTCTAATCTTTTAAACAAAGATAATTTTGAAAAGTTATTTAATCCAAGATATGAATTTTTATTCAGAATGAAAAAATATGTAAATTGCTTTATCAATTATCTAATTTTTATTTACACAAGACGTTTTTAATGAACTTATTGAATATTCGACACGTCCAAACGCAGAGCAAATAATTATACGATATATTTCTAGACTGCAAAGAAGAGAGCCTATTAATCACCCTCAAAGTACCCATACAGCAAGTATTAATTATTCTGCATCAGCCTCAGCAAGAAAACTTTATGAACGTTATGGGAAAGCAATATCAGATGATAAATTAGATTCAATTATTCTTAAAATTCAAAAATATATTTCTTCATTACCTGACAAGTCTCAAATTAATTTAGCTGCAAAAAGATGTATTAATCGCGTTACGCAAGTAGATTATTCTTTTGAAGACCCAACTTCTAAAATATCAATACAACAGTTATTGGCACTCACTTATCTTGCGCTAATAGATTCTGACCTATGTACAGCAACTCTAGAAGATGCTTTGCAACTGTTCGTCCAAGGATTATATGAAACTCAGCGCGACGGGAATCTATCGGAGGACGGGTTTGATAATTCAGATAAAATAGATAAAGTCATTTGTCCCGCTGGTACCTTTAATAAATTATTAGAAAAAGTAAATGGAGTTCATCCAGACGTTGAATTAACTTTTATTAATCGATCAGTTGCTTCACATAAACTACCTGTAGTTGTATGTGAAGAAGTCGATAAATACCTTCAGGAGCGATCTTCTCCTTACGTGTTTCTAATAGAATCTCTAAAAATTGAAGGTGTTGAAGTGATCTGGAGTGAAATTGAATCTAAAATAAACAAGCGTTTATTTGATGAGTTTGGAGTACTCTTCAAAGGTGAAAACGATCCAGATTTTAAGATGTTCATTGACGCTGGAAAATATACACCAATAGATGATCTATTAAGTAGTTATGAAAAAGACTTGGTTCATCCATCCAGCAGTAGCCAAACGGTTCGAGCTTCATTTTTTACTCCTAAAGACAAAGATCAGAAAGTGGAGCGCAGAACAGAAAACAGTAACAGTATGGCTACAGAAAATAATATAACACTTAACTAAAAATAATTTTTGGCAGTAGTCATCATATTAACTGTGAATGTTATCCTAAGATTGATAACAATTAGAGTATATCAATTCTAGTCATGACACTCACAGTTAAATTAATATTCTCGAGTATATTTAATAGTCAATTCACGTGCCCTTGCTTCTTGGATATCATCCATATCCAAGTTAAGATTAAATTCCTTCTCAGGGACATAATGACCTTTGATTTTATTGATTTCAGTCAACGCACGTAAAGCATCTTTAACAGCTTTTGCCTTAATCGTCCCATCGTCAGCAACCCCGGCACAGACTACACGTACCAGCTTTTCCATCACCCAATCTATGGTCGCTCTAGCAGAATGAGTAGAATGTTCTTGGATAGACGTTAAATACGCTTGGCCTTCTGGTTTCTTCAAAAGACGAGTTGCTTTCGATATCTTATCGACACTTCCAAAATAATGAATGATTTCTAAGACAGCTTTTTCTTGATTTACGTACATAAATAAAATCCTTATTTTTTAAAACCGTCAAAAAATTTTATGCAAGAAATTTGTTCACAGATGAACATTTTGATCCGGTAATCTAGATATAGACTTAGTAAATATTTAATCCAATATTTTATATAAAAAATAGATATATGAAGAGAATGCAGGGGGCTTTAGATTTAAGGAGCAGTGATAGTGAAAACCTTCAATCTTGAAGAGGCCCGCTCAGTTTTTGAAAATGAACCCTCAAGGATTGAGAAGACTTGTGGCAAGCAGAAAAATACCTAGAACAAAACCAGGTAAATGTTGGTGTTTCTTGGAAGAAGACCTTGTTAACTATTTACATTCGCTTTACGATACCCCCTGCAAAGTATCGCAGGGTGTCTCTAACAATAGGAGAGAACAATTATGGCACTCTGTAAACGAAACAATATCTGGTGGATCAGACTTTCTCACAACGGAAAGAGAATACAACAATCTACTGGGACTTCAAACAATGTAGCGGCGCAGGAATTACATGATCGCTTAAAAGCGGATTTGTGGCGCCAAGGTAAGTTAGGGGAAAAACCAGAACGATTATGGCAAGAAGCGGTAGTCAAATGGTTCGATGTTTGTAAACGTAAAAGCAAACGTAGCTTAGAAGAAGCAGGTTTTCATTTAAAATGGGCCGATCCTTTCTTGAGAAATAAAAAACTAACTGAAATAGATGTTGATCTAATAGATGAGCTTATTGAAGCAAGGAGAAAAGATAAAGTATCGTATGCAACTATTAATCGTATGTTAGAAGTAATAAGAGCTATTTTAAATAATGCTTTTAAAAAAGGATGGCTAGAAAAAATGCCTATTATTTCATTGTTTGATGAGATAGAACGTGATCGTTGGCTCACCAAAGAGGTAGTAAAGCGCTTATATGGCGGCTTTTTCTTCGTTAACGGGATTACGAAAAGCCAATGTGCTTGGATTAAGATGGAAACTAATTGATTTAGTGAGGTCAGCGCTTGTCAATCTAAAACGAGAAAAGCCATCCCAGTCCCTTTAAATGAAGAAGCAGTTGAAATTATCCGTAAGCAAATAGGGAAGCATTTTGAGTTTGTTTTCACTTATCAAGGAAGTCCTGTTAAGCAGTGTACAACAAAAGCATGGAGAAGTGCTTTAAAACGAGCAGGCATCAAGGATTTTCATTGGCATTTACGCCATACCTGGACTTCATAGCAGGTTCAAAATGGAACGTCATTATATGAACTGCAAAGGTTGGGTGGTTGGTCTTCTTACAATACGGTACAACGTTACGCACATCTAAATAGTCAGCAACTGCAAGAAGCAGCTGAACGTGTAGCATGTACAAATTTGGTACACGCTACATTTAAGTGATAGTTCGGATTGTAACTAAACTAGCTAACGTATTGAAAAATAATGTGAATTTGGCGCGCCCGGACAGATTCGAACTCCGATAGGTACTTATATTCTAAGTTATTGAAAAAAAACATTATTATAAACCGGACGATCCTTACAACTCTATAATAATGACTATGAGCATCATGTTCAGTCGCGCATGGATTTTTAAAGATAAATCAGAAAGAAAGGATGACTGCTGATTAAATTTTAACTGATATAATGTACCGTTTTATTTATATAAAACATTAATACTTATTAGAATAAAGGATTTGTACATTATGCCTAATATTGGTGAATCATTTTTGGTATCTCAATCAGAAAAAGGGCTCCCCGCCCATTGTAAATTAGCACTTGTTGGCGACGCACTATCTATCTTAGCGAAAGATCAAACTAATTTGGATTTGAAATTTTCACTAGAAAAATATTGCGAATTTTCTCCTTCAGAAATAGAAGCACGTCAAAAAGCAATCGATATGGCGGTTTCTATTTTTGCTGGTTCATTTTTTATGATTACTCTTAGTTTCGGAACAGCCGGCCTTTTAATTGAACAGAGTATTCCTCAATGTAGTACAGGATGTAAAGAATGTGATGTTAAAAGTAAAACTGATAGCGAACATAACAAATGTCTTGAAGATAATAAGTGTGATGAATGTCATAGTCCTATCATATGGATACCCATTCTTCTTGGCATGCTTATAACAACTTATATTGTTTATTTAGATGCTGATATTAGGTTTACTGCTTTGATTTGGTTAAAAAATAAAGTTCATGCATTACAACGAAAACTAGAAGATCGACTTAATAGTGCTCCCAGATCAGAAGAAGAAATTCAACAATTAGAAAGGAATCTTTGTGAAGCAATAAGGCAGGGGCAAGAGCAATCATTAGATAATCAACAGGATACTCGGAGCAATGAAGAATTGGATGAATTTACCCCGATACTTCAACAACGACCATCCTTCTTTAATTGGCAACGTTTGCCCTTACAGCAAAACGAAAGCAGTGAAAATCAACAACCAGGATGTTCGTATTACTAGACCATTAAAATCAAATATAACACTTCTTGAAAGTTACTTCATCGAGTAAGAGGCATAACTTCTTACCATAGAAATGTTGAAGAAGTTCTTTTATAGATAGGAAAATTCAGTGCTTTTTAGCGAAGTCTACTATTTCTTTTCCGATAAGACGGTTAGCGTTTGTACAACTTTTGGGAAACATGCCCTCGGGTAGAATGTTTTTGGCAACAGTTATAGCTTCTTATGCCGCCCTTCTTCTCGGCCTGGCATCTAGAGTTGCTGTACTGCGTTCACAACATCTTCTTCATAATTTTCGAGGTATATCAGTCTTCAAGGCTGAGTAAATCTTGATCAGATAAGCCAGTTATTTCCTTAATGAGTTCAGGATCTAGTCTTTTAGATAACATCTTTTTAGCAATAATGAAGTCTTCTTCTCTTCGGCCCTGCTGTAGACCTTGCTGTAGGCCTTCTTCACGGCTTAATCGTTCAAAACTTGTTACATAACTCATATTTTTCTCCTTCTCCAATTTATGGAGTTTCTCTTTATATTCTAGCTCGAGTTTTTCAGGAATAATTAAGGCCCAGTCTATCACTTTGAGCAAATTTATTACATCATCACGTCTCCACCCTCTATCATATAACCGTCGGGTCAACTGGAGCTTCATGTAAAATCGGGCTTGCGGGTCTTTCTTAGTTTCTAAAAAAGTTATATGAACTAAAGTCGTTATAGAAAAAATTAGATACTTGCTGATCGTTATATAGTGAGGGTTTTAACAAAGCCGGTACCCAGGTCGACACCTCCAGGTTATGCACATCCATGCCTTGGCTTTCAAGATAGGCAATCGCTAGAGCATACTTTTCTTCATTGAGTCCAGTGTTAACACCGACATCAACCGGCACGGTATAAATTTTCCCCGCAATAAAATCTGGATCACTAAAGATCGCATTGATCTTAATGAAATCATTCAACCGTGCTGCGGCTTTGGCATGGGTTTTGGAGTGATCGATAATCTTATCAAAGTTATAAAGTGTTTTTTCACCACCACCAATCACAGTTTTAAGGTGATAATTATAGGTCGGTACTTGCACATTGGTTTCATTAAGTGGGGTAACGCGAATATCGGTGGCTGCAAAACCACTGTGACTCATTTCAAGTAAATCAGAAACGGGAACATTTAAATGCGTACCACGTAAACCATGACGTTCTTCAATCGTACCTTTGAGTTTGGATAAATTTTGGTATTGCTGCGTGACTTCCGTGTTAAACATCTGACACGTAGCTTCGTAACTAATTTCGGACATAAATAACCTGATAAATAAAAATTAATTCATTAATTTCATCTATCAGGTTGCCTAAACATCGCTCAGGGCTGATAATGATTCTGCTTGCGGGCTTTTTAGATTGATCTATAAGTTTTATGAATAAATCAACAAGTACTAGATACAGTATTTTTAATTTACAAAAAGAAAAAAGTATTATGAAAATAGAAGAGTCAATACAAAAAATAGAAAGCTTAATAGTTCTTATTCCAACGTCAGAAGAAAAGGAAAAGCTAAAACAAAAACTATCTAACTTAAAATTAATTTCTATTCTAATGGATGATATAAAAGAAGTAAAAAAATATCTAAAAAATGAAGATTTTTATTGTTATTTTAAAGATTTCCAGGATTTACGGACTTTGCTTTTTTACTCTGAAAAAATCTATCCAAAAAATGTAGAATGGTTTTTGAATTCAGATTTGTTTTACTTTATGTTATTGGCTCCAGAAAAGTTTAAAATAAATTTAAAAGACGTTTACCAAAAATTAATAAATAGCGTTAAATTTACTAAAAAAATATTCTTGAATATAAACTTATGTTAGTTAAAAAAGCAAATAAATATATTCAATATACGGACATGGGAGCTTTTGCTCTAAGTGAACTTTTTTTGTTTTAGAAAAAACAATACATGATTTTAAATTGCTTCATTCTAATCCAAATGCTTTTTATCAAATTAGTAAATCTCCAATTGTATCTTCTTTATCACTAGAATCTAACAACCATGGCTTAAAAGTTTAATTTCTAGATCTTTCTTTAGTCACTTCACTAGCCAGATTAATATAGCGTTTCCGATTTTTCTCAGTCGGATTTTGGTGATATTCGTCTGAAATTTTAGCTAAGGCTTCTTTAGCATCTTCCGGGTCAGAATAACTGGCCCGTTGATTGTTAAGACCTGGTACTTGTGAATTGAGTAATTGGTCTCGATGTTTTAAAGCGTCTTTCATCGCGTTTTCATCTCCTAAGAGTGTAGCTAATACGGTGTGATGTAAAGCGGAGGGATAGGTTTTTGCTACATAATCTTCCACCACTTTAAATTGTTCACCGAGTTGTTTTTTGCGTTCAGCTAATTGCGTTTGGTAGCTCTGTTGCTGTTCTTGCATGGTAGAGAGGATCTTTTCAAACTGAGCTTGATTTAACCCCCCCTGTTTGGCGGCATTAGCCAGACCTTGTAGTTCTTGCTCGGATAATGAAACTGATTCCGGTAATTGATAATTCTCAGGCACGGCAAAACTTTTTAGTTTTTCTTGCAAGGCTTTATTCTCGTTAAACACCGTCGAGGTGTTTTTATAGGCCTTTTCTAATTCTTCTACCGATTTATATTTGCCCGCATAGAGCTTAGTAGCTTCTGTTATAGCGGGTGTTTCATTGGATTCTGAAATAATAATATCTACTTCTTATCCATCTTGTTTATGTTTGATTTCTGTCATTGTTCAAATACCTCGCTAAAAATTGTCTTTTAGGACATCGTGCACTCGATCGATATGTGTTTGAATCATTCTCCAAACGGAGCGACGACCATCTTGCCAAGCAAAAGCAGCACCCGTAAAGTCACGTGCTTGTTCCATAATGCAAATAAGGTTTGTGAAGAGAGAAATCGAAAGCCAGTGTTAACCGTATTGCGGAGAGTTGCGTAGCTAGCTTCCGCAAAAGTCCCGCAAGGGATTTTTTAAGTTTGTTTGAAAATGATGTAAGTCCTTGATTTTATTGGCGCGCCCGGAGAGATTCGAACTCCCGACCACCAAGTTCGTAGCCAGATATATAATATAAAAAATCATTAATAATCAACAACTTGCGATACTTTGCCAACTTAATAAGCTATCTAAAACTACGGAGATTTTAGTACATTCTATTTCAGCCTGGTACAATTTTGGTACAGTCATTAAAGTAATTTTCTAGAGCGGTAGGCATCATAGGTTTTATTAATTAAAAGTTTCCTAGCTGCCGATAAAATTCTTATCGTTAGTTATCTGTTAATGGTAGAAGGCCGATCCAAATCATAAGTGCAACGTCTTTTCCTAATTATCTATTGGTATGAGTTAGCATAAAATACCTTCTTTGGTGTAGCAAAATCCAATAATTTTCTTAGGCGGTTATTCAATCGATCCATAATAGCCCCAAGTTCATTTTCTGTTAAGCTGGGTGTTACGTTTAAATTCCCGACTAATTGTTGATTTATGGACCCCTATTTCTTTGGCTATTTCTGTTTGATTGTAACCTGCTTTCCATAAGCCATAAATTTGACATCGTTTTCTAAAGTCAAGTTGTTTATACTTCTTCATGCTGCAATCTTTTATTATTTAAATAAACAATATTTATTATATAATTTTATTGTGTATTATTTGTGCAAAAATTGCTCTTATAAGTTGAATTCAAGTCAATAGGTTATAGTCATGGATGACAAAGAAATAGAACTATTAGAACGGCCTAAACTTCAAGAAGCTAAAGAAACAAAACAATCAAAATGGTCTATACTTCAACAACCAGTCGATACACCAGTAGATGTATCTGGTTGGGATGGCCCTACTAATCCAGTTGGAACACGGGTAAATAGAAATTTATTTAGCCCTGAAGATTTACAAGGCTCAAGTTTTTTACAAAAAAATCATTATTACTGTTTTAAACAATCTATTAAACGCTACCCAGAAGAATTTTGGATGGAAATATTCGCTTATCTTTTAGGAAAAGATATAGGAATTAAAGTTCCTCCTACATTTGTTGCCTTTAATAGGCTATCTGGAAAATGTGGCGCTCTTAGTGAATTTTTTTATAAAGAAGGTTCTGAAGATTTTCACAAAGGCGGCGATTACTTTAATAATCACTTAGAAAAATTTGATAGAAAGAAAGGAACTCAACATAACATTAATACACTTTTTGAAATATTTGATAATCTTGTAAAAAATGAAAAGTTAGAAGATAGAAACTGGAAAGAATATTGGTCTGAGGTTTTCTTATTTGATGCTTTAATTGGAAATACAGATCGCCACCAAGATAATTGGGGAATTATCGAAAATAAAGAAAGTTTTAAAAAAACTATAGCCCCTGTTTTTGATAATGGAACCAGTATGGGTAGAGAAATTTATAAAAAAAAATTTCAGACTTGGAAGCAACAAGATTATGATAAATATATATCTAAGGGCTTTCACCATATTCGAGTAGATATTGAAAGCAAGAATCCTGGACACTATGAATTACTTCATGAAATGATGAGAAAATACAATGTAAAAAAAACAATGCTAAATTTATTAAACAAAGTTAATATAAAAAATATTACAAAAATTTTAGAATACCTTACTAAATTTGACATACCTGTAAAGTTGACGACTGAAAGAGCAAACTTTATGCTAAAATTAATAGAAAACAGGTACGATAAATTGAAAAAAGGAGTTACATCTAATGAATTTAATTGAACACGTTATAGAGCCACAAAAATTATTATTAGCTTGGCAGTCTTTAGAACCAGAATATCGTGATCGACATATTGTAGCTGAACTCATTCGTACTAGTAGTGAAGATGCAAACCTCATTTATTTAGTTAACACAACTAGTTTTGAAAAAGCGAAGAATAGAGGTTTTAAAGGTTATCCAGCATTTTCATATTTGAAGAACATTTATTATGATAATGTCCTTGATACTTTTAGAGTTCGTTTAATTAGTAAGAATAGAGATGATTATAAGAATTATTTAGATGAATTACGTTTAAAGCCTGATGTTCCAATAAGTGATTTCGGCTTGTTAGGATATTCAAATGGTAGATTATTGTCCGATGGATTTTCATTTATACATCCTTTTGAAAACGTCAGTGGACCGTGTGAATTATTTATAGAGGCCGCTGGGTTTAGACACATTTATGAAGGAACAAATCCTGTTAATATCCAAATAGGTGATAAGGTTTATTTTAAAATTACAAAATATGAAAACGAAGATGCAATTGAAATTTTAGACCAATCTAATAAACTTTTAGGGTACATAAATAGAGGTTTGATAAATACATTTATTGATTGGATTAATAACAAAAGAATAGTAACTGCCTCAATTGAAAAAATTAATTTATCTTTTGAAAATAGACGTTCTCTTTATATTTTTGTAAAAATAAAGAGTAAGACTATTTCTTAAAATAAATTATTAATAAACTGCTACTTAATCTAATGCCTAGTTAGATTTTTTCCTTTTATAATAAAGCTATCACGCCTCATACTAGCCCTATTCGCATTATCGAGTATTTTCAATACTTGCTTTTCTATAAGTCTAATTTTAGTTATTAACATTTTTTTCTAATAGCCGATAGTCAAATTCTTGTTTAATTATTAAATTCTCTCCCTTATAGTTAATCTTCAAGACTGCGCAAATCTTTATTAGATAAACCTGTAACGTCCTTAATAAATTCACAATCAGCCTCTCTAGCGAGCATTCTTTTAGCAATAACAAAGTCGTCTTCTCTTTTGCCTTGTTCTAGGCCCTGCTGTAGGCCTTTTTGTAGCCCTTTTTGTTCAAGTTGTTGTGCAAATGTCATGATGGTTTGCTTATGATATTAATCCTCTAGGCTTAGTAAATCTTGATCAGAAAGCTGGGTTGCTTTTTTAATAATCTCATGATCGATGCCCATATTCAGCATTCTCTTTGCAATAACAAAGTCTTCTTCTCTTTTGCCTTGCTGTAGGCCTTGTTGTAATCCTTCTTGTTTTAGTTGTTGTGCAAATGTCATGATAACCTCGCGGTAGTTGCGAGAATATTAGTCTTCGAGGTTAAGTAAATCTTGATCAGATAAGCCTGTTACTTCCTTGATAAGTTCAGAATCTAACCTTTTAGCTAACATTCTTTTGGCAATAACAAAGTCCTCTTCTCTTCGGCCCTGCTGTAGACCTTGCTGTAGGCCTTGCTGTAGGCCTTGCTGCTTTAATTGTTCTGCAAATGTCATGATAATATCTTTATCCTCTGGTAGATGGTGAGAATGTGAATAAGTTCATCAACTGCTTCTGGTTTACTCTCATCCTGGGTCTCGTTTATTACAAATTTTACCATATAACGGCGCGGTTCTCTGCTTAATTGCTTAAATAGGGCTTTGATAGACTCTCGCCTTTCTTTAAGAATAGCTAAAAAGTTCTTGGCCCGAGCATGTTTGAGAAGCATCTCCATCAGAAAAGCTGGCCCTTCTGCAAGCTCATCATCTGATAAAACTGTTAAATCTATTAAGGTAAAAGGCTTAAACACAATTTGTTTAGCTAAATCAGGGTTATCAAAGCATTGATAAACATCAACAGGATGTGGGTATGGAGATTCCAAGCCGTGATACAAGCAAATTGGTAAAACAATCGGCAATTTTTTATGGCCTTGTCGGATATGCTGATCCATGGCAGCAATACTATATTGTAATTGCCGAAAGGCCATCAGTTCTTCATTGGCTGTCGATTCTGCCTCTAGGATGAAGAAAATATAGCCGTCTTGATTATCAAACTGGCAACGGTAGACAATATCCGAATGAATTTCTCGGAATTTGGGTAGAATAAAACTTTTATCAGTTAATTCTAAGGTATCAAGGTTAATCCGTTGAAAAATTTCAGCAGGTAGATGTGTTTTTAGGTAAGATATAGCTACTTTTTTCTCAGAAAGGGATACCTTAAAAAGTTTGTCAAAAGGCTGATGAATAGTAATTGTCACTTTTATTGTCCTTATTTATAACTAACTAAGCGATTTCAACTCCAAGATAGGTTGAAAATTAATTATAGGTAATGTAATGAGCACTAAAAAGCAGATAAGGAAGAGAGATCAACAATAATTGTAAGAGTACCTAAAGAAATGGCAGAACAATTGAAATGGCTTTCTTTTAAGATGAAGGTAAGTATAGCAGAGCTTTGCCGTCGAGGTGCAGAAAAAATAATAAAGGAAAACTATAAAAAATTTCCTCCTCCTTGACTTTAATCTTTATCATGATATCATGATAAAGATTATCAGAAAATAATATGCAGCGTGACACGTAGATGCTACCAACATCTACATGCCACTAACCACAATCTACTTTGGAGGAGTAAACTATGGCTAACGTCAGTTTAAATCAATTCGTTTGTCTAAGACAACCTGCCAGCGACTATCTATCGCAGTGCTACCAAACATCCTCTCTCTTAAAGAGTTTAATTGAAGAATTAAAGGCCTTTCTAAATTCTAAACCAGGTCTTCTGTTTGATGATTTAACTAAAAGCTTAGAGATGCTTTTAGAATCATTCCAAATAGGTGTTGAAGAAGCGCATAGTGCTATAGACGTTGATGTTAATCCTTATCCTAGCTTCCTCTCACTGAATGTAAGTCAAACACAAGGACAAAACTTACTTAGAGAAGTAGCTGATGACCTTACGCAATTAAAGCACATGCTACTGGAAGCTGCTGATGAGCTTGATACCTATAACGGCTTTGAACCTTATGCCAAGGAATTTACGAAAATACTGAGCAATAAAAATCAAGGAGGAAGCTATGCGTAAACTCCACCGATTATTTAAAAAGATCAAAAAATGTTTCTTAGCTTTCATCGGATTAAAGGAGGTGGCTCATGGCTAATCCCATACCATATATAGAACTTGGCAAACCTGGAGATTCTAGTCATGTTAAATGGGTTATGCCGGACCCTAAAAAAGAACCCGTCTTTGATGATTTTGGTGGCCTTATTCAACAAGCCGTATCTGATCAAGGTGTCTCTTGTTACGACGAACTCAATGAATCCATGCGTTGGGCATTAGGTATTGCTGCACTTCGTGAAAATAAAACCTTAGCAATTGATGCAGACTATAACGGATTCAATCAAGTATTAGCCAATGTCTTTGAGAAGAGAGGATCGCTCGATAGTTTACAAAATCTTTATCAATACCTTGTTCGGATTGTGATTGAAGGAAGTAGACAATATGACGCACAAGTTGCCTATTGCATCGATAACGCCTTAGAAAAAGAAGAAGACAAGCAGGCGTTTAATGCGAAGTATTTTTCTCATGAGGAAGAAGCCGACTATTGGCACGACGAGGTGGACCATGGTTAATATATTACCGTCTCCACTCGTTTCTATTGATCAAACTACAATTAAACCTGGAATTTACGACATTTCCAATGAAATTTACCACCAAGGATCGGGTATCAGCCGCAGTGCATTAATGGAGTTTAAAAAATCTCCTTATCACTATTGGTACAAGTATCTAAATCCTTATTATGTTCCAGAATCTGCTACACCGGCTCAAATCTTTGGTAATGCTTTGCATACCTTTATTTTAGAGCCAAAGGAATTTGAAAAACAGTTTTTTACGCTAGACAAATTCGATAAGCGAACTAAAGCCGGTGCGGAACGCTGGAAACAAATCCAAGCAGAACAAGGTATTAAAACCTTTCTAAAGGAAGCGCAATACCAAGAGTTGCAACAAATGGCAGATAGTTTGCAAAAGAATAAGCTGGCTTTGCAATTGATTGAGAGCGCACAAATAGAGCAATCTCTTTACTGGAATGATCCTGAAACTGGCATTTTATGTAAATGTCGGCCTGATATTTTGCAGCGCAACTTTGTTTGTGATCTCAAAAGCGCACAAGATGGTAGTGCATGGGCCTTTTCAAAGGCCGTGTTGGACTATGGCTACCATATTCAAGCGGCGATGATTCGAGAGGCCTTGCTTCATATTCAAAAAATCAAAATAGATGATTTTTTCTTTATTGTTGTTGAGAAAGCAGAACCTTTCGTTACCGTTGTTTATCAATTGGATAAGAAATCCATTGATAAAGGTCGTGATGAATTTAAAAGTCTATTACAAGCCTACAAACAATGTTTAGAAACAGATAACTGGCCCAGCTATCGAGCCCAAGAAATTTCACTACCCCGCTATGCATTTAATTAAATTGGAGAATAATGATGTCAAATGAATTAATTTGTGATCAAGGTAAATTAGTCCGTGCTGAATTAGATATGCAAATTACCACCGCTAAAGCTTATCCACGAAACCCCAATGAATTTATTAATTTAGCAACACAACTTGCTACACAAGACGAAGAAACCGCACAAGCTTGCTTTTATTGTCTACCTCCCCGTAAAGATAGTTATGGAAAACTTACAGAAATAAAAGGTCCTTCGATTCGTTTAGCTGAAATTGCTGCGGCAAGTTGGGGAAATCTCCATGCTGGCAGTCGAATTGTTGAGAACGATGGCCAATCGATTACTGCAGAAGGTGTCGCTTGGGATTTGGAAAGAAACGTTAAGATCAGCAGCCAAGTTAAACGTAGTATTACAAAGAGCAATGGTGCTCGCTATAGCCACGATATGCAAACACTCACAGGCAATGCGGCTAGTGCTATCGCGCTTAGAAATGCGATATTTAAAGTGATCCCCAAAGCATTGATCGACAGAGTGTATGAAAAAGCAATGCAATTTGCAGTAGGCGATCAAAAGGATTTAAGCGCACGTAGAAAAGCAATTTTTGATCGATTTGCACAATGGAATATTGACCCTAAACAAATTCTACAATTTTTCAAAAAGAATACAATCGATGAATTAACTCAAACCGATTTAGTAAAACTCATCGGTATAGGAACCGCGATCAAGGAAGAACATATTACACCCGACAAAGCCTTTGTCTTAGAGGAGGAAGAATCAACAACCTCTCCCAATATTGAGGAGCGTGTTAAAAATTTACTTAATCCAAATAAATAACTAAATACTAAACCGCCAACCCCCCGTAAGGGGGACAGCGACAAAGGTGCTATCAACACCCTGCCACTGTCTGGCCACAATACAATTCTCGGGAGAATTGAATCATGGTTACGCCAAGCTTACCGCTATCGTTTGAGCGAAGCAAATACTATGCACCATTTGGTGCATCACCTCATGGTTATTCACGTATTGATGAGTTACTCTGCGCTGAATTTCTTTATATTTATTATCTTTTTAAAATACCTCTACTACTAATAAAAAAGGGTACGTTAAAAAACGTACCCCCACGCTATCAAAGTACTGAAGATACTTTAGTAGCGCTAACCAACATCAACCTAAGGAGTTGATATGGCTATTAATAGAGTAGCCTTAGAGGGCGCGTGGTGCAAATTAATTGCACAAGAAAATCAATATTTTCGTGCAACAGCGGAATATCTTTTACTTGAAAATGGAGTCGATCGTCCAAGTGAAAGTCAAATTCAAGAGAAAATAAGCCATTTATTTCATATTTATCTTAGTTTTTCTCTTAGATTTGGAAAACGTTTATCAAATCGTGAAATTGAAAGTCTTTTTCAAGCTTCTTGTGGAGAAGAATTAAAAGAATCTGCAGTTTCCTTAAAAAGAACACCGGATGTTATCAAAAGACATCGAATGTCAGCTTTTAAAAAGCTTCAGTCTTCTAATATTGGCCAAGCTATTTATCGTGCCACACAACTCGGTTATCTCCCTTTAAAAGCTAAGCACCCACAATCGCTTATAGACGTTGAGGAAACTGAAAATGCCTCTGCTTAACTTCATTTGCTTTCATTTTCATAACAATAAAAAAAGAGGGGTTTAACGATGCCAACTAAAGAAACTAAAAATAATCTTTTAGAGAAGCAACTGTCGCATATTTTGAAAGGGTTACATGAGGCTAAACGAAAGGGAGCTTTATCATTTACTTCTTCATTCGAATGTATAGAAATGCTGAATGATGGGATTAAAGCACTGGAAAATACTCAATTTGCTTCGGTAGATGATTTTGATTCAGTGAAAGAATTACTTGAGCTGGAACAATTTTTCTCAGTGAGATTACGATTAAGAGACTTTTCTTTTCCAGAGTATCAATCTTGCATTTCTCCAACACTGCTATTTTACGCTGGAATTGAAGTTCAGTTAGATACGTTAGAGATGAAAGCCTATGATTTAGATTATCGAGGTCATCATTGCGCAGCAATTGAAGCAAAAGGCCTGGTTTTTAATCTACATAATTTAAATCGTTGGTATTTCAGCGAAGGAAAAATTGATTACGTTGATTATAAAACCAGAGCATTACAAGCCATTAATGAAAGCCGGCCTATTTTAGAACAACATCGTGGTTATAAACAAATTCTTGGTAATTTAGTTTTATTTATTTTTATTTATTTTAACAGCAGGAACAGCTTTTCTTATTCATAAGGCTTGTACTGGACATTTTCTATTTTTCAAGCAAACCGAGAGTGCAAAACAGCTTGATGCACTAACTCAAACGTTTAACACACTTTCCCTATCTCAAAAATCATACTAAAGGAGTTTTTGTGAATTATTAATAAAAAACAACCAACAAGTAATTATAACAATAACAAGAGGAAAAAAATGCTACCCACTATAAAATTATGTGGCCATTTGCATCGCTCGAATGGTCAAAGCGCCTCTGCGGTGACAATCATTAGTATCGACCAAAGTCACCAACAAGGTATTGAGTTTGAGGCTTTTTGTCTAAAAATCAATGAAGAATATGCCGAGAAAAACATAACACAGTTCACCATTATTGAAACAGGTTATTTAAAACGCCATTATCAACGTTTAGATCCCGCTTTCTCATCGATTGAAGCAGCTGATTTGTCCGCTATTCAATTAGGGGAAGACTGGATCAAACAGCAACAAGCTTCTATCGATAAGCTTAAATTAACGCCTAAAATCATCTCTTGGAAAGAAATACTTGAAACACAACAAGACATAGAAGATAAACCATTTTCTGAATATTTATCCAAAATTGAAGAGGATTATAAAAACAGATAAAGTTTTTAGAAATCATGTTAATACGATTTCACAAAAATATGCTGAAAAATTAGCTATTAAATACAATCCTACTGAAGAAAAACACTTAAATGAAGCCTGTTTAAAAGCAGCACGAGAGTATTTGTTAGAAGAATCCAGCATTATTTTTAAATTAGTGCATCACGGATTTACAAGCTTACTCTATCCAGGAAATGGCAATGCGGCATTACGCTATGTTCATCGTAAATACTTTGGTGAAACGAATCCCATGCCTTGGTTACGGTATGACATTCAATATCCTAAACAAGAAAAAAGAGTAGCTTTGAAAGAATCAGAAAGTAGTTTTTTTCAAGCTTCTTCTGCGAGTAATACAACAAAAACAAAGAGACATATTAAAAAATTATTGACTGAACTACCCGAGCTTGAACGATTAAGTCTTCTACAAGAATTAAACCAAGAAATAACAAAAACAAAGGAGTTAGGCTATGAAAAGGCTTAAAAAGGAACGTTTACTTGAATTATCGTTTCCTATTATCAATCGAAGTCTTCATTCTGATTTACCCGTCAATATTTTTGTAGCAGATTATGAAGGCTATCTAGCCTGGGTAAATACGCGCATGTTGAAAGCCATTAAGGAAACTGAAAAGAGTTTTTTTGGCAAACATCTTAGAACATGGGGAGAAGAAAAATGGGAAGCCTGCCAGCGTGTGATTGAAAGCAATTGTGAAGAGGGTATGGAGGAAAAAGGGCCTGATAACCGCTACTATTTTACTAACCGTATACCTGTTTGGCGTAGAGATAGGAGTAGCATCGCCGGCATTATTGGTGTTTCGCTTGATATAACCGAACAAAAACAAGCTGAAATCGCCAAGCGAGAATTTATCCTAAATATGGAGCATGATCTACGAACGCCATTTACTGGTGTTTATAGCTGTGCTGAACTAGCGCATAGCATTGCAAAGGAAGAAAAGGTAAAAGAATATCTTGGTTATATTATTACTAGCGCAAAACAATGGATAGAGGTTGTAAACAATATTTTTTCAATATTTGATTCTAAAACTATTGAGGATAAATCAAACTATTTTCATATCCAAGACTTAATAGATGAAATTCAATTACTCTATAGAGCGGCTGTACAAGCTAAAAACATAACGTTACATATTGTCTGTGACAATTATTTGGTTTGGGTACAACGCTTATGTTTAAAGCAAATACTGATTTCGCTTGTGAGTAATGCTATAAAATTTACTGACCAAGGTAGTGTAATTATTTCCGCTTATGTTATAGAAGGATTGTTAACTATACAGGTAAAAGATACGGGTATAGGAATTGCCAAAGATAAACAAGATTATGTATTTGAAAAATACACTAAAATAAAACCTTCAAATCAAAGTGGTGACTTTGTAGGTAGTGGTTTGGGCTTATATATTACTAAACAATGTGTTGAAAAACTTAATGGTAAAATAGAATTGATAAGTGAACCCGGGAAAGGTTCTAGCTTTCAGGTAGAAATTCCTTTAAAAAATAAACCACAGCTGTAATAACTTCTAAATATGAAAGATATCAATGAGCTTCTTTATGATGCAAAATTAGAGAAGCTCAAGTGGGAATTGAAAAATTATTTTAGTGGGTGGTTACTCGCTATTTTGATTGGAGAAAATCTAATTATAGCTATCCTGCTTTTAAAGGCAGTGCTAACACATTCATCATGATAAATTAAATTTATTTAGGTTTTTGCTTAATAAGTAAAAATAATGTTTTCTTTATTAAAGATAGCTTTATGGATGGACATAAATATACTAAAAAAATAATAAAAGATAACAATTATTATAAATTGATAGAGGAATTAGGTTTTTAATGGAGATGCCTGTTATATAGGAGAGAATTATACTGCTTTTTATTGTATTATAAATAAGTTGGCTTTTCCTCAAACTTTACTTTTTTCAACTAGCTCACCCAATGAGATTAAACTAGAAGGCACTTCCTCACTAGGAAAACAGGAGGAAAGAAGGTTGCAAATACAGTTTAATCCGACAAGCTTAGGAAAAAAGCAATTCCAGCTTGATATAAAACCTCCTCGTATTGGAAAGCAGCGCTTATTAGGTAAAAAGTTTATGTGTTCAGGAGCGGCCTATTATAAAGGTAGAAGGCTACATTAAAAATCAGTTACCAGAAACAATGAAATTAGGAAAAAAAGGTGAAGTGGTGTTTGTATTTAAAAATACGGGTAACCGTCCCATCACAGGGATAACTATACACGTAGAAAAAATCAAGACTTAGACTTTCCTTTCTTTTTTGTTTTCCTTGCTTGCGTATAGGCTATTGCCACGGCTTGCTTTTGGGGCTTGCCCGTTTTGATCTCACGTTTGATGTTTTCTGAAGCCTTTTTTAGTTTGGGCTTTCTTTCCTTTGATAAGTGGCATATTTTCTCCCTTATTTAGGACCGTAAACAAATTTAAAATAGGTTATAATGAGACTGAAAGCCAGTCACTGCGTAGCGGGAAAAATCTCATTAAAATATAAGTAAATAAAACTGAGGATAAGTACGAATGTCACTTACATGGCCTGGAACAGAAGAAGAATTAGAAAATAAGTTAAAGATGAATTTTAAACGAGGGAATATACAAAAAAATAAAGGAAACATATCCTTGTGCTACACTACCGAAGATGGTATAAAAATAAACTATTTTGGTCCAAAAACAAAAACAGTATCTATCCAACCGAATAATAGTAAAGTTCAAGCCATATTGGAGGCACTGCTAACAAGCGAAACTTATATAGATGAAATTGGTAATAAAATTTTCATAGTACATGGACATGATATGAAAGTGAAAGAATCGCTTGAGAATATTCTTTACAAATGGGGTTTAAAACCATATACAATCATAGACGACAGTGGAAATGGACAAACTATTATAGAAAAACTGGAAGAAGAGACAAAATCTTGTGCTTTCGGCATTGTTATTTTGACACCTGATGACGCTGGATACGCTATAAAAGATGGTGAGGGGGCAATTCACAAAAGAGCTAGACAAAACGTTATTCTTGAAATGGGTATGTTATTAGCTTTTATGGGAAGAGAAAAAGTTAGCATTTTAAGACACGAAGATGTAGAAATGCCATCTGATATTTCTGGTGTTATTTACATTCCTTTTCGCAATTCTTTAGATGAAGCAAAAGAAAAACTAAGAAAAAATCTTAAAAATGCTAATGTAAAAATAGACGACTAAACAATATGTGGCCAACCTATAGGTGTAATTACGTTTAATTATAATAAATAATCTCCGGCATAACATCCCGAATCATTTGATGTTCAATGGCTAGGGTAAGTGTTTGATAGGCATCAACAGCATGCGAAGTCCAATCGTGTAAGGGTGAGTCTTTGTAGATGTTATTTTTTTCATCAAAGACCTTGGAATAGTTGGATAAGCAATCAATGAGTCTTTCCGTGTTTTCCTTATTAAATTTGGTGCGATAGAGCATTCTGCGCATAAGATTAATGGCATCGATTTTGCGTTGCGGTTTGGGTACACAAAAGGCAGCTTCGCCGAGTTCTTGTAGAATATCTTGCGTACTTTTGGTTGTCGCTTTATCTCGATTTTTACCATCATGCGGTAAAAAATGACTGTGTAATCTGAGATGACGTTTATTGCAGAAGCGGTGTACTTCGTTCACGTAATACTGTATCGGATGGTTATTGGCTTCCATGAAGTGAATGATATTCGGGTTATTGAGGTGATCAAATTGCGCTAAGATAACGGCAGTGGAATCGTTAACGCCCAGATCATAGAAAGCATAGACAGGAACATTGGGTAGCACTAATTCAGGAATGAGGCGCTTATTTTCTTCAAGATGTTGTATCTCTTTGGAGAAATAGAGTCGTTCATGCTGAACGGTAATAACGGAATAATACTCTTGCTGAATCAGAAATTCCGGCATACCGGCTTTGCGGTCTTCGTCGATGAGTTCATCGGTAATGTAACGGTTGCCGGCTTCATCCCTTAAGCTCTCTACGCTGTCTACGCGCCAAATCCAAGCCGGATTGGTTTTGATCGATTGCCAGTAACGATAGGCATGATTCATCCCGTTAAAGGTGGTTTGTAGAATAAACCAGCCGTTGTTCTGTCTAAACCTCTTAGCTTATCGGGGTCGATATCCGACCCTAGTCGACACGAATGACTGATCTGTTAATGAGTTGTAGGGTCATATCTTGGTTGTTGATGTGCTTGAGACAACGTTTGGGGATCATATCTAAGAAACGCAGACTTTTTCCTTCGTTATTATCGTTCAATAATACCGCACCTTCCCAAAGGACAAGACGTGCCCGTACATTGGTCGGGTAAATCATCAAATATAAACCAGGCTGAGTGAGTGCGCCTTGGATTAACAGATTCCACGATTCGATCTCTTTGCCAGAACGTCTGGGTCTCACTAAAAAGAAACGTTTATAATTTTCATTAAATAATTTGTGTTGTATTTCTTGTTGGTAGGGTCTTAGTCTCAAAAAAGGTAAGGTGATGGTTTCACTTTTTCCAAAAAATAAGACTAAGTTATTTTCATTATCCCGTCCCCAAGTAAATTGATCCTGCGTTCGTTTTTGCAAGCTTATTTTTAAGTGATTGATTTCTTTTTTAAGACTCGCGAGTTGCATAACTTAAGTTTTAATAAATCCATTGACGACTAAAGAAGGCTGCATGACATTAAAGGGTTGACTACCCCCTGTAGAGCCCGTTTGAACCGTATCGGGATGTTCGCCAGACCAATCGTTAGGTCCATTTTGAAATTGATGCTGTACCACAAAAGCGCTCATGCTGTGTGTATGCGCAATGAGTTCATCAATCGTCATTTTTATGGGTTTCTTCGCCACCGGCACTACCGACCGTGTTATTCAAAATAGGGGTAGCTGTTCCACCAGAACCGACCAATGCGCGTCGACAAAAGTTAGGAATATTAAAGGTGGTCTTACTATCGCCTGCACCAAATTGCGTGCCAATCGCTGCAAAAAGCGCCGCATAGTCTGTTCGGCTAATGGCACTTCCATTCATGAGTAAAAATCCTTTACGTTCAGTGATGTGCACGCCGGTTAAGATAAAATCACCGGTTTGTATGGAAGCTTCAGAAAGCGTAGCTATTTTTTGTTCGAGCTGATTTAAATACGCATGTAGGGTGCTTCCTTGTTTTTCTAAAGTCTTGTAATAACCAATTAATGCGGTGCCATCACCACCATTGGGTGCTTGACTGGCCAATTCGGAACGTAAGGTACTGACATCAGTATTTTCAATTTGTGCCGCGATAATATTGCCACCTTGACTGACCCAAACTTGATTATCTTGTGCTGTTAAAATAGGTAATTTATTGGCTAAATTAGAGGTTAAATAACTATTAATAATATATTGCAGATTATTTTTGTTTATCTGCGTATTGAACTCCTGCATGATCAACAATATGCGTTCAAAGGCCGCATCGAGGGTATGACCATTAAAGGATTGGGCATTGCCAAATTCGGTTTCAATGCCGACTTGCATGCTGCGAACTAAAGTAACAATACTACCGGCAATAGGAACTTTCCCTTTAACGAAAGTAATCGTGCCACCCGTCATGGTTCCTGCGTTCTGTACGGTGTAATCTTGATTCAATACTTGTAAGTCTTTATCAGGATTGGCTTCATCACCAGGATTTGTTACGTAGACAGCCATATCATTATCAACGAGAATCAAATAAGTATAGTTAAAAATAGCTGTCTTTCCGTCAGCGATATATTGGTCAATCGTATTTTGTTGGGGTAAATTGCTTTTTGGCATATTATTTTCCGTAAATCATTTTTTGTCCGGGTGCTAAATAAGATTTATCGCCGAGGAGCTGATTGAGGTAAGGGCCGATAACGGGCATGGTGTCGATGGGTAGGATATTTTTAGCAATATTTTTTATTTCTTTTCCCGATTTTTTTGGATTAGCTGTCACAATAGCCCCGCCTAATGAAATAGTATCAAGCAGTAGCTTGAAGCTAGGCGACGTAAATAATTTCATTAATTCACCAGAGCCCTTATAGGTAGGGTCAAGGATTTGCATGAAAACCCCAAAATTAGGATTCACTAAATCCGCTAAATAATTTATTTTTTCAGGGACATTCATTTTGGAAAACAACGGCATGCTTTTGCCATGCGATAAATTATTGAATAGATTTGACATATAACTTAAGGGCAGTGTGGCAGCAAACATGGCTAATCCCCACCGTAAGCGCATTTGGGTATTCATTGCATCTTGAAAGCCTTGCCAGAGCACTTTATCGGCATAGGTGAAGGCAAAGCCTTTGAACTGCATGACCATGCGAAAGAGTTCGCCTTTAACCGTGCCAGGGCGTGTACCGAAGTACATAAAGGCTTTCATAAAGCTATCAGGGGCTAATACGGCGTTATCAGAAGCGACGGAAAATATTGTGTAGACCTTACGGTACAAATCATTACGCATTTCATAGCGAGGTTTGGTATCGCCATATAACGTTTTTAACTCGTCGTCAGTTACCACATCCACATTAGCTGTTGTAAATAGGCCTTCTTGATTTTTCGTTCTCAATAAATCCCATTCTTTTTCACCTAAATCATATTTTTGTAACTGCCAGCGAGTTTCTGGCAATAATTGATTCCAGGATTTATTTCTTTGTTTATACAAGCCTTTCGAAATAAGGTGCATTAAAGAATGGCGATTGCCTTTATCGAAAGCCTCCAGCAAATTGGCCCGAAAAAATCCAGTGGTTACTTTCTGAATGAGTTCCGTGCCATTGGTTAAATCCGCAAAGCGAGCGATATAACCCAAATGGCTATCGGCTAGAAGCTTAAATTGCTTGGCGATAAATTTTCGCTCATCGTCGGCAAATGAATCGAAAGTATGGCTTATCGTCGAAGCAAAACTTTGGAAATACTGATTTCCCCAGCGCTGCGCAAAGGAAGCGATATAGACAGAATCAGGTAAACTCTGTAATACGATAGTCGATAATCTTGCTGCTGCGCTTAAAGCCCGTGTATTAGAACCAAACGCCGCGATGCTGGGGCTTACCACCGCCTTGTTTTGCTGCATCACTTCCTTATATAACATGTCAGTATTATCGTTCCAAGCTTGACTCTTAGGTGATTTTTTTCGTTGAATTTTTTTTAGATCAAGATAAACGGATGCTGGGTTATCACCCATGAGTTCCGCCGTTCCAATACGATTCCCCGAACTGTTGAGATCACCATTGATGGCTTTAAACAAATTCCCTTGACCATATTCTCGGCTATAATTCAAAAAAGACTCATGGTCCTTCCAGTAAAAGAATAGATGAGCTTTTCTTTTAACGGCTTCTCTGTCATTGACAATTGTTGAACGCGTGAAGATTTCACTTTTACCTGTCGTGATATTGTCATAAATCGTCTGTAATCGTTTATCCACTTCCGATTCAATAAGATTACCTTCCGTATCAATGGCTTTACTACCAGCAAAGGTTTTCTCTAAGTTGAGATGCGTTTTTATGAATGAAACCCATCGTTTTTCTGCATTTTTAATGGATTCAGAACGCATTTCGGCCGATAAATTATGGAGGCTTAACCGCTTTGCCATACTGCGCCCACCTTGCATCACTAATCGTTGATCATGGACGGCTCGAATAAAGCGATCGGTATTGACTTCACGTAGACGTAAGGCATTAGAAATAATTAATTCGGGATTACGGACATCAATATAATTTTCTATTTTTTTAGCCAGTTGTTTTGCCAATTCCGGTGCAGTCTTCCCATCTAAGGCACGGGCAACGGAAATATCATTATCTTTATTTTGTAAATAACTTAATTCCTCATCAGACATGCCTTGATATAATGCTTTAAATAAACGTTGCTGTGCGGCTTTCTGATAAGCCTCAACATTCGACGATAAATTTGTATAGCGTTGCACCAGTAAGGAGCGCAAATTAATCGGTTTTTCTTTTAATGTTTTCGCTAAATTGTCAAACTTTCTCACATTATTAGCGGTAACTTGGATATCTTCAAGGTGATTTTGTAAATTTTCTTGGTTAACTTCATCAATCGCTTTGTTAATAGCACCTCTATTTCCTAATTTGTCATACTCTCTGGCTTTGGATAACACATTATTGACATACTCATGCAAATCATTTTCGGTAAATTGCGATAAATTAGCGAGGGCATTCGCAAGACAGTTCTTTTTTCGTTCGGCTTCGTCTAGCTTAGCTTGTTTCTTAGCGGCTATCCGTGCTTTTCTGCGTGCTTCTTTGTCTTGGTATTTTTTAGTGACCCTGCCAACCGCTTCGCGCCTTTCTTGGGTTAAACGTTTCTGTTGTTCAACACGTTTGGCTATTTCTTTTCCTTCTGTTTCTTGTTTCTCTTTTTTTAAGCGTTTTGTCTGCTCAAGCCGTTTGACAATTTCCTTCCCCACCGCCTTTTCTTGTCGGGCGGAAGCATTGATTTTTTGGCTAGCTAAACTTGCTTTTGTTTTTTCTAATGCTTTCCCTTTTTGAGCGGCCTCGGTTGAGAGTGACCTTAATTTTTTGTTGACGCCTTTTTGCTTTATTTTTGAAATAGCTTTATCTAAAACCGTGCCAGCCTCAGGCAAGGTTCTTTTTTGTCGAGATTCCTTTTTAGCTTTATTAATTACTTTTTTTTAGCAATTTATCGTCTGACATCAGATTTTCCCTAAAATACAATGTATCGCATTACGAAATACCTGGTTTTTTTCTTTAAATTCTTGAAATTTTTTGACCGCAGGTGATACTTCTTTTTCGATTGCACTGTCCTCTAAATGTTTTGAAGGGAGTTCGATAGGCGTTGACTCCTCTTTAACGCCGGCTTTTAGATTATCCTCGTACTGTTTTAAGCGTTCTTTCGCTTCAAAAGCTTGTTTTTCAGACAGTTTTGCATCAGGAATATTATTTTATATGGTCAATGACATTGGATAAAAAATGGCTTCCAATCTTCTGCTCCTTTATTTTCTAGTTCCGTGAGAATGCCTTTTAAGCCGTCACTTAATGCAGGATTTTGCTTGAGACGATCTAAGGCATTTTTTTGGATAAAATCAGATAGTACATTGGGGTTATCGATACCTTCACGAGCTAATAATTCTTCCGGTAATAACCCACTGTAAGGCTTTAATATCATTCGGTGTTAATAACGATACATTCACTTTCTTATCGATACGGTTAACCGCGATATCAGGATGATTTTTTGTAGTAGTTCAGCTGCACGTTGTTCGAGTTCTGGGTTATCTGGATTTTTTTATAATCCTGGAACCAAACTTTTCTTCAGGTGTAATGGTCTTGTTCTTTTTTTTTCTGTTAGATCGCTTACTCCGGAACGGTTAAAAAGTTTAGAGCGAATTATACTTCCGACAAAAGGAACAGCACCTAAGGCTAATCCAATCCCACCAGCAATAGCAGTCGTTTTAATAAAATGTGAAACATCTACTTTATTATCAGGCGTTATAGATTCCGCTAGAGTTTGAGGAATCAATGGCGCCGTACCAATACCAGAAACAGTTAACGCTTTTTCACCCAGTGATCCTACGGTTTCCGTCGATAATTTTGTGATTGTTTTACCCGCAAGATTGCTTAAGAACTCAGGTGCTAAGGCCGAAACACCTTTAACCGCTCCTTTAGCTAATAAACCGCCGGCGCCCCCTAAGGCAATATTGATCGGGTTTAATCCAAAACCTAATACAGCAGCAATTCCATCGCCCACTTTTTGTGTTAATGGTAAGACAGGTACTTCCGTTACATTTTGTATGGAATGATAAAGAGCATTCAGTGATGAAAAATGGGGATGTAATCCTGCTAACGATCCTATTTTATCTAAAGCCATCTCAGGTGCTATCAACTGTTCTAAGAAATTACCTGATAGTGCACTATAACTGGGTGGACTAAATTCAGCTTGCTGTTGGTATTGTTCTTTAAAATCTGGTTTTACTATCGCATTACTGAGTAACATTTATTTCTTCCTATGCGCATAATGTAATAAGCTATCGGTATAGGGCTGCGAATAAACCACTGTTCCGGCTTGATCAACGGCTATGATTAAACCATCCGGTGTATTGGTGATAGTTAACGGATTGCGATCTAAATTAAAAAACTCAGCTAGAGGATTTTTGATGTGTTGCCAGACTTCTTTAGCGATAACAGTTCCTGTCGATGTCATGGGAAAAAGTCCCTGACTTTCTTCAACCACTGTTTTAAATGGTTTGATCGGACTGATGTTAAATCCTAGAGCTTCATACGCTTCCTCTTTCACATGCTGAGCTAAGTAAGCGGCTTCACTATCGGTAATGCCTAGCGCTTTGGTGTTAAAGGTATAACCGTCACCTTTTGAAATTTGATAGGCTCTAGTGAAATTGTCGTTAAACGTTTGCATGTATTTATTAATGTCTTTGAGTGCTAAATCGTTATGGATTAAACCTTGATACTTCACATAGTTCATCGCCATGTTGACCACGCTTAAAGTACGGGAAGGATCACCCGATTGACCTAAATAATCTAAAACATCTGAACTATCGTGTTTAGGATTATCTCGCAACGCATTCCAATGGCTGCTAAACCAGCCTGATTGACTGTATAACTGCGCAATGAGATTATTTTTTAATGATTTATCATCGACACCAGAATCGCTTTTATTAATAACCCCAACTTTAGAAAAATCCTGTCCCGTTTGATTCGCTAAAATCAATTGTCGTAAAAAAGCGGGATCAGTATTGCCCTGTAATAATCCCGCGGTATAAGCGACTTCTTGTTGCAAGGGCTTTTGTAAACTGGCAGCCAGATAAACTTTATTGTTGGGATCGTGATGGGAAAGCACTTGCAGTAAGGTATCGGGGTCGGCGCCTTGGATAAAAGCGGATTGTGCTTGTAGTTTCAGGTCATTTGGAATCGGTTGAATAAAATGATTATCGATCTGCATCGCATGACCGAGTTGCACGGATCGCGAAATGTAGTCGTTATAGGCTGCACGCGGATCCACACTATTATAATTTTGTGCATAACCCTTTAGAATAGCTTGTCCTTGCGGTGTTTGTTGAATGACTTGAGCATATTCTCCCGAGGTAAAACCATTCAGCAGATGCTGCAAGGCGGCTCGTTCGCCTTTTTCGGCTTGGGTTAGTAAACCATTTTTGGTATCGAGTTCACTTAAGCGCTGTTTGAGTAACTGCCAATTCTCACCGTTATTGAAAAGACCTTGTGCTTTTTGTACACCTTGACCAAATAAAACCACCTCGTTTAAATGATCCGGCGTAAGCTTCATCCAGGCTAAAGGATTAATCGGCTGACCTTTCACTAAATCGGACTTAACACCCTGCATCGTTAAATCCATATCGTAATGATTTTGCAGATGTAAGATGTCTTGTGAAATCGGTGTATTGGCTTTATCGATGTTTTGGGCAAACGGTGAGGCTAAAACTTTCTGCAAGTCGGCCGAGCGCGCGTTGGGGTTTTGATAAAGCTGGTGTAGCGCCTGCACTCTATCGAGGCTATGGGACAGCGTTTTAAATAATACGCCGCCCTGTTTCGGCGTAATAAGTCGCCCCAACATCGCCTTTTCTACTGTCTGATGTGCTAAATCTAATTTTTGCTGAAAGAGTTTGTCATCATTAACAGAGCTATAGAGGTCTTTTAAGACATTCGGCCATTCGGTATAAAACTGACTGGTTAATTTCAGTTGGTTGGTTTGAAAATCAGTGAGTTGCGCTTGGCTATTAACTTGATTACGACTGGATTGTAATAAAACGTCTAATTGCCCTTTGGTTTTATTATTAACAGGTGTGGTATTTTTAATATTATCCAGTTGCTGCTGCGTATCTTGTGCAATTTGATTGGTTTGAGTTTAACCAAGGCGTCAGATTTAATTTGATCCGCACTGCTGGTGGCTTGGAGTAATAGCGCATTACTTTTTTCTTGCTCTAAACGCAAATCGGTTTGTATCAACCCTTGAGACACATTGCCAAGGGCCTGTCCTATTGATTCAAAACCTTTAGCGCCACTGGCTATTTTGGTATCGCGCAAAATGGGCACTTCATCTTTAAATTGTGCAAAAGATTCAGCCATTACTTTGGACTCATACTTTTTAATTGCGCAAAGGACATCAGTGTGTTGGCCAATGTTTTCGGTATTACGCTGTGTTGCATTAAAGCTGGGTGAAGAGAAGGCAACACCCCGTGTGGTCATCTGTGCCGCTTGGCGTTGAATAACCTTATCTAAACTGTCTAAGTTACTTAACGTGGATTGCTGGTACTGCAATTCATTTTGTTTGGCTTGTAAGTCAAGTTGATTTTCTTGTGCTTTGGCTGCTTGTACTTCCATAACACCTTTGCCGACTTCCATTGCCGCGGCTGTCGCTAAAATAAGTAAACTGGCTTGTGGCATAATTCTCCTAGATCATTGATGCCGTCACTTGATAGGCAATGGCGGTTATTTGTAAATCGAACGGTGCATTTTGGGTAATCGTAAAGGTTTTATCGCGATTCCAGCCTGATACGGGGCCAACAATCGCTGTTCCACTAGGAGGAAATAAAAAGGTCGTTTTATCCGCAATTTTATTAAAAAATTGATAATTGACTAACTTATCATCAATGTAAAAGTTTAACGATTCAAAATATTCGACATAAATCTTAGTCGTTTGTTTCATTAAGTCAGCGTGCGAAGGGCCTGTATAAAAATACATGGGTATGATTTCAACCGGATAAAGCAAACCGACAATTGCTGTTCCACTAAATCTTTGCGGATTGGCAACATGAATAACACCATTTTTTACGCGATAGATACCCATGTCATCAACAACAAGTACAACTTGTACATCTAAGCCTTCAAAACGTTCTAGGCCTTCAATGGTGCCGTCGGAGGACATTTCTTTTTCTTCGTAGCCATCGATTTTGATGTGTTCAGCTAGCATTTTTTCTAAAACGACCTGATCACTGTTGACATACTTTTTTAACAAATAAATGAGGTTGTTGATAGAGACTATATTGAGTATTTCCATAAGGTGGGTTAAACGTCATGGGTGTTAAGGCGGCTAAATTGACTTCGTGTGCAAATTGAAAGGTGGTAATGGTATGATCAGGATTTAAAAAATAAATAAAATTATCTTGTGAAGTATCAGTACCACGCAATAGCACGGCTTTAACGGGATTTTTGACTAAGTGGCTCGCGGCCTGGCTAATATTACTGGCTAAATAACTCTGGCCTAGTCCTTGAAACCGAAAGTTAATGATCGCATTACCAGTTTTATTGAGATAATAACTGTCATTGAGATAGCTAATGGGTTTTAACTTTTCTGAGACACCGTAGGCCGCTTGTTGACGTACTGAGAATGTGCCAGGGGTTAAGCCCGTGTTTTGTTCTTGCGGGGCTACAAACTCGTAATTGGCCGTATAAATTTCTAATTGCTTACCGCCATTCATCCAAACAATACCGCCAGAGTCACTTTGCCCTAAGGTATAAATAATCGCATCGGTATCTTGTCCTACACCGACATCAAAATTGACCGGTGCATTTATTTTTGAGCCAAAGATCGTATTATTAAGTGTTTTAGTATTCGCAAACCACAATCGATTTTGAAAAAAGATAACTTTACTGGGATAACCCATATTTTGAGAAAAAGCGGCTTTTCTTACAGAGTATTGCGTCGCTGATGTTGATGCGCCGTTAATTAAAAAAGGAATTTGTACTTTTCCTGTAAAAATGACCTTATCGGCTTGATAAGCAACTTTTGTAATGATCGCATAACCTAATGGCGAAACCTCAGTCGTTCCACCACCAATAATTTGTCCGCCAATCCAATCATCCGTAAACCCAGGTGCATTGGTTAATGTCAGGGTAATGGTATGCGCGTCACCTGAAATAGAAGCATCGCCTTTGTTATAAATGACATCCCCAAAATCATAGGCTGGTAAAGGATAGAGATTTAATACTTCATAGATAAACAACGATTTATCGTAATCTTTGATTGTAATTCGCGCCGGTGGATACTCTTTATGAACGAGAATCAGCGAATCGTTGTCATTGGTATAATCTAAGTCAGCCAAATCGACAGAAAGATACGGTGTTATTAAGGTTTGTAAGAAAGTAATGTGATCTTCATCATCACTTATTTGGTAAATATCAAAGGATTTATCTAAACTGACGAGAATATAAAATTGACCATTTTTATCCTGAAAAACTATACAATTTCGCGTTAGGATCGCTATTTTTAGTTTGAGTGAGAAATTTCGTCCCTTTTCTTTTTTTAGCTAGACCTGTGGTTCCAACTTCAATATTTAACAATGACTGTGCAGCGGTGAGATAATCTTTAAAGTCTGTTCGATGGTAATTAATCGAATCCACTTCGCCACTACTGAACATGGTTTGCCGGATAAGCTCGGTTGCCATTCTATATCCACATCACCCGATCAAAATCGTTAAATGGCGCTGCTTTAATATCGCGCTCCATGTTATTGAGTAATAACGCATTCATTTTTTCTTTTTCGTATTTAGCTTCCAGGTAATTCGCTAAGTTGACGTTCTGCGTCAATGAAACGGCTGAATCAGAAGCCGCATATAATGCTAAAGTTCGAGCAAAGATCGGTGGTAAGATGCTGTAATCCATCGTATTGACGAGATAATAATAGATGAATGGGTTCGTGTTAGTGAGGATGTACCCGTCTACAAGCTCAAAATCTAAAATAAAACGGTTAGCGCCCAACTTAATAAAACGCCCATAATCAAACGGTAATTGATAGGTATAACGATAATCCGGCGAGAAATTTTGTGTAATGGGTGTATTATCTTCACGATACTTCACTGCAAAGCGCCAGGTTTCGCTCAATAATAAGATGGGTAATAAGCTATCTAGTTTCTCTGAAATAAATTGTGCGGCCTCACTTTCTTTTTCATTGGCAATCGGTGACAAACCTAAGGCTAATAAGGCTTGATTGATCACCGTTAGTTTGGAAAAAGGTAAGGCCATACACGCCAGTCTTATTTGGGAGGTGGTGGTGGAGTCGGTGCGGCCACTTTAATGAGTTGTGCTTGCGGCGGATCACCGCTTTTTGCGGTATTTTTAACAGAGAATAAGCCACTGTTTTTGCTAGACTCATAGTTGATGATCATTACGTCGAAATCTTTAACTTGTTTTCGGATATACAGATCATTAATATAACCGGCTTTGGTAATAACATCTTCTTTATCTGGCGTACTAGCTGAAAATAAAGCGGCCGCTGTACCAGGAAGACCTCCGGTTACGGGAGTTAGGGTAATAAAATTGGAGGTGTTAGGTATACTTGGCATAGGATCCTCTTAAGGGTTCTTGGCAAATTTTTGATTAGCCGTGATTAAGGCAACACCACGGGATTGAATGATCTTGGCACCCGTTGTTAGGGTGGTTAATAATTCCCAACGGTCTTGATGAGGTAACCAGGTAATGCTGGTCGTGATATCGCGGTTATAGCCTTGTATAATCGCATCGCGATGTACTACAGGCACCGTATATTTAAACAAACCTTTATCATCGGGTACGCGTGGAATACTGTTAATGCCGTTTTCACCTAAGAATCTAAAGTCAATATCTAAGTAGACTTTGACTTTGTTATTGGTTAAGGGTTTGACATCATTATAGAAAAAATTAGAAACCTGTTGATCGTTATACAAAGAAGGCTTTAATAATGCAGGTGCCCAGGTTGATACTTCGAGATCATGTACATCCATACCTTGGCTTTCGAGATAGGCAATTGCTAAAGCATATTTCTCTTCATTAAGTCCCGTATTAACACCCACATCGATAGGCACAGTATAGATTTTTCCAGCAATAAAATCCGGATCACTAAAGATCGCATTGATCTTAATATAATCAGTCAAACGCGCTGCCGCCAAACCATGCAATTTCGAATGGTCAACGATCTTATCAAAGTTATAGAGTGTTTTTTCACCACCACCAATAACTGTTTTTAGATGATAATCGTTAGTGGGAACTTGGACGTTCGTTTCATTAACGGGTGTCACAAAAATATCGGTCGGTGCAAAATTAGTTTGTGCCATTTCTACCAAATCAGACACAGGTACATTTAGTGCTGTACCTCGTAGGCCCTCTTCAATGGTATCTTGCAGCTTTAAACGATTTTGATATTGCAGCGTGACTTGCGTATCAAAGAGCTGACACGCCGCATCATAATTAATTTCGGACATAAACAACCTAATAAATAAAAAATAAATTTCCATCTATCAGGTTACCCAAAAGAAGGGGCTGATAATGCCGTGATTGACTTAAAAAGGGGACCGAATGGGCTTTTCAAATCAATTATAATTCCTCAATAAAAAGGTACAAGCTACTTTATCTAGTCTACTTTATAGACGTAGTGGTCGGTTGATATACTTCTGAAGGATGAACAAATTTATCTGCTAATGGACTACTCCAAAAGCACATCCAATTATTGAATCTAGAAAAACAATTTGCATATCTATTTTCAACAAGTGGCAAATTCACTATTTCGCTTGAAAGTACTTCTATCTTATCCATTGAAACTGTTCTATTAGGTTCCTTTGTAACTACGTTGCTTGCTTCCTCTTGATTAAGTTTAGAGTAACTTGGTTCTTTTACTTCAGTTTTCATAATGAATTCTTGTTGTTTAGTTAGAGATGTTTATCATAGCAAATCTTTTAAACATTTTTAGCAGATAGATATCAAAACAATACTTTTAGATATCTTAATAGCGTATTTAATTTTTAACAGTTAAAATAAAGTTAAATTTACTATTTAAGGCTATTATGTATCACGATTTGGACCACAAAAAATTAATTTCGTATATATTACTTGGAAATACATTAGCAGCAAAAGAATTTATAAAAAGATCTCAAGAAAGAGGCTATAAGCTAAACCCAATTGTTGGGAATGCAAATAACCCGCTATTTCAACTTGTTGTTCGATATCGTCAAACGGCTATTGCGCTCGATTTTATAGCGCAAGGAGTTGAAGTAAATACACAAGACAAATGGGGTATAACTCCATTACATGAAGCTGCTGAAACTGGAAATATAATCTTAGTAGAAAAATTATTAGCAAAAGGGGCTAATCCTTTTACTTGCAATGTGCATGGAATTACGGCTGGAATTTTAGCAGCAAGGAATGGTCATGCAGAATTAGCATATCGTTTGTCCCCTAGTTTTCTTTCAAACTATCCAAATTTAATTTATTTATCTAATGCTCCATCTCAAAGCAGTGAAAACCAAGATGAGCCTCTTGACTTGAGTAAAACGGGTCCTAATGCAATAAATGTTAAACTTTCCTTTTTTAAGCCTAATAAACCTAGTAGATTAGTTCCTGTTGAAAAGGTCATGGTCGAAATAGATCCTGAATATGTTTTTGAAGTTAAAAGACTCACTTTTTAAATCGTGCTTCAGCCACTTCGCTAGCTAGATTAATATAACGTTTTCTATTTTTGTCGGAAGGATCGCGTTCATACTCTTTGGCTACTTTAAGTAACTCATTTTTTCCTTCATAGGGATCGGATAAATTAGCCCGTTGACTACTTAAACCAGGTACTTGGCTATTTAATAATTGATCACGGTGTTTTAAGGCGTCTGACATGGCGTTTTCATCTCCAATAAGGGTATTTAAAATAGTGGACTGTAAAGAAGCGGGATATGTTTTAGTCACATAATCTTCAATAATAGTGAGCTTATCGCCGAGAAACTTTTTTCTATCCTCTCGCTGACTTTGATAGTGTTGCTGCTGTTCTGTCATAGAGTTAAGTGTTTTATTGAATTGTTCTTGATTTAAACCAGCCATTTTTGGCTATCTTTTGTAACCCTTGTATCTCTTGTTCAGGCAAACAGATTGATTCAGGTAAGTTATAATTTTCAGGAGCTTCAAAGTTTTTTAGTTTTCTTTGAGAATTTTATTTTCATTGAATACACCGGCACTGTTTTTATAAGCCTTTTCTAATTCTTCTACAGACTTGTATTTGCCAGCATAGAGTTTAGTAGATTCCGTTATAGTTGCTTCATTGGATTCTGAAATAATAGCATCTAATTCTTGTCCATCCTGTGTATTTTTTATTTCTGTCATTATTCAAATACCTCGCTAAAAATTGTCTCTCAGGAGATCGTGCACTTGGTCAATATGTGTTTGAATCATTCGCCAAACGGAGCGACGACCATCTTGCCAAGCAAAAGCAGCGCCAGTAAAGGCACGTGCTTGCTCCATAAAACTGTTAGCTATCATGTCGTTTAAATAAGCTTTGCCCTTTGGATCAAGCTCAAATAACACATACGTGTCATACAAAAATTTATCGATGATTTGATCTTCAGTTAATTGATTTTAGTTTATTTAACATTAAAACTGCACCTGTGAAGGAGGAGGAATCGAAATCGGACTCGCACTCGTGGCTGGTATGGGTAATTGAGGCGTAGGTGTTTGCAATTGCTGAATCTGCTGTGCCATATGTTGCAAGAAGCTAGCAAACTCTTCTTTGGATTTCATCAGTTTACTGGGAAGATTCAATTTATCTGCTAGGAAGGGTAAAACTTCTTCCATCTTAGTGGCCGTTAACACTGCACCTTCACCACCAAACTGCTGAAGAATCTGTGCCATCATCGTAAAATGACTAAGATCATCTTGTTTTTGTAGATCGTATAGCGGACTTTGAAAATCAAAACGTAGTAAATGCGTATTTAGTTTACTAACACTGCGATCTTGCGAAAGTAAACGTCGTTTCGCTAAAATCTGGGCACTGATAGTAAAAATTTGTTTAGGCAATTCGTTAATTAAGCGTGAAATATCCGTCGCACTGGTACGCTGTGCTCTGTTTTCTCTGATCGATACTTCCGTAGCAGATTGATTTAACTGGTGTATTCACTTCACCAATCGGATCCACTTGAAAACCATCTCGAATAATTTGTCTTAAATCTTTAATGTGTTCTAAGACTTCGGGATATTCAGGTAACTGCAACGCTTCTAAAGGATTTCTGCCTTGTGGGTTTCTCGCAATTAACGCGCCTGACCACTGTCTTACCATATGCGGATTAAAATATTTATCAGCATCGTAGAACAAAGGAGGATTGGCTTTATAAGCGAGGTTTTTACGACTGTATTCGATTACACGATTCAGATCACGAATGGTTGGTAGGAGATCAATACCAATACCTCGGCCTTCACACTCGCCAGGTCTAACTCTGTCACGATAAATAATGATTTGGTTATGATCGCGTTCCGTTTCCCATAATGGAACAAAAGGATCATCCTCTAAAATCGCATAAAGATAAAATTTATTTTCTTTTAATTTAATTTGTCCATAAATAACCACAAATAAATCATTCGGTTGCTCAAGTAGTCTTCTTTTATTGTTATATTTCGGAAAATCTTCAACAATCTTCCGTCCGCTCATACGACACTGATACCAGCAGGTGTTTAACACATCGTCAGTGCTATACTCAATTGTTAACGCAATTGCAGGAATCGATCGAAAATATAACGGTGTTACATCATCGATAGATTCAACCCATAAAGCGGCTGTACCACCGACTAGATCTAAATTACTCGATGCGACCATACGGGCTAAATTCGATTGATTTAAATAAAAGAATAAACGATCATTAACTTCATCTAATAAAGGTTGTTGTTCACTGATCTGATTGGGATTAATGAGATGCGGATCCAGGCTTAATTTGCCCCACACACGGTCTTGCGGAAGTAGCAGACCATGTAAGATCATTGGCACGTTGATAGGCGCTGAGAAGCGCTGTATTGTCCCACATCTGCAACCCTGTGGGTTTACCTTCATCACGAGAATTGAATTTAATATTAAACGCATCACGATCAGGGATAACGTAAGTATATAAATCTTTGTATAAGGCTAACCAACGATCCTTGTAACGTTTGCTTTCTTCATAGCGGGCATAGAGATCAGTAAAACTCATTGGAGGATCTGCGCCGGTGGATTAGGATTATCAGGATTAGTAAACTGCTGTGCGCCTTGCCCCTTAATGATAGCCATGCGCTGTTGTGCGACGGCCAAGCGCTTTTGCTCTACTTCTTCCTTCTGTTGACGTATTTGTTCTTCTAACATTCGATTAGCTTCATCGTCACCGCCACCACTCATGCACGTCTCCAGCAAGCTAACAGTTCGTAATTACGTTTATCCTTAAATTTGAGTAGTTTTTTAAACAAATGTTTAGGATTAAACGTCCAACCGATATCAATCCCGCTAAAATAACGACACACCTCGTTACAGGTATACCATTTTAGGAAAAACTCTTTAATCCTTTTAGGTTCTTTAATCTTCACAGCAATAAAGGCACTTAAAGCGGACAATTTCTTCACAGCATTTAAATTTTTATTCACATCGTTTGATCTCAAAATACGGTAAATAAATCCAAAGGGTGCTATCTCAAATAAAATACAATGATCCCCTTGATAACAAAGCAATGCACAGTGCACGAATTTTTTGCTAAAGCTAAAACAGTTATATTTACCTATGCCACGGTTATAAAATAAAAAAACTGCAATCAAACTACTTTTTATTTCGTAATTTAGATAAGGTTTCAGCTAATTGGGCTCGTTTGGCTAATAACGGATTTTTTGAATGCACCGCTTTTTCTAATTTCTTCTTAGGAATCTTTTTGCCTTTTTTTATTTTTAAGGCCTTGCGTAAAGCACCGCCATGTTTAATTGCTTTTTGAATAAAATCTTTAGCCATCTTTTAATGCCTTTTTGATATCTTCTAACTCTTGCTTTAATTGCGCTAATTCCTGTGAACCTATTGCAAACTCCATTGGAAAACGTCTTTCTAATAGCCACGCACGGGATTGCCAGCTTTTGACACCGAGTTTAATATCATCTAATAAACTTGTGATGGCTTCACATTCACGCTTTTTCAAGGTGTAGGAAAACTTAGCAAAAGCGGTTCTATGTCCGTTTTTAAGATCGTCAAAACCTTTGTTAATCCAATCGTATAAGGTACTACGATCAATTTGATTGGCTTCCGCTACGACAGAATAAGGAACTAAATTGCCAATGGCTTCAATAATATTATCAGATCGTTTTTTATTGAATTTCGTAGGGCGACCGCCAGCCATTACGAACCTCGATCAACGTAAATAGGTTTCCCATCTCCGGTATAGCGTTGCTGTACGACGGCATGTGACGTTTTAGCAAAACTATGCGCCAATTGCACACAAAGAGGTACCGAGTCCGAAGACTCGGTATTAGGGCAAGGAGAGTTATTTAAAGGGAGTTTGTTTTTATCCATACTTAACAAGGAAAGAAAAATAGAATGAACTTCGCTAGTATGGAATATATTTTTTCAAAATAATAGTTACTTTATACGGTAATTTTTATAAATTAACGCTTTTTAACTTTCTTTTACGACAGAATAAAATTAAACTCAATCTTCTTTATTTTTCGGGATTTTTTATGGCACGTGGCATTAACAAAGTTATTTTAATTGGCCATTTAGGAGCGGATCCTGAAGTATGCTCGATGCCTAATGGTACGGCTGTAGCAACGATTAACGTTGCAACTGGCGAAACCTGGAAAGATAAGCAAACAGGCGAAAAGCAAGAACGTACAGAATGGCATCGTGTCGTTTTCTTTCAACGACTCGCTGAAATTGTCCGTGACTTTCTAAAAAAAGGTTCTCAAGTTTATATTGAAGGCCGTCTTCAAACGCGAAAATGGCAAGATAAAAATGGCCAAGATCGATTTACTACCGAGATCATTGCTAATGATCTGCAAATGTTAGGTGGCAATAATAACACGACACAGTCTGTACCTACATACAATCCCTCTGAAGGAATAGCGAAACAAGAAGCAATGGATGAGTGTGATATCCCTTTTTAAGGTTTGTTTTCTTCTGCTGAATTAAACCAATGTAACAGGTTATCTTCTTCATCCTCTAAAATCGTTTCATAGGTTCTGTAGGATGTTCCGCATTTATGACAGGTATGTTTACGGCGACGCGCTTTGCCCTCATAGGCAACACGCGAATCCGTAATATAGGTTTTAAAGTAGTTACAGCTTGGATTCTTACATCTCATGGCTTCTCCGGTATTACTGTAAAGCCTCGATACTCAAAATGACCCTTTTTTTCTGCTTGTAGCCTCTGAAAATACGATAATGACTTGACGGCTAATTTATAATCGTCTGATCTTAATCGAATGTATTTATTTTGACGGCCTCGTTGATAATTTTTTATAAATCGATCCATGGCCTCAAAAATCTGTTTTAGGTGTTGTTTCATTGTTATTGAATAGTTTGGTTTGATTTAAATAATGCCGCTAACTTCTTCATTTTTTCTTTTTCTACTTTTGAGTAAATCGCTTTTTTCTTTCGTTGTACTTTTAGTTTTAATCGATTTTCTCGCCATTGAATGGGATAGCGTATGATCTTGTAAAATACACGTGTCATAAACATACTGTTTTTCTCCTTAGTTATTAGATATTAAACGCTCAATGCACTCGGGACAGCCTAAAAATTTCTTCAGGATAGACAAATTTAGCCATGTGATGACAATGTGCTGTTAAATTAAGTTCATTAAAAATGATTTCTGACACATCGACTACTTTACGGCCTGCTGAATTTTTATAATTATTTTCCATTAACATTTTTGTACTTCCTTTGTATGGACTGAGAAGAGGATCGCTTTTGGAATATATTTTTCATAGCCATTTACCTTGCGCTATACGGCCTGTTAATTGATGAGGCATTACCTTGGGTCGTTTTCGGCAATACACTTGATAACGGCGCTCAAAATCGCGTTGTGCAAATGTCAGTTCTTTTTCCGTGCATTGGCACAAATGAATCCAACCACCCATATCACGAATGACGGCATGAATTAATTCATCAGGAAAAATGACACTGTCATAATGGCCAATTTCACTGATGGCTTTTTTTACTTCAGTCCATGCGAATAAGCTTTTTTCCTCCACGTTACCTTGAATAATCGCAATGACATCGGTGGGTGCAGGAAAATAAGGATGTTTTTTGACATCCGGATTTTTTAATAACTCACTCAGTGCGTGTTGTACGTCCGAAAAATCGTAATTCTTCAAACAGGCCCAATACGTTTTCATCAATGCCGGCGATATTTTTTTATTCACGGTTTCGGCTATCACAAGAAGGCTGGCCGTAAAGGTTTTTTTTTCATTCGCTTTCATCATCTTCCTCCAAGAAAGCTTTCATCACAGCTATGTTATGATCCCAAGTGCTAAGCGATTGATGAGGACTATCACGTCCCTTGCTTTGATTCTGTTGCGTGTGTGCTAGCCAGCCCTGAATATGGCGGTTAATTCCACGTTCGGTTTTTTGTCGATCGGGATTGGCTTGATTCCAAGCCACAAGATGGCGAATTTCTTGTCGGACATCGATGGCAGGATAGTTTTTTTGCCAATCAGTTAATTCATCCTCAGTGATAGAACGTGTTTTGCCTTGTCGTAACGGGACTGTGAAAACAACTGGATCAGTTTTTTTAACAACAAGAGAACTTGCATTGTTTTCTTCGTCGTCTTTGCTAATTTGAATGGCTACAGCTGTACTTTTTTGTGCTCCCCACCTAAGATAATAGGGATCTTCCTTTTCTCTAATCTCTCATTTCTAATATCTAATCTCCTATCTCTAATCTCTAATGCTTCAAAGGGGGTTACTAAGACGCTTGCCTTTGCAGTGGAAAAATCGCGTGGAACTAAGTGTAATAAATCACAATATTTCTCGTAAAAAACCGATAAAAAGGGGAGATTCGGCAAATCTTTGAAAACGCGGTTAACGTGTTTGACACGATTATCATTTTTATTAAGCGTACCCAGTTGTGATGCCGCTGTTCCATGAACCCAAACGTATTCGCTGTCTTCGTCATACGAGCAGAAACCAACTTTGATTAGGACTTCAATACTCCTTCTAACACCCTCTAAATCTATTCCAGTTTCATGCGATGCCAATGCTAAGGGTAAATAATAAATACCCAGCATATTGGTATGACGGCAAGTCAATAAATAAAAAACTAAAACCTTAGATTCGGCTTCATAGCCCCTCATTTGTTTACCTAAGGGGCTTGTCCAAAATTCAACAGATATTTTGGCAAACTCACGCATTGTTATTGCCTCCACATTGGCAGCATTGAGGTGCTGTTTTTTGTTTATGAGCTCTATTTTTCTTGGACAGGATCATAGGCATCAACTTCTTTTTCTAATGTTTTTTTCCAGCAACTAATTAAACGTTGACGGAAAATCTTATCTAAATAAGAAATTTGTAATAGATGACCGACTACTATTTTAAAGATAATGGCTGTTTCGGGTATTTCCTCAAAAACGTGTTCAATGTATTTGCCTTGGTAACTATTTTTAATCGGAAACCAATTTAAAAAATCGGTTAAATAACTCCATTCAGTTATTGGATCCCAGATTAAAAAATTGAAACGAATCAGTTTGTTAAAACAAGCCGTTGTATATTGTTCAGACCATTCCAAATCGTAAGCCATGTAACGCAGTGGTAGGCGGAAACATCCCAAACGATTAGTAACAGGATGGCTGATTAAATAAATAAGTAACAATTTTTCATGTGTCTCTAAATAACCCGTTTTACTTTCTGCCCAGAAACAGGCTGGGATTTCTTTTAGTACTTTCATTTGATTTCTCCTTGTTATTAGTATGTGGATTAGTTATTTTTTGCCTGTAGATTTTTTAATTGTTCTTCATAGGTAAGTTTGGCTAGGCTAGCGCCTTTGGATATGGATATTCTTTCTTGATCAACGGCTTTGATTAATTCAGAACAGCCTTGTTGAACTTTTATTGCCTGCTCGTATGTTTTTGAATTTCTAAAACCTAAGCGGTTGGATATGAAATCTCTCGTTTTGAGTCCGATTCCTTTTTGACTCGTTTCGTTGAAGGTCATTTCTTTGTCCTTGGCGATTTCCAATAAAAATCCCAAGTGCCATGCCAGTAGCTACTCGTTCACTGATTAGAAAGGCTTTCGTCAAATCCTCTGTTACATATTTACCTTCATATAAGCTTGCAAGAGAAATTTTCCAGCAGGGAATCGTCCTTTTGTTATTATTTTGATATTTATAGAAAGTCTCATAACCAAAAATAAGCGTATAATTTTCATCTATACAAGGTGGTCTGTGTAGGTAAACAGGTTGATTCTGCTGGTTTTTTAAGGTATCAGGAGAGATAATACGATTCATAAGCACATGTGTTAGTTCGCATGGATAACTACCTGCCTCCTTAAGTGATAAACAGAAATTTCTTAGACGATATACAACTTCAAAAGGAACTAAATCCTTCCAAGTCACTTCACCGCACATTAACAATTCGATGTGTAAAGCAATTTCTAGCGGCACATTACTGCGGCCATAACACCAACCACTGACACTTTGTTGTTTAATCCCTAAAACTTTGGCTACTTGCGTCGTTGAGCCAAAGTAATTGATTACTTTTTCCAGTGCATTGACTTCCATGCTTAGCTTTCCTTTTGAATTATTTTTGGGTAAAGAAAGTCTATAAAAATTACTTACAACATTTGTGGTAGAGAAATTCGGTAAGCTAATTAACGATCGAAGGAATAAAAAAACTTCTTCAGATAAAAATTTAATAAAAAGATAAAAAATGGAGTTGCTATTAAGGACTAAAAATGAAAACTTTTAATCTTGAAGAGGCTGCGAAGTTTTTGAAGATGAACCCTGAGGGCCTAAGAAGGTTAGCGGCTACTAGAAAGATACCTGCTGCCAAACCTGGGCGTTGTTGGTGCTTCCTAGAGGAGGATCTTGTTAATTATGTTCGTTCGCTTTACGATAATCCCTGCAAAGTATCGCAGGGTGTCTCTAACACGAGGAGAGAAAAAATATGGCACTCTGTAAACGAAACAAGATCTGGTGGATTAGACTATCTCACAATGGAAAGAGAGTACAAAAATCGACTGAAACAACTAACAAAGCAGCCGCGCAAGAACTGCATGATCGACTAAAAGCCGATTTATGGCGACTCGGCAAGTTAAACGAAAAGCCAGAAAAACTGTGGCAAGAAGCTGTCGTTAAATGGCTGGATGTGTGTAAACGTAAAAGTAAACGTAGCCTAGAGGAGGTTGGGTTTCATCTGATGTGGGTTGAGCCTTATTTGAGAAATAAAAAATTAGTAGAAATAGATATTGACCTTATCGATGAAATCGTTGAGGCCAGAAAAAGGAAAAAACAGTGTCGAATGCTACTATCAACCGTTTACTAGAAGTGATCAGAGCCATACTCAATAATGCTGTTCGCAAAGGATGGCTAGATAAGCTTCCCTTGATCTCGCTATTTGATGAAATTGAACGTGATCGCTGGTTAAGCAAAGAAGAAGCGGAGCGCTTACTTAAAGAGTTACCGCCCCATTTATCGGATATGGCTGCTTTTTCGTTATTGACGGGATTACGTAAAGCCAATGTAACAGGATTGAAATGGAGAAATGTTGACTTAGTTAGGCGACATGCTTTTGTGAGTGCATCTCAATCTAAAACGAATAGAGCAATACCAGTACCACTCAGTACAGAGGCAGTTGCTATCATTCGAAAACAGATGGGTAAACACATTGAATTTGTTTTTACCTATCAAGGAAAGCCGATTAAGCAATGTAGTACAAGAGCGTGGCGTAATGCTTTGAAACGAGCAAGGATAGAAGATTTCCGTTGGCATGATTTGCGCCATACGTGGGCATCGTGGCATGTACAAAATGGAACGTCATTATATGAGCTGCAACGACTAGGCGGTTGGTCTTCTTATAATACGGTACAACGCTACGCACATTTAAATAGCCAGCAACTTCAAGAAGCCGCTGAGCGTGTCGTGTGTACAAATTTGGTACACGGTACGTTTAAGTGATATTTCAGGTTGTAACTAGACCAGCTAAAGTATTGAAAAATAAGGGGATTCTGGCGCGCCCGGAGAGATTCGAACTCCCGACCACCAAGTTCGTAGCCTGGTACTCTATCCAACTGAGCTACGGGCGCCTACACTGGAAAGGCCGCAATTGTAACAGGTTCATACCTATTCAGCTAGCCCTCAAAGTCATATCTTGTATCAAAAGTCCCCCAAAGCTTAGCCCCCCTTTTTTTACTTTTCTCTTCAACAAATATTGATTTACACGAAGATACACAGGTCTCAATCACTGATAGATAAGACTAATTTCTTTCACAAAGCACAAGAGAGGAATGAAATCACTTTCGATACTTATGTTTTACTTATATAAAAATGACTCGCTCATCAACGGCACATTGATATCGATTAGCGAATGAATTTATGATAGATTCAACTCAATTCATATAATCAGAAAATCTGATATCTAATCAAAAATTTATTACTAAATCACTTTTCTAAAAAAATAGCCTTTCATTACTTGATTCGTAGTCATTTTATAAAATTAATTAAAAATTTATTTTTTGATAACGATTGACTAATTCTCTTTGAAAATAATCTAATGCAATCGGTTCATTTACCGCGACAGATTCGAAAAAACCATCATAATTCCAAGACTCAGGAAGAAACACTAAAACTGGATAACCATAAATAATTCTATATTCGGTTACCCAATGCGATGGAATTTTCTGACAAATAAACTCAAAACCTTCTGCATGAGTAAAAAAACCTTTCTCATGGTTCGCTTCAGTTAAATACAGTTGAGTTCCTTTTTCTAAATTCAAAGCTAAGGTTAGAATAAAATATTCTTGACCTAGTTTAAAACTAGAACCTAAAGGACCTAAATTTTTTTCAGCACAACGTACAATACGGTTACATTTTACTTTCATTGCATGTCCTAACTATTATAGATGTATAATGTTAATTATTGGTTATTTGTGACTGAGTTCTCGTTCGGCCAGCACCATTCTTTCCATTTTATCGTAACCTAACTCTTGATAAATCAATTCGACTTCTTTATAAAAAAGGATACTCGCTTTAGACTCTCCCTCAGCTAAGGCTTCTTCAAAATCAGGATAATCCCAACTCCGTGGTAATAACATCATTACTTTCCGATTTGCTAATTCACGAATAGTTGCTATCCACGTAGAAGGTATTTTTTGTTCAACAAATTCAAATCCTTCTATTCCAGGATAAGTTATTCCCGCTTGATCATCGCCTTGTATACAAATACTCAGTCCATAACGTGGCCCAAGAATAACTGAAAAAACAGTATATTCTTTTCCAATTGTCAACCAAAAAGAAGAATCCATTTCTTCTCCTGTTGCATAGTGAATAAATTTTCTACAAACAACTCTCATTCAATACTCCTTGATTAGTTAATAACTATTTTATTAATTCATCTTACTTAAGATACATTTTTTACGTTTATTCAAAAATAAAAAACACTTACAGTTCTAATAATTAGGTGATTTTATGATGAATTACTACACTCTAAAAACTTCAATTTTATTTTTGAATAAATAAATAGGATTACAAAAAATTTTTCAAAAAAGACTAAATATTTTTTATTTAATTTTGCAGCGTGCTTTTATATTTAAATTAAATATAGGTCTGCTCTCATATCAAAAAATATACTTTTTATTCTCGACAACTTAAGAGATTACGGTGACTTAAATTATTAGAATAGACTAAGAACATATGACGCTTATTACTCAGTCAACATCAATTGACTAAATTAAGCGGTTAAGCTAGATCAAATAGGTACGGACTCTATTTTTAACTAAGCTATCCGAGGAAAAATAAGAATTGATAGAACATGTCGATTACGTTAGAAAAAGCGTTAATTGACTTGATTTACTACTGATTTTATCTCTTGTCAAATTAAGGTCTTTTTTGTTTGTTCAAAACGAGAACCTGATTTTTCTATATCCATTCCCGAAATAAAATGTACACGTAAAGATCGTGTAGGTGAAACTATATTTATAAGAGAATCCACCACTAACTCGCACCCAACCTATCTACTTCTTTGCGTTGTAGCTTGAGCTTCACGAATGCGTTAACCCAAAGTGCCGCAGTGACAATACACCCTAAAAAAGTAACCTGTGACAAACTGACTACTCCTAATAAAATCGGTAAATGTATAGGACAAAGAAACATTACAGCAAGAAAAAATAACAAAAACAGAGTGAAACTCACTCCTAAACCTTGAGATCGTAGACAAAGCCGATCCACTAGTTTTTGCGCTTTGTCGATTAATTTATTTTTATTTAACCATTGAATGAGAAGTGGAAAATTTTTTTGAACGTTTCTTCATCTTGAACAATAATTGTTAAGACCTTATCTATTAATTTTTTATCACATGCAGGTGGCAACCTTTCAAATTGAACCGCGATTGCGGCCTGCATCGTATCTTCTCCAGGTTCACAATCAAACTGTAGCCCAGGTACACAAGCTTGCTCACTGTAAAATCTTATAAAACACTCGAAATCAAAAGTAATGAAATTGAGTTATAGATATAAATAGGCTTCAACACATCAAACACTACTTAGTTGAGCCGCACAACTCGATCCCGAATAGGATCGCTCAGAGAGTAAATAAAATGGCTTAAAATAAAGCTTCACTCACATTCAAATCTCTTTTTTGGAAAATGAATAATCTATCTATTTTATTTTTCTCTAAACTCAATCCGAACAGGACTACCCACAATTCGTAAGGCGTCACGATAAAAATTTTCTAAATAACGTCGATAAGATTTCGCTAAATAGTGCGTATGCTGCCCATGAATCAAAATAAGCGGTGGATTATAACCCCCAGGATGGGCGTAACGTAATTTAACCGTACGTCCACGACTCAGTGGCGGTTGATGCGCACGCACGGCTTGTTCAAGTAAGCGGGTTAAGCGAGGCGTAGACATGGGGCGCGTCGCTGAGCGATAGGCTTGTTGTATCAATGCAAATAAATTACCGACGCCGGTTCCATGACGCGCCGAAATAAAAATCGGTTTAGCGTAGTCAATAAATTGTAATCGACGATCCAATCCCTTCTTTACTTGACTGCGTTGTGCTTCCTCAAGACCATCCCATTTATTGACAGCGATAACCAGTGCTTTACCCGACTCAATAATAAAACCTAACAAATGCAGATCTTGTTCACTCACTCCCTCTTGCGCATCCAACAGAAAAAGTACTACATTAGATTGTTCAATCGCCTGTAAACTTTTAATGACTGAAAATTTTTCAATCATTTCCTGGGTTATCCCTGCGGTATCTATCAACGTATAGTCTTTACCACGATAGGTGAAATCATGTGCGGCCGCTCTTTACCTAACATTCGATTAATTAACGTTGATTTACCGACATTCGGCTTACCAATTAACGCCACACGAATACGAGCTGACGCCTGGGGATCGGTTGTGGGCTCAAGAACCGCTTCCGAAGACGTCTCTGGAAAATGATGCCATACCTGTTGCATGAGTCCTGCGGTTCCTTCTCCATGGACCACAGAAATGAATGCGATATTGGAAAAGCCAAGCGAAGAAAACTCACTGATAAGCGTTTCGGGTGCCAACCCTTCACTTTTATTCACCACTAAACTCATCGGTTTATTGAGTTTACGTAAATTCTGAGCCAAGGTTTGATCTAACGATGTTACTCCAGCTTGGGCATCGACCATAAATAAAATATAGTCTGCTTCGCTTATCGCTTGTTGCGTTTGCTGGGCCATCAAGGCATCAATACCTTCTTGCTTGCCATCGGTCAGTCCTCCGGTATCAATAATGAGGAATGATCGATGACCGAATATCCCATGACCATACAGTCGATCGCGGGTTAATCCCGGCCAATCCGCCACTAAAGCTTGCCGTGTTTGCGTCAAACGATTAAATAAACTGGACTTACCGACATTCGGTCGGCCAACCAATACAATACTGGGCTGCGCAGAACTCATAACGGTTTCACCGTAGCATGTAATAGCCAAGCAGATAGTTTTCCTTGTTGTGTCACCACATAGGTGAGCGGATAAGCCACTTCAGGCGACGAAAAAATAGCACCCCGCTTTTGTACTAACACACGCGCTAAAGGACGACCATCCTGTTGTGCAAACCAATGTAAGTAACCTTCGCGATCACCGACGATCACACTGTCACCACATGGAACCGGTGCCGTTAAGCCACGATCATGTAACAGGGATTGTTGCCACAGAACAGCGCCCGTCAAGCAATTGAATGCCCAAATAACACCACGACTATCGGTGGCATATAAACGACTTTTACTGACTGCGAGGCCAGAATCACTCGAAAAAGGGCGTTGCCATTGAATACGACCATTCGTTAAGGACACGGCGGCTAAATGTCCGCGGTAGGTTGTGATATAAGCGGTTCGAGCATCAATGACTGGGTTGGCCGCAATATCAATCAGTTGTTCGCTTGCTGTCAAACCTTGTGGAAACGTTAAATGGCGCTGCCAAAGCAACTTACCCGTTTGGGCATTTAATGCAACTAAAACCCCATCCGAAAAACCAACCAACAACTGGCGCACTGCTTGGCCGCAGGACCAAGAGCGGCGCACCGTGATGATAGGTCCACAAAAGTTGTCCTGTTTTTAATAAAAATGCTTGCACTTGACCGTCTACGGTCTTCACAAAAACCCGTCCTTGATAGATAGTCGGTGGGGCAAACACTTGATTGGCCAACGGCGTTTGCCATACCTCCTTACCATTTGCGGCATTTAACGCCACAAGTTGTGGTGCCAGACTGGGAAGCACTAATAAACCCTCACTGACCGCCGGCGGGCTACTTAATATTTTTTTTAGGTGCACTTGCCAAATTTTACGTCCGTTTTCTCGGTGAACCGCCGTCACATAACCGGCTTTATTACTCACAAAAATACGTTGTCCGGCAATAACTGGATGCAAACGTAAACTCTCTTGATGATCCATCGAAGACCCGGTTGACGTCGACCAGAGCTGATTCACCTGGCGAGTCAACGGCACATCACTGAGCTTCGCCGGAGGGGGGGTGTTATCATCCCCTAAGCCTGAACAAGCCGTTAAAAATACGCTGGAAGCCACAGAAGAAGTAGACGAATTTTGGCATGACTATAATCTCATTAGCATTATTGAATTCAATTCAATGCGTTCATTTTTATGAGTGTTGGTGAACGAATCGCTTGCGCCATGAATTGTCTTTGAGCACTTAAATAGCGCGCGCGCGCTTGTTCTGGTTTTCCTAATTGGGTAAACACATCCCCCTTTGTTTCATCCACTAACGCTTGGTAAGCCTTATTTTTATTATTATTGAGTGCTAACAACGCTTCTTGTGGTGCGTGTAACGCACAGAGTACTCGCGCCAATCGAATACGCGCTATCGCGGCTAATTGTGGATGTTCCGTTGCCCAAAACAAATGATCTTCGTCAATTGTCCTGTATCAACCGCCTGTTTAGCCAGTTGTAACGCCGCAAGCTGCGCATAAGGTCCCTTCCCTGGCCGCTGGAAAAGGGGTTCTGCCAAAGCATTTACTTCCGACATGGTGACAGTCGGTGATTGTAATGCGATCGTTATTTTTTGATAATAGGTTGCGTTTTCGATGAGTTTTGCCGCTTGCTTCTGATAAAAAAAGTAAACGATAGCACTGATAAATAAGACGACCCCTAAACCTATCAGCACAGGTAACCCGTACTGCCGAAATCGGGCTTTAATGCGTTCAACTTGTTCGAAGTCGTTTAATTCATGCATCGTGAAAAACCTCAGCAATCGTTTTTAATAACGCAGATTGTGCAATCACCGATTGTTCTTTCTTTTCCTGTAAATTTTTTAACGCGATCGTCTGTGACTCTATTTCACTCTCCCCTAAAATTAAAGCATAGCGTGCCTGACGTTTATCCGCTTGTTTAAATTGTGACTTGATTGACGCACCACTCAAATCTAATAGTAAACTTCTGCGCGGATACGCGTGACGAATTTGCTCGGCTAAAAGGAGCGCCTTGGCTCGGGCTTGTTCACCTAACACAATAAAATACAAATCGGGTCCATTTTGGGTCGGGAAAGATAATAAATCGATTAAACGCTCAAGCGCTAACCCAACAGCGGGCGTCGATTGCCCACCGAGTTGTTCGACTAACTTATCATAACGCCCACCGGCACAAACCGTGTTTTGTGCGCTGTGCGTGGTCCGAATCACCCATTCAAAGACGGTATCGTTATTTAAGGGTAAACGAAACGCCCGCTTTTTTTAAGATATTCTTGCACAGTGTTAAAATGCTGTTGCGCGGTTTCATCTAAGTAATCCGTCAAACGCGGGGCCTGCTGAATAAGCTCATGTAATGCCGGATTCTTACTATCTAAAATTCGCAAGGGATTGGTGTGTAATCGTCGCTGTGAATCCGCATCGAGTTGCCTAAAATGTGCTTGAAAATAGGTAATCAGCGCCTGTTTATACACAGCTCGTGTTTCTGCCGAGCCCAAAGAATTTATTTCGAGTTGGAGTGCATCTTGCAAACCCAGCTCTTGCCAAAGACGAGCACTCATCAGAATGAGTTCGGCATCACTCGCCGGATGGGCCAGCCCAAACGCTTCTAAACCAAATTGATGAAATTGACGATAACGTCCTTTTTGCGGACGTTCTCGACGAAACATCGGACCGACATACCACCAGCGTTGAGTTTGATTATAAAACAAACCGTGACATTTCTTTTTCAACAATATCCGTTACATCACCAATACAGCGTTTGAAGAGTTCGGTTTTTTCAAGAATCGGCAAGCGAATCTCTTGATAACCATAACGACGCGCTAATTCGCGAAGTATCGCTTCAATACGTTGCCAAACCGCGGTTTGTTCTGGCAATTGATCATTCATCCCACGAATCGCTTGGATTTTATTCACTTTCATCTTTAATAATACAGTTGTTTATTTGGGTTATTCGTTTTGGTTTCGGCATCCGAATCAGTGATTTGTAAGCGCTTGAATTGGGGAACCGGGTTTGCAGCATCAACGTATAGCGACCAGCCGCCATTTCATCGCCGAGGGCACGCGCCAACATCGCCGCAAGCCATAAAGCATTAGCAGAAGGTTCACGTGTCAACTGAAAATATTGTTGTAAATAGCGTTGTGCTTCCGTGTAATTTTTTTGTTCGTAACGGATGCGTCCTAACTCCAACCACGATAATGCCCGATTTGCGTCTTCTGTGACTGCTTTCGTAAAATAATCCGCTGCTTTTTGGGTGTTAGGTATTTGCATCGCGCATAAGCCGGCATTTTCATACACCTGCGCTGCATTTAAGTAAGTCGGATCGTCTAAAGCCAATAAAAAATGTTGATTCAGCTTCCATGTAACGGCCACGGCGACAAAGAAACGTTCCATAGTTATTTTGCGCAATACCTGATTTTGGATTTTGATGAACCGCTGCGCGATAGTAAGCTTCCGCTTGCGCAATATTACCGGCCATTGCCCCACGACTTTCCAGTGAGTTGGGTGCTTGCTGCTGTGCAAGCAACAGTTTTTCTTTAGCACGTTGGACATCGCCTGCCTGTAAATACGCTAACCCAAGCTGAACATTGGTTTCAGCTGGATCAGGCAAAGCATCAGATTTTTTTGTTGTTGAGATCCAACTGCAAGCACTTAACTGAACAAGCAATAAAGAAACTAATGTCGGCCGCAGCCAAACTGAGGATAGATGATAGCGCCTGTTTTGACTAAAAAACCTTAAAACACGCGCCGCTAAACCAAAAATTTTGTTAGTTTGCATCGTGATTTATTTTCGCTCCTTTTATTTTGTAGCTAAACAGAAAAAAGTATCCTTAACCAGTATTGACATCACTTTGTTCAGCCAGTTCTTGTTTGACACGCCCCACTAGCTGCCCACACGCCGCATCAATGTCTTGACCACGTGTTTTTCGAACAATCGTATTTAACCCCGCTTTAAGCAAATAATCACGAAAACGTTCAATTTGATGTTGCGGTGAACGCCGGTAGGTGGTTCGTGGAAAAGGATTAAAAGGAATGAGATTCACTTTTACAGAGATTCCTTGCAAAATTTGAATCAGTTGCTGGGCATGGTGTAACTGATCATTGATTCCATCTAACAACACATATTCCATCGTAATCCGCCGTCGGCTGTCTTGGCTAAAATAATGACGACACGCCTCGAGTAATTCGCGCAAAGGGTATTTTTTATTAATCGGAACCAATTCATTCCGTAATTCATCGTTCGGTGCATGCAATGAAATGGCTAAAGCGACATCACTCACTTGCGAGAGTTTTTTCAGCATTGGGACGATGCCCGACGTACTTAAGGTCACGCGACGCTTAGAAAAACCATACGCAAAGTCATCCATCATCAGATTCATCGCCGGAACCACAGCTTCAAAATTAAGTAATGGCTCGCCCATCCCCATCATCACCACATTCGTTACCCGCGAAGAAAAAAATTCAATGTGTTTAGAAACAAAGTGTACGGCAATCCAAACTTGCGCAATAATTTCATCGATACGTAGATTGCGGCTAAAACCCTGCTTTCCTGTCGAACAAAAACTACAGTTCAACGCACAACCCACTTGTGAGGAAACACATAACGTTCCTCGATTACGCTCTGGAATAAACACGGTTTCAACACAATTCCCGTCTTCCAAACGCAATAACCACTTTCGAGTTCCATCCGCGGATTGTTGATCAAAAACAATTTCTGGAAACGTGATGCAGGCAACTTGCTGGAGTTGTTCACGCAACGCCAAACTGAGATTGGTCATCTCCGAAATACTACTCACACCACGTTGATGAATCCACTGAAAGAATTTGTTGCGCACGATACGGCTTTTCACCGAGTGTTTCTAAAAATATAATCAGTGACGATCGATCCAGTCCTAATAAATTTTGACGAGGCGCATTCATCGCTTAAATGACTCGACTAAAACAATCTTCTTCAGTGAAGAAAAAATTAATTTCTTGTTTGGCGGTTTCAGGGCTATCTGAACCATGGACTGCATTCTGATCAATATTTTCAGCATAATCCGCACGAATCGTACCCGGATCAGCCTGTCGAGGATCGGTAGCACCCATGATATTACGATTACGAGCAATCGCGTCAACCCCCTCTAACACTTGAATCATAACTGGCCCTGAAGACATAAAATCGACTAAGGCATCAAAAAAACGGTTTACCTTGATGAATTTGATAAAAAGCACCGGCTTCTTCTTTGGTTAGCTGTTTGAATTTAGCGGCGATCACTTGTAAGCCTGCTTCTTCGAAGCGTGACGTAATGGCACCAATTTTATTTTTACGGACCGCATCGGGCTTAATAATAGAAAGCGTTCTTTGAATAGTCATACTCTTTATACTCAGTTATTTTAGCAGGAAGAATCCCTAAAAATCTTTCCTGCATTATACAGATTTCAGCGACGGACACCTAGCGTGTTTTATGTGAATGGGGTTTAGAAAAAAGCTTCGCTTTAGCGTACAGAAAATCGAATACGTCGCTCAACCGTTTAAGATTGTACAGGAGGGTCCGCGTGACGTAATTTAAGTAGGCGATCGGGGAAATCGGTTAAGATACCATCTACCCCCCAATCTATTAGACTTTGCATCACTTTTGTTTCATTGACTGTCCAAACATCAATCCGTTTCCCCAGTTTATGGGCCGCATGAATGAGACGGGTTTTTACAATAGAATAAGGGACTTCTAAGCGATCGGCTTTCAAATTCAGAAAATTTTCTAAGCAAAATCGACTCATTTTAGCCAATTGGCGAATTTCATCATCATGAGCGGCGGTCGCCACACGGGGGCATAGACGACGAAATACTTTCATTACTCGCGGGTTAAAGGCAGAAACCAGGATACGCTGTGTTTTCGCGTATTTATGGATGACATCTCGTAACGCGGCTAAGAGCGGCGGAGTACTTTGTTTAATCTCGATATTAAAAGGCTTTTCGGGTAACGCATCAAACACTTCAACCAAAGACGGGATGGTGAGTCCTTGACCCCGAAATGGGAATGTATGCCCCCCGTCTTGCGTCCAATGATACCCCGCATCAAACTTTTTCAGCGCTGCAAACGTAAAATCTTGAACGCGCCCTTGACCATTGGTTGTACGCTCGAGAGTCTCGTCATGAATCACGACTAATACCCCATCACGACTCACAATCTCACTCAGATCAGCTCCAAGCTCGGCCGCTTGTTGCAACGCATAAAGGGTATTTTCTGGCCATAAACCGGCCCCACCCCGATGGGCAATGATCAAAAAGGGCTTGGATAGTAAACTACTAGAAAACATTAGGTTTCCTATACTTAAAAGATAGAATCATCTATCGATAGAATTACCTATCAGTATAGTATATAATGAGATGTCAATCTTATACCATGTTGTCACAATAAATACTACTTATTTTCAGCAGTAACTGAAAAAAACAATTAACTCATCGCGAATAGGTATGTTTGTTTATGCGTAATTATCGTTATGTTCCTATTAAAACGGCGTCAACTCGTATCACTTTTTTTGACTACGTTAATGCGATTAAATTGTTTCCGATCGATTATTTTGCGGTGGGGTTAGGAAGTCCTAGCAAAGAAGAATTCACTTCACTTATTTCACGGCCAGAGTGGCAACAACATATCGAAGAAAAACAAATTGCTGGAAAAGACCCATTGATTAAAGTACTTTTCAACTCATCTCGAAAAATTATTCCTTTTTCGGAAGTCGATCATATCGACTCCTTTGGCAAAGAAGTGATGCGTCAACGCCATCGTCATGGAATAAAAGGTGGGATCATTTTACGTCATCAAACAAAAAATATTGAGTATATGGTCATGCTTGCAACGGGATTTTCGAGATTTGATTACTACGCTTTTCTAAAAAAACATCACACAAAACTTTACCGTCTCAAGCACGACCTTACAAAAATTATAGAACGAGACACCGAACGGTTTTTATCCGCCTAATCTTGTTTATTCATCCTTCTTACGAATCCAACATACCGGTGCAACGGATTCGATCTCGGCATTAAATAAAACAGGCTCTGAAGTCGTCCCAGCTGGATTTAAACAAGCGAGATTATAGCGCCCAAAGTTATCTCGGAAAACACGTCTAAAATATTGAGTGCCATCCTTTAAGTAAATAATACAATCTCTATCGACCACGGAGTCCAACTCATTGACTGAGCGCATTCTGCCTCCGACGTAATCGCCTGGAACATAATAAGGGCTCATTTCATCGTTAGAGACAATCAATACCACCGCATTGGGGTAATGTGAACGGAAAACATTCGCATCACGCATCATTGCAACTTCATCGTCTTCTTCAATCGGTAACGTGGCATCGCTGGGTGTCGAAAAATAGTGCCCAACCGAAAGCCGAATCGTTGGGTCTAAACCTTTGCCCTCAGCTATCCAGCCTTCATCGACAATCAACCCCTCACTTCGATAAACATTCACACATCGTTTCACTCCATTTTTAGAAAGCCTAATCGTACCGTTTTCCCATGATTTTAACGTGATTTCAGGCAGTTTATACTGCTTTTCAATATAAGCCCGAGTCAAATGAAGAATCGCACGAAGGTATTTAAGCCGAGCCCCTGGCGTTTCCAACCGATTTTTCAGCGATGTGGTCATACAGATAAATCTCCTTGCAAACAGATATTTATTAAATATAGAAAATACATTTTAACTCAAGTGCTTAACTAAAAATAGATAATAATTTATTTCAGTAAGTCACTGACGAGTAAAGAAGTCGTTCCTTATATAAAGAAGTCGTTCCTTATATTTGGACGCAATTTGACTAGACTTTAGGGCCCGCTATAAGGTACCTTTTACAAAATTTTTCTAGGCTTTGTTTATGAGATCGATTGAAGAAGGTTTAACGTTTGACGATATTTTGTTACTCCCTGGTTATTCTTCAGTGCTTCCCCAAGAGGTTTCACTGGCCACACAATTGACTCCCTCTCTTTGCCTGGAAACACCTCTCATCTCAGCAGCCATGGATACGGTCACCGAAGCACGCTTAGCCATTGCTTTAGCTCAAGAAGGAGGACTCGGTGTCCTTCATAACACAAGTTCGCGAAGTAAAAAAGTTAAAAACTTTGAAAGTGGTGTGGTGCGCAACCCAATTACGATTACACCCCAAACTACATTACGTGAATTGAATGCGTTAATGGCAACTCATTTTATCTCCGGGGTCCCTGTGACGGAAGATCAAAAGTTAGTGGGGATTGTGACCCACCGAGATTGTCGTTTTGAAGACGATCTCGATCAACCGATTCAGGCGATTATGACCCCCAAAGAACGGTTGATCACCGCCAATGAACACGCAAGCCTCGAAGAAATTATGGAGTTATTACATCGACATCGGCTTGAAAAGATTTTACTGGTCGATGAACAATTCCATTGTCGAGGTCTTGTGACCGCTAAAGATCTCAAAAAATCGCAAGAAAAACCCTTCGCCAGCAAAGATGTGCACGGTCAACTTCGTGTCGGTGCCGCGATTGGTGTTGGCCCAGACACCGAAGCACGCGTTCTGGCATTAATTGCGGCCGGTGCCGATATACTTTGTGTTGACACCGCTCATGGTCATTCAAAAGCCGTTTTAGATCGTGTGCAATGGATCAAAAAACAATTCCCCCTGATCGCAGGGAACATTGCGACAGCCGCGGCGGCGGCCGCGCTAGCCAAAGCCGGGGTGGATGTGGTAAAAGTGGGCGTCGGTCCAGGATCCATCTGCACGACCCGGATTGTAACGGGCGTCGGCGCGCCGCAAATAACCGCGATTATGAATGTTGCGCATGCGTTAAAAGACAAGCCTGTCTCAATTATTGCCGATGGCGGGATTCGCTATTCGGGTGATTTATGTAAAGCCTTAGCAGCAGGCGCACATGCAGTGATGGTGGGTGGACTGCTCGCGGGCACAGAAGAAGCACCTGGGCAAATTGAGCTGTATCAAGGTCAACCTTATAAAGCCTATCGTGGAATGGGTTCTTTGGGCGCAATGCAACAAGGATCGGCCGATCGTTATTTTCAAATGAATACCCAAGCCAGCAAATTAGTCCCTGAAGGAATTGAAGGACGAATCCCGTACAAAGGACCTTTGTCGAGCGTACTGCACCACTTATTGGGTGGCGTTCGCGCCGGAATGGGGTATACGGGAAGCCGCTCTCTCAAAGAGCTCCATGAACACGCACAGTTCATTAAGCTTACCGCCGCTGGCATGCGTGAAAGCCATGTCCACAGCGTCAGTATTACGAAGGAAGCACCCAACTACTTTAGAGAAAGCTGAAGTCTGAATGTGAGTTGGTTTTCTTTGGATAGGTTTTTAGACATACCCTCTCAACTGATATAAACAGAAAAAACAGCACCGATTCACTCACGTTGCGTGGGAATCCAGTACTTTAACTTTAACAAAAAATGGAGAACAAAATGACCATGAATAGTTTTGCAGAACGTATTCTTATCCTTGATTTTGGTTCACAATATACTCCACTGATTGCTCGACGTATTCGAGAACAACACGTTTACTGTGAAGTACACCCTTATGATATTCCCGAAGCCGAAATCCAGGCGTTTGCACCGAAAGGCATTATTTTATCGGGTGGGCCCGAAACAGTAACCTGCAAGACCACACCGCGTGCTCCAGCGATTGTGTTTAGTTTAGGTTGCCCCGTTTTAGGTATCTGTTATGGCATGCAAACAATGGCGGAACAATTAGGCGGTAAAGTCGCTTCGTGCTCAAATCGCGAATTTGGTTATGCACAAGCACGTATTATTGAACCCACGCCTTTATTGTCAGGTATTTTAGATCAGGAAGACGCCTCGCATCTCGATGTATGGATGAGTCACGGCGATCACGTTGAACAAGTTCCCTGTGGATTTTCGGTACTCCTTAATACCCCGAATACACCGATTGCCGGCATGGCAGATGAACAACGTCAATTCTATGGTTTACAATTTCATCCTGAAGTCACCCATACCCATCATGGACAAACTATTTTAGCTCGCTTTATTAGCGAGATCTGTCATTGTCGTCCCAACTGGACCGCCCATAAAATATTAGAGCATGAAATAACAGAAATTAAAGAAAAAGTCGGCTCGGAAAAAGTCCTCTTGGCCTTATCAGGCGGTGTCGATTCCACTGTCTTAGCGACACTATTACATCGTGCAATTGGTAAACAATTGTTGTGTATGTTTGTCAATACAGGCTTATTACGGACCAGTGACAAGGATGCAGTGATTCAAGAGCTAGCAGATAAAATAGGGATTGATGTGGTCAAAATTGATGCCTCTGAACGCTTTTTACAGGTCTTAGCTGGCGTCACCGATCCAGAAGAAAAACGAAAAGCGATTGGTAATTTATTTGTCGAAATTTTTGAAGCCGAAGCCAGTCAACATCCCGATATTAAATGGCTGGCACAAGGCACGATTTATTCTGATGTCATTGAATCGGCGGGAATCGGGGCACAAAAAGCACATGCGATTAATCGCATCATAACGTGGGAGGACTGCCTGATACCCTGAAACTCAGACTCCTTGAGCCACTACGTGAGTTATTTAAAGATGAAGTCTGCCAATTAGGTTTAGAACTTGGCTTACACCCTGACGTCGTTTATAAGCATCCTTTTCCCGGTCCAGGTTTAGCAATTCGTATTTTAGGTGCGGTCAATCGTCAGAATATTGAACTCCTTCGTAAAGCCGATGCAATCCTCCAAGAAGTACTCCACCAACAAGGTTATTACCGCAAGGTGAACCAAGCGTTTTGTGTTTTTCTCCCCGTGAATTCAGTCGGCGTCATTGGTGATGCGCGTCAGTACGCGCCAATTATTGCGATTCGCGCGATTGAAACGACTGACTTTATGACCGCGCGCTGGGCACATCTTCCTTACACACTTTTAGAAACGATTTCCAATCGTATTATTAATGAAGTTCCGGGTATTTCACGAGTGGTTTACGATATATCAGGCAAACCGCCTGCAACCATTGAGTGGGAATAACTCCTTCCTTTAGCTTTAGGGTATGTTATGCGGTCCCGCCGACATAACGTACCCTATTTACTGTTTAGTGACACTTTTTCTGTTTAGCGCGTCTAACCTAATTCATTTTACCGACACGTTTTGACTTTCTGTAAACCGTTCAATAGACTGCAAACTAGCTTCCTTGTTCTACTGAACTGAAATCCGATGCAACAACTTCTGAAAAATTGGTTAGATCGCTATATTCTTGATCCAGAACTTGCCATGTTATGGTTATTTCTTGCCTTCATTCTCGTTCTGTTTGCAACGCTCGGTGGTATTTTAGCGCCCGTATTAGTGAGTATTGTCCTGGCCTATTTATTACAATGGCCTATCCACTCCTTAGAAAAGCTTGGATTACCACAAATGCTATCTGTACTCGGCGTTTATATCAGCTTTTTTGCGCTATTGATCATTGGAATTATTGGTTTACTCCCTTTATTGTTTCGCCAATTCAGTAATCTTGTCTCAGAGCTACCGAATATGGCCGCTAAGGGCCAAGAAATTCTTTCTTACTTGCCGGCGCGCTACCCAGATTATGTCTCAGCAAATGAAATTCAAGATTGGATTTTGCAATTTAAAAGTGGCCTGACGCATTTTGGACAAAAAATACTGTCTACTTCGCTATTATATATCCCGAATGTCATTGCCTTTGCGATTTATTTTGTCTTAGTTCCGCTGCTCGTTTATTTTTTCTTACTTGATGAAAAAAAGATTACTTCCTGGATTAGCCAATATTTACCAAAAAAACGACGTCTGATTTCACAGGTTTAAACGGGGAACTATGTCCGAGGGAAAGCGGTTGAAATGCTGATTGTTTGGTTAGTGAGCCTCGCAGCGTTTGACCTTACTTAAGCTTGACTATGCGATGTTACTCAGCGTTTTAGTCGGTATTTCGGTTGTTATTCCTTACATCGGCGCCGTGATGGTCACCCTTCCAATTATCATTATCGCATTTACCCAGTGGGGATGGAGTGCACACTTTGCTTATCTGTTAACGGTCTATGCGATCATTATCACGTTAGATGCGAATGTACTCGTCCCTTTACTTTTCTCGGAAGCGGTTGATTTACATCCGGTGACCATTATTCTAGCGGTGCTGATTTTTGGGGGGGCTACTTGGCTTTTGGGGTGTATTTTTTGCAATTCCGTTAGCGAGTGTGAGTAAAGCAATACTGAATGCGGTGACCCATCAAAAAAAAACGACCGTTCATGAGAACACTTAGCCTGAGTTAGCCAACGCTTTAACGGCTTGTAACACTGTTTGCGCATGCCCGGGGACACGGACGTTTCGCCACTCATCGCGAAGGATTCCTTCTTTATCGATTAAAAAGGTACTCCGTTCTATACCACATGTTTTTTTACCATAGCGAATTTTTTCCTTCAAAACATCATAGTCATGACAGGCTTTTTGTTCTGTATCGGCAAAGAAGTTCAAATGGAAACTGTTGTTCTGTTTTAAATTTTTGATGCAAGCGCAGTGTATCTCGTGAAACACCCAACACAACGGTATTTAATGCAACAAATTGAGTACAATCTTTCGGGTAAAAATACAGCACAACATTTTTTCCACGTAAATCAGCAAGTCGAATCACCTCACCATCCGTGGCGGGTAAACTAAAGTCTGGCGCAAGCTTATTTACAATAACCATAATGATAGAATCTAATTTTTATCAATAAATCGTTAATTAATTTTTTTGCGGCTCCATCGCCACATCGAAATTATTTTCATCACAAAAAACAATAAATTGTTCTCGGAAATCCGCAACCAATTCATGGGCTGGAAAACCGAAAGACAAAGAAATTCCTAACATCGGTGCTTCCGTGATCGGTGCTTTGTAGGATTCAACATTCATATTGTAAAGTGTTAATTCATACTCAGATAAAAATTGGATTAATTTTACCACTGCATCCGATGAGTTTGGCGCAACAATATAAGACGAGTAAGGGAAACTCTCAGGTTGGGGATTATGAAACTGCGTCCGTGATAACAGAACCTGCCCTGTATATTTTTTAAGCGCTACGGTGTTCCACGCGCCGCCTATCAACAACGTCGACACATGTGTCGACGTAGTATTAAGACGCGCATCCATTACTTTGCACCCACACTGCGCAACTAAGGTAAAAATTTCATCGATAAGTTTTGATTCACTCAGGCCTAGGATAACAACAACCAGGTTTTCCATAAATATCAATCATATTTTTCTAACGATCCGGTAGTCTATTCTTTTTTAACGATATTGTCACTAGGGCTATGTCGAGATAAGCCATGCAAAACCCAATATTATAAGAAAAATCAAAGTATTCTGTTTAAACTTTGACTTTTAATACTGGGTTACAAAGTGAATGTTTCTTTTCCTGTTAAAAACATTATCTTTTTTAGGTTTTAAACATATAAATTTACCGATAAGGATATATTTTGGCAAAATAGCCGCAGAGCGAGTAACAAAGACTCAATATTGACAACGCGCATTTACTAACAATATATTCGAATGACTGTAACCAGATAAAAAATAAATCTAATTAACAATAACGTTAGTGATTGAGCTACTCTTATAAAGCTTATCTTATCTCTATTGATTTTTTATCTTTATGTATATTATAAAAAATAATAAAGAGACATCAACATTCCCTGAATGTTTGATTCACTTGCGGCCAATCAACTCAACGCTTAAATTGATTAAACCTTCTTTAACTAGCAAGCATCTAATATTGCCCATGTAGATTCGATCACTAAGAAACAGAATACGAACTAAATAGAGCGACGCTTCCCTTCTCTTTTATCAAATCCTGTTGCAAAGAGAGATATCATTTTGCTTTTTCTTGAGAAAGTCTTATAACCATCAATTGCTTGGAAAAAACTAAAGGTTTAAATACTTTAAATCCTCGGAAGTTTATTGATAATTAACCATTTCACCTAACCAAACACACTATTATTTTTCTAACTGAGTAAAATTTAATTAAAATCGCCTCCGTATCGCACTCTCACTTAGTTTTTATTAATCTTTTTTCAACTAAAATTTTATTAAGTATTTATCCCACTTATATGACCTCTAAACTGGTGCTTTATATTATTTACTTAAAAAAATATTGATGATTGATGTCTGTTTAACTGAAAAATTCTGTAACCTTCTTTCATCTTATTTCATAATCATTTTTTTATTTAATATTTTTACAAAAAAAATTACCTTTTCATAAATGAAGTGAAACGATTTAACTATACAGTTTTTTATTATTTCAAATTAATTATTGAGTTTATGTTATTTGAATCAAATTTAAAAATCTATTTACATAGATAGGGTTTAAGTCCCTTCTTATATCGAGCAATTTTTTCAAGATAATGAAGAGAGTATTTTTTTAAATTTTCTACTTGATCCTGAGTGAGCGTTGACTTCACTTTTCCTACGCCAATTACGAGTGAATTATCTGCGCACCAATCATACAATTTTTACCAATAATCGCATTGGCTAGGACAGTCGCTCCGATACCTATCACCGAATAATCAATACCTTGTCCATGGAATACCGCGTTGTGTCCAATAGTCACGTTTTTCCCTATTTTCATCGGACATCCCGAGTCTGTATGGATAATCACCCCATCCTGGATATTCGTATTTTCACCGATTTCAATCATATCATTGTCTCCCCGCACGACCGCATTGGACAGGATAATAACGTTATTATGAATAATTACCGAGCCAATTACTTCCGCGCTGGCGGCAATAAAATAATTATCGCCCAGGCACTTTGGAACTCGATCCTCAAAAGAATACAACATTTGAAAAATTTCCTTACTGAGTCATTTTATAGAACAAACAATTTTCGTTAATTATGGACATAAAACGCGATTTTATTACTCACTCATAGAGGAAGTAATACATTGTTAACCAATATATTAGCTTATTGCCGCTAAATATTTTTTATTAAAAATAATAAGAAAAATCTTGTAAATAAAATATTAACAAGAGATCTCTTTTATTATTAATAACCAATATCAAATAATATCATCGAGTTACTATCTAGTCAGTATAGCTGAGATAATTTATACTTTTTGAAGTTTTTTGGTAAAAAAAATTAGATATTAAATCATATAAAATGGAATAAGGATAAAAAATATGCCAAAAAATAGATTGCAAACTCGTTATTTATATTTGTTTGGGTATAGAGATAAGCTGAGTTTAGGAAAATCTTTTCATTATGGACAGCATGTTAAAAAAATTTAGCCCTGGCGTGCACCTATTATTTAGAAGCCGTGCAACAAAAGGACATAGAAGCCTTCGATCAACTGCATAGTTTATGTAATGAAACCGGTTGTTCGAGTGAAGCAAATTATTATCTCGGTAGAAAGTATGAATGCTTAGCATGCTGGTAAGATGCGCTAACATTCTACAAACAAGCGGGTGAAAGCGGTTATGTCTTTGCTTTTTATCGCGCTGAGTTGCTTTTTAAGCAAGATAGGTTCCCCCCCCCTTCACAAACCATAAAAAAGGATTTAAGTACCGAGTTATCTTGGTATAGAACAGAAAAAAAATAACAGAACATCCTTCACTTGGTAATTACCATTGGGACACAAGAGTGGGTTCTTTAGTTCCTAAAGAACACCCAGCTCGACAAAAGGATGATTTTTGTGTACAGAGTGGGTGACAAATAGTGGGACTATGATGATACCACCGATGTTGAAGAACTATTTTAAGAGATTTCCGCGTTAATATTAACTTATGGAATCCCAGCAATTGATAAACATCTTAGTGATCAACAATTAATCGATAAGTGGCTTGCTTCCGTAGAAAGAATGAAGAAAGAAGAGGAAATAGAAGTTGGCGAATTCCGTGATGGAATAGAACGTGTGAGAATGCAAATATTGATAAAGCTTTCAGCCTTATTATCCGCCCATGCTGAAAAAGAAAATTCAAACTGATGATACCTGAACTTCATGAATATCTACAACATTGTCCACAACTGACTGGACTAAAAGAAGACTACGATAAACTCATGAAAGAATCTCTTCAAAAATACGAAGTTAGTTGAAGCATATAAGCAATTACTTAAAAATATTTATCACACACTTAGAGAACACGGCTATTCACGCAGAGCAGACATTTTTTATAAAAAAAATGAAGATAATGGGGGTGTTATTGGCTTTCAAAAGAGTTGAAGCAGTAGTAACGAGTTTGGCATAAAATTCACCCTTAATCTCGGCGTTTATTCAAAAGCTATTGCTGAGCTTTTAGATCCAACATGTATCAAACTTAGGCCTTTAGTTTGGGATTTGCATTGGGGACAGCGTATAGGACTTCTACTGCCAGAAAAAAATGATAAGTGGTGGGTTATTGATGAAGAAACATTGATGGAATTTTTAGAGCAGGAAATCCAAGACTGCCTATTGCATAAAGTTATAACTGAAATAGATGAATGTATTTATAATAATCATTTAATAGATTTATGGGTATCTAATCAATTGCATGGAACTGGGATGTTATATAGAGAAAGTATTTCATTAATTTAATATCCAAAGACTGAAATTAAGGATCGTTGCAAAACTTATCCAAATAAAGTAAGGCAATAGCCAATAAAAAACGATTTTAAATCGTTGCCATGCCAGGTATAAGGTGATGCATAACGTGCTCCAAAGTAACACAATATTGACTAATGCCCAACCAATCGCTTGCGCGCCAAAAAAAATAAAAGACCACAAAAAATTTAAAAGTAGTTGCACCAAAAAACAAGTAAACAACGCAGTATTCTTCTTGCGCACTGACCAAATTAAGCCACCGACAATACCCAGCATGATATAAAGAACAGACCAAACCGGTGCGAAAATCCAAGCAGGTGGATTAAAAAAAGGCTTATTTAGCGAGTAATACCAGGTGTTGACGCCGGCTGCGGTTATCCTCGCTTCAATACCGGCAATGAGCAAACAAATGGCTATACCGATAACACAAGGCAAAATGATATGATTAAGTTTCATATCATTGATTATAAAACTTCTTAGGGAAAGTAGCTATGGATTTTGCCAAAGAAATCTGGGTAATCGGCGGCGGTGGAATCGGTTCAGCCTTGGCAGAGAAAGCCAGACTCGAAAAAATTAAGGTAACGCATTTTTCCCGACCCGATACGGATATGACGCGGCCTGAAAGTGTTCAGCACATTTTTAATACTACTGACCAACTACCCTCCGTTATTGTTAACACCATTGGTATGCTTTACGATAACCAGCATGCACCTGAAAAATCGTTGGCTCATTTTCAAGCAGAGTGGTTTTATGAAAGTTTGCGAGTCAACACACTGCCGGTCATTTGGATAGCGCAGTGTTTGACGAAAAAACTGGGTCAATCTGATGAACTTATCTTTATTAACCTCTCGGCTCGCGTTTCTAGTCTTTCAAATAATCGCTTAGGAGGGTGGTATAGTTATCGGGCAAGTAAATGTGTGCTCAATATGTTTATAAAAAATATTAGTATCGAATGGTCGCGACGTTTTCCTAACGCAGCGATTTGTGGTTATCATCCGGGTACCGTTGCTACCCATTTAAGTGAACCGTTTCAAAAAAATGTTCAACCGGGTAAACTATTCTCACCTAAACAAGCTGCCGATTACTTATTTAGTCAAATCCAAAAAACCACGCCAGCAATGAGTGGTCATTTATTTGATTGGCAAGGTAAACGTATCGCGTTCTAATCTCGATTTTTTTATATTCCTGAACAATGGTGGTTGATAAAGTGGGGTAAAGGAAAGAAAAAATAGCCTTTGACTGTTCTAGAATAGATCGTCTTATATACTGTCTTGAATTTTATAAAAAGTGATGGGGATATTAATCTTTTAGATCAAGTAAATCTTGGTCTGATAAGCTTGTAACATTCTTAATAAACTCACGATTAGTCCCTCTAGCAAGCATTCTTTTGGCAATAATTAAGTCTTCTTCTCTACGACCTTGCTCTAGGCTCTGTTGTTGAAGTTGACGTGCAATGGTGTTCATAAACTCTTGTTTATATTCTTCTTTAAGTTGTTGTGCAAAAGTCATGATACTTTTCCTCGTCAGCTCTTCTAGGAAGGCGCTGATAAGCTCCTGAATTAAATATTGAGCGGCCTTGGGTTCTATTTCATCCTGAGTGGTTGATAATACGTAGATTAGCATATCATTCAGGTAGGATATATTGAGCTGTTTGACTACATTTTGAATCAGTTGGCTTTGCAACATTTTCCTCATAATAGATAGAAAACTCTTAGCTCGATAGTGTTTAAACAGCATTTCCATCAGGGGAGCCAGGCCATGCTGGCTAATTTCTTCATCGGATAGAATAGTGAGATCAATCAGCGTAAAGGGTTTGAAAGCCACTTCTCGCGCAAACTCCGGGTCTGCAAAATGATCGTATAAGTCGGTTGAATGCGGGTACGGAGAAATTTCTCCATGGTAAATCATAATGGTAAAATAATAGGTAGTTTTTTATGTCCTTGCTGAAGATGCTCGGAGCATAAAGAAACCATATAGTGTAATAAGTGAAAAGCCATTAATTCATTTTTAGCGGTTGATTCATGTTCTACTAAAAAGAAAAAGTAGCCTGGTTTTTGATTAATTTGGCATTGATAAATGATATCGCTGTGAATTTCTTTTAATTCTGGAACAATAAAGCTTTTTTCAGTTAATAGCTAGCAATCACCCAACGTTTCATAGAATGAGTGATTGCGTAACAAAAACGGTCTTTTTCAAATTTAAATGACCTTAAACGTTTATTCTCTTCTTCTGAAAGAATAGTTAATCGGCCTTTATTTTTTTTGAAACCAGTACTTAAAAACTCTTTCCAAACATGTATTTCTGAACGAGAAATACATAATTTCGAAGGCGGTTTTTTCCATAAAAACTTATTCATGATAATAGTTTTATTATTTAGCAGTAATTGAATTAACTGTTATCCCCTTTTTTATTATAAAATAAAATTAATAAGTTAACTTGAATTCTTGCATATCTAATTTAGGATAGCGTAGACCTTTTCCCACCCCTATAGGTAAAAGCTGATTTATATCAGATAACAAATTAATATCCAGTTTCATCGTCAAAGCTACAATATTTTCAATTAAGTGCTCCGGATCTGCTGTACCAAAAACAGGATAAGCCAAAATATTAAAGCTTTTGGTTTGCGTGATAAGCCAAGCAATTGCTAACTGCGCTAACGAATAGCCATTGTGTTGCGCTAATTTACGCACATTTTTCATTACCATTTGATTATGTGCTAAATGTTTACCTTGAAAACGTTCTAATCCCTTTCGACAATCATTCTCAGAAAATATCATTGTCATATCTGTTGCCAAACCTCGACATAAAGGGCTATAAGCGAAGAAACTCATATTCTGTTCTTGGCATAAGCGGAATACACCATCGTTTTCTGGACCTCGATGTAAAAAATTATATTCTGTTTGAATGGCACTAATGCCATGCTTTCCCGAAGTTAAACGCCGTAATTGACTATCAGCACGTAAAATGACATCTACATTAGCCTCGGATAGACCTACATAGCGAATCTTCCCATTAAGTAACAAAACCGACATGGCTTGCATACTCTCTTCAATCGTATTGTTTTCTTCGCTGATACGATGTAAGTAAAATAAATCAAGATAAGGCGTTTGTAGCCGAGCAAGGCTAGCTTCACACGCTGTCGTAATATATTGTGGACTAATATCCACTTCTCTATACCAAGCCTGCGTAGAATTAAGTTTAATACCACATTTACTGGCAATAAAAACCTCTTCTCTCGTCATTGTAGTATCTAAAAATTTTTTATTTAGCACTGTTCCAATAAACGTTTCACCATCTAAATTTCCATTTGAACCCAAATAACAATCAGCCGTATCAATATGAAAAAAACCCTGCTGTAACGCTTTATCTAACGTTTTGATTGACCTTTGTATATTCACAACACCATATAAAGGTTCGATGTCCACTTCATTCCTCCAATCGCTGCCGTAGGTATGGGTTGACCAGATTGTGTCATTAACATGTGCTATCTCTCCCTTTATTGTGCTTTCGGTGTAATAACATAGTACTGAACTACAGCCACTTCGTCTTCAACGTAGTGATTGCAGGATTTCACCTGAAACCCCAAACTTTCTATGAACGATAAAGCAAGTAAAACAGGTGTATGACCAAATAAAATTGCCTGACCATTCGGCTTTAAACAGCAAATAATTTGTTTAAATAATTGCTTGGCTAATTGCGTTGACACAACCTCCGCATTTAAAAAACGAAAAAATATATAGTCACAGGAGGCTGTTGCAATACCTGGCTTCATTGAATTACCACAAATAACTTGATCTAGTTTAGGTGCGGCCCATTCACACATTTTTGGACTGATATCCTGTCCAATAACAATAGCTTCAGGAACAGCTTGTTTGATAACACTTAAAAATTCGCCAGTTGAACAAGCTGGATCGTAAACAATGGGTTGTTTATTCTCACCTGATTTGACTAAATCTGCGCTAATTTGACGTAAATAACGTTCACCCAAACTAAACAAATGTGCTCTCTCTTTCGTAATAAACCAACCTTGCTCTGGCGTATTAATCTCACGTCGCTCTACTTTAGACAAATGAACAAAAGGATGGTAAATATCAATCTCACGATGGCTCTTCAGCTGTTCAAATACCTGGCAACGCTTTGTAAAAGACAGCGGTTTATAAAATAATTCAACTCCCTCCTGAGATACTTGTGAGCGGATCAATTCACCTAATAACATTTCTATCTTTACTAATGAACAAAAAAAGCCAGGCGATCCATGGCAAGTTACTATGTCAGAAAGTAGTTTACGACCACAATAAAGCTGGCTACCAATCACAAAGAAAAAAAAACGTATCGGTTGATCTTCCCAAGCCTCAAAAACGGATGCTATTGTTTCACTATGCAAAGCATTTAGCTGCATTTGCTGTAGATGAAACGCTTGAATTGCTTTTTCTCTCACGTAAACTTCAGGTTTTATTTGGCTCGCTTCATACCATATATCAATATTCTTAGCAACTTGCAAAATCTCTTCCATGTTTTTATCTTATCCATTTAATGGAAGTAAGAGAGTAGAAAGCCGGCTCAATACTTCTTTAGAGTTCAATGTACATATTCCCAATGAATTTAAAAATGATTCTAATTTGGTTTCATTCTCTTTTAAGGAGAATGAAGTAGGAAACATCACATGATGAAATGGCGCATTTGCTTGGTAAAGCGGTAAAAAAGCAGTTAATGGCATTTCTTCAGACGTTATTTGCAATAATTGTTCGCGCCAATGTGCATAAGACGTTTTAAGTAGCTGGCAATGACACAACGCTTTTAAGCATTCTTGCCACGATATACCTTCGTCTGCCAATACCAATTCGTTCGGTAAATGCTGTGTGGTTAACGTCAATGCCGATACTACCTTAGCACAATCTTCAGCAGCAAGTATCGCAAGATGATCGGATAAATCGGGCATTAACTGCATCTTAATACATTGTAATAATCTGCAAATAAAATGGTCTTTTTTAAGTATCTGTGGCGAATCATGGTTTAAGTCATAAACTAAAGGCAATTTAAGAATACACGTATTTAAACCCTTTTGCGCAGCATAGTTTAGCAATTCTTCACTCGCTCCTTTGCTTAGATCATAGCCAGTATGCCGCCCACCCTTCTTCAATAAAGGAGATATTGCCGAAGTACTGCTGATGTAAATAAATTTATGAATGGCTTTCGAATGAACCCATTCAAGCAAATGATAAGTCGCTGTCACATTAGGCTTATAAAGACTTGATAAATCATATAAATGATTAACTTGAGCAGCACAATGTATCACTGCATCAATCGTCTCATAGTTCAAGTGTGTATTGAGTTGATACTTCAACGCGGTACTATCACTGAGGTCACAAGTAATCCAACACAAGCGATTGTCTACTTTTAAGCGTGGACAACGAAGGAGCATCTGTTTAAAAATTCGATGTGCAGAACCACGACCTAAACAAATAAGTTTTAAATCCGTATGTATGAGAAAATGGTACAAAATGGCTGCACCTACTCGACCACTAGCACCTGTCATCAATACGGTTTTGACAGCCTTGTTTTCAGCGCAAGGTGCCATTGTCTTATTTCATCGCATTGTCGATGTAATAACTTGACTGGATCTAAAGTTTTCGCTTCAATAGTAAGTAAGGTATTGAAATACCTTAACGTAGGCTCATTAAGAAATACAGATAAATTCAGTTTTTTTCCTGATATTTCATAAAAACCACTCATTAATTCTACAATTTTTAAAGAATCACCACCGATATCAAAAAAATTATCATTATCTGAAAAATCATTATGCTCTAGTATAGCTTCCCAAATTCTTCGGCCAGCATTCTGCTCAACAGCCTCATGGAATTTAATTCGTCTATGCTCTGCAATTAGCTTTTTTAAAACCAATAAATCCAATTTACCGTTTTCATTCAATGGTAAATGACAGTTAATAATTAGTTCGGGTATAGCTACTTTAGGTAAATAACTAGCTAATTGTTTTCTCATTTCTAATTCATTACTTTCACCTTGATAGACAAGTACAAGCTTATCCTTATTTTCTAATAGAAAAACATGAGCACTTTCAACACCTTTGCATAGCAAAGCTGTTAACTTTACTTCATTTAAATTGACCTTTTGCCCACGTAGTTTAATGTGTTGATCACGACGTCCTAAATAAAAAAATCGATTATGCGCATCAACTTTAACAATATCATTAGTTTTAAATCCCCTCATCTGGCGTTGACTATCATAAAAAAAAGTATCTTCCTGAAGTTTTTTTTCTAAATAGCCATAACCTACGAGATCACCGTACAACCATAACTCGCCACAATCCTCCCTTTGGCACTGTTTTTCCACATTCATCCACCACACGGGCATCAACAGGAGATAATGGCATGCCGATACAAGTTGCCATTTCACTATCGTTGATTTCATACATATGGCTACAGACAGTCGCTTCACAGAGACCAAAAGCATTAATCAGTCGAACTTTTCCAACAAATACCTTTATCCATGCGGGATCAATCATTTCACCTACTAATACTAATGTTTTAACATCAAACAATAATTCAGGTTTTATCTTTCGCGCAACAGAAGGTGTCAATGTAATTAAATCAACAGACTCAATTTCAAGTAACATCGACAATGTTGGAACTACTAAGTTATCTTCTACCGAAACAATTCTAAGTTTTGCACCTGACCAAATAGTTACAAATATTTCAGAAATAATCGCGTCAAAAGCTGGATTAGCGACTTGTAAAACTTTATTTCCTGGAACCAATCCAAAATAATTGCCTTGATTGCGCATTAATAAAAATAATCCTTTCGCCCCGATCAATGCGCACTTTATTTCTCCCGAACTCCCCGATGAACAAGCAAAATAGGCAATGAAATCCTCTTGCCCAAGTAAAGGAATTGCATTTTCTTTGTATTCAAATTTTATATTTTTACTGGTAAAAAAAATAAATCGGTATCAGAGAAAGCAAAATCACCTTTGTCTAAGCTAATTTTTATAAACGGATTAGTTAATGCAATGAGTTTTTCTTTTTTTAATGTGGGCCATGTCCTATTGATCAATAGGAAAGGAATTTTCGCGAATAAACAGGCAACAACAAGAACCGCTAACTCTGCACAACGTGGCAACTCAATCGCAACAGGGTGATTTATATCAACACCACATTGCTTTAAAAAAGCAGCAATCTTAATTGCCAACCTGACCAGTGTATTATAAGTATATACACGCACATCATCCTGTATAGCCACTTCATCAGAAAAGGAATTCAACCTAGTTTTTAATATATCTACTAATGATTTTTGCATCATCGCTGTTTTCCATGTCAAGAGCGAGTGGGAGCGCTAACTAAACTGTTTTCTATGTTATCTTTAGTGGTTACCGAAACTCGGTACACTTTAACTATTTCTTCACAAACTGCTTTAACTTTATCGTAGGTTTCATCTTTAATAAAAAAACGTCCCGCGTGTGGAAAAGGACCCACACTCTGATTTAACCACTGCCCCACCACTACTTTATCTGACGCGACAATACTCGCTTCCGGAAGCTGATCGATACCAAAACGGCAGTAACTTGACAAACCTGTTTTAACGGTACTGGGATATAAAGCCACGCTGAAGAAAAATTACAATCTAAAGTAGTTATGGGCCGTGTTATTTCGGAGGGCTCTAACATATCCGCTAAAATAGTTTCTTTAACTAAATCGACACCATAAACTTTTTTCATGAGGGGGACCACACCGGCACCACCAAAACGATTAGCAATCTCTAAAAATATCCATTCATCCTGGGGAACAAGAAAAGCTTCTAAATGAAAAGTTCCATCACATAAACCCACTTGACGTAAAATAATCTCTGTAAAACACTTAGCTTGGCTAAATAATTTAGCATTATCGATGGTAATCGATGCCATAGGAACATTATTATTTACATAGTCATAACAAGTCGTAGTATATTTCGATGCACTAAAAAAAATCAGCGTGCCATTACGCACAATTCCATCAAAATGACACAACTCACCGCTAATGAACTCTTCAAGTTGGTAACGATCAGCTAAGCCGTTTTGGACAATATGAGTTATTAATTGGGCATGACTTTTAAAAACAAAAACACCCTCGCTCGCAGCTTGTGCCCTTGGCTTTAATACTAGTTTTTCTTTTAGTGGATGAATAAATTCTTTAACTTCATCCAGTGTTGTTCTGCTATCGACTGCTTTAAATTGAGGATAACGAATAGCCGTACCCTGCAAACATTGTTTCATTTTCACTTTATCCCGGCATAACATAGCCGTATCTACCGAAGTACCTGGCACTGAAAACTTTTTTCGCAATAAAGCGGCGGGTAAAGTGACATGTTCATATAAGGCAATAAATGCTTTAGGGCGGCCATGTTGCTCAATTAATGTAGCCGCTAATGCTTCAATCTCAGGCATCGCATCAATATATTCTTCCAAATTCATATTATGCGGCACTTTGAGCACACCTAAACCTGTCAATCGATCACGAATCGACACATCTAAGGTATCGACAACATATTCATGCACAATAATACTGATACGATAATTAACAAAATCAATGGCATCTACAGCAGATGGATGAAACCCTACAAATATAAGATGTGGTTTATTATTTACCATTATTCAATAGCCTCCTGCTATTTAATAGCTTCTTGTAAGAATTAGATCAAAATTCCTGATAAAGATAATCTTTCCATTTTCCGAGTTGCCGGCCAATAATCTGAAACGGCATAATGCTGTGTCGCTAAGTTATCCCACAAAGCAATATCATTGACTTCCCAACGGTAACGTGCATGATACTCTGGTTTATTAGCGGTATTAAATAAAATTTGTAACAGCGCACGACTCTCTTCTGCAGCCATCTGCAAAATTTTAGTGGTTGAAACGCGATTGACAAATATAGATTTTTTACCGGATAAGGGATGAGTTAGTATCACTGGGTGTGCTTGTGCAGGATAATAGTCCTGCATTTTCCTTAATTCATCTGGTTTTTCTATGAACATAGCCTGATAAATTGGTGTAAAATCATGGTACGCTTTTAAATGTTCACATTGTATTTTTAATTCGGGAGAAAGATCCTCATAAGCAGCAGTCATGCTGCAAAAAATAGTATCTCCACCAACTGTAGGTACTTCTTTAGCACGCAATACCGAACCATAAGAAGGCTGCTCTAGCCAGTTGAGATCACTATGCCATTCATTTAGATTACCCTTATTATCACGACTGTGATAAATCCCTGTAATTTCTGGATATTCAGGATAAGGTTGAAAGGGAGAAATTCCTGGCACTAAGGGTTTTTCTGTTGAAATAAAAGGATGGCACATAGGCTGATGAATTTTTCTAACTAACCGAATATATTCCTCAGCAGTTAAAGCTGACTGTTTTTTAAAAAATATCACCTGATAATCTATTAATAGTTGCTTAATCTCTTTTGCTAATGATTCATCTAAAGCTACTTTTAAGTCAATGCCATGTCTTATATTCATATTGTTTCCTCACAAGCTTTAGCAAATGATGATGTAGTTTCTTGATTTAAATATTCAGTCGCGTATATAAAGAGAGTCTCAACTACAATACCTTGTTGTTTACACTGCTCTGAAAAATAATTGATTTCTTTTTGATTAGGTGCATTTTCATCACAATCTACTTTCATCAAATGTGATAACCAAGGTTCTCGACCTAATGCATAAATATTAACTTTTTTAGGCTTGAACTCTTGAACCAGTTTTAAGCCTAAATCTGCATTGGAACCGTTGAGGCGACGACTTTGATCCCATTTACGATCAATCGGTTCATCTAATAATGGGCCATAAATCCAAGAAAGTGGTGCACCTTCTGATTCCATGCCCATATATAAATAATCCACTGGACCACAAAGCTTTGCAATATGGCGCAACAGTGCAGTATCAGCCGTTCTAACATCAGCAGCAAAAATGAGATTTGTTTGATCATTACTAACTTTAAAAATAGATTTACTCGTAATATCTAAACAACCATGTTCACCACAAAAGGGAAAACTTGTGATGGCCATATCTCCAACCCTATAACACTCCGTACTATCGAGTTCAACAATAGTTTTGAAACCAAGTTGATGCAAAATCCACTTTGGTGAGGGATCAATCGGTGTACCTCCCTTCGCTTTTGCAATAATCACTACACTTACTCGACTACGCAATTGAAGTAAAGTCTCAATGCAAAAATGATCTAAGTGCAAATGAGTAATCACTATTGCATCTATCGATTCTGGTAAATCAAATAAAGTTAAACGTCTATCGGTTAAACCAGGAAACTCGTAAGCTACGAGTGGATCCAGCAAAATAGTGGTACTTTCTGTTGTTATCTCAACACAGGCATGTCCCCAATAACGTGTTTTCATTACCCCATTTCCAGATGGTCGATCATCTTTTCGTCTACGTGTAGGCTCTGTAGCGCACTCAAAAAAAGAGCTAAACAACACACAATCTTTCTCAACTAAACCTAATGCATTAGCCAATGGATAAATATCTGGAACAGGATCAAACCTTGCCTGCACCAATTTATTCAAAATTTCTGAATCATGCTGAATTTTAATAAAAAGATGATTATCTTTTTCTAAGCGTGGTGTAGTTAGTACAAAATCTCGCTTATCGTTGAGCAACGGATAAAGCAATATTTCTTGTAATGCAACTGAATAAGCTTTCGTGTGATAAAAAAGTGCTTCATCTATTCGATAACTAGCACGACCTGAACGCTCATAAAAAAGTTCCGTTACCCCTTGTAAGGGCACAGGAATTTTATCAATCCAAGTCTCCAAGTTTTCACCTTGTGCTGTAGCAAGCAGCTGCCAAAGCATTTGTTGCGCATCTGCAACTGCAAAAAGATCTTGCAAATCTTCCTGTAACTCAGCCAGTAAATTTTTTACTTCAAGAAGACACTTACTTGGCAGTGAAACAAAAGGCCCTCCTTGCATCCGGCTATTTTGTAAAATAAGCTCATGTTGTTCAGGCGCACGAGAAAAAGAAAATAACAGCTTTTTAACTAAGTAACTAAAAAAACGTGGCGCGCTACATGGGCTAACTAAATAAGGAGAAGCATAATAACGTGCAATTAAAGGCTCAATAACAATGTTGCGCTTTAAATAATAGAATCTAAACATTGGTAAGTTAATATCCTTATTTAATAAAAATGAATTTATTTATTTATTTAACCAATCGAACACTACTGTCTTAAACCATGACTGCAAATATTCTTTTTCTGTATAAAGCATCAACACTAATTGTACAAAAGCAATACTTGCAATGACTAAAAAAAACTGAAAAATAGTTATGTGAATCACATAACTTAATAACACAATAGCTATGACCGTTAATACAACCGATGCCATAGTTGCCAACAAAATAGTTGAATTAATCGCACTCGTCTCTATGGCCTGTAAAAAAGCAGCTCGGACGATGACGCGTAAAAACGTAAAACTACTGCCAAATAGCATCGAAAAAACAAATAAGGTTGGTAACGTGAATGAATAATATAAGCCGATAATAGCGATTAAAAGAAATAAGGGGGAAAACTTAAGTCCTATTGAGTTTCTAAATCGGGTATAAAAAATCATCATAGCTGAAGCAGAACAGCCACCCAGTGCAACCCCACAAACAAGCCAACCTAACATTTGACCCAAATCATGAAACCGTATGGCAGCCCAGGGCCCCGTAATTAAATTAAATAATTGCTGAAGAGGTAGTAATAACACAAATATCATAAAAATTAATAACCTACCCGCAGACTGGAAAATAGTGCGGATAAATTTAGTAAAGCTTACTGGTTCTCTATCTAAGACAATTGTAGATAGAGGAACAACCTGCTCTTGATAGCTATAAACTGCTAAGATGCCCAAAGCTTCTAGGAAAAATGCGAAAAAAAATAACTCAGCTAAAGACCAAATATTTAATAAAAAACTTGCTATCATTGCACCTAAAGCCATACCAAGTTGTGTTCCCAATAAACTAACGCTTTCAGTCTGTTTCAAACACACTTTTTGAGCTATAGCTTTAGAAATTCTCGCCGACGTACTTTGATAAATAAAAAAACCCAAATCATAGAAAATAATGACAAAATAAATAATATAAGATGGATTTTCATAGTTTAGTGCACCTACACTCAATAGTAGTAAAAATACTATGCGTAGCCATTTTATTGCCAAAAGCTGGTAATGAGTTGAAATTTTATCCATCTTTGGCGCCAAAAAAAATGCTGAAATAACAAAAGGAACCATGGCCAAGAGAAACACATTACCTACGGGGATAAGTGGATTTTTAAAATTGGAAAAATAACCTGCAGTCCCTACAAAAAAGATACCTTGAGGTAAATAGATAGACAGCGTTATGAGGAAAAAACTAATAATATTTTTCATTTTATAAAAATAAACTTACCTAATTAACAGTTATCAAAAAATTACCCATAAATAATGCATCAAGTTTTGCCAAAATTAGAGTTCTAATTGCTTCTTCTGGCGTACACACAATGGGTTGTCCTCTCATATTAAAAGAAGTATTAAGTACTAAAGGAATACCCGATAATTGCTCAACTGCATCGAGTAAAAGCCAATATTTTTCAGCGTAACGTCTATTGACTGTTTGAATACGTGCAGTACCATCGACATGTGTAATCGCTGGTAAAATGGATTTGTATTCATCTTTAACTGGTACTGTATAAAGCATATGTGGAAACTCACGTCCACAAGGTATATCAAAATAATGATGGGCCGTTTCAAATTTAACTGAAGGAGCAAAAGGACGAAAAGATTCTCGCTGTTTAATCAATAAATTAATACGATCACGCATGCTAGGATCAGTAGGGTCCGCCAATATACTACGATTACCTAAAGCCCTAGGCCCAAACTCCATACGGTCTTGTACCCAAGCAATTATCTTGCGACTTGTTATCCATTTTGCTGCTTCTTTAATAACTTCGGAAAGAGAAAACTCTTTATATGTAATTTGGCCAGTAAACTTTACAATTGCTTTTTTATAATCATCTTCATGAAAATCTGGGCCAAAATAAGGTAAATCAAAAGGCGACATACAGGGAAGACCTCTTCCCTTTTGATAAGCTTGGATCATAGCCGCCCCTATAGCGGTCCCTGGATATCTTTAAACAAAGCTTTACGTAAAAGATTGCCATTAGCCGTACAATTTAAAGCAACGCCCCCAGCCATACAAAGCTTTTCTAAACCAGTTTTTTCTTGCCAAAAACTAAGAATATGTGAGAGTGCTTCTTCTAGTGTATTCTGTAAGGCTGCTGCCAGATCTTTATGTTCTTGCGTAATAGCAGATTCAGGTGCACGCGGTGCAAAAAAATTCTCTGATTAACCATTTCCGAAAACCACGGCCAGTCTGTCTATCAGTTTCTGTTGTATTTAATTTAAACTTTTTAATAAAAATATGACCTTGATCACGATATTCAATAATTTCATTAAATAACTGTTGATATCTTTTCTTATCTCCATAAGGTGCTAAACCCATGACTTTATATTCATCAGAGTTAATATAAAAACCTAAATGTGCTGTAATTTGAGAATACAATACACCCAGCGAACTAAATAAATTATAATTTTTCAGCAAATTGATTTTTCCATTTTCAGCAGAAAATAATGAAAGACTATGTATTTCACCGATACCATCAGCAATTAAAATCAATGCCGAGTCAAATTGGCTTGGATAATACGCTGTTGCTGCATGTGCCAAATGGTGATCAACCGAAACAAACTTGTCACTAATAAATGAACTAGGAAAATGGCTTTGCCATAAATCGATTTGTAGGTGATTATCGAGAACTTGCTGGTAATATAAGCGACTATCCTGTGTCGTTAAAAATAATGAATGATAAGGCTGGTAATTAAATCCATGGCAAATATAATCTAAATCACTTAAAGTTAACCCTGCTTTCTGTAAACAATAATTAACTGCATTGATAGGAAAATTACAAGTATATTTTTCTCCATTAAAACGCTCCTCTTCAACAGCGGCTACTAACTGATTATCAACCATAATACAAGCAGCTGAATCCAATCCTTGACACATGCGATATTCCTGCTCCGTAAAATCGCTATAGAAGCTCTTACGAAAGTTTATAGCACCATGCAATCCACTATATCCTAATATATTCAATGTACATTCCTTTTTTCAAAAAACTAAAACGGGTGCTGTTTAAATAAAAAATAAATTCAAAACAAAAACTATAGCATACAGAACTTTCTTTCCATGAATACTTTTCTACAATAATTTTTAGTTATACCCATTTACTTTAAAAAGTATTAGCGCCTCTATCCGCGACAACACAAAAATCTTTATTCCATACAGAATAACCCTGTCTTCTATCTACAACAAACTATCTTTGTCTCTCATAGAACCATTTAAAAGTTTGTCATTATTAACTTGTCGCGCTTAAAATTCCTTCCTGAGAACACGACGAAAGATAACGAGAAAAAAGTCTCATAAAAATTTTAAGTTCTATTCAATGGCGGTATTCTCATATCTTTACTATGAATGCTAATTTCTTTAACTGACTTGCCAGTTGCCTAGCAGTTAAAGGTTTTCCCTGGCTATAAGTCACCCAAGGTGCTTCTGTATCTGCATAGAGTGCCTCTAATAACTCATATATATAAACGATCTAGATTTTTGATAGCAAAAATATTCTTTATATCCTGCAATAACTCAACTCCAACACTGATAGGTTCTCGCTTAATATCAGACAATTGAACTGCAGCTTCTGTTGCTACCTCTAGCCATTCATGTCCGGCTAGCTTAGCAATAGCAACTAAAGGGCTCCAATTATCAACCGCTCGATCATTTAAGGTTTCAGATATAACAGGTTTAATTTTTCCTAGAACTTCCATATTATACGCTACAAAACGCATGCATTTTTGAACCAGCTGTTGAAATACTAATTTTGAAATATCTCGTAGCTTAACTTTTTTTTCATTGCTAAGCTTCCGACGTAACTGGATAACAATAGATCGATCCTCAATTGTTTCTGGCAAACGCCCAATGCCTGCAATCACCTTAGGACACCAGGTATTAAAGCGAACTGCTTCATGTTTATCGCCAACACACCGTATAACATAAGCTGATTCGCGCTCATGACCTGAATTTATAACTCCACGCATTTCTTCATTATCTAGTAAAAAAGTATCTGCTTCATCAAGTTCCATTTATCGATTGAGCGAAAAATTGCTGCCGGAGAACAAACGTTAAGAATAGGCGAATAATCAAAAACATTGGTGCAATAAGTAAAAAGAATATGCAATATTATTGCTTTAGCTTCATAGCTGGATGGGAATGTAATAAAACGATTAATAGTCTTTTCTAATTCATCTAATAAAGCTTTACCATTCACCTCTTCATGCCAAGCTTCAATGACTGGAAATATTTCACTAGCACAAGCATCATGTGCACTGCGTTCTTTTTTTACAAGTTTATCAAGCAGGGCAAGTGGAATACCTAGCTGTTTACCAACTTAACAACTCCTTCAATATTACAATCTACACTATTATTTATCGTTATTTTTACCTTCCGCTCGGCTTTTTTAATACACGCTTCTATCCATGCGTCAACGTCCGATTCAAGCCAACCCACTGAACGTTTTCCAAGCTTAATAGGTTTAGGGAATTCACCTTTGGCTACCATAAGATAAAGTGATGATCTGGGTTTTCCAGTTTTTTCTTTACTGCGGGAAGTCTTAGAATTTTAGACATGTTAATACCTCTCTGTGTGTTATTAAACGTAGAGAGATTAAGCAAAGTAGAATAAGAGTTGGCCGAATTTGGCTAGCCAATTAACCGATTCGGTTAAGAATCTAAGTATCACGTGACTTAGTAGTAGAAAATAAATCCGCTGCTTCGGTTAAGTATTTACATATTGTATCTTCAGTAACATCTAACCCGACAGATTGTAACCCAGCTCTTATGCTAGCTTTGTTACTCCCAGTAGCAGGATTTCGCATTACTGATGAATCATAACCATAAGCATTTTTTTGCCATGCCTAGTATAATTTTTAACATCGTATTCCTTTATGACTCAGGAAGCATAACTTTAGGTAGCTTTTTGTCGACCGACTCTAATTCTGATATTGATAACTTAAGCTTTTTTGCTAGATAAGGATGCTATCTAATAAATATTTTTTGGTCATCTATTGTGTAATTTATAAACACTCCTCTAATTATCTCAAGAAGATCAGAAATTACATCGATGCAATTTTTAATGCATCTACATGCTGAAAGATGCTTCGATCTTTATAATTCCACCAACACCCACTATTACCACAAAGTGCCTCGCAAAGTTCCTCCACTTCTTTAATATAAAAATAAAGTTCTCCCCACTCAAACGGCGAGCCTTCTCTAAAAGCAACATCAGTGCTAATACCCAAAATAAGGCTAGCGGCAATTTGCGGCTACAACTTCCTAGAACAACCCATTTTTTATAATCCGACACTAATTTTTTTTGTATATCCATAAAAACATTCCTTTTTACTTAAGCTAAATCAAATAGCTTTTATATCTGTGCTAACTTATCCAAATAATCCGCCCAGTGCTGCATCATCTTTCTACGCTCAGAAAGGTATTCAGCATAGTTGTAGGCTGCACGCACATTGTTACGTTCTGCATGCGCAAGCTGTCGTTCAATCGCATCACGATTCCAGCCTTGTTCATTTAATAGTGTCGCCTCCATACTGCGAAAACCATACCCCGTCATTTCGGCTTTGTCGTAACCGAGACGGCGTAACGCTGCAAGCACTGTGTTTTCAGGCATAGAGCGTTTTAGACTGCGAATGCTTGGAAAAACATATTTTCCGTCACTCGTTAATGGCCGTAACTCTTCTTAATATAAAAATAGCCTGTGTAGACAATGGAACGATATGCGTAACACGCATTTTCATTTTCTCGGCGGGAATACGCCATTCAGAAGCTTCAAAATTAAATTCAGTCCATTCGGCTTTACGCAATTCACCTGGACGAACAAAAACCAATGGCGCTAAACGCAATGCGCATTTTGTTACAAAATATCCTTGGTAATCACTGATGGCGCGTAAAAGTTCGCCTATTGCCTGTGGTTTGATAATCGATGCGTGATGTCTTTATGTCTTTTCTTGGCAGGTGGCAGTGCGGCACGCAAGCCAAGCAAAACATCTCGCTCTGCTCGGCCTGTGGCAATAGCATAGCGAAATACTTGTCCACAGTTTTGATGTGCTCTATGTGCAGTTTCTATTGCACCTCGGCTTTCAACCCGACGTAACGTATTCAGTAATTCTACTGTGGTAATTTCTATGATAGGACGTCGACCAAGCCGAGCGAAAATATCTTTTTCTAAACGTCGGATAATCCGTTCACCATGACTCGGCGTCCATTTAGAAGAATGTTTGATATACCATTCTCGCGCTATGGATTCAAAGCTATTTTCGGCGGTTAGTTTTGCCGCCCGTTTAGACGCCTGTTTAGTAAGTACTGGGTCTATCTTCTCAATAAGTAATTTTCTAGCTTTATTCCGAGAGTCTCGGGCATAAGCCAAACTAATTTCAGGGTAGAGAGCAATTGATAACAGCTTTTCTTTACCTGCAAAACGATATTTAAACCGCCAAGACTTAGAACCATTTGGCTTAACAAATAAAAATAATCCTTTTTCATCAGCAAGCTTATAAGCTCTTTCCTTAGGCTTCGCACTGCGTATTGTTACATTTTTAAGTGACATTTTGGGGTATCTTATTATGGGATATATAAATCCCCCCATTTATATCCCCACTTACGCTTAGATATTGGGGGTATTTCTTAAACTTTACTGGAAGAACTATAAATAAAAACCCCCTTGTAAATAATGGGTTTTAGACAATTTGGGAAGTTTTCGGATTAGAAATTGGTGGAGGCGGTGGGAATTGAACCCACGTCCGCCAATCCGCTGCCCTTGGTACTACATGTTTAGTCCAATCTTCAAATTTAATCACTTGACCTCCGATTGACAGGAAGCCCAGCAACGAGTTTACTAAAATTTAGTAGTTTTTGCCGTAAACAAACTCAACCACGAGCTTGTCATATATGACCAATCCCCTCCCATACAAGCCTGGAAAGTTCATGGCGCCTGCCGTGGTTTAGACGGCGCAAGCGTTGCGTTTTACCGATTATTAGGCGGCAATTGCAACGTTTTCAGCGTGGATATAGTCGTCGTTTGCAACTATAAGTTTGCAACATGATTAACGAGGCCAAGTTGCGTCCTCGACATGCACCTTGGGATTTGTAACCGACGTCGAAGCCGATCGCCCCCAAAGCCTTATTATACCCTATTTTGTCTCCCTACTGTTAAGTGATTTCTACCGTGCGTAGCGCTCTAGACGCATTTTCTCACGTTGCCAGTCCTTTTCTTTGAGGCTTGATCGTTTGTCATGCTCTTTTTTACCCTTGGCTAAACCGACCTCTAACTTGACACGATTGGCCTTCCAATAAAGCTTGAGGGCAACCAGCGTATAACCTTGTCGGGCAATACTTCCAGCGAAGCGATGGATTTCTCGTGCCTTAAGCAGCAGTTTACGGGTTCGAGTGGGGTCCGGTCGACTGTGCGCGGTGGATGCAGTCGGCAAAGGGGTAATATGGCAACCTAACAGCCATGCCTCCCCGTTTCTTAAAACGACATAACTTTCACTAAGTTGCGCACGACCTTCGCGTAGACTTTTCACTTCCCAACCCTGTAAAACTAAGCCCGCTTCAAAACTCTGTTCAATAAAATAATCGTGTCGTGCGCGCCGGTTTAAGGCAATGGTTGACTCCTGCGATGATTTCTTCGAATTCATACGATATACTCTCGCCTATTTACACTTTTGTTGTCAGACTCACTAAACTAGCAAATCTTAGGAAGTGGGTCTATGAAGTAACTATGCCAACGATTCAAGAAACCCTAGAAGTGCCCTACAATGTGGCAGAGATGTACGAGCTCGTCAATCGTATTGAAGCGTATGCCGAATTTCTTCCTTGGTGTACCGAAAGCCGTGTGGTCTGTCGCGAAGAAGATCGCGTCGAGGCCTGTTTAACGCTCCGTGGCGGAGGCCTTTCCAAATCCTTTACCACCTCGAATCGTTTACAAAAAGATAAAATGATTATGATTAGCCTCGTCAATGGTCCTTTTCGGCATTTGGAGGGTTTTTGGTCCTTTTCACCGACCCATAAAGGTTGTCGGGTACGTTTAAATTTAGACTTTGAATTTACCAGTCATTTACTTGCCTTCGCTTTTTCGCCTATTTTTGAGCAAATTGCGCAGTCTTTGGTCCGTGCATTTTCAGAGCGCGCCCAACAAGTTTATGGCAAACGCTTAAAATCGGCAGAATGAGTATGCAAGTTGAAGTCGTCTTTGCACAATCCAACCAAGCTTGGGTGATTCCCGTTACGGTACCGTACCCTTGCTCAATTGAAACCGTCATTCAAAGTTCCGGAATATTACAACACTGTCCAGAAATTGATTTATCGCGTAATAAAGTTGGTATTTTTGGAAAAATTCGACCATTAAATTACCCGGTTCAACCTAAGGATCGTATCGAGATCTATCGTCCACTTCGTCTGGACCCCAAACATAATCGCGCATTACGTGCCAAAAAACAGCAAAAAAATCGCTCGCCGACGTAATTGCGCACCCTCCCCCCACGCAACCACACTTGTATCGCAAGACCAAACTCGTTCCGTACCCGACTTTATTCAGGATACCCGCTTAGAGATTACTTAGACAAAACCTTGTTTTTTTATTCGCGCCAGGCGCCCATTTTCAAAAATTAAGGTGGCCGATTGTATTTTAGCGGTTCCATGACTAGGCTGTACAAAATAGACGTAGTCGCGGCGATTCGCCTGAAAAACGGGTCGTAACACGCAATCACCTAAAAGATAACGCACTTGTTCTTTCGTCATACCGACCCGTAAGCGGTCTATGGTAGACTGCTTGATGATATTCCCTTGTTGAATATCCGGTCGATAAACCAGCGCGCAAGCGGTTAAGGATAAAAATAAAAAGAAACTGGTGAGTAATTTTTTCATAAAAATAAAGATTACATAAATATTGGGTTTTGTTCCAGGCGTAAAAACGCTATCCTTCAAGCAGCAGTTAAAGAGAGGCCAGTTTAGCGATAAAACAATGAAAAACCAATCATCAGATGGAAAAGTGAAAAAATCGTTTCTAAGCAAACGACAACTGAGTGAAGTCGGTCTGAAAATTACCGGGCCTCGCACCAAGATTTTGCAAGTACTTAACCAAGCCAACACCCACCATTTAAGTGCAGAAGATATTTATAAAACCCTGTTAGACTCCGGTGAAGACATCGGACTGGCGACGGTGTATCGCGTACTGACTCAATTTGAAACGGCCGGTTTAGTTCAGCGCCAGAATTTTGAGGAAGGGTATTCCGTATTCGAACTCAACCAAGGAAGCCACCATGACCACTTAGTCTGTACAAAATGTGGCAAAGTCGATGAATTTATAGATAACATTATTGAACAACGACAACAAAGTGTTGCAGAAAAAGCGGGTTATCATATAACCGATCATAACCTAATTATTTATGGCGTATGCAAACCTTGCCATCAAAAAGACTCAGTACTTGATTGACAGAACAAAACTTAACTCACTTCTAACACTTTTAACGTATTGGTCGATCACGTTTTTTTAGAAGGCCGCGCTGCTTGAGTTCTGTTAACGCTAAATCACAAATCGGATTAATCGGATTGAGATCATCAATATTAAAATAAAGCGGGTAAACGCCCCGATAAAGCGCTAAACGGCGTGTGGTACGAATACTGTGTGCTAAGGCATAAATAGAGATACCAGAGCGAATACGCGACATCCAAAGCGGTGTTGCCCCAGAAACAATCGCCCGTACGTCAAAGTGATTCGCGGTGTACATCGCAGCCATCGCAATCGCTTCATCTGCTCGTTCAAATTGACATTCCACGCGATGCTTAGACACGCGTGTTTTCGCCTGTTTTTCAGCCCCTAAACAAATTCGGGTCATGGCCTCTACCACTTTTGCCGGGTGATCTCCTGTCGCCGTTTCAGCGGAAAGCATAACCGCATCGGTCCCATCGAGCACGGCATTCGCCACATCAAAGACTTCGGCACGCGTTGGAATCGCATTATGAATCATCGATTCCATCATTTGTGTCGCGGTAATAACTACTTTATCTAAAGAGCGGGCACGTTGAATAATTTGCTTTTGCACAGCAGGCAACTCCGCATCACCAATTTCAACACCTAAGTCGCCACGCGCTACCATTACCGCATCGGCCGCTTGAATGATTTCATCCAGTAGCGGGATCGCATCACTGCGCTCTATCTTGGCAATTAAACCCGCATGACTATTGGCTTTTTTTAATAAGTAGCGAGCTTTTTGCATATCCGAGGCATTACGGGGAAAAGAAATAGCAATATAATCGGCTTGCAGCGCAACGGCCACTTTTAAATCTTTTTTATCTTTTGCTGTCATTTTATCTTTTGCTGTCAATGCTTCTGCCGACAAGCCACCATTTTTGCGGTTAATTCCTTTATTATTTGATAAGGTGCCTCCGACTTCCACTTGGCATATAATTTTGTTTTTTTGAACTTTATTGACTTTTAAAACTAAACGACCGTCATCTAAAAGCAGGGTATCACCACGCCGTACATCTTTGGGTAAATTCTTGTAATCAATCCCAACAACACTCTCATCTCCCGCTTCTTTGGGTAAATCCGCATCGAGGATAAATTGTGCGCCTTCTTTTAAAAACACACTTCCTGATTTAAACCGAGCAATTCGAATTTTAGGTCCTTGCAAATCAGCCATAATTGCAATTTCTCGACCCACGGCTTTTGCACACTCACGCACTTGCTTGGCCCGCTGAATATGATCTTCGGCTTTACCATGTGAAAAATTTAAGCGTGCTACATCATCATCTTGACTAACACCCCGTCTTTATCGGTAGAAGGACCGAGTGTTGCCACAATTTTTGTTCGTTTAAATGTTTTCATCATCGGTTCTCAATTTGTCCTGGTAGTGAATATCAAAATGGGTGATACGACTCTAAGAATTTTTTATACATTTTTGCAAAGCTTGCAATCCCGGTAACGGTTTTCCTTCTACAAACTCTAAAAACGCGCCGCCGCCTGTCGAGATATAAGAAAGTTTATCACGGATACCATATTTTTCGATGGCGGCTAACGTATCACCACCACCCGCTATCGAAAACGCCTGACTAGTGGCAATCGTTTGACTGAGCACACGTGTTCCCATTTCAAAATTAGGTAATTCAAACACACCGACTGGACCATTCCAAAGTATTGTCGCCGCAGCTTTGATTAAACGCTGATAGCGTTGATTCGTCACAGGACCGGTATCTAATAGTTTATCGTCTTCGTCCATTTCAGTAATTTTTTTAATTTGCCCGATAGCCTTTGCCGATACTTCTTTCGCCATGACTCCATCTTCGGGCAAAGCAACCGTCACTTGTTTTTCCTCCGCTAAAGCAAGCAGTTGTTGTGCGGTGGGAATTAACTCTTTTTCAACTAACGACGTCCCTAAGGAAAAACCTTGCGCAGCGAGAAAAGTATTGGCGATACCCCCGCCGAGAATCAAGACATTCGACTTTTCGATCAAAGATCCCAGCAAAGGCAGTTTGGGGATCTTGTAACGCACGAGACAGTGCTTGTAATTCGGCATTTAGAAGTAATCCAGCACAACACTGCTTTGAAAAGTTGGCCACACCGACGGTAGAAGCTTCACAACGGTGCGCCGTTGCAAAGGCATCCATCACAAAAATATCACCGAGTTGAGCGATTTTTTTAGCGAGCAAAGGATCGTTTTCTTTTTCACCACGCTCAAAACGAACATTTTCACAAAGAACGATATCTCCAGGAGTCAAAGGAAATCCGTCAATCCAATGCTCAACAAAACGGACCGGTTGTCCTAACAATTGCTGCAAACGCTCAGCGACGGGCGCTAAAGAAAGTGCGGGGGTTAGTTTACCCTCTTCTGGACGACCCAAATGTGACAAAATCACCACGGCAGCACCGTGTTGCCAAGCGTAACGCAAAGTAGGCAGTGCCGCCCGAATCCGGGCATCATTCATGATGCGTCCTTGCTCAAGCGGGACATTTAAATCTTCACGAATTAACACCCGCTTCTGGTGTAAATCTAAATCGGTTAGCCGTAAAAAAGGAGCCATAAGCAAGAAAAATTAAATAAACGAACTTTAGTCTAACGTAAAAGCTAAGTCGAAGGTACCCTATGGACAAATCCTGACCGCCTTAAATTAAATTTTTTTATTTATTGATTAAAATCTATCACTACTAATTTTTGTCGACTCGAGACCGAGCGCTTTTTTGAATGCAAGTTCGTAGATAACATCATAATTAACATAAGGACCTTGTTCTGAATGAGCGGTTTGCAGCGCTTGGTTGACCGGCATAATTTCTTCATACAGCGGCTCGTTATTTATAGCGCCGCCACCTGGTCTGACATAAGTATTATGGAGAGCTTGCTCAGTTCGAATTTCTTGCCAAATTTCCTCTTGTATTGGTCTCGGGAAAGGCGCGCGCAGCAACGCATTGATTTCCTCTACTTGCAAAAACTCATCATTATAGATACGACACTTACTACGATTCAGTTCGCCTCTGAGCTCGGCTAATTGCTGTTGACGATTCGGATAGGCCGAATCCCACTCATAATTGGAAAATGACCTAAAAGAAGGGTCGGTCGAATCGGATAAGTGTGGCAGAGTATAACTTCCGCGGCGCTGAGAATTCCGTTTTTTTAATTGCGAAGAAAAACTTGGCATGATGACATTCCTTGTCTGAAATCTTCTGAATTTATTCTATAAAACTCTTAGAAAAAAGAATACAATTGTCCATATTATGTTTTTTTATCAGGCAAATGACTTGATTTGCTGTAAATAAAGCCAGCATCCTCAAATTAAATGAAAACATTAAACTTCGTGTCCTCATCACCCGCCCGGCTCATCAAGCGACCGATCTCTGCAAGCACATTGCACAGCATGGTGGAATACCGATTCGCTTCCCGACCGTTGAGATTAAAATAATCGATCCCGGAAATATAATTGAAAAAATAAAAACGGCCGATTTTATTATTTTTCTAAGTCCAAATGGTGTAACCACCGCGTTACCTTTTTGTACAGAGCTCCTCAACCAAGCACGTGCTCGTTTTAAACTGCTTGCCGTGGGACCCAGCACCGCACAAGCCCTTGCTGACCATCATTTCACAGTTGATCATCTTCCAAGGACAGAATTTAATAGTGAAGGACTCAGCGCATTACCTATTTTACAAGCCATTGAAAAAAAAAATGGATTAATATTCCAAGGAGAAAAAGGACGCTCACATCTTGCTGAAGTGCTCACCCAGCGGGGCGCCCACATTGAACGGATCACGACCTATCAACGTATTTGTCCATCTGTTTTAGATTCATCGCTTCCTCTAGTTGATCAAGTAGATATCCTCTTAGGCACGAGCACGACCGGAATAGAAAATCTTGTCACGCTCCTCTATCCTTACTGGAAATCGGCTTTATTTGAAAAACCACTCGTTGTGGTCAGTCCACGGGTAGCGCAGTTTTCTCAACAGATCGGCTTTGTAAAAAAACCACTGATAGCGGATAATGCAAGTGATCAAGCCATTTTGCATTGTTTGTTTTCCTATACGGAGAAATCACTATGGAACCTGAGTCCCAACAAGAAATAATCTCAATTCAAGAGAAGCCAACGCATCGCCCTCACCGGTTTTTTATGGTTGTTCGGTTTGGGACTATTGAGTGGCGTGATTTATTTCGGTTGGCAGATTCAACACACGTTACGTGCACAACAAACGAGTTTAATGCAACTTGAAGCTAAAAATCTTCAATTACAAACCGCACAGCAACATTTAAAACAAACATTTTCCCAAACTCAGCAACGTCTTGAGGAACAACTTTTTGCAAAACAAGAGAGTGTCCGTGTTCATTTAATTAAACCGCTTCTCTATTTAAGTTACTACAGCCTGTTTTATTTAAAAGATAATCCAAGTGCTATCACCGCACTTTAGCAAATCAGCAATTAAAAGAGATCGCAACCCATGGCACCGAAGTCGAAAGCTTAAGGCGTTTACTGGCGGAAACACTCGCCCAACTGCAAGCAACGCCTTCATTTGATCTCACATCCACTCTAGCACAGCTTAATACTCTGCAAACTCAAATCCTGGCGCTTCCGTTAAGAACACCACATCCTGAAATAAAAAATACAGCGCTGAATATTAGCCCTGAAAAAAGCAGTGAAATGCCTTCTTCTGCGACCTGGATTGAGAATTTACGTCATAGTTTACAAAGCTTTAAACAACTGGTCGTCATTCGTCATTTGGATCAACCGCTGGAACCATTATTACCCGAAGAGCAAACACAGCAAACACGGTTACTGCAACATCATCTTCAACTGTATTTACAACAAACACAGTGGGCGCTGTTACACGCTAATGGCGCTGTTTATCGTGTGAGCTTAACGACTCTCCAAAACTTGATTCAACGCTATTTTGATACAAACGCGCAAATCACCCAAAATACGCTCAATATCCTTGAAAAATTAACCAAAGTAACGATATCGCTACCTAAATTGGATTTTGATCCAATCTTATCGGCGATCGAGACTTTGGAAAACCACTTGCAAGCGGATCCAAACTCGGCTCAACCGGAATCGACACAATGAAAAAATTTTTATTTTTTCTCATTATCCTCGCTGCCGCTTTCTGGATAGGGATTGCTGCTGTATCCGACCCAGGCTATGTCCTGATTACTCGCCAAACACTCGCCATTGAAATCCCCCTTTGGCTGGTCCTTATTGGCTTGATACTCAGTTTTATTCTGATCTATTTTTTAGTTCGTGCGATGATCGTACTTTTTTCGCTTCCTAAACGATATCGCCTCTGGCAAGCACATCGGCAATTAAAAAAACAAGAAACGACAGCGATTCAAAATTTATTTTCACTGTTTTCACCGTCCGATTTACACGCAAGTGTTCCACTCGAATCCCTCGCCCCTTTTGAGAAAAAAAATTGGATTGCAAAACCACAACGCTACGCTTTAGAACGGCAACATTATCAAGAAACCTTACAACATGCGCTCGCAAATGGCATTGAACCATTTAACCAACAATGGAACCTATTGCCCACACGTTTAAAAAAAGAAACGGCTTTTCTTTATTACACCGTTCAAGCATTGATTCAACAAAATGAAAATGAACAAGCGGAGAAGCTTGCACGCACCCTCTTAAAAAAAGAATGGTTTCCCCCATTAGTTCAACTCTATGGTCAAATTGAAAGTATTCGTCCACATCATCAATTAGTCGCAGCAGAAAAATGGTTAAAGAAACATCCACATGACTCGACTCTTTTAATCAGCCTCGGCCGTATTTGTCAACGTTTACAACTTTGGGGTAAAGCACGAGATTATCTAGAAACTAGCTTAATCTATTCCCCTGAAACCGCAGAAAGTTATCAAGCGCTCGGTGAGTTATTCGAAACCTTAGGCCAACCTCTTGAGGCATTGAACTATTTTAAAAAAGCATTATCTGCGAAAAATACGCTCGGTTCGCCTGTAACCAAACAAACCGCTACTTATTTATTACACACAAAAGATCATTTATAGACAATAACCATTATTATGATAAAAAATAAAAAACGATAGAACGTTTTTGTATAGTAAGCAGACATCTTGGTTTTTTAATAAATCGTTTATTTTTTAGCTTTTTAATAAGGTATTTTCCTATATCCTAGACAAGCTCACCACTTTTTATAGCTTACGATAGAAAATAACCTTGATCATTTATTCCTGAGCAAGATAGAATATTAGAGGCATAAAATAATAATACAAGGGATTGGAGATGCAAAGAAAAAGTGACCAGTGGAATCCCACTATCTACCATCAGTGTTCACAAATGCAGTTTGCCGTAGCGAAACAATTCATCAATCAATCATTGTTTTCAGGTACAGAACAAGCGCTTGATATCGGTTGTGGGGACGGAAAAACTTCCTTGTATTTAGCTAAAAAAGTGGCGCAAGGTCGCTTGCTGGCGATTGACCGTTCAGCAAAGATGATTGAATTTTCCAAAAAACACTATCAACATAAAAATTTATCTTACCAACTTATGGACGCTCAATACTTAAGTCTTATCGATTGTTTTGACGTCATCACAAGTTTCTTCTGTTTACCGTGGATTCAAAACAAACAAGACACGTTTCATAATATGGCTCGTTGTTTACGGCCGAAAGGGAAAATTTTATTGATCACCACTTTTTTTTCTGAACAACAAAAAGCATTAATTTACCAAATTATAAAAAAACCCTATTGGCGACCTTATTTTCGTAATCACCCTGACCCATTCGATCGGCTCAATGATCTCAATTACGCTTACTATGCTTTTTGTTCTGGAATCCAACTGACTTCGTCAGTTAAAGAAGCCATCCAGTATACATTTCCCGACCCAGAAACCTTAAAAAAATTTTTTACGCTGCTTATTCCACATACTCATTATCTAGAAGAAACAGCCAAACAACAGGCGTTCGTTGAAGATATTTATAAAAGCTACCAACAAATTTGTACGTGTAATGGTAATACGATCGATTTTAAAATAATTAAAATGATTGGTTATAAAGACCATTAATTTTCTATAAGTTATTTACAGTGTTGCTAAATCATAAAGCCGATTTTTTAAAATCGTGTAAACAGGCCAGCCTTGTAATCGTCTTCCGGCAAAGGGCGACCAATGACATTTTGTTTTGAGATTTTTTTCTTCTACCGTACGACATGCTGTTAAGTCAACCAGCACCGCATCCTGATTCGGTACTAAACGAAAAATAGATTCTGCCCGTTTACAAGTCAGATTGACAATATTTTCTAAAGACAATAAATTTTGATGGGCCGCATTGAGTAATAAAGCCAATGTAGTTTCAATCCCGGGTACTCCCGAAGGACATTGTCCATAGGGTTGTGCTTTTTCTTCGGGGGTATGTGGGGCATGATCCGAGCCAATGGTATCAATCACTCCTTCTTTGATAGCTTGAAATAAGGCTTGTTGATGTTTTATCGCGCGTAACGGGGGATTCATCAGCGCTTTTCCTTGTAAGGTTTCATAATCGGTTAGCGTCAAAAAAAGATGATGTGGTGTCGTTTCTGCAAAAACAGGCAATCCTTCCGCTTTTGCCTGAGCGATCAGTTCAATCTCTTGCTGTGTACTGACATGTAAAATATAAAGACGCGTTCGATATTTTCGTACTAATTGAATGGCTTTTTTTACAGCTAACATCGCAGCCGTTTCATCACGACAAGCAGAATGTACCGCATAAGGTTGCGGCAACGGATACTTCTGCGCATTTTGTTGTAACCGCTGCTCATCTTCAGCATGCACCGCAACCAATAAATCCTGTTCTGCAGCGATTTTAAAAATCGCTGCTAAGCTCTCATCGTCATCAATCACCAAGCCACCCGTACTACAACCCATAAAAGACTTTAATGCCCACTACTTGGTTCTGAACACGCGCAATTTCCGTAAACTGTTGTTTGTCTGCACCAAAGAATAATTGATAACGTAAAGGAATACCCACGGTTTGCAACTGTTGATCGATAAGTGCTTTTTTTTCAGCTAAGGCTTGTGCTGTAACCGTAGGAGGAAGGGTATTGGGCATATCAAATACCGTGGTATATCCACCTTTAATGCTGGCTTGTGCCGCCGTCGTCCAATCTTCCTTATATTCAAGACCTGGGGTTCTAAAATGAACATGCGGATCGATTAAACCGGGCAGTTTGAGCAAATGACCAACGTCTAAAGAGAACGATTGCTCACTCAGAATTTCCCAATCTTCAGCTGGACCTGTTATTGTTCGCACATTATTCAGTTTTATCATAAATAATTTTTAACCAATTGATCGCGCTCAAAACGTCTTTCACAATAGACACAAGACAGCATCACCGTTTTTAATGCACTTTCTACTTGAAACGCAGTTTGACCTTCACCATGACTAATGCAATTGTTATTTGGACAAATAAAAATACCATGAATTCGCTTAGGCAACTGACAGCGAACTTTTTTACTAATCTTAAAATTTTCAATGTAGTTAAGCGTCGCTTCTGGCGCAAAAATACTGACCTGATGAAATTCTTCTTCAGTGAGGAGACGATTTTCAATTTTAATTAAATCTTTGAGCGTCAAACGTTGACTCGCCAAATTCAAACCTAGCGTAATACGTTGTTGATCACTGACCACGTGTAACAAGCGCATAATTTTTAGCGCTTGTCCGGCAGGAATATGGTCGAGAACCATTCCCTGGTTAATCGCTAAAACCAGTCGTTGTTGAATCATAAATACCTCAAGAAAGTAAAGTCGCACCAATTTCTGGTTTAAGAAGGAGGGTAAGCAATGCCTGACGCACATATAATGCGTTTTCTACCTGCTGAAAATAAGCAGCATAAGGCGTGCTATCAATCGCCTTATCGAGTTCACCGGCACGTGGCAAAGGATGCAGGATTTTTTAAATGAGGCGGCGCGGCTTCGAGCTGTCTTGCTTGCAAAATAAACTGTTTTTCCAACAGCTCTTGTTCATTATTATGAAAACGTTCTTGCTGCAACCGTGTCATATACAATATATCGATTTTTGGGAATCACTTCAGCGAGATCACGGTGATAAGAAAAACGAATCCCTTGATGTTTGAGTTCATCACTGAGATCCTCGGGCAAAGTTAATAAAGAGGGGGCAATAAAATAAAATCGACAATTAAACCGAGCACACGCTTGGATCAGTGAATGTACAGTACGTCCGTACTTTAAATCCCCGACAATGGCTATCGCCCGTTCAGTTAAGCGTGATTGTGTTTCTTCGATCGTCAACAAATCTGCTAACGCTTGGGTGGGATGTTGATTCGCGCCGTCGCCAGCATTAATCACAGGATGCTGCGCTACTTCTGCAGCGAGTCGCGCCGCGCCTTCTCGAGGATGGCGAACAATCAATAAATCCGCATACGTATCAATCGTTTTGATGGTATCACTGAACGTTTCGCCTTTGGTCATCGATAAACTTTCTGCATTAGCAAAGCCAATGACCTTGGCCTCTAAGCGCAGTGCGGCACTTTCGAACGATAAGCGCGTCCGGGTAGAAGGTTCAAAAAAACAATGGGCAATAATTTTATTCGCTAAGGAAACCTTAAGCGATTTCTTTTTAAATTGTGCCGCCAAATCGAGGATAGTCCGGATTTGAGAAAGAGAAAGATCGGCTATCGAAAGCATATCGCGCTGAAAGAGCGTTGTGGACATAACGATTTATTCACCCTAGTCGATGGAAAGAGAACTTAATACACGCCACATGGACGAGTATGAGCGTTGGCTTGACCTATTCCAATAGATAGTTGATTCGCTATCCTAAAAAAAACCAAAGTGGAATAAACACTTTATCCAGTGATAAAGCCGCGGCGCCCAATTATGCAACAATTCACTTTGCTTTTCTAGCCCGAGTATTGATAGTTCGCAATTTCAAATGTAGCCTACCGCGATAAAGAAACTCCACGACTAGAAGAAAAAACATCCCTTAGAGGCTGCTCCTTTTCATATTTATCTAGCAATTGATGAAGCACTTTATGATTGACAAGATACACCTCTCTATTTTCATCCCTGTCCGTAACTTCTTGATTCTCATAAATTTCTTCTATTGCGTGAGGAGCTATACGTAATAATTGATTAATTGCCCTCTCATCATCCTTCAACCAAGATTTAATCATCAGTGTTGAAATGTAAAATTGAAAATTTGTACAGCAATTTAAATAAGTAATCGCTGAGTCAGCAAGTAATTTTTTTTCCGCTAAGAAAGAAATTACCATTAACAAGGAATTTAGATCTTTAAAATCTATTTCTAGCATTTTTTTATGTATTACATTAAAGGCTCTAAAATTAAGCTGTCCTGCATCTTTCAAAATATAAGTAATTTGGTTAATGTAGTCTAGATAAGATTTTTTTTGCTTGGTAGATTGACCTTCCTCCTTAGATTTATCCTTCTTTTCAAGCTCTTCAAGTAAGGTAAAACATAAAGCGAGCTGTTGCCCGTTAAAGCACTTAACGCTTAAAATCTTGTCAAGTACAGATAAAAAAATTCGGCTCTTTTTATCTATTTCGTTGCTTCGATCTATCCCTGCGTTCGTAAAAGAAGATTTAATTATAATCTTAATGGCTATAAGTTCAATTTCTTTATATTTGTCATTCGGTTTAAAAAAACGAAATAACTTATGGAACCAAGGACTATAGCGAAGACTTAGATTAGGTTTTGGCATAAAAAACTCAAAAAAATTAGTGCAAGAAGTTTACAATTAGATATTACATATTGTAAATATCTAATTTAAATATTATTTATTACTTTGAAGCAGAATTACTTCTATTAAGAGTGGGTACGTTTCTAACGTGTTAACTCGTTATACTCTCCGTCAGGATGAGCACCGCCCTAAACATCGGAACCATTTTGTCCTATCTTGTGATAAGATAACGAAAATTTTTTATTTAATTAAAAATGTTTCAGTGAAATTTTTACCTTGTACTCTGTTCCACTTAATTAAGTCATAGCGCTTTCTGAACAAGATTTTACCCTTCTCAAAACGTGAGAAACACCACCTAGATACGAAATGAAATATAGTGTGACACTAATAAAAAAATTTATTTTTATGTAAAATTTATTTATAAAAATTTACTTTTTATTTTTTAAACCTGTGCTCGCTTAAGGATAGCGCTTAGGTTCAAAAAGATTTGGCGCGCAGCGGTTTTTACAGCTCACGCACTGCACTCAATGTCTACACAGATTATTGCTCAATTGAGTGGTGTTTTTTTAGTGACTTTAGCTAATATTGGCGCGAACGTAAGTTTAACCTTATTTTTGCAAACTCTTTACCCTCTCTATCCATCGCTTCGCTTGATCCAGTCACATTAATTACGGTCGCCGGTGGGCTTACATTCATCATTTCATTAGAACCGTTCGGGTTGATTTATCGGCATTTATTGCGGATAAATCAACCCGTAAAGTGCTTATCGGATCGATCAGTATCAAGAAGATCATTTTCTAAAATCGTATACATTTTCTGGCCATTTTCATAATCTGTTAGTCATTACGAAAACGTTCATTACTTTGGAAATCGCGATCGAGAAATAAATCGTTTTAATCGGGTAGTGAATCATTTTGGGCAGAGTGTCGCCGCTGCGTTGCAAAGTATTGAAAATTATTCACTCTTACAAACCTTGGTCATGGGCATCAGTTTGAGCACATTAATCATCGTATTTGGCAATGATTTATTGATTGAGAAAACACTGCCAATGGCTACGCTACCTTTTATTGGATTATATCTTTATCCATTACCGATTCTCTTTAATAAACTGCCGACGGCGATCGCCGATTTGCAAACCGCTGCAGTCAATATCGAAAAAGTCCGTGATTTTTTAAATCAAACATCTGAGATTGTCGAATTAAAATATGCTTTGCCGTTATTTGTCCCACAACACGCGGCAACCATTAAATTTAGGAATGTAAGTTTTTGCTATCAAGATACGGTCATTCTTGGTAATGTTTCTTTTGTTGTACCCGCGGAAACATTATTTGCGATTATCGGCGCGAGCGGGATCGGTAAATCAAGCTTAATTAAATTGCTGTTACGCTTTATCGAAGTCAATCAAGGCACAATTTTAATTAATATCACCAAGATATCCGCCAAGTTTCGCTCAAATCACTGCGCCACGCCTTCGCCATTGTGCCGCAAACACCGATATTGGAAAATAGTTCAGTCGAACAAAATGTAAGTTATGCTAATTTCCGCGCAACAAAACGAGAAGTACTGGCCGCGATGCATCTTGCTGGACTCGATGATCTTGATCCACAAAAACTCTGTGGGGAAGGGGGAAATAAACTTTCCGGGGGACAAAAACAGCGGGTAGCGATTGCGCGGGCGTTGATTCGCAATCAATCCTCCATCCTTTTTTATGACGAAGCCACTTCGGGATTAGATCCCGCTTTAGAGCGAGAAATACAAATTAAATTAGATGAAATCTCTATCGGACGAACCACGCTGATAATTACTGATCGTTTACATACTGTCGTCAATGCGGATCAAATTATTTATTTAGAAAACGGGCGGATTGCTGAACAAGGTAACTATCAAGAATTAATGGCGCGCCCGGCTGGGCGCTTTAAACAACAAATGCGCGCGCAATGCGCCAGTTTAGGGATTAACCTTGATCAAATACGTCCACAACCACGCGTCAAACAACCCGCTTTCGTTCCTGCTAACACCGATCAGAGAGCACTTCTTCTGCACAAAGAACCATTTATCGAAGCACCTATTTCTTGACACCGAACTCCTCAGTTGAACTCGCTGCGAATGATCCACCGTCAACAAGTTACGCCTGGCCAATCATCAATAGCGACATCGATCCGACGCAAGATACCGAGTATAGTACTGAAGATGATAAGCTCTCAAACACTTCACGCCCTACCGCTTCTTATCGCTAAATGCTAATTATGCGGGAGAGTTAACGTCTCCTTGAGTGGGACTATCGTCGTAGTACTCCGTGACCGAACGAGTTCATGCCAAGAATCCACAGAGAGCTTCTTATCCCAGAGATGAACCAAACCTTGTAAAAATACTTGTGCAATCTGTGCATTCGTCACCAAAGGAATATGATGATCAATCGCTAAACGGCGAATGAGAAATCCATCGGTTTGTTGTAACCCGGTTGTGGAGCTTGGAATGTTAATAATCACCGCTACTTCCTTGTGCGTAATCAATTCCCGAATATTTGGATGACGCGATTCACTAGTTTTATTGACAAAATAAGAAGCGACGCCGTGCTGACTTAAAAAATGATGTGTACCCGCAGTACTATAAATCCACCAGTTTTTTTCCTCTAACTGTTTTATCCACGGTAATAATTTTGCTTTACAGGGATCGGCGAGACTCAATAAAATTCTTTTTTCAGTAATTTTTTGATCGGTCGCTAACCACGCTTTATAAAACGCTTCGACTAAGTTATCGGCAATGCACGCCACTTCACCTGTCGAAGCCATTTCAACCTGTGCCACGGGATTCGCACCTTTTAAACGACTATAGGAAAATTGTGCCGCTTTTACACCGACATAATCTAATTCTAAGGTTTCATACGCGATGGCTTGATGACGATTAAGGAGCACTTCAGTCGCGATTTCAATTAAATTGTAGCCCGTCACTTTTGAAGCAAACGGAAACGAACGTGATGCACGAAGATTACATTCAATCACCTGAATATCATTATTTTTAGCAATAAATTGAATATTAAACGGGCCGGTAATCTGTAAAACGTTGACGATCTGACGCGCAATTTTCTTCGTACGACGAATCGTTTCCAAATACAATTTTTGTGGCGGTAAAACCACCGTGGCATCACCGGAGTGCACGCCAGCATTTTCAATATGCTCAGAAATTGCTTGAATGACGATACGACCCCGTTGGGCAATGCCATCGATTTCTAATTCCTTGGCTTCTTCGACAAATTTTGAAATCACCACCGGGTATTCTTGGGAAACACGCGCCGCGACTTGCAGATGTTTATCGAGCGATTGCGCATCATACACTACGTTCATAGCAGAACCGGAGAGAATATAAGAAGGACGAATCAGCACGGGGAAACCCACTTGTTGGGCAAATGCTTTCGCACTCGGTAAATCGGTAATCCGTTGCCAAGCCGGCTGATCAATCTGTAAGCGATTGAGCAGCGCAGAAAATTTTTCGCGATTCTCAGCCATATCAATGGATTGAGGATCCGTTCCCAATAACGGAACCGGCTTGTGCAAGCGGTACGGCCAGATTATTCGCGATTTGTCCACCAACAGAAACAATTAAACCTTTTGGCTGTTCAAATTCAGCGATATCACACACCCGTTCAAACGTCAGCGGCTCAAAATAAAGACGATCGGATTCGTCATAATCGGTCGAAACCGTTTCTGGATTGGAATTAATAATAATCGCCACTTCACCTAAACGACGCAGCGTACGGGCCGTATTCACTGCACACCAATCAAACTCCACAGAAGATCCAATCGCATACGGTCCAGAACCCAACACAACGATGGGTCGAGCCGCGGTTGGAACGCTATCATGCTCTGCCGCGTGATAAGTGAGATACAGATAATTCGTTTGTGCAGCAAACTCGCCCGCCAAGGTATCAATTTGTTTCACATATGGAATAATGCCATGTATTAAACGTTGTTGACGAATCGCTTGTTCGTCGGTTTGTTGTAATGCAGCGAGTCTCGTATCGGAAAAACCGCATTTTTTTGCTTGTCTGAGCAGATCAGGGGTTAATGGTTCTTGTTCTATTTTTTGTTCCAACTGCGCAATCGCTTGAATATGCGCTAAAAACCAGGGATTAATTTGCGAAAGCGCATGCGCTCGGGCCAAATCGCCCCCGTGTTTAAAAAACGTGTATAACGCAAAGAGACGTCGATCGGTGGCACAATGAATTTCTTTTTCAAAATCTGCGATCGTATCCGGGTAATCACTCAGACATGAAGCCCCAATATTGAGTATTCCTACCGCTTTTTGCAGCGCTTCCGGAAAAGAACGACCGATCGCCATCACTTCACCGACACTTTTCATTTCGGTGCCAATGGTGCGATCCGCCGCTTTGAATTTTTGGATATCCCAACGCGGTATTTTTACAACTAAGTAGTCAAGTGCCGGCTCAAAGTAAGCGCACGTCACTTGTGTCACACTATTTTTGATTTCGTGTAAACGATAACCGAGTGCTAACTTCGCAGCAATAAAGGCTAAGGGATACCCCGTCGCCTTCGAAGCTAAGGCACTGGATCGCGAAAGTCGCGCATTCATTTCAATGACACGGTAATCGCCATTCGCTGGATTCACTGCGAATTGAACATTACATTCACCGACAATCTGGAATTGCTCCGCTATCTTCAGTGCAATGCCCCGCAATAATTGATGCTGTTCGTTTGTCAAGGTTTGTGCAGGCGCGACCACAATACTTTCACCGGTATGAATGCCCATCGGATCCAAGTTTTCCATATTACAAATGGCCAAACTATTGCCTGATTGGTCACGCACAATTTCATACTCATATTCTTGCCAACCCAATAAGTATTCTTCAATTAACGCTTGTGGTACAGCCGTCAAACTCGCTTGGGCGCGCTGCTTTAACATTGCTTGATCAGTTATTTTCCCCGAACCGAGGCCACCTAACGAAAATCCAGAGCGCAGCATAATCGGATAACCGATCGTTTCCGCCGCAGTAATAGCTTGTTCTACCGTAGTCACCGCGACACTTCGTGGTGTTTTAATGGCAATTTGCTCAAGCTGCGCTTTAAATTGATCGCGATCTTCGGATTGACGAATCGAAGCAATGGTTGTCCCTAACACTTGCACACCGTGCTGTAGTAACACACCGGCTTCTTCTAACTGTAAGCCGAGATTTAAAGCAGTTTGCCCACCAAAACCCAGTAATAACGCATCGGGTTTTTCTTTTCTAATAATTTGTTCGACCGTCTCAAAATTGAGTGGCTGAAGATAAACTTCATCAGCAAGATGTTCATCCGTTTGTACCGTCGCAATATTAGGATTAATCAAAACCGTGCGAATATTCTCTTCTTTAAGCGCTTTTATCGCTTGTGAACCGGAATAATCAAATTCTCCAGCTTGTCCAATGCGTAATCCTCCAGACCCAAGAATGAGGACACAACATGGTCGATACCGTTCTGTGGTTTGTTGCATAAAGTGAGTGATCATAGTTTCGTTTGTTCGCGTCTAGCATTAGAAAAAAGTATTAAGTCGGTCACGTGATGTAATTTCTTCACAGTGATTCATAAAATTTTTGGAATAACCATTGTGTATCCACTGGCCCAGGAGCCGCTTCGGGATGAAATTGCACAGAAAAGAAAGGGTATTTTTGATGTTCAATCCCAGCTATGGAATGATCATTTAAATTACGAAAAAGAATATTCCAATCTTTCGGTAAAGTCTGCTCAGCAATCGCATAGCCGATGGTTTTGTGAAGTCAGATAACAACGCTGTGTCGACAAATGTAAACAAGGCTGATTTTGCGAACGATGACCAAAGGCCAACTTATAGGTTTGTGCCCCGGCCGCCAAAGCCATCAATTGAGTGCCTAAACAAATACCAAAACAAGGTTTTTTCAAAGCCAATACTTTACGTTCGTGCACCGCAGCGGATCACCCGGACCATTGGAAATAAAGACGCCATCAAAGGCTTCTTCACTATAATCATAATCGTACGGAACACGTTTTATTTGGATAGGAAATTGCTGTAAACAACGCAGAATATTCTCTTTAATTCCACAATCGACGACAATAATTTTTTTATTCCCTTGTCCAAAATACTCTGGGGTACGAATACTTACTTGCTCCACCCAGTTGATGGCATCAAACGCGACAAATTCACTTTGCGGTTGCGCATAAGGGGTGATTATCCCGGGTACTACGCCGTGACCACGCAGTGTGTGCGTCAGTGCCCGAGTATCGACTCCCAACAAATACGGAATGTCTTGTTGATCGAGCCATTGCTGTAAAGATTGTTCCGCTTGATAATGCGTAGGAAACATGGCTAATTCAGAAAGAATGACGCCTTTGACTTGTATTTTGCGTGATTCCCACGTTGTTTGTGCCGCAACACCGTAATTTCCAATCAATGGATACGTAAAACAAAGTATTTGTCCGGCGTAAGACGGATCGGTGAGTGATTCAACATAACCCACCATTCCGGTATTAAAAATGACTTCGCCATGACATTCTTGCTGCAGTCGTGCCGCCGAAGCCAAACCCGAGTAACGTTCGCCACTTTGTAAATAAAGCTGTGCTGGAATTAATGAAGACATAAAAATTTTCGTTGATGATAGTCTAAGGCTAAAAAAGGATTCCACATCATTCCTGTTGCCGATAAGGCTACGTCCGCGCCTGCATCGAGAAATTCAATAAAATGTTCGGGTGCAGTAATTCCACCCATGCCCACAATTGCTAATTGCAAGTGGTGGTGTTGATTATAGGCTTGTAAACGACGGATAAAAGATAATGCTAAGTCTTTAATTGGATAGCCACTCACACCACTGATTAAACGTTTTCCAAAAACAGGTTGTTGCACTGAATTTAAAACCCGCATCGGTAATGAGTTGACTGCACTCAGTCCTTGTGCACCGGCTCGTGCCACCGCCTGCAACAGCGTAGCCAATGAATAAGATTCAGGTAACCAACCAATTTTCACCAGCGATGATGTGTCATATGATTCGATTATCCTGCTTGTGCTTCGCTTTGCATTTCCACATCTTTCATCGTTAAGCGAACCCGCCCTTGTCTATCGACTTCCAGTACTTTCACTTTAACGATTTGTCCTTCTTTCACTTTATCGGTGACATTTTCAACGCGTTCATTCGAAATTTGCGAGATATGCACTAATCCATCCCGTCCGGGTAAGATATTAACAAACGCACCAAAATCCGTCAGCTTGACAACCGGCCCTTCATAAATACGACCGACTTCGACTTCTGCAGTGACTTTTTTAATTCGATCCAGGGCCGCTTCACACGCTTGTAAATTCGAAGTAGAAATACGCACCAACCCATCGTCACTAATATCGATTAACGTGCCGGTTTCTTCGGTAATGGATCGGATTGTCGCACCGCCCTTACCAATTAAATCACGAATTTTATCCGGATTAATCTTCAACGTGGTAATACGGGGGGCGTAGGGTGAAACCTCAATCCGCGGTAAAGGTAACACGTTGTTCATGACACCCAGAATATGATGGCGCCCTTCTTTTGCTTGTTCTAATGCCGCACGTAAAATCTCTTCCGTAATCCCATCAATTTTGATATCCATTTGTAATGCAGTAATCCCTTCCGCCGTGCCCGCTACTTTAAAGTCCATATCGCCTAAGTGATCTTCGTCACCCAGAATATCGGTCAGAACGGCAAAACGTTCCGCTTCTTTGACTAAGCCCATTGCGATACCCGCGACCGGTTTTTTCAAAGGCACCCCCGCATCCATCAAAGCAAGACTCGCACCACAGACGGTCGCCATCGAACTCGAACCATTGGATTCTGTAATCTCCGAAACGATACGTAACACATAAGGAAAATCGGATTCGCTGGGTAATACGGCCCGCAAAGCGCGTTTCGCTAAATTACCGTGACCAATCTCACGTCGTTTTGGACTGCCGACTTGACCCGTTTCTCCAACACTGTAAGGTGGGAAATTATAGTGCAGCATAAAGGTTTCACGCCCTTCACCATCCAGTGCTTCAACTATTTGTGCATCCCGATCAGTACCTAAAGTAGCCACCACAATTGCTTGAGTTTCGCCTCGTGTAAACAAAACGGAACCATGCGTACGGGGTAAAAATCCAGGAGAAATAGTGATAGGCCGGACCGTTTTTTGATCCCGTCCATCGATTCGTGGCAATCCATTTAAAATACGTTCACGCACACAACGTTCTTCAAGCGCCGCAAGGCAATCAAGAACCGCTTTTTCGGTAACTCCTTTTTCTTCATCCATCCATTTTTGACACGCTTTTTCTTGCAACGCATCCAATTGCGTTTTGCGACTGATTTTCTCAGCAACCTGATAGATGCTTTCTAATTCCGCCTGCGGCTGAGAGGCTTCTGGCGTAGACCATTCCCAAGAAGGATTTCCCGCTTCAGCAACCAATTCTTTAATGGCTTGAATAGCCGGTTGCATGGTTTGATGCCCAAACAGAATTGCGCCTAACATGGCGTCTTCTGAAAGTTCAGCGGCCTGTGATTCGACCATCAATACCGCACTTTCCGTTCCAGCCACCACTAAGTCAAGCTCAGAGTTTTCCAGTGCCTTGAACGTTGGATTCAGTTGATATCCACCTTTTATGTAACCCACTCTCACCGCAGCAATTGGCCCCTTAAAAGGTAAGCCTGACAAAGCTAATGCTGCCGAAGCGCCTAACATCGCTGGGATATCGGCATTGATTTCGGGATTAGAAGACAGTACTGTCGCGACAATTTGCACTTCATGACGGAAGGTTTCTGGGAAAAGAGGGCGAATCGGACGATCAATCAATCGCGAAGTCAAAATTTCTTTTTCCGTTGGGCGGCCTTCTCGCTTAAAATAGCCTCCCGGTACCCGGCCGGCGGCGTAACTACGCTCTTGATAATGGACCGTCAACGGGAAAAAATCGCTGGGTTTCTCATGGGGAGAGGGTTTACGCCCAACCACCGTGACTAACACGGTGGTACCCTCTAACGTCACGACCACGGCGGCCGTTGCTTGACGAGCCACTGTCCCTGTTTCGAGGGTGACTTGGTGTGTACCGAGTTCAAATACTTTCTTTAGGGGTTTCATTAACACGCTTACCTTCCTTCAACAAGAACAAAATGGGCTAAACAATTCAGCCGCTTAAGACAAAAAATAACATCAATCACAGAGTCGAGCGTTTTCACACTCGACTCTTCATGAGGTGACAAAAAATCACGCAGGGTGACTAAATGCACAAACAGAAAAAGGCCTCATAAAGACCTAAATTACGAAGAAAAATCCATCGATCGTTAACCACGCAAACCGAGTTGTTTAATAAGGTTAGAATAACGCTGAGTATCTACTTTTTTCAGATATTTTAACAATCTACGACGTAATGCGACTTTCTTCAGCAAGCCTTGTCGTGAATGATTATCTTTTTTTATGGGTTTGGAAGTGGCCATTGAGTAGTTCAATGGACTTAGATAACAAAGCGACCTGGACTTCGGCTGACCCGGTGTCTCCTGGTGCACGCTGATATTTTTCCACAATTTCACTTTTAACCAACATAAAACCTTCTACCTCTTCTTAATGAATGTCGCTATTGTATGCATAATTGCTGTGGCTGACAAGGTTTATTTATCATAAATTAAGATCATAAGATACCTTTTTTTCATGAGGAGTACGAATAAGACTGACAAAACTTTTTATCAGAAGTATCCTCTGTTTTCCACGACCACTTGTTAAAAAGTAGGTGTTAAGCCGACATAAAAATTTTCGAAGCGCTTCGAAACGGTTTTAGCCTTAAAATTGCTTATTATTCGTCTTTACTTCAGCTTCAATACCAGAAATAATAGGCCCTCGCTAACAAAATCATCACCGATCAAGAAAGTGAATAACGATATGAAAAATACTAGCATCAGTGTCATTCTGAAGGGGTTAATGGCGGAGCTGGGGATCAATGAATCGGAACTTGCGCGACGCACAGGGATTGGGCAGCCTGTAGTGATAACCCAAAGGTTGCGACATTAAGCCCAATTGCAAACTTCTTTGCAATTTCCATCAGCCAGTTGATCGGTGATGAACCCTTGCCCGCAGACCGAATCCCCGGAACCTTCAATCCGGATGCACAAGGCTGGCGTCAGTTACCGGTTTTATCTTGGAATCAAGCCATTACCTGGCCTAACCTGCCGATAAAATCGAATCCTTTACCGACGATATCCACTGACATTGAGCTGAGTCCGCATGCCTACGCCCTGGCTGTGCGCGATACCACCATGGAACCACGCTTTCCAGAAGGAACCGTCCTCCTGATTGAACCGAAATTACAGCCGAGTAATTTAGATTTTGCAATCGTTCATATCGAAGGGCATGAACTCCCCAATTTTAAACAAATCCTAATTGATGGTGATCATATCATTTTAAAACCATTGAATTCCGATTTTAAAACCTTCCTCTTGGACAGACCGCATCGTTTTTCATTTACAACAATTCATTTGAATTATTAATCGCGGTGATTCTTTCCGCACAGGCAACCGACAAAGCCGTCAACAAGGCCACTGAACGATTATTTTTGGTGGCCAATACTCCAGAAAAAATCCTAGCGTTCGAAAAATATTATTAAAACGTGCGCGATTTTGGTCAGCGATTACGCTTCTTGCGTTCCTGCACAACGTGAAGCCCTCGAAACGCTCCCGGGTGTCGGTCGAAAAACCGCAAACGTGGTCTTAAACGTTGCCTTTGGTCAACCCACACTTGCTGTCGATACACATATTTTTCGTGTCGCTAACCGCACTGGCTTAGCTAAAGAAAAAACACCGCTTGCGGTAGAAAAAAAACTTCTTGAACGCATCCCTCAAAATTACCTGATGTCGGCGCATCATTGGCTTATCCTTCATGGACGATACACCTGTTTAGCACGTCAGCCACGGTGTGGATCTTGCTGTCTTGCAGACTTATGTGCATTCTCTCGCACCGCACTCAAATCAGCGTAAATTAGCTAAGATTTGTGCGGCACCCTGCGCTAATAATCGTTGCGCCACGAAAACGCCCAGTTCCTCTGCCTCTTCAATCGAGCGAGCGGCCTGCGCTCTAATTTGTAATTTTCCATCAGGTGTGGCGACTAAACCTTGTAAATGGAGTGATTGATCGTCGATACACGTCGCATACGCTGCGATTGGAACTTGGCAACCCCCGTTTAAAGTACGGCTTAATGCGCGTTCTGCGGTGACACAACGCTGAGTGGGCGCATGATTAAGCAGCTCAATGAGTGCTCTAACTTGCTTATCGTCTTCACGACATTCGACGCCTAACGCACCTTGGCCTGGAGCCGATAAAAAATCTTCGATATTTAAGTATTGCTGAATAAAAGCGGTTTTCTGTAAGCGCAGGAGACCCGCCGCGGCCAGAACAATAGCATCGTACTCACCCTGCATCCACTTTGCTAAACGCGTTTCAACATTGCCACGCAGCAATTTCACCGCAATATCCGGGCGTAAAGAGTGAATTTGAGCTGGGCGTCTCAGACTCGAAGAACCTAAGCAAGCCCCTTGCGGTAAAGTGTTTAATGTCATCCCAGGCAATGCCACCAAAACATCTCGCGGATCATCACGTCGACAAATCGCACCCAAAAATAAACCCGGTTCCAAATGCATAGGAACATCTTTCATCGAATGCACCGCCAAATCGGCTTGCCCAGACAGTAAAGCTTTTTCTAATTCTTTGACAAACAGTCCTTTGCCACCAATTTTGTTTAAAGCAATTTGTTGACGTCTATCCCCTTCTGTCACGAAAGGGAGTAATTCAATACGTAATTGAGGAGCGCGTTGTTCGAGTTGTTGTTTGATAAAATTCGCTTGCCAATAGGCCAGAGGACTTTTTCGGGTCGCGATTCGCAGACAGGCTTTGGCTTTCAAGTGATGAATACCTTAAGAACGTTCGTGCAACATACGTTGCAATTCACTCATCCGTTGATCTTTTTCTTTCCATAATGCATCAAGTTTCCGTTGAAAACGAACACGAAAGGAACGATCGTGCTGATAATCGCCTCGATACTCCTGAGTAATGGCTATAGGCTGAACGTGGACCACAATCTTTTTTATTTTTCCTCTTAAAAACTCCCACAAACTCTTTTTTTCCGCCGGGTAGACAATGGTCACATCTAAAATTGTAGTAAAGACATCGCCTAACACCGTTAAACTAAATGCAATCCCAGCCGCTTTAGGATGTAACAAATGTTGATATGGCGATCGTTGTGTCACGCGCTTTTCTTCAGTAAAACGTGTCCCTTCAATAAAATTCGCTACGGTCGTGGGGATCGCGCGGAATCGCCGACAAGCGCGCTTCGTCTCTTCTATATCTTTATTTTTTCGTTCCGGATGCTTCGCTAACGTCGATTTACTCGGTCGATGCACGAAGGGAAATCCCAATAACCAACACGCCCAACTCGCAAAAGGTAAGGTCCAAAGCAGTTCTCTTTTTAAGAAAAACTTTAACGGCGGGATCTTGTGATTAAAAATACGCTGCAAAACCAAAATATCGGTCCAAGATTGGTGATTGGCCACAAGCAGATACCAATGATGTGGACTTAATTTTTCAAGACCGGTCACTTGCCACTCAATGGGGGTTGTCACTTGTTGTAAATAATAATTGGTTTGGATCCAATAAACTGGCAAACGCTCCATAATTTGTTTACACATCCGCTGCCAGCATTTAATCGGAATAAGATAACAAAACAAGCCAAATAATGCGAGCGGGATAAACCACAAGATAAGAATAACCAAGTAGAGTATCGCAACCACTGTGGCTCTTAAATGACTTAGTAATGACATGATGACTTAGAATAAAAAGGGGGACCCTAACTATCACCGTTGTTTAGAGTTTTATCCGCATAAAAATAAGGTAGTAGGCGTCCTCATGAATAAACGATAACTTCATTTCGCTGTTAAGCATTGGTTTTTTCAAACCAACGACTTGTATGATCGATCAATTTACGCCATACGCCCCCTTTACTTACCTCTTCTAAAGCAATCAAAGGCGCTTGCGCGATTGTCTTATCATTCAATACGACTTGGATTTCACCGACTTTTTCACCTTTTTTAATCGGTGCGGATAAGTTAGGAGTGAACGTTAATTTATTCTTCATTCCGCTGTTTCGCCCGACAGGAACCGTAGCATACAGGCCACGTGCCACGCCCACCGAAACCCGTGATCGATCACCAAACCAAATTCGTGCCGTCGTTAAGGGCGTATTTGCGTTATATAGTTTTACCGACTGAAAAAAACGGAAGCCATAGGTTAATAATTTCTGGCTATCTTGTGCACGCATTTCATCAGAAGGTGCGCCCATCACAATTGAAATGAGACGCATATTGTCTTTATGACCCGAAGCCGCTAAACAATAACCCGCTTCACTCGTATGACCGGTTTTAATGCCGTCGACATTCGGATCACGCCAGAGCAAACGATTGCGGTTAGCTTGTCGAATTCCATTATAGGTAAACCATTTTTGTGAGTACCATTTATAGTCTTCTGGAAAATCGAGAATTAAGGCACGTGCTAAAATCGCCATATCACGTGCTGAACTGTAATGGTTTGGATCCGGCAAACCATCGACATCGACAAAATGAGTTTGCGTCATACCTAAATGAGCTGCTTCTTGATTCATTAAACTCACAAAGGATTCTTGACTTCCCGCAATGTATTCAGCCATTGCCACACACGCATCATTTCCGGAGTCAACAATAATACCCTGCATTAAGTCACGGACAGGTACTTTATCCCCCACTTTCACAAACATCTTAGAACCACCGGTTTTCCAAGCCGATTCACTAATCATCACCGGATCATCTAGATGAATTCTTCCTTCTTTGAGCGCCTGTGAAATGACATAAGAAGTCATCATCTTCGTCAAACTGGCCGGAGCTAAACGCTCATCAATATTGTGACTCGCCAGAATATGGCCACTATACGTATCCATGAGCAAATACGCTTTCGCATCGACATTGGGCGCAACCGGCGTTAACGTCGGTGACGCGGCAGACGGTGCGGTAATGGGAATGATGGGATCAGCCTGGGTAAGCGGGCTCATCACAACAAACACCATTGCCAAAAAAGAGGAAAGAAATAAACGTGGCTTAGACATACTAGGGCCCTAGTTAACAAAGAATAAAAGTCAAATCATTATCACAATCTGCTTTATTGTAATGCCTGAGCAAGATACTGCAAGCGGGAAATTTAATAAGAAACTGGCTAATCTCTAAAAAAGATTGTGTTCAGATTTTCTTTTTCTCGTGTTACGATCCATTCAAACCAACGTTTAGGGTTGTTTTCACGGCAGTGATACATCGAAAGTATCACGTATCATCTTTAAATAGGGAATTGTTCGATGATCGTAAAAAAATATTCCATTCAGTGAGCCTGGCCAATACCTTCACTCAGCTAAGTCTATTTGCCACTATTTTTGCATTTAAGTCGAACTTAAATGGTATTGGTGTCTTCTTCGAGCGCTCTTTAGCTTTCATTTTGTTTCCTTTTTCCATTGCGCCCGATGCCATCGCAGCGGCTTTATCTTTTTTAAGTTATGCGCTCACTACACATCGCAACTTTGGTGCTTTCGTTGACTTATTTTACACGTCCGCCAAAACTTCATTCGTTTTTACAGCCGTTTTTGCCAATATTTCTCTGTTTGCGGTCAATAACCTGTTTATTGGGGCGGTCGGATTAGGCATATTGTACCACGCAAGTCTTGTTATCTATAAAGAATATCAATGGTTTAAACTTTCGAAAATGGCGCCTACCTTACAAACAGAGCTGCGTAGAGAAGTTTATAAACGAAATGTTATCGATAATACTTTAGGTGTTAATCGGCTTAATTGCACTGGCTGCCATTTTCGTAACTATCATTTTTGCTAAAATACTGAGCGTGCCTATGGTTGCCGCCATCGGAATCGGTGCGGCCATTAGCCTCCCCATTCTAGGGGGACTGCTCATTTATCGGAGCCTATTTTCATCCCAAAAAATCGAATTCTCTAATCGTTTTAATGACGATCCAATCAGTGAGAGCACCCAGGAAAAAATCCCGTTGTTGTCTAACTCGAACAAACATACAATAACCCCAGCAGCCGATATCTGTGAAGATAGGCCGGTACCCACTGATGCAAATAATAATTATTATTATCGAGCGTTTCGCAGTGCGCAATTCACAGGAGACTTCACCACGGATAAAGCTTTTTTAGAGAAAGAAATTTTTATTAAAAAAATCAATTGCAGGCACAAATCGAAACCAGCAAGCAAACAATCAAAGAAAAGATTTGGCCTCAAAGACACAAGCATTTAGCAAAAATGAATTTTTTCACCCAATTACAGAATCATTTGAAAAATGATTTTACTGAAGCTGAAACGGTAGCGATTGACCCGCATACTGTGGTGAATGATCGATCAAAAAGTGCGGCCAACGATCCATCTCATATTCTAGCTGTGGCACCTCAAGGGGCTTTTCAATCCTTTTTTCGGCAAGGTCAGTGATACCGAAGATCTTGCCGAGGCCGTCCGTTTATTTAGTGAAAATCGCCGATAAGATCAGAAGCGCTGGAAAGTGGACAAAAAGATGGGTTTTTGCCTAGTTCGATCTCAAATCACCTCCTCAATTTGCTATTTTTGGGTCTAAATTCAAGGGATAGCGTCTAAACAAACTAGTTTAGGCTTTTTTACAAAAACTCTCTTTACTTGTTGTCGCATATTCGGTATTTATTAACCGAATATGCTATTGAAAAAAATAACAACGATCGTTCTCGCCGGCCTAACAACGCTTGTATCGCTGGGAGGGCTTTTTTTGCCCAACGAAGGGCAAAGCGCATTAGCAACTACTTTGGCTAAGCCGTCCGCTCACCCAGTCAAAATTGAAATAAAAGGACTCAATCCTGATTTGACCGTGCAGGTGACCGCGCAACTGCAGTATCGTCTTGAGGCGCTCGCTCGTCCCCTGACAGTAAAGACTGTCCAGCATTGGCATAAACAAGCGACAGACGTCATCCAAAGAACGCTTGCCCCCTATGGTTATTTTACCCCGACTATCACTTCATCATTGGTTTATCGCCCCCCAGTCTGGTTAGCTACCTATCAAATTAAATTAGGCCAGCCTGTGCGTATTACCCGCTTACACCTTTCTTTACAAGGAAACGGTATAGATAATGCTGTTTTAAACAGACAAATCGAACAAATTTCTTTACATCAAGGCGATATTTTTGTTAGCGCTGATTATGAAGAGATGAAACAACAACTCTTGAATACCGCCGTTGCCCAAGGTTATCTTTCTGCTTATTTTGCAACACGTCAAGTTATCCTGAATCGCCAGACGCATCAGGCAGAAATCAATTTAATCTTAGAAACCGGACCACATTATTATTTTGGACCGATTCATTTTAAACAATCCATTCTTGATCAAGCATTTTTAATGCGTTATGTCCCCTTTAAGGTAGGCGATCCCTACTCCTCAGATCAAGTGCTCGCCTTACAAAATCAACTTAATCAAAGTGGTTACTTTCAGCGTATTTCTGTCAATGACCTTCAAATTGATAAGCAGTCCTCGCAAAGTATTCCTTTAGTTTTTAACTTAACACCGAACCGAGCTCAAAAGTACTCTGCGGGGATTGGATTCAGTACCGATGTGGGGATTAAAGGAAACTTAGGTTGGCAATCCCGTTATCTTAATCGATGGGGACACACCCTAAACATCATGAGCCAACTGTCAAAAGTACAAAATAGCCTGCAAGCTATTTATATGATACCTGGCTCTCAACCTAATACAGATAGTTACAATTTTAATTTCGCGATTGTTAAAAAAATACTGTCCCAATCAAAAAGTATCAAACAGCAAATTGGGTTTTCCAGCCGCAGCGAATGGCAACAATGGCAACGTAATCTTTTTATTAATTATCAAATCGAACGTTTTAATTATACTGATCAACCAGGCGCAATTTCCCACCTCCTGACACCCGGTATTAATTTTTCACGCACTGCCTTTGAAAATACTTCTTATCCTTTGAGCGGATATCGTATTAATTTTAGTACGCAAGGCGCTGTAAAAAACATATTATCGAATATCAGTTTTTTGCAAGCTCAAATTCAGGGTAAGAAAATTTTGAGTTGGAATGACCAAAGTCGTTGGCTTGTCCGTGGAGATTTCGGCTTTACCCTAACCTCCGATGGTAAATCCTCTTTCCCGCCTTCCCTACTCGTTTTATGCCGGGGGCAGTCAAAGTATCCGCGGCTATTCCTATCAACAGTTAAGCGGGCTCTATTTGGCGACGGCCAGCATTGAGTATCAACATCGTATTTTTGGTTCTTTCTACGGTACAACTTTTTTTGATACAGGCAACGCCTGTGATCAACTGCCCATGCATCTATATCACGGCGCAGGTATTGGTATTGTCTGGGCTTCTCCTTTTGGAGCGATTGAATTATCGGTTGCCAAAGCGCTTAATTACCCTGGCCATCCAGTCAGAATACAGTTTAGTATGGGAAGTGACTTATTATGAAAAGACACTTTATCGGCTTCTGGATTAGCACACTGTTTTTGCTTAGCTTCAGCGTGAGCACACTGTATTTTCTGACCAATACCCAGCAGGGTTTGATCTTACTGAGTCACTATGTGCAAAAAAAACTGCCTGGGCAATTAACGATTGGAAAACTAGAAGGCAAACTGCTCGGCCCCTTACATTTAACCTCGCTACATTATCAAAGTTCGGAGTTACAGCTCGATATTCCCTCGCTTACCCTAGATTGGGATCCGTCTGCACTTTTACACGGTCGGTTCGCTATCCAATCTTTGAAGATTGATCATCCTATTGTGACAATAACCCTCAAAAATAAATCTTTTTCTGCGCCAAATCATGCCAACATTGAATTCAAAAAACCCTGGCTACTACATTTTATTCAATTAGACGCCTTCTCAATCCAGCACGCGGTCATTCACTGGAATGAAAACACCTTAACGCTGAATGGTCTTTTAGATAAACAATGGCGTTTGACCGGAAAAGTGCATATTGCCAATCTAAAATCCTTTTTTACACAGAGTGCAGGCCAGCTTGATGTCTATGGTTCACTAACGGGTGAACGAGCTGATCCTGTCATCGAGATAACGATGCCGACCACCACCCTGCAATGCCAAGACCAATCTTTTCCAAGGAGTACAAGCAAAATTTTATTTAGATACGGCGCACACATCCAGCTGGACCGGGGAAATCAAATTAAACAAACTCAAAAAACAAGCTTTATCTTTCAATCACTTACAACTTAATTTAGAGGGACAGCTTCAACCTTTTTCTTTACGTGGAGCACTGCCTTCTTTTAAGCCACTTCGCTATCGATACAACGGCACAGGGTTGGAAAATCTCGCTTGATACCGATTCCAAGGTCACCGCACAACAACTCCATTTTTTAGCAGAATTGCCCCGAATTAAACAACATGTTTATTCACTTAAACACCAAACCGGACAAGGTCATCTTTCACTGAGTTTAAACACGTTAGATTATTTAAAATTCATACCACTGATCACTCACCCGCGAGGATCTGTCAACGCACGATTAGATTTTTCAGGTGCCTTGCTAGCCCCCACGTTTCGTTTTTCTGCTAGTTTGCAAAATGGACAAGTCCAAGTACCCGATTTAGGACTCGATCTGAAACAAATCAATTTTGCCTTCCAAACCCATGAAAATCAGCTCCAAGGATTTGGTTATTTGCAATCCGGTAAAGGATTATTGAATTTCAGTTCTACCACACAATTGAATCAAGCCGATCTAGTAAGCCAAATCACCATTCAGGGGAAACAAGTGATGATTTACAATACCCCTGAATATAAAATTATCGCTTCGCCCGAACTCAGTATTGACGCAAACACACAGTATTTACATACGTCCGGTGAAATTGTCTTCCCTGAAGCGCAAATACACATTGATAATCAAACCATGCACCTTGCTGAATTGCCGGACGATATTATTTTTGTCAACCCGCAAGATCAAACGGAAAATAAATTACCGTCCCTGCCTTTTCGCTACAATAATCAAGTTAATTTAGTATTAGGCGATGCCATTCATTTTAGCTATCGTGGTCTACAAGCCCATGTCACCGGTCGTTTAGCGGTTCAACAACGGACAGGCCATCCTACCCTTGCAACCGGTGAATTAGCGTTGACACAGGGGGATTATCATTACTATGGGCAAACCTTAACATTAGACGCCGACTCTTTACTCCGCTTTGTTAATAGCCCGATTGATGACCCCAATTTAAATATTTCAGCCAGCAAATCGGTAGCTGTTTTCCCCGATAATTCAAAAGAATCAAAAATTGGGTCATCCCAGTTTATTAACACAGCGTTGCAAACTCAAACACAAGCGATTCAAACCACGGTACGTGTGCATATTCAAGGACATTTAAAAAATCCTAAACTGGCTCTCTCGGCTGAGCCAGCCGATGCCATCAATTCTCAGCTAGATATGTTGTCTTATCTAATATTAGGGAGTTCAAGTACGCAACTCAGTCCGGGAAGAGGAACTGAGCGCGGCCACTCACTACAAAATAAAGTGGAGCAATTTCTTGATAGGGCACAAAAAAGCATAGGCATTGATCAATTAACGATTGGCAACAATCCAATTTTCAATCCAGAAAAAACACGTTACAGCAAAACACATCATTGATCATTCGAAAAAAATTCTCACCACGGTTAGATGTTTCTTATAGTGTGGGTTTATTAGAGCCAATTAACATTTTACAAATCAATTACCTACTGAATAAGCATTTTTCATTGCAAGCGACGAATAGTAGCTTTGCAAGCGGCATAGATTTAATTTATAACTTTGAAAAATAGATCGTCGTTTAATTGATTTCAACCCATTTTCTAAGCTGATCCATAATCAGTGACACACTGTCTGCAGACGATAAAGCATTGAATCGCTGTAAAGTGAGCGGTATTTTTTGGTAACTTTGTAAAATGGCATCAAATAATTCTTGATCGCTGGCTTGATCGAGATCGACTGTATCACTGAGACCTTGTTTGGAAAAATAATTGGCATTTTGCCACTGATCACCGCGGCTCGCTTTTCTCGATAACGGCAATAAAATATGCGGCTTCTTCAATGCGAAGAGTTCACAAATCGTCGTTGCGCCGGCACGACTGAGTACCAAATCGGCACACGCCAATACATCGGCCAAAGGCGCTTGCAAATAGGCAAATTGTTGGTAATTAACAATCGCTTGTAAACTCAGATCGAGTTTGCCTTCGCCACAAATATGAATAATTTGAAATATTTTTGTTAATTCTGCACGGAGTCGGCGGATCCGCTCGTTGATCTCCTGAGAACCTAAACTGCCCGCGATCACCAGTAATACCGGTTTTTGCGTCGTAAAACCACAGAAATTAAGACCTCGTTGACGATCCCCTTGATAAAGAAAAGGTCGAATCGGTAACCCAGTGATACATACTTTTTGTTGTTTATCTTTTTTGCAAACGGAAAACTTAAACGATTAGCCAATCCTGGACTTAAATCCGATTCATGCACCACGACAGGAATACGATTCAACCACGCACCGATGACAACCGGTAAGGCAACAAAACCACCTTTAGAGAAAATAACTTGTGGTTTTTGGCGATAACAATAATAAGCGCTTTGTGCAATCCCTTTAAATAATTGAAAAGGCATTAAAAAGTTTTGCCAAGACCAATATCGACGTAATTTCCCTGTGGAAATCGGATAATAAGGAATCTGTTGAGCCGTTACCAATCCACGCTCAATTCCTGTCTCCGAACCCAAATAGTGTACTTGAATGCCCCGGGCTTGCAGGGCTTGCATCAATGGGAAATTCGGTGTGACATGGCCGGCTGAGCCACCGCCTGTGAAAATGACCGTTGTTTTTTCTTTTTTCATGAGGAGGATTTTGTAGTTTCTACTGCTAATTGCCCTGTAATATTCACATCATGTGGCATTTCAGGAGGAGAAATGTTCTCTTCAGCAAACCGTGTCCAGAGATCAAATAGAAATTGCGAACGCACCCAAGAAATTGAGCTAATGTGATTTAAATCAACAAAATATTCGACTTTAAATTCAAGCAACGCTTGATCAATTTCTTTAAAATACACTTCTGGTTTCGGATTGGTTAACACTTTGGGAACGACGGCCAAAACTTCTAAAATAATCTCGCGGACACGATGTGGATTATCTTTACGATTCACACTGATTTTTACTAAACTACGGACGACACTATCACGATGGGTCCAGTTAATAAAATTTTTACTAAAAATATCGGCATTGGGGACCAATAAATCTTGTCGATCGTTCGTCGTAATGGTGATTGAACGCGCGCCGATATGCGAAACTTGCCCATCATAATTCCCGACTGTCACCCAATCACCGACTTTAACGGGTCGCTCCAAAAGAAGAAATAGTCCGGTAAAAAAGTTATTGAATAAATCACGTAACCCTAATCCCACACCTAAAGAAAATAAACCTAAAATCACTGAAATATTTGCCCAGGTTAAACCCAGAATATTGAGACCAATCGTAATCCCGATGGCGATCAGTGTATACTGTGTGAAAATGGCTAAACTATTACGCAAACCTAAATCTTTGGTATGGGCAAACAACCAACGATAAGCAAATTCACGCGACCAATGGGCAATCCAAATTAAGGCCATCGTCAGAAGCGCTAATTTAACGACGGTGTAACCGGTCACCATCACCATATTTGAAATAACAAATAATTTTTCTTCTAACAGTTTGGGCCAATTGAAATACACTGTTCCGAAGCCCAACGTGCTAATTCATCGAGTAACCCTCTCAGTAAAAGATACGCCGTCAACGCAACCAAAAATAAGCCTTGATAATGTGCAATCGCCCACGCTAACTCCACATACCCGACTAAACCAATTAATGCGTTCGTCAATAAACTAAATGGAATTAAAAAACTTAACCAACGAATGATTCGTTTTAAATACGCATGTTTGTTTTCAATATAAGGCTCTAACAGGGTCGGAACCACTTCCCAACCTTTCATCAAAACTAACGCAACGACTAAGAGAAAGAGCATGAAGAGCCGACCAAATAAATCTTGCACTTCATAATTAACCGGCAACTGATTCACTAAAATAGTGACTAAGGTGATAATACCGCCGAGTAACAAGGTGGTTCGCAGTCGATAAAATAATTTGACGTCATGACCACTTTCATCGGTTGTATTTTCTAACAATAAAATATGCGCAAGTTGAATCACAATACTAAACACTAAACAGACAACACTCATCATAATAATCAGTGCAAAATCTTTCAGCGGAATATTAAGCAGAAAGAGGAAACCAATCAGCCCTGCTAAGAGCATAATTCCCGTTAGATGGCGCTGTAATAACTGCAAAACGACAATGACCGTTTGCGCCGAAAAAAACCCACGGCTGCGTTGTTGTAAACGAACGCGGTCAATCGCTAAAAAACGTTGTAACTTGAGCCATAAGGCAAACCATAAACCAAAACTCAATATCACACTCAACCATTGCCAACCAGTCACCATGCTCAACTTATTTATCACCGGCCCATAGAGCGCGGTTATTTTCTCCAAGGTTAATGCCGGAATCTGAACGATCGTTTTTCCCAACATTAACCATTTGAGAGATTAATTTTTTTTGTAAATCTAATTGTTGTGCTAATTCTTTTATTTTGTCGAGAAGCTTTTGATAGCCTACAGCAATGGTATTTAAACGTGCTAATTTTCCAGAGCTCGCTTGAAGACTGACTTTGGTATTTTTAACTTGCTTACGAATCAGCTCAATATACGTTTTTAAAAAATTGGCTTTTTTCTGTAAAAGTTGTTTTGACAGCTCCACCTGCTCACTTAAACTTTCAATTTGATGCTGCAAATTACTCAACGTACTCAGCGAGAGCTTTTGATTAAATAAAAAAGATAAATCTTGTAATTTATTTGATATTTTGACGGTATTGAGTTCATTGCCTAACAGATTATTTTTTTCTTCGGCCTCGAAAATGTTAAATTCTAAATCGTTATGCGTTGCACTTTTAATCCCTGTTTCTTCTGCTTTAGCTAGCGATTCATTCCATTGACTCAGTAGCTGTAGCCATTTATTTTGTTCTTGTTCAAGACGAGCCGCCAAACTATTGAGTGCTTGCTGACGAGTCGCTTGTTGTTGCAATTGATATTTATGTTGTAGCTCACGCTTCCATTGCTCATAAAAGGCTAATGTATTCTGAATAGTCTCGCGCGATTGCTGTAAAATTCGAATCCGTTTTTGCTGTAAAGTAAACAGATATTGGCGTTCTTGTAAAACCGCTTTAAATTGATTTTGTTGCGCTAAATCTAAGTAAGGCGGCATCGCACTGGCACTAAGCTGCTGCCAAACGTCTGAGCTGCTATGTAATGTATCTTGAATGAGGGTCGTAAACTGCCGCGTTGTCTGCAGCGTAAGGTCAATCCCGGATCGGCTTTAGCAATCGTCATCATCAAATCCAACCGGTCAAGCATCGCTTGATCGACCGGTTGCGTCGCCAAATTTTGTTGTTCTTTCTGGAGACGTGCTAATTTTTTTCAAGTAAATCGTTACGCGTTTCTTCGGCAATCAACTGTTGACGAGAAGAAACTAATAAAGAAGCTTGACTGAGCTCTTCGGCGCAAACCAAAGAGCCGGATATCAATAAACTCCCTAATAAGGAAAATAAAGCAATCACTCTACGCAATGGATCGGCCTCAGGGTAAAGGTAACGGTTGATCTGCGGTCACCACCTGATTCAGATGGGGACAGCACGCCATTTCATCAATACATAAACCGGAACACTGCTTAAAAGCAAGAGCATTCCATAAAAAACGGTTTTTTCTCCTGCACCGATAATCGCCCAGAAGGAATAAGCCCCCGCCAGTAACGCAATCACCACGGAACCGATTAATTGCTTCCCTTTAAATAACTCTGGATATTTTTGAAATAAGACCAATTCAGCCATGGTCGTCAGGAAATAAGGGATCAGTGACGCCAAGGTGGCCAATAATAAAATAACGGTAAACTGATGAACTAACGATGCACTTAACGTCATCAACAATAATAAAGTAATGAGTAAGCTTGATATGATTAAACCGACAACAGGCGTGCCATTGGTGGAACGTTTTTCAAATACCCGTGGAAATAATTTATCTTGCGCGGCGGCTAAAGGAATTTGACCTTGCAGTAAAATCCAACCATTGAGCGCGCCTAAACAAGAAATCACCGCGCCCAGACCGACAATCACACTGCCTATCGGTCCAAAGAGCACGCGTGCCGCATCCGCATATGGTGCGCTCGAATGCGCTAATTGTGTTAAGGGCATACTCCCCATGATCGCGATACTGCTCAAAATATACACCGCTGTAGCAATCAACACACCGAGAATCGTTGCTCGTGGAATATTTCGTGTTGGATTATCGACTTGGTCTGCTGGGACCGATGCCGATTCCAGACCAATAAATGACCATAATGTTAAGGTCGCCGCGCCGCTGAATGCCGCCATATTCGAGTGATGACTCAAGTTAAAATCGGTGAGATAGTGTGGATGAATATAAAAAATACCGATAAAACCAATTAATAACAAGGGGACCAATTTTAACAGTGTGGTCAGTAATTGAAAAAAACCAGCATGCCGAACCCCGGCCAGATTGATCAACGTCGTGATCCAAACGGTCGCAATACTCACTGAGCAAGACAAGACAGCATTTTTCGCGAGCACAGGAAAAAAGAAACTTAAATAGCCTGTAAAAGCCACCGCAATCGCTGCATTTCCGACCCAAAGCGCAATCCAATAGTTATAAGCCATTTGAAATCCAACAAAGTCACCAAAAGCCTCTCGACAATACGCGTAAGGCCCTCCTGTTTTTGGCATGACTGTTCCTAGCTTAGCCCGTAGGCCGCCAAAGAAGCGGGTAATAAGAAAACACCGGAGCCAACCATATTGCCAGCGACCAGCGCCGTCAGCATCCAAAGCCCTAGGCGTTGTTTTTTTGGGTGTGTTGCCATGAAAAAGTAGAACCTCTTGATTTTACACGAAGTAAGGGGGTGTGCCATTATACCGACCTTAGAATTTATTGCGAAAAACTTTTATGTTAACGGATCCTTGTCTTTACATTGTCGCCACCCCGATTGGCCATTTAGGCGATATCAGCCTGCGTGCCTTGGAAATATTATCCCAAGTCGATTGTATTGCGGCCGAAGATACCCGCCATTCACGAACATTACTTACCCATTTTGCTATCAAGACACCGGTCATCGCTCTACATGCCCATAATGAGGCATCACGAGTCAACTTGCTCATGGCCCGTTTTCAACAAAAACAAAGTGTGGCATTGATTAGTGATGCGGGCACACCCCTTATCAGCGACCCGGGCCATCTGCTGGTGAACACGGCGCGCCAACACGGCATTCCGGTTGTGCCCATTCCAGGTGCCTGCGCATTCATCGCCGCGCTGAGCGCTTCGGGTTTACCGTGTCGGCAATTTATTTTTGAAGGATTTCTACCTGAAAAACGATTAGCGCGACAAAAAAATTACACACCCTCCGTCAGGAAACCCGTACTTTAATTTTTTATGAAGCACCGCATCGGATTCTTGATTTGATCGAAGACTTAAGTGAAGTCTTTGGACCCGAACGATTTGTTGTCATTGCTCGGGAATTAACAAAAACATTTGAAACGATTTACGGTCATTCATTAACCCAGGTCAAAGCATGGCTCCAAGTCGATAAGAATCAACAACGCGGAGAATTTGTCGTGTTAGTAGAAGGCAACCCGGCGCCCTTATCCACCTCAGACCTAGAAATAGAACGCATTTTAGGCTTATTATTAACCGAATTATCCATCAAGCAAGCCACCAGCTTGGCCGCTAAAATAACACAACAACCAAAAAATAAACTTTATCGCTTCGCTTTAGCACTTACAGGCAAATCATCATGAGTAAAACAGGATTAGAAATCATTCAACGCGGTTGCAGTGAACTGTTAGTCGTTGAAGAATTAGAAAAAAAATTAGCGCAAAACCGCCCGTTACGTATTAAAGCAGGATTTGATCCCACAGCCCCTGATTTGCATTTAGGTCATACCGTCTTGATTCATAAATTACGCCAATTACAGAACTTAGGCCATGAAGTCACCTTCTTGATCGGTGACTTTACTGGATTAATTGGCGACCCTTCTGGTAAAAATGTCACCCGTCCACCACTCACCCCCGAAGAAGTCGCGATTAATGCCCAAACCTATGCCCGGCAATTCGGGAAAATTCTTGATAAAGAACGTACCCAGGTACGTTTTAATTCGGAATGGTTAGCCCAACTCAGCGCACGGGATCTCATTCAGTTAGCCGGTGCCTCGACTGTCGCACGCATGTTGGAACGAGACGATTTTCATAAACGTTATCAGCAACAACAAGCCATTGCTTTACATGAATTTTTATATCCGTTACTCCAAGGCTATGATTCGGTTGTTCTCAAAACGGATATCGAACTCGGTGGAAATGATCAAAATTTAATTTATTAATGGGCCGTGAACTACAAAAAAATTTTCAACAAGCACCACAAATCGTTTTGATGATGCCGCTTCTTGAAGGTTTAGACGGTAAACAGAAAATGTCTAAATCCCTCAATAATTACATTGGTATCGATGAACCCCCGACTGAGATGTTTGGTAAACTGATGTCGATCTCGGATGAACTGATGTGGCGTTATTTTGAACTATTATCACTCAAGCGCAGTTGTGCCGATATCGCACACATGCAACAGCAAGTGCAAGAAGGTGCCAATCCTCGTACCTTTAAAGTTGAACTGGCTTTAGAGTTGGTGGCGCGCTTTCATGACCAGACGGCCGCACAACATGCATTGGCCGCCTTTGAACAACAATTCAAAAAAGGGGCCCTGCCGCCTGATGAGATTCAAACCTTCACCTTAACCATCCCCGGTTCAAGTTTAGCGTTGACACAGTTACTCAAACAAGCGGGATTAGTAGCAAGTACTTCTGAAGCCTTACGTTCCATTCGCGGTGGTGGCGTCAAAATTGATACGATTAAAGTGGAAGACGAGAAGCTTATGATCCATACAAAGACTACCCACATTTACCAAGTTGGCAAGCGCCGCTTTGCTAAAATCACAGTAGTTTCTTGTGATGAAAACAGATGATTTTGCCTATAAAACGATTCGCCTTAAAAAACAGAATATCCACGAAAGCAAAACAATTTTTTTTCAAAAATTATAGTAAATTTAATGACTCTGCTTAACTGAAAATTCAGTCAAGCAGAGTCATTCATTCAATGAAGAAAAAACTTCGCTATTTATTCATGAAATATGCAAAAAAAATATAAATATAATAAGAAATTCTTAAAACCACCTCGCACTCAGATTATGTTTCTATCAACATTTATTTTAATTTAACTCAGGCAGCGGTGATAAAACATTTTGACTACTGACTTCATTCGCTGTAGATTGACAAACGCACTTAAATATTGTTCCTAACCGACCATTACTTAAAGCGGGACAAGCGCCGCGCAGCGTCTGCAAATTATTTGCTTTATATTTTTGATCTAATACTTCTAAACAATCTTTTAATATTAAAGCCGCTTTTTCTTTTTCCTGTGAAGAAAAACCAAGACCGCGACCAAAGAATCGAGAAGTATATAATATATTTTTTTTATTTCTGTCTTTTATCTCATCCAGATAAGAAGTAATTAGATGATGAGCTATTAATACAGTTAAATCACTATTTGGAGAGACTGTTGATAAAATGGACTCTAGTATCTCTTTATTAAAGACACCATAACTTTTAAGTAAGCATTTTAATAAATTTACACCTATTTCTGGTTGATCCAATGTTTGCAACATTAAAACCCTCCAAAATGTTCTATCTTTTTGCAAAAAGAGATCTTTAAAAAAATCTGTATCAAACGACTTTGATTTCTCCAGCAAAAAACTTAATAATGGCCCTAATCTCTTTGGATGATAATCAAAGGCGAGCATCAACACATTTAATCCATCCTGATCAGTTTGCAAAAACATCTTTTGATAACTCGCTTGATCCATTCTCTCAGAATGCTTTGATAAGAAATTTAATAACGGCTCTAAACCCTCTGGATGATAATGAGCGGCACCCATCCACTCAGAATGCTTTGATAAGAAATTTAATAACGGCTCTAAACCCTCTGGATGATAACGAGCGGCGAGCATCAAAGCGTTACGCCCATGCTTATCTTTTTGCAATAAAATCTCTTTACAAGTCGCTTGGTCCATCCACTCAGAATGCTTTGATAAAAAACCTAATAATTGCTTTAATCCCCCTAATTGATCATGGATGACCCGCATCAATGGATTCCAACCATTCTCATCGGATTGTAAAAATAGTTTTTTACAACCCGCGTGATCAAACCATGAGGACTGACTCGATAAAGAAACGAATAATGAATCTAATTTCTCTGGGTGATAACAGACTAATAGCTTAAATATATTCCAACCATTCTGGTCAACTTGAAAAAATAGTTCTTTATAACTTGCTTGATCAAGCCATGTGAACTGCCTTAATAAAAAACTTAATAATCGTCCTAACTTTTCTGGTTGATGACGAGCGGCTAATTTCAACGTATTCCAACCATCTTGATCAGCTTGTAACAATAACTTTTGACAACTGACTTGATCCATCCACGCGGAATATCTCGATAAAAACATGAATAACGATTCCAATCCTTCGGGCTGATAACAAGCCGCCAACATCAGCACATTCCAGCCATTGTTATTCGTTTTGAATAATATATTTTTATAATTGGTTTGATTAAACCACGAGGCTTGCTTCGATAAAAAATCTAATAACGGCTCTAATCTCTCTGGATAATAATGGGCAGCTACCATTAGTACATTCGCACCACTCGGATTGGTTTGCAAAAAAATGCTTGGGTCGCTCGAGCAAGCCAAGGAGCGCGCCCAGGTAAAAAGCTTAATAATAGTTGTAATTTCTCAGGATGATACCAGACAGCCAGCTCCAGCACATTCCAACCCTTTTTATCTGTTTGTAAAAATAGCTTTTCATAAGTCGTTTGATAAAAACATGTGGTCTGCTTCGATAAAAAATTTAATAACGGCTCTAATCCCTTTGGCTGATAACGAGTAGCTAACATCAGCACATTCCAACCATCTCGATCTATTTTTGAAAACATCTCTTGACAAAGAACTGAGTCAAAACATGTGGAATTATCTGATAAAAAATTTAATAATGGCTCTAATCCCTCTGGATGAGAATAAGCCACTAGCATTAGAGCATTCCAGTCCTCTAACGTTCTTAACTTGAAAAGAAAATCATAAAAGGTGTTTTTTCAAAAATAGTATCTAAATTAACAGAAAATAATATTTTAATCTTTTCATAAATACCCGCTTTAAGAAATCGATTTTCAATCAATTCATCGACTAACATTTTTAATTTGCTAATTAAAATAGGATGCGACTTTAATTTAGCCCAAAAAAGAGGGAAGTCTGTCTTGATTTTTTGTAATTCAAAATAAGCTGTATTTTTATCAAAAAACTTTGGATTTATTTCTAATTTTGAATCAAAAATAGGATATAAATTAATAAAACACGCATAATCATATAGATTACAAATAGTATCTGGAGTGGCTTCTTTAAGAAAATATTTTTCATTAGATAACGTTAATAAAAAATATTCTTTTATTTTAGTCCAGTTTAGATCCTGAATAAAAAAATTCTCTTCGTCAATAAGAAAAAATTCTTGGTAAGGCGTATCTTTAAAATCTTCAGATAAATAAAGTTTAATTGTCTCTGTGATCATCTCTACTTCACCAAAGACATAACTTTTTTCTTTTCTTAAGCCATTGTAACCCACCTTTGCTAATAATCCACGCAACTGATCCACTAACAAATAAGATAAACAATAGGGTGTAAAGGTTCCCTCAAACTCTTGCTTTAAAACCTCCATTATTTGGATACCTGATAACTTTCCTGGATACTGATCTTCAGAACAGTTTGCAGGAACCCCGAGTCCTTGGAGCGCAGCTATTTTAGTGACTGAGTTCCAAGCATGAACTTCATTGGTTAGCCTTGCTGCTATTTTTTTTACTAATTCTATCCGGACTTGACAAAGTAGCTGAGATAAATTTTTAGGAAGTTGGAAAGTGGTAATAATGTCATTGATGCGATTATAAAAGCCCTCCGAACACGTCTCGATACCTTCTACTAACTTAGCCAGTATAACTGTACGCTCGGATTCAATAAGTGGACCTAATGCGTCATCAAAATTTCCTGTTAAACGATGATAAATAAATTTTAAAGCGTTTTCTATTTCAGGATAAATTCCTATATGTTTAGAAAAACAATTTTCTTTCTGACATAAAATTTCTAATTCTTTCAACCATTTATCAGGTAATAGAGGAAGGGAATCAATATCTATTTCTTTTGGAAGATCAAGATTAAAAATTTTTTCTAAATTAAAAATGCAGCTAAATTCATAGGGTTCATTTAATCTAGATAAAGGCATACAATATTTTTCTCAATTAGTTACTAAAAGTTTAGCGTAAATAAATTAAATGTTTATTAAGAAAATAAACGTTTAATATAAAACTAAATTAAATATATATAATCTATATTAATATGTGTATCTTTTTCTTTGACAAGAATCAGTTTATCCTCAATGCAATCTCAGTATATTCATCTATAAAATAAATATAAAAAATACATCTCTATAGAGATCGACTATTTTTATAGTTAGCTTTATATTTCTTAATGATAATAAAAAATAAACAAGTTGTCTTATCTTAATAAAACTTTTTATTCTCGAATCCTTACATCAAATTTTTATACAAAAAAAACAGTTTAAATTAAAAATTATGAATCACACATAACCACTTCTTATCTTTACAATTCATAAAATTTCTTATTAACAAGAAATTGACTATAAAATCTATAAAAATCTGAACTAAACCTACTAAATTGAATAGTACAATACGATTACTTAACTAAGCAAAATAAAGCGCAAGAACCTGTCTTTATAATTCAAAAAAAGATTTGACAAATAACTTTGTTTAGGATGAAAAACATAAATACAACAAAAGAAGACTGACTAATACCGTGTTTTATCTGATCAAAACAGGCTGTCGATGAAGATTCTTACCAAATACCATTGGAAAACGGTATACAGCTTTTATATGAGGGCGAACACGTCATAAGGAGTTTGTGCAGGTGTGGGTTATTGTAAAACAGATGAAGAATATGTTCAAAATATATTGAAAAGAACTATTGAAATTTCTATACGTATTACACCTGGATGGAAAATTTTAGCAAAAAAATGGTTCATTGAAAGAACTGTTTCCTGGCTCAATCATTTCAGAAGATTGGCTAAGGATTTTCAACTTGCAGTTTTTCTTCTGAAAATAACGTGATGATTGCTTATTCAATAATTTTGATTAATAGACTACATTAAGTGTGAAGACAAGCTCTAAAAAACGAATACGAAATATTAAAGTCTAAAAAAATAGATAAATAAAAAATGATGAATGACTGAGTTAATACAGTTTTATTAAAAATTTTCGTCACCCAAAATAGCCAATCATTACTCTCGTATAAAAATCAAATGATTTGAAATTTTATTTTATTATTAGATGTAGGCTTCTAAGATTAGCTCCACGAAACAAGAGATAAATTGAAATACAGAATAAAAAAGCAACTAAAAAGTTAATAATTTTTAGTTGCTTCCTGTGAAAATCAAGGACTGGGCTCACGCGTTGCGTGCGCTTTAGCGAGGCGCTGTAAATATAACGCCCAATTTTGGGCGTTATTGACGGCCAACTCATAAAGGGTTTCCCAACTATAAATTCCCGTGTTATGACCGTCATCGAAAACAAACTTCACGGCGTAATGTCCCACCGGAGTAATATCAACAATGTTCACTTCTTTTTTACCAAAAACCAACTGTCCCGGTTGCGACCCATAACCCTTCACTTCAATGGAAGGTGAAAAAACGCGTAAATACTCACAAGACAAACTAAACTTCTCATTATTATCAAAGTGAATTTCCACTACCTTTGTTTTTTGCAACAACTTGATATCCAGTGGGACCGGCACAGATAGATTAGGTTTTATCATAAAATAAAATGACTCAAATCACGATCGTCAGCCAAGCTCTCTAAATGTTTATTCACATAGTTGACATCAATACAAATCACCTGATTGGTTTGATTGGTTGCTGTAAAGGAAACTTCTTCCAATAAACGTTCCATCACCGTGTATAAACGACGTGCACCGATATTTTCAGTTTTTTCATTCACTTGATAAGCAATCTCTGCAATACGCTCAATTGCCGAATGATCAAATTCCAGATGAACACCTTCTGTCGCCAACAAAGCTTTATATTGAACAATTAATGAAGCGCGTGGCTCTTGTAAAATACGTTCAAAATCTTTCGCGGTCAGTGCTTTGAGCTCGACACGAATCGGCAAACGCCCTTGCAGTTCGGGCACCAAATCAGACGGTTTTGCGAGATGGAATGCGCCGGCTGCAATAAATAAAATATGATCAGTTCGAACCATTCCATACTTAGTTGAAACGGTACATCCTTCAATTAATGGTAACAAATCACGTTGCACCCCTTCACGAGACACATCAGACCCATTTGTTTCACCTCGACGACACACTTTATCAATTTCGTCAATAAAGACGATCCCATACTGTTCAACCCAGTTGATCGCTCTTAACTTGAGATCTTCTTCATTGAGTAATTTACCCGCTTCTTCTTTCTGAATCGCCGGCAAAGCGTCTTTCACCTTCATCCGTACGGTACGCAAACGTGAAGATCCGATATTTTGCAACATACTTTGCAATTGATTGGTCATTTCCTCCATTCCGGGAGGAGCCATAATCTCAACCCCCACTGGAACAGCGGTCAATTCAATTTCGATTTCTTTTTCATCCAGTAAACCTTCTCGTAACTGTTTACGGAAGACATTACGTGCCACAGAACCTTCTTTTTTATTGAGATCGGCTTCTTCCTGCTGAGTTTTATTGGTCCGCGCAGGGGGAACAAAATAATCTAAAATCCGATTTTCAGCGAGTTCCTGCACTTGGGATTGTAAGTTCAGAATTTCTTCTTCACGTAATTGTTTAAACGCGGCATCGACTAAATCTCGTGGAATCGAATCGACATCGCGACCAATATAACGTAGCTTCCACTTTTAAAAAAGGGCACGCCGTAATTTTCGCGGCTCACCGACTCCAGAAGGTCCGATCATTAAATGTTTTTGGCGTCACTTCCTCTCTTAATTCAGGATCAAGTAACATACGACGCCGACGGTTACGCAAAGCAATGGCAATAGCCCGTTTTGCTTCATTTTGACCAATAATATAACGGTCTAGTTCCTGAACAATTGTCTGAGGAGTCATATCTATTTTTAACAACTCAACCACTCCCACTTCCTGGGAAGTTTCCGCAAGTTTCGCGCGCTTCTTCGTTGATTTTTTTCTTCCTTGATTGGACGAATGTTCTTGTGAATCATCCGATTGCATTGAAGAAGGAAGATTATCCGTTAATTGTTGGCTTAAATTAATAGTCATTGTTCAGTAATATATTTAAAAAGATGAATTTTTATTATTAAAATATTAGAAAGCATTTATATTTCAGTACCGGTTGAGTTTAACTCAACAATCGTATGTTGATGATTAGTAAATACACAAACATCGGCAGCAATCGTCAAACTTTTTTTGACAATTTCCCGCGCACTTAACTGAGTATTATCGAGTAATGCCAGCGCCGCTGATTGCGCGTAAGGGCCGCCTGCACTCTCTTGCTAATTCAATCGAAGCACGTTCTAAATTCCCTTGATGTTTTTGGAGTTTTCCTTCAAAAAGATCAAGGAGTGTAAAAGCATCTGCTGTTGCGCCGGACAAACGCCAACGAGTACTCGATCTTCGTATAGTTTACGAACTTTTTTAGCATTACCTTTTAAAATAATGGAATTTCCTTGCGTGACTTGTCCATCGCCGCCAATGACGACTTGATTGTTTCTTCGTACTAATAATATCGTTGTACCGCGTAAATTTTGCACTGACTACCCTATTTTTGTTAGAAACCCTTTTTCATTCTTTTAAATGGTAATTTACCTTCTCTTTTTCAAGGCCAAGATAAAAAATAATTATTTTTGTAAGCATAAAGATTACTTTTTCTACGAAAAGAACGGCAAGAGTTAGCTCAATCAATGAAAGGCACAGTGTGTACAAAGTATTGGTTTTTTAGGCGATCTGTTTTGTAACTTGTGTGGAAATCCCTGCTTTGATCAACCGTTTTTTTTGCTCAGCTACGCTCACCAAATCCGGATAAGGACCGACAAACAGTTGATAAATTTCCTTACCTTGCTGTTGATAGTGAATACTTTTTACCGGAAAACCCTTGAGTAAGGCTTGCGCTTGTGATTGTTCGGCCTGCTGGGCTTCTGGATACTCGCCCAAAATGAGAATATAGCCGACGGCCTTGGCGTCAAACTGACTGACTTCGTGTTCTAATTGTTTTTTGGCCTCTGCAATGGCTAACTGTTCAGGGGAAATTAATAGAGGCACAGAGTCTTGCCCCACTTTTTTGTTAGGCAACCCATCTTTAACTTTAGGCACCACTAAACGTTGGTTTGTACGTGCTGGTATCGAATCAGATAAAGTCAGTTGTTGATTCGGTAATACGTTATAAAAATCAAATTTAGGTTCTGGAGATAAAGGCTTAGGAGGTTCAAGTAAAGCCGTCTTAGGCCGAACAAGCGGTTTTAGATGCTTTTTATCTTCTTGCACAGAGGCCGACCGATGCGTTAGAAGGAAAGGCACTATCGCTAAAATCAATAAGCTAATGGTCAATCCTAAAAGGGTCCAAAGCCGGTTCCGTTTTGAGCGCGATTTTCGATACAGGGTATATTTTGCATAATCTTTAGCCATCACATCACTTCCATTGTTTCGACACCCAATAAAGTTAATCCATTTTTTATCACACATTGTGTTGCGGCAATTAAGTTTAAACGCGCATTGCGTAAGTCACTCTCTTCGACAAGAAAGACATGTTGATTATAGTAAGTGTGGAAGTTTTGTGCCAAAGCAATCAGATAATGCGCCACAAGATGCGGCTCACGCACTTGGGCGGCTTGCTTAAGTACTTCCGGATAACGGGTCAACCATTTACATAATGTTATTTCTTGATCGGCTTGTAAACGACCTAAGGCAACACGACCTACGGCAGCGTCCCACACTTGATTTTTAGCAGTTAATTGCCGAAATACGCTGCAAATTCTTGCATAAGCATATTGTACGTAATAGACTGGATTTTCATTCGATTGTTTTTTAGCGAGCTGCAAATCAAAATCCATGTGTTGATCCGCGCGCCGTACGAAGTTGTCGCAATGTCACAAACTCACCGCTGACTTTTCCTTTCCACGATACAAATTCGCAAACTGCACGAGCAGAACCTCAAGACTCGCTCCTGAATACCCTAACGCTTCAATGACCGCACGAATTCTCGCCACATAACCATGATGATCGGCGCCAAGAATATTAATCATTTTTTTTAAAACCGCGTTTTTCTAGAATCGCCAGTCGATAGGCCGCATCCGCAGCAAAATAAGTCGCTTGTCCATTTTCACGCACTAAAACCCGATCTTTATCATCTCCAAATTCGGTCGATCGAAACCACAATGCGCCAGCAGAGGAGTACGTGACACCGCGTGATTTTAACCGGGCGATCGTTTCGTCGACAATTCCGTCTTGAAATAAACTTCTTTCCGAATACCAACAATCAAAAACGACTCGAAACTCGCGTAAATCGTTTTCAATATCGCCAAGAATTGCTTTTAGGGTCATCATCACGATCGTTTGATAGGCTTGTTCGCCCAGTAATTGCTGCGCACGGGCGATCAGCGCATCAATATGCGCTTCCTTATCACCGCCGTCCTGTTCATCGGGAGGAATCGCCTTAAAAACGTGTTCAGCAGAATGGCGAAACTGCGGATCATTCTGCTCACGCAAGGATTGCGCAATCTCGACGAATGTACGCACCTTGATAAGCATTACTGGGAAAGAGAATCGTTTCACCACAGATTTCTAGATAACGTAACCAAACACTGGTCGCTAAAATGGCGATTTGCCGGCCCGCATCATTGACATAGTATTCACTCTGAACGGTATAACCGGCTGCGTTGAGTAAACGAACTAAGGTGTCGCCATACGCAGCACCCCGTCCATGACCGACGTGTAACGGGCCAGTTGGATTGGATGAAACAAACTCAATGAGAATCGGTGTTTCTTGATGAGGGACCTGTCGACCAAACTCCTCTTTTTCGCTCAAAATCGTATCAATAATCGTCTGCCAAACGGTCTTTTTTAAAGAAAAATTGATAAATCCAGGGCCTGCAATTTCAATTTTTTCAATAGGAGAATTTGGGCGTGTTAAATCAATCTTCGCCCGAATATGCTCAGCAACTTGGCGTGGGGCTTGGTTAAAACGTTTCGCCAAAACCAAGGCCACGTTACTGGAATAGTCGCCATGCTGTTCATCTCGTGCATAATCCACTTGCACCGAAAAAGAGGCGGGAATCTCCCAAGTTGTTTGGGCGGCTAATGCCGATTGAATTTCTTGTTGGATAATTTGTTTCATGAAAGTTACTCTTTACCAAATGCCGGTCGCATTGAATTATAACCGAATACGCTTAAGGAAAAATATCACACATCTTGCCACGAACGAACCGCTTTGTTTTGGAAAATGTTACCCTCTGTACTCACTACTACCCTCTATAACCCAACAGCCCCCACAAAAACACCCTTTTACTTGGGTGCGTTAACTGAACTCGGCAAGCACACACGATTTGCTAGAAGCTTATTTTTCTGCTGCGAACCAAAAAATAGGTGTTCCTAATGATTTTTTAGAGAGATCCACGCTCGTTTTCCTCTCTGAGCGCTGGAAAAAATAGTGAAATAGCGATACTATCCAGGAAAAACAATGAGAGTGTCCCATGAAGTACTTATCTCGTCTTATTCCCTTGGTTCTATTCGCTTTTTCGTGGCCGACTATCGCCGCGACGTCGTCCAATTCATTCATTCAACGGACGGTGCCTCAAGTCGGTGCTTTCCAGAGATTAGCTGTCGAAGGGCGAATTAACGTTCTCATTCAAACCAAAAAAATGATCCCTTCGACCACTCAAAGAGTCACCCTCTTCGGTGATCCAAAAAGTGTCCGTGCGGTGGAACCTTCCTTTAAAGACGGTCGCTTGTTACTTAAAACACGCTGGGACTACCTTCCGCAAGCGGGTGAACGATTAAGTGTCCGTGTGATTGTGACACCGGACCAACTTAAAGAAATCGATTTTGCGAGTAATGGACGCTTGGTCGGCTGCGGACTGAGCGGGCAGCTCAAACTCATTGCTCGGGGATCGGGCACAATTGATTTGCATACCCAACATTTAAATTTAACTACCCTCACTTTAGATGGCAAAACCCACCTCCGTATTGATAACTTGCGGAGTCACTCTCTGACCATTTCTGGTCGCAACGATGGAAACGTTACACTCACCGGTATCGCACATCTCAATTCGGTGAACTTAACCGGTCAAGGTCAATTATCCTTGTATTGGGTGGATAGTCCGCGTTTAACCATTCGTTTAACAGGGCAGCAAAAACTCGCTCTCGCTGGCGTCGTCAATACACTCGATGTTCAATTAACACAAACGGCACGCTTAGACGCGCAATCCTTACGAAGCAAAAATGGGTTTATTGCCACAGCCGATCAATCTACGGCGAACGTATCGGTGAATAATCAACTCAGTACTTCAGCCAAAGATCAAAGTCATATTTATTACACACAAGCGGCTAAATTGATGAATACGTATACGTTTGAGCGAGGGACTGTCTTAGCGTTACGTTAATCTTTATTTACCTTGGTTAATCAAGCTTATTTGATGCCTTATTTTCTGCAAACGAGCTTGACTAGCCGGCAAACGACACTCCGCCTGGATAAGCTCACCGACCTTTTTCTTTACTTTGTTTATCCACAAACAAACGAGCGGAATCAACGCTATAAAATCAATTCAGCAAAATAACTCATTAAGGACTATGTGATCGAGAAATACGTTGTGACACATCCCTTAAGCACTGATTCGACAAGCGATGCGTGTCTTTTCTACACTATTTTTCACGGACGATTTCAACACGACGATTGGCCACACTGGCTTTGATATCACGATTACTCGCAACAAAATCCTGTCGCCCTTCCTCGCGACCATAAAAATGCAGTAGTAATCGCTGCTTGTCGTTGTGCGATTTTAAACGCAGTATTTGCATCATACATATCATCTGTATAAGCAAGCACTTGTATCGGTCCTGAACCATAGGATTGGAGCAAATCCAACGTCTTATCCAATTGTTTAACACAAAGAGGGCGCATATGACGATGGCCGCTGGGCTCAAAACATGCGTCACTATACAAAACAATCCGTAAACGATTGGGTGTTTGAATCACTTGAATCGTCTGCTGCGGGACAGGCGTTTGTTTCTGTTTTTTAGCGGCGTGTGCTTCCGCCTGTTTTTGACGATCAATTGCTTTTTGAATGGGGTCATCGGTCGTAGTACAGGCCGTTAACAAACCACTTATCATCAACATTAATAGTCCTGCAACCCGTTTATTTGTACGCTGTTTTTTCATCAGACTCGCCTCACCCTACTGTTTAATTAATCTTGCGTAATAAAACCCATCACTTCCCTGTTTTTGAGGAAATAACTGCCGACCCACAGAACAGGCCACTCCCCAATTTTCGGCGATGGGCAACACATTCGCTGTGGGGTGTTGCGCTAAAAACGTTTGTATCACCTCACTGTTTTCTTCCTTAAATACTGAACAGGTCGCATAAACCAGCACACCATTTGGCTTTAAAAGTGCCCAGAGTGCGGTTAATAACTCTACTTGTTGTTGTGCGAGTGTAGCAAGATCTTGTTCACGACGTAAACGCTTAATATCTGGATGGCGGCGGATGACACCACTTCCTGAACAAGGCGCGTCTAATAAAATCCGATCAAATCCCTCGCCTTGCCAATCCTGTGCAAACGCTTGTACCGAAGTATGAAGCAAACGAACTCGCTGTTTATCAAGATGCAAACGCTCGAGGTTTTCTTTCACTTTCTGCAAACGCGCGGCATCACTTTCGATCGCAACACACGTTTTTAATTGCATCTGACTTTCGAGAATATGGGCGAGCTTTCCTCCTGGTGCCGTACAAGCATCTAAAACGGTATGTTGCGGCGCTAATTCTAAAAGCGGTGCCGCCAATTGAGCAGCGGTATCTTGTACAGAAATCTTTCCTTCACAAAAACCTGGCAAATCAAATACCCGATGCGGCTTATCTAAGAGAATCCCGACCAGACTCAATGCACTGCGCTGTGCGGCAATTCCTTTTTCTTGAAATTGTGCCAAAACCGCCTCAACGGAGGTCGCTAACGTATTGACCCGCAAACTTAGGGGCGGTACTTCATTATTCGCATTTAAAATTGCCGACCAATGGGTAGGCCAATCGTGTTGTAGGCGATCAATCACCCAGCTTGGATGTGCATAACGCATTTCGTCGGTTGCTGAACATTTTTTTAGTAAGCTCGCCTGTTGTCGCTGGAAAGAACGTAATATCGCATTGATTAAAGGTGCCGCCCAGTTTTTTTGCAGCGTTTTTGCGGCTTGTACGGTCTCGTGAAGCGCCGCATAATCCGCTGTTTTAAGATAAATAAGTTGATAGAGCCCTAAAAGCAATAATGCTTGGATATCTTGATCTCGTGGCGGAAGTTTTTTACGTAATAAAGGGGATAGCACACATTGTAACGGTTCATACCAACGCAAAACACCGTAACAGAGCTCCTGAATAAACCCCTGATCCCGTGTATCGATTTTAATATTGCTGCGCACTGTGGCTAACGCTTCGGTTAAAGAAACACCTTGTTGCATCACCTTCGCCAGCGCTTGTGCCGCTAGCGCACGGGCATTTGACTGATTATTATTCGTCATGTGTCGATCCGAAAAAAGAAGTGCCGATAACAAATTGACTGGCCTTAGCGTGTAAGACCGTTTTTACAGGCAAACAACGCCCTCCTGGCCATTGCAACTGTAAAATACGGAGTATACCTTGCCCGGTCATCACATCTAGGCCTTGATCACTGACTTGGATTAACGTTCCCGGTGTTAAGTTTTCCTGGGCAACATCCGGTAAAACCTGTGCTTGCCAAATACGCACAGGCTGATTATTTAAAAATGTGTACGCAACCGGTTTTGGATTAAATGCGCGGATAGCCTGCTCAATTTCTACAGCGCTTTGCGCCCACTGTATTTCCGCTTCGTTTTTTTTATTTTTTTCGCGTAGGTACTTCCGCTCTCGGGCTGAGGCACGCGTGGGTAATTGCCGGTTTCAATCTGCTCTAAACTACTGAGCAAGGCGCGTGCGCCGAGTTCAGCTAAACGAACTTGCAACGTCCCGCCGGTTTCATCTGGACCGATCTCACAAGCCACTTGCTGAAGGATATCGCCGGTATCTAAACCGGCATCCATTTGCATAATGCTAATACCCGTCGTTGAATCACCGGCTAAAATCGCGCGCTGAATCGGTGCCGCACCACGCCAACGTGGTAATAACGAGGCATGCACATTGATACAGCCTTTTTTTGGGTAATGTCAGCACCGCTTTAGGAAGAATTAGTCCATAAGCCACCACAATCATTAAATCGGCTTGCCACGCCGCGAGTGTTTGTTGGGCTTCCAGTGACCGTAAACTTAACGGCTGCAAGATAGGCCAATCCTTTTCGAGCGCAAACTGCTTAATTGGACTCGGTGATAAACGTCTCCCGCGTCCCTGGGGTCGATCAGGTTGTGTATACACTGCACAAATCGTGTGTCGGGACTGAGCGAGCGCTTGCAAACTCGGTAACGCAAACTCTGGCGTTCCCGCAAAAATTAGCTTCAAGCGCCACCTTGTCTACGTTTCGTTTTTGAGACCTTTTTACGGGCTAACTCGCGTTTAAGTGGTGATAAATAATCGACAAATAAGCGGCCATTCAGATGATCGATTTCATGTTGAATGCAATGGGCCAGCAAGCCTTCTGCTTCCAGTTCATAGGGTTGGCCATCACGATCCTGTGCGGAAAGCTTGACCCATAAAGCGCGTGGGACTTCATCGTATACTCCTGGAATCGATAAACAGCCTTCTTTTAAAAGCGCTTCACCCTGTTTTTCCACTAAGGTCGGATTAATTAAACACAGGGTCGTTGAGCGATCATCCGAAACATCAATGATAGCGAGTTTTTTACTCACTGCAATTTGTGGTGCCGCCAACCCAATCCCTTTTACTGAATACATCGTCTCAAACATATCATCAATAAGCGCTTGTAACTCGGCATCAAAAACGGTCACCGATTCAGTCGGCTGACGTAAACGCGGATCGGGCAAATGGATGATTGTTCTTAGAGCCATACGTATGATACCTGTTCTGTCATGAACCCACACACCGTGTCATCACAATGGAAAAATAGGGCGTATGTTTGATGAAATATTTTTACAAACAGATTGTGCGATTTTTAAGGTAGATAGTCAATGATTTACGCTATAAAAGTTATTTTTTTATAAAAAAGACCACTACGAGACCGTACTTTTTGGACAACTTTTCAATACATCTTACTTGGCAAACGGGTTTTACTTACAAGTAATTCAGAAAAAACAATAGGGTTTTGCTTTACCTTTCGCTACGATACTCAACCTTTTTATCTAAATAACCGTCAATTTTTTGCAAAATGTCAAAAACAAATGATATTTTTCCTCATCTGGGTCAACCTGATCCAGACTGGACTCAAGCTCTAATTTATCGTCTAACATGCCTTTCTCACTCAAGTCCTTCCTACACGTATTTCAACATAGAATTAATTGTAAAAATCTTACGCCGCCATTTAATACAGCCGAATTACTTTATTGCGCTAACGGGTGGTTATTCAAACCAAACCTATCATGTCGGTCGGTTTGTAATTCGTCTACCAAAAAAGGAATGCCCCCTTAGCAGTGATTTAGCGATCGAAGTGCATCATTTACAGACGGTGCACGCGCTTGGCTTCTCGCCTTTAGAGTTGCAAGCTTATTCCATCCCGGATCGATTATTAATCACGCTCTATTTACCTGGCTTACAAACGCCAGTGGATCTCGATCAAACCGTTCATCTTGAGTCACTCGCTTATCTTGTCAAACGATTACATTACAGTCAGGCCCATTTCAAAAAAAATGAGTGGACACCCTTGGCTTTTTTTAAGGAAAATTCGACTCCATTTTTATCGATTCAAGTACTATTAACACAAAAAGAACAACAACTCTTGGCCAGAATTCAACACCAATGTATTGAGAAATTAGAATCTTTTTCTGTTGATGAGTGTCCTACCCATGGCGATTTACATCATGGGAATGTGGTCATCACGCAAAGCGGAAAGTTTCAACTGATTGATTGGGAGTTTGCAGGAAGCGCGGATCCAGCACACGATCTTGCTCGTTTATTTGCTATTTCAGAACTCAATACCACACAGCGAAATTTTTTCTTAACAAAATATACCGAATGTGACGCGCAAACACACAAAATAAACTTGGCTTCACTAAAACAGCGCATTGCATTAGCGATTCCCATTCATTATTTTTCAGTAGTTTTATGGGCAAAGTTTACCGCGCAATTTGTTTGTGCAGATTCATATCGAAGCACTTTACTGAATCAAACCATCTTGGCTTACAGACAAAAAACACTTGATGCGTTGGATGATTTGACGAAACAAAGCTTACAAAATACGCAACTGGCTTTTTTTAAAGCTCATTGCCCGACCTCTTTACCCACGTTTGTTCCGGTCAGTACTGCTTCGCCAACGCAGCCTTAAACGATTTCTTATCAAATTAACAAGACATAGCTTTGACAGGCGTCATTTTTCCTACTTTGTGCGTTCATCCTGAAGAAATAAATAAATCTAAGTAAACCTAGTTTTGCTCTTAAATAATTGAAAATAAGAAACTATTTATCAAAACTAGTTGTAAAGATTTTTAATAAAAAATACCTCCTACAAAATGGAACGTTTTTTATTAAAAAATATTTTGTAATTTCATTAAATACAGCATATCGCTTAACTCGCTTTAAATATAAATTATTTTTCAGAATCGATTTGAATAGTATCTAGCAATCACTCAAACATTGTGAACCAAGCCATCGCTGTTTATTTTTATCTTAAAATATACCCATAGCCCGATTATAAGAAACAGCTTGAGCTTATATTATTAAAAATAATAATCAAAACAATTCAATATAAACTAACTGGTAACTTTATGTTACAAAAAATATAAAGATTAGTCATAAATTATCTACAAAATCAGCAAGACAAATTTCAAATAAAAATAATTTTTATAAAGATTTCCCACAGGAAATCGAGTTTCTCTATTAAAAAATCAATTAGTTTCTTTCATCTTTTGAGAAAAAGAAACTAATTATTTTCTTAAGTAGCCCAAAGATAGATTCAAAAGCTATTTCTCGAAAAAGTAATCTTTGGAAATTTAGATTTTTATTATAAGAAAAACAAATTATTAAAGAGGACCTCATAAACGTATGCCAAAAAATTCACAGCTTAAGATAACCACTTATAAAGTGTCAACTAATGATGCGGAACATGAAATATCTAATCAAATAAAAGAAAAAACCACCATTTATTTTTCTGAAATTCAAGCGAAAATTCAAGCGCTACCCTTTCACTTTAAAGAAAAGTTACTTAGTACAACAAAAAATTGTTTTGATCAGCTGCTTACTTCTTTTGAACAAGAAAGCAAAATACAACACTGTATAACTGAGGTTGAAAATAAAAAGAAAATTAATTTAATGTTTGAAAAGTTATATGAAACATGGCAAAAGAATAAAACGTTTTACTCACAAAATATCACTTCCTATAAAGCTTGCCTCGCCGAGATCACTAAAGAACAAATTGGACTTATTCATTGCTTGCTCAGCAACATACAGTTTTACAACACTATCTTTATCTCATCTTTATACGGCGAAACCGACGACACAGCTATTGTTGATAAACTAAAAAACAACAAGTTGAATTTGCTAATGACTTATTCATCACAATTAAGCAAACTGCTCATTTTTTTGCTCCACTATCTTCTCAGAACGATCAAATTAAACTAGAAGAAACAACCTCTGAGTTTATCCATACCTTATTAAAAAAAATAAAAAACACGGTACTTGGCTGGTTAACTACCACAATACTCTAAAAAAAGAAATTAATCATGCTTCCCTAAAGACAGCAAATATCAAGCTGATTCGTAACTTAATTTCTAGCATACAAAAATACAATAACATTGTTCTTTCTATTCAACATAAAATCAAAAATAAAGACAAAGAAACTAGACAAGAAAAAAATAGTCTTGCTTCAGACGAGTCATTGACTCTCGAAAAAAATACCAGCAATACAAGCCAATCTCTTAACTTAGAAGCCTCCACCGCTACTAACTCTTTTTTATCCCCTCTGCCAGAAAGAGAATCCGTTGATATCAATATTCTACTCGAAATATTCGCTAAACTTATCCAACAAGGTCGTTTAGAAATATTAGAAAACTATCAACAAAATTGTCTGGATTATCTTGCAGAAAACCAAGTTCAATTAAAAAAAGTACCTTTATTTGATAAACTAATTGAAGATATTTTAGCCATCATTGATCGGGTGAAAGCTCTTTTTTCCTGTGCGTCTTCGATACCGAAAACACATCCACCACGCAATGGATTCTTTTTTAATGAGATACAAAAGGGGAGCACGTTTGTTTTAGATAAAATAAATAAAATAAGGGAACACATCTCTTCTCCATAAAGAGACGCTCAACTTAATAATATTCAAAAAAAATTGCGTGAGAACAGAGAAAAAATAACCGTACCTCAATGAGGAATGAGACAACGAAAAGAGTCGAAACCGTAACGACAGTAATCACTCCGGTAAGATAAAGACCAACAAACCAAAGCCACTGACGAACTCGCTTTTTTGTTGAGAACTTTTTCAAAAACATCATTTTGTGCAAAGACACACAGATCACCTATGATTTATAATACCCAATAACTGGGTAGAAAATACTCAATTCTTATACTTATTTTAGCAGGGCCCGTAAAAAATCACCGGCTCGCTAGATAGAAGTACCAAAAAAGGGGTAATCCACTTTACCCCTTTTTTCTGAGCCATCCTTAATAATGGATAGTTGCTTTTACTTTTCCACGGAAAACATGGTAAGAATAAGCCGTATAAGCCAGCAATACAGGCAATAAAATCCCAGCGCCGACTAAAATAAATTTTAGTGTCGAAGGCGCCGCCGCCGCATTCCAGACCGAGATAACATGCGGAACAATATACGGCCAAACACTCACACAGAATCCCACATAAGCCAGTATAAATAAGACGATACTCAGAAAAAATGGTGCGCGCTCTTTACGATGATGCAACATATAAAAATTCAAAACAATCGATAATATGGTAAAAAACGGCAACGGTGCAAAGTAAAAGAAATTAGGTAAAGAAAACCAACGATGTTTGACGGTTGCTTCAATAAATGGCGTCCAGATACTCACTGCAAAGAGGAAAAAAGAAACCACCGCGAGGAGTACTTTGGCCTTCTTAAAAAGTCGATCCTGAAGATCACCTTCTGTTTTCCCTATCAGCCAAGTGGCGCCGAGTAAGGCATACCCAAACACCACGGCAACCCCAGTAAAGATAGAAAATGGGGTTAACCATTGATAAGCAGTATGTTTTACAGGTAAGAAATGACCATAGCCTTGGACAAAGGTTCCTAAAATAACACCTTGCAGAAAAGCAGCGACAATAGAACCCGCTGAAAAAGCAAAATCCCAAACGAATTGGCTACGATGTGCTTTAAAACGAAATTCAAACGCCACACCACGAAAGATTAAAGAAACTAACAACAAGATAATCGGCATGTAAAGCGTGGGCAATAAAATGGCATACGCGACAGGGAAAGCAGCGTAAAGCGTCGCCGCACCGAGTACTAACCAAGTTTCATTTCCGTCCCATACCGGAACCACACTACTAATCATTAAATCACGATATTCCCCATGTTTAATCCACGGAAACAAAATACCGATCCCCAAATCAAATCCATCCAACAAAACATACATTAAAATGATAAAAGAAATCAGGATAGCCCATATAAAAATCAATGACATGTTATTTACCCTCAGGTGACATATACTTAAAAGGGGTTTCCGTGATCACATCCGTCGCCGATTCTGTCTCTTGAGGCAAGGCGTCTGGCCCTTTTCTAATTAACTTAAAAAGATAATAAAGATAAAAACTGAAGATAAATCCGTAAACAATAATAAATAAAGCTAAAGAAATTGCGACTTGATGCATAGGAACAACCGAAGCACCATGACGAGTACTAATCAAACCATAAACAATCCACGGTTGACGTCCTGATTCCGCGACAATCCAACCACCAATCGTGCTTAGAAAACCGAGCGGGCCGGTGATCACACATAACCGTTGGAACGATCTCGAATCATACAGTCGACCACGAAAACGTAGCCATAATCCAATTAAGGCGACCAACATGAATAAGAAGCCAATGCCCACCATCACTCTAAACATCCAAAACACCGCGCCGACCACTGGTCGATCTTTCGGAGCCACACTCTTTAGCCCGAGTAATTCACCGTCCCATTCATGAGTATTGATAAAACTCGCTAGCTTAGGAATGCTCACCACGTAATGATTGGTTTCTTGTTTACTATCTGGGATCGCAAAAAGAATTAATGGCGCACCACGTTGGGTTTCCCAGTTGGCTTCGATAGCCGCTGTTTTCAACGGTTGATATTCATGGATCTTTAAACCGACCATATCTCCCAACACAACTTGCATCGGGGCTAGAATAAGTGCTGCACCCAAAGCAAATGAAAAACAGGTTTTTGCTACATCCAAATATTTCTTTTTTAAGAGATGCCAAGCCGAAACCCCTGCCAAAACAAAACAGGTCGTCAGCATCGATGCCATCAACATATGAAGAAAGCGTGTCACAGCTGTAGGGTTGAAAATAATTGCCCACCAATCATCGGCCACATAGCGGCCCGCTTCAATATGAAAACCCGTTGGGGTTTGCATCCAAGAATTGGCTGAGAGAATACCTAAGGCCGAAATAATTGTACCTAAGGTCACTAGAAGTGTCGCCGAGTAATGCATTTTCGGCCCAACTCGTTCCCAACCAAATAGCATCACCCCCAAGAAACCAGCTTCTAAAAAGAAGGCGGCCAGCACTTCATAAACAAACAACGCACCGATAACACTGCCAGCAATGTGGATAAACGGCCCAAAATTGGTTCCCAATTCATAGGCTAGGACGATACCCGAGACTACGCCCATCCCGAAAGTTAACGCAAAAATCTTCGTCCAAAACCGTGTTATTTTCATATACACCGGATTGGCGGTTTTTAACCACAGCCCCTCCATAATAGACAAGAAAATCGCCAGGCCAATATTTAAAGTAGGGAATAGAATGTGGAACCCTACCGTAAAGCCAAACTGAATACGAGAAAGTAACGTGGCATCAATAGTCATAAGTTAAACCGATCGAAATCGTCTTAAAAATAGGATAATTTTTCTATTATACCCTATATTGCGCTAAATTTGTGTTTTTTTATACACTTCTTTACATCATTCTTACCTCTCAACGCATGGATGGACCTAAAAAAATGCGCTGACTCTACCCAAGCTTAAAACTATGGTATCCGTTAGATTCATTGATATTGGCACCCACTTTATCTCTGCAGCAAATTCGAATTGATTTATACAAAAATACACGAAACTGGCACATTTATTTTACGATTCTATTCAGCTTGTCTGCTTTGCTTGTTGTGCAAGACGATCTGGATGTTTCAAGTGATTGATCAAGTTCGGTTGTTTTTGAGTCTATTGTTACAGAAACAAAGGCAAATTACTTACATGTATAATTTGATCATTTCGTTTATAATGAATCGCTATGTAATCGCTACAGTAACGGTATTGCAATGTATTTCATGGAACGACCTGTCTTTGTTTGTAAAATACGGTTCCCATCATTGTTTTTTAAGTAAGGAAACTAAACTTGAGTACTCACGAGCCTCTACGTTTGTTTTTTGCCATCCAGTTGAATGGTGAATTACGTCAAGCCTTGTCTCAACTCATTAATGAACTCAAAAAAGAAACACGAGAAAATCGCGTCAAATGGGTTTGCCCTGAAAACCTGCATGTTACCCTGCGGTTTTTAGGAAATACCGACCCCAGCCTCAAACAAAAATTAGTTGATTTTGCGTATCAAGCGATAAGATCAATTAATCCTTTTGCGTTACAACTCCAGAATATTCGTTTTTTCCCCTCACCTACCGCGCCACGTGCGATTGCAACGGATATCTTGCCGACTTCAGAGCTTTTTGAGTTAGCGCATGCTCTAGAAGAAGTCGCGGCTCGTTTACATTTTACACCCGAGACAAAACCTTATCTGCCGCATTTAACTTTGGGTCGAATTTTACATCATAATACCCCGACGCTACGCGATGAACTCAAGCTCAATACTCACCCCATGTTAGTCGATCGAATTGTTTTATTTAATAGTGAAAAAACAGAAGACGGACAACAAATCTATACCCCGTTGGAACAGATTTTTTTAAAAACAGTGGAAGTGAATTCACCCGATACAGTTATTGTATAAAAGAAAAATAGACGCTATTTTGGCGGAGAGGGTGGGATTCGAACCCACGTAGGATTATTCATCCTCATCCGATTTCGAGTCGGCGCCATTATGGCCACTTTGGTACCTCTCCGGTGTTGGGTAAAGACTGATCGGCCCTGCTGGGCCCATCAGACCTTCCTCCGGAATCACATACGCCATAGAACCTGTTTTAAGGCCCGGCGGCATTTTCAAGACACCGAGATCTTGACTACGCTGGTAAGCTGTTCTTCTAGCCTCGATGTATTGATTGAATGATGTACACGCCGTTAAGCCAACAATCAAGGTTAATAGTAATAAAAAATACCGCTTCATAGCAATCTTTCTGTAAAGTTTGTGGATCGCAAACAATCGAGGACTGATTTAAGTTGCTCTTGTTGTGCCACAGATAAGGTCGTTAAAGGTAAACGTAAGGTTGGTGAAGCCATTAAACCGAGTTCGGAAGCCAACCATTTGACTGGAATTGGATTCGTCTCCACAAAAAGCTGTTTATAGATCGGTTGTAATTCACCATCTAAGACTTCGGCTTTTGCCCAAAGTGAGGCATCATCCCGTGATTCATAAGCTTTTTTAACCCACTGACAAAATACATGCATGGTTTTAGGCATTAAATTTGCCGCAACAGACACCACACCTTTGCCGCCTAAACGCATAATTTCTAACGCCGAACTATCGTCTCCACTGTACACATCCATTCGGTGACCACAACGCTGTATAATTTCTCGCGCTTGTTCTACGCGACCTTCTTTTATTCCAACAATATTAGCAAATTGTGCTAAACGTTCGACCGTCTCCGGTAAAATATCACAGCCGGTACGCTTAGGGACATTATATAAAATTTGCGGAATCGCCACATCCTCAGCAATCGAACAATAATGACGATATAACCCTTCTTGCGTCGGACAATTGTAGTAAGGTGTCACTAAAAGACACGCATTGACGCCAATTTTCATTGCTTTTTTCGTTCTCTCGATCGCATGACGCGTCGAATTTGAGCCCGTTCCAGCAATCACTGGAATTCGATGGTTTACCCGTTCTACGACGGCCTCAATAATACGATCTTGTTCATCAAGAGTGAGTGTCGCCGCTTCACCGGTCGTGCCCATCACAACGATGGTTTTTTGTTCCAAATGCCAATCGACTTGCTTGAGTAAACATAAATGATCGACATCGCCATTTTCTTTCATCGGCGTTAACAACGCCACCATACTACCGTGGAACATCGTTTTTATCTCCGTCGAACCGCTCGCATAAACTATTTTTCATTAACTTTTCTAAAATCGGATAGAGTCCAACACCTGTGAACCTTCACCTATGTTTTTAGGTACAAAAAACATAGCTAAATAAGATAGCTTATTACCTTATGGGTGAAGAAAACGGGTTATGCTTGAGGCTGTTGCCTTGATCTTTTGTTTTTTCTTGACACCCTATACTACTGGGTCTACTCATGAATAAGCAAGTGCATTCTCTTGATGAAACGCGACTTACCCATACAAACCACAACATGCGGGGATCTTCGCTGCGACGATTGAATTGAAATAAGACTGACTATTTTTAATCACCAGACAAAAGCAACTGTTCGACCTCAACCAGACCGTGTAAGATAGATGACCAGTTTGTTTAAAGAACACAACCCAAGGAAATGTGATTAGTCAACGAGCCTATTATTTATGTCCCAATTGAACCACGAACCACTTTCACTGCGGCAGTGGTTACAAACAAGCTGTTCATTGCCGGTTTTTGAGCTACAACCATTAGCCAATGATGCCAGCTTTCGTCGTTATTTTCGTATTCAACTAACCGATGCGCGTTATGTTGTGATGATGGCCCCCCCTGAAACTGAGGATCTGGAAACCTTTATCGTCCTTGCACGTTATTTTAAACAACACGGACTCCAAGTCCCTGAAATCATCGCTTATGATTTAAAACAAGGCTTCCTATTATTAAGTGATTTGGGCGATGCACTGTACCTCACGTTATTCAGCACACACCATGCCGATACACTTTATACCCAAGCGTTAAACGTGCTTCCTCGCTGGCAGCGCTGTCAACCACTCCTGCCGAACCACCAACCTTTAAAGCCATTTGACGAAGCTACATTGCGCTTTGAGTTTGCTCTCTTTGTCGATTGGTTTCTCAAACGACATTTAGGTTTTGTTTTAACGGTCTCCCAGGAGCAAGCCTTAGAAAGAATTTTTTCCTTACTCATTGTTTCTGCGTTAGAACAACCACAGGTTTGTGTGCATCGAGATTATCATTCCCGAAATTTATTACTGGTCAATGAGCAAACCGTCGGAATACTCGACTTTCAAGATGCGGTCTATGGTCCGATTACTTACGATGCGGTTTCTTTATTAAGAGATGCTTACATTGATTGGCCAGAAGAACGCGTAGAAAAATGGTTCAGTGAGTTCTATTTTGGATTATCGCCCGCCCCTATCGCTTCACTTACGCAATTTACCCAGTGGTTTGACTGGATGGGGTTACAACGCCATCTGAAGGTTTTAGGTATTTTTGCTCGGCTTTGTTATCGCGACCAAAAACCACAATACTTAAATAGCCTGGATCGGTTACTGACTTATATTCATAGGATGTGCGAACGCTATCCGACGTTTGCGCCACTCAAAACGCTTTTACCTTTAGAGTTAACTTATTCTTCCTTTATCGAGATCGAAAAAAATGAAAGCGATGATTCTTGCCGCCGGTCGTGGATCACGAATGCGCCCTTTAACGGATGAACTTCCGAACCCTTAGTCCCTATTGCGGGAAAACCTTTAGTTGCCCATCAGTTGCTTAAGTTAGCCGCTTGCGGGGTAACAGAAATTGTCATGAATCTTTCTTATCGTGCAGAACAAATAAAACAAGCTTTAGGGGATGGGCAATGCTATGGCGTACACCTTAACTATTCATTCGAACCGACTGTTCTCGAAACGGGCGGTGGTATTTGCCAAGCCTTGCCCTTGCTCGGCCCAGAACCCTTTATCGTCTTAAGCGCCGATATTTGGACCGATTACCCCTTAGAACGTTTAGTTAAAAAAAATCTAGGATCAGCCCAAGCACATCTTGTTTTGGTCGATAATCCGAACTTTCATCACTATGGCGACTTTCATTTGGCTGGCGACGGATTTTTAGCGGTTAACCCGCAACCTAAACTTACTTTTGCAAATTTAGGACTTTACCATCCACAACTTTTTGAGAATTATCGCGTAGAAACCTTCCCACTCTCCAAGGTTTTATATTCTGGGATTGAGCAGCAAAAAATAAGTGGTGAACATTACGTGGGACCTTGGTTCAATGTTGGAACCGTCAATGAATTACAACGTATTGAAACGTATCTGAAACAGAGCTCTGTTCCTTATTAAATTAATCTATTTTTTTCACTTTTAGGAAACAGCGTTATGCACTCCTCAACGATCGGTTTTATTGGTGCAGGTCACATGGCCTGCGGCTTAATTCACGGATTATTAGCGGCGGGTTATGCGCCAAAACGTATTTGGACCGTCCTGTTCTCGATAATCTTGAACAACACGGTGTCAACGTTCATCAGGATAACCGTCACGTTGCAGAACAAGTCGACGTCTTAATTTTTGCAGTCAAACCACAGGTTTTATACGCCGTGATGTCTGAAGTGGCTCTCATTTCCGTCGCCGCCGGTGTTTCCCTACACACATTACAAAGCAATCTGCAGATTGCTGACGCCGCGTTAATCCGCAGCATGCCCAATACACCTACTCAATTTGGCTGCGGAATGACCGGATTGATCGCCAATCCATTTTGTTCGGAGGGACAAAAAAATTAGCTACAGAAATTTTTCAAAGCGTCGGCCTGGTCACTTGGCTGAAAACCGAACAGGCAATGGATATTGTGACGGCGATTTCAGGGAGTGGTCCAGCATACTTTTTTTTACTGATACAGTCTTTAGAGGAAGCCGCCATTGAATTAGGACTTTCGCATGCAACAGCCACACAATTAAGCACACAAACCGCATTAGGTGCTGCACGGATGGCCATAGAAAGTACCGAGTCGGTTGAACAGCTCAAGCGAAATGTCACCTCGCCGGGCGGTACTACAGAACGCGCACTCGCTGTATTTGAAACCGGTCGCTTTCCTGAACTGGTGAAAAAAGCGGTAAAAAGCGCCGCGGAACGGGCTAAAGAACTTGCAGCTCAATTTTAAATTGAGAATACACCTCTTCAGTGTATTCTCAATACCGTCGATCACAAGTGGACTTAACGCTGCGGACCGGACTGACGAATTGTGGCGTCCACGTCAAACTTTTTAAAGTTATCAATAAACTTTTGCATTAATTCCTGTGCTTTTTTATCGTAAGCTTGGGGATCCACCCAGGTCTGTTTTGGATTTAATTGACGTGTCTCGACACCCGCTAACGTTTTAGGAATCGCAAAATTAAAACCAGGAAGTTGTTCACATTCGACGGTTTTGAGCTGGTGAGTTAAAATAGCGTGGATCACTGCCCGTGTAGCTGGAATAGAAAAGCGCTCTCCTTGACCATATGGGCCACCGGTCCAACCCGTGTTCACTAAATACACGGTCGCATCACTGCTATGGAGCCGCTTGAGAAGAAGATCCGCATAGACTTTTGGGAAACGCGGAAAAAACGGCGCGCCAAAACAGGTACTAAACGTGGTTTGGATCGGTTCTTTTTGACCGACCTCGGTACTGCCCACCAAAGCCGTATAACCGCTGAGAAAATAATACACCGCTTGCTCATGCGTTAACCGCGCAACGGGCGGTAACACCCCATATAAATCACAAGTTAATAAAATTACTGCGCTCGGTAAACGTTCAACACGACCTTCTGGCACACGCTCTTCAATAAATTCGAGTGGATAAGCGACACGTGTGTTTTGCGTTAAACTCGCATCGTGATAGTCAGGCACACCCGTTTTGGGATCAAGCACCACATTTTCTATCACTGCGCCGTGGCGAATCGCCTTCCAAATAAGTGGCTCACATTCCGGGGACAAGTCAATACACTTCGCATAGCACCCCCCTTCGAAATTAAAGACACTATTTTCACTCCAACCGTGTTCGTCATCGCCAATCAAATAACGTTCCGGATCCGCCGAGAGCGTCGTTTTCCCGGTACCGGATAATCCAAAAAATAACGCGACATCGCCTTCTTTGCCAACATTCGCTGAACAGTGCATTGGCAAAACTTCGTGTTCAGGTAATAAATAATTTAATACTGAAAACATCGCTTTTTTAATTTCACCAGCGTAACGATGGCCACACAACAATACTTTACGCTCACTTAAATGAATAATCAGTGTCGCATCACTGTGGACACCATCGCGTTGTGGATCAGTTTTGAAGTTAGGGAGACTCAAGATGGTCCATTTTGGTTTATTACCATGGCCATGAAAATGTGGCTCATCAATAAATAGCTGACGCGCAAACAGATTATGCCACGCATACTCGGTTAACACCGTTACCGGTAAATAATAGTGTGGATCGGCCCCGACCTGTAATTCCGAAACAAATAAATCAATGTGTTGAACATAATCCAGTGCTTTTTGCCAAAGTGCCTGAAAGCGCACCTCAGAAATGGGTTGATTAATGACGCCCCAATCAATAGTTTCTTCAGTGTTGCCGTCACGCACGATAAACTTATCTTTTGGTGAACGTCCAGTTCGCGTCCCGGTATTGACACATAACGCGCCATTAGCCGCTAACACGCCTTCATGTCGTTCAACCGCGGCTTGAATAAGTGCTTCGGTGGTTAAATGCCGAAAACTTTTCGCAGATAATGGCGTTACACAATGAATGGATGACATCACAGGACACTCCTCAACGGAAAAACAAGGGTGCTGCGTATGCTAACATAGATAAAACCAGGAAGATAAGGATTCGTTTAGGCATCGAGATAAGATTTTCTCCCACTCTGCTTGTTGCGTATTCCCGCTTCATTCGACATCACAGATCCGTTTTTCTTAGCAAAGAAACTTTTACGAGCAAGTCACTCTTCTCACACAAAATTTTGGCCCTCCTGCCCCAAAATTAGTTCGAATTATACGACTAGCCATTATCGTGATTCGTTTGAGATACACTCACCTTATCAGAAACGCGCTATTTAAAATTATTTTTGTTAAAGAATATATTTTCAATTCAATTGTCAATTTAGATTTTTTAAAAAGTCCTAAGGCTTTTAAGACTAGTTTTGATGAGAAAATAAAACACGATCAAGCAATGCATTACATTGGGCCTGATCATGAAAAGTATTCAAAGAATCTAAAATGTGTGTCTATGTTTTTTGCCGACAAAAAAATGGAACCAAAAGAGCAATCCGTAGACAAAGATAAAAATCCTACGCCAACAACAAAGACGTGTTAACGGGCGAAAAGCAGATCTAGCGAGTCGCTATGCTTACGAAAAATTTTGGCTCATCCTCACCCCAAGATGAGTTCGAATCATTTGACAGCCGTGCGTTGGTTACTGGTGAAGCAGGCAACACACGGCTATCTATCGAAAGTTATCCTTGTTTATTTTTTACTACGTTGGCGAGCAAATAACCGATTCAGCTGATTCGAATTCGTGATGAGATCCGCTAAGGTATAATCTTTTAAGGTTTGCAAAAAATTTTGCTTCGCTTTATTCAAGATCCTTTTTAAATGACACGCCGGTAAAATCAGGCAGGTTTTATTCTGCGTATCAAAACACTCAATAATATAAAAGTTTGGTTCTAGTGTTTGAATTAAATCCCCTAAATTAATTTTTTGGGGATCACCCTTGAGCGTCATCCCGCCTTTATTACCACGCGTCGTCTTCAATAAGCCTAACTGACTGAGACGATGCACCACTTTGACCAAATGATTTTTAGAAATTTGGTAGCTCTGCGCAATCTCAGCAATCGTACAAAGTTCCTGCTTACGTAGGGCCACATAGATTAAGGTACGAAGCGCATAATCCGTAAATTGAGTCAATTGCATAACTATTTTTTTAATGATCAATTCTTTGAATATATCTAAATAGATATACTTAAAATATGTATAATAAATACATTTTTAATAATTTTGTTTTCAAGGGGTTCATCTTACCATGAGTTCGTCCACATTATTTAATAAAATTGGCGGACAAAACACCGTCAACCAAGCCGTAGATATTTTTTACCGTAAAATTTTACTCGATAATCGGATTAATCATTTTTTTCTTGACATCGATATGAATAAACAGATCCAAAAACAAAAAGGATTTTTAACGCTGGCCTTGGGTGAACCCAATCACTATACCGGTAAAACACTACGTGAAGGTCATGCACACCTTGTGAAAAGAGGTCTCTCGGATCAACACGTCGATTACGTTCTTGAACATTTAACACAAAGCTTAATCGAGCTCGGGGTCACAGCAACGGATATTGCTGAAGTCATCGCCATTGCCAACCAGGTGCGTGATGAAGTGTTAAATAGGGGGCCGAATGACTGAGGTGAGTTATCAAACTAAAAAGTACACGTTGGAAGATTCAGAAACCGTTCTTGAAGGCTTATTACGTCAAAAAATTGCTTATCCTCATTCTTGCAAATCGGGTGTTTGTCAGTCTTGTTTATCTGAATTAGTCGCAGGGTCAATGGATCCGGTTTGGCAAAGTGGTTTAGATAGCCAGCTTATCGCTCAAAATTATTTCTTACCTTGTCTTTGTCGTCTTAAAGAAGCTATCACCGTGTGTTTAGCCACTCAGTATTACATTCAGAAATCGCGTAAATTATCCATTTGTCTTTTTTTAGTGCAGAGGTACTGTGTGTAAAACTCGCTGTAAAAAATGGGGCGTTATTTCGGCCCGGTCAATTCATTCATCTGATTCATCCTTCTTCGGTCCTACGCAGTTATTCGATCGCAAATTTACCACACCGTGATCGTTTTATTGAATTGCATATCAAATTATTGAACCATGGGTTTATGAGTCGCTGGCTGCATAAAAAAGCGATTGTGGGTACCACTCTCAAGATACAAGGTCCGCTTGGCCATTGTTTTTATCACAATCCCACTCAACAAGCGTTTCCGATTGTCTTGGCCGGGACCGGGACGGGATTAGCGCCATTAGTGGGCATTGCGCTCGATGCGCTTGCTCAGCAACATCCTGGCCCCATTTATTTATTACACGGCGGGGTCCGCGCTGAAGATCTCTATTTAGATCAATCACTCCAAACCCTCTCTTCTCGTTACACACATTTTTTTATCAGACCTGCACACTCAAACCCAGTAACCAGTACGCCAATTTAACCCTGGATGCTTTATTATTGGCGCAGTTAAACGGGATTGAATCGAACGCACGAGTATTTATTTGTGGTCCAGAAGAAACCACGCGCCGCCTTAAAATAAAAGCTTTTTTAGCAGGCGTTCTGTCCTCCTCGCTTTACAGTGATGCGTTTGTGTATGCAAACTAAACACCTGTTATTAAGTGATCCTCCTCCCTAGAGGAGGATCTCGATATACGCTATATGGTATAATGGAGAGCTTGTATTTTTATCTATATGCGCTGGAAATCACTTTATGACGACTCACACAAAAAAAACGACTCTTATCCGGTGATACACCGACCGGAAAACTCCATTTAGGTCATTGGGTGGGTTGTTTACAATCACGGGTCGCTCTCCAAGAAACCTATGATAGTTTTTTCTTAATTGCTAACGTACATGCTTTTACCACGTTAGCGAAACATCCGGAGCAAATCCGCCAAAATACGTTAGAACTAGCGTTTGATTATCTGGGTGCCGGGGTTGATCCACAAAAAAGCACCCTCTTTCTCCAGTCCGAAATTCCAGCGATTGCAGAGTTAACCTGGTTTTTTAGTATGTTGCTTTCTTTTCCACGGGTGATGCGTAATCCGACTTTAAAAGAAGAAATTGTCAATAAAAAACTCGGGGAAAATTATCCCTTTGGCTTTCTACTGTACCCTGTTGGTCAAATTGCAGACATTTTAGCATTTCGACCGGAATTGGTTCCTGTGGGGGAAGATCAAATCGCTCATCTTGAAATGGCACGTGAGTGCGCACGGCGTTTTAATCAACTTTATTGTGGCGTCGATCCACATACTGCGGATCACGAAGCACAACAACAAGGTGGCCTTTTTCCGATTATTGAGGCGCATCTAAGCCCAGTAAAACGGTTAGTCGGTTTAGGTGGGCCCAATGCGGAAGGTGTTTTCCCCAAAATGAGTAAATCATTGAACAATGCTATCTATCTAAGTGATGAAAATGAAGTGATTAAAAGTAAAGTCATGAGCATGTATACTGATCCAAAACGCCTTCGTGCGATCGATCCTGGCTCAACCGAAAATAATCCTTTATGGATTTTCCATGATGCGTTTAATGACGATCACGTTTGGGTAGAAGAAGCAAAAGAAAAATACCGTCATGGCCAAATTAAAGATGTGGAATGCAAACAGCGTTTAACTGAAATCCTTGTTTCACTCATCACACCGCTTCGTGAGCGTCGTAAGTTATTTGCAAACGATCCAGGCGCGGTGTTAACACTGTTAAAAGAAGGTTCCGAGCGCGCCAACATCGTTGCTGAAGAAACGTTGATCAAAGCAAAAGAGGTAATGCAGCAAGGCTATTTTACACGTCATCTGCACCTTGATTCGATCATCACTCCGCCATAAATTTAGACACTGCAGCGTTATCTTATTCTTTTGGATGATCAATGGATTCATCTTGAGGGGACGGCGATTTTTTATGTCCCACAGTACGTTTTGTGCGCAAGCGCCAAAGCGCTAAAATGGGTCCTGAAAGCCCATAACCAAAAAAAGAAAAATAAAACTTTAGGCGGGTCGAGTGCAATACCGATAAAGGCTAACACAACACATAAAATCGCAACAAAAGGCACACGTCCTTTCAAATCAATCTCTTTGAAAGAATGATAACGTAAATTACTCACCATCAACACCGCCGTACAAATCGCTAAAATAGCAGTTGCCAAACTGACGGTATTCGGTGAAATTTCAGAATCGACACACAACCAAACCAAAGCCGCTAAAACTCCGGCCCCCGCTGGAATAGGGAAACCCTGAAAATAGCGCTTATCCGCATTGATTTGCGTGTTAAAACGCGCCAAACGCAAAGCCCCCGCCGCCGCAAACGCAAACGCCGCTAACCAGCCCAGTTTCCCTAAACCTTCGAGTGCCCAACTATAAACAACTAAAGCCGGCGCAACACCAAACGATACCATATCAGAAAGACTATCTAATTCGGCACCAAACGCACTTTGCGTATTGGTCATCCGTGCCACACGGCCATCAAAAAAATCCATCACCATCGCCACAAAAATCGCGGCGGCAGCCGTACTAAAAAAACCTTCCATCGCCGCCACAATGGCATAAAATCCAGCAAACAAACCCGCAATGGTAAATAAATTAGGCAATAAATAAATTCCACGCCGACGCCGGTAAGCCGGATAGCTCCCTGCTTCTCCTAAGTGAGTGGGTATTTCTTCAGAGGCTTGCTCATGTTGAGTCGATGTTTCCTCTGTATCAAACCATTTTTTTTCATTCATACAGTCATCACTTTTTGTAAAGATTTTAAGTGGTAAAGCAATTCTAAGGCCGATTTGGGCGTCAATGTATCCAGATCCGTTTCCGCCAACAATTTAAGCACTGGATCGACTGGTTGAGAAGCAATATCTAACGATTGCGGTTCCAGGGTTGTCTTTTTATGAGCGCGTTTTTCCAAGCGACGCAATGCGTGTTTCGCCCGTTCAATCACAGGTTTGGGTACACCCGCTAATTGCGCCACTTCAATTCCATAGCTCTGACTCGCCGGTCCTTCGTGAACGGTATACAAAAACACAATTCTTTCATCGTGTTCTACTGCGGTCAAATGGCTATTGGCAATACCTTCCTCGGTATTAGCTAATTCAGTGAGTTCAAAATAGTGCGTCGCAAACAAAGTATACGCTTTAACAGTTCTCAGTAAATATTCCGCGCACGCAAACGCTAACGCCAAGCCATCAAAGGTACTCGTGCCACGCCCCACCTCATCCATAATCACTAAACTTTGTGCGGTCGCATTATGTAGAATAGCCGCTGTTTCCGTCATTTCCACCATGAAGGTCGAACGTCCACCCGCTAAATCATCCGCCGCACCAATTCGGGTGAAAATACGATCAATCGGACCAATCATTGCACGGCGCGCGGGTACAAAGCTCCCAACGTGCGCTAACAAACAAATCAGTGCCGTTTGCCGCATATACGTTGATTTTCCACCCATATTTGGTCCAGTGAGAATCAATAAACGTCGTTGCGGCGCCAAATGGGTATCATTCGCGACAAAAGGTGTGTCTAATACCTGCTCAACCACCAAATGTCGCCCGCCTTCAATGTGAATCCCTGGCTCGTTGCTTAATTCCGGACACACTAAATTCAAATTTGTCGCACGTTCTGCAAGGCATGCCAACACATCCAGCTGCGCTAAAGCGCGTGTCGTTTGTTGTAAGCCGGTCAAATACGTACGTAATTGACCCAATAATTCATCATATAATTTTTTTTCTAAGCTTAATGCTTTGGATCGTGCACTGAGTGCTTTATCTTCAAACGCTTTTAACTCGGGCGTAACAAATCGCTCTGCATTGGTCAGCGTTTGCCGGCGCACATAATCACTGGGCGCTTGTTTTGCTTGTCCACGACTGATTTCAATATGGTAACCGTGCACACGATTAAAACCGACTTTCAGTGTACTAATTCCTGTACGAGCTCGTTCACGCTGTTCAAGATCGAGCAAGTATTGACTCGCATCTTCACTCAAGGCCCTCAGTTCATCCAATTCAGGATGATATCCTTTGGCAATCACACCACCCTCTCGCAAAGCCAGCGGTGGATTATCCGCTAATGCACGGCGCAACAAAACATGTAGTTCCGGAAATAACTGAATCCCCTGGTAAATTTGTGATAATAAAGTATCCACTTGCGCTGTTTCGGCAACCAACCTCATTCGTTGTTGATGAATGTTTGGTAACTCGGCGACCGCGGTCCGCAACGCAAGTAAATCACGCGGTCGTGCTGTTTTTAACGCCACGCGTGTGACAATCCGTTCTAAATCACCAATTGGTTTTAAAGCATGATGTAACTCATTAAATAGCGGGACAGAATGTATTTGTTGAATCGCCTTCTGACGTGCCCGAATCAAAGCCGATGATCGTTAAAGGCTGATGAAGCCAACGTTGTAATAACCGCCCACCCATCGGAGTGGCGGTTTTATCCAACAAAGCGCCTAACGTATTGGCTTTTTCACCCTGTAAATTAACGGTTAACTCTAAGTTACGGCGGGTCATGGCATCGAGAATCACACTTTCTTCACGACGTTCCACTTGTAGCGGCTGAATATGGACTAAATCACTTTGCTGAGTTTCTTTGGCATAATTGAGTAGACAACCAGCCGCTCGAATCGCTAAAGGAACGTCTTGACAACCAAAACCACTCAAATCACGACATTTATTGCTGTGTTAAAATATGAGTCGCGACCGTTCGTTCAAATTCCCAGCTCGGGCGACGACGCAAAATTTTGTTTTCACTGAATAAGCTAGGATTCAGATTGAGCGTTTCATCGATCAGTAATTCGCTCGGAGTTAAACGGGCTAATTCACTGATGACGGCTTCTTCACCACTGACCTGCAAAAGACAAAGTCGGCCACTGCTCATTTCAAAATGAGCAATACCAAAGTGAAGCCCTTCTTGAACCAAAGCCGCCAATAAATTAGTCTGTTTCGCTTCTAAAAGCGCTTCGTCACTTAACGTTCCCGAGGTAATAATGCGCGTGACGCGACGTTCCATGGGTCCTTTACTTAAATTGGCTTCGCCTATCTGCTCACAAATGACAACTGATTCACCCTGTTTAACGAGTTTAGCGATATAACTTTCTGCACTATGAAAGGGCACCCCCGCCATCGGAATCGCTTGCCCACCGGATCGCCCGCGTTTGGTCAGCGTAATGTCGAGTAATTGCGCTGCTTTGATTGCATCATCAAAGAAAAGCTCATAGAAATCACCCATCCGATAAAACAAAAGTTTATCGACACATTTCCTTTTTATTTCGAGATACTGACGTATCATTGGGGTATGTTGTGAATCGTCCAGCGTTGTTGTATTCATAATCTTTTAGTGTACCGAATCCGAAAATGTAATCCTAGCTGCTTGATCAACAAAGCAGTTAAATGACTTAATCTACGCGTTCCATACTCATTTTTTCGGAGATAGGCCTCGGGAAACTGACCCATTCATCGTCTTGAATCGTAAAATACGCGCGCTGAAGATTTTTTAGAGGTGGATGTTTTGTCACACGCAAACTAATATTTATTTTCTGTTTACTCAAGTTAGATAATAAATCTGTTTTCAAATATTGATATAATTGGTAACTCAACGTTTCCAATAAACAAAAGGTTCTACTTTCGCAAAACGTTTGGAGCCGCTTGGTTAACGTCGCATAGCAAATTGTTTCTTCAATTTGATCCGAAAAACACGCTGCCGGTGGTTCAATAAACTGAAACTGAATGGCCACGAGAACGGTCTGCGGAACAGCACGTTCTGCTTCGGGGACACCTAACTTGACCTCAATTGCCAAGGCTTCAATTGCCAGTTCGTAGTTCATCAGAGTGATCGGCGCTCTATTTTTATGTTTAAATACATTACTTTAAACCACATCCAGGTTATTTTATGTCATACTCCTCAAAAATAAAATAACCTTTTCTAAGGAGCGTTTTTAATGAGTTATATCGACACTACTTTATTAGCTAATGAACGGGTGGTTTATCGTTGCCGGCATCACTGGATTCTATTTTTACAACCCATCTGGATGATGTTGGTCGGTCTGTTATTCGCCAGCTGGGGTCTCTCCTTGCTTTCGAAAGTGGTTTTATTTATTTCTGCGCTCCAGTGGCTCAATCAAGGCCTAATTTATTTTACATCGGAATTTGGCATCACCACACAGCGCGTCATCGTTAAGTATGGTTTTATTCGGAGACGTTCTTTTGAAAATGCATTAAGCCGTGTTGAGTCGGTACAAGTTGACCAAAGTGTTGTTGGCCGTCTACTTAATTATGGTTCAGTTGTCGTACGAGGAATAGGGGGATCTGCTGAAGTCTTTCATCCTATCCCCCAACCACTGTTACTTCGTCAAAAAGTACAAGAACAGATGGAAATCAAAAAATAATTTAGCGGACTCACTCTTCCTTATTTGTAGTTATTCTTCCATTGCCGCAAATAAGCAAAAATTTCTACAGGGGAAGTGAGTCGACGTCCGTGATGCTTTTCGATGCGATCGGCAATCCTGATTTGTTCACAACGCAAAAACGGATTAATTTTTCGTTCATTCTCTAAGGTATTGGGTAGACTGGGTAAATTACTTTGTCTGAATTCACGTACTTTTTCCAAACGTTCTTTTATTTGACTGTTTTCAGGCTCAATCATTTGCGCAAAATGTAAATTAGCAAGCGTATATTCATGACCACAATAAAGTTGGGTATCACCCGGTAAATGCGCCAGTTTATTCAAAGACGCTAACATTTGATCCGCTGTTCCCTCAAACAGTCGTCCACAACCGGCTGAAAATAAGGTATCTCCACAAAACAACATCCCTTCAGCGTAGTACGCAATATGTCCTAAGGTGTGCCCCGGTGTGGCCAGTACCTTAAAATTTAATGGCCAGCCTTCTATGTGAAACGTATCGCCTTCATCCACAGGTTGAGTAACGCCAAGCACAGTTTCTTTCGCTGGTCCATAAACAGGCACCGAATACGTTCGCAATAACGCTTTCACCCCATTTGTATGGTCCCAATGATGATGAGTAATCAAAATTGCATCCAATGTGTAATGGGTATTTTTCAAAAAAGCGAGCGCCGGCCGTGCCTCACCGGGGTCAACTAAAATACAATGTTTTGTCGCAGAATTAACCAAACACCAAATATAATTGTCTTTAAAAGCCAAAATGGGCTCAACGCTTACTTGTGTCGACATAGTTTCTCCACTAATTTAATTCTTTTATTCTTACTTGTATCCTTTTCCGATTTACTTGTCTATTTTAGCCTTAAAAGTACTTATTCACGCAAGCGTCTTTCTTCTGCTTCTTGGCAACGCCGTTCACGACGACGCCCGGCTTCAGCAAAACGTCGCTTTTCCGCATCGGTTTCTGGCATTACCGCCGGTACGGGGGTTTTACTCCCTGTTTGATCAATCGCCACAAACGTAAAATACGCCGAAACCATATGACGTTTCTCTCCGGTACGATAATCTTCGGCCAACACCCGGACGCCAACTTCCATCGACGTTTTCCAACTACGGTTCATTGAAGCTTGAAAAATTAAAATATCGCCGCGTTTTGCCGGCTGGAGAAAGTGCATCGCATCGACCGATGCGGTGACACACGCACGGCCAGAATGTCGCTCTGCGACCACTGAAGCGACACGATCTAATATGGCCATAATCAGTCCACCAAAAACAGTTTCCGTTGAATTTAAATCGTTTGGAAACACTTTATAAGTGTGATCATGGATTGCCGAAGCAGAAACTGTTTTCGCAGAGACCGTCATCATTGGTATTCAATTAAGTAAATGAACGGATGATTATAACCCTATTCGGCGCACTCTCCTATGCACTCACCAAATTGCACTTTTTTTTGTCGCTGCATGGATGCTACCCAATGTAGCGGCCAAGTGGGTGAAAATAAAAGAATCACGGTCGATCCCAGTTCAAAATGACCTAACTCCGCACCTTTGGCCAGCACAATATGTTGATTAGGATAAGTCCAATGCTGAATTTGGCGTTTACCTGCCGGCGTAATCTGCCCAGCCCAGACGGTAGTAATACTTGCGACCAGCATCGCTCCCACTAGGATAACCGCCAGTGGCCCCCATTGTGTTTCAAAAAGCGTAATCACCCGTTCATTCCGAACAAATAAATTGGGTAATGTTGCCGCCGTGTGCGTATTCACTGAAAAAAGCTCACCTGGCACATGCCACATCGCTTGTAGTGTCGCCGCACAAGGACTATGAACACGATGATAATCACGTGGCGCTAAATAAAACGTCGCAAACTTGCCATCACGAAAATGGGTCGCTAACTCTGCAGAACCACCCAGTAACGCGGGTAATTCATAGTGTTTATTTTTAGCCTGCAGCAAGATATTCTGCTTCAAATCACCAAATTCACTGACACAACCATCTACCGGTGAAACAATTGCCCCGGGCGCAGAAGCGATGGGTCTTTTTTCCGGTTTAAGCGCTCGTGTAAAAAACTCGTTAAAATTACGATAATCCGTCACGTTTTCTTTGACGGCTAAACGCATATCCACTTGATAACGTCGAATAAAATCACGAATCAGCCAATTTTTGAGCCATGGCTGTTGACAACGCGCCATAAATCCCGCAAATCGTGACAATGCATGCTGTGGAAGCCAAGATTGAAACGCAGTTCGCACATTTTCACCTTCATTGTTAATGGAATTGACTTTTTTCGATGAGCCATTCTGGGTACATGCTCACTTCTTGTGAGAGCATGGGTCGAAACACCTTCTCACAGAAAAGGCACAGCATACGCTATTTTTTTTGCAGATGCCTACTAACAACAAACGGTTCGTGGAAAATAAATCGTAACGAATCGCTCTATGGCAGGTTAAGACTGTAAATCTAAGATCAAGGCAGAAAGAAAGCGCGCCGCCTCACCTCCGGTAATCACGCGATGATCAACGGTTAGCGATAAAGGTAATTTACGATGTGCTTGAGGTTGGCCCTGAACAAGCACCACTTCTTCATAAATACGTCCCGCCGCCAAAATAGCGACCATTGGTGGCAAGATAATCGGCGTCGCATAACGACCTGCAAACATGCCAATATTCGATAAAATAAAGGTGGCACCTTTCAATTCTTCCGCTGCCAAACCCCGCATTTTAATATTCAGTTTAAACTGTTCAATTTGCTGACGTAATTGACTCGGTGTTTTTTGTTGAATATTTTTTAGGACCGGTACAAATAAACCCTCGGAACTATCCATCGCAATCCCTAAGTTAATTTGAGTATGTTGTTGTAACGTCTTTGTCTGACTATCTAGCCAGGCATTTAAACGCGGTTCCCGTTGACACGCCACACTAATTGCTCGAATTAAACGCAGGGTCACGTCGGTTTTTGATGGCCACACTTGTATATCGGCATCATCCATCAACGTAACCGGAGCAATACTCTGATGCGCTTGCTGCATGGCGTGCGCCATGGCGCGTCGTACTCCGTGTAAAGCGGTTCCTTGCACAACTTTTTTTTCGAGCGTTAAGGCATCCGCCGACGCTCCTTTTTTTGTCTTTAAGCATGCGGCGTTTTCAACGTCTTGCACCGTAATTTGTCCGGCCGGTCCAGTCCCCGGACAATTTTGTAAAGAAACCCCTAATTTTTTCGCTAAAGCATAAAGAGAAGGCGTCGCTTTCGTAAAAGGAGGGACAAGAAATGAAGGATCCGTTTGCACGCCCGCGGCGGCTTCTTCTAAAATTTGTGAATGACTCTTTAATTGTCCGACTAACGGCACCATAGAAGAAACGGGACTTGTTATTGGCGTAGAATCGTTACTTTCTTCAATGTCAAGCAGCGGTTGACCCGTTTTAATCCTCTCGCCGGGTTGAACTAAATGGCGCAGGAATGTCAACCACCGCTTTAGCCGTTTCAATTGCTACCATGGGTTGATCCCGTTCAATCCAGTCATTTTGTTGAACATGCCAGCTTTGAATTTCCGCTTCTGGCAAGCCTTCACCTAAATCGGGTAAACAAAATTGAGTCATACCAATTCCAAAATTTGATCAATTGCATTGAGAATACGAGGGACACTCGGAAGATAATCGTTTTCCAATTGTGCATACGGTACCGTCACATCGTAACCGGTGACACGTTGAATCGGTGCTTTCAATAAAGGAAACGCTTTTTCATAAATTTGCGCCGCCACTTCAGCACCGACTCCACAAAAACGGGCCGCTTCGTGGACGATGACGCAACGCCCAGTTTTACGTACCGAATGCACGATGGTTTGGATATCGAATGGTTTGAGTGTAGCGAGATCAATCACTTCGGCGCTTAAACCCTTTTGATGAAGCGATTCGGCTGCAGCGAGGGTTTCTTGAAGCATCGCTCACGTAACAAAAACGCTTTATCTAAGGGTAAAGCCTCTCCCTCATCGGCTACCCGTTGTTTATGAAGTCGATAAATACGCGTTGGCTCTAAAAAAATAACCGGATCGGGATCACGAATCGCCGCCAACAAGAGACCATAGGCACGTGCCGGTGAAGAAGGAATCACGACCCGTAATCCAGGAATATGACAAAAAAGCGCTTCGGTACTTTCAGAGTGATGTTCTGGGGCATGTATGCCGGCGCCATAAGGCATCCGAAAAACGAGCGGGCAATGCAAACGACCTCGTGTGCGATTCCGTAAACGTGCCGCGTGATTAATAATTTGATCCAATGCTGGATAACTAAATCCCATAAATTGAAATTCAGCCACGGGTTTAAGCCCTTGCGTCGCCATACCAATCGCCACGCCGGCGATCATCGATTCGGCAAGTGGCGTATCTAAGACGCGATCGGCACCAAATTGTTTATATAAACCGGCGGTTGCTCGAAAAACACCACCATTCATTCCAATATCTTCGCCTAATAACACCACTTGGTTATCTTTCTGCATTTCATAACGTAACGCTTGAGTAAGCGCTTCGATTAATGTCACTTCATTCATCTCACCTAACTTGTAAGCCGCTTCCGCCTCGATACGCTGTTCATGCAAATTAAACGGCCACTGTGCATAATGATAATCAAATAATTCGTGTATCGTTGGCGCAGGCAACGCCAAATATTCATCCACCCCTTGCTCGATGATGCGTTGACACGCTTTTTTAAACTCATCCTCTTGCGATTCAGACCAAACCTGTTGCGTAGATAAATAATGACGTAATCGGATAACAGGATCGTTTTGTTGTGCTTGCTGCAGTGCTTGGGCACAACGATAGCGTGTGGCATCATCAGCCGTCGTATGATCGGCCAAACGATAACTCAGTGCCTCAATCAAGCTTGGTCCGTGACCTTGGCGTGCTTTTTCTACGGCGGCACTGACTCGATCTTGGACTGCAATCACATCATTACCATCGATTTGCTCACCGGGAATACCGGCGGCAATGGCTTTTTGGGCTAAAGTTTGTGCATGACTTTGTTTATTCCGTGGTGTTGAAATGGCCCATTGATTATTATTAATCACAAACACGATCGGCAGCTGCCAAACACCCGCCAAATTAATCGCTTCGTAAAAATCGCCTTTTGATGTCGCCCCATCTCCACACGTCGTCACGACGACTTGCGCTTGTTTTTTAAGTTTAAACGCGGTCGCCACTCCCGCAGCGTGGAGCAGTTGCGTGGCAATCGGCACACAAATAGGAAAATCGTGTGCACACGCTGCAAAACAGTTTCCGCGTTCATTACCACGCCAAAAACTGAATAACTCGCTCATTTTTACGCCGCGCATCAGCTGGGTACCGTAATCACGATAAAAAGGACAGAAAACATCTTCTTGCTGCATACTCGCGGCAAGTCCAATGGCAATAGCTTCTTGGCCCAACGTTGAAGCATAGGTATTGAGTCGGCCAGTACGTTGCAACGCCACCGCACGACTATCAAATAAACGTGTACGCACCATAGCTTGGTAGTGGTTAAGCAAATATTCGGGAGTCGCAAAAGCCGGTAAAGCACGAAGCACTTGTCCCTGTGCATCTAAAAATGAGGTATACGCGATTGAAAAATTTTGTACCGTCTCCATACTAGAAGCCTTATGAAATGACGAGGTTTTTTACGCGCAACGTCGTAGCGAATTGCTTCTTCTTTTTATTTTTATCTTATTTGTATACGCGCTAGAGTCGTTCTGTTATTCACCTGTGCAGACGTTCTTCTGCCATGTTGTCGGCAATTTCCTCGGGTCTTTTCTTTTCTCGTGTTGCACGCTGTAATAGTTCAAGTACCGTATCATAAATCGTATTTACTTGCGCTGTAATCGCTTTGATATCAATCGTTTGACAATATTCAGCATAGGCATAAATTAACCCACCCACATTGATCACATAATCAGGCACATATAAAATTCCTTTCTCATCGAGCGTTTGTGCGTGTTGTGGTTCGGCGAGTTGATTATTGGCCGCGCCCGCTATCACCGCTACATTCAGCTGAGCGAGGGTGCTTTCATTTAAAATACCTCCCAACGCACACGGGGCAAAAATATCACCTTCTACCTGATAAATGGCTTCAGGAGGGACTACCGTGGCCTTAAAATCCTGGGCACAACGCGCGGCTCGGTGTGGATCACGATCACAAACTATCAACTGTAGCTTTTTTCCTAAAGATTCTTTTTTTAAGCCTTGCTTGATTAAAAACTGTGCTGATACCGATTGCGCGGCCACTAAAGCATCTAACAAACGTTTCTTTTGCGGATAAGCTGGGATCGTCAGCGTAGAACAAGCTCGAAATTCTGCCTCACACGCCTCTAAAAACTGCTTAAAGCGCTCAATTCGACGAAATGCATCGGTTTTTTCAAGTAAACTGAGTAACGTATTCGCATCCAGTTCCAACGCGCGATGACATAATAAATGGTAACGTGCCGTCATCACCGCTAACTCAATATACGTTTTCGGAATCGGATACAAATGCCCTAACTGTTGAATTTCAAGCACACCCGTTGCCGTCGTTTGTACGGAAGATGAGAGCCCTTGCCCAAAATAACAAGCTAACACCGCAAACCGTACTTGGGCATCCTCTGTAAACTGCGCCACACTTTCTAATAAAGTGAGCAAATGGATTGACCCTTTATTTTTTTTTATCTACCCAAACGATTTCGCTTCAATATAGGCTTTTTGTAAAGGCGGAAATAAAATAGCGAGCGCACCACATTGATAGAGCGTTTGAATAAATGCTTGTGGCGCCGGAGCCTGCAGAGCGAGAGAAAATTCTTGCCAAACACGTTCTGGAACCAACGCTTGGATCTCTCCCGATGCAACCATTGTTTTCATTAAAGTCATCGTCTCGGGTGCAATCGAAAATCCAAGCGGTGCAAAACGTGCCATAAAACGCGCCACTCTCAAAATACGTACCGGATCTTCCGCAAAAGCCGGTGAAATATGACGTAACACCCGATTATTGAGATCACGTTCTCCATGATAAGGATCAATCAGCTAATTGTCCTGTGCCAAAGCATTGATGGTTAAATCACGACGCCGCAAATCTTCTTCCAACGTCACATTCGGTCCAGCATAACAAGTAAAACCTTTGTAACCTGGACCCACCTTGCGTTCGGTTCGGGCTAAGGCATATTCTTCATAGGTTTTAGGATGAAGAAAGACAGGAAAGTCTTTACCAACCAAGCGAAATCCTTTTGCCAACATTTGCTGAGACGTTGCGCCAACTACGACATAATCACGCTCAGTGACAGGGAACCCTAATAATTGATCCCGTACGGCACCTCCTACTAAATAAACGTTCAATACACCCACCTTCCCTTATCATGACTCAAAACAGAAGGTAAGGTAGCAAACTATACTCAGCTGTCAAGTCACAAGGTCAATACCGGTAAAGCCTCAACTTCTTCACTGGTTTGTGGATCCGTCCTTTTTGAAAGCGCTTCATTCACAGTATTTTTATTTAATGACTGTTTAAAAAAACCTGTGAGCGGCCCCTCACAACGGATCGACTTGTCATCTTTTGTTAAAGGGTATTCTATAGTTTGCTCTGAAATTAGTTTTTTATCTTCTGGAATAGTTTTCTGGTTTGGCGTCTGTTGTTCTTTCAGCATCCCTAACGTCGTGGCGATACATAATAACGACGCCTTCCTATCCTCGAGTGAAGCTGATTTTGCATCTAAATGTTCAAGAAAAAATAATCGTTTTTCTTGTTTTTTTTGAAAATAATTAACCAGTAAATTAACAATCCCATTTACGATAATTAACGGTAAAAATAGAAGTAAAAGCACAGGTAGCGATACACATGGCACGAGGGATTTAAAGAAAAAATTACCTTTACACAACGAATACTGGACACTAAAACCATACGACCCACCTGTTAAAAAAACTACTGCAGATATATTCAAATAAACCTCTACTTGATCGAAACTCTTCAAAAGTTTTGTCACGGCGATGATATTCAAAAACACCTTCTCTATTTAAAAATTCATTGAGTTCTTTTTTATACTTTTCAGAAAGAAAATTCTCTTCACTCGTCGCCAAAGTATCCTTCACACACTTTTCAAGAAACTCAATTTCTTTACGTAAACATTCAAATTTTTCCCATTGTGTACTCTCACGAATAGAAAATGCTCCCTGATCATCAATACATAGGTATTCACATTTTTTCTCTAAATAGTATTTAACCTCCTGTTGATAAAGTTTTTTTCTTTTACGTGTATCACAATAATGAATGAGGGCGAGCATAGCAAAGATAATCAAAAATAGGGTAATGAAAACAATAGGTGAAGCAATACTGGCGGCCAGGCCAGCTGTCCAGGTACAACAAGACAAAGAAGAAAGTTGCACAAGTAAAAAAGAGGTACCCCAGATTAATAATGCGGCACAAAAAGCACTGTTGACTGCTTTTGTAAATAGAATCAAATAAAATTGTGTTTTTTCATTGACATCATAAACATAATGGTAAATAGCCGAATGATTGAGCGCATGAGTTCCTTTTCGTTCATCAAGCCGTTGAGTCTCTAAGACTGGATTATTTATAAGATAAACTTGGTGTGTCAATGAAGAAAAATAATGAGAAAATTTCGCCCAGTTCTTTTCATTATCTTGTTTTTTATTGGCGAACAAATCAATGACATGCTTTTCCTGTTCCAAAAACAACAGTTGTTGAGAATGAAATCGTCTGCTCACTATTTTTTGCAGAATCCTTTCTATGCGCGATGTTTCATTTGCTTCTACCAATAAAAGACGCTCCTTCGTAAAATCGGATTTTTGGTTGTTAAAATAACAATCAACACTAATTCGGATGATTAAAATCACAAGAAAAAATACTAAACTCCACCATCCAGGCAGGATCAATACAGGTAAACTTGCAATCAGAAAATTAGCGTATTTCAGTGCACTAAGGCAAGAAAGTAAGATATGCCAAGCAGAATGAATCTGCTCTTCATCAGCACAGGTCCATAAATTCTCTGCTATCATCTGCTGATTCGTTTTGATTAAATCACTTAATTTTTTTTCAGCCTCTTCCTTGCTAAAATGTTCTAGCGTGGCTTTTAAACGGTTAAGTGTTTCATCCACAGAATAATGTTCTGGATTATCTGAGTAAGACTCCTGTTTTTCCTTAATATGATGAACTATCATTAAGTTTTCTAAAAAAACTTTTTTTGCTCGTCGCTCATTTTTTCAGATGAAAAAAAAGCTATAGAGGTTCGCGTAATTGGCATTATTAATTATTTCATTAATAATTTTTTGTTTTTCTTTCTGTAAAGCCCCACAACAACTTCGTGTGATTTTAAGACGGCCTTTCTCTTGTTGATCAAGCACCCAACCTCTATCTTTTCCAATCTCTAGAGTTTTTAAATAATGATTAAAGGCTTTGCTAAACTCTTCTTGCGTTAATGGAGGCAAGAAAGGAGTTTGCTTATTAATTAACTTCAGAATTTCTTCGGGATTTTCTAATTTTAATCGCGTAAAATAATGATAAAAATTCCTTATAAATAGGAAAGGGGTAAGAACATAAGATTCATTCTTTAAGAAAAGATAGCCTTCTAAGTCTTCAAATAAATAGAAAAAATGACTCAGCGTTTTTCTCAACCGTGAAGTAGGTCGCTGATCAATCTCAACGGGCAGATTTTCTTCAGATTTTTTATGATCCGCATCATGATCAGAAACATTTATAGGTGAAAGATGATTTGAAGATGAAAAACTATTCTCTTGTTGGTCAGCAACAAAAGAGCAACTTTCTGGTGTTTGAGTTATTGAGTCAAATTCAATCGAACATTCAACTAAAAATTCATTTTCTTCATATTCAATAAGATTCATGAGTTATTTTTTAAATATTAATTAAAAAATAAAACCAGCATTTGAACGATAAGAAGTATGCTTAAGAATAAACTGTGGATAAAAAAACAGGGGGGGATACCATTTTTTGAATTTAAGACACTTTATTGTTTTTATGATCATTTTAATTCTCTTTGTTATTATAATCACAAACTGAATACTGAGTTTTAATTATGACTGAGTATAATTGTGTCAAACATTTTATATTATAAATGCTAACATAACTAATCATAAAATTAATTAACCTAATTAGATAATAACTGGCTACTTTTCTGTGGAATCAGCTCTTCTTTTGGTAACAAAAGAGAAATATTTTATCTTTTTTGACATTAATTTTTTATTGTTGGGCAAGTAAAAGTGATTCTTATTACTTTTCATCCTCTTCTTAAACCGTTATTCTTAAGCAGTTAAAAATTAACGAGCGTTCACTCCATCTAATAATAGGAGGCAAAATGGAAAAAACATTTAAGCAAATCCTTGAAGGTTATCGTTTATTTCAAGAAAAGTACGTGCAAGGCGACAACACGATCTTGCGATCGTTATCCAAACATGGCCAAAAACCACAAATCATGCTCATTGCCTGTTGCGACTCTCGTGTTGATCCGGCATTAATTCTACAGTGTGATCCAGGTGATTTATTTGTGGTACGGAATGTTGCAAACATCGTCCCTCCTTATCAAAAAGATGAAGCTTTACACGGTACCAGTGCCGCTTTAGAGTTTGGCGTTTGTCTCCTGCAAGTCCGCCACCTTATTTTATTGGGCCATAGCCAATGCTCAGGGGTCGCGGCCGCATTAACACAACAGTTAGAAAAAAATGATTTTATTAGTCATTGGGTTTCAACCATCCAACGAGAAAATAATGAGATCACCGATCCCGATGAGTATGCAAAAGCAGCACTCATGATTTCTTACGAAAATTGTTTAACCTTTCCATGGATAAAACAACGCATGGCTGAAAATAATTTATTGATCCACCGTTGGTTTTTTGATATCAAAAAAGGACAAATTTTCACTTATTCGGATGTTTACGAGCTCTATCAAGCACTGGAACTTTGAAAAAAACGCAATCACTTTAATTGAAAAGATTGCGTGTTAAGTTTTTTCGACTTAACACGCGCCACCGCGGCAGCGATATAGTCACGCTGTGGTTGCAACGAATCGATTGTGATTCGCTTTTCGTTGGTTTTATTCTGAGTACGAATCTGCTTGGCCTGATAACGGTGCTTCGCTTTTTGCGGATCATAACGCAACGCTGAAACAGCCACTTTCTGCGAGAACGGTATGACTTTGTTTGGCCGCACCTAAAATGGCGTCGATTGGGCAAGCTTGAATACACTTTGTACAGCCAATACACTCCATTTCGCGAATGTGCACGATGGTTGGGGCATTTGCTTGGGCTTGCATCGCGGCCAGCCAAGGAGTGATATCTTGTTGGAAGTATTCTCCCAAGGCTTTTAATGTTTTGCATCCCCCAGGCGGGCAACGATTTAACGCTTCACCCTGCTCAACCATCGCTTGTGCATACGGCAAACAACCACCATAGCCGCATTGACCACACTGTGTTTGCGGTAATAATTGATTGACCTGTTCAATGGCAGACAACGTGACGCTTGTCTGACCGATTATCACCGTTTTGTCATTCATGCTTCACTCGGAACCACTTGGAGCGCCGCAAGCGCTTCCAGAGAGATACGCTGCAACAAAGGTTCAAAGGTTTGAATGGTCTGATTACCTAATGGAATCGACCGATCCGCCCAAGTCAGCGCTGGGCTATTAAAAAAAGCTTCCACTTTTTGTGCCGTAACCGGTAAAACCGGTTTTAGGTAAAGTGTTAACAGACGAAATAAATTAAGACCCAAACTACACACCGCGTGTGCACGCACCACGTGCTCTGGATCCTTAATTAAGCTCCAGGGTTTTTCGGCATCAATCCGTTGATTGGCTTTATCTGCCAAATCCATGATAGCACGCAGTGCTTTGCCAAATTCACGCTGCTCATAATAGACCGCGATCGTATCGCCTTCATCAATAAACTGTTGAAACAACTCTGGATCAAGTAGCGTTGCCGTCAGTTGATTAGCAAATTTCTTATTAATAAAACTTGCACAACGGCTAGCAATGTTAACATACTTGCCGATCAAATCAGAATTAACTCGTTGTTGAAAATCCGTTAAACTTAATAGTAACGTAGATATTCGGGTTCAAGCTGCTGTAAATAATGCTGTGCTGTAATAAACGTACCACGGGATTTTGACATTTTCTGACCATTAATCGTCAAATAACCGTGGACAAATACTCCTAGATGGCGTAACGGAAATCCGCACCAACAAAATGATACAGTTTTGCAGTACTCGCTTGATTCCAGTAATCATTAAACACGACTTCAGAACGCCGCGTACTCAAATTTTGCAAGCTCGCCATATAACCAATCGGCGCATCGATCCAAACATAAAAATATTTATCATCTTGTCCCGGTATTTTAAAACCAAAATAAGGGGCATTCCGTGAAATATCGAGATCATGCAAACCTTCTTTAAACCATTCCAAGAGTTTATTACGCACTTCTTCACTGAGATGATTCCCTTCAGTGATCCACTGTCGTAAAAACTCCGTGTAATGACCCAACTTAAAAAAATCGTGTTCAGTCTCTTTCGCAATCGGTTTCGCTCCGGATAATACGGATCGCGGCTCGATTAAACCCAGCGCCGCATACGTCGAACCACAGGCTTCACAATTATCTCCATATTGATCGGGAGCCTTGCAACACGGACAACTACCTTTAACATAACGATCCGGTAAAAATAGATGGGCTTCCGGATCATAAGCTTGCGCAATCACTTTGGTTTCAATATCGCCCTTTGCTTTCATTTTTTGATAAATCATCTCAACCAATGCTTGGTTTTCAGGGCTATGGGTACTGTAATAATTATCAAAGTCGATATGAAATGCCTCTAAATCGGCTTTATGTTCTTGCGCCATCTGCGCGGATAAGGCTTCCGGTGTTATGCCGCGCTGCTGTGCCGCTAACATCACCGGCGTACCATGGGCATCGTCTCCTGAAATAAACAAACAATCGCGACCCTGCATTTTTTGGAAGCGCACCCAAATATCTGCTTGAATGTGTTCGAGCAGATGTCCTAAGTGAAGTGCGCCGTTGGCATAAGGTAATGCCGTCGTCACTAAAATTTGCGGTGAAGTTTGCTGCATGTTGGGCTTTTGCGTATGATTCATTATCAAAGTTTGCCTTCTTATACGGAGGATCGTCAAGCTACCATTTTGGGGTTGCCATGTTAAAAATGAAAGAACGGGTTAAGCATATTCTGGTTATCGCCTCAGGTAAAGGCGGCGTGGGCAAATCCACGACGGCGATCAACTTAGCGGTTGCCCTGGCCGAGGACAGAAAATACCGTGTCGGGTTATTACGATGCCGATATTTATGGTCCGAACCAACCCACATGCTGGGTGTTCATGAGAAACCGACGAGCAAGGACGGTCGTTTAGAGCCGGTTTACGCACATGGCTTGCAGTCGATGTCGATCGGCTATCTGATCGACGCCAATACCCCGATGGTCTGGCGAGGTCCGATGGTCACACGCGCGTTACAACAATTACTACAGGACACCCATTGGGATCAGTTAGATTATTTAATCATTGATTTACCCCCTGGGACAGGAGACATTCAATTAAGTTTGGCACAGAAATTTTCATTGTCCGGGGCTATCCTCGTCACGACGCCACAAGAAATCGCGTTATTGGATGTACGCAAAGCGATCGCCATGTTTAATAAAGTGAATGTCCCGTTGTTAGGTGTCGTGGAAAATATGGCTGCCTATATTTGTGAACATTGTGGTCACGAAGCCTCTATCTTCGGTGAAGATGGAGGACAACAGATGGCCAATGAATATCACATTCCCTTTTTAGGCTCTATTCCACTCCATGGCCGCATTCGTGAACAAGCGGATTCGGGAAAACCGATTTTCTTAGCGGAACCACAGGGAAGCATTGCCGAAAATTATCGTCAGATTGCGCTCAACGTGATAAAAGAAGTCGCAACCCATACAAAAAAAAACAAATCGCTTCCCCAATATTATTATTGAAAAAAAGTAACGGTTAGGAATCTTAACTATGTCAATTAAATCAGATGCTTGGATCAGTCGTATGTCAAAAGAAATGGGGATGATTGAACCGTTTGAGCCGCGACAAATTCGTGAAAATAGCGCCGGAAAAATTATTTCGTACGGTGTTTCAAGTTATGGATATGACGTACGTTGTGCAAATGAATTTCGAGTATTTACAAATATTAATTCGGCGATTGTTGATCCAAAACATTTTAGTTTTGTTTCCGTTAAGGGTGATGTGTGTATCATTCCCCCAAATTCTTTTGCTTTAGCGCATACGGTTGAATATTTTCGTATCCCCCGTAACATTTTAACGATTTGCTTAGGGAAATCGACCTATGCGCGTTGCGGGATCATTGTTAATGTCACACCACTAGAACCGGAATGGGAAGGACAAGTGACCTTAGAGTTTTCCAATACCACCCCCCTTCCTGCAAAAATTTATGCGCACGAAGGCGTCGCACAAATGTTATTTTTGGAATCCGATGAAGTATGCCTCACTTCTTATCGTGATCGTAAAGGGAAATATCAACGACAAACTGGCGTGACTCTTCCTGTCGCTTAAGTGATATAAAACGGGGTTAAGCGGACCGGATTGTGGTGAAATAATTACTGATTCGAACGTAATCCTCTACCGTCAACTGTTCCGGCCGTTCGGCCGGATCAATCCCTAAGTCTAAAAGTTGGGTGGCGCTTAAATAAGAACTCAACGTATTTCTGAGCATTTTGCGCCGCTGACTAAATGCCGTGCGAACAATCTCAGTGAATAGTTTTAAATCCTTGGCCACCACCGGTAGTGTTTGATAGGGGACCAAATCGAACGATCGCTGAATCAACCTTAGGTGGGGGTTGGAACGCACCGGGTTTAACGGTAAACAATTTTTTTACTTGGCAATGATATTGGATCATCACACTTAAGCGCCCCATAATCCGAATCACCGGGCCGGGCGGCGATACGATCGACCACTTCTTTTTGGAGCATAAAATGCATGTCTACAATACCTTGCCGATATTCGAGTAAACGAAATAAGAGTGGTGTCGAAATATTGTAAGGAAGATTACCGACAATCCGCCAGGTTTTTTCTGGCATACCCAACAAGTGGAAATCAAAACGTAACACATCGGCTGAGTAAATCGTCACTCGGCCCAGTGATGCACACTGTACTTCAAGGAGAGGAATTAAATCTTTATCTAATTCAATGACCGTCAGTTCCTGAAGATGAGCCAGTAACGGTTGCGTTAATGCACCCAAACCCGGTCCGATTTCAAGCATCTGATCCGTCGGTTGCGGGCAAATAGCCGCTACAATGCGGGAAATAACCGGTCCTTGATGCAAAAAATGCTGACCGAAGCGCTTTTTCGCTGGCAATACCGACGGAGGTGTTTTCATATAAAACAAGTTTTTAGCGCGAATGATTTGTTTTTTTATTTATACCGATGAAATACGGATGACAAGAAACGACTCGAAATGATTTTTATTTTCGATGGCGTCCCCAAGGGGAGTCGAACCCCTGTTACCGCCGTGAAAGGGCGGTGTCCTAGGCCACTAGACGATGGGGACTAGTGCGTAATCGAGGGCGCTATTTTGGCTGCGTGCACGCAAATTGTCAACGTCTAAAATCTAGGCGGTCTTTTTTCTCTAAATTTTGCTGACTTCTGGTAAACTCATCTTCATTCTTAATGTTTGAGGAAATGGTTATGTCAAACAAAACGCTCTCACTCACTCCATTACTCCATGACTATCTACTTTCCGTTTCACTTCGTGAAGCACCGATCCTAAAATCATTACGCGAAGAAACGGCCACGTTATCCTCACATGCCATGCAAATTGCGCCCGAACAAGGTCAATTTATGGCATTGTTAATCCAATTGATGGGCGCAAAACGCATTTTAGAAGTCGGTGTCTATACAGGCTATAGCTCATTAGTCATGGCCTTAGCCCTTCCCAAAGACGGCCTTTGCGTTGCGTGTGATATCAATCCTCAAACCAGCGCTATCGCGCAACGTTATTGGAAAGCCGCCGGTGTGGCCTCAAAAATTGATTTTCGATTAGGGCCCGCTTTGGCAACGTTGGATCAGTTACTTGCCGAAAACCAAGCAAATTCATTCGATTTTGTTTTTATTGATGCGGACAAAGCCAATTACCCTCATTATTACGAACGCGCTTTAGTACTTGTCCGCCAAGGTGGTTTGATTGTGATCGATAACGTTTTGTGGAGTGGTGAAGTGGCCAATCCACAGAACATCGAACCGTCAACGAAAACGATTCGTGCGTTTAATGCGCTGTTGGCCACCGATGACCGCATCCACATCAGTTTATTACCACTCGCCGATGGCTTAACGTTAGCCTACAAGTGCTGATCGTTTTGAGGATTAAATCGTTGCCCGATCACCTTTCTCTTCCAACCAGTTTTTACGATCGGGTGCGCGCTTTTTAGCAAGCAATAAATCCATCAAGGACAGCGTCTCGGCTTCACTGTCGATCGTCAGTTGTACCAAGCGTCGGGTATCCGGCGCCATGGTGGTTTCACGTAATTGCAATGGATTCATTTCACCCAAACCTTTAAAGCGTTGGACACTGATTTTCCCGGACTTTTTATTCGCTGCCAAACGCTCAAAAATCTGTTGCTTCTCTTCGTCATCGAGTGCGTAATGCACTTCTTTTCCTTTATCGATGCGATATAAAGGCGGCATCGCAATATAAATATGGCCTTCGATTAAAAGCGGCTTAAAATGTTTAAAAAATAAAACCACACAATAACGTGGCAATATGTAAGCCATCGGAATCGGCATCGGCTAATACACAAATTTTTCCATAAAATAAATCGCTGCTCGCGACTTCCCAACTATTTTAGAATCTTCGGCATAATCGCTTGAAATTCGCGATCGCGTGCTTGCTTCGCTGAACCTCCGGCCGAATCTCCCTCAACCAAAAATAGTTCGGTTCGACTGCGATCGCTTTGTGCGCAGTCCGCAAGTTTTCCGGGCAGCACCGCGCCACTTAAAATTTTCTTACGTACCACCTGCTTATTACTGCGTAATCGTTTTTGAGCATGGGCAATCATTAATTCTGCGAGGGCCTCTGCTTCTGCAACATGTTGATTCAACCATAAACTAAACGCATCTTTGACTACCCCAGAAACGAACGCAGCGGTCTGTCGTGAAGTAAGACGCTCTTTGGTTTGTCCTGAAAATTGGGGTTCTTGTAGTTTAACCGACAACACATATTGACAGCCCTCCCAGACATCTTCCGGCGCTAAATTTCAAATTACGGGGCAATAAATCACGTAATTCACAAAAGTCACGCATTGCTTCTAATAAACCGGCCCGTAATCCATTGACATGCGTACCGCCTTGTAACGTGGGAATTAAATTCACGTAACTTTCTGTCAACACTTCCGCACTGCCTTCGGCTAACCAACATAATGCCCAATCGACTTCTTCATTTGCCGCAGAAAAGCGGCCTTGAAAAGGTTCTTTTGGTAAATAATCATTCTGTTTGAGCTGCTCAGTCAAATAACTGACTACCCCCTCCTCATAAAACCAAGATTCTTTTTCACCGCTTTGTTCTTCAAGAAAAGTCACATGCAGTCCCGGACATAACACCGCCTTCGCACGCAAGCTATGTTTGAGACGATTCACCACAAATTTTTCAGAATCAAAATACGATTTATCTGGCCAAAAACGTAACGCCGTTCCGGTGACCATCTTATGTTCGGTACGCCCTATTTTTTTTAAAACGCTTTTACGTTCACCGTCTGCAAAATGCATTTGATAAATTATACCGTCTCGTTTAATGGTCACTTCTAAACGTTTTGACAACGCATTTACCACAGAAACACCGACCCCTTATTAAATTTTTGCCCCGGCATGCAAACGGGTGAGAATTAATTCCACACCGGTAATTTTTTCTTCCGGATGAATATCGACCGGCATGCCACGCCCATCGTCAATCACTTCCAATGAGTTATCTGGTGCCAAGTGATTGGGTCGTGCGGTATCGGTGTACATTCCTGGACGTCGCTTGACAGGATCCAGCCCGGTTAACAATAATTGACTCGCTTTTTAATTAGGACGACCAAGCTTCGCGAACTTTTTGTTCATTCTGCTGTAACCACAATAATGCGATCAAAGTTGAAGCATTATTCATTTCACCACGCTCTAATGCCTCATAGGCGGCTGTAAACGAATATCCTCACCCTCACTGGGTAAACCATGCAATCATCCATTCGTTGCTGCCACCGGGACTTAACCAATATTGAGTGATAGGATAGATGTTTTGTAATAGCAACCCGGTTTCTTCGCGGGTTTCACGTTGCGCAACCGTCTGTTTATCTTCTCCTGGCTCGGTCATCCCGGCGACAATCTCAACCAACCAAGGCTGTGAGCTTTGATTGACAATCCCTGCACGCAGCTGCTCAATTAAAACCAATTGATCCTGTTTTGGATCAAAAAGCAACACCCCCACCGCTTCACCACGCACAAAGACTTCACGAAACAAGGGTTGGCTCCATCCGCCAGCAAATAAGCGGTGTTGTAATTTTATACGCTGCATCTGGAAATAACCTTGATAAACTAGCTTACATTCCAACATTTTGACATCGGTTGCGGAAAAAAGAGGTTGAACCATACTGTACGTCGGCTTTCCTTTTTGACCCTTCTTCGGCTAAACTCTTTAGTCTAAACCGATAACCTGGCATAATACATAACAATTTGTTCAGATTTTAAACAAACTTAGCTTTTCACGGTCATTTGCTATGCATACTTTTTCTTTAAAATCGATTTTACGAAAAAAGACAGCGTTTATTTTCGTTGGGGTGGGTTTACTGATGGCTCGTTTTACACCGTGCTATGCCACCGATCTCATGGACGTCTATCACGCCGCATTAACGCATGATGCGGTGTATCAAGCCGCGGTGTCAACTCGTCTTGCTACGCATGAAGCCCTTCCTTTAAGCATCGCGGCTTTACTCCCCTCCGTCAATGCACAAGCCAATGTGACTTCCAATTATAATACACAAGCCAATGTGACTTCTAATTATCAAGCCACCGGCTTTAATCCACCTATCACCAATCAAGGTTATGGTGTTTCCTTGAGCCAACCTTTACTCAACGTGGGCAGTTGGTTACAGGTTCAACAAGCCACATGCATCAGTAAAAAAGCAGATGCGGTGTTAGGCGTGGCGGCACAATCCTTAATTTATCGGGTTGCTAATGCTTATTTTCAGGTCTTACTGGCACAAGATACCTTACGCTTTGCTCAAGCAGAAAAAGCAGCCAATGCGCAAAAATTGGATCAAGCCCAAAAACGCGTACGTGTTGGATTAGATGCAATTACTGCTGTTTATGAGGCTAAAGCAGCCTATGATAGCGCAGTGGCGGCTGAAATTAGCGCCCAAAATACGTTGCGAAATAACCAAGAAGCCATCCGCCAGCTCACCGGTCAAACGTATTCAGATTTGCAAGGTTTTCATAAAACGCTACCCTTATTTGCGCCACAACCGCAAAACGTTGGCCCATGGATCCAGAGCGCGATACAATACAATCTTGATCTGATGGCCAGCCGTTATGCCGTACAAATTGCTCGTAAGCAAATTCAAGTACAAGCATCTGATCATTTGCCTACTCTTAATTTAGTGGGCAGTTATGGGCGCAATAACGGAATCAATGCGGGAATCATCGATGGAAATAGCGCAACGGTTGGTGTTCAACTCGAATTACCCATTTTTGCAGGTGGTGCGATCTTATCTAACACCCGTAAAGCAGAATACGATTACCAAACTGCCGTCGCACAATTAGAAGATACCTATCGTAAAACGATTGTCACGACACGCCAAAAATATAACGATGTACTTGCAGATATCAGTAGCATTCAAGCAGAACGTCAAGCGATTCAGTCCGCACAAAAATCGTTACAAAGTACGGAAGAAAGCGTCAAAGCGGGCACACGGACGATGGTCGATGTGTTATTAGCGCAAAAAAATCTCTATGATGCCAAACGAAATGCCGCCAAGGATCAAACTCAATATTTACTCGATAGTTTATTACTCAAACAAACCGCCGGTCTTCTCCAACCGGCTGATTTACAACATATTAATCAATGGATGAAAAACTCAGATTTTGCAGAATCTCGACGGTAAACAAAAGAGAAAAAAGAGTACGTTTCGAGTTAAACACCTAACCAATGAAGACACCCTCGGTGCAGAAATTATCTCGAACCAACGAGCACGAAGATGGCGCCATACTTATAGCGCGACGCCAATCCCAAATTGCTTAAACGTGTGCGTTTAAGCAATGATCTTTGATCCTACCGCACATCGAAATGACGTTGAATCATAAGAGGATCCTTCACATAATTCTTGCATTTCATGCCATTTTTTCGCTGAAGTCGTTTTCTTGCAGGGCAAATGAAAGAACGAACGATGCCTCTCTAAACACAAACCTGAATCTCTCATCGCCTTGACTTTATCACTATCGTTTATCGTTTCATCCTCTATTACGGATAATTTAGCCCGTAAAAAATTTACTTTTTCCTTTGCACATTCACTTTTTTTCCACTCTAATCGCTTAATTTCTTTTTTTAAAGGTTGGCTCACCACCTGAAGGGGGAAGAAGAAAGCAACCCATTGATTGGGGATCGGATTACTTTCTCTATTAGCGATTGGGCACGCCTCCAAGAGAGGAACAGCAGGTGTAGGATTATTCACTGATTCAGGGATGACAGTAGGTGTAGAGCGAGAACGATTCACGGGTTCAGGCGCAGACTGTGTCATATTTTCTAATATTTTCTTGACATGCCGCCTTTCTTCTGCCTCTTCTTCCTTATGAGAATGCTTAACTTCAAACGCAATCAGTTCTTGATTGATCGCTTCTTTAAAAGACAAATACTCTTTTTTTGGATCAGGATTCAAACGATTAAGTTGACTAAATAAATAGTTAAAACAACCTAATACTAAGGCCGGAGTAATAAAAACTAGATTTCGAAGACTACCTAAAGGACCTCCACCATGATCATGCCCGTGTTCTGCCTCATCATCTTTATTACTAAACAACTGAGAGAAATCCGTTAAAAGCTCACTTAACCCAGAAATAATCATCACTATAAAAGGAGGCACAGAGGGTAATCGATCCGAGGAAACTGCCGTCACGCCAACGTGGAGCATAAATATGGCAAGTTTAAAAATCAACAAAACAAACTGTAAAGGAAGACGTATTAAATGGAGCGCCCATTGTAAAGGATTTTCACTTGCTATTTGTGTTTTTAGGTTCAGAAAAAATGTTTTTAATTCATTTCCAGCACCACATTCCCCCTTCAACATGCCTATCGACTCAATGGAATTTTTCATAATGAAAATAAATTCACTCAATACACAAGGCAACATAGCCAATACGGAGGCAATGGGCCCCAAAAATAGGTAAAAGTTGGGCATAAATAGTGTATCCGGTCGCAGCAATTGCCGCGAAGGAAATAGTAATCCCCACAATCGCCGCGATAATTCGAAAAACATATTTCCCTCTACTCTCATTTTCTCCACGAGAAAACCAATCCCGAATTGCATCTAAAGTGAGCCATTTATCCCTGATAATAATGTCGGCCAGTGTATTATAAACAAGATATGCTGTACCGATTGCCGTAAGACAGGCAAGTACAATTATAAGGTAAGGCAGCAATGGAATGAGTGGTCCCAAAAAATGCTAACGTGCTAAACACACTTAAAGAAACATAATACACCGCTACGCTACCGGTCACAGCTAACAAAATACTCGCTGCTAACGCTAAACGTAAGTAAAATACTTTACTCTGCCCCTCCTTAACAAGTGTAGTGAAGAGTTTTAGTTGTTCATTCGTTAGATGGTCGCCCTCCATTGGCTGCTCTTTTGCTTGCGCAATCCGTTCAAAATACTTCTCTTTTAGATACTCTTCTAACAAAATTAAACGCTGTTCCGCCATACACCGTTCTTTACCAAGCGCTTCCCTTTCTAACTTCTGCTTGCTATTTTCCAATTCAGACTTCTGTTTTTCTAAATTATACCTCTTCTTTTTAGCAAAAGATTTAGAGTGCTCTAGGGATTTTTGTTTCCTACTCCTGATCTTTTTTTGTAAATCAGCAATCTCCTCATTTAACGCTTCTGTGTTTAATTTCTTAGTTTCTAACTTCTGAATCTTCTCGTTAGCGAAAGATTCTAGGGCTTCTAGTGTAGCGATCCTCCCTTGCAAATGAGTAATCTTGTCATCTAATTTATCTTTTTTTAATTTCTGAGCTTCTAACTCCTGGATTTCACTTTCTAGTGCGCGAATCGTCTTATCTTGCCGTGATAAATTTTTCTGCGTCGTTTCATCTTGTTGTAAAGAAGCTTGCTGTGTCTTGTTACCCTGAACACGCTTTAACCTGTTTCTCTTTTGTTCAAGCACGCTTTCCAAAGTAAAGACTAACTCGGGGAAATTTAATATGCATTGATTGAGTCGATAATTGTCGAAAAGAGGCAGCTCATCGCTTGAAAAAATAGATGGTCTCTTTTCTTTTTCTAAACGCTTCGACTCAGGGCCAAGAATAATACCTTGCCCTACATTAGGAATCTGACAAGAGTTCTGCTGCGTTGCTGAAAAATCTACAACCAAATCCGGATCCTGGCCAACAGTTTGCCTTTCTGATTCCGACTCCTTTTTCACAGGAGAGGATTCTAAAAACGTTTGTTCTGCTTTTGGTGCTGGAGAAATAAGATTCTCACTTTTCCACTCACCTGCGTAAGGATCCTTCGCTAAATGAAAGTCAAATTCTTCCCTAAAATGATAAGATAGATAACCTTTTTCTGAGGTCAACTTGATAAAACCGGTTCCCCCCTCAATATTTTGATGACAAACGGTCGCCTCTGTAAAAATCCCTACCGGCACTAAATAATTTACAAATCTAAAAGCGGGGAAATTGTCGTTAATTTCCTTAATACTGCCTACGGCATCTGTCAAAATCTGACAAGCCGTTCTTACCGAATACTCAATAAAACTTACCAAACCAAAACGATGGTTTTGGAATTTTCTTATTTAAGAACGAGATGGTAACTGAGAAAAGGCAATTGTTCAACCAAAATGTGGTGATACTGGGCAAGAGAAAAGTAAAATTGATGTAGTTGCGCCACCATCTGTCGTAAGTGCGGGAGATCGGATTGATTACATAACACATCATCTGCTTTCTGAAGACTTTCTTCGTCCGCTAATTGTGTCGCCAGAATAGCGTGGATGTGTTGTTCATTCATCTCATCACGCTGTTGTGCACGGTGTATTTTTTGTGTTTTCGTCGCCGTCACCATTAAAATTCGCTGAAAAGTGAGATAATCTTGGTGCGACTGAGGCGATTTGCGAGTGATCACGGAAGTTTTTCCTTCCAATAGCAAAGGAATGACCACAATACAGTACGGAAAATCTACCTTAAGCAACGCTTGTTGAATTTGTTGATAGATTAAAGGATGCATCTGTGATTGAACTTGCGCACGTGCCCACGCATCGGAGAAAATCCGTTCACGTAACGCACGTCGATCAATCGATCCTTCTTCTGTCAGAATAGCCGCTCCCAAACAAGCGACTTATTTTTCCTTGCAAGACTTTATTTTCTGTCAGGAGCGTCCGCGCAATCGCATCGGCATCAATAACCGGAACACCGTATTCGGCGAAATAACCCGCGGCCGTCGATTTTCCGCTGGCGATATTTCCGGTTAACGCGACAACAAACATCGCTTGTCGTTTCCAACGCTTACCTTAAGATCCGACCCCAACCGTACTGTCGCCTTGTCCTTGCGCTTGCTCTTGCATTTTTTGGGCATACAAGGCTTCAAAATTAATCGGTGTTAAATAAAGCGGTGGGAATCCAGCACGACCAATCAGACTGGAAATCGCTTCATGCGCATAAGGAAATAAAATAGCTGGACACGTAATCCCCAAAATTTGGTGAATTTGCTCTTCCGTAAACCCGTTTAATAAAAACAAACCCGCCTGTTTAATTTCGACTAAAAATAAAGTTTTTCATCCGTCTTTGCGGTGACGGTAACATGTAACACTAATTCATACTGCTGCTCCGGCATCGTATTGGAATTCATCGCAAATTGTAAGTTAATTTGCGGCTCCGTAGGAATCTGGACAGCTTGTGGAGGCTGAGGACATTCCAGTGAAAGATCCTTAACATACACTTGTCGAATAACAAATTCGGGTTGGGGAGGAGTCGTTGGTTTATTAGTCATGTATCGTACCGCCTTTAAGTAAGTTATCGAGTTCACCGGAAGCATTCAGGGCAGATAAATCATCAAATCCACCGATCGATTGCCCATTAATAAAAATTTGTGGCACCGTGCGTCGCCCACTACGCGTCATCATTTCTTCCCGTTTTACAGGATTTTCATCCACCAAAATTTCTTCGTAGCTTAACCCTTTTTGGGTAAGCAGTTGTTTTGCATAAAAACCTCTTTTGCGAAGGGTGTAACACTATTCTCGACTCAAAGGTAAGGACGCATTTTTCCAACTAAGCAGCCCACCTTTGAGATAGTATAACTTTTCAAAGCCTGCCTTTTTTCAACACACGGGCAACTTGGTAATGAGATGGCGTCACGTCACAGACAATAATAATTGATTGAGCGGCATCGAAAGGCAGTGACACTGTACTAGACTTCAGTTCAGACCAGGCCACGTGACGAGAAGAAGCAATATGTTCTTTTGAAAATTGAGCGGGATCACGCACATCTAAAAAAAGTGCATTCTGTTGATTGAACAAGAACACAGCTTGTTGAGGAGAGAGTGGTGCAGCACTACTGAACTTGATGTGCAGTTCAGAAGCAAGCAAAAGCGCCAAAATAGCAAAGAAAGCAAGCCAAAGCTCCCAGTTTCGGAGACTAAATTCAAGAAACGATTGCATCATAGTGTACTTTGCCCTAACTGCGGTGTATTGGTTTGCATTAATGAGAGCTAGTCTAGCGAAAATTTGTGTCGCTCGCTATACTCAGATAGATTTTAACTTTAAAAAGAGATTTTTACGGAATGCCTACGCCGATCCCGACTTCAACCACCTTCCCTACAAAAAAAGCGGACTATGAATCATTATTAACCGAAATTATTGCACGCGCCAAGAAAAAAGGCGCTACACAAGTGGAAGCCGGGATCACTCACAATCTGGGCTATACGGTTACCGTTCGCGGAAAGGAAGTTGAAACCATCGAGCATCACCGTAGCAAAGCATTAGGCATGACTGTTTATTTTGATCAACGTAAAGGATCCGCGACAAGTGTCGATTTCAGTCAATCGGCGATTGAAAATCTTATTGCCAACGCATGCCATATGGCGCGTTTTACTGCGCTGGATCCTTTTTCAGGTTTAGCTGACCCCGCTTTGTTGGCAAAGCCACCCTATGCTTCATTAGACTTATATCATCCCTGGTCACTCACTCCACAACAAGCGATTGAGCTCGGGGTTGAGTGTGAAGCCAAAGCTTTGGCTCTGGACCCACGTATTCTTCATTCAGAAGGGGTGACCATTGCGACGGATGAGAGTTTTTATTTTTATGCCAATAGCCACAATTTTTTAGGCAGTTATCCCACTTCACGACACAGCATTTCGTGTAGCCTGGTGGCTAAAGATAAAGGGGGCATGCAACGTGATGGCGATTATACCGTCACCCGCGTCCCCTCTGCGCTCAGTTCAACAACTCAATTAGCGGCACACGCCGCCCAAGCAACCGTAAGACGGTTAAACGCGCGTCGTTTAGCAACCTGTCAAGTCCCAGTCCTATTTCGGTCTGACGTGGCTCACAGTCTAGTTAGTCATTTTTTAGGCGCTATTTCTGGGGGGAATCTTTACCGGAACGCTTCTTTCTTAGTTAATCAACTTGGTAAACCTATCTTTGCTCCATCCATCACCCTGCATGAACAACCCCATCTGCAACAAGGATTAGGCAGCGCTCCTTTTGATAGCGAAGGTGTGATGACTCAAAATCGAACGTTAGTTGCTAAGGGTGTCTTACAAGGTTATCTCTTAAGCAGCTACTCGGCACGCAAACTGGGTTTACAATCGACAGGGAATGCCGGTGGCGCACATAACATTATTGTCGAAACAAGTGACCTGGACTTAACGAGTCTAATCAAAAAAATGCACCGCGGTCTTTTCGTCACCGAACTGCTTGGACAAGGTACCAATTTAGTCACTGGCGATTATTCACGTGGCGCCGCAGGATTTTGGGTGGAAAATGGTGAGATTCAATATCCGGTTGAAGAAATTACCATCGCTGGCAATTTAAAAGAAATGTACCAACAGATTGTCGCGGTAGGAAATGATATTGATCCACGCAGCTCCATTTTAACTGGCTCCATTTTAGTGGAAAACATGACCGTCGCTGGTGGTGCTTAGCACTGGACTGATTGACATTCTTCATTTCAGTCCAGTGCATCGCTCAAATAAACTAAGTATATGACTTTTTAATTTTTGTGTGTGGCCGGTTCCTTAATTTGCCAAATACTCAAACCTCTCATCGTCGAGGAGTCACGATTTTGAAAAGGAATATCGGCTGTCCGACCAAGCCGTGAAGAGGCCATACGTAAATAAAGTGTCCCGTTTTTCCAAATCGCCAAGCTCATATGTGAAACATTCAACTTGGTACCGATGTGCTGAATAATGTCTGGGCCATAGTGCCGCACAAACAAAATCAGACTACCCGTCGGAATTTTTTTACTGATCTCTGGATGATTTAAAAGGACTTGAGTCGGAATATAAGCGATACGAGCGGTTTCACTTTGCGCGCGGCGCACGCTTTTTTCTTTAAGTTGTTTTAAATAAACTGTTTTTTCGGCTACCGAAGCATTGGGACGTTGTATCTCGTCCGCAGTAAAATGTTGAAGCCACGCACGTCGATTGATAAACGCCGAAGTCTGCTTAACGTACTCGCCACCTATTTTATAAGTCAACTCGTGGATATAACCTTTTTGCCGATTATGTGGGACCCAATCCGCACTGGTGAAATGATTACGTTCAAAAAAATCCACTCGTCCGTGCCGATAACGAATCGCATTCATCTGCTGTTTAAAACTGGGCAGCGTATTAGACAACGCTAAAGCCATGACGGTATCAACATACGTTTCACAATCAAACGCATTAAAACGATAGAGTGGATCTTGATCATACAGACCCGCCGGTCCTTCACCTAAAGCGCCCAGTAGATAGGGCTGACCCAACAAAGCACCACTCTGTTTGATGATCCGTGTCGTTAAACTATCTGAAGCGCTATTTTGCTTGAGCAAGGATAACGCTTGATCGTCTACAGGAGAAGCCTGTACGAAAGGGCTCATGATGGAGGCAAATAAACATAAGCTTACAAAAAGCCCTCGTCGTAACGTGTAAATCATTTTTACTCCAAAGAACTTATTTTTCTTCCCCAAAGCGATCAGTCACTAATTTTTCGAGCACATTCAGTGCCGCAGCTTCATCCTCGCCTTTGACAATGACTTCAACAGGGCTTCCTTGACAAGCGGTTAAACCCATCACTTCAAGAATACTTTTGCCATCCACCTGCTTACCATTACAGCGCAGGGTAATATCACTAATAAAACAGCGGGCCATTTTTACCCACTTCATGGAAGCACGGGCATGAAGCCCTAATCTATTATTGATTGTAATAACTTTACGTAACATACGGTGAGGAGACTAACCCTCTATTTTTCCTCTATGCTAAAACTTTCACCACACCCACAGCTAGCTGTTTGATTGGGATTAAGAAACTGTAAAGTACCGTTTAATCCATTATAGATATAATCAATGCGGGTCCCTTGCAAATAGGGAATACTCGCTGGATCGACAAAAAGGGTCAACCCTTCTGTACAGTAGTGAATATCGCCCTCATATTGCTTTTCATTATAATCTAGATCATAGGACAAGCCCGCGCAACCGGCGTGCTTAATAGACAAACGAAGTGTTTCTTTATTTCAGCTGAAGGTCTAGTCTGACCTCTTCTTGCCCGCTCACCCAGGATGTGACCATTGTATTCATTGCCCTATGCTACCACCAATTATAACTCGCACAAAGCACACTCTAAACGGGCGAAATTTTTAACACAGAAAAGTAGTTATTATGCTTACATAATTAGCGAATTTGCCGCATTCTTAATCGTTGTTAGCCCCAAAAAAGCCTCTTTAATACCTTATCTAGAACCATCTGCAAAAGAATAAATTCTGATTCTTCACTTTATTTTGTTTTACTCAACTCGTAAAACTTAACTATCTGATTTTAAAATCAACTTACAACTTGTTTCCTATAAGTCTTTACGGTACGTTAATCTACAAGGAAAAAAATCAAGTTTACAGGGCGGAGGAATGCTCGCTTTACCCACAATGCGAAAGCCGGGTTTCTCAATGCTTCACTACTGATGATACTTTGTTGGTTCATCATGACAGTTTGTGCTTTTCTGGTTCTAGAAGTTAACCTTCGCCTGCCCGCTAATACCAATTTAATATCGATGGCGACACTTTTTTTAGGTCGTTGGGGAACCATCATCGCCTGGGTGAGCTATTTGCTTTTATTTTATTCGGTATTAGCCGCTTATATGGCGGGCGGGGGTGACTTTTTAAGTGGCTTACTCGCAAGTTTTGGGTTAAGGTTGACCACTCTCCTGCACTCAGTTACGTCGTCTATCAAGGGATTCATTATGTAGATTGTGTCAACCGAGGATTGATGCTCAGCAAGCTTGGCATTTATTTTTTACTGATTCTCTTATTAATGCCATTTATTTCAATAAGTAAGTTACAAGCCGGTGAGCTCCATTATTTTACAAGTGGTTTAAGTGTTATCATTACCTCTTTTACCTTCGCAAATATTATTCCCAGTTTACGTACTTACTTTCAAGAAGATATCGCTAAATTAAGACGTGTTATTTTGGTAGGTAGCCTTATTCCACTTATTTGTTATCTTCTTTGCGATGGTCTGATTGCCTTGCAACAATCTGGTCGCTCGACAAGCGGGTTTGTCGCACAATTAAGTCAAGTCCTTAATAATGTCTACATTACACTCCTAGCAAAAATATTTACTTCAATTTGCCTTGCGACCTCCTTTCTGGCCAGTATGCTCAGCTTATCCGATTTTTTGGCCGATGGTTTTCGCGTCAAGAAAAAAGGGGCTGGCGGCATTTTAGTCTATGCGGCCACTTTAATCCCACCTATCACGATTGTCCTATTTTCTCCAGGCATTTTTATTAAAGCGCTCGGTTATGCTGGAGTTTTCTGTGCCATCTTATTCATCCTCTTACCCACACTCATGGCTTGGCGTGGACGATATCACACCACTTCTTCGAGTATAGTTCCCCTCCTTGTTAAAGGGGGTAAGCCACTGCTTATTTTTTTAGGGTTTACTGGTCTTTTTTTTACAGGTTATGGAATAAAAATGGCGCTATTTTAACCCTTAAAACGCCAGGTAACGCTTATAACACTTATAACGACAATAGCTTGCAAATTGCATCATTCATGTCTAACGACTTACAACCCTTTCCTCTCCCCCTACTACCGTTTTTTTGGAGAAAAAGCCACTATTAGTAGGGATCCAATAACAAAGAATAACTGCATATTGTGAAGGTTATTCTTTCTTAGCGGATTGAACAAATGAACCTTTTTACTGGCTAAAAGCGAATGAAAAAGGATTGAATTTTAATAAATGAATGGGGGTAAATTATGATTATTGATGGTGTTTTAGTCGGCGTTGCTTTGGCAGCCCTTGAGTTAGGGGTGGCTTGGATACTAGCTTGTGTGCTTAACCACGAAAAAGTTTGCGACTAGCTTTGCAGAGCTAGTTAATTTTAAATAAGGCCGATTTAACCTTTCCTTAGAGCGGCCATTACGCAAAATCCCTGATAGATCCAGCATCTTGACAGGGATTTTTCATATAGATTGGACAAAAATTTTGTATAGACTCCTGATGTGTTTAAAACTGAAGCAAGTCAATCTATTTTAGTTAAAAGAAGCATTTCTCCTATTCAAATCCTAACCTACCAAAAATCAACCTATATAACCGAAGCAATATACTCCAATATTTTTCATTAAAATGAATTAAATGATCTCTAGCACCTTAACAAAATATCGTTTACTTAGATAAAAAACAGCTAACCTAAAAAGAGAAATTGAAATAAGATAAACTAAATCAATAAACAATAAAAAAATAAAGTTTGATTTAGCTGTTAACAAATGGCATAGTTTGTCCACTATTTTAACGTTTAATCTTATTAAAAATTAAATATTTTTATTACTTGTCTTATACTTTGCAAGATATCTATTTGAAGTAATTTTACAAAGCTTCTTAGTTTTTAAAAACAATTGATAAAGCTTCACTGTAGATAAATAACTTAGAAGTAGACTTACATCAATAAAATAAATTTACTGATCCATTAAACTTTAAATTATTTAACTTTTTATAGACTAAACCATATTAACATGATGCGTTCTCATTACTTGATAAAAATGAGACTTGTTCTTATTGAGTCAATTAAGCCGTTGAATCATTAAAAATTTTGAGAATTTTGTGTGAAGAAAGTCACTGTTCAGCAAACTCCATTCAACAAAATGCCTAAGAGATATAAGTCTTAACATCGGGTACAAAAAAGGACTAAAGTTTTTAAATAACAAGCCCATGTATTAAAAAATAATTTAATACTAAAACAAAAAAGTTTCATTATGTCAAAAATAAAAGAGAAAAAGGAAATTGGCACGTCAAAAAATATTAGTTTTTATGTTCTTATTTTAGGCATGATCAACCTTACCGTTAGTTTAGCCGCTGATGTCGTTGCCTATAAACTCGTTCACTTAGGACCCGCTTTACTGCCCGGCGCACCCCTGATTTTTTCCATTAACCTATGTTGTCGGCGATATTGTTACTGAAGTGTATGGCTACGCTGTAGCGAAAAAAATTATTTGGGTCACGCTTATCTGTGAATTATTTTTCGCCATAGCAATTAAAGTCATTATTCACCTGCCTTCCCCTATTTTTTGGCATCAACAAGCCTCTTATAATGAAGTCGTTGACCCAATTTTACGATTTGTTTTGGCGGGTATTGTTGCCGTGATTAGTAGTAGTTTTGCTAATGTTTATTTATTATCGAAATGGAAAGTTTGGACAAAAGGTCGTTATTTTTGGCTAAGAAGTATTGGCTCTTCCGCGGTAGGGTGTTTGATTTTAGTGATCGTCACAATTTTCCTTGGTTTCAGTGGAGCAAGACCCTTAACAGAACTGGCTTATATGATTTTATCCGTTTATTCTGTTGAGTTCTTATACGCACTTGTCAGTGCATGGCCCGCTTCAATAGTCGTTGGCTACTTAAAGTTAGAAGAACAACTCGATTTTTATGATATTGATACAAAGTTCAATCCATTTAAATCATAAAACTAATCTTAAAGGAGATCGATAATGCCTATATTTGATTTAATAGTAATTAAGAAATTTACAGAAATAATTGAAAAAATTAAAAATGACATCGAAATAATTTTTCCAGATCTAAAAAATGATTCTTTTCTAGGATGGCAAGATAATTTTGATAAATTAGAAACTGTCTTAACAGAATTAAAAAATAAACAGAAAAGAGAAGTTCTTTCAACTGAGAAATTACAAGAAAATATCAGTGATATCGTAGATCGTTTACAAACAGTTATTTATGAACTTGAAATACTTTTCCCAAATAAAAAAATTAGATCAAATGATGAAGAAGATAATAAAAATGAATTTCTAAGAGTCACTGGAAAGCAAACTCTTGATAAGGATCAATTTATTTTAAATCAAACCAGTAAGCAAATTATTGATAATTTAAAACTCGTTGAAATCAATAGTATCACTAAAGAGGATGGTCATTTTAAAGAATTTATACGAAGCATTAATGAAAATGAAAAAGGAGATAGCTTTACAAAAATTTTCTATCTATTACAAAGTGGCGAAAAATCTTTTTTTCATCGCTTAGATACAAAAGAAACTTGGACCTGGTTAGGTGGGGAACCGCTTTCTTTATTCACATTACAAAATAATGAACTGATCGAACATATACTTAATGAACAGAATAAAAATGTTACTCTTTCAAAACAAGTTTGGTTTGGTGCCATGTTAAAAAAGGATCTAGATAATTCGAGTACAGATAAACCTGAAAGCACAGCGGACAATATTCCTTTTACTCTTGTTTCTTGCACCTGTACGCCTGCTTTTATCCCTCAACATTTTCATAACGAGATTAATGAAGCAATGGTAGATGTTTATCAGCAAGCTTCTAAAGAAAACCAAGATCGGATGTACTTATTATTGACTTCTGAACAACAAAATGACCTTAAGGAACAGATAGCTTTAAAAGAAAAGGAAAAAAAAACACCTAATTCATTTGCTGAAAACAAATATCTCTTTTTAAAACCAGACAGAGACAATACATCTGAATCTACTGAAAACTCTTCTAATACCTCTTTAAAAGCCCTCAGTAACTGTATTACTAGAGGGTTTTTCTATATCGTATCTAAAAACAGGATATCCCCGATTCACAAAACCAAGATAGCTATTTTTTTGATATTTATAGCGGTTATAAAGCACATAACGATTGTGTTAATAATCGTCCCTAACCCTCATAACGTCTCATTGCAAAAGCAATAAGCCTCGTAATACCGCTGCTGGTCCTAATAACAAAATAGGGAAAAAGTCACGCTATAAAATCAAGTTTGGCGCAGACAAGCCAGTCTAATCGAGACAAAGCGATCTCTGACCCAACTGAAGGATTATCGTCTATTTTCAAATACTTTTGATAAAAATCATTTTATGAGCACACAAGGTGGTCACCTGTTCTGGGATAGAGCGACACACATTTGCCTGAATAACCCTCTTGAAATAAGCGATTTTAGCCTCATATTGCTAGAGAGTTACCGGGTCGACCGGCTAAAAAAATCTGTAGTCTCGTCTTGATTGGAGTATCCCTTTATGAGCGTTACCGAAAAACAAACGTGCGGCTTCCAAGCGGAAGTCAAACAACTATTACAGTTAATGATTCACTCTCTTTATAGTAACAAAGAGATTTTCATCCGTGAATTGATTTCTAATGCCTCTGATGCGGTGGACCGGCTCCGTTTCCAAGCGTTGGAACAACCTGAACTCTATGAAGGGGACAGTGAATTAAAACTTCGAATTACCATTGATAAACCGAATCGTCGGCTGATTTTTACGGATAATGGGATTGGCATGCGTCGCGAAGAGTGTATTGCGCATCTTGGAACCATTGCTAAATCGGGAACAAAAGAATTTTTGTCGCAGTTAACCGGTGATAAAGCAAAAGATAGTCAATTAATCGGTCAATTTGGTGTGGGTTTCTATTCCTCATTTATGGTTGCCCAAAAAGTAACGGTCAATACCCGTGCGGCAGGTGTACCGGCACAAGAAGGGGTATGCTGGGAATCGATGGGTGATGGTGAGTATACAATTAGCCCCCTAGAAAAAGCCGAACGCGGAACTGAGATTATTTTAGAACTTAAAGAAGGAGAAGAAACGTTTCTTGAAGATTGGCAACTCCGCAACATTATCCTCAAATACTCTGAATCACATTTCTTTACCCATTTACATGCAAAAAAGGAAAAAAAAGAAGGTTCCGACTCCGATACAGAAATAACTCCGTCACTGCGTTGGGAAGTAATTAATAAAGCCACCGCACTTTGGACGTTACCTAAAAACCAGATTAAAGACGAAGAGTATCAAACTTTCTACCAGCATATTGCCCATGATTTTAAAAATCCACTGGTTTGGACGCATAATAAAGTCGAAGGTAAACAAGAATACACGACACTCTTATATATTCCTGAAGAGGCCCCGTTTGATCTGTGGAATTATGATAAACCACGTGGATTGAAGCTTTATGTACGACGTGTGTTTATTATGGATGATGCTGAACAATTTTTACCGCGCTACTTGCGTTTTGTAAAAGGAATTGTCGATAGCAATGATTTACCACTCAATGTTTCTCGAGAAATCCTGCAAGATAATAAATTAGTTGACAATATCCGCACTGCTGTCATAAAGCGTGTTTTGGATCTGTTAGCGAACCTGGCACAAGAAAAACCAGAAACGTATCAAAAGTTCTGGAAAGCCTTTGGTAACGTGCTTAAAGACGCACCGTGAAGCGCTCGCTAAACTCCTGCGTTTTGCTTCCACTCACTCAAATTCTCCCGAACCGACCGTCAGTTTAGCCGCTTATGTGGAACGGATGAAACCGGAACAAGACAAAATTTATTATATTACTGCGGAAAATTATGCAGCGGCTAGCCATAGTCCACATTTAGAAATTTTCCGAAAAAATAATATCGAGGTCCTCCTCCTCCATGACCGCATCGATGAGTGGCTTGTGAGTTATTTAACTGAGTTTGAGGGGAAAACACTACAATCTGTTGCGAAAGATGCAGATATTAGCGGCCTCGCTCAAGAAGACGAAGCTCAGCAAAAAGAGGAAATCGCTAACCTTGAGCCACTTTTAAGACAAATAAAAGAAATTTTAGGGGATAAAGTAAAAGAAGTACGGATTTCAAAACGTCTGACGGATTCGCCGGCTTGTATTGTAAATGAAGAAAATGCGTTAAGTAGTCATATGCAACGTATTTTACAAGCCACAGGACAAACTGTACCGATTTCTAAACCGATATTAGAGCTCAATGCACAACATCGTTTAGTCCAGGCTCTGAAGCACGAACAAGATGACGTGCGCTTAGCCGAGTGGGCCAATTTATTCCTAGAACAATCTATTTTAGCAGAAGGCGGTCACCTGGAAGATCCCGCAGCGTTTGTTAAACGACTGAATCATTTATTAAGTTAAATACTTCTGAACAGAAGACGAACGGCATCAAGTCGTTCGTCTTTTTTTAAAATATCTATACAATCTAAGTGCCGTACGCTGCAGAAGCAATTCGATCAAATCAAATAGCATATAAAATTTCCTGGCTTTTTAGAACAAAGCATCGACTAAACAAATAAAAAACAAATATTTTTCTCTTCAACTATCAGTGAATCAATCAATAAGACAAGTTAACTTTTTCTTAAAAAGATCTGTTATATTATTGGATAATAATATATAAATAAGATTTTTATGAAAATTAAAAGCATAGAACAAACTATAAATACTATTCAGTCAACTTATTCACCAGCAGAGAATCAATCTCCGACTCCGATAAAACAACAATTGATTCTAAACTATATCCACAGAGTAACAGAAAAATTAACTAATATTATCAATCAAAATAAAGAAAATCGCTCAGCGCTCGCTGACCATTTTTCATTATTTCTCACTGAAAACTGGAGTTTAGTCAAAGGAAACCTATTATCTTATACCGCTTTACCAACACACGAAATAACACTCCTTTTATGCTCTATAGCAGAAGAGGTTGCTAAGATAAAAAACACTTCAGTGATTGCTATTTTAATGCCTAATATCAATTTAGATAGCTTAGATCCATCTAAATATCCAAACCTAGATGAATTAGATATACGTCAAATCATTAAAACATATGTTCTAAATCAAGATGCTACTTTTCTGATACCTATTTCATTTCTTTTTAAAGAAGAAATACTTCAACCTAATAATATATTTAATAATTTTTATTACGACGTGGACAAGGATGAAGAGGAAAAAATTAATCTAAAAGAAGAAGATCTAACTATTCTTGCGAATCATTCTTCAGAAACTAAGCATATTTTCTATTTAAAAACTCAATATCAAACTTTTGTAAATGATCAAGATACATTACTTGGACAACTTAATAAACTCAATCAAGAACTACTCTTTAATAGCAAGCTAGGAATAGGTCAAGAAATGCATGCAGGGGAAGGCATCTATGGGGCTATCATAAATTTCAATCATTACTGGTCACAATTATCTATTGAAATTCGTAAAAACTTACCTTCTGAAGTATTAAACGAAATTAATGAACTACTAAAGTTAGCAAGCCCTGATTCCAGCGTTAATCAAAATAGAAATAGAAATCATCAAAATATAATAAATACTTGTTTAGCAACGCGTAGATCTGTACTTGAGAATACGATAAAAAACATTATGATCAATTAATCAACATTAATATAACAGAAAATCAAAAAGAAATTTGTATTCAAGAAACTATAAAAGAGTATGAAAAATCAAAAAATAATATTGAATATTTGGTAAATAAAGGTAAATATTATGGAGAAGAAAAGAGAGGGATTACTAAAAAAATAGTACATAATCTAAATGTCGATTTAAAATTTAATAATACTTCAGAATTAATAGAGTTATTACAAGGTATTAATGCTGAAGAAGTAGATGTTATTTTATCTTTAGATCAAACTCCAGAAAAGTTCCTAAAGGTACTTAAGAGTGTCGACGATCTTTTCATTCTTTCAATAAACGTTAATAACGACGTACTTCGCACGATATTATATAAAATTAAAAATATTATTTGTCAAAAATTACTTAATTCATCAGAAAAAATTAAATCTTTTTTTATTTTTATTTCCATTGAACAGCGTGCAGTTATATACGAATTATTAAAAGAAAATTTACCCGCTATCATTAAAAATGCCGACGATCTTAATAAAGTTCTTTACTCTCTTGATTTAGACCAATGTCAGAGCATTTTACAGAATGTAAAAGAAAAGTTACCTGCTATCATTCAAAATGCTGACGGCTTTATAAAAGCTCTTCAATTTCTTGATTTAGACCAATGTCAGCTCGTTTTACAGAGTTTAAAAGAAAAGTTACCCGCTATCATTCAAAATGCTCGCGGCTTTATAAAAGTTCTTCAATTTCTTGATTTAGACCAATGTCAGCTCGTTTTACAGAGTTTAAAAGAAAAGTTACCCGCTATCATTCAAAATGCTGACGATTTTAATAAAGTTCTTTACTCTCTTGATTTAGAAAAACGTCAGATGGTTTTCGATAGTAAAAAAGAAAATTTACTCGCTATCATTAAAAATGCTGACGATTTTAATAAAGTTATTTACCCTCTTAATTTAGACAAACGTCAGAGCGTTTTCTATAGTGTAAAAGAAAAGTTACCCGCTATCATTCAAAATGCTGACGATTTTAATAAAGTTCTTCAATTTCTTGATTTAGACAAACGTCAGAGCGTTTTCGATAGTATAAAAGAAAAGTTACCCGCTATCATTCAAAATGCTGACGATTTTAATAAAGTTCTTTACTTTCTTGATTTAGACAAACGTCAGATGGTTTTTGATAGTAAAAAAGAAAATTTACCCGCTATCATTAAAAATGCCGGCGATCTTAATAAAGTTCTTTACTCTCTTGATTTAGACCAATGTCAGAGCGTTTTACAGAATGTAAAAGAAAAGTTACCCACTATCATTCAAAATGCTGACGATTTTAATAAAGTTCTTCAATTTCTTGATTTAGACAAACGTCAGAGCGTTTTCGATAGTGTAAAAGAAAATTTACCCGCTATCATTCAAAATGCTAGCGACCTTATAAAAGTTCTTCAATTTCTTGATTTAGACCAATGTCAGCTCGTTTTACAGAGTTTAAAAGAAAAGTTACCCGCTATCATTCAAAATGCTGACAGCTTTATAAAAGTTCTTAAATTTCTTGATTTAGATAAATGTCAGCTCGTTTTACAGAGTGTAAAAGAAAAGTTATCCGCTATCATTCAAAATACTGACCGCTTTATAAAAGTTCTTCAATTTCTTGATTTAGACCAATGTCAGCTCGTTTTACAGAGTATAAAAGAAAATTTATCCGCTATCATTCAAAATGCTGACGATTTTAATAAAGTTTTTCAATTTCTTGATTTAGAACAATGTCAGCTCGTTTTACAGAGTATAAAAGAAAATTCACCCGCTATCATTAAAAGTGCCGATGATTTAGGGAAGACTCTTTCCTGTCTTGATATAGATCAATGTAATATTATTTTAGATAATGTAAAAAAACAGTTACCAATACTCATTCAAAGCCCATATAATTTAAACACTGTTTTTTCTAATCTTAATAAAAATAAGTGTCAAATTGTTTTAAATTATCTAGAAAAACAGTTATCAACACTCATTGAAAATGACAACGATTTGAAAGTTTTTCTTTACTCTCTTAATTTAGAGCAATGTCAGACCATTTTAAATCATCTAGAAAAAAAGCTGCATAGACTCGTTGAAAATATTGATAATTTAGAAAAAATTCTTCCGCTCGGTAAACAAGAATTTTCTTATATTAGAGCAGCGCTTGAAAAAAGAGAGTTGTACAAGATCAATGATCTGATGTCTAGTCAAATAAGTGAATGGACTTTATCTGATAATTCTAATATTAAAAATTTACTAAACTCAGAAATAAATGATTCTTTATTAAATAAAACCTTATCAAATATAAAAAAATTTATTAATCATAATGATTGGGATAGACAAGGAGTATCTTTTTTATCAAAAAAAATCCCTGCAGGTATCCAAGAAATGAGAAAATTGTTAGTTTCTGATTTAACTGATGAGAAAAAACTTAATCAACTATATGACATAGTTTATCGAAAAACTAATAGTTCTTCATGGTTTAGATCTGAGCGTACTAAAGATTTTTATACAAAACTTTCCAATATTTTTAATGATTATAGTTACCTGCACCAGAAAAATACCCAACAGTCAACGATAAGTCGTCTTTCAAGGTAAGAAATGTAGCATTATCATAAATAAATATAAAAAATACTATACGTGTTGATTTAAAAGGATATGTGATCAACACACTAGATGAGAAGATGAACAAATAAAGATCTGTGAAATTTTTAATCTTTATCGAATAATTTGCTTTAGTTAGGAAAAATTAAAGCCAGTCAAAATAATAAATAGCAATAAAATAAATAATTTATTATCAATATCATAAATTTATATTTAAATACATAGCATATTTAATAAAAAATACTAAAAAAATATTGAATGACTCAATTACAGTAGATAAAAATTAAAAAAATAGATTCATATGTTGATATCTAATTCAAATAAATAGTATTTTCTATTAACCTTGGCTATTTTTTCAAAATTAAAATTCGATCTAAATCGATTAGATTAATTTTTTTTATCCGCCTCTTTATTCGCTGATTTTGATTGTATTGAGCATTATTAAAATAAAACTGAAGTAATACTTAATAATCAAAATTTACGAATAATCAAGGAATCTAAATAATATTATTATGCGTTGATTCAAACAATACAAAATATTGTTATTATCAATTTTACTGATAATAGTGTGCTAATTTAAAAGGATTAGTGACAATTAGCTAAAGAGAAGGAATTTAATTAATATGGCTACGCCTCTTTTCAAAGATAAACCCATTCTCACAGAAGACATCACAACCTGGCCAAAATCCCCTGATAGAGATCAAGCTGGTCTAGGAAGAGAAAAATATGCTCAAGTTAATATACAAAAAGCATTACATAGCAACCCATCCAAAAAGATAAACTTATCAGAATACAATGACATTTTACAAAATTATGAACCCGATAAGAATGGACTTTATAAGAAAGACCCCATCATTGCCTTAATGAATCAAGCGATAGAAAAGGATCTTTTTATTGAGGATGATACGTTTCCACCCTCTATCTGGGAAGACGGAAAAACAGGTGTAAAAATCCCCGAAAATGCATATCGTTGATATAGAAAATTCGACTTTATTTTCAATGCGCTCAGATGATACAAATCGTATTCATCCAGGTAATCCGCTAAATAGTCCAACTATTACAGATATGGGGCAAAAACAGCTCGCAAACTGCGGTTTTGTTGCCGTAATCGGTTCACTTACTTTACATCCTCAGGCCCATAATCTTTTGTTTTCGATGATTTATCCGGCTGTCTATAACCCGCTAGGTATTTATTCAATTCGCTTAATCGTTGACCCAGAAGTCCGTTATCTTTTAATTGACGATCAAATTCCCCATGAAAATTATTCCGCTATGCAAAATACTACAGAATTTTGGTATTTTTTAATTGAAAAAGCCTTTGCTAAGCTAGCAGGTGGTTATCTAAAGTTAAGTGGCGGAATAGAAGATTACTTAGGAATAGAATCAAGTTCGAATCTTAATATAAATGAAAAGAATAAAAATTGTGTATGGAAGGATTATTTTCTCTATATTTTTCAAAACAGAAAATCAACGACGTATCAAGGAACGGGACCTATCACCCATTTACTCGTAAAATCACATGCTTATAGCCTAATTGATGCCGCAGAATGGTCTGGATTTAAATTAGTTCGCCTCCATAATCCATGGAATGTAGCCAATTATACGGGCCCTTTTTCTCCAGAATCTTCTAAAGATTGGGAGATCATTCCTAATGCAATACAAAAAGAGTTGTTTGAAGTCGATAGATTTAAAAAAACAACCTTCTGGATGCCTTATGAATTCTATATTCGTGATATACCTAAAATAAGTACTCTTTATTTAAATGAAAAAGTACCTGTTTACTTAAAAGAGATTGCGAATCTAAATCCCATACAAAATTAATAAGAGTCAGTTGTCTATTTAGTTTATAGCCACTTACCTAAAATAAATAATTTACTGGTTAACACAAGGAATAAAAAAATGTCTGATAGCAAAATAGAAGCAGATATACCTGATACTCTGCTCAAAGCAATCGAAAAAGGAAACTTAGGAAAGGTAAAGCAACTGATTGAACTTGGCGCTGATCTCAATACTAAAAATGAAAACCAACAAACTGCCCTTTATATTGCTGCAAAAAATAATCAATTTGCCATCTTAAAATATTTAATTGAACAAGGTGCTGATATTCAAGCAAAAGAAAAAGATAATTTGTCTATCTTACATCGTGCAGTGGAAAGTAATCACTTAAGTATGGCTCGTTATTTAATAGAAAAAGGAGCGGATAGTTTTGCTAAAAATAATGATAAAAAGACTCCGTTTGATAGAGCTAAAAATAAAAACTATATAGAACTCGTCAATTATTTTCTAGATGAAAAAAGCCTACTGGAAGCGGTTGAAAAAGGTGATTTAAAAAAAATAAAATTACTCACTGAATTAAAGTATGCCTATATTGAAACAAAAAACATCCAACAACAAACTGCTCTTTATACTGCGGTAAAAAAAAATCATTTTTCAGTAGTGAAATATTTAGTTGAGCAAGGGGGCGAATATCAATGCTCGAGAGAAAGACGGTTGGTCTATTTTACATCGCGCGGTTGAAACAAATAAGTTATCCATCGTTCAATATTTAGTCGAAAATGGCGCCGACCTTCATGCCAGAACCAATTATAATAAAGAAACACCGTTAGAGATGGCAAAAAATGATAAAAAAGATCAAGAAATTATTGCCTATTTAGAGAATGCGGTTTTGCAATTACAAGTGCAGCGTGATAATCGACTCTTAGAAAATGCTGAGAAGGGTAACTTAGAAAAAGTAAAACAACCCATGCTAAAAATAATGCGCAGCAAACTGCCCTTTATGTTGCGGTGAGGGGAAATCAATTTTCAGTTATGAATTATTTAGTTGAGCAAGGAGCGAATATCAATGCTCGAGAAAAAGACGGCTGGTCTATCTTACATCGTGCGGTTGCAACGAATAATTTAGCTATTGTTGAATATTTAGTTGAAAACGGCGCTGATCTTGATGCTAAAACTAATTATAATAAAGAAACACCGTTAGAAATGGCAAAAAACGATAAAAAGATCAAGAAATTATTCAATATCTTATCAATACCCACTTTTTAAATGCCGCTGAGCAAAAAAATATTGATGAAATACAGAAGTGCTTAAATCAAGGTGCCCAACTCGAAGCAAAAACAGAATGCCAATGGACCGCATTGCATTATGCAGCGCGCGGAAACGATTCAAACGTGATTACGTTTCTTATTAAACAGGGTGCAAACGTAAAAGCAAAGAATTGGGAGGGGAAGACACCTTTAGATATAGCCATAAACTTTTCGAGGAAAGAAATTATTGACCTGTTAAGTATAAAATAACGCATATACCACAGCGCATAATCAGATATAAAATTGAATAAAATAAACTTTTGACGAGAAAATAAAACTACTTTCTTATCTAATATGCACAGAAATGGCTTTTTATCTTTAATTAAAATTTTTTAAAGAAATTTTCCATGTTATAAATATAAAAAAGACGCCATTAAATGGCGTCTTTTTCGATGAATATTTTACGAAATACAAATTACCAATTAAATAAAGTACCATCTAGCTTACGATTAATCGGTAAATAGGCACGTTCATAAGGATATTTTGCAGCGTGCTTTTCATCAAAATCAATACCCAAGCCTGGTTTTTCACTCGGATACAGATAACCTTTTTCAAAATAGTAATCATGCGGGAACACTTCATTGGTTTTTTCCGTATGACGCATGTACTCTTGAACCCCAAAGTTATTCACGGCAATATCAAAATGCAACGCCGCAGCCATCGTAATTGGTGAAACATCGGTTGGACCATGGCAACCGGTTTTGACATGATATAACTCGGCAAAAGAAGCTATTTTTTTAAGATGGGTTAAGCCTCCCCCATGGACAACAGACATCCGAATATAATCGATGAGTTGTTCCGTAAATAAAATATGCGTATCCCAAATCGTATTAAATACTTCGCCTACAGCTAAAGGCGTCGTGGTATGCTGTCGGATAATACGAAACCCTTCTTGAAGTTCAGCAGGCACGGTGTCTTCTAACCAGAATAAGTGATAAGGCTCCAGTTCCTTACCTAAACGTGCAGCTTCAATCGGGGTTAAACGATGATGCGCATCATGTAGAAAATGTGGCTCGTCTCCGTAGGTTTCGCGTAAGGTTTTAAACAATTTCGGGACATAATTGAGATATTTTTCAGTCGACCATTGACATTCGTGTGGTAAGCCCTTTGTCGCCGGCTCATAATAAAGTTTATCTTTTGCTGAAATTCCATACGCATCGGGCAATCCCGGAACACCCGGCTAAATAGCCCCAATCAATGTATTTGCCGACTTGCTCAACCGTATCGGCAATATCTTTCCCATTTGCATGGCCATACACCATCACTCCGCGACGACTTTTACCGCCTAAAAGATTGTATACCGGTGTATTTAAGACTTTACCTTTAATATCCCACAAAGCCATATCAATCGCTGCGATAGCAGCCATCGTCACTGGTCCGCGCCGCCAATAAGCACCACGATAAAAATACTGCCAAATATCTTCAATTTGTGCCGGATCTCGACCAATTAAACAAGGAATTAAATCTTCAAGATAAGCTTTAACGGCTAATTCTCGTCCATTTAATGTTCCATCACCCACTCCATAGACACCTCCATCCGTTATAATTTTGAGTGTGACAAAGTTTCGATCTGGACAACTTACAAAAACTTTGGCCTCTTGAATCTTCATAAACACCTCATATATTTCTTTATACTGTTTTATCGTTCGACTCTGCATTTAAGGAACACCCGCCCGCGTGGTCACGCAACATATGAAACCGCAAACTTACTCATTAATCACGAGATCGTTTAAGCGATTTCGCCCAATAATCGGATATTGCTCCACTTCGTATACCGCTCCACTGACTGGAGCAGAACGATCTGATAACCAAAAGACAATGTGCTCAGCCACATTCTCTGGAGAAAGTAAGCGGCCACTCGGCGCGTACACTTTTGGAATTTTTTCCTGCCAATTATCCGGTAATCCTTCGCTACGTTTGAGCGCCATTTCATTTTCAGTAGCGGTCCAACCGACATTAAGTTGATTCACCCGTACTTGTTCAGGCCCCAAACTATCCGCCAAATTGCGAGTCATGGTCATTAATGCGCCTTTTGAGCAAGAATAAATTAATAAATCGGTTTGCCCACAATACGCATTCATAGAACCAATATTAACAATTGCCCCACGACCCTGTTGCCGAAAAGGTTTCATTGCGGCCTTACAAATCAACAAGGGTACATGAAAATTGACCTGCATAATTTTTTGGTATAATTCAACATCAACACTATCTATGGTATTACGCGGATAAATACCCGCATTATTCACTAAACCATCCAATCGACCCCACTTACTGACGGTCGCTGCAACTAATGCATTCGGTGCTTCCTGATCATTTTCCAGATCTGCAATAACATAATGCGCCGATTGTTCGCCCAATTCGGCGACCAGTGCTTGCGCTCGATCCTCCTGACGGCCATGAACCATCACTCGTGCACCTTGTTCGACACACCGTTTTGCTGCCGCACGACCAATTCCATTGGTTGAACCGGTAATTAAAATAACTTTATTTTTAAGCATCAGGGATTCCTTACTTCTATTTCAAACCAAAAATGTTTTATTGCACGCCGTCGTTTTTAAGCGATTCAATCTAAGATGGATTACCCAGCTCACGACTCGGCCGACCCGCACGAAGATTTTGTTCGATATGCTCCAAGGAGCAGTTTTTCGTTTCAGGCACCAGAAAATAAACGAAAAACCCACCTAAAATACATAAAGAGGCATAAAGCCAAAAAGTATGGCCTGGTCCAATCGCTTGAATTAAGCTGAGAAAAGTCAGCGCCACAAACATATTAAATGCCCAACTCACCGCAATCGCCAAACTGGCGCCTACACCACGTATATTTAAAGGAAAAATTTCTGAAATAATCAGCCACATAATTGGGCCCAAACTCATCGCAAAACTAGCAATATAAACAACCATGCTCGCCACAGCGACCCAACGTAATACCACAAGATGAGGGATAGGTGGAAAGCAAAGCCTAATGCAGTTAAAGCAATAATCGTAAACAGAACATTGACCACACCAATTCCAATGGTGGCTAAAATCGCCCCGCCAGCTTGCTGAAAACCGGCCAATTGCAAAATAGTGGGTGCATAATAAATAATAGTATTAATCCCTGTGACTTGTTGAAAAAAGCTTAAGCCTAAGCTAATAATCAAAATAGGACGAACCCATTTTGCAAAAAGTAAACGATGTGTTCCTTTTTCCATCTCTACCGTTTGTTTAATCTCATTGAATTCTTCTTCGATATTATTTCCGACCCGAATTCGTTGTAACACGTGGCGTGCTTTTTCTTCCCAACCTTTGAGCAATATCCAACGAGGACTCTCTGGGAGAAAAAAAGTACCGACTAATAAAATCGTTGCCGGAACAACGCCTAAACCGAGCATCCATGACCATCGACCCTGCGCTGCAAAATAGTAATTGACCAAATAAGAGGAAAGAATTCCGACCGTAATGGCTAATTGGTTGAGCGAAACCAACATTCCACGAATTTTTTGCGGGGCAATTTCAGCCAAATATAAAGGTGCGGTAAAAGAACCCACACCAATGGCGACACCTAATATAATTCGGCCAATAATTAATATGTACACGTTCGCTGCATAAGCCGTGGCCAACGACCCAATAATAAACGTCACTGCTGTAAATTGGAGCACTTTACGCCGTCCAAATAGATCAATCACCCGACCACTGAGTGCGGAACCAATCAATGCCCCAAACAAGACCGCACTAATAACGAGCTCTTCTTGAAAAGGCGATAAAGAAAAATCTTTTTTTATGAATAAAATTGCACCAGAAATAATACCTGTATCATAACCAAACAATAATCCAGCTAAAGCAGCAAATACGGAAATGGTATAAACTAACCAACGCGAATGCCATCGCTTAACCATAATAAAGACTCTTTTTTGAATAGCATAAGTGTCTACTTTACCTTGATCCACTTGAAAAGCAAAACAAAAGTGTACAAGACAACCTAAATCCTTGACTCATAAAATCGGTTGTGAGTATACCTGCTTACTTCATTTAATCTTCATTTTTGAACAAACATGCTTTATATCGTCCTGATCGATCACATGATTTAATTTATCTTTAGTTTAGTCAATAAAATAAGTTTTGCTTTATTTTACAATCAATTTACAGCCTATCCCTGATAGGCGGGTTCGGGGATACCCTGAACATTTTCCAACGACAAAGCAAATGTTTGACCAGAAAGTGGCGCATCTTCCAATACCGCACGACTCAACCCTAACGAAGCAGACGTGACATAGAGTGTTTTCAAATCGGGTCCACCAAAACAACAACTGGTCGGTCGTGGGACTGGCATCGATAAAACACTATCAATTTCGCCCGAGGGTTTGTAGCGTGTCATTCGCCAACCATCCCAATGACAATTCCATAAGTAACCGTCACGATCGACCGTCAGTCCATCCGGATAACCTTCTGAAGCCGCCACGCGCGCAAAAAGACGACAAGCACCGATTTGTCCGTGTAGGGGATCAAAATCGTACTGATAAATTGCACCTTGCGGCGAATCACAAATATAGAGTGTCCGGTTGTCTAAAGACCAGGCAAGACCATTACTCACCGTAAAACCGGATAATTTCTTTTGTACCGTCTGTTTTGCATCGAGACAATAAATTGAAGCAATTGATGAGACTTCTTCTTGATCTTTTGTCCCGGCCCAAAAACGACCTTGACGATCACATTTTCCATCATTAAACATGACATCGCCATCCTGTGCTGTCAAAGGAGAGACGATATTCGTTATCTGGCCTGAGGACGTATTAATAAACACAAACCGATCACGCAGTGCCGCGACGAGCCCACCTTGTTCACGCCAAGCGATGCACCCAATTTCGCTAGGCATTTTAAATTGTGTGACTTCATTTTTTTCTGGATCAAACCGGTACAACCGTGCGCTGACGATATCCACCCAATATAAACACTGTTCCTGAGGATGCCAAAGCGGGCCCTCACCTAATTTCATAACCTGATTACAAGCAACTTTTATTTTCATCATTTCACCAAATTAAACGGTATAATGTTTCATGAACGTATTGATTTTCGGGCAACAAAAACGGTGAGGGAAAATGCGCATAATGAACCGCTCCGGGTAAATTTTGAGTTTCCATACAAAAGGCACCGTAGCGTTGTGCGACGCGGCCTTCGCTCAGCAGTATATCCTGCTCTAAATTGTTTGTTGTATAAAATTGTAAGCCCGGTTGAGTTGTATAGACCTCCATGGCACGACCACTGCGTGGATCTTTAATTTGAGCCGCTAAACGTGGTGGTGCACCTAACGTTTGATCCGGAAGGACAAAACAAAGATCATAACCCTGCAAAGGTGTTTCGACTAAACGTTCTTGAAGAGAATGCGGCTGTCTAAAATCAAAAGGCGTCTCAGTCACTTCCGCCAGTTGTCCGGTCGGTAATAACTCAGCATCGGTGACCACGTATTGATCCGCAAAAACCTGTAAAATATGATCAAATACAGGACCAGACCCCGCTCCAGCTAAATTCCAATAAGTATGATTCGTTAAGTCGATCGGTGTTGGCTGATCCGTTGTCGCTTCAAAACGGATTTTTAGTTCATTATGAATACTCAAACTGTAACTGACTTTTACTTTGAGATTTCCAGGATAACCTTGATCCCCATCGGGACTAAAATGAGTTAATTCAACCTTCGCGGTTTCGTTTTGCATCACTACTTCGGCTTGCCATAACGCTTTATCAAACCCACGACATCCACCATGTAAATGATGTGGCCCTAAATTCTGACTTAATGGAAACCAGCGATTGGCATAATAAAAACGTGCCTGTGCGATTCGGTTGGCTACTCGACCAATCGTTGCCCCAAAGTAGGCATCGTGCGCAAGATACGCTTCAAGGTGATCAAAACCAAAGGTCAATTCATTCGCTATCCCCTTCGCATCGGGCACTTTGACAGAGGTTAACGTCGCTCCATAATTTAAAATACTGACCGCTAAGCCGCTCGAGTTACGTAAGGTATATAACGTCACCCGTTGTCCATCTGACAACGTTCCCCAAACACGCGGTTGACAAAACACTTCAGGCATAACCTTTTGCCGAGAGCGGGATAATCGCACCCGGATACCTAATCACGGTCGCCGCTAACTGGTGGCCACAGCGTGCAGCATTGACAGGATCGACCCCTCGTAACCGAGCGGCAAGATACGCGGCGTTAAAGGAATCTCCGGCACCGGTTGTATCGATCACTTCAAGGGCTAAACAAGCAGGAACAATAGACCGGTCTTCCATTGTAGCAACGAGTGCAGATTCGGCTCCACATTTAACACACACCTCAGTTATTCCTTTTTCGAATAATCGTTGGATACACGCTTGCGGATTCACATCAGAAAAAAGACGTTGCTCATCGTTGAACGTAGGAAAAGCGATATCAACATACGTTAATGTTTTGTTGATCACTGCGCGCGCGGTTTTCTCATTAGGCCAAAGTGCCGCACGATAATTGGTATCAAATACAATTTGAATTTGCTTTTTTTGGCTAAAGTTAATAAATTCCACAAGCGTTCGCGACTCATTTCATCTAAGATAGCTAACGTAATACCGGATAAATAAAGATAATCTCTCGTCAATAATGCCTGAATCAACGCCTCGTCTGTCGAAGATTTAAATAACTCTCGCGCCGCTGAGTTTTGTCGATAAAAATAAAAAGAGCGCTCGCCATTTGGATCGGTACGAATCAGATACAAACCAGGCAATTTATTCGGTAACCGTATAATCAGTTCGGTATTAATGCCTTCATGGCGCCAATTCGTAAGCATTAAATCGCTATAGACATCCATGCCCAGTGCCGTCACATAATCAATTGAAAAGCATTCTGAACTCAATAACCGTCGTAAGTAGGTGGCAAAATTGAGCGTGTCGCCAGCAAATGAAAGAGCTAATACAGCTTGGCTTTGGTGAGACAATTCAAGCATCGCCTCTCCGAGGACGGCGATTTTTTTAACGTGCGTATTCAAAAACAGTTACCTTCGCATCTTTAGCTAAAAAAGGATTTATGAATGGTTTGCTTTGGAAAAGCGAAGAACGTATCATCGTCTTGTATGTAGAGGATCTAACCCCGTGATGCATTTCGTTCAAACTTTCCGACAAAATCCAATCGTTCCTGTCATTGTAATTGATCAATCAAAACATGCAATTCCTTTGGCAAAAACACTTCTTGATGCCGGTTTCTCAACGATAGAAATTACGTTACGCACCCCATGTGCCTTAGAAGCGATTCACGCCATTCGTACGGCATTGCCAACGATGACAGTCGGTGCAGGAACTATTCTGACCACTGAGCAGCTTTCTTTAGCCAAAGCCGCTGGTGCGCAATTTGCAGTTAGCCCAGGATTACTGACATCGCTCGTGAAACAGGCCCATTTCCGGGTGTAATGACACTTTCAGAAATTTTGTCTGCTTATACACAAGGACTGCGTCACTTAAAATTTTTCCCCGCGGCACTTGCTGGAGGGATTCCCTTTCTTAAATCGGTGGCGGCTGTATTTCCAGAGGTACTTTTTTTTCCAACGGGCGGCATTCATCTAGAAAACTGTACCGAGTACTTAAAACTTGCTTCGGTGCTTTGTATCGGCGGTACCTGGATCACGCCACGCACACTTCTTGTACAAGAAGATTTTCAAGCGATTCGGCGTTTAGCCGAACAAGCACAACAATTAGCCCGTACAGTACGTTGATTGGTCATGATGAAGACGAGCGTAAACCACTCCTGCGTGTGTTTAATTTCCTTAAAACTGATAAACCTAAAAAATAAGCGTTGGTTTACACATAAATAAAACTTATTTTTCCAGGAAAATAAATTCTAGATCGTTACTAGATTCGGTACAATAGTCTCCGCTAAATCAATAAAGGAGAAAGCTATGACAATCGAGCACACTCAAACTGCGACGCCAAATCAAAATGTACAAGAATATGCCATGCAGCAAATTGATAGACAACTTAATGATAAACATCTTTTAAAACATCCCCTCTATCAAGCTTGGTCTGCGGGAAAACTTTCTATAGAAGATCTACAAACCTATGCTTCAATATTATCATCATGTTGAAGCGTTTCCACGTTACTTGAGTGCCACGCACAGTAATTGTCTCTCCGCGGCAGCGCGTGAAGTGTTACTCGATAATTTAAATGATGAAGAAGGCAGCAATGGTCGTGAAAGTCATCCCGATTTATGGTTACAATTTGCAAAAGGGTTAGGATTGAGTGAAAAACGGTAAAAAAAGTAAACCTTTCCCAGAAACTCAAGCCTTGATTGATGATTTTCTGACTTTATCGCGCTCTTCGTATGAAGAAGGCCTGGGCGCTTTGTATGCCTATGAACGTCAAATTCCAAAAACAGCAGCCAGTAAAATTTTAGGGCTCAAAGAATTTTATGGCATTGACGATTCCGAGACGTTAAAATTTTTCTTAGTTCATTTGGAAGCCGATGTCGCCCATGCACAAGCCACTCGTTTATTGTTTCAGGAGTTACCTCCCGAGAAAAGAGGATGCGCTGAACAGGCCGCAAAAAAAATAGCGCAATCTGTCTGGACAATGTTAAGTGGAATTCAATCGCAAACGATAGGCCCTTACTTCAATGATTGTTCATTAGCTATCGAAGAATAATTTATTTCCATTTTTTAATTGAAAAACTTGTTTTGCGTAGGAGTGCATGTCCTACGCAATCGTTTTTTATTATTATTCCTTATTCCGAAACCCGACTAATTTTACCGCCCAATTGCGATATTTTTTCTTCAATACATTCATAACCACGATCGATATGATAAATACGATTCACAATCGTAACCCCTCGTGCGGCTAACCCAGCTAATACCAAACTCGCCGAAGCACGTAGATCCGTTGCCATTACCTCAGCACCGGTTAAAGAATCGACACCGCGACAAATCGCCGTATTTCCCTGTAAAGCAATATCGGCGCCCATCCGGCGCATTTCTTGGACATGCATAAAACGATTTTCAAAAACATTTTCTTGAATAATTCCGGTACCCTCTGCAACAATATTCAAAACCATCATTTGTGCTTGAACGGTAGTCACATCGACCGCTTTAGGTCTTTGGTGCCGCATATCTAATTCAATCCAGTGATCACCCAAGGTAATCTGCGCACCCGTCTGTCGCAATACCGTCAATACGGCTTCTAAATGCAACGCTTGCGCTTCTTTAACCCGCACAAAACCACGTGTACAAGCGGCTGCGATCAAATACGTCGCCGCTTCAATTCGATCGGGTATAATTCGATAATAACCACCGGAAAGCTGCTCAACGCCATCAACAATAATGGTATCCGTACCCGCCTGACGCACTTGAGCACCGATACTATTTAGAAAATTAGCTAAATCGATCACTTCCGGCTCACGCGCAGCATTTTTAATCACCGTAGTTCCCTTCGCCAAGGTCGCGGCCATCATAAGATTTTCGGTCCCCGTGACAGTTATTCGATCCAGTTCAATCGTTGCACCGTGCAAACGTCCCTTTGTTTTTGCATAACCATTTTCCACCTCGCCTGGCCACAACGCGCCAATAATGAGCCTAATACTAAAATCGAAGCACGCATTTTCCGAACCAAAAGCATAAGGTGCGTAAGAATCGATCAGATCACGCGCACTGACTTCTAAGCTCATTCGTTCACCGATAGTAAATTGCGCACCCATTCCACTGAGTAACTCCACCATCGTCGTGACATCTTGCAAATACGGGACATTAAATAAAGTAATGGACTCCTCAGAAAGCAAGCAAGCCGCTAAAATTGGTAGTGTCGCATTTTTTGCTCCGGAGATGCGTACTTCTCCACTTAACGGCTTACCGCCATGAATAATTAGCTTATCAACCATTGAATTTTCTATCTCATTTTATGGGTATTACGGAGGTCAATCGGGTAAGCCGAATCATGGCTAACATTTGATTGGGTATATTTATAAAGGAAACGGCTTTCGCTTGTTGCCGAAAAAAATGCGTCCAAACAAGCAATAACGCGACACCACTGCTATCACTTTGCGTGACTTCTCCTAAATCAAAGGTCAAAGATGTCATGTTTTTCAACAAATCCTCCGTTTTGCTGATAAAGCCTTGGTACCGTTTCCACGGTCAAAGCGCCGGAAAGATAACCTACACCAGCACGTAAGGTTATCTCAGCCAAACAACGCGTTTGTGGCGACGTTTTGTTATCGTTCTTTATTGTCATTAACTACGCTGTCCGTTATGAATGGCTAACTTACGAATTAAACCGTTTAAACCACCTTGTTGTAACTCCTGAACAAATTGTGCACGAAAACTCTCGACCATACTAATTCCATCTATTGACTTGGACAGCGCGCGCGTTCATAAAATCAGCACGTAAAGGAAAAAAAACAACGCGTTCATTATTATATTGGGCCAGGGCACTTGAGTAAGTTCGAACCAGTAACGTCGTAAACTGCTGTATAAAAGCGCTTCTTTGATAAGGTGTCGCTTGCATCCACGCATCACGACCTAAGGCACGGCTCGACATATAAGCTAAATTAACGTGCGGAAGTAATATTTGGTTTACAATCGAGTAAACGGCGCGCGGATTATTACGTAAAGTCGCTTGATTGCGTTGCAGCTGAGCAATTAAGTGATTCGATGTAGATTATAATAATTCAACGGGTGAGTTCACCGCGCCGACAATTGTTATCCAAAAACAAAGCGAAAGCAAAGCGAACGCTAATTTTTTCATGATTTACCCCCTGAGCTTTTTAAATTAAAAATGAATTGGCCAATCAAATCCTCGAGAATTAGCGCTGGATGCGTATCTCGAATCACACTTTTATTTGTGAGGACTTGCAAGTCAAATCCAGGTTTCAAGCTAACATAACTTGCACCGAGCAATCCTTGCGTAAGAATACTGGCGGTCGTATCAACGGGCAGATCGCGCTGACTCCCATCAATTTGCAAAGTGACCACCGCTTTGAACTGTTTATTATCTAAATGAATATCACTGACTTGACCGACCCGAACACCCGCCAACGTTACCGGTGATCGAACTTTCAGTCCGCCGATGTTATCGAAAACCGCCGTAACCGTATAGTCATGACTAAAAAGCAGCGTATTACTTAATCCACTGACTTTCAATGCTAAAAAAAGCAATGCCACAAGACCCAAGACTATCCACACACCGACCCAAATTTCTAAACTTTTACGCACTTACCATTCCCCCATCATCACAGCCGTCAAAATAAAATCAAACGCAAGGATGGCTAACGAAGCATAAACAACGGTTCGCGTTGTCGCACGTCCAATCCCCTCTGCGGTAGGGAGCGTATCATACCCTTGAAAACGGCAATCCAACTAATGAGCCCACCAAAGACAAAGGCTTTGATCAAGCCATTGACGACATCTTCATAAAAATTAACGGAACTTTGCATTGCACTCCAGAAAATACCACTGTCTAATCCTAACCAGCTGACTCCGACTAAATAACCACCTAGAATGGCCAAAGCGCTAAAAATCATCGCTAAAGAAGGCATCGCTAGCACCCCTGCCCAAAACCGTGGCGCGATAACGTAGCGGACTGGATTCACGCCCATCATTTCCATACTCGAAAGTTGTTCTGTCGATTTCATCAGACCAATTTCGGCGGTTAAAGCCGAGCCAGCACGACCTGCAAACAATAAAGCCGTCACAACCGGGCCTAATTCACGGACAACACTCAATGCCACTAATTGTCCTAATTGTTGACTCGCTCCAAATTGATCGAGGGTATGGTAGCCTTGTAAACCAATTACCATCCCAATAAACAGTCCAGATAAAAGAATAATCGGTAAAGAAAGAACAGCGACAAAATAAAGCTGTTCAATTAAGCGTCGAAACCCTTTTTTAAAGGAAGGCTTATAGAAAAGAATTTGTGCTAAAAACAAGCCCGCACGCCCCAATTCTGCGAGCAAAATAAGACCCAATTTTCCTAATAGACTAAATTTATCGGCTAACCACGTCATAATTAATTAAATAAATCTTCTTCGTAAGCAGGTGCCGGGTAGTGGAAAGGAACCACCCCATCAGGCAAGCCCTTTAAAAACTGTTGGACTTGCGAATCGTTACATGTTTGTAATGCTTCAGGAATCCCCTGTGCAATCACATTTCCCCCGGCGATAAGGTAAACATAGTCCGCAATTCGCATAACTTCCTCTACATCATGCGAAACCAAAATAGTGGTCATAGAAAGTACATCTTTCAGATCCTGAATCAATTTTAGAATGACACCCAAGGCTATCGGGTCTAAACCTGTAAACGGTTCATCATACATAATTAACTCAGGATCCAGAGCAATCGCTCTCGCTAAAGCAACACGGCGGGCCATCCCCCCTGACAACTGCCCAGGCATGAGCCGCACTGCACCCCGTAACCCCACTAACTCCAGTTTCATTAATACCATATCACGGATAATCGGCTCGGGGAGCGTCGTCAGTTCACGTAATGGGAAAGCGATATTGTCAAAAACGGTCAAATTGGTAAACAATCCCCCGCTTTGAAACAAAATCCCTATTCTCCGACGCAATCGATACAACTGTGTAGAGTTTAGACGGTTTACTTCCTGACCGGCGACACGAATTTGACCGCATGTCGGTTTAAGCTGGCCACCAATCAACCGCAATAAGGTTGTCTTCCCACTGCCACTTGGCCCCATGATCGCCGTAATCTTGCCACGGGCAACCTGTAAATTAAGATTCGAAAAAATCGTCTGTTCTTTGCGATCGAAGGATAAATTTTCGATACTCACGCAATGGGTCAATTAATTTTCTCCTTTTCGAACCTTCTCAATCAGATAATCCACAACCTGCAGAAAACGTTTTTGATCACCATTGACCAAACTCGGATCGACTTTAAAGCGATTATCAATCACCAAGGTAGGTGCTGCATCAATTTTATCTTTGTCCATCAGTGTATCACTGCGTAATAACTGGGCATCGATTCCAGGAGAAAAAACTAGCGATACTTTCATAATCACTCGGCTTAACGCCCTGTTCAATAAAAAAGTCTTTCTGTTGTTGGGGGTCCGATAAATCTCTCTTCTCTTCATGAATAGCTTTGAATAACTGCGGCGTCAATTTTTTTTCCACACCAAGCATTTTCGCTATGTAAAAGGCACGTGCTAAACTTCGCCAACTTTCATTAAAAATGATAGGAATGCGTTCAAATTGAACATAGACGGGTTTATTGGCTAACCACTTTTCTAAACTTGGTTCAAAATGATAGCAAGCCGGACAAGCATAATTAAAAAAATTCTTTGACATTGACCACCGATTTAGGACCAAACTCTGGAACAATCGAAGAATCGCTAATCATCTGATAATCTTTCCCTACCACAAATTGATCGGACGATTGCGCTGGGGGTGCTTGATGGACTTTCCCACAAGCAACCAATGTCGTCAAAACTAAAATCCATCCCAGGACACGCATTAGTTGATACATACCCATCCCCTAAGTTAACAAAACTACCGTTAAAATTGGCCAAGCATAGCACAGACCACCCAAAAAAGTTATATCGCCTCGCCTCTTTATACGCTGACTTTCTTTTTCATCGTCATGGCTGTTCATCAAAAAATCTTCAAGATTAAGATCCAACATCGGACCGCGCGGCCCGATCAACACTCACTCAAGCGAAAAAAATCTCTCCACTTATATCAACGTGAGTAAATTAAGTGGCGTCCTTGAGCCTAATAACGATGACGTCGCAGCGTTACATGAATCGCTTGCTGGAAGGAAGATAGAAATAGAAAACGTTTAAATTGAATTTGCGTTTTTAAAAAGAATAAAGAATTTTTTAATTCAGTAAGCGTCGGTTGTGAAGCTTGATTTTTTGGGACACTCACAAGAACCGGTTTAAATGATTTGGGTGCATGCAGTGAATAGCACTTATCTCTCTTGACATACATCAATTTTATTTTGATTTGCGGACAGCTCGGAAATGGAATGATATTTCCTTGTTGAAACTGTGAATTGATTTTATCCATTCATTATTCTCCTTTCATTTTTAATTGCAGCGACCTTGTCCTTTTTATCTTTCCTAAAGAATCTACCTTGTTGGTAAAAAAAACTTTAGCAAAATTATAAAAATATCATTTTTGTAGACATTCGCGCATTGTAATTGTCTTTAACAGATAATACTATATTTATTGTGATAAGCGAATTTTATTCGCTATAAAATCGACATGTCATTCTTGAATGTCAGTTTTTATTTATGTTTTTTTAAAAAGCAATAAGGAAATTAAAATGCAAAATTATAGACTCTTGTAGCTCAATATCGAGATAGTAAATTGGTTATTAGTGTTTTAGGGAAAGGAATTTATTTTATAAAAAGTGCCCACCAAATTTTTAGTAATCCTGCGCTGCTCTCTGGCTTCTCACAAGAAGAAGCGGCGTTGATTGGCTATATTGTCGGCACTGAAAGTGGTGAATGGTCTCATGGAAACAAAACGATTCATCCAATGCTCACACCTGCGACCTGTGAGTGTGAAATTTAATTTATCGATGTATAATTTAATAGTACGTCTGATTCGTTATCGAACAATAAGACGTCGAAGGGTTTTCTGTTTTACATTCCTCGCGACGTACCCTACCTCCAATCAATGGATAAGTTATGTATTGTTCTGTTTATTATTTTCCGTTATTTCAAATTAATACGTTATTAAACTTAATTACAGGTTGTATACCTTTATTGTTATTTCTTGTTTTTATTCTATTTTCTTCTTAAATAAGGTCAATCATTTTAGCTTGCCTAATCATCGATGAGCACTCAATCTGTATTTGCTATTCATGCGAGTTTTTTCATCATATAATCTATCGAGTATTTGCGGCTTATATTGACGAAGCTTGTCGTTCTGACAATAAAAAAGGAGTATAGTTAATGAATAAACTATCATTTAAAAAGGCATTAGAATATGCAGATTATAAAAAAAACAAACCGACTCTGTTATTAGGAAACGGTTTTAGCATTGCCTTTGAAAAATCTATTTTTAGCTATACGAGTTTATTTGAGAATGCAAGAAAAAATCATTTATTTAATGGTGCACAAAGAGTGCTTAAACTGTTTGATCGAACAAAAATTTATAATTTTGAAAGTAGTATGAAATTACTTAAAACATTAATGCTCATTTTTAACCTTTATGTCACTGAACAACAAAGCGAAAAAATAAAAATACAAATTACAAAAGATATTGAGCACCTAAAAAACATAATTATTAAATCTATTTTAATGAGTCACCCTAATGATGCCGATGCTCTGAGCGAGCAACAATATGATTACTGTGCCCATTTCCTTCATTTTTTTGGCTTTATCTATACGCTTAATTATGATTTACTTCTTTATTGGGTGGTCGTCAGACGATTACGTAATGAGTTTAAAGATGGCTTTCAAGATCCAGTTGGTCTAAAACTAGGCAAAGAAAAAAACTATGTGTGCTGGTTACCGACTTATCAATCGTTCACTAATCTTTTTTATCTCCATGGTGGCTTGCACTTATATGATGCAGGATATGAAATTAGAAAATGCTGCTGGTCAAAACAAAGTATCTCTTTAAAAGATCAAATTATCGATAATTTTTTACACAATAAACTTCCTCTTTTTGTTGCAGAAGGCACGGCACTCGAAAAATTAGAAGTAATCAACCATAATGCCTATTTATCAGCCGCCTTTAATAGCTTAAGCGCTTGTTCTGGATCACTTTTCTTACACGGACTGAGCTTTAATGAAGCGGATCACCATATTTTAGCAGCGATTGCACAAAGTAAAGTGGAAAAAATTTTTGTAAGTCTCTACTCTGAGCAACCGGAAACAATTGAAAAGAAGGATTGTGCCTTAAAACAGCTTGTTCATTTACGACAAACGAAACAAGCTTATTCTTCGGAAACTATTCCGAGTTTACAGATTTTTTATTATGACGCAGCAAGTGCCAATATTTGGGGAAATACTGTACAAAAAACAGAAACCTATGCTTAAATTAAGATATCGGTTTGATTAACTGAATCTGATATTTAACGGGGTCATCTGGACAAGGTTTCCATCCACATTCCAGATACGTTGAAATAATATTTAAAATCGTCAGTAAAAATACAGCAGCAAACGCAAGCTGTTTTAAAAATGAGAGCGATTTTCCTTGAATTTCTTCTGTTTCTAGATTCGTATATTGCGGCGATATACTTAAAATAATGGCAATATAAATAGTTACTGCAAAACAAAATAGAAAAACCCAAGTATAAAGATGTAATCCTAAAAACGGTAATCCATATCCTGGATCACCTGGTAATAGATGTAAAAATATTTGGCGAACCGAAATCATTCCGGTGAGTAACGCGGCAATGAGTGACAAAGTATAATGACCTGGATGAATTTTAAATTGGACATTCAACAAAAAACCAAACGCAATACCTAATATTCCAACTCGTTGTAAAAGACATAAAGGACAAGGTAATTCATGCAAGGTAAACTGTAAAATAAAAGCAACAATTAATAAACAGCTTAATCCTAAGGCATCAATTGCATTCAATTTTTTAATAAACTTAGTGACTTGTTTCGTATCCATAAGTAAACGCTCTAAAATTGTAGATTGAGATTCGTATTGACATGATGTAAAAAAAACAAGGTAGTCCCGATTAAAAATAGGATAAAAAAAAGTGATTGCGAGCTTTCTATGTTTAAACCAGGCCAATAAGATACATAAACTATAAAGAAAAAATAGAAATAACATACTACCTATTCCACACAAATTTAAAAACAATTTAGTCTAATTTCATCAAAAAATCGAATATCTGACCTAAATAGTTCTCCGTAGAGAATACATACCTTAAGCTTTATCGATTAAAAAAGAATGAACTCAAATTGATCAATATTTTAACAATTTATAAAAAAAGGTGGATCTAAGATCTTTTTAGAGAGGACTATCAAGTTTTACAAAATTTATCTATCCTTTTGCAGATAAAAATATCGGCGCCCCCACTGAGATTAAATAAGAAGCATTTAGAATATAAATTTATCTTTATGTCCTTTATAAGAAACCCATAGCACTATACTTTTAGATAAAAAAATATTTACTAAGAATTAGGAAAGTGAGTCATTTTTTCGAAACTGACTCAAACCCTTTATAAATTCTTTTATAATAAAGTATTTTATATTTTATAAAGTCGAAAAAAATATACTCTGCTACTCCAAGTGATTTTTCTATTTTTTTATCCAATCAACCAACCTTATTCTACTAACCGATATCAATAATAGCGTTAATTAATTTCCACAAATTTACACTTGCATTATTACATTTTTCGTTAGCTGTTGTGAGGAGAGACTTATTATGATCGTTTTTAAACGTATTCGCTACTACTATACAAAATTTGTTTAAACAAATGATATTATCAACGATATCAAATAGAAGACTATTTACACTTCTATATTTAGCAAGCGCATTTATTTTTTTCGTCTATCATTTATCTTTCTTATTGGGTTTGATTTGAACCACTATTATTCTTCAAATCATTGAGCTCTCTATATAAATTTTTCTTTTTTTGTTCACTTCCTCCGTCAACGTCTCGATCGGGTTACGCAATTGCGTTGCCTTTTCTGTTACTTTATTGTCTAAATTACCAATCATTTTCTCTAGTTTATTATCAAATGCCGTCTTTTCTTTATTAAAGTTAGTAACTTCATGTGCTAATTTTTTATCTGTAGCTAAAATCTTTGCGTTGAGTTTATTCTCGACTTTAGTGATTTCCTACGCAATAAAAGGTTTTGTTATTGGGTTGGCGTGCTGCATAGATAGGTCAATTAATTGTTCTTTTTCCATAAATAAGATCTCTTTTTAAATTTATAACGAATTGTTGAATATGAATATTCAACTACTAAACCACAAGTAGTAGTCAAATATTATTTCATCATAGGCATCCCATCTTTTTATCTATACTATGAATCTATAAATTAATACTGATACCAATAAGGATAGAGTATTGAGAAGGGAAATTCTCAATATAGCCTTCTCTTTGTCTTCATTTACCTGAAAATTAGTATTTGCACCGAAAACTCGTTGGTAAGATAAATAAATATTAGTATGAGGATTAACCCAGTAACCTAAACCAACCTGTCCTTAAAATGAAACCTTTTCTTTATCTGGGGCACTATCACGATCAATAAAACTTAAACGTTGATAAGCTGGCCCCGCTTTAAATAAGATAAATAATGGGATAGCATTCATTAAAGGAATCAATTTTTAAAGTAAACAACAAATCTAAAAGCGGCTTAGTATTCAGTTCAGCAAACTCTAGAGTGTGATCAGGATGAAGAGGAAGCCTCATGACATTCCTGTTCTGAACATCCGCCTCCAAAGAAAGATCAAACGCATCAATTTTAATAAGATTCCGGCCGATAGAAAATCTTACTAAAGACGTTTGCCCATCTTTTAGATACATATCTAAATAATTTGTATATCCTAAGGATCCTGTTACAAACCAAGGATGAGAATCAACACAATGATATGCTTTATGCGAAGACTGAGCCCAAATAGAGGGGGTAATTAAAAGCAAACTGATCCATAGAATTTGGCATCGAATTATTTTGATAATAAAAAATCCATTTATTCATATAAGAAATTCTATTTAAAGTTGACGATACACAAAATTAATTATAAGTAATTTAGATGAATGAATAGTATTTTACAAATCAAGATATAGCACGAGATCACAATGTAATTAATTTAATAAATAGGTCGAGCTAGAAAATATTTTTTAAAACTAAATAAGTCAAATGACTCACGTTAAGCTAATTTCTTTATCTACTTTTAACAGAGTATCTTATATAAAATAGATTAATTAATAAAAATAAATAGTTTTCTTATATTTTGATATAACGATAAAATTAAAATTTCCTATAAAATTATTTAAATTAATATGTTTTCTGATTATCAAAACTAATATTAAAGCTAAATAATTAGTTAACCATTAATTTACAGAAAAAAACACTAGTATTTTATAAAAGAAGTGAACCCTGCAAAGAAAATAGATTTACTTTTCTTTCATCATATAAGGATTACTGACTTAAAGATTAAGAGATACATAAAAAATCATCCTGGCTCAATCTAAGCTTGAACCAGGATAATATTACTCTCACTTCACAAAACAGCTGACTGTGTCTTATTGTACTAAAATTCGAGTTTTGCAACGTGTTCTTAAATAATTAAGCCACTTCTTCAAGATTAATCGTATTTTGACCAGGTTGCCAGTTACAAGGACAAAGCTCGCCATTCTGTAACGCTTTTAAAATACGTAAAACTTCATCTGAATTACGTCCAATACTTAAATCGGTCACCATACTAAAACGAATCGTTCCTTCCGGGTCGACAATAAACGTCGCACGCTGCGCAACACCTGCTTCACGGTCAAGAATACCCAGCGCAGAACAAAGCTCATGCTTAATATCGCTGAGCATCGGGAAACTTAAGTGTTTCAGTTGCGGATGATGAACACGCCACGCACGATGGACAAACTCATTATCGGTACTTCCACCTAATAATATCGCGTTATTTGCTTTAAATTCGCTATTGAGTGAATCAAACGCAGTGATTTCAGTTGGACAAACAAACGTAAAATCTTTAGGCCAGAAAAAAGAACGAGCCATTTTCCAGGAAACGAATCGTGTCGAATTTCTTGAAAGTCATTTTTAACATCTTTAATATCAACGGTAGCCGTTAATTTGAATGCGGGTAACTTATCCCGACGGTTAACATGGGCATGATGGTATATTCCTCTTTGAATAGGTATAAATAAAAGGGGCTACGTGCTTAACACGATAAAAACTCTTCAGCCGTTTCGATGGCGCGTTGCGCCGGTTTAAGTGCTTAAAAGTGCTTGCATTATAGCACTTTTAAGCACTTAACGAAATGCATTTTTTGTTAAGAAGCGTGCGGCAATGCCTTTTTAGCCTCTGGAAACAAGCGAAAAAGCAGTGCATGGATCGATAACCAGTCCATGTCCGAAAAAAGCTGACGTAAATACGTTTCTGCTTGGGAAACACCTTGTTGCAAGCGTTGTTGCAGGAAGATAAATTTCTGTGGATCAGTCACCTCATCACACAGATCGTCTTGTAGTTGATACAACTCACCTAAGCGACTACCGAGCTGTGCGAGCTTCATCCGAATCCCAGGCGCGATTTCTGCAATAATGGCCACCCATTCGAGTGCGACTTGGAATAAAGTACCCGTTTTTAAGCGATTGATCGTCGTTTGCCAGGATTCCTCCTTTGATGGAAGGGTTTGATCAAATTCTAAGGCCTGACCACCAACCATCCCTTGGCCACCGATTGCCTTTGCCAGCACCTCCAGCATCACTAAAACTTGTGCAGCTGAAATCGGTGTTTTCAGCAAATATTCAAAGGCCAGCGCCTGCAAAGCATCACCCGCTAATAAGGCGATCGCCTCGCCATACATTTTATGACAACTCGGCTTTCCACGCCGCCAATCATCATTATCCATCACTGGCAAATCATCGTGAATCAACGAATAAGTGTGTATTAATTCTAAGGCACAGGCCGGTGCATCAAGCTTGGTCAGCGGTATCGCTAAAATTTCACCGAAGTGGTATATCAACAACGGTCGCAGCCGTTTCCCTGAGCTAAACACACTGTAATACATCGCTTCTTGCAGCATCGGCGAAGCACTCCCGGAAGATAAACACACTTTTAATGCTTCCTCCGTTCGTTGCTGATACTGTCGCTCATTCTTCACGAGACACCTGATTCAAATCAAAAGGTTTAAGATACGAGGATTGATTTTTTTGGACAAGCATCTCGATACGTTGTTCAGCTTGCTTGAGTGTCGTTTGACACTGTTGAATTAACTCAATCGCATGTGCAAACTGCGCAAGTGAAACTTCTAGAGTGGTATTCCCTTGTTCAAGTTGAACCACAATTTTTTCTAGATCGGCTAAACCTTTTTCAAAATCAAACGGCTCCGTTTTTTTACGTTTAGACATGGTTGTGTGGCGATAGCTAATAGACTGATCATGATTATGAGAGCCCATTCTGTGGATGTCAAACACTGGAAATCTTGCTAGTATAAGAACACTATTCTTTGGTACATGATTGTGCGCCAAACTAAATTGGGGAAACGGTGAATCGCTTGTCACTTATTTTTTGGAGAAAATTGTGCCATGTTTTTAAAAAAATGGGACTGGGTTTGTTTTTTTTATGCCTCTCACCACTCATCCAGGCTGAAAATCTCCATACGTATCGTCTGCAAAATGGCTTGCAAATCCTCGTTAAGCCCGACCATCGAGCACCCGTTGTCGTTTCTCAAGTTTGGTATAAAGTCGGGGGAAGTGATGAGCCGAATGGGCTGACCGGCATTTCACACGCACTCGAACATATGATGTTTCGTGGCACACCTCGTTTCGGACCGAATGTTTTAGAACAACGTGTTGCCGCGAATGGCGGCATTCAGAATGCGTTCACGGACAGTGACTTTACCGCTTATTATCAATTATTCCCGGCTGAAAAACTGCCTATTAGTTTTGAACTCGAAGCCGATCGCATGCGCCATTTATTATTGCGTGCGGAAGACTTTGAAAAAGAAATTCAAGTAGTTCGTGAAGAACGGCGGATGCGTGTTGAAGACACCACGCGTGGACCTTTCTTAGAGCGTGTTTATGCCACAGCATTCATCAGCAATCCCTACCATAACCCCGTTGTCGGTTGGGAACCTGACCTCGAACAAATGACGGTTGAAGATTTACGTCATTGGTACAATCAATGGTATTACCCAAATAATGCCGTGTTAGTCGTTGTCGGTGATGTTGATCCCGATCAAGTCTATCGCTTAGCGAAACAGTATTTTGGCCCACTCAAACCCGGAAAACTACCCGTTATCAAGCGTCATACTGATCCGGACTATCTCGGACAACATATCCTCCATTTTCAAGGAAAAAGTAATGTTCCTTGGTTATTACTTGCCTATCCTGCGCCTTCCCTCAAGCTTCATCCGCAAAGCAACGATCCTTATGCCCTAGTACTCTTACGAACGATCTTATCGGTAGGAGAGAATGCTCGGTTAAACCGTCGCTTGGTTCGTAATTCCGCGATCGTTACTGAGGTCGATGCCGATTATAGCGGTTGGACGCGTTTTGATTCCTTATTTATGCTCTCAGCCACCCCGGCCCCGGGTCACACAGCAGAAGAAGTAAAACAAGCAATGCTTGATGAAATCGCGGATATTCAAAAAAAGGGGGTCAGTACTGAGGAACTCACCCGTGCAAAAACACAGCTTACGGCCAGTGAAACGTATCGTCAGGATTCTATAGAACAACAAGCTTATGAATTAGGTCAAACCGCGGCGATCAACTTACCATTAAGTGTTCGAACCGATTACCTATCCCGAATTCAGGCGGTGACCGCCAAGCAAATTAAAGACGTCACTACCCGTTATTTCCATCTGGATAATGCGGTAATCGCTTATTTACATCCTCATGTTACCCATCACGATACACCTCGTGTGTAAGGATTAAGTCTATGCTTTGGTTGCGTTCTTTTTTAACAAAAATTTTGTGTTTGGTTTTTCTCAGCTTGATCTTAAGTCCTAACGCACAAGCCAAACCTACAATTGAACGTTGGACTACCCAGGCTGGGGTTCCAGTCTATTTTGTATACAGACCCGAGCTCCCGATTGTGGATATCTGCCTACTCTTTCGCGCCGGATCTGCTTATGGAAAACACCCTGACATCGCTACTTTAACTGCCATGCTACTCGATCAAGGGACTGCTTCACTGACTGCTGAACAAATTGCCGAACGTTTTGAATCGGTTGGCGCACTGTATCAAACCGCAGTCGATGCTGACAAAGTCAGTCTCACCCTGCGTTCTTTAAATCAGACGAAACAACTCGATTCTGCTTTAGATACGTTTCGTGCGCTGACGTTTCAAGCCAATTTTCCAGAAAAAGCGGTCGAACGAATCAAAAAACAACAGCAAACGACGCGGCTAGAACAACAACAAAATCCAGCCTATTTAGCAAACCAACGCTTTATTCAGAGCTTATATCACAATCATCCTTACGTGTTAGCTGCTTCAAGCACTCCACAAACGATTGCTCAGGTCTCGCGCGCAGACTTAATTAATTTTTATCGTCATTACTATGTCGCAAGCAATGCCGGCATTGCCATTGTCGGAGCAATCGACAAACGTACAGCACAAACCCTTGCCGAGAAAATAACCGCTCAGTTACCAAAAGGAGCACCGGCCGCCGTATTACCGACACCAACGCCTTACCCCAACACAAAGACTTTGTTTGTTAATTATCCTTCACAACAAACTACGGTTATTTTAGGTCAATTGGGTGTTTTACTCACTGACCCATATTACCCAGCCCTAAATTTAGGGAATCAGATTCTCGGTGGTGGAATTCTTACCTCGCGCCTTTTCGAAGAAGTGAGAAACAAACGGGGCCTGGCATATGGAATTCGCAGTCACTTCTCAATCCGCGAGCAAACGGGTCCTTTTACCCTCTGGTTACAAACACGTAATGATCAAGCAAACACCGCGCTGACCGTAGCCAAAGCGACATTGCGTGACTTTATTACAAACGGCCCAACAGAAAAAGAACTAAACGCTGCAAAACAAGCAATTATTGGTGCCGATCCTTTATCCGTAGCAAGTAATGATGGCATCCTCTCACGTTTAGCCGGTTTGGTTTTTTATCATCTCCCGACGGACTATACCGAGCAGTATCTAAATAAAATTCAAGAACTGACGTTAGCCGAGGTTCAACAAGCTTTTAATAAGGTGATTAACTGAAAAACTGTTAACGGTTGAGGTCGGCCCTCAGCGTCCGCCACACAACCTTGACTCACCTCGTTGACACTTATCGTGGCGGGAGACCCAAAAAATGTTGGGTAAGTTAACACAGCCTGATGGATTGTGGGTTGAACACAATCAAATGATGTAGCAGGTACAAAACAGGAAGCTTCTCTTGGATCCACTCGGCTCGCATACAAAACAAACCCGTCCCAACCAATCCTTTCAATCAACTCATGTTTAAGCTGTATTTTATTTTGATACGCTTGCCAATAACGATCTTTTAACTGATTGAGCTGATCTATTTCCTCAAAAAAAAGACGATAAGTTTCGCTTTCTGCTCGATCAGTCTCTTGATAAAAAAACGAAGATTTCATTATTTCTGAAATACGATGCGTTAATCTTTGAGACTCCTTTTCGACGTTTATTTTATATTTCTCTAAACAAATCACACTTTTCAAGTAATCACTTAATAAATGATGGAACTCAGGCGCCGCCAATGAAGTGAATGCGGTCGTTAGTTGGACGTACTTATATAACGCTGGCGGTGCGACAACCCATCCTGACTGTTCACACTGACGTAAACAACCCGTATATATACCGATCAACTCTATCTTATTTTGCAACCAATTTTTCTGCTCATCCAAACGACGATGAATCGGTCGGGCTGAATCCAGCTGACTTAACCATGTGCTATCTTGTTGCAATCTAGATAAAAATGTTTTTTGTTTTTCGTGCAAACACAGAGAATGACGTCGTAAAATCTCTAGGAAAACAACTTTCATTTGGATTACGATAGAAAAAAAACATTGGTCAATGCATGAAAAAAGACGAAACAGATCCTGCGAATAATTAAGACGCCATTGTTCAAATTCAATTTGCCACAAAGTGAAATTCGTTTTCTCTTCTTTGTGAAGGGTCGATTCGACTACGTTTGGCGATAGACAAGCCATCTCTTCATTTGAAGATTGTAACTTTGTATTCTTTGTATTCTTTGTATTCTTTGTATTCTTTGTATTCTTTGTATTCTGGCTTATTGTCTCACTTCTCTCCGCCGAGAGCGCATAAACATGCTTTTTTTTATTGGAAATTACATCTACTTTTTTATCGGTTTTCTCTTGAGTCAGACGGGAACATTCTTGATGAAGTAACCGAGCCAACTCTTGATATTCATGATACTTTTGAATTTCTTGATAAAAATCAGTCAATATTTCTTGGTTGGGACTCACTATTTTTATTAATTTTTCTAACCAACAAGCTTGTACATTATCTTGGTACTCTAATTGAAAAAGCGTTGTCATTTTTTCGAATACCGCAGCATCTGTCAACATTTGATCGGGATGAGCTAACGTTTCTTCGAGCTTTTAAGAGTGGCCTCCATTCTTTGGTTTATTGCACGATAATTTTCAGTTACGTTTTTAACGAGTGAAGAGAGTTGATTGGCGCGTTCAATACTTTTATTCAATAGTTCGATGAGTTCTTTCATTTTCTTTTTTTGAGATTGATCAGCAGAGTCCTTTAAGAAACGCTCAGTAAAGCGCTTAAGACGTTCTAAACGTAATACAGGCGTTATCATTTCATCATTGAGCTCATTGGATAAATCCAGCGTCTGCAGTTGTTTCAATAATCGTTTAGGATGGGCAGCTAATTGTCCCAGTGCCGATGAAAATTGAGCGAATAATTGATCTTTCTCTCGCTGCCCACCCTTCCAACCACCAATACTCTTAATACACGAAATAGTTTTTTCTATATTTTGATAAAGGATCCGGCATAAACCCAAAAGATCCGTATAGGCATCCGATGATGGGATACCCTTTTTTTGCCAATTGAGTTCAGATGCGATCGATTTTGATAAAACTTCTTTTTCTTTAAAAATAAAAACACGTTGCTTAATAAGCGCTTGCTGTTTGATCCAATAATCATGCTCGTTTTTTAAATGATCCTGTAACGCAGAAAAATCTCTTACTGTTTCATTCCAATGCGGGGAAAAGATGGTTTCTTCTGTATTCAGCACACAACCATTGCGTATTATCTGCCATATCAGCGAAGAAGTTAAGTTAGACTCTTTGTGAAGGATCTCTATAGCCTTATCGATTACATCAAAAAGTAAAGTGACCTCATCTAACGCAGCATGTTTTGCTTCTAAGAAATGCTGGCAACTTGCATAATTGTCTCTTAAAAATTTATCTTTTATTGCCTCTACTTTCTGTTTTTTATGATGAATATCTCTTAATCCTTGCAATAAAATGATATTCGTAACATAGCCTTTGGAATACGCCAAACTCTCTTTTAATTCACAGGCCACAGACTGACTATCATGATAAACAGCAGTAATCAAAACCAAATACCCAAAAGAAATAAAATCCTTAAGACTTAACTCTGTGATAGTGGGTTCTTCTAACTCATTCTTATCTTGTTCAACCTTAAACTCAATCATGAACTCGTTTAGTTGATCAAATAACTTTTCTTTTTGCACTGCATTGGCAACAGTAGCAAAATAAAAAATAAGCACATTGGTGATACTTTTTATATTATATACATTTGGAAAATAATAGTTTTCTATTCCCACTCCTATTCCAGTTGTTTTTTTAAACTTCTCTAAAAAATCTTCTGAACTATTTTTTGATAAAAGTATTTTAAAACCAAGCCATTGTTTACCGGACACATAAGATTCAATCACTTTTCTAATTTTTTCTTGAATAAAACTGATTTTACTGTAGATACTATCAATAAAAATAAATTGTCGTCGAATATTTTTCTCTAGAAAAATCAAGGTCTCGCTGAGAAAAAAATATAGAATCCTTTCTCACTTCGTTTAATTTGCCTTTTAAAGTATATAGTTCAGTTGTTAATCTTTCTTCGGCTAAAAAATAATCCGTTAACTCAGTATACTTAATGAGTTTATCTATCTGTGAATGGATTGGTTTGTGCTTAAAAAACTCGCCGGTCACTTTACAAACAACCAGCAATAACAGCCCAACAAGCAGATAATCTTCTTTCACCTCAAGGTTTTTTAACCACCACTTCTGCAGCCAACACCGAGTCCTATCTAAATCGTATTGATCATAAATAAGAGAATTACGGAAAGATTCTAATGACGGATAGATATCGCACAAGAAAAATAGTTGTAATGAAAAAGAAAGATGTTTCGCAAACGAAGAATCCCTAAAATTTTTATGTATATTTTCCGTTATTTCAGGAATAAATTTTAAGTAACACTCAAGTTCTTCTATTTTATCGAGGATACCTGATTCAAAAGACTCAATGAGTTCGCTTTCTTTTTTACTGAACTCATAAATTTGTCTAGTACTAAAATTACCCACCCCTAGAGACTTTTGAGGAAATCTTTCCAAAAAAGAATAATACTCTCCGAGAAGAACTAAACCTTCTTTACTTTTTTCTTTTAATTCAAGTAACTGATCAAGATGAATGATTTGCTTGGATATGTCATCTATTTGTTGTTGATATTTTTTCTGTTCATCCAAGAATCTCGGTTGTTTTTTATTTGAAGGAGCGTTTAGGATCTTTTCTATAATTTTTAGTTTATTCTTGCAATCAGAATCAACTCGTTTTTTTTCCTCTTTTGCTTGTGCTAATGAGTAAGTGGCTACGGCGATCGTTTGTTTTTCAACAACCCGTGAAACGGCTCTCTCTAAACTAGAAACAGCTTCTTGTCTTTCCTGTTTTTTTAGTGGCTTTTACCATAATCAATTTATCGAGAAAAAACATCGCTCAGCCAGCACATACAAATTATTTTTGAAATAAATGCAGTGGTACGAATCGATGCTGAAATAGTTAATAAGAACTGAGTATATATAATTCTATTGATATTAGAGCGATTGATATAAAAATAAGATTAATTTTGATTAAGTTATTCTATTTTTATGTCAGATAAGTCAAGAGAAAAAAGAGAATAGCGGACTATCTGGACTTATTCTCTGGTTGGAAAAAGAAAATACTCTATTCAGGTTAATCAATAAATAACTATTAAATTTTTCTCATCTATAAAGAATATTGATCCTAAACCATTGCTACACAGGACGTTAGCTGTAGTTGTGCAAATACTTTATCAGCTCGTTGCAGAGTTTGTTCAATCTCTTGATCGCTGTGCGCACTGGAAACAAAACCTGACTCAAAGGGCGATGGTGCCAAATAAATTCCTTCTGCCAGCATAGCATGAAAAAAACGTTGAAATAGTGTGTGGTTACTTTGCCGCACTTGCTGATAATGATAAATATCTTTTTCTTGGGTGAAAAATAATCCAAATAATCCGCCTATTGCATGACCCTGCAAAGCAATACCTTTTTCGGCTGCTCGCTCAAGCAATCCTTGAACAAGCTTTTGAGTTTGATTCGATAAGTCTTCATAATAATGCGGGGTTGAACTTAATTTATCGAGCGTAACCAGTCCTGCAGCAACAGAAATTGGATTACCAGACAAAGTACCGGCTTGATAAACCGGCCCAAGCGGGGCAAGGAAATCCATGATATCTCTTCGCCCGCCTAACGCACCAATCGGTAACCCACCACCAATAATTTTACCTAAGGTCGTTAAATCTGGTTTCACTTGACTTAAGGCTTGCATACCCCCTAACGCAACACGAAATCCGGTTATCACTTCATCAAAAATTAATAAGCTTCCATAATAATCACACAATTCACGTAAACCGGGCAAAAAGCCAGAAAGCGGCGGCACACAACTCATGTTACCCGCCACCGGCTCAACAATAATCGCCGCAATGTCTTTACCGTGTTGTATAAACGCTTGCGTGACTTGCTCAAGGTTATTGTAGTCTACGATTAACGTTTGTTGCGCTACTTCCTGAGGAATCCCGGCTGAGTCAGGAATGCCGCCACTCGCTAATCCCGAGCCCGCTTTAACGAGTAACGCATCGACATGGCCATGATAACCACCATTAAATTTCAAAATTTTAGAACGTCCCGTAAACCCTCTAGCCAACCGAATCGCCGTCATCGTTGCTTCGGTTCCAGAATTGACTAGACGAATTTTTTCTAGGTTTGGCATCAGCGTCGTTATTTTTTCAGCCAGATCGGCTTCAGCGGAAATGGAAGCACCAAAACTTAACCCTCGCTCTGCAGTGAGACGGATTGCCTCGAGAACCGCTTCAGGCGCATGCCCGAGAATTAACGCTCCCCAAGAGCCAACGTAATCAATATAAGATTGGCCCGCAACGTCCCATAAATACGCTCCTTTCCCGTGAGAGAAAAAAATGGGGTTCCCTCCCACCGCATTAAATGCACGGACCGGCGAATTCACCCCTCCTGGAATCCACTGTTGTGCACGTAAAAAAAGCTCTTCAGAGGAATGCATAAATAAATTAACCCTTTTTATGTTTATAACTTATTCTTATATACACATTGAGTGAAAAAACCAAGCGCTGTGTTATTTCATACACATTCCATCGCATTATTAGGAATACGCCACAAAAATATCGCCTTTGGAAAGCCGTCTATTTTTTTATATACTCAAAAATCATTACACATTATCCAGCTTGAACGAATTATTTAGGGAGCGTATGAACACTCCGTCAACGTGTACGATTATTATGCCGCAGGTGATATCGCCCAGTATGTCAGTTAATTACTTACATGGTACCTTTTAATGTTTTCTAAGATTGCTTGGCGACGCTCCGGATGCTAAAACCTATCCACACCTTTAAAAATTCTCGTCAGGAATATGGTCTATTTAGAAAGCGACTCTTTCTTCTTTTTTTAATCTTATTACTCCTTTCTGGCTTTTTGCTCGGTCGACTCATTTATTTACAGATTTTTCAACAAACGCTCTATACTACGCTGGCACGCCAAAACCAACTCGGCTTAGTTCCCATTGAACCGAATCGCGGTTTAATCTACGATCGCAAAGGCGTTATACTTGCTGAGAATAAACCGATTTTTAATTTAATGGTCACTCCGGATCGGGTCCCCCACCTCGACGAAACGATTGAAGCGCTCTCACAAATCATTAAAATCGATGCCGAAGATCTTAAGCAATTCCAAAAACAACGTCGCCTACATCACCGTTTTGAGCCGATCCCGTTACGAGTCAAACTGTCGGAAAGTGAAGTGGCACACTTCGCGACTGAACGCTATCGTTTTCCGGGCGTTCATATCCAAGCACAGATGATCCGTTTTTATCCAAAAGGAGATGAATTCGCCGCAACGGTTGGTTATATGGGACGTATCAATGAAAAGGAGTTACAAACAGTTGACCCAGTGAACTACAGCGCCAGCAATTTTATTGGTAAAACGGGAGTTGAGAAATCCTATGAATTACAGTTACACGGTACGGTCGGATACCAACAAATCGAAACCAATGTCCATGGCCAAATTGTTCGAACGCTCAAACAAACCCAACCGATCCCTGGTAAAGATCTCACCCTCACTTTAGACAGTGGTTTACAACAACTCGCGCAACAAGCATTAGGCGAACAAAAAGGTGCGATTGTTGCCTTGGATCCAACCAATGGCGAAGTGTTAGCCTTTGTGAGTAACCCCAGTTTTGATCCCAATCTTTTTGTCAGCGGGATCAATCAAAAAAATTATGACGTGCTACGTACCGCGCCCGGAGATCCCCTTTATAACCGCGCATTACGTGGTTTTTATCATCCCGGGTCGACGATTAAACCTTTTCTGAGTATCGGAGCACTACTCGATGGAGTGATTACCCCCTCTTTTGTCGTGCACGATACCGGAGAATTTCAACTGAACGAAAAAGGTCGGATTTATCATAATTTTCAACATCACGCCTATGGAAATGTCGACTTACTCAAAGCATTAACCGTGTCTTCAGACATTTACTTTTATAATTTAAGTTTACGAATGGGAATTGATCGGATTTATACCACATTAAAAAAATTTGGATTCGGTACCCCCGTCGGAATCGATCTCCCCGATGAAGGTGGGGGCGTGGCACCTAGTCCAGAATGGAAAGAAAAAACGTATGGTGAATCGTGGTATCCGGGGGATACATTGAATACCGGTATCGGGCAAGGTTTTTTACTGGCTACGCCGTTGCAACTGGCTTTTGCCGTCGGCACAATTGCGACAGGTGGCGAAGGGTGGGTTCCGCATGTGGTTTTGAATTGGCGCGCAAAGGACGGAAAAGTCACCTTTAAACAACCCCGCCGCTCGGCTCATCTAGAAACTCCCGAACCGGTACTGAGCTTTATTCGCAATGCCTTGCAACACGTAGTTAGCGTACCCGGAGGGACAGCGACCCGTTTTTTTTATGGCGTACCCTATACCGTGGCGGGAAAAACCGGAACCGCGCAAGTATTTAGTATGAAAAAAAATGAGCGCTATAATAAAAATAGCATTGCGGTGAAGCTCCGTGATAACTCACTTTTTATTGCGTTTGCCCCCATTGATCATCCCAAAATCGCGCTTGCAATCGTCATTCAAAATAGCTTCACGCCGGCCGCTTCGGTCGCACGTAAATTATTAGATTATTATCTCATTCCTCGTTCACCGATCGTCCCAGCTCGTTTACCGACCTTACCTGATACCCTACCACTGCCGTCTTTGAATACTGAGACCACTCCAGATTCTGTGCCTGGTGATCAAGAGAAAAAGAAGGCTCAATCGACCCAACCCAATCCCACAACGCTGGATACTAAAAAGCTCACGGTACGCCCTCAACCACAAACGGAAGAGGAGTTTGATGAAGACGAAGATGAGGATGAAGATGAAGACGATTAAGTCGACAAAAGACCCGATGACGGTAATTGACAAATCAAGGGGATAACGGCATGATTAGCCGTGAAATTTTAACCGCGTGCGCGTTAAACTCGTGTCAATAGTAGGCGATTGTCTCTGTTTGACCAAAATACATAAATTTGGCGTCAGTAAGGTATCGTACCCTCTACCCAGTTTTTAGAATCGTAATTTTTTGGAACTTGATGATTTATCAGGGGGATTTTTAAGTTGGCTAATACAAAACAAGCAAAAAAACGTGTTCGGCAAGCCGAAAAGCACCGTCAGCATAATGCGAGTCATCGTTCGATGATGCGTACTTATATCAAAAATGTCATCATTGCCATTGAAAAAGGGGCTGCGAATGAAGCGGAAGCCGCTTATCAAGTGGCAGTACCGATTATTGATCGCATGGCAACCAAAGGGTTTATTCATAAAAACAAAGCAGCTCGCCATAAAAGCCGACTGTTTGCACGAATCCGCAAGCTCAATACCCCACAAAACGCTCACGCGGCTTAATCTTAATTACCTTCAAGACCAATAAAGTGTTAATTTTTTAGATTTATTGGTCTTGTATCGTTTACTCTTTTTGGTGTTCATGTAGATAAATCTCGCTCGCTGGGAAGGCCCATTTTGCCCCAGAGCGCTCAATACAAGCTAATATCTCTAAATACAACCGTTGTTGTTCCGCAAAAAATTCACTGAGCATTGTTAAGCGACTGGTCGCACTGACCAATAACGTTAATGACGTATCGGTTAATTCCGTCAAGTTCACTAAAACTGTCCGATCGGTATCGATCGATTCTTTTTTTAAAAGCAACTCACGAAGTTGGGTAGTAATTGTTTCGACTCGGTGTCTATCTTGATAACGCAACTTAAATATTAAAATAATGACGGCGACGATTGATACGAGATCGATTTTCGACAACCAAACTTGAAAAAAGCGCATTAGGAACATAAATAGGCCGGCAAGTCGGCGCTAAAATTTCACATACTCGCCAACCAATCGCCCTGACCTCACCTTCTACTTTCAAACTGGGTAAAGCAATATAATCACCGATCGCAAAAGGCCGATCGAGAAAAAGTAATAAACTACCAAAAATATTGGCGAACAAATCCTTCGATGCAAACCCAATAATCAGCCCCCCCATTCCACCAAACGCTAACACCCCAGCCAAACTAAAACCAAAAACTTGTAGTAACGAAAGTAAGCTGGCAATGATGATCACAATACGTGTCATTTGGCTCACTGCACAAATAAATGTCTTATCGACACTTTTGGAAGTACTGCCTTCTCGCAACATAAAATGTGCTTTTCCTTGAGCGATCAGATTCAGTAAAAACCAAGCAAACAGTGCAATAAAACCAATTCGACGAATCAAATCAAATAAATCGGTTTCTCGTGCGCTCCAGGCAAAACAAAACCACTCAATGGAATAAGTCATGCCTAACAATACTAAGAAGCACATTGCCGGTTTATAAACCGCATAACTCAATGCACTTAATATGGGCTGTTTCTCTGAAGAAAAATAAGCGCGCAGTTTTCGATAAACCACAGATAAAATAGCACAACAAACCGCCATTGCTAATAAAACGGCTCCCGCTTTGATGACATGGGGTTGTGCGAAGAAGTTTTGAAGTTTTTGCAAAAAAGAAACATCTATCATGAATCGTCCAATATGTCTGAGTGTTACAGAGCAAACAATAGGGGCTCATCGTGTCGCTCATTTTAATCAATTTTTGGACACGCTAAAAGGCATAATGCGGCCCGGTACCTATCCACAATTTAGAAACGATATGCCCACCATTTCATGAATTGAGCCAGGAAATGCATACTACGGCGTACAAAAATAGGTAATTCCACAGCGCCCGCTTGTTCGGCCGTGTGCGCATGTTGCAATTCTTCTAAACGCATTTGCGCAACAATCGCCCGACTTTTTTTATCCTGAAGAGGCAATTTTTCTAAATTGGCCAAGTGAGCAGCGACTTGTTGTTCGGTTTCAGCTAAAAATCCGAGGCTGGTGCGATCACTAATCATTCCTGCACACATACCCATCAACCACGCCCCAAGATACCAAAACGGATTTAAATAACTCGGGCGAGCATTCAGCTCAGTCAACCGTTGTTGACACCAGGCTAAATGATCAATTTCTTCTCTTGCCGCGTGTTGAAGTTTTTCTTCGATTTCAATCGCACGCGCAGTCAAGGCTTGTCCTTGATAAAGCGCTTGCGCACACACCTCTCCCACATGATTAATTCGCATCAACCCCGCCGCATGACGACGTTCCTGTGGAGTTAAATCCGCTTCGTGCATTGAGTCCGCCGGATTCGGTCGACACGCGTGCGGTGGTCCTTGTGTTAAGTGCAACGCTTTATCGAGACAAATAATTAATTTATCAAGAAGAGAATATTGTTGCATAAAATACGCTATTTATTTTGTAAAGACGGATATTCGATTGCCATACAGCCGATAAATACGCTAAGCTTAGCGCGGCCTGTTCATCAAAGCGTAACGCGTGGAGCGCTAAAAGACAATGAAAAAACCAATGATTCAACAATTTTCAAGTTTCCTATTTGCCATCGCGCTGGCTTTTTCTTGCCCGACTGCATGGTCCTTGGGCGCCCCGCTGTTTACTAAAACAGTGAGCGACTTATCTCAATATGCCTGCGGTGGTCAATGTCTCTGCGCAGGGGGATGTTCCAGTCAATCAATTACCACCGATGGTTCCAGGCCGACCTTACCCTCGCCATTTTGAAAGTATGGGTTCTGGGGTCGTTGTCGATGTCAATCAAGGTTATATTTTAACAAATGCCCACGTGATCCGTAATGCAAAAACTATTACAGTGACGTTAAGTGATGGCCGTGTCTTTAAAGCAAAACTCAAAGGCGTCGATCCCGACTCGGACATCGCATTACTGACCATCACTCCGGATCATTTAACTGCGATTCCGCTTGGAAATTCAGATGAATTAAAAGTAGGTGAATTTGTTGCCGCCATCGGAAATCCGTTTGGCTTAAACCAAACAGTCACTTCAGGCATTGTCAGTGCCTTACAACGTACTGGATTAGGTATTGAAGGTTATGAGAATTTTATCCAAACCGATGCGCCAATTAATCCGGGTAATTCCGGTGGCGCCTTAATTAATGCGGCCGGGCAATTAATTGGAATTAATACCGCTATTTTGGCTTCCAGTGCAAACGCCGGAAGCATCGGTATTGGTTTTGCCATTCCGATTAATATGGCTTATGGAGTGATGAAACAGTTAGCGCAATATGGATCAGTACGTCGTGGCACGCTGGGTGTCTTGGTTCAAGATTTGACACCGATGCTCGCCAACATCTTTCACCCAATAGTGGTGGAGCCCTCGTGGACTTAAACCCGGTGATATCATCCAAGCACTCGCAGGTCAAGTTAAAAATAGAGTGGGCATGCTGCGCGTCGGAGATGAAGTGTCGGTTCAGTTTTTACGTGATCACAAAGTGATGCGTGCTCAATTACGCTTAGGTGACCCGGCTGAAACCAAACAAGCAGCTGAACATGAAAATCCATTTTTGTATGGTTTAGCATTACAAAATTTTGATCGTTATATCGCCAATGGTCGTGGACATCTTAAAGGCGTCCAAGTGGTCGATATCGATGAAGACAGTCTGGCTTGGCACTCGGGTATCCGTCTTGGAGATATTATTACTTCAGCTAATTTAAGTCCGGTCACGGATATTGAACAACTCAAAACATTAGCAAGTCAAAGTAAAGGAGAATTATTAGTGAATGTACTCTCTCCACAGTTTGGCGCGCGTTTTGTTGCAATCAAGTAATGCGATAAGATTTAAAAAACAAAAAGCGGTTCTAATGACATAACCGCTTTTTTAAAGAGAGGCCAATTGTTTACGTTCCAAATGTTCAGCAATTAATTCAATTAACTGCTGAGCCAATTCATCTTTTGACGTTTTAGGAATTAATCTTGCCGGTTGATTCGCTGACAGCACCGTAACGGCATTTTGTTCGCTCTCAAAACCAATATCATTTTGGCTCACATCATTGACGATCATTAAATCCACACCTTTTCGTATTCGTTTTTCTTCTGCAAAACGAATAATATTGTGGGTTTCCGCTGCAAAGCCGACTATTAAAGTCTGACTCGTTGCAGCGCGTTGACTCAATGTACCCAATATATCAAGCGTTGGCGCTAACGTGAGCGTCAACGGCTCGCCTGATTTTTTCATTTTCTGAGTAAAAGGCTGTGTAATTCGGTAATCGGCCACCGCAGCGGCGCTGATAAAAATATCCTGGTGTTTGAATTCAACTTCGGCCGCGGTAAACATTTCGGCCGCGGTTTTAACCTGGATAAATCGACATCCTGCAGGAGCGGAAAGTGCAACGGGCCCACTGATTAAAGTCACCTCAGCGCCCGCCTCAATCGCTGCTTTGGCTAAAGCAAAACCCTTTTCCCTGAACTACGATTGGATAGATAACGAACCGGATCCAATGCTTCTTGGGTGGGTCCAGCAGTGATTAACACTCGACGATTTTTTAATACTGGTTTAGTCAAAAGCTGTGCTATTTTTTTGACAATCTGTAAGGGATCTAGAAAACGCCCGACGCCCCAATCACCACAAGCCTGTGCTCCGTAGTCTGGTCCTAAAAATAAATAGCCACGTGCTTTAAGACGCTGAACGTTATCTTGTGTCGCTGGATTTTCCCACATCACTCGATTCATGGCCGGAGCAATGATGAGTTTAGATTGAGTCGCAAGACAAAGCGTACTGAGTAAATCATCCGCAAAACCCTGCGCACATTTAGCAATAAAATGTGCCGTCGCCGGAGCAATTAAAATGGCTTCAGGCCAACGAGCCAATTCGATATGATTCATCGCTGTTTCAGATTCTGCATCCAGCCATTGCTCATATACTGGATTTTGCGAAACAGCTTGGAGTGTCAAGGGGGTGACAAACTGTTTACCTACGGTGGTAAGCACAACTTTGACATCGTAGTGTTGTTCTTTAAACTTACGAATCAGTTCAGGGGTTTTATAGGCTGCAATACTGCCTGTAATGCCTAATAAAAGGCGATGGCTTAGCGTTTTCATGGCCGTACGATAACAAAAACGAGGTTAAAAGTCATCCAGCTAGCAAAAAAATAGGCCTTTAACAAAATTTGCAAAGGCCTATTTTCACACGTTCAAAAGAGAAATTAATCTAAAAATATAAACCAAACTGGAGCATGATTGTATTCGCTGTGTTTCCTGTTCCAGTAATCGAAGTAAACGTGTCGCTGTCTCCCTGAGCGACATCGGTTGCTGCATAATCGACATCATGACGAAACTCAATACTTTGAATCGTATTGCGCCAAATTGAAGTACTTAACGTTGCACTATAGCGTTGCTTAGGCAACAACAACGCTAACGCTTCATGTGATTGACTATAGCCGATCGCAAAAGTACTCCGTTTATTACAGAGATTAAAGTCATAACCTAACTCCGGTACTTAAAGCGTTTGGCTGAGCGTCCGTGTTGATGTTCCTTTAGGGCCAAAGCTCAGCGTGTCAACAGAGAAAGCCGTTAAAGCGGTCACATATTCTACATTCAGTCGAACCGGTCCGACACCAAGCGTACCGCGAACATCCCAACCGGCAACCGGCTGTAAAATCTCCGTATTATTATTTGTTGCAAAACCAGCAAAACCAGTCGAATCAACGTTTCCATTATGCTGCATTCCCGTTGAATCGGCTATATTACGTATATAACTGGTCCCTAAAGATAAGTTCCAGCGAGGTTGGGTGAAAGTATAAGCGATATCCGCCCCATAATTACGCAAATTATGATTACCCTCATCTGTTTGCGTAGGACCTCTGAAAGCAAAAACCGCCATGTTGATTTTATTTTCGGGATTCAGATCCTTCATCAAGCCCACGGAAAGCGCTCTAGCTTTTGTTCTGCCAAGCAGTTTGGTCAGTGGGTCACTAATCATGGCAGAGGAATATCGCCCAAAAGGGACGTACAATTGACCGACACTGGCATAAAACGGAGAAGTATTCAAATCACCAAACGTTAAAAAAGCACGGTCGACAAACACATTCGAATTTTCAATAAAATTGAAAGAATTAGCAGGTGTTGGTCCATTATCGTAAACAAACGCAATCAAGCCAGTAATCCATTTGTTAACTAACACTTCCGTGTCTAATTCAGCGGCCGATAAGTCGATACCCGCCGAGTTTGGCAAATGATGAAAGGTATTCGCATTCAAAAATTGGGCTTCGATTTTACCACTGAAATTAACAATCGGCGTATCCGATGGCCAAATATGTTCCGGCCATTGCATCGAGTTAAGAATATGCTGTCTTTGCTTAAGTAAAAAGAGGCCTTCATTAATATAAGGTTGATTGACCACTAAATCGGATCCATCATAAGCGGTGGTCATTCCGATACTCGGCGAACTGACAACCGGTGTCCCGATCAAGAACACAGGATGAGAGATACTCGCCACAATTTTTGGCTCGACGGAAGTGGGCTGCGGACGAGAAGGCGGCGCAGCGGCGGAAACACGTGATTTCTTTTTAAGTGTAGTAATTTGGTGCTGTAAGGCCGTTAATTCCGTTTCTAATTTTTTAGTTCGCGCTTCTAAGTTTTTCGTATAATTCCCAGGACTATCCATTGTTTTTAGCGAGGGTGTTGCCCAAGCGGCACTCCCTTGCAATCCCAAGAAACAGCAGCTGGCCACATAGGGGATCATTCTTTTTCCTAACATAAAGCACCTTGTTTTTGTGAGTCCGCAGGAGTAATTGATCTATTTAACAAATAATAGCTGGCAAATCAATAAGAATTTGTTTTTTTATGAAAAAAACACCTTTAAATCACCGATCCAGTGCAAAGGCACTTATAACGGTGGTTTTTTAGCTTTTCGCCAACGTTTCGCCAGCAGATTAAGCCATTCAACGAAAATAGAAAAAGTAATCGCAAAATAGAGATATCCTCGAGGAATATGCAAGCCAAACCCCTCGGCAATTAAAACGAGCCCAACAAGCAATAAAAACTTAACCCCAGGATCTTTAAACTCGGGTAAGTATGGATGAAATGACTCAGTGGCGCACTGGCCCACAACATTAAACCAATAGAAATAATAATCGCCAAAGCCATGACGATATATTCTTGCGCCAAACCAAGCGCTGTAATCACGCTATCAAGAGAAAAAATAATATCTAGGACCATAATTTGTAAAATTACGGTCAAAAAAGTCTGCTGACGAGAGGATTTTTTTTGCTTATTTTCTTCTTCAGGCGGATTAACACTTACGTGCAATTCACTCGTTCCCTTCGCAAGCAGGAATAATCCTCCAAAAATCAAAATCAAATCCCGGATTGAGAACCCATGATCAAATAAAGTAAAGAGTGTTTGTGTCCATTGTGTTAACCAGGCCAGACTGGCTAACAGCAAAAGGCGGGTCACACAAGCCAGAATTAAACCAAACTGGCGCGCCAAATGTTGCTGTGCAACCGGTAATTTAGCGGTAATAATCGCAATAAAAATCAGATTATCAATTCCTAAAACAATCTCTAATGCAGTGAGAGTGAATAAACTGAGCCAGGTTTGCGGCAGAAGAAATAAATCAAGCATCGCTTATACTCGTGAATCATTTATCTTCTAGGATAAACCCGATAAACTTTTGATTGCAATCTCCTTGACCTCAGCCTCTTCATTTTTTTATTTCTAATCGTTTTTTATTGACTTTTATCTCTGTTTATTCAACATAAAATTCATTTTCAGAAAAATAAAATAATAAAAAGTTGTATAATCTGTAAATACTATTGATAAATAAAATAAAAAAATAAGCATGGATTTGCTATATTCAGAGAAAATATAGTGTTAGGGAAGTTAAACCTCTCTGCAATGACAACCTATTTTTAGATCATCATTCGAAAACTTAAGAACCTATAATTAGAATTTTTTATGAAAAATAAGTCTTTGCTTGTTTTTTATTGTTTAACAATAAAAAGCCCGCATTCGCGGGCTTTAAGCAATCGGTTATACCGAAGATTATGTAAATTTAATACTCGCACGGATTTAGCCAAATGTCGACTTATGGCCCGAAGCACCCTGATGGACAAGCACGCCTTGATTAAAGTCATTTGGAGTAGAACGACCATCGCTGCAAATCGCACCTTCACCTTCGTAATAGTCTCGATCTTGAATGAGTGCAAAACCCATATCAAACCACTTCGCAAAATTAACGAGATAATCAATGTAGAATCGTTTTGTCGGTAAAAAAGTCGCTAAATGGGTGGTTTGTTGCCAACCTAATGCTACGCGTGACTGGTGCGCCACCACGGGGAACGTCCACCCCGCTTCAACACCCCAAGCATGGGGCTTCTCAAGCCCTTGTGCAGGCTCAATCTGTATTGACCTATATCTGGAAGTTGTGTAAGAAAATACCGCCAAGAATAGACTGGGTTCAATAAGTCTCGTGTCGTTGCAATATAGTGCGCATTAATATCAAATGGCCCCATCGTCAAATCTGCATTGACATCCCAGGCCGGTGTTTTCTGATTAGGCACTCCGGGAGCAAGTGTACCCGTAGAAAGCGTACCGGCTACAAGGTAATTGAGGTAGTAGGAGGATAAAAAGTTTGAGTTAGCAATATTAGCTAACCAACCTGCATCCATATTTAAATTTCCTTCGCAAAATTGCCAGTTATATCTTAAATCAACCCCTCCATTTTGAATACGTCGCGTTGAACCCCCATCATCCAATTTCACAAAACCAAATTCCACCAAAGGTTCATTAATTTTTGTTAAAAATTGGGTCCGATTTTCACTTTGAACAAAAGCATAAGACTTATATTGTCCAAATGGCGCATAAGCTTTACCCACTCGCAAATAGACCGGTGATATTTGATTATTCCCGATCATCGCATAAGCGGTGTCTAGCATCGCTCTTTGCACCGGTGTATACACAAATTGTGAATTAGCGATATGGTAAGCACCGGTTGAACCAATAACACCTGTTAAAGAAGAATAAACTAAACTCATCGTTGCTTTCAGCCAGCTATTCGCCCGTGCATTGACAAATAAGTTTGCATTATTGAGCACTAAATCGCTCGCTCGATTGTCAGTTGGAATCAAAATAGATTGTTGGCGCAGTTGACTGACCGTATTGTCTGAAATAAATTGAGCAAATACTGGAGGATGATTAGCGAAATAAACATCGGCATTCATCCAGCCACTAATATTGATACGGCACGTCCAGCCACAAGGCTGATCAAAACCACCCGGTTGATTTTGATTAAAGATGACGTCGAGTTTGCTCATCTGATCACGCATCACATCCAGCTGGTACGAAGTATCCATATAGTATGGCTGTATAGCCGCCATCAAAGGACCGCTGAGCCCTAATGTCACCCGCGAAACAACCATTGTCTTGAGTTTCATACTCATCTCTCTCCTTGTATAGGTTATTAATTCAGATTTCTCATGCGCCTCACCGATAAATGAGAATAAGTCGCGCTCAAAAAAAATTAAGCCACTGTTTCAAGTTTCATTGTTTATTACCTTACCAAGGCTGTTCAATTTCCCTTCCCACCTTATTAAAAAAATCATCAGCGAAAATTAAGCAACCCTAGTTTTTTACATCTCTGTTATTTGAATGAATCGACTCTAAAATCTGTGTATTACACACAACAATTTACTTTTGATCAATTTTAAAACAATTATTTTTAATTATTTATTATTAGGGAAGAACTCTTAGCGCTTTAGGAAAGATTTAGAATTATTTTGTTAGCTAAAAGTAATGTCTCGCAATAAAGAGACACTCACCGAAACTTATACCGAAGCCCAAGATTGATGTCAATCTTTTTTTGATATTTTTAACTTAAATTTATCTTCTAGATAACGGTTAAAAATGAAGCAGGTACCTCTGGAAAACACTTTTTTGCAAACGCTAAGCCGTTTATAAGCATTTACCTGATTGAGCTGCTTCACCAAGCAATTAAATATCTTAATAAAGATATTTTTTATCTATCTAATCCGAATAAAGCAGGAAGGAATTAACTAAAAATCAAGTCTAGGTTAATTTTTCTTTTAATTTACCTGTTTTATATAACTCTTCAACGATATCACAACCACCGATCAGCTCTCCTCGGTAATACAATTGCGGAAAAGTCGGCCATTGTGAATAAAGCGGTAGTGCTTGGCGAATTTCCGGATGGGTTAAGACATCCACATACGCAAAATTGAATTGGCAGGCATTCAGAACCTGTGCAACTCGCGCTGAAAAACCACAGCGTGGTTGTTCGGGCGTCCCTTTCATATATAAAATCAAGGTATTTTCAGCAAGCTGTTGTTCGATCAAAGTGATGGTATCCTGAGTGGATGGATGCATAATAGAGTCCTCGCAACGTTGTATTGTAATAAAGCGAAATGAATGCCTGAAAAGCTTGCCTTATGATTACTCGAATTTTAAACTGTCGCAAGCCAATTTCGCATTTTTAATCTAAAGAGGATTTCGTCATGAAGCATGTACTCCCTGATTTAGCCTACGATCGCCACGCCTTAGCTCCCACGCTTTCTGAAGAAACCTTAGATTATCACTATGGAAAACATCATAAAGCCTACGTAGACAAACTCAATGAATTGATCGTCGGTACTGAATTTGCAACGCTTTCATTAGATGCCATTGGCAAAGCTTAACCCCTGAACGACTTTATCCGGCTCATTAGCCACCGCAATTGAACAAGCATTTGGCTCGATTTCTGCTTTTAAAACAGCTTTCAACCAAGCGGCTGTCGGGCAATTTGGTTCGGGTTGGGCTTGGTTGGTCCGCAAAACAGATGGCGCATTGCATATTGAAACCACCGGTAACGCGAATACACCTTTTCAAACCGGCCAGCACTGTTTATTAACCTGCGATGTTTGGGAACATGCCTACTACATTGACTATCGGAACGCTCGTCCTCAATATCTTGAAAAGTTCTGGGAGATTGTCAATTGGGAATTTGTTGCGCAAAATTTTAATAAATAACCTTTATTTTAAGGAAACAACATGACCGCGTTAATGCCTATTTATCCGAATCGCCTCCCTATTTCCTTTACACGCGGTGATGGGGTTTGGTTATTTGATGAAAAAAACACGGCTTATTTGGATGCTTTATCCGGCATCGCAGTCTGTGGGTTAGGTCATGCACATCCCGCTGTCACGAAAACGTTATGTGACCAAGCCGAGAAACTCCTCCATACCTCAAACACCTATCATGTCCCAGAGCAAGTTCCTTTAGCGGATACCTTAGCCCGACTCTCAGGAATGGATGAAGTGTTTTATGCCAACTCCGGTGCCGAAGCCAATGAAGCGGCTTTAAAATTAGCACGACTTTATGCCCATCAGCGTGGCATTGATCGTCCATTACTCATTACCATGGAAAAAAGTTTTCATGGACGAACAATGGGCACATTAAGTGCCTCGGGAAGTGCGCGCTTACAACAGGGCTTCGAACCGTTGTTAGAGGGGTTTGTCCATATTCCTTTCAATGATTTGAGCGCACTAAAACGAGTCATTGCCACACAAAGCGATCGTATTATTGGCATTATGTTAGAGCCGATTCAAGGTGATGGTGGGATTCGTGAAGTCAACGCTGATTTTTTTGAGGCGATTCGTTACTATTGTGATGAACACGATTGGCTCCTCATCGCCGATGAAATTCAAACCGGGCTGGGTCGAACCGGGGCGTGGTTTGCTTATCAACATTATGGAATTTTACCGGATATTGTCACCGTTGCGAAAACCTTAGGGAATGGGTTCCCAATCGGTGCTTACCTAACCCGTGGAAAAGCAAATGGTTTATTTACAGTCGGTAAACATGGCTCAACGTTTGCGGGCAGCCCGTTAGGCTGCGCCGTCGCTCTAACTGTCCTTGAAACCCTAGAAAAGCAATCTCTTGTCGCGCATGCCCAACAAATGGGCACACAACTCATGCAAACACTACAAGAAAAGCTCGGCCAACATCCGAGAATCGTCGCACTCCGTGGAAAAGGACTGATGATCGGCATTGAACTCGACCGACCTTGCCGTGAATTACCCAAGATTGGCTTGCAACATCGCCTATTATTTAATGTGGTCTCTGATCGCACCATACGCCTTTTGCCGGCATTAATTCTCCAAGAAGAACATTTAGATTTAATTGTCAGCCGCTTAACTGCGGCGATTAACGAACTAGAATAACTTATGAAAACACCTTCATCCCTCAAACAACAATTTGCAACACGTACAATTCATGCCGGACAAACACCTGATCCGAGTACCGGTGCGGTGATGACGCCAATTTATGCCACATCGACCTATACGCAGAAAAGCCCAGGGGAACATCAGGGGTTTGAATATTCACGATCACATAATCCGACACGTTTTGCTTATGAACGCTGCATCGCCGATTTAGAAAGTGGGCAAGCGGGTTTTGCGTTTGCCTCCGGTTTAGCAGCGATCAATACCATCATGGAGCTGTTAAGTCCGGGCGACCACGTCATTGCCATGGATGATTTATACGGAGGAACCTTTCGTCTATTTAATCAAGTGAAACGACGTTCCGCCGGCTTACATTTTTCTTTTGTTGATTTTACACAACCCGAATTGTTACGCGCACACATTCGCCCTGAAACAAAATTAGTTTGGATTGAATCGCCGACCAACCCGTTACTTAAATTAGTGGATATTCAGCAAGTCGCGCAGATTGCAAAACAACACAATTTATGGACGGTTGTGGACAATACGTTTGCCACGCCGTGGATACAGCGTCCATTAGAGTTAGGATGCGATTTAGTGGTGCATTCGGCCACAAAATATTTAAACGGTCATTCAGACATGGTCGGCGGTATCGTCGTGGTCGGTGAACATCCTGAACTCATCGAGCAAATACGTTACTTACAAAATGCGACCGGTGCAATTCAAGGTCCATTTGATAGCTTTTTAGCGCTCCGTGGTTTAAAAACACTGGCTTTACGGATGGAACGACATTGTGCTAATGCGGCGCAAATTGCTGTTTTTTGGAACAACATCCGCAAGTACAACGTGTCTATTATCCCGGCCTCCCCTCACATCCCCAATATGAGCTTGCTCAAAAACAAATGGCCGCCGGGACCAGCGGCATGGTCAGCTTCTTGTTAAAAGGTGGTTTAGCTGAGGCACGTCTATTCTTATCACGTTGTCAGTTGTTCACGCTCGCTGAAAGTTTAGGCGGCGTTGAAAGTTTAGTCGATCACCCAGCTATCATGACACACGCTTCGGTTCCACTTGAAACCCGATTACAATTAGGAATTAGTGATGGCCTGATTCGCTTGTCGGTCGGTATTGAAGCGTGCGCCGATTTACTAGCAGATTTAACACAGGCTCTTAATTTCTAAATAATAAATAAAGGTTCATCTCATGAAAAAAGCCGTCGCGCTCATTTCAGGTGGTTTAGATTCCATGTTAGCGGCGCGCTTAATCCAAGAGCAAGGGATTTATGTCGAAGGCCTCAATTTCTATACTGGATTTTGTGTCGAAAATCATACCCAAGCGATGCGTAATCCTACGGGTACCCGTAAACACCACAGTGCATTATGGGTCGCCGAACAACTTGGAATTAAACTCCATTTCATCGATATTGTTGAAGAATATAAACAAATCGTCCTCAATCCAAAATACGGTTATGGCGCGCATCTCAATCCGTGTTTAGATTGTAAAATTTTCATGGTCGGCCAAGCCAAACATTGGATGGAAAAACACGGCTTTGATTTCATTATTACTGGTGAAGTCATCGGTCAACGTCCTAAATCACAACTCAAAAAGAATATGCCTATCGTGGCGAAAGCGTCGCATGCTGAAGATTTACTGGCGTTATGTGCGCGCTACTTAGCACCGACTCGTCCAGAACAAGAAGGCTGGATTGATCGTGAAAAATTATGTGCTTTATCTGGACGAAGTCGCGCCCCACAAATGGCGTTAGCCAAACGTTTTGGCTTTAGTGACTATTCACAACCGGCCGGAGGATGTTGCTTTTTAACGAATCGGCATTATACCCAAAAGCTACGTGATCTGTGGACACATCGAGGTGAACGCGATTATGACTTCGATGACATTATTTTACTCAAGGCAGGACGTCATCTTCGTCCTGCTCCACATTTCAAACTGATTATCGGTCGTGATGAAAGTGAAAATACTTTTTTGGAACGTTATCAATATCAGATTCCTTCACTCACTCCGCTTAGCCATTCCGGTTCCCTGACCTTAATCGAGGGTACGTTTAAAAACGAGGAATTACCTTGGATCGGGCGGATTGCGGCGCGTTTCACACAAGCTAAGGTGGAAGAGCTGGTGACGTTCCGCGTCCAATTTGGATCCAAACACACCTCCACGTTAGAAGTTTACCCCTTTTCTACCAATGAAATTTGTAAAGAATGGTATATTGCTGATAATGATTAACTTATAGCAACTGCGGTCGATTTTTGATAACGTATCTTCAGGAATGCTTAGCGGGTTAATTTAACAATGAATGACGCCTCCAAAACCGTGTTGCCTGCCTGTTTATCGACAAAAAAAATGAATTCGATGGCACCTTCTCGGATAACTAAACCTAACTTATGGTTAGATGCGCGGCGGTTACTTTGTCCCTTGCCGGTGATTCGTGTCCAAGAACGTGTCCAACAATTAACGCCGGGTGATTGTTTAAAGGTCGTATTCTCTGATAAGGGTAGCTTGGCCGACATTGCTGCGTGGTGCCGACTACACGGCCATCAAATTCTAGCGCGTCATAGTGAACCCCCTGATATTTTCATTACCGTCCAAATAGGTGAAGCTTAGACATGAATAAACGTTATCGTCGTGCCCGCACAGTTGGGCTTTGGGGCGGAATCAAAAATGCTTTACTGACTGGATTTAAAATTATCTTTGGGCTCAGTGGACACTCGCATGCTTTACTGGCGGATGGCCTGCATTCGCTCAGTGATCTCTTGGTCGATGGGGTGGTGATTGTCGCCTCAAAATTTGGTAGTAAAGCGGCGGATGATGATCACCCTTATGGTCACGGTCGTATCGAAACCGCCGCGACAGTGATGTTGGCGTTTGTCCTTGTTGCGGCAGCACTCGCTATTTTTGTCGATGCCGGCAAAACTTTCTTCTCCAAGGAAGTGGTCGCCGTCCCCGCGCACTATGTGCTCATCGTTGCTCTGTTATCGATTCTTTGTAATGAAATACTGTATTTTTGGACCAAACACGTTGCCCAGCAGATTCACTCTAAATTACTGTTAAGTAATGCCTGGCATCATCGCAGTGATTCGGCGGCTTCATTTGCCGTAGCCATCGGAGTTATCGGGGCATGGATCGGCTTTCCCAAACTCGATGCCCTTGCAGCACTGTTTGGTTGGCAAAGCATGCAAGAGCTCGTCGACACGGCACTCACAGCAGAAGAAAGTGAGCGGTTACAACAATTTATTTTATCGCTACCTGGCGTCAAAGCCCTTCATCAGTTTCGAACCCGGTCCGTAGCGGGTAATATTTTTTGTGATGTCCATGTGTTAGTTGACCCAACCTTAAGCGTTTCCGAAGGACATCATATTAGTCAATCGGTTGAGGCGCAGTTGATGACGCATTTCCCTCAGGTACACGACGTCACGGTACACATTGACACCGAAGACGATCAAGTGAGTCATTTGAATCAAAACCTACCCAGTCGCACGACCTTACAACCCTTACTTGAACAGGCCTGGAAAGGTTTGATTCCTGAAACCGCCATTCAGCAAGCCTTGATCCATTACCGAGAAGGCCATATTCTCATAGAATTACGTTTACCTCTCCATTTTTGTATTCAAACTGATTTGCAAACAAAACTTGATCAAATTAAAGAACGTTGTCCTTTTATCCAAACCATTCAACTTTTTTACTATACGCCTCATGAATAATACGGTGACCATCGCCACGTGGAATGTGAATTCACTTCGTGTCCGGCTACAACATGTTCTTAAATGGCTGGTCACCCATCAACCGGATGTTTTAGCTTTACAGGAAACCAAAGTCACCGATCAAGATTTTCCGATCGCCGCACTGCGTGACGCCGGTTATGAAGTGTGCTTTAGCGGTCAAAAAAGTTATAACGGTGTCGCTATTTTAAGTCGATTTCCTATCCAGCAAGTCGAAACTTCATTTCCTGGATTTACCGATACGCAACGTCGTCTTTTAATCGCGACCCTCGGCCCACTCCGTGTGTTGAATCTTTATGTCCCTAATGGAGCGAGCCTGGATTCAGAAAAATACGAATATAAACTCGCTTGGTTAGCACAATTACAAGACTATCTTGCTAAAGAATTAGCAACTCAACGTTCTGTTATTGTCGTCGGTGATTTTAATATTGCTCCCGAAGATCGAGATGTTTATGATCCCAGCCGTTGGGCAGGGCATGTCTTGGTTAGCCAACCGGAACGTCAGGCTTTTCAACAACTCATTGATCTTGGGTTAGTGGATACATTTCGTTTATTTCATCCCGAAGCCAATCATTATAGCTGGTGGGATTATCGCGCCGCCGCCTTTCGCCGTAATCATGGGTTAAGAATTGACCATATTTTAAGCACTCTTCATTTAAGTTCACGTTGTATACGCTGTGAAATCGACAAAGCGCCGCGTTCATGGGAACAACCTTCCGATCATGTTCCGGTCATAGCAACTTATGAAAATATCAACTAGGCTTTTAACTATGGCAGAAACTATTAAAGCACGTTTTGGAATTGGCGATATTGTCCAACATAATCTGTTTGGCTATCGCGGTGTGATCGTCGATGCGGATGCCGACTTCCGCGGTGACGAAGCCTGGTATCAACAAAATGCACCGGGTAGCCCCCCGAAAAATCAACCGTTACCACCTTCTTGTGCATGGCTCGGTCCATCACGCGTACGCGGCTGAAATCAATTTGGTGAAAGATAATACAGTGGATCCGATTGAACATCCGGAGTTAGAATATTTCTTCGATGAGTTTAAGGATGGAACTTACCACTCTCGTCACTCGAGTAATTAAAAGTAAGTTATGAAAACCTTAACATTAATTCGTCACGCCACCGCTTGTGAAAAAATGAACGGTCAGTCTGATCAAGAACGCGATCTAAGTGCCTTTGGTCGTGCACAAGCCAGTGATGTCGCTCGGCAACTCAAAACTCAACAAGTGACTCCCCCTGATGTTATTTTGTGTAGTCCCGCGCAACGCACCCAGCAAACCGCAGCGATTCTTTGTGATATCTTAGAACTTGACCCAAAAATCATTACGTTAGAACCTGTACTGTATTCGGGGGATGAAGAAATGATTTTACAGCGCTTTAGCCGCTGATTATTGGACATAATCCCAATTTAAGCTGGCTCACACAGCATTTTTGTCAGGAGTTAGCGCAAGCTGTTTTAGCACCTGCCAATATTGTAAAACTGGCCTTCGCATTAACAGATTGGCGTCAACTCGCAAACATACCGGGTAAATTGCTTTTCTTACTCACACCCTATGCCGAATCCGATTGAAATACTGTTTGCCAAAGCCTTTACTGCCCACCGAGAACATCGTCTCGCAGAGGCTGAATATCTTTACCAACAAATATTAAAACACGATCCTCAGTCGCTCCCTGCGTTACAAGGTCTCGCTCGCCTGGCTGCGCATCCAGATCCTAACAATCCAGAAATTTATAATAGTTACGCCGTCCTGCTTTTAGCTCAAAATGAAACAGAACGTGCAAAACAGCTCTTACAAACGGCACTGGCTCACAAAGAAAATTACCCGGAGGCGCTTTTTAATTTAGGATTAACCTACTTAGCAGAGCACAATCTGCACGCTTTCTTGAGCACATTGACCGTTGACTCACAGTTTATTCCTGCGCATTGGCAATGTGCGGCCTTGTATTGGAAAACTGAAAATTACTCCAAAATTCATCCTCATTACCAACAGCTGTTGCAACTTGATCCCGATTCGGTCGAATTACATAACAATTATGGCGTTTTATGGCTTCGCGAAAATCAACCAGATAAAGCCGCACACTGTTTTCAACAAGCATTAGAACGCGATCCCAAACACAGTGAAGCACGAAACAACCTAGCGGCCTTATTTTTAAAATCCGGTCAATATAAAGAAGCGATTTGGCATTATTCGTTATTATTAAATTTAACACCAACGGATCACGAAGCGCTGTACCATCGGGCGTACGCACAAATGTTAAGTGGACAATTAATAGCCGCCCAGAAAGATCTACAAACTATTTTAAATGCCAATCCCGCGCATCGCGATGCGCGCTGTAACTTAGCCGCGATTTATCTTAAACTTGAAGATCGTGATGCGGCGCGGCAACAGTATCAAATCTTGCTTGAGGCGGAACCTAATCACCCGATTGCACGTTATCTGTTTGAGGCACTGAATCAAAAAACCGCCCCTCAACAAGCCCCTCTTGAATATATTCAACATCTGTTTGATGGCTACGCGGGTCACTTTGATCACCATTTACAAACGGTACTGTGTTATCAACTACCGGAACAACTCTACGCACAACTCAATCCCTATCTCACCCGACAAGATTATACGATTTTAGATCTCGGCTGTGGCACGGGATTGAGTGGGTTACCGTTTCGTTCCATCGCAAAAACCCTTACCGGGATCGATGCTTCAGAAGCCATGTTAGCGCAAGCGCGTCTGAAAAAATGTTACGATCAGCTGATTCAACAAGACATTTGCCTGGCTTTAGATTCGTTGCCCGACCTATTCGATATTATTTTATGTGTAGATACCTTCGTTTATTTCGGTCAATTACAACCCCTTTTTCAATCGATCCATCAACACTTAACCGAAGATGGTCTTTTTACTTTTTCAACCGAAACCGCGGACGATCCCAATACTGATTTTTATTTGCAGAGGAATGGACGCTATCAACATGGCGATCACGCACTGGAACGTATCATTGAACAATGTGGGTTAACCTGTCTCGCCAAAATAGCACTCCATGGCCGTTATCAAAAAGAAACATTAGTGAACCACACCGTATTTATTACGCGTAAAAAGGCTTAAAAATAAAGCCCGGATATATATATTGCGCCACGGCATTGATTTATTCATCCGTCATTGTTTGAGTCAGCAGCGTCATCATTTGCCAACCATCCTTGTGTTCCCCTGAACGAAATGCCTTTAATTGTGCGGCAACGTACGCCGCATACTGGCCGCTTAAACGGGGGAACCCCGCCGACGGATTACCTAAACCCGCTGGACCATGACAAGCTAAACATGCCGGTATGCCTTTACGGAGATCACCGCCTCGATAAAGACGTTCTCCTAAAGGAACCGGATCAGCTTGTGCGCGTTCAATCGAAGTCGGTAATGCCGCATAGTAAGCGGCTAATTGCACACACTCGACAGGTGAAAGTTGTTGCACAATGGCTTGCATCACTGGGTTTTGCCGAGAAAAGCGTGCCTAAGGGCGAAATGCAGCTAAGGAACGTAAAAATACACTGAGTTCTGACCGGCTAATTTTGAATAGTTTGGCAGCGCTTGGGCATTCCCATCTACACCATGGCATTGTGCGCAACGCGCTAAGACGGCATTGCAGATCGGGGCAGCGTACGCAGAATGGATTAAATACAGACTAACTAAACAAGCAAATACCCAAAGTTTATAGTCGATTTTCATCGAGTCCCCTCTCTTAAAAACGTTCAACCTCATGATTTTAGCGACCCAGAAGAACAAAGTCTCATTTGCATTTTCTAAAATTGAAAGATTGCAAAAAAATAGGGATTGTTTTATATTCGCTCCAGGCTTTGACCTAAAAAAATAATAGTCAGTTTTTTCTAGTTTGATACAAAGTAAATTAAAATAATAATAATAAATTTTGTGTTTTAAATTCTAAAATAAGGCCAGGGAATTTCTTATTTCTCTTTTTAAGAGCACGGTTTTATTGTGCGAACTATTTCATTCCCTCCAACCACTTTTTTAAAAAGTGCTGCTAAATTAAATCAATTACCTCCAGATAATGGCTCAGAAGTCGCATTTATTGGTCGTTCAAACTCAGGTAAATCTTCAGCAATTAATGCCATCACCGGAATTAAAGGTCTCGCAAAAACGAGTAAAACACCGGGTCGAACTCAGCTTTTGAATTTCTTTACGCTCGATAATCCACAACAGCGTTTAGTTGATCTGCCCGGCTATGGTTTTGCACGTGTTGATGAACAACAAAAACAAGATTGGGAAGCGGTCATTGCAGACTATTTGCAAACCCGACAATCCCTAAAAGGTTTAGTCATTACAATGGATAGCCGCCACCCCTTGAAGACCCGTGATCAAGCGATGCTTTTTTGGGCAAAACATTATGCCATCCCTCTTTATATTCTACTGACTAAAATGGACAAGCTATCGAATCAAGAACGTCTTTTATCGCATAAAACGACAAAGAAAACGTTAAATGAGTTAAGTATTCAAGCAGAGATACAACCCTTTTCTGTCACAAAACCGATCGGTATCCATGAAGCACGGCGTATGATTTTACAGTGGTTAAATAACAAACCGACAGCCAATTAAAAATTAAGCCTCACAAAGGAAGTGAAGTCACTCTGCTATTTTCAATTAAATTTATGTAAGCAATTAAGTTTAAGCAGAGGTTCCATCTAATTCTAATGAACAAAACAAACCGTCTATTCTTTTCTTATTTTTATATGAAAAGTGAACTTTAACCAATAAGAGAATTACACACTGATGCAAAGCAAAATAAAACAGATTATTGAATAAAATTACGTCTCATCCACTCATTTATTTGCACTCTTTTCTCTTCTAAACTTGATCTTAACCAAAACAACTATCTCGAAAATTGTGAATCATACAGATTAGACATCATCCGTCTTTGTTACTTTGTCCACAGACGACACTTAGCAAGAAAGTCAGTGATCTTAGAGAAAAAATATTCGCTCATTCGATTTACGCCTAACAACCCAAGGAATTAATTCAATAACCGCGCACTATTACTAGTTTGCAATCTTTCTTCTAAATCAAGGTCTGTATTCTCCTGATGATGAACATCTGTGGTAACTCTACTAAATAAAAGTGAACCTGAATGAGGCACTGCAGAAACAAGGGCTTCTGGCCTCTTTTGTTCAGAGTGTTGCTCTTCCATCTGCTGCTTGAGCTTTAAATCTAAACTCTTTATCTGTACTTCAATAAGCCATATTTTTGCAATTAAGCCCCTAGCTGATTTTTGGAACTTATCCAAACTTTCCTGCGCAAGATTAACCGACTCTTCATTCTTAATGAAAGTCTGTATATTGCTTTCTATTTCGTCAGCTTTTTCTTTAATCGGCTTGACCTCTGATCTAATCTCTTCAATCGCTTTTAAAAAATTAATCTCTGTTTGGCCTTTTTCCTCAATTCGCTCAATTCGCTCAATTCGCTTAGCTAATTTTTCAATAGTCAGGTCCACTTTTGTTTTTACCTCATCCAGTATCTTTTCAAGTAAATCTTTTTTACTTGCTATTATTTTATTCAGAAAAGAGTGTTCTTGGATTTCTAATTGTCGTCTATGTATAAAAGCACTCGTGGCAATCCCCAATAAAAAAACAGTTGTTAACGTTAAAATAATCCAGGCCGGTGAAAGAAAAGGGATAAAACTCGCTATGAACCCTAAAAATAATAAACCAGAAGGCAATGCAAAAAAATAAACTGCGGTACTTAGAATAAGGAGTAAGTTAAAAACGAGCGCTAAAAAAAATAAACTTCGATAATAATAACGTAATTTACGGTAAGTAGCTCGCATAGTATAGTAATTTCTTCGATAGGACTTTATTTAAATGATTATTTTTATAATACAAATTATTTTTTTTAAAACCTAAAATCAAGTATCCTACTACGAATTATTCAAACCCATTTTCTCTTGTTAGGCTTTATTTATTATCTATAATAGATAGATTTATAGAGTATTGCAAATAGTATTTGTTAGCGAAGTGAAACATAACTGCTAGCTCATCCCATAATTTTTCTCAAAATTTTTATTTCTTTTTATTTAATTCAAGTCCGTTATTTACGTGATTCGTACCCAATCTTTCAATAAACTAAAAATTTGGATTACAGTCATCGAGTAAAATATTATGAATAAAATATAAGTTATTCAAAAATAACTATTTAGCTTTTGATAAATTTCGCTGAGAGGATTATCTAATTGAATACTCTTGATGGGTCAATGATGCTTTTGTGAAAGATAAAGGGTTTCTATTTATTCATGTATAGAAGAAAAATTGATAATAGTCTGTAAGACTAAAACATGCGGTACACACACCGCACTATCATGCTTAGATAATCAAATAGCAAAATTCTACTTTTAAAGCGTATGTATCATAGAAATATTGTTTGAAGATTCCTGGGTAGAATTTTTCTTAATCCTTTGTGGAACCTCTAACATAGAGGATGAAGCTTTTTTCAAAAAGCCTGTAAAGCAAGAAGAGGAAGTAAAAAAAGTTTTAGCCGTTGTAACCTCTTGTAACCAATCGGCAATCATAATTCCCTCTTCTTTTTTGGTTTGCTCTGTGAATCTACGCACTGCAGAAACAGTCAATACGGTTTAGGTTGATACTTTGTCTGCAAATACTTTTCAAAACACGTTCCTGTAAAAAGTATCGCTTTGCAAAAAATAACTCTTAATTAAATAGAATAATTTAAGGGGACGAGTAAAAAATTAGATGATTAGAACCTCAATCCATCTTTATTAATTCTTTTAGAGATTGACTCCATGTGTATTAGGCACTCGGTTTATCGTTAACATGAGAATGACTTATTTTTTTACCGATCAATCATGCCCAGTATTGACTAAATTAAAAAAAGCATCTATTAAGAAATAGATCGTATATAAAAAGTCGGTTTAAACAGCGAAGATTCCCTTCTTCTCTATGGCATTGATATGGTTAACTTTCTCTACCGGCACGCTTGCGCTCGTGTTCTTTTAAATACTTTTTCCGCAATCGTAAATGATGCGGCGTGACTTCGAGCAACTCATCATCTTCCAAGAATTCAAGCGACTGTTCTAATGAAAATAAAATCGGGGGTGTCAGAATCACATTCTCATCTGAACCCGCCGCACGGATATTAGTCAGTTGTTTTCCTTTTACCACATTCACAACCAAATCGTTATCCCGGGCATGAATCCCAACAATCATTCCCTCATACACTTCCGTTTGTGGTCCAATCAATAATTTGCCACGTTCTTGAAGATTAAATAAAGAAAAGGCCGTCGCTTTGCCCGCCTGATTTGAAATCAACACACCGTTACTGCGTTTCGCTAGCGCTCCTTTTTTAGCGGGTCCATAGTGATCAAACACATGATGCATTAAGCCCAACCCAGACGTGGCGGTTAAAAATTCAGTCCGAAAACCAATTAACGCGCGGGTTGGAATTTTATAATCCAAACGAACCCGTCCTTTGCCATCGGAAACCATATCCACTAGTTCACCACGACGACTTCCCATTTTCTCCATAATACTACCTTGATGGACTTCTTCGACATCAATCGTCAACATTTCGTACGGTTCGTGTAATTCGCCATTGACTTCTTTTAGAATCACTTCTGGACGAGAAACCCCGAGTTCAAATCCTTCACGGCGCATCGTCTCAATTAAAATAGAAAGATGAAGTTCACCACGACCGGATACTCGAAAGCGATTTGGATCTTCCGTCGGCTCCACACGCAACGCAACGTTATGTAGTAATTCTTTGTCCAAGCGCTCTTTGATTTGTCGACTAGTAATAAATTTACCATCGAGTCCAGCAAAAGGTGAGTTATTCACTTGAAACGTCATACTCATGGTCGGTTCATCGACCGTCAAACCAGGTAAGGCTTCAACTTGTTCTGGATCACACAGGGTGTCCGAAATATTCAGTTTATCAATTCCCGTAATCGCGACAATATCACCGGCTTCGGCCTGGGGCACTTCAACTCGCTCTAAACCACGATACCCAAGCACCTGTAGAACCCTTTCACGACGCGTTTTACCCTCTTTATCAATTAACACGACCGGCATATTAGTCCGTGCCGTGCCGCGTTGAATACGGCCAATCCCAATGGTCCCAACATAACTCGAGTAATCCAAAGTCGTAATTTGCATTTGGAACGGTCCGTGACAATCGACCGCGGGTGGAGACACTTGACCAATAATCGTTGCAAACAGCGGGGTTAAATCCTCGCTGAGTTGGCTCAAATCCAAGGTAGCGTACCCTTGCAGAGCAGAAGCATAAACAACCGGAAAATCGAGTTGTTCTTCAGTCGCCCCGAGTCGATCAAACAAATCAAACACTTGATTGATCACCCAGTCTGGTCGCGCACTCGGTCGATCGATTTTATTGATCACCACAATCGGCTTGAGATTTTTAGCGAACGCTTTTTGCGTAACAAAACGGGTTTGTGGCATAGGACCATCCACCGCATCCACTAGCAACAAAACGGAATCAACCATCGATAAAATCCGTTCGACTTCGCCTCCAAAATCAGCATGGCCTGGGGTATCGACGATATTAATACGATGCCCTTGCCATTCAATGGAGGTATTTTTCGCTAAAATGGTAATCCCACGCTCTTGTTCTAACGCATTACTATCCATGATGCGCTCTACCGGTGCGGCACGCGTGGATAAGGTACCCGACTGTTGTAAAAGTTTATCGACCAGGGTGGTTTTTCCATGGTCAACGTGGGCAATGATAGCAATGTTACGGATATTTTCGATCATGATGGTAATACGGTCAAATAATGGCCTTCTGCGAGGTTTTGGCCTCAGTGCAGAGAGCGCTGTTCAAAAAGGGGGCATGATAACGCAAAATCAGGCATTTCCGCTAGCGTGTTCTACACTCAAGATAAGGAAGCTTTTCCCGGAGACGACCGATGAGTACACGTTCATCACACTTAACGACCATCGCACAATGGCAAGCTCTGGTCAAGGAGGCCGAAGTAAGCCGTTGCTTAACCTTAAATGAAGAACTCGAAAGTTATCTTGTTTTTCTATTAGCGCAATTTAATCACCGCCCAGATATCGCTAGCCGGCCTTTAGCCACTGAATTCTTAGCCAGCCTTGAAGAAAGTCCTGGGAAACAACGAGAATGTTGGCGGGATGTCGGTGATCAATGTTTGCTCCTCGCCGGTTTATTTCCTGGCCGTGTTGAGAAAAAATGTATCCAGTTGCGTTATTTCATCGATTTAGGCCAACGTGCTTATGTTCAGGTTGCCGATTTATGCCGAACACAGTCTGGGACATTATATCGTGCTTTGAGCGGTGGCTTTGTGAAACTTATGGAAGTATTACAAGCGATTCGTGGGCTCGCCCATCCTGATTCGGGGTTAAGCCCTTTACAAGCCGCTGAACTGTGGACGCAAACACAAAGCAAGCAAGCCTTAGCTATTTTACGACAACACACGCCCTACCCACTGATTATTGGGTCGTCTATAAAACACTAAAGTAAAAATAAATTACAATTTACTCTAAAATAAACACGCTATTAGCTTTTTTCAAAAAATTTAGGTGTTGTCTCCAGCAATCGGTTTTCCAACAGTGTGTCCATTCACTCAAAACAATCTCGTGCAGTGGGTCATCTTTAAAAAAACACGTCATTTTGTCTGTAAATTGCCCTCGCCTGCTCATTTGCACGTTGTAATGACTTGCTCTCATAACAAGAGCTGGTAAGATGACTTCTTATCTCACACGCTGTTTTTTTTACACATTACTTTATGTCTGATTTTACTTCTTCACCCAATACATCGTCTTCGACCACCGATTTTGGGTACGAAACGATCCCGACGGACCAAAAAACAGAACGTGTTGCGGCGGTATTTCGTTCTGTTGCCAAAAAATATGATGTCATGAATGATTTGATGTCCTTAGGCTGGCATCGGGCATGGAAAAAATTCACGTTAGAACTCAGTCATGTTCATACCGGTCAACACGTTCTGGATGTAGCCGGGGGGACCGGTGATTTAACTAAAGCGTTTTCGCGGCGTGTCGGAGCGGAAGGCCAAGTCATTTTACTGGACATTAATGAAGCGATGTTAAATGTTGGACGGGATCGGCTCATTGATGATGGCTGTATTGAAAATGTGCAACTCGTCCAGGCCGATGCGGAGGCATTGCCCTTTGACGATGATCAATTTGATTGCATTACGATTGCCTTTGGTCTACGTAACGTGACTTGCAAAGAAAACGCTTTAAATGCCTTTTATCGAGTGTTAAAACCGGGCGGACAATTATTAATTTTAGAATTTTCTCAACCCATCTTGAAACCGCTGCGCGTACTCTATGATCGCTACTCGTTTTCTGTCTTACCGAAATTAGGGGAATGGATCGCGCGCGATGCAGCCAGCTACCAATATTTAGTTGAATCGATTCGTCGACACCCCAATCAAGACGCATTAAAAGTGCTCATCCAAGATGCGGGATTTGAACAATGTGCTTATCATAATTTAAGCGGTGGGATTGTTGCATTACACCGTGCTTGGAAATTCTAATGATTTTAGATACGCTGTTAACCACACAAGAAATCCTACTCAACCGTTTGTTGCGTATGGATCCCGAAGCATTGGATCGTCTGCCCGCTTTAGCCGGAAAAGTCGTTAAAATCGAATTAAATCGCTGGACTTACTATTGGCAATTCCGTCCCCATGCGATTTGTTTACTCAAAGACTATTCCGGCCCCATCGATCTAGTGCTACGCGGCTCAATCATGGAATTTATGCAATTGGCTTTTCTAAAACCTACCCGAGCATTGACCGCCATTCCGATTGCAGTCACAGGAGATATGGTGTTTGCACAAGCTTTTAAACAGTTTTTTGCTGATTTATCGATTGATTGGGAAGAATTTTTAGCACAGCGCCTCGGCGATACATTGGCTTATCCACTCGCCCAATTTCTAAAAAGCGTTTCCGCCTGGGCGAAACAGAGCGTACAACGTTTCGGTGAAAACATCACCGACTATTTACAAATAGAATCTAATCTACTTGTCTATCCGGAGGAGCTAGAAGATTTTTATGAAGAAATTACGCAATTAAACCACGCCACAGAACATTTACAACGGCGAATACAACATCTACAAGGCGCGCTACGAAAACGATCACCCGTTTAATGCGCTTGACCCAAATTAGCGTTATTTTACTTCGTCATGGTTTGGATGAGTGGCTTTTTTCTTTACGTGTCTTTCATCCTCTTCGTTTTTTATCCTATGCGAATCCTTATCGATTGGGCAATAAAAAATGCGCGCAAGGGGAACGTATTCGCTTAGCCTTAGAAGAACTGGGTCCGATTTTTGTGAAGTTTGGGCAAGCACTCTCGACACGACGTGATCTGATTCCCGAAGCAATTGCCGACGAATTGGCCAAATTACAAGATCGAGTTCCGCCTTTTCCAGGAGAACAAGTCCAAATTAATTATAGAAAAGGCATTCAAACAACCGCTTGATGCGATATTTAGCCATTTTAATTTGACCCCCCTTGCCTCCGCTTCCGTTGCCCAAGTGCATACCGCACAACTCTTAACCGGCGATCCCGTTGTTGTAAAAGTGATTCGGCCACATATTAATAAACGTATTCAACAAGATATCGATCTTCTCTATGCGTTGGCTGAATTAGTCACTCGTTATTGGCCAGGAAGTCATCGGTTTAAGCCTCGAGAAGTGATTGCAGAGTTTAAGCAGCCAGTGCCTCACAATTACGTCGTAATTTCCTGACATCCGATTTACTGTATGTACCAAAAATTTACTGGTCTTATGCAGAAACTCAAGTACTGGTGATGGAACGTATTCACGGGATTCCTATTTCGAATATCCGTGTGCTTAAGGAAAAAGGAATTAATCTAAAAAAATTAGCTGAGCGTGGCGTCGAAATCTTTTTTACGCAGGTGTTTCGTGATTGTTTTTTTCATGCCGATATGCATCCGGGTAACATTTTTGTCTCACCTGAACATAAAGAAAATCCACAATATTTGGGTGTTGATTTTGGCATCATGGGGAGTCTCGATCCCAAAGATCAACGTTACTTAGCTGAAAACTTAATGGCTTTTTTTAAACGCGATTATCGCCGGGTTGCCCAACTCCACGTTGAATCCGGTTGGATAGCGGCCGATACACGAATTAATGAATTTGAAGCGGCGATTCGTACCGTTTGTGAACCTATTTTTGAAAGACCACTCAAAGAAATTTCATTTGGTCAATTATTGTTGCGTTTATTCCAAACTGCCCGCCGTTTTAATATGGAAGTGCAGCCGCAATTGGTTTTATTACAAAAAACCCTCTTTAATGTTGAAGGACTGGGTCGCCAACTTTATCCAGATCTCGATTTATGGAGTACAGCCAAACCTTATCTTGAACAGTGGCTCAAAAAACAACTGGGTCCTCGTGCTTTTTTACGCAAAGTCCGTAACTATGCTCCGTATTGGGCTGAAAAACTTCCAGAAATTCCGGATTTATTTTTTGAAACGTTAGTTCAAGTACAACAAAACAATCGCCTGAGTGCGCAGAAGCAGTTATCAAAAAAAACCGACGCTCACAACGAAACGTCAATCGCTCTGTTCTTCTTTTCTATTACGCCTTGGCCTACTCTGCAGCGTAGGGGCTGGATTCGGTTTTTTAGCAAAGTATTTTTCTTATTTATTAACGGATAAAAATCTATTATTATTAGGCGGTGCCGGACTCAGTTTACTTCTTATTTCGTTATTTTCTGTACGAAAATCTGAGTAAATGCGTACCACAACGTAACAATAAAGGCCTTAAAAAGAAATTAAATTATGGGGCTACAAGCGGATCCTTACTGGTCATCGCTTTGATGACGCTGCTAGTACTCGGTCCAGCACGATTACAAATGCTTGTTAAAACCTTAACAACGGTACTGCAACAACTTCATAAAACGTTTTCGCACTCAGAAAAAAACCAGTCAAACGATAAACCGTCGACCGATCGGTAATGCCTGCAAGCGCTGAGAGAAAAACGATTCACACTCGTTCATTTCTCTATTTTATTACTGAATTACGTAAGCGACTGATTTACTGCCTCCTATTTTTTATTTACCTCTTTTTCAGTTTATTTCCTTTTGCCAATCACCTTTACACCCAATTTACTCAACCACTTTGTCAACAACTGCCCGCAAACAACGCACTGATTGCGACGACCTTGTTGATGCCATTATGGATTCCTTGTCAATTAATTTTTTTTTGCGCTTTTACTCAGCTTACCTTTTTTCTTTTATCAACTTTGGTCATTTGTAAAACCAGCACTATATCCGAATGAAAAATCGATTTTAGCCTGGTTTTTATTACTGAATGGTGGTTTATTTTATAGTGGCATTGGCTTGGGCTATCAATTTATTTTACCTCTGTTTTTTAATCTTTTTATTCACGCAACGCCGGTTCCTGCTCTTTTTTACCGACGATTGAGTCTTATCTTAACTTTACCATATCATTTCTTTTCTTGCTTCGCTTGCTTTTTGACATTCCTTTATGGATGGCCTTACTCGTCAAATTTAAGGGTATGCGTTTACACAGGTTACGGAGTATTCGCCGTTACTATATTATTTTCTCGTTTATTTTAGCAATGTTATTGACACCCCCGGATGTCTTGTGCCAAATTCTTCTTGCAGTTCCACTTTGTTTATTTTTTGAAATAGGATTAATCCTGTGTCGATATCTCGCCACTCCACAGAATACCCTTCAAACTCCAAAAAGAAATGGGTATTAATTGCTGAAGATGAAGTCATTAGTACGCATATTCTCGCTTCCTATTTAGATGAAATGGGCTATCCTTATCGTGTTGCGTCCGACGGACAAGCGGCATTCACTTATTTGCAGCATTATCCCAATCAATTTTTTGTCGTACTCGCCGATAGAATCATGCCTAAAATGCATGGCTTAACCCTTTTACAAAAAATGAGAGCAACAAAAACTTTGGCGCAGATTCCATTGATTTTATTAACTGGAGAGGCCAACCAAGAAGAACATTATGCTGCACTACGCCAAGGAGTCTACGAGTTTATTTATAAACCGATTAGCAAAGAGTTACTCATGGCCTTATTAAAAAAGATACAAAAAAGTGTTAAATAAAAAATGTATTCTTTTCTCACTATTTTTTATGATTTTCAATAAAACTAAAAAAGACTTCTGCTTTCAAGCAAATAAATAACGTAATGAAATTTCAAGATTATGCGTCGTTAAGTTTCCAAAATGAACGGCTTTAATGACTTGATTAACTCTATTTGTATCTTCTGGTTGTATTTGATTTTTATTATATAGAAAAAATTGTGGCTTTGTACTCTGTAGCGGACCAAGATAAGTATAAGTATAGCCAAAATTAACTATCAGATTTTCATTTACTAGAAAATCTAAACCTAAACCTAAACCCATTTGAAACGCTAAAGAAACTTGTCTGGATATGGGCATCCAAAATTCAACTATTTCATTATCTATTGATCCCGACTCGACTGTTGCAGGACTCATTGTATTCCAAGAGAGGCCTACTCCTGTTTTAAGAAATGCATTAAATTGATTTAATATTAGCAAACAAGGTATCCTGATAAAAAATAGGTTTAAATTTTAAGCTAAGGATATTCATTACATCAACATGCATCGCTGTCGATTCTTTTTTAAAGTTGGTCTTCTGATAACTTAACCCGATACTTATACCGGGGAAAAAATTAGCGCTGTTGCAAGTGGGTAGCCAAGAATAACCAAAACCTATTGCAAAATTTTGCGGTAAAAATTTTTCTTTATCTGCCGACTTAATATTAAAAAAAATCTGCTTTGTTGGATCGGCTGGGAGGGGAATAATAGCTTTTTCCGAACCAAAATGAGATGAAAATGCGGCGCCGAGGCTCAAGTCAGTATAAAAACTAGCGCGCATACAACAAGAATAAGCAGGCATTCGCCCGGGGCAATCCTATCCTGACTTCAAATTAGATTGAGAAAAAGCAGTATCAATATAAAATAAGCAGAGAAATAACAGCATTATTTTCTTGATTTGTTTTTTCATTTCATCCTCCTTAATGATATTACTACTTTACTATCATAGCTTTTGCTTAATTTTTTAGAGTATGTGAAGCGATATCACTCTCTATAAAATAATATGTATATTATAAAATCCAAAATTTCTATTAAATTAAAAAAACAATTCTAATCAATATTTTTTAATATTTTATAAAAAAATATATTTAAATAAGATAATCAAAAAGGTGGTGAGAAACAAGAATCAGGAAATAAATTTTAGTGAGTTACTTGATCCGATTTCCTGAGAGAGAATAAATTTAAAAGCTATTTTTAATAATTCCACAAACAAGCATTTAGATAGATAACAATGATCATTACTCTACGGTAACGGATTTTGCTAAATTACGCGGTTGATCGACATCGGTTCCTTTAAGAACCGCGACATGGTAAGCGAGTAATTGCAACGGGATTGTAAACAAAATGGGGCTTAGGTGATCACTCGTTTTCGGTAAATTCAACAACGTAATATTTTCAGTCGGTTTGATTGCCAAATTTTCTTCTTGCGTAAAAATAATGAGTTCTCCACCCCGCGCACGGACTTCTTCAATATTAGAAAGTAACTTGTTTAACAGCGCATTCGCTGGAACCAAAACAATAACGGGCATCGTTTTATCAATCAATGCTAAAGGACCATGTTTTAATTCCCCGGCTGGATACGCTTCCGCATGAATATAAGAGATCTCCTTGAGTTTCAGTGCACCTTCTAAGGCAATCGGGTAATGTATTCCGCGCGCGATAAACAAAGCATTCGTTTTCTCAGCAAAACGCTTCGCTATCAATTTGACTGGTTTATCTAACGCTAAAACCATTTCAAGCCAACTTGGCAACGTTCGCAGTTCACGTGCCCACTGCTCATTATCTTGCGCCGCCCAACCTTGATGACGTCCTAAAAAAGCAGTGAGCAAAAGTAATGCGGTTAATTGGGTCGTAAATGCTTTCGTCGAAGCCACTCCAATTTCAGGTCCAGCGCGAGTTAATAAGACATAATCGGATTCACGAACCAACGTACTTTCAGGAACATTACAAATCGCTAACGTCGCCGCATACTTTTTTAACTTTGCTTGACGCAGCGCCTCGAGCGTATCCGCTGTTTCACCCGATTGTGATAACGTCACAATACGTATTGGGTTCCACTAAAATAGTTTGATAACGAAATTCGCTTGCAACTTCTACACGGCAGGGAATACCCACTTCACTCTCTAACCAATGACGCGCAACCAGCCCCGCATGATAACTTGTCCCACACGCGACAATATGGACACGTCGGATGGTATGGAGTCGTTCATTCGCTTGAAAACCACAGAGTGTATCGATCACCTGATTATCGAGAATCCGACCTTCTAACGAGGCGTGAATCGCTTCAGACTGCTCAAAAATCTCTTTTTGCATGAAATGCCGATAACCACCTTTACTGATCAGTTCACTGGCCAGTGTTGAGTAATGTGCCGAACGCTCGATTCGCTGACGTTTTGCATTATAGAAATGCACTGCTTCGGCAAAGATCTCCGCGACCTCACCTTCATTTAAATAAATAAACTGTTGTGTCACAGGGAGGAGTGCTAGATGATCCGAGGCAACAAAATTTTCGCCCAAGCCTAAACCGACTACGAGCGGACTCCCTCGACGCACAGCGATCAGGCGCGGCGTTTCTCCTTGGCAACGATATAAAAACACCAAAGCAAAGGCCCCACGGAGTTGTTCAATCGTTGCAAAAACGGCTGCTAAAAAATCTTGGCCTTGCTTCAATTGTTGATCAAGAAGATGAGCGATAATTTCAGTATCGGTTTCTGACTCGAACGTGTAGCCAGCGCTTAAGAGTGTCTGACGAAGGGTCGTGTAATTCTCAATAATACCATTATGCACCAACGCCACATCACGGCCTGACATATGCGGATGAGCGTTCTGTTCACTCGGCTTGCCATGCGTCGCCCAACGCGTGTGTGCGATACCAATTAATCCGGAGAGATCTTTCGGTAAGCTTTTTTCCAGAACGGCCACTTTCCCCACCCGACGATAACGGCGAATATGCTGTTGATCGTCGAGAAGCGCCACTCCGGCTGAATCATAGCCACGGTATTCCAGCCGTTTTAATCCTTCAATCAAAATCGGAATCACGTTACGTTGCGCAATAGCGGCGACAATTCCACACATAATAAACCTCTTGTTTCAAAGCGTGTACGATCTTAATATACCTCGTTTATTGTGGTTTATATAGGGAAATAACCGTGTTTTTATTCAGCTTTGCCGTTATGTTTGAAGCGGGTCAACGAAAATTTTTTATCTTCTACGCGCTTAGAGAGCGGGTCAATCAAACTCAAATGGATGCGATGACATGTCGATAAATCTAAAAAAGGACAGCATAAAAAAAGGAATTCACTCAGTTTTACAATCCATTAAACAAACCATACAGTGTATTGGCTTGCCTTTTATTTGTACCGATCGTGCTTTGGATTTATGTCAAGACTGCGCACAATATCTCCCTTGGCTCAAGCATGGATGCCGCTCTTGTGCCATACCTCTACTCAATTCAACCGCTACGGTTTGCGGCCGCTGCTTAAAACAGCCTTTTCCTTTTTATAAGGTTTGTGTCCTTTTTTCGTATACGACGGTAATACAACGCTTAATTGTCGGATTAAAATTTCATGGTCACTTGTTGTATGCCGAAATTTTAGGTCAATTACTCGCAGAAAGTATAAAAATGGATTATCAAGGGCAAGACTGGCCACAAATCCTCATTCCCGTACCACTACACACGCAGCGTCTTCGTGAACGCGGCTTTAATCAAGCGATGGAATTGGCAAGACCGCTACAGAGAATTTTAAATATAAAAATAGATTATAAAAGCTGTACCCGCATTCGATCTACTTTAGCGCAAAGCACATTGTCCGCGCCGCAACGCATTGCGAATCTAAAGAATGCTTTTCAAGTAAAATTAGCTAGGAAATATGAACATGTCGCGTTACTCGATGACGTCATGACAACGGGTCAAACCGTCATCGAGCTTGGTCGCTTACTTTATCAGCTTGGGGTTAAAAGAGTTGATGTATGGTGTTGTGCACGCACTCATTTAGGCTCTCTTACCCAAATCTAGATTTTTTTGAACGGGAGCTGTTTAATATTGCTCTTCGCGTTCACGATGACGATGTCCACCGCCATTTGAACCGCCGCCCATTCCACCGCCAGAACGTCGACGATGTCCGCCACCGCCCATTCCACCGCCCATTCCACCGCCAGAACCACCTCGGCTACCGCCCCGGCTGCCGCCACCATTTGAATCAGGTGGGTTTGCTTCAGAAACGGTGATTGTTCTTCTTTCATGGATACTACCATGCAAACGCTCAATCGCTTCTTTTGCCTCTTCAGGAGTTTCCATCTCAACAAAACCAAAACCTTTGCTACGGCCACTATGGAAGTCTCGAATGACTTTAACAAATTTCACTTCACCGTAGGGTGTAAAAAGTTCTCTTAAGCCGTCATCATCGACGCTATAGCTTAAGCCACCTACATACAATCTTTTATTCACGCAAAACCTCCAAAAGGCTAAAAAAGGCCACCTTCTAAGTGTACATTACACGCACATCTCACTGAACTGTGGCAAAGATAAACTGAACGCCCCCATAGTAACACAGGAGCTGCCATGAGGATATATGGAATATAAAGTGGGAGGGGACTTGCCAAGCCTAGGTTGGCAAGCCCTAAGAAGCCGTTTAAAACTACTCAGAAAATTAAGGCCTAACCCGAATTTTCTAAAAAACTACGTAGCATCCAAGCATTTTTCTCATGCACTTCCATCCTTTCAGAAAGCAAATCGACCGTCACTTGGTCTTCTGTTTCCTCAATTTTCGGCAAAAGCTTACGCGCCAAACGGATAATCACCTCATGATCACTGAATAACTGACTGATCATTTCTTTTGCTTTTGGCGGCTCAACACCGACCGCCTCTTGGATCTGGCTGCGTGTACTAAAATCTTGCTGGTGTTTCAAATAAACTAATGTAATGGCTGAAACATAGCACCGACGACATTCCAGTGAAAATTATGTGTTTTTAAATAAAGAACATAGTTATTGGCAAGCAAAGTAATCAACCCCTCTGCGGCCATTTTTCTTTTTGCTTCAGTTAATCCAGTATCAAGTATTTCTTTCATTGGGTTACTCCTCTTTTTATGAGACATGCTTTGCTTGATTCGCTATCTTCTTTTTATTCAGATCCGGATTCGGTTTATCCGCTAAGCTATTTTTTGCATCTATATCTAGATTTTTATCCAGATCCTTCTCTAAATCTTCATCTAAGTCTTCGTCCACATCTCCGTCTAGATCGTCATCCAATACATCCTGAGCATTTAATTGGTTCTTCTTCTCATTCTGCACAATCAAATAGTTTCGTCGCTGCAAATACGCATTACGTTGAAACGTATAATCATCAAAAGAAACCTGTTTCAAGGGTTTGCTCAAAATCCAATAATTGGACGCGTGTAACCCGTTGCGCCAACCCAAATCATGCACATAAGGGTAGACCGAAAGAATACCGTAGTTAATCGGCCAAGAGACGGCATCTCTTACTGTACGTGGCCCAAGAATTGGGAGAACCAAATAAGAAGAAGACTTATAACCCCACTTTGCCAGAGTTAAACCAAAGTCTTGTGAACGCATGGGTAAATTCGCTTTACTCGCCACATCAATGAAACCACCTATCCCCAACGTGGTATTGATCACAAAGCGACAGGTATCGGTTACCGCATGATGCAAATCGCCTTGTAATAAATCATTGAGCACCGTGGGAATTTGCTCTAAATTCATAAAAAAATTATTAATACCATGCGTAATCGGCCAAGGAACTAAGGTTTTATAAATTTTTGCCACCGGCTTAAAGAAAATTTTATCCAACGTTTGGTTAAAACGAAACATATGCCGGTTATAGGATTCATAAGGGTCCTCTTGAATTGACTGTGCAAAACCTGGACTCATCCCTGTTAATAGAAACAATAAACCAGCGACCCGACCCAACATAAAATCCCCTATGGCGTTAATATTAATGTTTTAGCTTATCGCTTCCAAATATTTTTCAGCATCCAACGCCGCCATACAACCCGTTCCCGCAGAAGTAATGGCTTGGCGATACACTGAATCGGCGACATCTCCCGCTGCAAAAACCCCAGCAACGCTGGTCGCCGTCGCATTACCGCAATGTCCTCCTTTGACACGAATGTAGCCTTTTTCCATCGCCAATTGTCCTTCAAAAAGCTGTGTATTGGGGGTATGCCCAATAGCAATAAACACGCCATGAACTTATGACTTTGCCCCGTTTTCAATCCGCTAAACCGTTAACACCTTGATCATCCCCTAAAATCGTTTCCACCACACTGTCGAGGATCAACGAAATTTTTCCTGTCGCTTGCCGTGCTTTAAGCTTATCAATTTGTATTTTTTCAGCACGAAAAGAATCACGGCGATGAATCAACGTAACATGTTCAGCAATATTTGCCAAATAAAGCGCTTCTTCGACAGCGGTATTTCCACCACCGACCACAGCAACGCGTTGCCCACGATAAAAAAAACCATCGCACGTCGCGCACGCAGAAACCCCTCTGCCCATAAAAGCCTTTTCGGATTCTAAGCCCAAGTATTTAGCAGAGGCCCCCGTCGCAATAATCAAAGCCTGACTATGATACGTTCCTTGATCCCCTTTTAAAAGAAAGGGCCTGTGCGATAAATCAACCTGATGAATATGATCCAAAATAACATTCGTTTGAAAACGCGCGGCATGATTAAGCATACGTTCCATTAATATCGGCCCTTGTAAACCCTCCACATCACCTGGCCAGTTATCAACTTCGGTTGTGGTTATTAATTGGCCGCCTTGTTGCATCCCGGTAATCAATACCGGTTTAAGATTCGCGCGCGCAGCATAAATAGCCGCGGAGTATCCGGCGGGACCTGAACCTAAAATCATTACACGATGTATTTGCGTTTTATTCATACTGATTCACTTTAGAGTAAAAACCTGGATAATAAAAATGTTATTATAATAAAAAGAGAGCAAATATGGGTTTGCTATTTTTAAACAAGAAAACACACCTTAACGGCTGATACGTAACATACATTATATGCAACGCATGCTTAACTGTTTTTTTGTCACTTCCACTCGTTTATATAAAAACAGAATTGTCCGTTGGATGGACTCTAGTATAACAATAGAATACTGAACATGGCACGTTAAAACATAAAATGATGACTCAATCTGAGAGAGACACCTGAATGAAACGACAGACTAAACTTGACGAAACCGCCTCCTTAACCCTAAAACAACGATTACGAGAAGGGTTACTGATCACCAGTTCGGCATTTGCCCTTTTTTACTGCTCGCGTTCTGGACATACGATCCCCATGACACCGTCACTCATTCAGCTAATATCGCGGGTCATTTTGGGGATACCTTAGCGCATCGTTTTTTCACCGCGATCGGTTCTTTAGCGTATTTATTTCCTGTGCTGTTATTTTACGGTGGCTGGCAAGGATTTAAAGGTCGTCCCTTGCAACCACAAGGAAGCTATACGTTTATTTTACTGCGCTTATTTGCCTTTTTGATCGTCTTTGTCGCCGCCTGTGGTTTAGCGAATTTATACAGTACACAGGTCATTCATGGTTATACACCGGGTGGGCAATTAGGCAGTCTAGTAACTAATAATTTTGTTACACAATTCAATCGTATTGGCAGTACACTCTTTTTATGTGCGCTGTTATTAGCTAGCATTACTCTGGCTACTGGGTTTTCCTGGGTGAATAGCTTAAATCGTATTGGTCAGTATTTGCGGTCAGTTATTAGCAGAACCAAAGCGCATATCCATTCATTTCTAGAGCAACTTAAGAAAAAAAGAGCGGAACAAAAACAAAAAATAGCGCCGATTATTATGGCCAATAAAACAAATCGGGCCACCTCTGAAGTGGTGCGCAAAACAACACCGACTTTTTGCCCCTCCCCCGATGGCGCCTATCCCGAAAAAAGTATCGCGTGCCGAGTTACCCGAACTGAATTTACTTGAAAGACCAGAAGCCTCTGGCAAAGAAGGTTATTCTCGTGAAGAGCTCGAGCAATTATCACGCGAAGTCGAACTACGTCTAAAAGATTTTGGTATTCAAGTTGAAGTCGTGGCCGTTCATCCCGGCCCGGTGGTGACTCGTTTTGAAATGCAACCGGCTGCAGGAATTAAAGTCAGTCGTATTACTGGATTAGCAAAAGATTTAGCACGTTCTTTATCCGTAATCAGTGTACGAATTGTCGAAGTGATCCCTGGAAAATCAGTCGTAGGATTAGAAGTCCCCAATAAACATCGTGAAATCGTTCGTTTAAGTGAAATTTTATCTTCTTCTGTCTATCAACAAGCTCGTTCTCCGCTTTCGTTAGGTCTGGGGAAAGATATCGCAGGACATCCCGTAGTCGTTGATCTTGGAAAAAATGCCCCACTTACTGGTTGCCGGAACCACTGGTTCAGGGAAATCCGTGGGCTTAAATGCCATGCTTTTGAGTATTCTTTATAAAGCCTTACCGCAGGAAGTTCGCTTATCATGATTGATCCAAAAATGTTGAACTGGCTATTTATGAGGAATTCCAATCTTCTTGCCCCAGTGGTCACGATATGAAAGAAGCGGCAACGCTTTACGTTGGTGTGTGCGGAAATGGAACGTCGTTATAAGTTAATGGCTCATTTAGGTGTACGTAACTTAGGTGGTTATAATCAAAAAATCCAGGAAGCGCTTGATCAAAATTCACCGATCTGTGATCCTTTTTGGAATCCAGAACAAGGTGGTGCACCCGAGAACTTAGCTAAACTTCCTTATATTATTGTCTTAATTGATGAGTTTGCCGATATGATGATGGTCGTCGGTAAAAAAGTAGAAGAGTTAATTGCACGGATTGCGCAAAAAGCACGGGCAGCCGGTATTCATTTAATTTTAGCGACTCAGCGACCGTCTGTCGATGTCATTACAGGCTTAATTAAAGCGAATATTCCCACTCGGATTGCTTTCCAAGTTTCTTCGAAAATTGATTCGCGCACCATTCTTGATCAACAAGGAGCGGATCAATTATTAGGGCATGGGGATATGCTGTATTTAGCGCCGGGAACCGGGGTGCCGATTCGTGTACATGGCGCATTTGTTGCCGATCAGGAAGTTCACGATGTGGTCAGTGCGTTGAAAAAATTAGGGGCTCCCGATTATAAATTAGATCTCAGTCAAGCAAGTTTAGAAAGTTCAGAATTAGGCAGCGAATTAATGGAAGGGGAAGGCGGCGAAAAAGATGTGCTTTATGATCAAGCCGTACAAATTGTCCTAGAAACGCGCCGTGCTTCGATTTCAAACGTCCAAAGACGACTCAAAATCGGTTATAACCGTGCCGCCCGCTTAATGGAAGATATGGAAAAAGCGGGTTTAGTCAGCGCAATGGAAAGCAATGGTAACCGTGAAGTGCTTGTGCCGGATAGAATCAATGAATAAAAATCACTTTTTCTTCGAGGAAAAAGCTTTATTTTCTGACACCATAGCGAGTGAATTATTTAGCTTTAAGCATGTTCTTTTTTATATAAAAGAAACAGGGAAGTTATATTTGATTCTCGTCACGGTTCTAAACAAGCTAGCCGCACAAAGCGTTGTTAAAAAAATAAAAATTGATTGGCCTTGTTCCTTATTTTTAATCTAATCACCTTTTAAAAACATAACAAAATTTATTTTGAGAATGACATTGTCCCATTATCTGCCACGCTAAAAGTTATTTCATCTTGATTGTTTTTTTTAATTAACATGATGCTTTGGTACTTGGATTGGATCAGCTTTTCAACTGATTTTATTTCTGGATTGCCAATGACTCGATCGCTAGCATAATAAGTAGTTATTCTCGTTGAGAAAAAAGCTTGCCAACCTTGCTCAGAAAGATAAGTGATTGCTTGTGTCGGTAATTGTTCTGCAAAAAAAGAAAGTTTTCTAACTTCATTTGGGATATCTGCTATTGTGTCACCTTTATAAACTTCAACGAATGGCCCTGGTATTCATATCGTTTCAGTAAGCTGAATAAACTTCAATTTGATACGATCAAAACTAATTTTTGTTCAGCCCATATTACTAAAGTTAGTTACTTGTAAATCACAATTTGGAAAATAAGAATGATTTAAATTTGAATAAAATTTCTTATATCCTATCGAGAAATTAACTTCTCTTAGAATATCCCCTCTAAAAAAGATCGCTACATTATTTACTTGGCTTTCTTTTGATTTTTTATAAGGCTGATAAAAATCATTCATTGAAAAATAGGCGTCTGTCAAATCTAATGGTCCGATAAATTAGCATAGGCAACCTCTGTTATGAGTGTTCACGAAAGGTGGCAACGAGATGAGCAATTGCATTCATAATAGAACGATGGCTCTGCGTCAAACTTGATAGCGATGCATTCAAATGGTCAATCACTGTTTCAATAAGATTACGTTGGGGAAGCAATTGTTTTTCACATGAGCACTAAAAAACGCACATAACTAGGCATTTGAGAAAATAGTGACGCCAGTATTCAACCATCGCCACAGTAAACGCTTTTAAAATTTTCAAACTGAACCCGTTGAAACATCACTAAAATTGTTATTATTTCGCCCAGAGATAAAGAACAGTCTGGACCACGCTACCGATATGAAGTCTCTCATAATCGTTGATGTTTCATATATTTATCTAGCTCCTTGCAAAAATCATCGCTATAGATACCCTAGAAAACAATTTAGCTTGTTTTTTAGTGTTCTATTCTTATACCGAATTATAAAATCACCATAGATCTTGCGCATAAAAAAGAGCCATTCAAAATAGAATGCGTGCAGAAATTAATCTTGGTCAGGAACCTTTGGAGAAGGATGCGCTGAAATTAACCATCGAGAGCCATCCCACTTATACGTAAACGTATAACGCGCATGGATCACTTCACCATCTTTGCTAAAAAAGGAATACAGCCCTGTATCTACAGCAGAATTACAACCTAAAATCACGGTACTCGAATCAATTTTAGCCAATACTCGAGGATACTCAGCTGAAAAATGAACAAAATAGTTTATCCGCTGTACACTTGTGGAACGTGGCCGAGATGCGGTTGGTAAGAGGACCGCGGTACTTATATAATTTTCATCTACCTTTTCTGGGCTATTTGTTTGTAAAGCCTTTGCCCAGCGATTAAATAAACCTTATATCTCTTGAACACTGACTTTTCGACAACACATTAAATCGTCGGCCAGAACAGTATTTGTCAAAAAATAGGTGGCTAATATGCAAACTGTCCCTTTAATAATTTTTATAACAAAATGACTCTTTGTCTCTTTAAATTAAATAGGCTCCCTTCTAATATATTTTAAAAAGAAAAAATATCTATTAATGATTTGTATTTTACGTGGGCATATAAAAAATACTGTTAATGGACTGGACGGTAGTTAGCCATCTACACACACTATCGACCCTTATATATTGGGTCGTAAATTAGAAGGTGTTAAATAAAGTGGTATTTCTCAACCACACAGCTAACATAGTACCGATTTTAAAAGAGTTTATTCGTCAAGACTGGATCGTTTAATAAAATAATAATGAAACATTAAAGTACAAATTGTGGACTATCTAATCAAAATCCTATTTCTTTTGTTTGTTATAACTTTAAATGTTTTACATCTAAAATTAAAATGCTGCTTTATTTTACTTAAAGTTAATTTAAATATAATGGTTATTATTTTTTAATCACTACAGAGTAGCTGTACCTTTGTATAAGGTGACTTTGATTAAAAAAGAGAGACTGATAAAGAGAGTTTTTTATCGCGCAGCTTGCCTGAACTCAGCACAAAATGAAATAGCAAACTCATTCAATTAACAGAGGCCTTAATAAGAGGAAGATGAAATCGCAATTATGTTTCGTTCCTAAGCCATTGACTCTTATCATTGTTTAATTCATTAAAAAAATTCTTAGATACACTTTAGCACTTCCCCTCAGAGAAAATAAAAAATATAAAAAAGACTAAAGTCTATTAAATCATAAAAAACTATCGCTAAGATGAGTACTATTTTTTTAATCTGTTAAAAAACAATGTTTATAAAGTACGCAATTAATTTTTTTAAGTGAGCGAGGAGAGAAAAAAATTAATATTTATTTTTTATTAATAGCTATTTTCAATAAATAGTTCAACATTTTTAGATGTTAGCAAACTAAAAGTACCTCTAAATAGAGTATAAAAAAATAAAAATCACTCATTATGTAGATTACTATTTAAAAATAAATTAAAAATTATTACACTATGAAAGCTTAGAAGAAAAAATAACAGTAATAAGAAAATGAATACACAAAGAACAAAAATAAATGCCTCGACGCGTTGTGCCGACCACTAACGCTCTCCTAGCTGTCGGCACAACGTTTCTTTTTTAAAGAACGCTCGTCTTTACGAAATCGTTCTTTCGAGACATTGCTCATCAGTTTTAGTCGATTAATCCCATTTGTTTTATTTCATCACGCTCATCACGTAACTCCTGAAGCGTCGCCGCTATTTTTTCTTGTGCAAAGGCATTATGTTCAATATTTGTAATGATTTTAAGCTGACCCTGCTCGACACGAGAAGGAAAAGAAAAAATCAATCCAGAATCAACGGCATATTCTCCTGAAGCACAACCTGCGACAGAAAAACAAGCGCCTAAGGGGGTTTCATGTGTCAAGTGATAAACACTACCCACTACCGCATTCGCAGCAGAAGCTGCAGAAGAAGCCCCCCGCGCTTGAATAACCGCCGCGCCTCGCTTTTGAACCGTCGTAATAAAATCATTTTTTAACCAATTGTGATCCGTAATCACTTCCGTTGCGGGTTGACCACTGATCTGAGCATGATAAAAATCTGGGTATTGCGTACTCGAGTGGTTCCCCCATATAATCATTTGACTGATTTCACGAACCGATACACCCGCTTTTTGAGCAAGCTGGGCACGTGCTCGATTTTCGTCTAATAGCGTCATTGCAAAAAATCGATCTTTTGGTACATCGTGCGCGTGGTGCATCGCAATTAAGCAATTACTATTGCAAGGATTGCCCACAACAAAGACACGTACATCATTGGCTGCGTGATCATTGATTGCTTTACCTTGTTCGGAAAAAATGCGCCCATTGATTTTTAACAAGTCTGCGCGCTCCATACCCGCTTTACGAGGCATCGATCCCACCAAAATAACCCACTGCGCACCTTGCATCGCTTCGTTTAACTGGCTCGTACAAGTAATTTTTTCTAAAAGTGGGAACGCACAATCCTCTAACTCCATAGCAACCCCATGCAACATCGGCAAACTGGCTTCCAATTCTAATAATTGTAATTCTATGGGTTGGTCCAATCCAAACATTTGTCCAGAAGCAATGCGAAATAATAGTGCGTAACCAATCTGGCCCGCTGCACCGGTGACCGCCACTTTAATCGTTTTTTTTAACATAGTTGAATTCCTTAAATGCTAAGCATAATTGTTTTTAACGAAATAGATGATTCCAAGCATGATTCCTATCGGCGACCGCTAAAAAAGCCGGCTGTTTGATAGAATGCGATTTATTATAACGCAAGGGTTGACCTTGCTGATCCAAAACAGCCCCCCCGGCCACCTCCAGGATACATTGGCCGGCTGCCGTATCCCATTCACAGGTCGGGCTCAATCGTGGATAAATATCGCCCAACCCTTCAGCTAACCAACAAAATTTCAGAGAACTCCCACAACGAATCAAATTGAATGCTGGAAATTGATGACAAAAAACCATCAGCTCAGAATGATCATGATGGCGACTTCTTAAAATAGTCAGTGCCGTTTCTTCTGACCACGGCCGCGTTTGCAGAGGTTGCGGCGATTGATTCTGTATTTGTTTGAAAGCACCTTGATCACGCTTAGCAAAGTATACTGTTCTCCAAGCGGGAACAACAACCACGCCTAATACAGACTGATGGTTTTCAATCAGCGCTATATTGACGGTAAATTCACCGTTTTTTCCATGTATTCTTTTGTTCCATCAAGCGGATCCACTAACCAATAACGCGAGGTAGATAACGGTTCTATTGGTGGGACAAAAGATTCTTCCGAGATAATCGGGATATCGGGGGTCAGTTGCTGTAAGCCTTGTAAGATACAATGGTGAGCGGCTAAATCCGCAGCGGTCACAGGGGAATCGTTTGCTTTATATTCAATGATAATCTCGCTATGATAGTCTTTGAGAATACAATCCCCAGCTCGGTTCGCCAAAGAGACGATCTCTGAAAGTAAATCACTCATGGCCAGAGTATAGCGTTATCTATTCCTATGAAACAATCCTCCCCCCATAAACAATATGGTTTAGTACAAGGGAAACCAATTTTAGCGTATACCCTAGACTGTATACTCAGCTATCCTGTATTTAAAAAATGTATTTTAGTTTTGCATGAACAGGATCAATATTGGAAAACCTTTGCGATGACGCACCCAAAGTTAGTGGTCGTCCAGGGAGGTACTGAGCGCCATCACTCGGTGTTAAATGGTTTATTAGCCTTGCAAACCTGGGCGTGCGCGAGCGATTGGGTCGTCGTTCATGATGGGGTTCGCCCGATGTTGCAACACAGTGACCTGGATAAATTAATTAAAGAAGTCGGCGACGACCCAGTAGGCGGCCTCCTTGGTCATCCACTAAGCGCGACATTAAAACAGGTAGGTCATGAATCACAAGTGATTACAACGCTGGATCGCACGGCCTACTGGCAAGCATTCACTCCACAACTTTTTCGCTACCATTGGCTCGATCAAGCATTAAAACAAGCGATCATCCAACATAACACGATTACGGACGAAGCCAGTGCAATTGAGCGGTTAGGCCATTCTCCCAAAATGGTAGAAGGTCGCTCCGATAATCTCAAAATAACCTATCCAGCTGATTTTGAGTTGTTTAAACGCTGGGTTTTAGGTGCTTTAACACACATCCCTAAAAAATAACACTTTAATTTTAAGCGTTGTCCCACATCAACCCACCTAAACGATTGATTCGGTCTTGATACAACTCATTTTTAAGGCAGAGGAAATGGTAACTTTAGTCGCAACCTATCCATATTAGTTTTTAGATTGCGGTAAAAGACTCTGAATATACAGGCGATAATCTAATTGCCCAACCTGTTCGGCTAAGCGACTACGCAATTGTTTTTGTTGTTCAGCGGTTTGTGACTGCGAATGGCCTGGCTCAACCGCTAGGAGCTTAATGATGACATAATCTCCATTGGCAAGCAGTTGCCCAGTAAACACAGGGAATAGACTACTTTGTTTAGGATAGATCATTGCAAAAAGTGTTTGGCGTAATCTTTCAGAAAGCTGCGGTGCGTCGCGTTTAATCGGTTTAAATTCACGCCAAGTTAACTTTAATTTATTTATTTCAGAAGTCTTCGCTGTTTTTTTCTGCTGGAAACGTTCCAGTAAACGCTCGCCCGTCTCTTGTGCCTTATCGATAGCGGCTTGTTGAGTTAATTTTGTAATAATTTCTTTTTTAACTTCAGAAAAAGGCGCCACGGCTGCCGCTTTATGTTCTTTAATACGTAACACTAACGTTGTCTTATCATCTAAATCAAGCAAAGTACTATTATTTCCTTGCAAAACGTCTGGACTAAACGCCATCGCCAACACATTAGGATTTTGCGTCAGCGCATCCTTGCCTCCCTGGCGACTAAACAACGAACTAGAGTGAATGGGTGACTTTAACTGCTTCGCTGCGCTTGCCAAGGAATTTGGATAGCGATAACTTAAATCAGCCAATTGATCACGTTGATCTAAAAACGCTTTTTCATCACTCATTCCAGCAGAAGAGAGTTTCAAATAGTCAATAGAAACTTGTTCAGGCACCTTCCATGCATTCTGATGTTGCTCATAATAATTTTTTGCTTGCGTCTCACTGATGGCGGGTTCAGTTTTTAAAAAGAGGCGATGTGGAACCGTGAGTAAAGCAAAGCGCCGAGTTTGATTTTCCCAACGGACGAGCTGTGTCAGTTCTTCAGGTAAAATAAAAGCAGACTGCACCATCCCTTGCTGCACATGCCCAATTAAGAGTGATTTTTTTAAATTATCGAGGAAAGATTTATAACCCGCATGACGCAAAACAGTATGGAATTGTGTACTCGAAAAATGACCGTTTACTTGAAAAGCGGGAATGGATAATAGGACATTATTCAAATTAGCAGCAATTAAACGATAGTTTTGTTTGTTGGCAGCAGCCACTAGCATTTGATCCAAAGACCAACGTGCAATCAGTTGTTGTTTTAGCCATTCTGATAATTCAGAATTCAGTGGTGCAGAGGTGGCTAAGCGTTGTTGTGCTTGCTGATACACTTGTTTAAAGGCGGCATCAAATTCTTGTTGAGATAAAGTTTGTCCTGCACTACGCGCGATAATTTTCTGATTCCCTTGGCCTTGTATTTGCAAATACCCGCGGATTCCCCATAGGACAAACACCAAAACAAGAAGGCCTATAATCGTCCCTGTTAACCAACCTTGTGTTTTATCACGAATCGATTGCAGCATAAACGAACCTCCTCATGTCGGAATCTTCGAAAGCCACTACCCGTTTCCAAGTGAAACGGTTTGGCAGAAAATAAACTTTTTTATGCTTCTTACTGCTGAGTGTTTCTATCTTAAAAAAAAGTTCTAATTATTAAGATAGGTTCACAGATTTGCAAAAACTTGGCGGAGTGGACGGGACTCGAACCCGCGACCCCCGGCGTGACAGGCCGGTATTCTAACCAACTGAACTACCACTCCTGCTGTTTCTGAATGGTGGGTGCTGTAGGACTCGAACCTACGACCCTCGCCTTGTAAGGGCGATGCTCTAACCAACTGAGCTAAGCACCCTATCGGAAGGGTCCGTATTCTAAACTGAATTGAAAAATATTACTACCCTTTTTGCATGGTATCTTTTAATGTTTTTCCGGCTTTGAATCCAACCACACGACTCGCCGCAATTTGTAGTACATCACCTGTCTGCGGATTACGTCCTACACGCGCTTTGCGTTCACGTACGGTAAATGAACCAAAGCCAATTAAGGTAATATCTTCACCTTTTGCTAACGCTCGGGTCATAGAGGCTAATAGTGAATCGAGTGTTTTGGCCGCAACTGTTTTGGAAACACTGGCGGCTTCAGCGATCACATCAATTAATTCTGACTTATTCATAGGTCCTCACATCGGTAAGTATTGCAAGATTCGTCTGTCAAGCGGGTTTATAATTGTTAGTGTGGATTTGTTGTAGGCTGAATTTTTTGTTGTATTTTTTTACTCACGAGTTTAATCGAGGCAAGGTTTTTTTTTCCTTTTTTTAATTTAGATTGCGATCGAGAAAGTGGCTTGGTGGCTTTTTGCAAAGCAATGTCAAGGACTTGATCGATCCAACGCACTGGATAAATTTGCAGTCCTTCTTGAATATTTTTAGGAATTTCTTTTAAATCACGTTTGTTTTCTTCTGGAATAATGACTTCTTTGATTCCTCCACGATGAGCGGCTAATAGTTTTTCTTTCAATCCACCAATCGGCAAAACTTCGCCACGTAACGTAATTTCTCCTGTCATCGCGACATCCGCACGAACCGGATTTTTCGTGATGGCCGAAACCAACGCTGTACACATCCCAATACCCGCACTTGGACCATCTTTGGGCGTTGCACCTTCTGGAACATGCACATGGACATCAATTTTTTCATGGAAATTATGAGTGAGCCCCAGCACCACCGCACGACTACGCACAACCGTAAACGCTGCCTGAATCGATTCTTGCATCACTTCACCTAGATGACCGGTATAACTTGTTTTACCTTTCCCCGGAATCACTGCCGCTTCAATTGTCAACAATTCGCCGCCAACTTCTGTCCAAGCCAAGCCACTGACCTGGCCAATTTGATCATGTGATTCAACTAAACCATAGCGATAACGTCTCACACCTAGATATTCTTCTAAATTCGCTGCGCTCACTTTAACCGATTTTAGGCTAGCATTGCGCTCAATTTCTGTCACAACCTTACGACAAATCTTAGAAATTTCTCGCTCAAGATTCCGTACACCTGCTTCACGCGTATAATGACGAATAATATCACGCAAAGCGTCGTCGGTTACCACTAACTCTTGCTTTTTCGATGTTGTTTTAAGTCCGTTGAGCTTAATTTGTTTAGGAAGCAAATGCTGTTTAGCAATATTAATTTTTTCATCTTCCGTGTAACCAGGGATACGGATCACTTCCATCCGATCAAGCAAAGCCGGAGGAATATCTAAGGTATTCGCTGTCGCAATGAAGAGTACTTCAGAAAGATCGTAACCTACTTCAAGGTAGTGGTCATCAAAGGCGACATTTTGTTCTGGATCCAACACTTCAAGCAAGGCAGAAGCCGGATCGCCTCGAAAATCCATTGCCATTTTGTCGATTTCATCTAGCATAAAAAGTGGGTTTTTGACCCCCGCTTTAGCCATTTTTTGCATGATCCGGCCCGGCATCGAACCAATATAAGTGCGCCGATGGCCACGAATTTCAGCCTCATCGCGTACACCACCTAAAGAGATTCGACTAAACTCTCGGCCTATCGCTCGTGCAATCGACTGGCCTAATGAGGTCTTACCGACACCCGGTGGACCGACTAAACAAAGAATCGGACCTTTTAATTTTTTGACACGTTTATGGACCGCTAGAAACTCAATCACACGCTCTTTTACTTTATCTAAGCCGTAGTGTCCTTCTTGCAAAATTTTTTGTGCAGAATCTAAATCAAACACGACTTTACTGGATTTACTCCACGGCACCGCTAAAATCCAGTCTAAATAATTACGACTCACAGTGGCCTCAGCCGACATCGGTGACATCGATTTCAGTTTACTTAATTCGGAAAGCGCTTTTTCTTTCGCTTCTTTTGGCATTTTCGCTTTTTCTATTTTATCGGCAATTTCTTCAAGCTCATTGCCCAAACCTTGTGATTCACCTAACTCTTTTTGAATCGCTTTGACTTGTTCATTTAAATAGTATTCGCGTTGCGTTTTTTCCATCTGCTTTTTGACTCGACTGCGAATTCGTTTTTGCATTTGCAAAAAATCAATCTCACTTTCTATAAAAGCAAGTAGTTTTTCTAAACGATCCTTAACTAGAAAATCTTCGAGGATTTGTTGTTTATCTTGTATCTTGAGAGAGAGATGTGCGGCGATCATATCAGCCAAACGACCGGGATTTTCAATACTCGACAGCGTACTGAGAATCTCCATAGGGATTTTTTTATTGAGTTTAACGTACTGCTCAAATTGCGCTAAAACGGTTCGTGTAAGGACTTCGATATCTTGATCGGGCTCAGTTTTTGGCATCTCGACGACTTCTATCTCTGCACTGAGGTAATCTGCTTCGACATGAAAGGCTTTAGCACGACCACGCTGCGAACCTTCCACTAACACTTTCACGGTCCCATCAGGCAGTTTTAACAACTGTTCCAACTTGATAAAAACTATCGATGCCGGGATTGTCTTCTGCGGGATTTTTTTGTGCAATTAAGATAATTTTTTTGTCGGTAGAGGTCGCCGTCATCGTCGCTTCTAACGCTTTGATGGAGTGCTTTCTCCCGACAAAAAGGGGAATAACCATATGGGGATAAACAACAACGTCTCTAAGTGGTAATAATGGTAATCGCTCTACTACGTCAGTTGTTTTACCCATAAACTTTTTTCCTGTAATAAAAATATATTTTCGTTAATCCCTACCTGCGGCTAAATCGTCATCTTGTCTATCGATATCTGACTCTTGTCTATAAATGACTAACGGTTTAGCGCCCTTTGTAATGGTTGTCCCTTCAATAACAACCTTATCTGCATTTTGCATGGATGGAAGTTCATACATCACATCTAACAAGGCGTTTTCTAAGATAGATCGTAATCCACGGGCACCGGTTTTTCGTTCTAACGCTTTTTTTGCGACCACGCGCAGCGCTTCATCGCGAAACTCTAAATCGACATTATCCATTTTAAAGAGTTTAACATACTGTTTGATGAGTGCATTTTTAGGTTCTTTTAATATTTTAACCAACATGTCGTCATTCAGCTCTTCTAAGGTCGCGATAACCGGTAATCGACCAATCAACTCAGGAATAATACCGTATTTGACTAAATCTTCCGATTGCAGGCGGCGTAACATTGTTTGCACCGCTTCCTTTTCTTCTTTGCTACGCACATCTGCGGCAAAACCAATGCCTGTTCGTTCGGTACGGTGACGAATGATTTTCTCTAGACCTGAAAACGTACCCCCACAAATAAAGAGAATATTGGTCGTATCGATTTGTACGGTTTCTTGATTCGGATGCTTACGCCCACCTTGGAGGGGAACCGAGGCAACCGTACCTTCAAGTAATTTAAGCAGTGCTTGCTGGACGCCTTCACCGGAAACATCTCGCGTAATCGAAGGACTTTCAGCACGACGACTAATTTTATCAATTTCGTCGATATAGATAATGCCGAGCTGTGCACGCTCTACATTGCCATTAGCAGCCTGGAGTAATTTTTGTAAAATATTTTCAACATCATCCCCGACATAACCGGCTTCAGTCAGTGTCGTCGCATCAGCAATCGCAAAAGGAAGATTAAATAAACGCGCCAACGTTTTAGCTAACAGCGTTTTACCACTCCCCGTTGGACCAATCAATAACACATTACTTTTACTGACTTCCGTTTCATCTTTCGCATTCAAGGGATGGTGCTTGGCTTTTTTCAGCAAGTCCAAACGTTTGTAATGATTATACGCCGCAACAGATAATACTTTTTTAGCGTACGTTTGACCGACCACAAATTCATCAAACACACTGTGTATTTCTGCGGGCTTCGGAATAACAAAGTGCCCTTCTTGACGAGGGACCTCTTGTTGAAACTCTTCTTGCAGAATATCACTGCATAATTGGACACATTCATTACAAATAAAAATGGAGGGCCCGGCAATCAGCTTTGGCACTTCATTTTGACTTTTACCACAAAATGAACAGTGCAGAGGCCCCGAGGCTTTGCCATTAGTTAAATCGGTCATATACGTCACACCTCATAAACTGTTATTAATATTTATACAATGAGTTACTGGGAGATAAATCATTACCTACTTGTACTTAATAAAACCATCCAAAACTTTAGCTGGTCACCGTCGCTTCTAAATCGCTCTTTGCAGACTCGTTAGGAAACCTTTTTGTTAAGACTGAATCAATGAGTCCATAATCGATCGCCTGTTGCGCACCCATAAAGTTGTCCCTATCTGTGTCACGCAATATATCCCCGGCATTCTTCCCGGTATGCTTGGCCATAATGGCATTGATGCGCTCTCTAAGAAGTAACATTTCTCGGGTGTGAATTTCAATATCACTCGCCTGACCTTGATATCCTCCTAAAGGCTGATGAATCATCATCCGTGCATGCGGCAAACAATGACGTTTCCCTTCTTTACCGCCACACAGCAACAGCGCCGCCGCACTGGCTGCTTGACCAATACACATGGTGCTCACATCAGGCTTAATAAATTGCATGGTATCGTAAATAGCCAAACCAGCGGTCACAACCCCCCCTGGCGAGTTAATGTATAAAAAGATATCTTTATCGGGATTTTCAGATTCTAAAAATAGCATCTGAGCAATCACCAGATTGGCCATATGATCTTCAATCGGTCCCACGATAAAAATAATACGATCCTTGAGTAGTCGAGAATAAATATCGTAAGCACGTTCACCTCGACCCGACTGTTCAACGACCATAGGAACAAGTAACGAATTTAATTCCGCTTTTGCCATTTTCATCGTATGCATAATTACTCTCTAAAAAAATAAGTATTGAGAACCGTGCTCGCCTCGTAAATCAATAAACAAAGCCGATTAGCACGATTCAATTTAAGATCAGTTCCGTTTGTTATTGATTTATCTCAGAACTCATAAACTCCTTGTAATCGACTGGTTTTTCTGTGTAGCAGACCTTGTCAAGCAACGTGTCGATCAGTTGATCTTCTAACACCGAAGAACGAAGGTTAAACATCATTCGTTCATCTTTAAAAAGTCGCTCACGCATGGAAATATCAAATTGGAAGGCACTCAAAAGCCGCTCCGCTTGTTGTTTAAGCCGAACTTCGTCGACTTTAAGCTGATATTTTTCGATTAACGCGTTAAATAATAATCCTAATGTAACCCGCCGGCGCGCGAATTCACGTAACTCTTCCTGCTTCTCTGCAGTCAATTCAACCGGCTCTTGCCCGGCTTTTTGGACCATTTTCGATCGGGCATCCGCTTCTAAACGATAAAACTCTTCACCTAACAAATGATCGAGCAGCTGTGTTTTGAGCTTGTCTCGAACTCGCTGATGAATCTCTTCTTGAATTTTTTCCCGAATACGTAAACGCAGTGTTTCGAGATTACCTTCTTCGATACCAAACCCTTTGATCAAGGCTTCGTCTAATTCAGGCAGCTTGGCTTCACACACACGCTTAATTTGCACGGTAACGGTTGTCTCTTTTTTAGCCGCTTCTTCTGCCGTGGTATTCGTGGGTAAAATGGTTGTAAAAGAACCCTCTGCCGCCTGACCGCATAAAGAAGATCAAACGTTACTTGATCACCGTAGCCGGCCGCACGCGGGACTTCTATCCACTCGGCATGTTGCAGACGAATACGCGCGAGCACTTCATCTATATCCGACTCTGCAAACGTTACGACTGTTTTTTCAAGCGTAATCTGACTTTCTTCCGGTGCAGCCACTTTGGGGTAAATCTCAAAATGAGCGATATATTCTAAATCTTGGCCTCGTTCAGCCTTCACTAAATCAATATGCCCCAGCCGGAGTTAATGCGTGTTCTTTCAGTGCATGGGCTAAGCTGTGTTGCAAAGACTCCTGAACCACTTCACTCCAGATACTCTGACCATAAAGCTTTTCGACGACGGAAACAGGAACTTTACCTGGACGAAAACCATCAAGGCGCGCTTTTTTTGCTAAATCCGCAAGACGACGCTTACGGTCTTGTTCAAGCTGTAGCGTGGGAACCACCACACTTAACCGACGATCTAAATGCCCGGTTTCTTCTACCGAAATTTGCAATTCACTCATAAATAAAAAGACTCTTTATCGTTGTTTCCTAGGTCTACTAGCTGGTGCGAAAGGAGAGACTCGAACTCTCACGGGTTACCCCACTGGAACCTAAATCCAGCGCGTCTACCAGTTCCGCCACATTCGCAAGACCATTAATTATACAGGTATCTCAACTGGATGAAAATCACTCCTGTGAATTTGTCAGCCACTGGGCCGCCTGCTTCGCAAAGTAGGTCAGTATAGCATCGGCCCCCGCCCTCTTGATAGCCAACAAGCTTTCTAGTATCGCTGGCCGCTCGCGAAGATAGCCCTGGATCACCGCCATCTTCAGCATAGAATACTCGCCACTGACCTGATAAACAAACGTGGGCACTGCAAACCGTTGTTTGACTCGATAAACCACATCCAGGTAAGGCATCCCAGGTTTTACCATTACAATATCAGCTCCTTCGGCCAGGTCAAGCGCCACTTCATGTAAGGCTTCATGACTATTTGCCGGGTCCATTTGATACGTCTGTTTGCTCAAGCCTTGCAACGTCTTATCCGAACCAATCGCTTCCCGAAACGGGCCATAGAATTGCGAGGCATATTTAGCGGAATAGGCGATAATCTTGTGTATTCACATAAGCTTGTGCTTCTAAAGCTTGACGAATCGCGCCAATCCGACCATCCATCATATCGGAAGGCGCTAAAGCATCGACACCCGCTTCGGCATAGCACAAGGCTTGTTTGACTAACACATCATTCGTTTTATCGTTAAGAATTTCCCCAGTTGTACTCAATAAACCATCATGGCCATGCAGAGTATACGGGTCTAAGGCCACATCGGTAATCACTCCCATCGCTGGAAAATTCGCTTTAATCGCTCGAATTGCGGTCGGAATTAAACTTTCAGGATTATAGGCCTCTGCTGCGTCAGCGGTCCTAAACTCGATCGGGGTGACAGGGAACAGAGCTATCGCTTGAATATCTAATTGCTGTAATATCTGAATTTCTTCCAACAGATGATCCAAAGTAAGCCGCTCAATTCCAGGCATACTCGGAATAGGCTGACGTTGGTTGTTACCAGGTAACAAAAACATTGGGCAAATTAAATCATGGGTACTCAGTCGGGTCTCCGCACTTAACCGTCGACTAAAATCGCGCATGCGCAGGCGACGCAATCGGGTTACGGGAAATTGGCGCATAAAAAACCTTTATTATAGAGTAAGAGGATTGACCTGAGTCTTTGCAGCGAAACTGTTACTAAAAATCGGTGAAAGATCCAGCCTATTCCGTTGGTACGCAGGATAACAAAAAAGCACATGAGGGTCGATTCTTCCCTGTAAATAATTGAAAAAATCGACCCGTTTGAGCGGCTCACCCGACCCAAACCAGTCGAATCCGTGTTATACTTGTAATGTTTCGTCTATTTTTGTTAGAATCGCGCCTCACTGTTTTAGAATCAATCCGCCATATTGTACTATTCACACCACGTGGGCGGCGTGCTGGAGCATCACAACTATGAAGACTTCGATGGCCAAAACCGGTCAGATAGAGCGCAAATGGCATCTTATCGATGCCTCGGGTCAAACACTAGGTCGACTCGCGAGTCATTTAGCGCACCTCTTACGCGGGAAACACAAACCTGAATTCACACCGCACGTCGACACGGGCGATTACGTTGTGGTGATCAACGCCGAAAAGGTCGTGGTCACGGGGAATAAGTTTAGCGATAAACAATACGAACATTACACGGGCTATCCAGGTGGGTTAAAAACGGTTTCGTTCGATAAATTACAACAACGTTTTCCAGCGCGAATTATCGAAAAAGCGGTGAAAGGTATGCTACCTAAAAATACGTTAGGTTATGCAATGCTCACCAAGTTAAAAGTTTACCGGGGTAGTGTGCACCCACATCAGGCACAGAACCCACAGCTAAACGTTAATAATTAAAATTAGGTTGATTTATGGCAACAAGGCAAATGCAAAATTATGGTACGGGTCGTCGTAAAAGATCGGTTGCCCGGGTATTTATGAAAAAAGGAACCGGTCAGATTTCAGTCAATGGCCGTGACCTAGAATCTTACTTTGGTCGTGAAACCGCGCGCATGATGGTTCGTCAACCTTTAGAAGTGGTGAGTCAACTCGATCAATTTGATTTTTCCATCACCGTTTGTGGTGGGGGAAGCAGCGGTCAAGCCGGTGCGATTCGTCACGGAATTAGCCGTGCGTTAATTCAGTACGATGAAGCGACCACAACTCCTGCCGCCGAAATCGACAACGAACTTGAACAAACGCTTTCTTTTCGCCGCATGTTGCGTCGTGAAGGTTTAGTCACGCGTGACGCACGAAAAGTCGAACGGAAAAAAGTAGGGCGCCATAAGGCTCGTAAAGGAACTCAATACTCGAAACGTTAATTAGTCGATCCAACGGAAAACGTTTCTTGTTTCTTCAATTGTCTTCTTGTTTGCCAACCGCGATAAGTCTGCTTTAAATTTATCGCGGTTTTTTTAGCGGTTTATTTTTTGCTTTTTATTTGAGTTCATTATAAGAAAGGCGGATCATGGAAGACGATCGCCGCCATTTTCTGGTTACGCTCACTAAATTAATAGGCAGTTTAGGGATCACCGCCTTTTTCTTTCTTTTTTTAAAATCATGGCCTGCGCCGACTCATACCAACGTGGATTTGCGCCCTTTAGTGCCTGGGGAATCACTGATTGCGGTTTGGAATAATCAACCCGTTTAGATTATTCGTCGAACACAAGCTATGTTAGATACTCTCTTCTCTCAATACGCCCACAATTAGTCGATCCAGATTCATTCACCGCTCAACAACCACCTTATATTCAAAAAAATTATCGTTCATTAAATCCAGAATATTTTGTTGTGATTGCCTTGTGTACTCACCTGGGTTGCGCAACACAATACAAACCTCAACGCGGTGAAGTAAAAAAATTGGCTAGGTTTTTTTGTCCCTGTAATGGGTCAATGTTTGATCTAGCGGGCCGTGTCTTGAAAAATGTTCCCGCAGCAAGCAATTTAAAAATTCCACCGTATCATTTTATGAATCCTTATACCTTGGTAATAGGACAAGATCCGGAGCATATCTAAAAGATGGAGCCGACCGAACCCGAATCTCGCGTCTCTTTTTTGAAACATTCTATCGCTTGGCTGGATGCACGTTTCCCGCTCACCACTTTCATGCAAAAACACGTTACCATTATTATCTGCCAGCGAACTTAAATGGTTGGTATGTGTTTGGCGCGTTAAGCCTTTTTTTCTTAGGTTTACAGGTTTTTTTAGTGGGTTTTGGTTGATGATGTTTTATACCCCGACACCGGAAGCCGCTTTTAATTCGATTGAATACTTAATGAGAGACGTCCCGTGTGGCTGGTTCATTCGTTACCTGCATTCGAGTGGTGCTTCCTTTTTTTCATTTTGCTTTACGCGCATCTATTGCGTGGTTTGCTCTATGGTTCCTATAAAAAACCCAGAGAATTGGTTTAGTTATTAGGGGTGTTACTCTATCTGCTCTCAATTAAGTGAAACCTTTTTAGGTTATCTCCTCCCTTGGGGACAAATGTCGTATTGGCAAGTCAAGCCGCCGCCTCTGCGGTCGGCACGTTCCCCTTTTTCGGTGAAACGCTAAGGTATTGGTTACGCGGCGACAGCCATGTTTCTGCAGTGGCCCTACATCGTTTTTTTCCTTTACATAACGTCGGGTTACCAACACTATTTATTTTTTGGTCGGCTTCCATCTCGTTGCCTTACGTACAGTCAGGTCAACTCGCCCACAAAGAACCACTTCACCGACACGCGCATCACTTCCGTCCACTGATATTCCATTTCATTCTTACTACACCAGCTAAGATTTACTTGCCTTGGCCATCAGTCTATTTATTTTTTCGCTGATTGTTTTTTTTATGCCCGAGATGTGGGGGGGGTATTTTTTAGAAGCATCGAATTTTATCCCCGCTCATCCACACCAAACACCCAACACGATTCGACCACTTTGGTATCTTGCCCCCTTTTACAGCTTACTTTGTGTGATTCCTAATTCATTTTTTGGAACATTCACTGTGTTAGGGGCCCCATTACTTTTCTTTTTACTCCCGTGGCTCGATAAAAGTATGCCCGGTACGGGACAACGAAATTGGCTATTTAAACTGGCTCTAAGTGGTTTTGTTTTCAGTTTTATCGTTCTGGGATTTTTAGGGGCGACGGCCCAAACGATGCAAAATCTAGTACTACTCAGATTCTGTGCGTTACTCTATTTTTTATTTTTTTATTGATGCCGTTTTATACACGACAAACACTTCACTAAAATAGCAGTCGGTGTTATGTGGAAACTTATTTTCATTTTAGGGTGGTGTATCATTGAACACGCTGTTGCATACACTGCATCGCAGTCACTCCATACAAATCAGCCCGCCACCCTGCACGCACCTAAAACGGTCGCGTCATTACAACGTGGTGCAAAATATTTTATGTATTTTTGTTCAGGTTGTCATTCACTCAAACTGATGCGATATGATAAAATGGCCGAAGATTTACAGATAATTGATAAAAAAAACCGCAATGAGGTCAACAACAACTTAAAAAAAATCTCATTTTAACGGGCGTGTCCGCACATCAACGCATTGAGTCGGCGTTGACCCAACAACAAGCATTACACTGGTTTGGAGTGATCCCTCCCGACCTTTGGTTGATTACTCGCGCACGAAGTGTAAATTGGGTGTATAATTACCTCCTTGGTTTTTATGAAGACAACAAACGTCCTTTGGGGTCAATAATTATCTCGTTAATCGTACAGCCATGCCCAACCCGCTGACGATGCTACGCCATCACAGCTTAGATCATTGGGTCTGCATTTCTATCCGAGGTTGACAAGCTCACTCAGGTAAAAACCGCTGGCGGCGATACGCCAAACTGGGTGTTAGAAGATGTTTTAACGGACCTTATCCATTTTTTGGATTATGTCGGCGAAACCACTCGAGCGACTCGTCGATCTTACGGCAAAAAAGTATGTGTTTTTTTGCTGATATTTGTAGGGCTTGCCTATCTTCTAAAAAAACAAATTTGGCACTCCGTTAATCCCTCTTCACGGAGCGATTAACATGAAATGAATGCTTAGAGTTCGACACACGTTTTCATCAATTGCTCAATAAAATGATGATTCTAGGTTGAAGACTTTATTGACTACTATGGAGAAGCATTTCTATGGCGCAATCAGCCGGTAAACGTTCTACAATGAGCTTATATGTCAGTTACGATGATCCCTACAGTCATCGAGTACGTATTGTCCTCGCTGAAAAAGGTATCCATGCAGAAATTTTCGATATCACTTCACAAGAGGTGGTTGAAAACTTTCTAGAAATCAGTCCATACGGCAATGTTCCGGTCATTATTGACCGCGATCTGATTCTGTATGAAGCGAATATTATTACCGAATATTTAGATGAGCGATATCCACACCCGCCCTTACTCCCTGTTTATCCCGTCGCGCGCGCGAAAAGTCGACAAATGATTTATCGTATTGAACGAGATTGGTATCCACTTCTCCATGCGATTGAAAAAGGGTATAAAAATGATGCCAATGCGGCGCAGCAAGAAGAAGCAAACATCGCACAAAAGAAACTAGAAGATAGCTTAAGCCATCTTGATCTCGTTTTTTCCGGCAAGCCTTATTTTATGAATGAAGAATTTACACTCGTTGACTGTTGTATTGCTGCTTTACTGTGGCGCTTAGATTGTTTAGGCGTTAAAATGAACACATTACCAGAAAGTATTTTGAATTATAAGGCACGTATTTTTAAGCGTCCTTCGCTCAAGGCGATTTCAAATGAAACTGAATTTGGAGTGAAAGTTTAAATGATATCAAATCGATCCTATCTATTAAAAGCGTTTTACGATTGGATCAGCGATAATGAGTTAACCCCTTATCTGTTGATCGATGCCGAGTTCAATGAAGGAAAAATAACACTGAACATTTCGAAAGAAGCGATCCTCCATCTTAAAATTGATCAGGCAGCGATTCAATTTGACGCGAGTTTTAACGGAGAATCGACATTAGTGTATGCGCCTATCGGTGCAGTGTTAGCAATTTACGCACGTGAAAACGGTCAGGGCATGGTTTTTGCTGAAGAAGAAGGCGCGGAAGACGAAGGTGACGGAACCCCACCCCCTCCTCCTAAAGTTCGTTCGGGCGCAAAACCAAAACTCTCTATCGTTAAATAACGAATGAAATCGCCGGTGTTGATTGGTTGGCGAGAGTGGGTGGCCTTGCCAGAACTCGGTCTCTCTCGCATCAAAGCTAAAATAGACACCGGTGCTCGTACTTCTGCGTTACATGCTTTTAGTCTCCATACGCCGGATGAACCTGTCCACCATAAACAAAAAGTTTGTTTCAAGGTTCGTTCCCTCACCCGTCAAGGGACTCGACGTGTCATCGAATGCGTAGCGGATTTGGTTGATATTCGAGAAATCACCGATTCAGGGGGGCACAAAGAACGTCGTTACGTCATCTGTACGCCGCTTATTGTCGGTCAATACAGTTGGCCTATTGAAATCACATTAACGAGTCGCGACAATATGCGTTTCAAAATGCTGTTAGGGCGCACCGCATTGAGTAATCGTTTTATTGTCGACCCCGGCCGCTCTTACCTACTACAACACAAAAAATAGCGTTCTTTTATGAAAATTGCGATTTTGTCTCGTTACGCAAAACTCTATTCGACACGTCGTCTTGCTGAAGAAGCGATTAAGCGTGGCCACACCGTCAAGATTATCGATACATTACGTTGTTATATGAATATCACTTCGCAAAATCCATCGATTCATTATAAAGGTAAAATTCTCGATAAATTTGACGCCGTCATCCCACGAGTCGGTTCGTCGATCACGTTTTATGGCGCCGCATTAGTACGCCAATTTGAAATGATGGGCGTGTTCGTCGCCAATGATTCCATCTCCATCACCCGGGCACAAGATAAACTTCGTTCCTTACAATTATTATCTCGCAAAGGAGTGGGTTTGCCGATTACCGGTTTTGCTTATTCACCGGACGATATTCAAGATTTAATTGAAATGGTCGGGGGTCCGCCATTGGTCATCAAAATTTTAGAAGGTACTCAAGGGATCGGGGTGGTTTTAGCGGAAACCCAACAAGCGGCAACCAGCGTAATTGAAGCGTTCTTAGACTTACAAGCACATATTATGGTGCAAGAATATATTAAAGAATCCAAAGCAGCCGATATTCGCTGTTTTGTCGTCAATGGTAAAGTGATTGCTGCCATGGAGCGGCGTGCGAAAAGTGGAGAATTTCGTTCGAATGTCCATCGTGGCGGCACCGTTCATCTTGCCAAACTCAGTACAGAAGAGCGCGCCACGGCGATTCGCGCCGCAAAAATTATTGGCTTAAATATTGCCGGTGTCGATTTATTGCGCTCAAAACGAGGTCCTCTTGTCATGGAAGTCAATTCTTCTCCGGGATTAGCCGGAATAGAAAAAGCGACTCAAAAAAATGTAGCGGAGCTGATCATCCGCTTTATTGAACAAAAACACAGTAAGCACTAGTTTTTATTTATTGAATCCTTAGGTCTATCCGGTTTATAGTCTGAGGATGGTTACGCAAAATCAATCTTTAGCACCGCTTGCCGCGCGGATGCGCCCGCAATCGCTCGATGAGTTTATCGGGCAATCTCATCTCTTAGGTGTCGGAAAAGGATTACGATATGCTTTGTCACACGGTAAACTGCATTCAATGATTTTGTGGGGGCCTCCAGGTACGGGGAAAACTACCCTAGCACGTTTAATGGCGCAACACTCTTCACTCCGTTTTGAAGCCTGTTCAGCACTCTCTATGGGCGTGCGTGAACTCCGTCTTTTAGCGGAAACAGCAAAAGTGGCCTACGAACAGGTTGCACACCCACAACCCACTTTATTATTTATTGATGAAATTCATCGTTTTACCAAATCACAACAAGATGCCTTACTCCCTTTCGTCGAGCCTGGTTTATTCATTCTTGTTGGCGCATCGTTTTGCTTTTAAAACAATGCACTTTTATCACGAACACGTATCTATGTATTAAAAAAACTCGCCTCAGTAGATATTGTACAACTGATTGATCGCGCCTTATGCGATACCGAACACGGTTTAGGAACGTTGACATTGACGATTACAGAAAGCGCCAAACAACAATTAGCGAATATTGCTGACGGCGATGCCCGGCAAGCGCTCAACTTACTGGAAATTGCGGCGGATTTAGCTGAAAACCAATTGATTGATGAATCCATCTTAAAAAAAGTGACACAAACCAATTTGCGGCGCTTTGATAAACAAGCCGACTTTTTTCATGAACAAATTTCAGCACTACACAAATCAGTTCGTGGTTCACACCCGGATGCGGCCCGGATGCGGCACTGTATTGGCTCGCGCGGATGCTGGATGGCGGTTGTGATCCTTTATATCTCGCGCGACGGATTGTCCGGATGGCCAGTGAAGACATTGGTAATGCCGATCCCCGCGCCGTACAACTCGCTTTAACCGCTTGGCAAGTCCAGGAACGTCTAGGCAGTCCGGAAGGAGAATTAGCCCTGGCCCAGGCAGTGGTTTATTTAGCGTGTACCGCAAAAAGTAATGCCGTCTATCATGCGTTGAATACCGCCAAAGCAGAAGTAGCAAAAGGCGGGACATTTGATGTACCTCTGCATTTGCGCAATGCAACCACTCGCTTAATGCGTCAACTCGATTATGGAAAGGATTACCGCTACCCACACGACGAACCCAATGCGTATGCACAAGGTGTCACCTACTTTCCAGAAGCGTTAGGTGAACAAGAGTATTATTTCCCAGTTCCTCGTGGACTTGAATTAAAAATAGGTGAAAAACTCAAAAAATTACGCGAAAGTATCCCTACCAAACCAACGAAGGATGAATAATTCCTTCACGTGCGAGTAATTGGCGTTTGTATTCTAAACCCCATCGATAACCCGTTAAGGCACCTGTTTTGCTGAGAACACGATGACAAGGAATAAACATTGCAACCGGATTCGCGGCACACGCGTTGGCTACGGCGCGTACCGACTGTGGTCGACCGATACACTGTGCTATCGTGCTATAACTCACAGTCTCTCCGCGTGGAATAGTTTGTAGCCGGCGCCAAACCGTTTGTTGAAACAACGTTCCTTGTGGATCCAACCTCACGTCTCCCGCTTGACTCAACCCATTAACCACTTTCAAAACTTTGACTATCAAAGCCGGCCTATTTTTTGTCACCCAATTAATACATTGTTCTGGATACCTTTTCTGAAAGGAAACGAGTAAGCTGTCTACACTTTGCCCAAGAAACAGGACACATAATTTTTGAGCCCGTGTCGCAAGTAAGACATACCCAAAAACACAAGACGTCACCAGAACCGATAAGGGAGATTCAAATGATCGAACGTGTCGTCGCACGCAGTGTTTTGACTGACTTTCTCGAGACATAAAGCTTAATTTCACTTTACAACGTTTTTGTAAATTTCAAACCGATCAAAATGTTTTGTTTTTATTTGCCTAGAAAATGACTCCCTACGCAGCGCCTCATCCACGACTTCATTATTGTTCAGGTACACGTTTCTTCTAAGCAACGTAGTTCTTGATCAGAAAGACCTGTCATTTCTTTAATGTAATCCTGATTTTCTCCTCTATTAAGCATTTTTTTTGCTATAACGAGGGCTTTATCATACTCGCCTTCTCGTCGACCTTCTTGTCGACCTTGCTGTTCAATTTGCGGTGCCAAGGTACTCATAAATTCTTGTTTATATTCTTCTTTAAATTGTTGTGCAAACGTCATAATTGATTTCCTCGCAGATTCCTTCTGGAAAAGCCTGGATGAGTTCTTTAATGAGATGATGAGTCGCCTGTAGCTCATACTCGTCCTGAGTCGTATGGACGATATAGCTTAACATATCCCTCAGATAGGAAATAGGAAGCTGTTTCACTACATTTTGCATCAGCCGGTTTTGCAGCATTTTCCTCATAATCACCATGAAGTTCTTGGCTCGATGGTGTTTGAATAGCATTTCCATCAAAGCGGCCACATGCTGACTGATTTCCTCATCTGAAAAAATCGTCAAATCAATCAGCTTGAAAGGCTTAAACATCACTTGCCGTGCAAAATCCGGCTCATCAAAGTGATCATAGAGATCCGTTGAGTGGGGATAAGGAGAGACTTCGCCATGATAAACACACAACGGTAAAATAATAGGTAACTTTTTATGGCCTTGTTGTAAGTGCTCAGCACTCAAAGAAACCATATACTGTAATAAGCGAAACGCCATGAATTTATTTTTAGCCGTCGATTCATGCTCGACTAAGAAAAAAGATAGCCCGGTTTTTGATGAATGTTGCACTGATAAATGATATCACTATGAATTTCTCGTAACACAGGAATAACAAAACTTTTTTCAGTCAGCTTTAAAGTCTCCAGCGCGATAGACTGATGAATCACCGGGGGGATATAGGCTTTTAAAAAATCGATAGCGATCTTCTTTTCCTTGAGATTTCGTTTAAAAAACTTATCATGAGGATGATTGATCGAAATCGACATCGCTTTGTTATTATTTGCTTTGAATAAAACCAAGTTTAATCATTTTATGATAAAAGATCCGCTTAAATCTTAATTTTAGACAAAAATTAATCAATTTATCAGAGTTTCCTCTAAACTTTTTTTGTCTCGCAAGCGATTTGCTTTGATGTGATTTGCAAACCACGGTTTATTCCGCTAAACGTTCAATGACCCACTGTTTGACTATCGGATAATTGACTTTTCCCGTACTGAGTAACGGTAAAGTTTTCATATAAAATATCTGTCGCGGCAACCCGAGCTCAGGCAATCCGTTGGTTCGGTAAAAATTAGATAACTGATAACGAGTTGCTTGTTCATATTCGGTGACTAAAATTAAATATTCACCTTTTTTTGAGTCCGGTAGATTGATTAACCCATGCTGACAATGCGGCCATAATTCATAAATAGCATTTTCTAATCCAGCTAAAGACAGCATTTCTCCACCAATTTTAGCAAAACGTTTCGCACGATCGATAATCTGTAAATAACCGTCATCTAGACAAACGATATCACCGGTGTCATGCCAACCACCGGGCAACGGAATCAGTTTCCCCGGCGCGTCACTACTTAAATAACCGTACATCACATTTGGACCGGAAATAAATAAACGTCCCCCTCTTTGCAACGACGATACTTTTTTAATTTTATAACGAATTCCCGGTAAAAAATGGCCCACCGTGCCTGGTTTATTGCGCATCGGGGTATTACAACTGATGACCGGTGAAGCCTCGGTCACCCCATACCCTTCAAAAATTCGTAATCCAAATTTTTCCATCCATAGGACTCTGGTTTTTTCCTTAAGTTTTTCACCCCCAGCAAACACATAACGAATACTGTAAAAATCATAAGGATGTGCAAACTGCCCATAACTGGCAAGAAAGGTATCGGTTCCAAAGGTAATGGTGGCATTACAATCGTAAATCGCATTGGGCACCTTGCGATAGTGCAACGGTGAAGGATAAAGAAATGTTTTGATCCCGTGTAATACTGGTAAAATCACACCTGCGGTTAAACCAAATGCGTGAAATAACGGCAAGGCAGTAAATACAATATCTTTTTTATTGAAATCTAACTGAGTAAGCATTTGCGCTAAGTTAGCCTGAATATTTTCATGACTTAATACCACACCTTTGGGCGTTCCTTCCGAACCGGAAGTAAATAAAACCACCGCCGGATCACTTGGATGAAGTCGTTTTTTTGTTTTTTGATAATAAATACTGGGCCAGTAACGCCCAATCATTGCCAAGAACTTTTCCCATCCGTGAATCGTTTGCTTAATCTCCTCAAGATAAAGCAATTCAATGCCTCGTTCACGCAATAACTCGGTATAATCCAATAAATTGGCCTGCTCAATAAATTGATGCGAGGTCAACACACAGCGAATCTGTGCTAAGTGGCACGCCGCGCCGACTTGTGCGGAGCCGGCTGCGTAATTCAGTAAAGCCGGAACACGACCATAGGCTTGTAATGCAAAAAAAACGGTGAGTGTTCCCACCGCTGTCGGTAATAAAAGGCCGATAATCTCTTGAAAATCACTCGCCTGCTCAATCGTTCTCTTTAAACTAAAACATCTTGTGATTAATTGATCGTAACTTATCGGCGTACGTTGAATGTCTTCTAGAATTTTAGTCGAACCGCGATGCAAAACTCGTGCCTCAATCAGTGACTCAAACAGCGTTTTTTGATAATCGGTGCTTAAAAACAACATCTCAACCATCACTTCATACAGTTGCTTCCCCAGCTGTTGTCGGCGAAGACGGTTGGGTAAGGTGGAGTCCACTGAGAACGGTCGCGGAGGCAAAATCGTTAAACTGATTTTTGGAAAAAAGCGAATACGGACTTTTCCGCGTAATCGAGAAAAAGGAGTATATTGCGCACCTTGGATACGGATCGGTAATAATAATGCTTTAGCATGATCGGCAACTAAACCCGGTCCTTCATAAATTTTCATTAATGTACCGGTCGTCGTAATCCGACCCTCTGGGAAAACACACTTTCCTGTTTCCTTCACCCGATGAATCAGGGTTTTTAGCGCTAAAGGATTGGTGGGATCAAGCTCAAACACATCGGCAAAATAGAGAAACGGTTTTATCCACCAAGTTTTCGCGGTAAAGCGATTAATGGCAAATAAAAGAGTATCCGGTAAAAAGGCATACAATAACACTACATCCAAAAATGAGGTATGGTTTGCGACAATTACCACACGATCGCCAGCAAGTTTATAATTTTTCAGTCCCTTACATTGCACATCGTACGCACTCCTGAGTAGAAAGCGTAATAAGGGTTTAAGCAAACTTTCTGGAATAAGAAAAAAAGCGATTCCAGCTAAACCCAGGGTAGCAATACCTAAAAATAAGAAAAATTGAAGGAGCGTGACGTTCAGTTTTAATAATCCGAGGAGAAGAACCGCCGCAATGACGATAAAAAGTGAATTGATAATATTATTTGCCGCAATCGCGCGGGCACGATATTCTAGTCGCGTTTCGAGCTGAATAAATGTATAAAGCGGAACAATATAAATACCTCCACTCAAAGCAATACCGATTAAATCCCAACAAATTCGTGAATGCGCAACAAACTTTAAAAAGAGACTCAAATCCGCTTGGGTACTTAATCTTTGACTGGGGATCGATTGCGCTGCAAAATAAAAATCAACTAAAAAAAGACCCATTAACAACAGACTCAACGGAACCCAACGCATTCCCCGTTGTTTTTTAAAAAGGCAACAAAATAGCGCGCCCAAGGCAATACCAATGATAAAAATAACTAACAACAACGGAGTCTGCATTGGACCGACGCCGAGAAAATCTTTTGTCAGGTTGGGCAACTGGGTTAAAAAAACCGACCCAACTAACCAAAACCAAGAAATACCGATAATTGCTCGAAACACTTTTTTTTCTTGCCGAACGTGTTGCACTACTTGAAAAGTAGACTGTAATATATTGCGATTAATATTAAATGCAGGTCCTTTTTGTGGTGTGGGCGGGATAAAAATACTCGCTAATAGCCCAATAAAGGCTAATAAACCCATGGCCAAACTAATCCACAAAACAAAGTCTTTTTGAAAAACTAAAAAACCACCCCACAATGTACCGAGCAAAATGGCAATAAATGTACCGGATTCAACCAGCGCATTGCCGACAAATAATTCATCTTTTTTTAATAATTCAGGTAAAATTGCATATTTAATCGGCCCAAAAAAAAGTAGAATGAACTCCCATCAAATAACGTGCTTAATAATAAAAATAACTGATGTTGATAAAAACCCACTATAGCGATCAAGACCAGAAAAAGTTCGACTTTTATTGACTTGATCCGCTATTTCACCGGCGAACGCAGAAAAAAAGACAAAAGGTAAAATAAACAGCCCCGCCGCTAACGTCACTTGCCACTGTGGGGAAGAAACGACCTGATAAAGCGTAAACTGATAGACTAGTGAGGTAATCAAGGCATTTTTTAATAAATTATCATTACACGACCCGAGGAATTGGACCGTAAAAAGCGGAAAAAAACGCTGGCTTCGCAATAACGCGAAGGGTGAGAATAAAGACATAAAATGCCCTATCAGCTCAAGTTACAAAAGGCGTTCAGTATAACATATCAAGGAAATACGACTTCATCATTACCCTTATCTATTTATTCTATATTCGTTCAATTTAAATACAGTGGTTCTACTTTTTAGGTATCGAATCCTCTTTCGTTTTGGAGAAAACGAGATTGGGATGATGTAATAAAAGACGTTATTTTATCGCTTATCTGCGCCCACATACCGTCTTAACAGTTGCTATTGAACTTCAGGGCGCGTATTATGCGTACCGCTTTTGGCTCAATCTATTTTGTATGAAATTAGTACTAGACTTGAGTCATTTATTTGTGTAACTTTGCTTTGCATATACGGGGTATAGCGCAGTCTGGTAGCGCACCTGCTTTGGGAGCAGGGTGTCGGGGGTTCAAATCCCTCTACCCCGACCAAGATTATTGTGCCTTGTGTTCACCGTATTGATTGACGCGCAGTCATCTCGAAAAACGGCTTCGTATCTAAACAATATTGTGTGAAAATGTCTGCGGGATAGGCGCCTGTAGCTCATCTGGATAGAGCATCGGCCTTCTAAGCCGAGGGTAGCAGGTTCGAATCCTGCCAGGCGCGCCAATTTGATTGGTCATGATTCCTGTTTATGGTGGACGTAGCTCAGTTGGTAGAGCCCTGGATTGTGATTCCAGTTGTCGCGGGTTCGAATCCCGTCGTTCACCCCAGTTTACTTGACGACATCGCCGTCTAATCAGGATATAAACATAGCCTGCTTTAAGTATTCAAACTTTTTCTCGATAAAACTATTATTCTCCGATAAAAAATGTAATCACTTTTTTGTATTTAACAGCACGTGATCAATCAAACCTGAATTTCTGAACCTGTATCTCTATATATTTCCATATAAAAATTAATTAATTGCTTTTTCATAATAGAAGTAATTTTATTACGTTAAACAAAATGCCTCAATAATTTTAAATTAATGTAACATGATCTATCTTCGTGATAAAAAGCAGCGGATGAGTGTTTAGATGTAGCAATTGATTGGCTATTCTCTTCATCTATTTGATAAAATGAGGCGCGTAAAATAGAGATCAATTTCGTAATCAATCCAATGCCTGTAAACTAAAAATAAATGTATGTCACTCTATCCTTGAGCCAATATTAAAGAATTAATCTTCGATCACTTTTTGAAAACGTTGTTCTCTTTTACGTTTGATTTTATTTTCTATCTTTGTCTCCAAAACATCTTCATTCAAAAAATTGAACGTTTAACTTATGTCCAAGGAAGTATATCACGTGAGAAAAATCACTATTTTGAAAATGTTACTTTACCAGCGCTCACACAGGCTACTTTTCCTTATTGATATCTCTCTATATTTTAAAAAAATAGCCTGTGAACATTTATTAGTAGTTAGATTGAGAAAAACCTAACTGAATATTCCTCGCCGAATTACTCTCTAATTTTTGATTATTATCCATATTTAATACTTTTTTATTAAAAAATTCACTGCCAAGTACTGTTTTATTTAAATCATGTTTTTCGACAATATCTGATTTATCATCATGATAAGAATCTGAATCCTGTATCGAGTCAAAAGAAGACTCTACTTCAATAGAGTTATCATTTAAAATCTTATCAAGATATTTTTTAATAAAATTTCTTTGTTCAGGAGCTGCATCATAATATTCGCTCGAATTCAACCATTTCAAAATATTTGCTTGCTGTTTACAGCAATTATTTGCATCGATAAAGTCGATAATAATTGAATTAAGTTGTTCTTTATTAGGCAAATTATTATTTTTTTCATAGAGCATTCCGATTTGACATAAAATATCGGCAAAGTTTTGAATATTTTCTTCTTTTTCTAAATTTTTTATACAGTCCTGATACTGATTTAGTACTCTCCTGAGGTTATTATACCTAATAATATTTACGAATTTTCTCTTCCAGTTTCCTATTATATCACTGAAAATCGTAAATAAACTTTGGTTCTGAATTAGAATTTATCTTTTTCTCAATCAACGATTCAGCGGTATTTGATGAAAGATTAATACTTGTTTTTTGTTGGCTATCATTTTCAGCATATGATTTAGCTATCTTTCTATCGCCGCCCTCATAAAATTTATCTATAAATGCATTAACATATGTTTTTTTATATAACTTACATTTCTCATCATTATTCAATGATTTATAATTAGGATCGTCTAAACAAGCGAAAACAATATCGTTCTTATTTTTTTTGAAATTTCATTATGCGCTTTGATTAGATTCTTCTCCAAACAACTTAAATCTTGAGGACTTAAACTTAATATTTCTTCTAATCTCGTCTCACAAAATAATTTGTGTTTGTCTAGAACACAGATAATATTAACTATTTTCTCAGGGAACTCATGTTGAAAAATAATATTTATAAACTTTTCCTTACTTAAAGCGCGTTTTTCAAACAAATCATCCAATTTGTAATAAAAAAACAAGTATAAAGCATTTAATCTAAATTTAGGGTTATCTGATTTAATAATCTCACCATAACATTTCCTTGTGAATTTATTTCCTTTCTCATAAACAAGCTTATCAAGGTAAGCTAGTACTATTAGAATCTTATCTACATTTAAATCATTTGATTTAATTTTTTTTATTTCTTTAATAACAGAAGGCAAATTACTCTCTTCATCGTTTTTTATTAGTTAAATTTTCTTTAAATATATTTACAATGATTTTAATTAATACGTTATCTAAAGAATAAACTAAGTGATCTATGTCAAAATAAATATCTTGTTCTGGCATTATCAAACCTTTATTTATAATAAGCAATAAACAGGAAGCACTTGTAATTGATACAGAATTAGCTCTAAATATCTTATTACAAGGAATAAAGTTATAAAATTGAAATATTCATAATAAGATTGTCTTATTTCAAGAAAAAGAATTTTATCTTCTTATTATTAACAAAAACTTAAATTTATATTATATTGTTTATTTAATAATAAAAATTAATTATAGAAAGGTAGGTAAATCAATTGTTTGTCTTCTTACTTGATACGCTACATTAATATTTTATTTTATCTTCATTAAAGAATGATTTAGTTATTTGTCTTCAAATTTTTATAAAGAAAAAAATATTAGAATTTAATATTAAAAACCAATCGGTAAGATACAAAATATCACTGTAAATAATAGTTTAAAAGATGAAAATAAATAAAATAATAAATCTATTTATATTGATTAATTAATTTGAATAGTGTGCTTGATTTATTAATACGTCCTACTTGATAAAAATTACCTAATTTTATGTTAGATACCTTAATTCACTTTACAAACGATAACGGCAAACAATTAAGCCACTCTTGATAAGCAAATTGCTATCTATACCTCCATAAAAATATGTTTCTCATAAACACTCTTACTCCAATAATAGACAGAAAAAAGAAGCCGATTTGATATAAAAAACTCAAGCTGAAGAAAAGATTACCTAGAGAAAATCACTAATTCATTATTATGATTTTTGTCTATAGAATAACATATGTCGATAAAATACTTTTAAAGTATTTTATAAAGTATTCATTGAAAAAGAGAATCAATATGCAAAAATAAAAGTAAAGCACTTGACGTAATATTGCATATATGTACAATTGTGTTATTGCCAAATATAATCCGCCTTAATATGTAAACACGCTTTGAACGATTTGATTATTTGACTGGAGGGAAAAATGCGTAGTGCGAAGTTAAGTCATCACTTTCTAAAAAGTATCTATTCATTACACCTCATCTATTTAAAAATATCTCGACTATACATCATTGCATCCGAATAATTGTTCATTTTCCAAATAAATAGAGCGTAATAACTCCTGACCACCGAGCCATTACTTTATAAGAAAATAAGATTATGCCAAGTTCTTTTAAAATACTTACCAAAAAACTTAACAAGAAAAGTAGATTACAAATTCAATTTATGTCCCTGTTAAGTCGTGACTATTTAAAATTTTTACAAGTGAATCATCCGACTCCCAAACAAATCGCGGTGATGGAAAACTTAATTTTTCGTCGCTATATCCATGATCTCTATGTAATCCAAGATCCCTTGTCGATTATCAGAAGGCTATAATATCCAAACGACTGCTGAATTACTCGATATCAGTCATAGAACCGTAGAACGCTACCGCATGGTAATTAATCAAAAACTAAACTGCAGAAATATTATTCAATCGATAAAGAAAGCACTTGAAAAAGGAATTATTCGATAACAAACAAAAAATTGTGGCGGTTTTTCGCCATGGCTTTTCTTCGGTAGAAATATTCACTTTATGGATTTTATCATCAAATTTAAGAAAAATAGCCCTGATTTTGTGCTAATTTTGGCGGTTTTCTCACACTTACTTTAATTATTTTAATTCTTCATAATGTAAAAAAACAACAGGGCCTATTATGAATAGAAAAAATAATCTTATTTTATTAATTGAAGACAATCAGATATGCCAAAAAGTCACGAAAAGACAACTCGAACTTTTAGGCTATTCGGTTGAAGTGGTTGATGCCGCAAAACCCGGTATTGCTCTGATTAAAAGAAAAGTTTATAGCGTTATTATCACTGATCTTTCTTTACCGGATCTCTCCGGCGAAGAAGTGATTAAAGCGGTACGCAGTAGTCAATTATCTCGCTTCACACCATTAATTATGCATACTGCACAAGAAACTTTTAATGAAAAACAATATTACTTAGAGTTAGGGGTTGATGTGTTTTTAACTAAACCTGTTTCTTCAGAAAATCTTAAAAAATCCATACAAGAAACGATCAAGAAATATAAACTAAAAACAGAGTAATCGATCAGTACGCTAGCCCCTTGAGAAAGCTTGCTTTATCTTTGAATAAAGATTTAAAAAAGTCACCCGACAGGGGCAAGGTTCTAAAAATAAGGAGAATATATTCCAGCGTAGTTTCTTTGAATGGATAATAGAAAACTTAGCGTAAGAATGTAGAATAATTCACATGGGACTCGTTAATAAAATAAGTCCACCCATTCTCTATTGCCCTGCGTGCAATCTCTAATTTAGAACGACATTGCAACTTCCTTTTTAGATCGCGAATAATTGAACGAATGGTTGAAACCGATAATTTCAAAAAAGACGCCGTTTGTGAATCAGTAAAAGCATGTAAAATACATTTAAAAACTTGTAGTTCGCGCTTACTAAGTTTTTTTTCACCAAACGCTTCGCCCAAATATAACTGCTGCTCATCTTCACTAAAATAGCCTTCTTTCTTGGTCACAACATAGCTGTCCATCCGAATTGCTGAACCTAAAATTCCTATTAAATTATCTTGATCATCGCGCAAACCGGTTTTCGTAATTAAAAAATTATGGATACCGTCTACAACTTTTACTGTTTCTAAGTAATTAAACTTAGAACTTCCAGAAATAATTCTTATATCGGCTTGCCTAAATCCGTCTGCACCACAATCTTTCCAAATAAGATCATAATCTGTTTTTCCAAGTATTTCTTGAGGAGAATCACAACCGGCATTCTGTATCTCAACTTCATTCACACTTGTATAACGAAAATGTAAATCCTTTTCAAAAAAACAATGCCTATTTGGTTCATCGCTTTTAAAATATCCTGCTCCATGGTTTACGTGTCTCCTTTTTTTACTATTTAAATACACAAACCGCCAGGTAGCTCATTTAGAACATAGTATAGCGCATACGCTAAAATAAATTAAGTTGGGGATTAACAAAAAATTTATTAATTAAAAGATTAAATACTCAAATACTCTAAACTAAATGTATTATCCCACTTAGCAATCGACTGTCAACGTAAGAATATCCTTATAAACACCGACTCGAATATATTGTGCGGCGAGAATTTTAACAAAAACAAGGTACGTTTTTGGATTATTTCCTTGAATAATTGGATAATCATCATTCACAACATTTGTTCCAACGCTTCCATTTCCCCAAATAAATTGATATGCGCTATCTGTATAGAGATTATATCGTAATTGCCTGGAACCTAAAACCATCGCTCGACTTGAAAAATGACTTCGTCCGGTATTTAATGAAATCGTATAACTGACTTGGCCGCTGTTTGATCCATACAATTTACTGTAATCTTCCCCAACCCCGTAGTCGCTTCAGTTGAGAAAGGGCTATAATTACCAAAATTAACTGGCATTAATTCAACCAAACAAGAACAATTTTTACCTCTACACAACGCATAACTCAATTCAAAAGTAACCAAGCATCCTGTTCCAATCAGGATTCTTAGAATTAAATTAACCCATCTTTTCGAATTTTTTCGCGAGTATTCCTCTCTCTGACATCGATTAGAGTCAAATTTTCTCTTAAATGGATAGGCTCGATCATTTGAATCATTAAAAAATTGATTCGAGGAAACGCTATGATGAATCGTTTTCATTTTTAAATATGGTATAGAACTTCTCCGAGCTCGATAAGTGGATCGGTTGTGTTCGGTATCATCGCCTCAAACGTACAGGTTTCGGTCTTAGTTTGAACTTGTCCATGAATCGTTTTTGTGGTCATATTTTAATGTCCTGGAAAGCGTCGCCGCGAAAGCATTTTGTAGAATCAACACGAAGCAGATCCCCAATACAATACTGGCGCGATAAAACATAATACCCCCTCTGTTATCTTTTTTTTACTATGTTTAGGTTTAAGCGCTCCCTGCCTTGATTTATGAATCACTTCACTTTAAAAGATAGAAGGATAAAGGTAGCGAAGCAAGATAAAAAAATATCCTAAACCCTGCCAACGACCCCTTTTATAGTGTTTTTTTAGGCAATTTTCGGTATGCTTTTTGGTTGAAGCGTGATAACAAGCTCACTCGCCTTAAATAGCTTAAAAAGCGCGCATCTCTTTGCTTGCACGACTGCGTTCACTAAATTTTGATTCTCTAAAAAAGGCTTCTAGCGATGGAACATAGTCAAAATATGAAGACACCCTCTTTTTCTCACCGACTGATTCAACTCACCCATCTCGGCCTATTGCAAATTAGCGGCGCGCGCGCTGCCGAGTTTTTGCAAGGTCAAGTTAGCTGTGATGTTCGCGAAGTCAATGCGACACAAAGTCGTCTAGGCCTGCGTTGCGATGTGAAAGGGCGAGTCCAAGCCTCATTTCGTTTGTTTTATGTGGAAGGAACCTTTTATGCCTTATTACCACGTACCATGGTTGCTGTTTTGCAAAATAGCTTACAGAAATATGCTGTGTTTTCATCGGTTAAATTAAAAGATGTGAGTCAGGATTGGCAATTTAATGGATTGATCTATGCAAACAACATGGATCCATCACCGTCTCCTTGGTTCACGCCTGCCAATACCGTGCAAGCCGATTCCTCTCGCTTCATGTTAAGAGTATTCGGTAAAGAACCGCGGGTGATTGACATAACTCCGTACGCAAATCCGTCTCCTTTTACAGAACAAGATGACACGAAAGCCACGCTTGAAGAATGGCTCCTCCACGATATTCGTGCAGGTCTGGCAATCATTTACCCTGAAACGGTTGGGCATTATACGCCCCAACAATTAAATTACACGACCCTCGGTGCGGTAAGTTTTAATAAAGGCTGTTATCTTGGACAAGAAATCATTGCACGCACCCATTATTTAGGGAAAGCAAAATATGGGCTTTACCACGCATCGTTTACAACCGATCACGCCCCACTGACCACACCCGGAACCGTCATTCAGAATGAACACGCCAACGTTCAAGGTGCCTTAATCCAGTGCGCTCACCCTCCCTCAAGAACGTATGAAGCGCTGGTTTGTTTGCAAAATAGCGCTATTTCCCATACTCTCTTCCTAGGTCATGGGCACGGTCCTCGCTTAACGCTCCTCCAATGACCTTACTTTTTCATTTAAGCAGGTGAATTTTATGCGACGTCATTTTACTAAAAAAATAACACGATTCTTGCTCGTTTTAAGCTTAGTGGGTTTAAGCCTACCTAGCGGGGCGGAAAGAAAATACCGTAGCGAACCCAAATTCTCCCTCCACACAACCATCACCCAACGCATTGCCTAACTCATCGAGTAACTTATCTGAATTGACTACAGGACAAAGCAAAGCGCTTGACTTCGCCCGACAAGCGGGCGTTATTGCGGGCATGGCGCAAGCGTGTAACCAAAACACGAGTGTGTTTAACCAACGTGTTCTCATTGCCTTACAAAAACTCGCAGCTAACCCGACGGAGCTCGCTGGCGCAATATTGATTTTATCAGCAAGTCACGAAAAAATCACAGGTGATCGCTTGCCGTCAAGTCCTCGACGATTATCGTCAATTACCGATTCTCCAAGCCGATTATCAACACAATGTGATTGATCAATTAACACCTTAAAGACGCTGAAGATCTTATTCAGCTTGCTCTTTTTGCTTACCGTGAGTTTCTCTGATAAACAATAAAAGAATCAGGGAAAGCAGGATATAAATCGGCACAACACTGAGCGCATAATGATAATCGGCCACCGAAAAAGTCTGGGTGATCACCACTCCCTCGTGACGGCTATCCAGTAAGCGGCCAATTAAGGGTTCCGTTAATGCGCTAAAAATCACATCACCCGTATTAATCAACGCCATCACCGTCGCAGCCACAACGAGTTTATTTAATTCTCGGCCCAACACAAAACCAAGCATAAAGGCGCCGGTACTAAAACCAAAAATAAATAATAATCCAGCGAGCAGCCACAGTGGTAATTGGGGAACATAAATCACCCAGCTAATACTGAGCAAAGCGATAAAACCACTGATGATCATAATACGCCGTCGATACCCTAAACAATCAGAAAGCAATCCTAATAAGGGGCTCCCTAAGCCCAATCCTAAAAAAAATAAGGGAAATAAATGAGGCCGCATGAGTTTGATTTAAATGGTACGCTTCTTTGAGAAAAGGAATGCTCCACAATCCAGCAAACGCATCAATGGGTGAAAACACTAAGCCACTGTATAAGGTAATTAACCAATTTTGTTTACTTGATAACACGGCCCAAATATCAGACCAAGAAAAGGGTGTGGCGGACTGATCACGTACTGCATTGAGCGTCTGCTTCGGGCCATCCCGAACCAGCGAATAAAACAATATCGCCAAAATTAAACCGATAACCGAACAAATCCATAAACTTTTCCGCCAACCTACAGATTGCACCAATAAGGATAAGGGTGTTTGTCCAGCAATCGCACCCAACATTGCAGCGGACACTAAAAAACCACTCACAAACGCAAATTGTTCGGGCTTAAACCATAAACTGACCATTTTCATATAGCTGACGGTTGCAAACGCGGCGCCCACCCCCATCAATGCCCGAGCACCCATCGCTGGCAATAAACTCCCCGCATTCGAAAAATAGTACGTTCCCACCGCACAACAAAGTAAAGCCGCCGTTGTTAATAAACGGGGGCTATATTTATCAAGTAAAACACCCACAAAAAGCTGAGTAATGAGAAACGAATAAAAAAAAGTAGCCGCTAAATTTCCAAACCCTGCGCCATTAATATGAAAAGCATGTATGAGATCATCGGCCATAATACTTGGCGAAACTTGCAAAACATATTTATAAAAAAGAAAAAAAGACGATAAGGTGATAACGAGCCAGGGATAAAAACGGTGCGCTGTAAAATCATTGTTCTGTAAACGCATAATAAAAAAAACCTTGTTTTAAAAAGATTGTTTTATCAAAAAAGATAATAAAATAACTCATAATTTTCAGTATTTATACCATTTTACACACGCGACGGCTATTTTTTTATTCGACTGGATAGACAGGCCCTAGATATTGAAAATAGGATTTATTGAAAACCAGTGAAATCAAATGGGTACAATCACTTGTTTTTACTAAAAGATTTATTTTTTTTAGAATTTTAATTTTTTTAAATTCAACAATTGCTTTGCGTCGAGACGCCGCCAAATCAACCGTCGGTGCCGGATAAACCCCTTGTCGAACTAAAAGTGGCGCGCGGTGGTGTGGATCATGGATGGCCCAATTATCGAATGCTTGTAATTCTGGACAGTAACGCCGAATAAATGTCCCTTGTGGATCAAAACGTTCACTTTGTAAAACCGGATTAAACACACGAAAATACGGTACGGCATCATCCCCCATTATTCGCGGCTAAATCACCATCGATTAAATGTTGTATAAAATAGGCTTCGCCTAAACGCCAATCTAAAAATAAATTTTTGGTCAAAAACATTTTTGATCCGAACCCCAAGGTAATTGATCGGTTTCCAATCGATACGGTTGATGTTTGGATAGCCGAGGGAAAGCCACTAATAAATGTTTATAAAATTCGCGCCAAATCAACTCATTCATCCAAGCCAATGCGCCGGGATCGCCGCCATCGATTCGCCCCTGATTCGCAGCCAACGCCGCCAAGAAACATCGGACGTGGTGAAATCATTCCTGTACTTAAGTAAGGAGAAAGTTGATGTTGATGGTATTGTTCCAAATGATGGGTTAAGAAATAGTTAAGACGGCGGAGCGCTTCGTCCTCACCGGCTAGCCACTGAATCGGCGATGAAAACTTATCCATGACGGGCACACGATGCGAGGTCAAGGACCAATGACTTTGTTTTTTCGGTAAGGGATACGGGGTATGCAAACCTCTGCGCATGAATTGATTTTGCCAAGCCTTTTTAAAAGGCGTAAACACCGCAAAAGGTTCGTCACTTTTCGTTAATACGGTTCCAGGTGGGAGGATCACTGTATCATCGTAACTTTCCCAAGCACAATCCTGTTGCCCTAACCAGTCTACCACCGCTTGATCTCGTTTTTGTTCATTGACTTCATACTGTCGATTAAAAAATAATTTTTTTAATCGATGCTTTACCATCAACGTACTAATTTTTTTGGAATTTCTTGGGTTGTTTTTACCGTCTCAATGTGTAAAGCAATGCCTTTTTTCTGCAAATTTTGGCTAAGTATTTGTAATCCAGCTAATAAAAATTGGATACGACAATGTGCCATCTGGTGCTGCCGCCAAGCGTGCGGATCAATAATATATAACGCAAGTAGACCACCGTCACACTCTTTGGCCGCATGATAAAGCGCGGTATGATCATGTATTCTTAAATCTTCACGAAACCAAACTAATCCTTTCATTCTCTGTTATTTCCTTGCGGAGAGTATTTTATTCATTTAAATAATCCTCGCTTTTGTATAAAAAGCGCTAAAAATGATTAAATTTAAGGCAAGCATTTTATCAGTATACTAATTTAAGTATTGAAGATACCGTTGATTCAAAGGGAGTGACATCAATAAAAAAATACGGGCTATTCCTAGGAATAGCCAGCCAAGCTTTGCTTAAACATATCAAGTGCCAATACAGTTTATGAATCCATAAAAACTTATACTAGCAAACTTAATTACAAAAGACAACTATCTGTAAAAAAATCGATTACATTTATCAAGAAACACGTGATACGTGGCCGTAAAAAACGATTTACTCAAACGATAAGACAACGCGCACATTGCAAAAATAATAAGAAAAAATACTGTCAAGTTATGTAAACAACGCAACGTGCTCGCCTCAAAAAGGAGTACATACAAATGACTCATAAAACTAAATCGTAACGTTTAATAACATTATTTGAATACATTTTGACAGACAAACATCAAAATTTTTTATGGGCACAGCAACGCTTGGACAAGCCATATCCAGTATGACTAAACATTGTGCACCAATAACTCGCTGTATTAATCAAAATATTGTTTTAGAAAGGTCAGTAATACCTCTGTAACCCGCTGAGGTTATTCCTGATTGCTGATATGCCCAGCATCATGGGTGCAATTTAAAATCTTGGCCATGTGTTCCCCTTTACTGGGTGGACGCGATTTATCTTTTTCGCCTGTAATAACTAAAGAAGGAACGTTTATTTTTGTAAGAAAGGGCAAACGATTGGGCCTCCCAAAAATAAGGCGCCCCAAGGGGGCAATACTACGACGCAATCTATCTGCTGTAAGGTTTATGAGATGGTCACGCAAATGTTGAGCTCGCTCTACTGAATCTTCCTGAGCATAAAACTGGCTCACAATATAATCCAAACGCTCTGGTGAAATGGATCCCTTTTGTTCCATTAAATCAAGCAAACTAACATATGACTATCCGTGCCCCCCATAAGTCCGGTACAAGTACCCGGTAATGTTGCGCTAAACTATCAAGTTGTGGTTACCACATCTTATGATCAAAAAGATAGCTATGGCCTAATAGAAGCGGAAATCCAGCCCCCCTTATCGATATAAAATAATTTGTTTTTTTGTCTCATCTTATACCTGATTATGTCCTATTATTTATTATCTTATCGATGCGAGCAAAACAATATAATAAATTCTATAGTGTCTCTACTCAAACTTCTAATAATAAAATAAATTTTTTATTTTATTATTAACTCAATATCTGTAGTTTACTCTAAATCATTTCTCTCAAGTAATTACGCTGATTTAATTCTTCACCTGTATTTAGCCGATAAAGTGGCCGAGATACTAAGCTAAACATATTAAAAATCTGACTTACTAAAAATAGTAGACAAAATAAATTCATTTATCCACGATACGATAATTTTTTAGCCATTTGATGATGAATAGGCTACACTTATCGTATTCGTTCTTGTCCTTTTTGATTTTCTGTCTTGGGATTGCAGCTAGCCTAAAATGAATAAATATAAACTGATTATCTTTGATTTTGATGGCACATTATTTGCCACCCATGATGCGATTTTATTTGCGATCAAAGCCGCGTATGAACAATTGGGCAAACCATTACCTGATTATGCTTTTGCTAACCAAACCATTCGTGCAGGACTCGGCATGGAAAACAGTTTACGCATATTAAGTCCTGACTCGTCCGAGGAAGAAATTAAACAATTGAATCAAACTTATGAAGCCATTTATGTTCCCAAGTCGGCGCTAAAAAAAGTCACCCCTTTCCCGGTGTCTATCTCCTCTTAAAAACGCTTAAATCCGCAGGTCTTATGTTAACGATTGTGAGCAACAAAGCCGTTGCGGCGATTCATGCGGCATTAAAACATTTTAGACTGAGTACATTTGTCTCGATCGTCGTCGGTGATATCCCAACCTTACGCAAAAAGCCGGATCCAATGGCTTACAATGAGTTTATTCAACCGCAGTTTCCATTGATACCACCACAAGAAATACTTATGGTAGGTGATACGCCCGCTGACTTAGGTTTTGCGCACGCAATCGGTGCAGATTCCTGCTGGGTACAATATGGTTATGGAGATCCAGTACGTTGCCGTGCATTACACCCAAGAATTAATCGATTTACAGCCATTACTTTTAGAATAAGCTTACAGCACATTCTTATTTTTTATCTATCAGGGATTCGATTTGCGCTTCTAAGCGCGATATCCGACCGGCAAGCGGCGCCCAAGTCCGCTGCACACTTTCAACCAATATCTTGGTTTTTATTTCCGGTTCAATATTAACTTCATCGCCTACCGCTTTTTTACCTAAGTGGGTTACACGTAATGTTTCAGGAATAAGATGGACCGTAAAACTATTTTTATCGATATCCACTTCACCGACGGTCAAACTTGAACCATCAATGGCAATAAACCCTTTTTCATAAGTAAAGGAAAGACAACGTGCCGAGCATTCTATCATTAATGTCAGATGATACGGATGTGGCTTGCGTTCAATAATACGCCCTCTCTCAATCTCCCCAACGCATACTTCGTTCTAAGCTAACCTGTCTTCCGATTGCCAGCGTATTCAATGTCGTTTTTTGCAAAGACTGACACACCCCATCGACAGAAACACTGGCACCGATTTGGATATTCTTGACAAAATTCGGAGTACACAAGACCCGATAAGATAACACTTCTAAGTGTTTAGAAAGCGCCACAATCGGAAAAATACCTTGTGTAATTCCCGTAAACATAATTTAAGCCGTCTCGAGCCATTTATCTAACAATTGCCGATGTTTTAACACAGCGCCTTTATTTTCCACAACAAATTTTTTCGCCTTATCACCCATCTCTTGACGTCGTGCAGAGTCAGAAAGCAAGGCGATCACATTTTCAGCTAATTGTGCAGCATTCTCTATTTTTATTTCACCACCACGTGCCAATAATTGCTCAGTAATCAGCAAGAAATTAAACGTATGCGGTCCCGTTAAGATAGGCACACCGACTGCAGCCGGTTCCAATGGATTTTGCCCACCTCGTTCAACTAAACTACCCCCGACAAAAGCCAAATCGGATGCCGCATAAAAAGTTAATAACTCACCCATCGTATCACCCAAGAACACATCGGTTTCCACTGTGCAAGGTTGATGATCGCTGCGCTTCAAAGTTTGATAGCCTTGACGTTGATAAAGTGCTTCGAGACGAGGCACTCGATCAACATGTCGGGGAACTGAAACCAACAGAACACGACGACCCAGTTTCGCGCGCACCTGAGTAAATGCCTCGATAATTTGCTCTTCTTCACCTTCATGCGTGCTCGCGGCAATCCATACCCATCGTTCTTCGCCCCATAAGGCACGAAGCATTTGCGCTTTTTCTGCTAATTGTTCAGGTAACTCTAGGTCAAATTTGATACTTCCGGTAACGTGCGCCCGCTCAGCAGGCAAACCTAAGGCAATAAATCGATTCGCATCTTCTTGCGTTTGCGCAATCACTTGTCCTAACCCAGACAACATTTCTTGCGTGACCGATAAAATACGATGATACCCTAATGCGGATCGCGCGGATAATCGGGCATTGGCAACAACCACTGGAACATTTCTCTGCTGTGCTTCGGCCAACAAATTTGGCCAGAGTTCAGTTTCCATCAAAATAATCAGCCGTGGTTGTAAGGCTTGGAAAAATTTTTTGAGTGCACAAGGTACATCATACGGCGCATACAACTGGTGAACCTGGTCACCTAACGCGGCCTGAATACGTTCAGCCCCACCGATGGTTTCGCCCGTGACCACAATTGGGATTTGTGGATAACCCTGTTTTAATTGTTTAATTAACGGAACCGCAGCGATAGACTCACCGACGGAAACCGCATGCAGCCAAATACACTGCGTTGGCGTCGGCCGTAAACCCAGGCCGAGACGCTCGTGCCAATGTTGCAAAGCCGCTGGTTTTTTACGGTTTTTGATCCATAAGCGTAACAAAATAACAGGAAGGAGGAGATAAAAAACGACTGTATAAAAGTACCGCATGCTTAATTTATTTATACTTAAAATTATATGGTCTTTGATTCTAACGCGCACGTTACTTTATGACAAGATTATATCCTGTTAATCTTAATCAAATTTTTTGGGGTTAGGTTTTTTCTCATGAATATTTGGGGCAAAGTCATCGGTGGTTTTTTTGGGATCTTATTGGCCGGTCCATTGGGGTTAATACTGGGTCTATTTATTGGCCATCTATTTGATAAAGGACTCAGCAATAATCAAAGTTGGTCTTTTTTGAAACAAAATACCAGTGCGGCACAACAAGCCTTTTTTAACAGTACTTTTTTAGTCATGGGGCATTTAGCCAAGCTCGATGGTCGCATATCAGAAAATGAAATTAAATTAGCGCGCCAAGTCATGCGCCGCTTAGGCTTAAACGAAACCATGCGCTATAAAGCGATCGAGTTATTTAATCAAGGGAAACTGCCTTCTTTTAACTTAGAACAAACACTCCGTGGACTGGTAAGTACATGTCAGCGGAACCAAGTATTATTAAAATTTTTTATTGAAATCCAAATACAAACGGTCTTAGCCGAACAACCCATTAGCCGAGAAAAACAACGTGCGTTAGGCCAGATTTGTCAATCACTTGGTTTTTCTCCCCCGGATTTTACTATATTTGAGCATTTGTTCAATTTTGAACAGTCTTTCCGTCAGAATTACCATTCGCAACAAAATAGAGGGTATCAACACGCTTCCCGGCCATCGTCCTCCCTGCATCTTCGGGAGGCGTATGCTATCTTGGGTATTACAGAGAGTGCAACGCCTGCGGAAATAAAAAAAGCCTATCGTAAACAAATGAGCCAACATCATCCCGATAAATTACTGGCAAAAGGCCTCCCTGAAGAAATGATTAAAATGGCCACAGAAAAAACTCAAAATATTAAAGCCGCTTACGAGTGTATTTGCTCGGCAAAGGGGATCTAAATGACAAAAAAACTCATTTCTGCTTCGATTTTGTCCGCTGACTTCGGTTGTTTAGCACAAGATGCGGCCGCCGTACTTAACGCCGGGGCCGATTGGTTACATGTCGATGTCATGGATAATCATTATGTACCCAATTTGACGTTTGGCCCATTCGTTTGTGAGGCACTGCATCGCCACCTGCCCACTGCTTTTTTAGACATTCATCTGATGGTACAGCCAGTTTCTGATTTAATCCAACGCTTTGCCCAAGCCGGCGCACACCAAATCAGTTTTCATCCGGAGGCCAGTCGGGCGGTCAAAACGGATTTACAAACGATTCGTCAATTCGGCTGCAAAGCGGGTTTAGCGATTAATCCTGCTACACCACTGAGTATCGTCGAGGATAACTGGCCAAATCTCGATTTTTTACTCCTGATGTCAGTTCACCCTGGTTTTGCTGCACAGCGTTTTCTTCCCGAAGTCTTGTCGAAGATTTCTGCAGCAAAACAATATATCAAACAAAAAAATATCCTATCCAGATCGGAGTCGATGGTGGCGTTAACCAAGAAACGATTGCACACGTCGCGCAGGCTGGGGCCGATGTGTTGATTATTGGTTCTGCACTTTTTAAATCACAATCTTATTCGAATACAGTCAAGCAGTTTCGCGCTGCCTTGGCACAAGGGGGATATTAATATGCGTTTTGTTACGCTCACTCTACTGATTCTTTTTTTAAGCAGTTGTGCAACAACTGAGGGTTACCGTCGCCAAATCAATCAATGGCAAGGACAATCGATTAATAATTTAATTCGGCAATGGGGCGTCCCGGATTCGGCGATAAAAATGAATAATGGTCATCGCCTTTATCAGTACACTAAAAAAACCGTGATGACCGTCCCATATACAATCAACTCACCGTTTTATAACGATCCATTTGGCGTGTTTCCATTTTATAGTCGGCCGTGGTTCTCAACCCAATTACAAGTGCTGTACTGCCGTAACCTGTTTGAAACCGATGCGCGGGGCCGTATTCTTTCTATCCACTTTAGAGGAAATAATTGTCTTGCCTAGAACGGTAATTAGCTATTTTAAATAAACACAAACATTATTAGTATATCCTTAGATAATAATAATTAAGGAAACAACTATGCTATTTTTGCCAGCTGTAATGTGCGTTTTATTATTGAGTGGGTGCGCAACCACTGCGGGGTATGAAAAAAAATCAACGCTTGGCCCGGTCAACCGGCTGATCAGCTGGTCAAACATTGGGGAAAACCCGACTTTATCTTGATCCTCAAAAATGGCCATAAAGAATATCAATACTTAACCGATCAAACCGTAACCGTTCCGCTGCAGAATCCTGACCCCTTTGCTGATCATCTTGCCTCTTTGAATAAAGCGCTTAATCGTCGGAATGATTCCCTAGCTCCCAAAAACGATTATTGGAGAAACGACTCGGTTAGCCCGTCCTTTTTACTTTCTCGTGCACAAAATCGCGAAACCATCCAAAAAACACTTTATTGCCATACTTTTTTTGAAATTGGCCCAAACGGGGCGTATTATTTCAGTTCACTTTAACGGTAATCATTGTCTTGCTTAATTTTTATCCTTCTTATCGTGCGCTAACAATAATACGGCCCAAACCACCACAGCGGGGGGAGTTTCCTCGTTTATTAAATTCGTTTTTATTATTTTTATTATTTAAATGGAGTTAAATAACAATAAATGCGCAATCATTCCGCTTCGATGATTAAGTATACGTGCTGCGCTTTGGTATTGTTTTTTTCAGGCGCAGCTTCCTCTCGTCAAGCCACAATCTTGTCAGACACATCCCTTGCCAAAGCGTTAGGCTGGGTGGCCAATGGGCAAGGAATTTGTGGTGGCTATTATAAAAATCCACTCCAAGCCTATACTCGAATTCCCTTATTGGATTTTAATGCTGCGACCACGCAGATTCATGCGCAACAAACACATTTATCTTTTTTTGGAACATCGCAGTTCAGTGGTCATGTCACCATTGAACAGCCAGGCCGTTCTCTCTTGGCTAATGAAGTGTATTTTTACCGTGATGCCAAAACCGGGAAAATTACGAATATGGATTTACTGGGTAATATTCGCATTGAAGAGCCCAACTTATTGCTGCAAATGCAGCAAGCACATTTTGCACTCGATACTCAGACTGGTCAGCTCACACAAATTCTTTATCGTATTTTATTACGCAATACGCATATCCATCTCGGCAATAACCAACAAATGCCGGTCTATGCTTGGGGAACAGCGAGTCGCGCTGAACAAACGGCGCAAGGTTTACTGATTTTACGCGATACAAGTTACTCAACCTGTGTACCCGTTCATCCGTTTTGGCAAGTCACAGCAAAAAAAATTGTTTTAGACCGTAATAAAGGTCGCGGCAAAGCGTATGGTGCGTGGCTGCGTTTTCGAGACACGCCAATCCTCTATACACCTTACCTTGGTTTTCCGATTGACGATCGCCGTGAATCTGGTTTTTTATTTCCGAACATCACAATGACCTCGCAATCTGGATGGCAGCTGGGTGTCCCCTACTATTGGAATCTCGCTCCGAATTACGATGTTCTATTTACACCGGTTTTTTTAGAAAAACGCGGCTTACAACTCAATACACATTTTCGTTACTTAACACCGTACCGACGAGGAACCATACATTTAAGTTATTTACCTTACGATCGAGAAGCGGTGGCTTGGGCACAAAATAACGTACAGTTATATTCAAATCTTCCTAAAAAAAATCGGCTCATGTTTTCTTGGCAAGAAAATCATACTTGGTCCTCACGCTGGCATAGCTCAATTGATGTTAACTGGGTCGGTGATGATTACTATCTGGCTGATTTTAATCAACCCTCAACGATCGCAATTAATCAACTGGCCCAACATGCCGAAGTCGAGTATCAAGATGATTTTTGGGATTTTAAAATCCGTATTTTACGTTATCAAACCCTCCATCCCGAAAATCAAGCACAAGTCAGTAATCCGTATAATAGTCTTCCAGAAATCACGCTCAACAGTCGAGAAATGACGTTTCACGGCTTCCATTATCAGTTGAATAATCAACTGACCTATTTTCAACGCGTCCAGGATCCTGGGCAAACGACCGTATCGCCGCGTGGATTTCGTCTTCATTTAACTCCTTCGATCAGTTATCCATTTATCAACGAGGCAGGTTACTTTATCCCGCGTTTACAACTTGATTTAACACAATATCAAATTGCCGAACAAGTCGGAGGATTAGAAAAAAGTATTCAACGTATTTTGCCGATCTTAAACTTCGATACAGGCTTAAATTTTGATCGCATCTTACACGCCTCTCATGGAACCTATCGCCAAACATTGGAACCGCGCCTCTTTTATTTATATGTTCCCTACCGTGATCAAAGCAATATCCCTCTTTTTGATAGCGCACTCATCCCGTTTAGTTACGATAGTTTGTTTCTCACCAATCGTTTCAGTGGTGCCGATCGCCTCGGCGATGCAAATCAGCTTAGCCTGGCGCTCAGCACACGTTTACTCGACGAATTAACTGGCGCAGAGAAACTAAGAGCCAGTATCGGGGTCATTTACTATTTTGTAAATCGGCGGGTCAGTCTCAATGATCCACTCAACGTGGCAGAGCAAAACACCGATTGGTTTGCCAATCCGTCCTATGTCGTCGGCGCAACCTCACCGACCACCACGTTCTCACCGATTGCCGGGCAACTCAATTATAATTTTGCACCGCAATGGAGTACCACGGCAGATATCGCTTGGGATCCAGCGAGTCATTCTGTCGTGAATGCCGCACTGAACTTACAATATCATCCTACACCGCTGCAGGTTTTTAATTTAAATTATGGGCATATTCGCTTTGGTGACCCTTATGTCAGTACCCCTCCGACCCCACCTGATAGCCATAAGAACAATTTTAATCGCCTGGGCTTTTCATTTGCCACTCCACTAAAAAATCGCTGGAGCACCGTCGGTGGCTGGAATTACAATATCAGTCATCGATCTGCACAAAGTTTTTTTGCCGGGTTACAATACGATAGCTGCTGTTGGGCGTTTCGCATTGTCACTGGGCGCACTTTTTATGCGCTCAATCAAGAGGGCGGCCCCATTTTCAGCAATGTTATTTATTTTCAATGGCAACTTAAAGGCTTGAGTACCGTGGGCATCAGTGATATAACCGATTTTCTAACTCAAAATATTCCTGGTTATCAGGATGACTTTCAATCAGGAAGTAATTTTTTATAGTAACTATTATGCGTCGTTTTAGGATTTTTTTTACGATCGTTTTCATATTGAGTAGTTTCGTGGCGAACCTCGCTGCACAAGCGGCGGAACAAACGCTAGATCGCATCGTGGCGGTGGTCAATCAACACGTCATTACCGCACAGCAATTACAAGAAGAATTTGAAATTGCACAACAAACGTTACATGCACAAAATAAACCGCTTCCTTCAGAATCTACAATTAAAAAAAGAGTACTGGATACAACTGATTGATGTCGAATTACAACGTCAATTGGCAGAAAAAGCCAAAATTCAAATTGACGAGGCTGCGTTAGACAAAGCGATTAGTGAAATTGCCACACAGAATCATCTGAGCGTTGACGAATTACACCAGCATCTCGAGCATGATCACGTTCCCTATGCAAAATATCGTCATAAAATACGCGAACAATTGGCCATCAGTCGTTTACAACAAAGTGAAGTGGGCGCAAAAATTACGATTACTCCACAAGAAATTACCGATAAACTTGAACATCAAGCACAATGGGTGGCCCCCGATAATACACGTTATCAGGTAGAAGATTTTTTAATTGCGCTCCCGGATTATCCCTCAGCCGACACTCAGCAAGCTGGGAAAGAAATTGCCTTGCGTTTAAAAAAACAACTTGCAGCCGGAAAAGTCGCTGAAGAGGCAGTGAATCAAACACGAAATCAAACCTTCCCCCTCTCTTGGAATGATTTGGGTTGGCGAACGATGAATGAATTACCGGATCTATTTCAATCGACGATCGCTAAGCTCAAACCAGGACAAATCGCTGGACCCACTCGAGCGGCAAATGGTTTTCACCTTCTTCATTTAGTCGCCATTCAGAAGGCACCGGATCAAGTCCCTCGTTCGATCGATTTCGTTCATCTACGGCACATTCTTATTAAAGTCTCACCGTTACTGTCCGATGCGCAAGCAGAACAACGTTTAAAAGAATTACGCGCGGAGATTTTACGTGGCGCCTCTTTTGCTGAACTGGCCCGTAAATATTCACAGGATCCCGGATCCGCTGCGCAAGGAGGCGATCTGGGATGGCGATATCCGAATTCGTTTGTTCCTGCATTCGAAGCACAAGTGAAAAAACTGGGTCTGAATCAAATTAGCCTACCGTTTAAAACCCAATTTGGTTGGCATATTGTCGAAGTCCTTGCACGAAAACAAAAAACTAGATCGTCTGCGTGAACAAGCGACTCAACTGATTTATCGAAAAAAATTCGAGCAAGGTTTAAAAGACTGGTTACGAACACTCCGTCAACAGTCCTATATCAAAATTATGCTTTAATCGTTTCTACAATAAAAATAATAAACAACGACTTTTTTGCTTGACACTCAACATTGCTTAAAGAGCAGCTTATTTTTAAATAAGTTAGCCGTTCTTTAGGGACTTGAAATCCATCACATTCATTTTTTTATTTACACACTCCGCTATACGATCAATCGGATACTTAAAATAAAGCAAACCATTCACTTTATGAAAAATGGACTGTTCTCTGCGCGAGTCATTTAGAGGGTAAATATCAATCTCAAAGTTTATTCTAAAAAATAAACTTTGATAAAAATAAGGTCCTTCTTTGAGCCTGATTATTCAGAAAAATTTAGGGCTTTAATGACAAAATAACGTAACCATTCTCGAGATCGATTTCCAATGCTTATTTTATTCAATAGCAAAACGTTGGAGTAAGCTTTTAACTTTTTCAATCCGCTGCAGAGCCGTTTCCATTTTTCCAAAGAATCGTAACCGCGAAGTGCCTTCTAATTTATAATCCTTTGGATTTTGATGAATACATTGCAAAAGTGAATTCAGATTAAGCAAGGGTTTTTCTTTAAATTCGATCAAACCACTGTGTTGATTTGCGGTAATTTTCTTAATACCCATCGTTTTTGCTTGTAATTTAAACATCGTAATCTCGAATAAATGTTGCGTTGCTTCGGGTAATAATCCAAAACGATCAATCATTTCTACTTGTAGTGCGGTCAATTCAGTTTTCAGAGTTGCACTCGCAATTCGTTTATATAAGACTAAGCGGGAGTGTACATCCGGTAAATAAGAATCTGGAATTAATGCAGCAAGATGCAAATCAATTTCTACTCCTCGATGAAGTGTTAAATCAATACTTGGTTTTAACTGGCCAGACTTCAAAGCATTCACTGTTTGTTCAAGTAATTCCATGTAGAGTGAAAAACCAATCCCTTGCATATTGCCGCTCTGTTCTTCACCTAATAACGCGCCCGCGCCACGAATCTCTAAATCATGGGTTGCCAAAGCGAAACCGGCACCCAGATCTTCCAAACGACTCAATGCATCAAGACGCTTTATCGCATCACTGGTCATTACTTCTTGAGGAGGAGTCATTAAATAAGCATAGGCTTGATGATGAGAACGACCGACTCGCCCACGTAACTGATGAAGTTGTGCCAAACCTAATTGATCGGCTCGATCAATAATTATCGTATTTGCAGAAGGAATATCAATTCCGGTTTCGATAATCGTTGTGCACACTAATACATTAAAACGCTGGTGATAAAAATCCGCCATAATTTGCTCAAGTTCACGTTCACGTAATTGCCCATGCGCAATCCGAATACGTGCTTCGGGTACTAATTCTTCAAGCTGACGTGCTGCTTTTTCAATCGTTTTCACTTGGTTGTGAAGAAAGTAAATTTGTCCGCCGCGTAATAATTCACGTAATATCGCTTCACGAATGATTCCCGAATGACTCACTTGGACAAACGTTTTGATCGATAAACGGCGCGCAGGCGGTGTTGTGATGATAGATAATTCACGTACGCTCTTTCTGCTGAACTCCAAAACGATGCTCTTCATCGATAATCACTAAACCCAAACGCGGAACGTGGAGTTGCTTATTCAATAACTTATGCGTTCCAATCACCAGATCAATTTTTCCTTCTTTTAGACCCTGTTGAATCTTTTTTTGTTCCGCAAGCGAACGAAATCGCGATAAAATTTCAATCTGTACCGGCCATTCTGCAAAACGATCTTTAAAATTTTGTCCATGTTGTTGCGCAAGCAACGTGGTCGGAACCAATACAATCACTTGCTTATTCGACTGTATCGCCAAAAACGCAGCGCGCATCGCGACTTCCGTTTTACCAAACCCCACATCCCCACAAATAAGACGATCCATCGGTTTTTCAGCAGTCATATCCTCAATTACTTGCTCAATCGCTCGTTGTTGATCTGGAGTTTCGGTAAAGGGAAATTGCGCGGAAAACGCGGCGTAATCTTCATCTGGCTGAGAAAAACAATATCCTTTTTGCGCTTCACGGCGCGCATAAATATCAAGTAACTCGGCGGCAACGTCTTGCATTTGTTCAGCCGCTTTCCGCTTTACTTTTTCCCACTGATCAGAACCTAAACGATGCCAAGGTGCGTTCTCACTCTCTCCACCACTATAACGACTAATCAAATCCAATGAAGAGACAGGAACATACAGTTTCGCGTGATCGGCGTATTCGAGCACTAAAAATTCATTTTCTTGGCCATCCACTTGAATCGGTTGCAACCCGCGATAACGACCAATCCCATGATCAATATGCACCACGGGACTGCCTAACTGTAATTCAGCCAAATGGTGAATCATCGCTTGCACATCAAGTGTTTTACTTTTTCGTTGCCGGCGCGTAACCGGGTGATCCAACAATTCGGCTTCGGTAATCAAGGCAAATGAAGCATCCTTGACAATAAATCCTTTTTCCAAGGGTGCAACAACGATTTGCCGAGTCGGCACAGCACTTTGTAAAAAAGCAGACCATGACGCACAGCGCTCCGGTACAATTCCGGCCGTTTTTAATAAATCCGTTAATACTTCGCGTCGTCCTGCACTTTCCGCACAAAATAAAATTCGTTGAGAGGTCAATGGTTGTGCTAAGAATGCCTGTAAAGCAGCAAAGGGAGTTTCCGATTTTGGATTCGCCGCAATCGGAGGCAACAGCTGGATAGGAAAATCAAACGCAGTCGTGTCGTCAGAACGTGGTGCTGGTTGCAATACCAATCGTGGGAAACGTTTAAACAGCGCAAACAATTCATCCAAACGCTTATACAATTTTGTCGGTGCTAAAATAGGACGTTCGGTATTGTGCCGTAATTGTTCATAGCGTTCTTCAATCTCTTGCCAAAATTGTTCGGCGGCGGGATGAATGGTATTGACTTCGATTAATAATGCTTCTTGCGGTAAATAATCGAGGAGAGTTTGTGTTTCAGTAAAGAACAGCGGTAAATAATACTCAATCCCGGCAGGGGCTCGCCCCTGACTCACTGATTCATACAGTGGACAGTTCAGCGGATTACCGACAAAATTTTCGCGCCATTGTTGTCGGAAATGCTCAATCGCCGTTTCAGACAAAGGAAATTCCCGCGCCGGCAAAAGTTCAATTTGATTTTGGAGGCACGTAGAACGCTGTGACTCGGGATCAAACTGACGAATACTATCGACTTCTTCATCACAAAAATCAATTCGATAAGGAACCTCACTACCCATAGGAAAGATATCGAGAATTGCGCCACGTACTGCAAATTCACCTCGAGTAATCACTTGTGAGACTAAATGATAACCGGATTTCTGTAAATTTTGGCGGAGTGTTTCTAATGAGCGCTTTTCACCGCATTTTAACGATAAACCGATACTTTGAATATAATGTAACGGCGCAATGCGTTGCATGAGTGTGGTGATAGAAACCAGTAAAATACCTTGCTGTAAATAAGGAAGTCGTGTCAAGGTAAAATAAACGTTGTGAAATAATATCTTGGTGCGGTGAAAACTGATCGTAAGGTAACGTTTCCCAATCTGGAAAAGAAAGAACTGTTAACTCCGGAGCAAAAAAATTCAGTGATGTTTCTAACTGATTGGCTGTAAAACTATCGGGCGTCACCACCAAAATAACGCCTGATTGTTGTTGTGCCACTTCACTTAAAAGCAGCGCCAAACTTTCGGCCTGTAAATTCCCTAGCTGTAAGCGTTGTCCAGGCTGTTGCGGAACTGAAAACGGAATCGTTTTTGAGAGAAATGACATTTTTTTAATTAAATTTCAGTAAAAAATAAGTTTTTTATCGATTTACGCACCGTGGTCTAGATCTCTTAGAAGCAATTTTCTCATTATCTTCTGTGGCGTTTTATTGTTTTTTATTCCACAAACCTGAAACGAAACCATTTAAACTGTATCCGTGACGTTTGCTGAGTGATGGCTGGTTCGCTTTTTAAATGTACTAACAGTACCGGAGTCACGCCTGGGATACGCGCGGCTTGACCCAACGTTAAGGGTCGATGACGTATTAATTTTTCTCGCACTTCATTAGATAGACCGGTCACGGTGTTATAATCATAATCACAGGCCAAAGCAAGTTGTTCATATCGGGATTGACGTTCAATTTCAGTTTGCTGTCTTTCGATATAACCTTGATACTTCGCCTGAATTTCAACTTGTTCCCCAACACGTTGATCCGATGCCCCCGGACCAAATTCTGTTATGTTCATCAACGATTCGTAAGTCAATTCAGGTCGCGTTAACAAATCCAGCGCGCGAAATTCACGGGTTAGCGCTTGGTTTAAATATGGCACAACGGATTCGGCCAATGCGGTTCCAGGTCGTACCCACAATTTTTCAAGACGTTGGCGTTCTTGCGCGATCTGCGCTTGCTTTCGACAAACCGCGTCCCAACGTGTCGCAGAAATCAAACCGAGTTGATAAGCTTGTTCGCTCAAACGAAGATCTGCATTATCTTCGCGCAACAGCAAGCGATATTCCGCACGACTAGTAAACATACGATACGGTTCGAGTGTTCCCTGGGTAATCAGATCATCAATCAGCACGCCGATATACGCCTGATCACGACGTGGCCACCACATCGGTTTGTTTTTGGCTTTTTGTGCAGCATTCAGACCTGCAATGAGTCCCTGCGCAGCGGCTTCTTCATAACCTGTAGTGCCATTAATTTGTCCCGCACAAAAATAAAATTTTTCTAAAACACGGGATTCGAGGGAAGGAAATAAATCACGCGGATCCAGAAAATCATACTCAATTGCGTAGCCTGGACGCATAATATGCGCATTCTCTAAACCACGAATACTATGAATCAATTGTAATTGCACATCAAACGGTAAACTGGTTGAGATACCATTGGGATAAACCTCGTAGGTGGTTAAACCTTCTGGCTCAAGAAAAATAGGATGGCTCGTTTTACTCGAGAAACGCACCACTTTATCTTCAATTGACGGACAATAACGTGGCTCCTTCAATCACGCCACTATACATCGGCGAACGATCCAAACCCGAACGAATAATGTCATGTAGTTTTTTGATTGGTTTCCGTGATAAAACAACTTATTTGTGGCGGAGGTTCAGACCGGGGTCTTGAATAAGAAAAAACGGGGAGGGGAAGCTCACTGGGCTGCTCAATAATGGTGCGTCCATCTAAACGCGGCGGTGTTCCTGTTTTCAAACGGCCAACACGTAACGGCAAATGACGTAAGCGCTCCGCTAAAGCGGCGGCAGCTGGATCGCCCGCACGACCACCGGTTGATTGTTTTAATCCTATATGGATTTTGCCGGCTAAAAAAGTTCCCGCCGTAAGAACGATGGTTTTACCACGAAAATAAATACCCGATTGGGTGATTGCTCCGTGCACGTTTGCTCCCTCGATCCATAAGTCATCAACCGATTGCTGAAAAATAAACAGGTTCTCTTGGTTTTCGAGTTGCGTACGGATGGCTTGCTTATAAAGTTGACGATCGACTTGCGCACGTGTCGCACGCACAGCCGGTCCTTTACTCGCATTTAAAATACGCCATTGAATGCCCGCTTGATCAGCGGCTTGAGCCATTACGCCCCCTAACGCATCGATTTCTTTGACAAGATGGCTCTTGCCAACTCCACCAATCGAGGGGTTACACGAAAGTTGGCCCAATGTTTCCACATTATGAGTTAAAAGTAAGGTTTTAGCACCTAGGCGCGCGGCGGCTAAAGCAGCTTCTGTTCCGGCATGACCACCGCCGATGACTATCACTTCAAACTCTTGAGGAAAATGCATAACGTTGTTTATTCTTAGCTGGTATCTGGTTTTCTCGCCCAATATCAGGCAATATGGGGCCTTTCATTCTGTTCCTAAGGGGAAGAATTCAATGATAAGATTATGCGTCCTTTCCGCGCTAACCGCCAGTTTATTTTTAAGCTCTGCGGCATTGGCTGCACAGAGTACCGCTCAATCTACGGCTAATCAACCCACAAATTCTATGCAAAGTTATAAAATATCGCACCCTACGTTAAAAACCAGCCGAGATCAAATTAGTTATAGTATTGGCGCGGATCTGGGCCAAAATTTTAAAGAACAAGGCATTGATGTCGACCCAGTCGTGCTCCTACAAGGACTGAAAGATGCCCTACAAGGTCATATGCTCTTATCCGGCGCACAAATGACAGATATTCTAAAAAATCTTCAACAAGAACTCGTTACCAAAAAAGGGGCTGAAATGAAAGCATTAGGTGAAAAAAATCAACAAGCTGGCCAGGCATTTATGGCTGAATTCAAAAACAAACCAGGCGTGCTGACCACAGCCAGTGGCATTGCTTATAAAATTGATCGGCCTGGTCAAGGTGACTCGCCCACCGACAACTCTGAAGTTAAAGTAAGCTATGTAGGTCGTTTTATTGACGGTAAAATTTTTGATCAATCTAAAGAGCCCGTAACATTCCCTGTTAACCAGGTGATTCCCGGCTGGACTGAAATTTTAAAACTGATGAAACCCGGCGCAAAATTTGAAGTTGTGATTCCCTCTGAATTAGCTTATGGCGAGCGCGGTGCCGGATCAACTATTGGCCCAAATCAAACTTTAGTATTTACCATTGATTTAATTACGATAAAAAAATAGTACGGAATTTGACGAGTCAAACCGCTCGTTTTAATCCTGTGCAATGAGCCCAATGCTTAAAACGATTGGGCTTTTTTATAGCTACCCCCTTGATAAAAAAGCTATTCTTCTGCCAACACCCTCACTTGTATGCCCAGAAACTTCGACTATACTGGAAGTGAAGAAGAAACCTTTTTGACAATTTTATTCAATTTACGCAGGAGTAAAAATTATGAATTCCGATGAATTAAAAGCAAAATGGAATGAAATAAAGGATAAACTCCGCCAAAAATGGTCGCAGCTAAGTGAAAATGATTGGCATCAAACGGGCGGAGACAAAGATAAAATTATTAAAAAAGTACAAGAAAAATATGGGGTTGCCAAAGAGCAGGTAGAGAAAGAATTTCGTGATCTTTTAAATAAAAAAGATGATTCGGATCATCATCATTAAAAATGATCCTGTTTCACTGAAATAAAACATGTATCGTTTTCATTAAGATAATGCCCCAGGACAGTCATTCCTTAACGTAAGTTTTATAAGGCTTTTACGTCAAAAAAAGCTAGCTTATAATTTAAAATTTCTATCGTGTGTCTTCTAAACTCAACACAGTGTTTCTCACTATTTAGCTTTTTCTTTTACATCACTGATCGCCTTGTTACGATTAGATACACCACTTCTCGATATAAGATTTAATCTTCTGTTAAGAATTCAATGATTTAATAATATTAAATCATTGAACAGAGGGGTTATATGACAACCCTGATAAAAACTAGGGCCAAGCTTGATGATCCTCTATCTGGAGATACATCTCAAACAACAATAAACTTAGAAAAAAATGATGTGGGTTCGGGCCCGAGTTCTTTTGGTATTTCTCACAAGATACAGAAAAATCAAGAAAATCAATCAATTAAAAATTTCACGCTGTGCTTACAGTCGTATAGAGATGGAATGTTGTTACTAATAACCAATCTTCCTGACAAGGTGTGGAAAACAAATAATATCTCTGTAAACTTAAAGGATGAAGTCAACTCAATTTATGAAGATTATATCAATAAACTCAAAGGTAAAGCCTTTGGTCAACAAAAACAGCTGTTCTATACCTTCCTTTCAGAATACATTGATCTATTAGAACAACATACAACACTCAATAATCCAGCTGATACACTAATCACTGCTCAACGTTATGCTGTACGCGAGAACGGCACCGGTCCAGTTAAAACCCCTGTTGAAGCCGAGGATTTATTCTCTCCCGATTCTGAAAAGAATATTACGTATATTTTGCAAAATGCAGAATCGACTCTGCCAAGAAATACAAGAAAATATACGACCATGGACAAAAACCTTGAAGACTACGAAAGAGAAGTAATTAAAAACCATAATAAACAATCAGATTCTCGCCAACATATCCTGCCAAGCTCTCTACGCCATATACCCGGGTTAGCCAATTCATTTCTGCATTGTTTAACCATCAATAAAAAGGCAGAACAATCAATAAAGCTAATAGAATTTTTTCGGCATGCTACACAAGTGCCTATTAGCTTATTAAAAATCAAAAACTCAGAAATTGAAAAAGAACTTTTTTCTATCACCTGTGAAAATTCGTTTAAGCTTAGAACACCGTGAAAAAAATCTAGTTAAAACTAACGAATTAGTTATTTTAATTCAATCAATTATATCACCTGGCCGAGCGGCAACAATAAAAAGTAAATTTTTTACCGATAAATCGGACAATGATACGCTTATATATGATACAAAAGAGAAAGCTGTTGAAATTTTCCAAGCTGCCTTAGCGCATCCTACTAAAGAAATAACCGATCAAAATATTATCTCAACTTTCTTTACGCCCTTCGAACAAAACACTCAGCCATATACTTACGCAAATTTACTTGAAAAATTCGCTATTATCTCACCTAAAAATGAAAATATTTCTCAGTCTCCTAAAATCACATTGGTATCAACAAACCATCCTTATAACATACTACGTTACCTTGGAACTTATCCAAAACAAACAACACGTAATCAATTTAATACCACAAAATTATTTGGGTGCATAGGTCGTTACTTACAAGCATACGTTTCAAATGAAATCTCTAACGGTGGAGCAAACCAGAATTCTGAATTAAATAAAAAATTATTAGCTGAGTTATCAACTCTCTTTCAAGAAGAAAAAGATATTTCAATCTTTGCAGAAAAAAAGATACAAATAGAAAACAAACTAAAAGAAATGAAAGAAAAGGAGCTCCGCGTAGAAGATAAAAATATCTTACGCCTATTAGATGCATCTCAAGCGTATTTAACGATTCCTCCAGGACAAGGAAGTATATTGCAGGAAGATAAGCAGCATCGTCAATCTATGCTCAGTGCACTTGAGGTAATTATAGTTCACTGTCTACAAGGCACATCTTGGGTAGCCTGCAAGAGCGGGAAGGATCGTACAGGAGGCGCGGCGGCGGCTATTGATGCAAATGATGGCCAAAAAGAAAGAACTCATTACCTCAATATTTGGGATAAATTATTACAATCCGGTCATCATCAAAACATAGCTTCTTGTAATTCTCCTGGCGCTAAAGGGCTCGTTAATGGTGCGGGCTTTTTGCCTGGTGATATGCGACGTAACCAAGATCGACAAAAGAAAGAAACTCAATTTGCACGTTTAAATAAACCTAACGTTAAAAATATCTATAAAAATTTAAATAAAAAAATTAAAAAGTTTATAAACCTTATAAAAAAATTAATTTACTTAGAAAAAAATATAACCAACCTGTTTTATGATAAAGAATTAACTATAAAAGAAATGCCGAGTAAAGGACAAGAAACTATTAAAGAATTTATAGAAAAACTACAACCACTTAAAATCAATGATATAAAAACAGTAGAATGCGACAAAGGAAGCGATCAAAATTCTAAATATTTAACGTATAGTATAGGCTCTTTACGCTTTTTCTATCTTCGCCAAAAAAATACTAGCCAAAATACTGTACAGAAAAAAGAAGCTGAGAAAATCGAGAGTAGATTATCTCCCCTTAACGCATAGCTACAGATCATTACTCTTTTTATCAAACTCTCCTATATGAGGAAAATCTAGAAGATCTAGATAAAGAAGAGGAAGGTAAAAAACAGGCTACGATTCAATCTAATCATTTTACTTATAATTAAATGAGCCTTTGAAATTTAATATAGATTAACGCAAAGTGTTTACAGGGGCGCTCGACTCTTCAGAAATAGATTTCTCAGGAAACGTGCGCTTAAAAACAGAATAGGTTGGATTATCAAGTAAATTACGTAGTAAATAACGTAAAATACTTCCATCAAAGAGGGGGCTCCATTTTGCGAAAAATGAACATGAAATCGTTTTATAGTATTGCTCTATCATCGAATAAAGCTCTGTACCCACTTGCGCAGTCTTAAGTGCTTGTCGTAAAAAATATAAGTTTTTCTGTCTTACCTGAGAAAGTCGTTGTATTTTAAATTGATATTCTTGTTCATAATCATCTAATATTTTAGTAAGTTGCTGTTTAAATGCTTTCATCAATTCATTCTCCTTTCTTTTTATGATGAGACGTTTTTCCTGTGCTCGTTGCCATAATTCCATATCATTTATTTTCTTCTGAAAAGCTAATAATAAAGAATTTTTATTTTCATCGTAAAGAGGCAAAACCACTTTTATTTTATTTATTAACTGCTTAACCTCATCAAGATTTTCTACTATATCTTCTCTAACGCTTATCTCGGAAAAAAAATTATTTAAAGATTCATACAGAATTATTCTATTTTTTTTAAGATTGCAATTTAACCAACTAAACCATTCTTGTTGTAAAGACTGCTCAAATCTCTGCCACCACGGCACATACGGTTGCTGAGATAATTGAGCTAGCGCCTGTTGAAACAATTCATCACAAAGTAAACAGGCAAATAATTGTATATACATTGACTGATTCGTTTTTACAGTGGACAAGGTCAATTTACGACAAATTATCCATTGTGCAAGCAACGCTTGCTGATTTTCTAAAAATAAAAAACGTTGGCGCATAAATTGAAATAAACAAAAAAACTTTATCCCATATTTAGGAAAAAATTGGACTAAGGATAACGGTGACCATAAAAGATGATCATCCTTCTTAATAAGCATTATTTTTCTAGCAATTTTTGGATAAGGCTTATACCAACTAAATTGTAATAATTGACTTTTCTGTCCCGCATCTCCCCATGTTGCAATCGCCTGTTGCATTTTATGAAAAGTACTCGCTTCACATACGAAATATTCACTGAAAAGAGGAGTTTTTAAGTTTAATGATTGATCTAACTCTTGAACCGGCTTTAAAAGCGAATAACTGACATCGTCAAAAGTAACTTCTTTTTGCTGCTCAGCTATTTTTAAACGAAATAACAGCATATCTACGGTTTGACTACGCCATTTCTGTAAATCTTCTAAATAAGAAGATAAATAGCCCTGATAATTCTTTGCAATCGGAAATGGAATTCTAGAAAACCAAAATCGTTGATTTTGCTGTAACTCTTGATAAGCCTTTCTAAAATGCTGTTGATAAGTGACGCAAACCATTAAGAGAAACAATAAACCTGCGCTTGAATGATATTGAAAAAATAGATTTTTGTTCCATTGCTGATATAAAGCTCGCAAACTTGGATTATCTTTCACGCTTTGCAAAACATCTTGCCAAACTTCTTTTTTTCTAAGTATCGATGTTAATTTTTCCTCCCATTTGAATCGTAACGTAAGCTGATAGTCTTTAGCTAATGCTTCATTGACCGAGTGCATAATAGTCAAAGCATCAGAGGACGGTTTATTTTTAAGAATTTTTAATTTTTCACGCACAATTCGGCGTGGACCTACGAAATGAGAAGAATGATAACTTGAACTATGAATAAAGCTATCTACCTTATTCAAAAAGGTGAGGGCAGAGGGCTGTAGATAAACTAAGCGCCATGTTTTATTGCGTGAAATTTTTTTATTGTAATAACGATTAAACTGTTCAATTACTTTTTCTAAATTAAACATAAATATAATATTTTATTAATAAAAAGTTATTTTTTATTTAATTACTAAATATAAAAAATCATAGTCTATATTTTGTATTAAAAAATATAGACTATGCTTAAAAATTTACAAGAAAACTTTATTCACTTGAGCGCTCCCTTCTATCTTTTATAGAATATAGTTACATAAATATATTTTTTGAATCTACTTGAGTGAGATAAATAAAAAAGTATTCTCGAAAAAATAACTTTTATTATTGTTTGATTTCTTTATTTTCAGAGCGGTAGATAAAATTTAGAATTTCCTTCTTATCTCGATTTAAAATAACTTCTTGCTTACGAATACTAAAATTTGTTAATTTTGCAGCAGTAGAAGGTGCAAGTTTTTTTTCATCAACATACTGAATGAGCTTTGGGCTACCTAATAAACAAATCTTTTCAGCGTGCCGATAACTTTCTTTACAACCAAAGCCCAGTAAATTTGCCAAAATAACATCGGTTCGCCCCCTGACTCGGTCAGAATTTTGCCCAAGTTTAAGATCAGTACGCTCACCCTGACGATTACCAAGATACCGCTTCACGGCAATCCCGATGGCGGCTCGTTCGCTCAATAAAAAATTTTGGAGAAGTTCCGTCAACGAATATCGTTTTTCCAGTAAGCGGGAAAATAAAATCTGCCAGGCAGGAATGGTTTTCTTATCTTGTTGAGCGTAGATTAAATAAGTCGATGTATTTGCTATTAGTTGCCCATTTTCATCCACCAGGATAGGTCGCATTTGATTTAGATCAGGCTTAAGCTGACTCAATCGATTCAATTGCGCTTGTGTCGCACGGTACTGTACGCTATGTAAAGGAATCTTAATCAATTCAATAGACTGCTCTGTGCAAGGAAGACTTAGATTTTTCAACTGATGCCTTAACCAGGGGGAAACCAAATCTAAATGATTGATCTTCTTACCTGTATGCTCACGCATGTATTTTTCAATTTTTAAGGCATACAATAAACTCACTTCAATCAAGCCACGTCGCATTGAGCTTAAGTGCTCACGCTTGAGCGAAAGTACTTTCGCTGCACGGGTGACTGAGCCACATTCCTGAATAAAATCTTCTATAATATTATTTTCCATCACAGAGTCCTCCCGAAATTTTTATTTTTAGAGGCTTCTATTTTATAGAAATGTTTTGGAACATATTTTCCGCAAGCAAGGATCGTGTGCAGACAAAGACGTTAATAATTTTTTAGAAGAAAACTATTAGTGAAAAATCTTGATCAAGGGAGTAAGTCTTATTGAAAATCTATACCAAATTAATTTTTAAATGCATAATATATTAATATAAAAATGTATAAACCTTTGCTCCAATCAGGTAAGGTCATTGAAACATCAACATCTAAATCAATTGATATTAAATAGTGCTCCCCCTCATACATGTTGAATAGTCCTCTTTTTAAGAGATTCACCACTTCCTCTTATCCATAACAAAGGCAGAAGTATACAAAATATCTATCTGCTGATACACAGTATCAATTTTATCAAACAAATTTATTAAAGCACCTCCAACACGATAGGCTCATCCGATCAAAATGCCACTAAATTTATATTGATGAAGAATAAAACTAAAAGACAGCTTTATGAAATAGCCGGGAGATTTATCAATAAAATATTTAAGGTGTACAAATTTGTAAGAAAGGCTGACGGCAAAAAATTATTTTGAATATTGATCTTGGCGCCCCAGGCCGGATTCGAACCGGCGACCTGCCCCTTAGGAGGGGGCTGCGCTATCCAACTGTGCCACCGGGGCTTTTGTGCAAATCATCGCTGAATCATTATACCTTTTTTTGTAGGTATACTCATTTTATCTCTCTACGTTTCATTGGGTTAGAGCGGAAGAAGTAACGCTACAATTTACATTGTAAAAATCAAATTACTTTATTTAACATCGTCTTTTCTACTCACGGTGCATTGCAAGTGAGCTCACTCACGCGATGACGCCACCAAACCTTTCTTACGTGAAGGGATTGATAACAAACCATAACCGACTATCGCTGAAAGTGCGGATCCGGCCAACACACCCAAACGGACTAAAGCAGAGCTCTGTTCAGTAGAAAATGTTAAATTAGCAATAAATAAACTCATCGTAAACCCAATACCACAAATGAGCGCTGTCCCATGTAAATGTGTCCAGGTCATATTACTGGGTAACTTCGCCCATTTTGCCTTAATCGCAATCCAACTTGCGCTCATAATACCGATTTGCTTGCCTAAAAATAGACCCAGAATAATCCCTAAAGGCAAAGGATGTAGCAAATCAGCCCAACTCACTTTTGCAAAGGAAAGCCCCGCATTCGCAAAAGCGAAGAGAGGTAAAATGGCAAACGCTGTCCAAGGATGAAGACGATGCTCTAATTGTGTTAATAAAGCCGATTGCAACGATCTTTTTTTAGTCAAAGGGATTGTTAATCCAGCAATCACGCCAGCAATCGTGGCATGAATACCCGATTGTAAAATAAAAAACCATAAGGGTAAGGCAAAAAGGAGATAATAACGAAAACGATTGACATTTTTATAATTGAGAACGAGTAAAGCGACCACACAGAATGAGGCCCATACTAAATTTAGCCAAGCAATTTGTTGTGTATAGAAGATGGCAATCACTAAAATCGCACCTAAATCATCGATAATCGCCAAAGCCGTTAAAAAGACTTTGAGTGATCGCGGAATTTTATGATTGAGTAATGAAAGAACCCCTAAAGAAAAAGCGATGTCTGTCGCCATAGGGATAGCCCATCCTGACAGGTATTCCGCGGAAGGCCGGTTTACAAACCCATAGAGTAACGCTGGAACCAACATCCCCCCTATGGCAGCAACGGTGGGTAATAACGCTTTACGGACACTATTGAGTTCACCTTGCAGCAATTCACGTTTAATTTCTAAACTCACTAAAAAAAAGAATACGGTCATTAACCCGTCATTAATAAAATGTAATAAAGAAAAATGTGCTTCGCCGACGGTCAAACTCGCCGCGAGGAAGGTAAATGTCACGTAAATGGTGAATTAGCTAATAATAACGCAGCGAGGGTGGCTATCCCCAAAAGAATACCCGCTGAAGATTCAAGTTGGATAAAGTGATTGAAGAGTTTACGCATAGGTTTGAATTCCAGTTTTTAATCTACTGATTTTATTCTTGCGACCAAAGACAACGACCGCTTTGTTCTTTTAACTGCTTAAGAATATGGTGATGTGCGTGACACTCTTCCAATGTTGCAGCTAAAATCGGTAGTTCTGTAAACGGGTCAGAAACTTTATTGCTCGTGTGGTCCGTCACTGATTTGGCATAATCCACAGTCAGATCAATCGGGTGCACCCCATCAAATAAACTAGTTTGTCCGCCCGTCATGGCAAGATAAACTCGTGCCAACAACTCAACGTCAATTAACGCACCATGGCGTTCTCGCTTAGAGAGATCAATCGCATAACGTTTACATAGGGCATCCAGACTGTTTCGCTGTCCAGGATGAAGTTGGCGGGCGAGAGGAAGAGTATCTAATACCCGGCAATAATCGGTCATTTTTTTATAGTCTTTCTGACATAGCGCCAATTCTTGATCTAAAAAAGATAAATCAAACGGTGCGTTGTGGATAATCAATTCAGCACCTTCAACAAACGCAATGAAGTCATGCGCAATCATCGGGAAAAGTGGCTTATCTTGCAAAAATTCGGTGGTCAATCCATGAACCGCCAAGGCGCCAGCCTCACTCTCACGCTGAGGATTCACATAGCGATGGAAGTAACGTTCCGTCAAACGACGGTCCACCATCTCGAGGCAACCAATTTCGATAATTCGGTGTCCTTCGTTGACTTCTCGACCGGTCGTTTCGGTATCTAAAATAATTTGGCGCATAACAAGAGCTAAAAAAATAACAGAAAATAAGCGTTAGTTTTTGACAATTTGATATTGTATACAGAATGTTCAGCTAGTATAAAGGACTCAAGCCTGAAAAGTAAGGTTGAGTACCTAGGCATGAGGTACTCAACCTAAATTGATGACATCATGCTGAGGCATGAATTTAAATAACGGAATGACTGATTTCTAAAGAAAATCAGCTGTTTAGCAACTCAGGGGTTATCGAGGAACATAAGACTCTGATCTAACAGGAGAATAAACTTCATCTTGATCAAATTTTGTCTTTTTATACCCGCAAAATAATCCACATGTCCATTTAGAAAGCTTACCCTTGCCCTTATTTTTTTTCTTTTCAAGCGGCGTATCCAAAGATAAGGTACCATGAGAAGCAACTTTCAAAGGTATTGAGTACAGTGAAGACTTTGAAAGGCGCCGCTCTTGTGTAGAAGATAAATCACTTACACCTAAAGCCACATCATTTAATCTTAATTTACATTTTGATTCAGATTGATCTTTATTTGCGTTCATTACTTCCTGATTTTTAGGAGACAAGAAGTAATCATTGAACAATAAAGTACTTTCTGTACTTCCTCCCCTTTTTTCTATAAACAACTGCAAATTTTCTTCTTTAAAACCAAAAAAATTCATCATATCTTTAAAACAATGTATTTTATTAAATGTATCTGCGGGTAATTTTCTTTAATTACGCATATCACACTCAAGTGAAATAAAAAAAGGAAGAAATTTTTCGGCAGACAAAGAAATAGATGCTTGCTCGATAAGTCTATCATCAAACTTTGATCTAAACTGCTGAGTGAAAACTTGCTCCAGTTTCTCTTTAGAGCTATCTAAATTTTTATCTAGCTCTTCTTCAGGTTTATCCAATAAAATCAAATGTCTAGAAAAACTATCTGTTTTTTTATTTTCAGTTCGAAAGTTGTCTTTCAAGTATTCTTCACATTCCGTTTTCAAAGAATCAATACTCGGTTTAATTACTTTCGATTTTAAAGATTCTTTTAAATAGCTTTTTACTTTCTCTCTTGGCTCGAAAAGATATATTTTACGCTCCCATTGATAACTCTCACTATTAAAAATATAATTTAAACGATTATCAAAGGATTTTGTCAATCTTGAGGTCAACTTGAAGCTTAAACTAGAGACTAAATGACTATAAAAGTTAGTCTTTAAATTACGAATACCTACGCTATCTAAAGGTAATGGCAAATATGTGGCTGTTTGCTCATTTAAAGTTAATTTAACTTCATTTTTAATTACCTTATTAACCTGTTCCAACAGGTCAGGAACAAGAATTTCCAACAGGTCAGGGGCAAGAATTTTATTAATATTATCCTCAGTTAAACTCTCTAACCCTTCTATATTTTTTATTTTTGCGTCCAACATTTTTTGGAATGCAGATTCTATTTTTATACTCATATGAGAAACGAGCAAATCGATTAATTTTTCATCTTTCTTTGTAATGATCCGCTTTTCTTTAATAAAATCATTAAATATTGAATGCTCAAATTTAAATTTTTCTAATAAACTTTTCTTTTGATTATCGTCGAGACCAATCATTTTGAAAAATGACACTATGGAATAGGAATCTAAATCTAATTTAAATAATAGATGAACTGCTTCATCACCTAAAACCGTTCCTTTTTTCAAATTATAATCTTTTAAAATATTGATAAAATCAATAAATTTTCTTCTATCTTTTTGAAAAATATCTCGATTATCTTCGAAAACTTTTCGAAGATTTATCTCATCTGTAAAAATAGAAATACCCTTTATTTCAAGACCAAGTTTACTATTCACTTTAGGAATATCATTTAACTTTTCAGCTGGCATAACTAGCACCCTCAATATTATTATTTTTATGTAAATCTTAAGAAGGCAGTTAACCTTCAAAAATGACTAAACCATTTAAACTATTCTTACCTTCTAAGAACTAACTCAGGAGTGAATACTTTGCTATTTTCCTTAGAATACTCTAAATCTTGTTGTTTGTTTTTATTAATCAAATAATCGAATCTATTATTGAAATCATCAAAATAATATTCAGTATCCATTACATTTTCTTTTATTTTATTTAAAGCGCTCAGAAATCGCTGCGCGTTGTTATTTTTTTCAGATTGAGGAGAATCGCTTAATAGGGCTGCTATTTCTTTTTTTGAGGACTCACTCAGAATGCAATTATTATTATCTTCAATATCTAAATCCGTGACAGGGATTTTTTTTTGTTCAGTTAAGCTGTATTCAGATTTTTTTTCTAATTTCTGTTTAGCTAAGTCAGTTATATCTAAAATAAATGATTGGTAGGTATTAAATGCATTTTTAATATTTTTTTGATCATCTATATAAGACGAAGATTGACTGAATAAGATTGATGGAAAAAATTTTTCAAAATTCAAATTCATCTGATCGAGAATTTGTTTTAGGTCATCGTTATTTATATCCTTTGAAAGAAATAAATCATAAATCTCACTTATTATTTTGATATTTTCATTCAATTTTTCTTCGATTTGAGCTGGTAATCTTCTTATAGACTCTGACAATTGAGTGGATGAACATCCATTACTCAGAGTATCGACTTCCTCCCAATCTTGATCGTCAATCTTCGAAATACAAGCAGTTTTTACTAAAAAATTATTTTTTTCGTCGATCTTTCTTTTCTTGATAAGAATCCTTGATTAATAATTAATCCAAAACTGGGCTCTTTTACAGAGACTCCCCACTCAATTTCATCTGCTGTTAAAAGCCGATATGAACCAGGCAATCCACTCGGCATGCATTCTTTCTTTTCCAAAACAAAAATGTGCTTTAGGCGCGCAAAAAAAGAATGGTTATCTGACAAAGAAAGTTGTTTTTTATGTGTACTCTGCGAAGAAGCACTACTGATATTCCTCTTTAAATAAGGGCCGCTCAATAATGAAATAATCTTACTAACTTGATGTGGAATAGAGTCAGGAACTAAATTTTTTCGATTTAAAAATTTAAAAATGGGGTGAAACTTATTACTTATTGACATTTGTAGACTTATTCTCTTTATGCGGATTTAAAATTATAAAATATATTTTTAACAGATATTATATTTTTAAGCAAAATAAGTCAAAGGCTATAAGATAAAGTTTTATTTAATTTGAAATTAGATTTATTAACTATTAATCAGCTTATTATTTTTTAATTGTTGATTTATTGTTTCCTTGTAGTTTAATGACAGTGTCTTTTTTATAATTATTCTTTATAATAAAAACCTGAATAAAATAAATTTCTACTAAAATAATTTAATTGCTTTTAGTTTCATTTTCACTTAAAAATATGGAACGATATTCAAGATATACTTGATTGCAAATATAAAATAAGATAGCTATAGGTTTGCTTCACTTATATAGCAAAACAAAGAAAGGTTTTATGCAGTTTCTGTACCGCCTAGGTAGAGGGGATTATCCTCTACCTAGAGCTAGCAAAATGGCGCGTAGTGAGCTTAATGTTAATAACGTCCTGGGTCGGCATGGAGCTTGGCGCTGTCAAACCGATGTCGTGGAAAAATAACTTATTCACCTTGCTTGGTATTGCCCTGATCGCCAGTGCTGCGGCAAGCCTGAATCATCTTTTAGCTCGGCAACGTGACGCATTAATGCGTCGTACGCAATCACGTCCATTACCACAAAATAAAATTTCCACTCAACACGTGCGCAGCCTTGCTATTATAACGATATTTTTTGGTAGCTTATTACTCTACTTTTTTAGTAATTCATTAACACTTTTACTGAGCTTGCTGAGCTTATTCGGTTATTCGATTTTTTATACTCTTTATTTAAAACACGTTACCGTACAAAACATTGTCATTGGTGGATTAGCGGGCGCCAGTTCACCTTTGCTCGGCTGGACAGCGGTCACTGGACAAATTCAACCCGGTGGCTTGCTATTAACACTCGTTCTTTTTACGTGGACGCCCCCGCATTTTTTGGCATTAGCCCTGGCACGTTATCAAGATTACGTTAAAAGTGAATGACCTATCTTACCGGTAAGATACGGGATCCCTCTCGCTAAACAGCATATTTTACTTTATGTACTGTTATTAAGTACGGTCACTTTACTCCCTTTTAGCATTGGAATGAGTGGTTTTTTTTACCTGATTATTGCACTCATACTCAACAGCGGATTTATTTTAAAAACCACTCAATTAATAAAACAAAAAAAATCATCAATGGGCTATTAAGATATTTCATTATTCAAATTTTTACTTATTGATGTTGTTTATTGGTTTACTGATTGATCACTCATTAACACAGAGTACTGGATATGTTCGATTCTTCTGCTAATAAAAACAGATTATTGTTAATTTTGTCGTTGATTGCACTCCTGTTTGGATCACGTGTGAATACCTGGTATCGAACCCATCAAGCAACGACTCTGTCCTTTTCAGGAATAATGATTCAAAAACCATTAGTGGTACCTGCTTTTGAGCTGCAAGATGAAGCAAAACAACGTTTCACACAAAAAAATTTACATGGCCAATATAATTTTTTATTTTTTGGGTATACCCACTGTCGGGGGATTTGTTCTTTAACGATGATGAAGCTAACCGAGCTTTACAAACAAATCCAAATCAAGAAGCTTCCCATTCCGCGCATTTTATTTATTTCTCTCGATCCTAAGCATGATAAACCCGCTATACTCCGTAACTACGTTCAAGCTTTTCATCCAGCATTCAAAGGTGAGTCAGCAAATGGGTGTTGTTTATATTCGATCTCAAGAAGATAAACAGAATTCACAAGAAGAAATTAATCACATTGGTGCACTTTATCTAGTCAATCCGAAGGGGCAGTTAATCTTGATATTTTCACCGCCTCATAAAAAATCGACTTTATTACAAGACTATCAGCACTTAACGCAAAATTAATTCGTGACAAATCCCCCTATCCTATGTTAAATCCGACTTTTGAGCTTTCAGATAGGGTCTATAATGAATAACAAACGGGTCATGGTCGGATTATCTGGGGGCGTGGATTCATCCGTTGCGGCACTTTTATTGCAACAACAAGGCTATACCGTCGAAGGCTTATTCATGAAAAACTGGGAAGAAGACGATACGGAAACCTATTGTCCCGCCAGTATCGATAGAGCCGATGCCGAAGCCGTGTGTCAACGATTGGATATCCCGCTGCATACAATTAATTTTGCGGCCGAATATTGGGAACGGGTGTTTACTCATTTCTTAAAAGAATATAAAGCCGGTCGCACGCCGAATCCCGATATTTTATGTAATAAAGAAATCAAATTTAAGCTTTTTTTAGACTATGCTTTACATCGTGGCGCCGATTTCATCGCAACCGGTCATTACGCCGGGATAACACATCAAGATACGCACTATTTACTCTCTAAAAGTCGCGATACCAATAAGGATCAAACTTACTTTTTATATACGTTAGGACAAACTCCGCTAAAAAGGACACTGTTTCCGTTAGCGAATCATCTGAAAACTGAAGTGCGCACCTTAGCGAAAGCCGCAGGCTTACCTACCCATGCGAAAAAAGATAGTACAGGAATCTGCTTTATTGGTGAAAGGAAGTTCCGGCAATTCTTAGCTCATTATTTACCGGCCACGCCCGGCCTGATTGAAACACCAACCGGTCAAGTGATCGGTGAGCATCACGGTTTAATGTATTATACCTTGGGGCAACGACAAGGCTTAGGTATCGGTGGCCAAAAAAACGCCTCCGAACAGCCGTGGTATGTGATAGCAAAATACGTCGATCGCAATGTTCTCGTGGTGGCACAGGGGAAAAACCATCCAGCACTGTATGCACACACATTACGTTGTGCGCAGCTCCATTGGGTAACCGGGGAAAAACCAACCTTTCCTTACCGCTGTACCGCGAAAATTCGCTATCGGCAAGAGGAAACGCCCTGCTTCTTGACAGAAGAGAGCGCTGATTCCCTGCAAGTGGTTTTTTCTGAAGCACAATGGGCAATCACTCCTGGACAATCGGTTGTTTTTTATCAAGGACCCTATTGCCTAGGTGGGGGCATCATTCTTTGAGGCGCTTGCACAAGTGATCGCTTTTGTTTAACTTCATTGTAGAATGCTTGATTCTTATTCATTCCGTTTGAGCTTGCATCGCTACCGATTCAACTCAGATACGGTTTCATGGCCCAACGTGTTGGGTTTATTTGAGGTTATATGGTTGAACCGACTCCAACATCCCCACATTTGATCATCGGCTTAGGCCAAACCGGCCTTTCTTGTGCACGCTATTTTAAACGACAAAACGCTCCGTTTATCGTATTAGATACCCGACAACATCCACCGCAACAAGAAACATTTTTACAAGAATTTCCTGGTGTGCCACTTTACCTAGGGCATTTACCGGACTCAATCTTACCGACACTCAAATCACTGGTTGTGAGCCCGGGGGTCCATCGCACAGCACCTTGGTTCACGAACCTGGTTTCAGCAACACAACTGACACCGTATGGCGATATTGAATTATTCGCTCAACAAGCAAACGCACCGATCATTGCTATCACCGGAACGAATGCGAAAGGAACAGTCACGACCTTAGTCGGTGATTTCTTAAGTGCAGCCGGTTATAACGTGGTCGTCTGTGGCAATATTGGTCAGCCCGTATTGGATCAACTCACCCAACCCACGCCGGATTTTTATATTTTAGAAATTTCGAGTTTTCAATTAGAAACAACCGTCTCACTGCGTGCACACGTTGCGACCATTTTAAATATTAGTCCAGATCATTTAGATCGACATCAGAATCTGCATACCTATCAACAAACCAAACAACGTATTTATCAAGGTTGTCAAATTGCAGTTTGGAATCAAGTCGATCCTGCAACCTATCCACAAGCGGAGAATCTTGAAAAATCAGCAATCATTCGCTCTTTTGGTTTTGCAGCGGACGAACAAGAAATTGAGGCTTTCGGACTGCATGCGTTTGATAACAAACACTACCTAACTTACGGCAAAAAACCACTGCTCTGTGTAGACAGTTTATCGATTAAAGGCCAGCATAATTGGCTGAATGCCTTAGCTGCGTTGACGATTGGAAACGCTGTGGGTATTTCCGTTTCAACGATGAGTGATGCACTGCGTGCATTTAAAGGCCTCACCCACCGTTGTCAATGGATCCAAGAAATAAAAGGGGTCGCTTGGTATAATGATTCGAAAGCAACGAATGTTGGCGCAACGTTCGCTGCATTGCAAGGATTAGGGTCCTCGATCAGCGGAAAAATTATTTTAATTGCCGGTGGCTTAGGAAAAAATGCCGACTTTACTTTACTGCGTGACAGTGTGACGCGTTATGTCAAAACGGTGATCCTCTTCGGTCAAGACGCGCCACAGCTAAAGAAAGCATTACAAACCTGTACCGTGCTTCACTCTGCAGCGGATCTACGCAACGCCATGACTCTAGCCAAACAGAATGCCGAACCCGGTGATATTGTATTATTATCACCGGCCCGCGCAAGTTGGGATATGTTTAAAAACTATGAGGAGAGAGGTGATCAATTTATACAAATTGTAGAGGAATTCAGTAAAAATGCCAACTAAAATTTCCCCTAGGCGTGAAACCATGCAAATTTATGACCGCTATTTACTTTTTTCGATGGTCAGTTTATTCAGTTTTGGTTTATTAATGGTTGCTTCCACCTCAATTATGATTTCCGAGCGACATTATGGTCAGCCTTTCCACTTTTTTTTTCATCAATTATTTTATTTGATACTCGGTATCGTGACGGCGGCTCTTTTTTTTCAAATTAAAATTGAATATTGGAAAAAAGCAAGCTTGTCTTTGCTTGTGCTAAGCATCGTTCTACTCATTCTGGTTTTAATTCCAGGGTTAGGACGACATGTAAACGGGAGTATACGCTGGTTAGGCTTTGGTCCGATTGGCCTACAAGTCTCTGAATTTGTTAAATTAGCGATGATTATTTATTTAGCCGGTTATCTTGTCCGTCAAGAAGAAGAAGTGCGCACGCAAATCCGTGGTTTTTTAAAGCCACTGGCTTTATTGGGTATTATTAGTTTTTTACTTTTACTCGAACCTGACTTTGGTGCTACCGCGGTCATTCTGGTCACCAGTTTAGGGATGTTATTTTTAGCTGGTGTTCGAATTTGGCAGTTTGCGCTTTTATTTTGTGGTGTCAGCGGCGCACTGGCTGTTTTAGCGATCAGCTCACCTTATCGTTTGGCGCGTCTGACCACATTTATGAACCCTTGGGCAAATCAATTTGACTCCGGTTATCAACTGACACAATCTTTAATTGCTTTTGGTCGAGGAGGTTGGTTTGGCGTTGGACTCGGTGAGAGTATCCAGAAGTTATTCTACTTACCGGAATCCCATACCGATTTCTTATTTGCCATCTTAGCTGAGGAATTAGGCTTAGTCGGCGGTTTATTAATGATATTTTTATTTTCGGTTTTAGTCTGGCGCGCCTTATGGATTGGTTATCAATGTTTTAAAATACAGCGTTTCTTTTCTGCTTACTTAGCCTACGGCATTGGTATCAATATCGCGTTGCAAGTCATGATTAATCTAGGTGTAAATATGGGGGTTTTACCGACAAAAGGACTCACCCTACCATTAATGAGCTATGGCGGAAGCAGTTTGCTAGTAACGTGTATGATGCTTTCTATATTACTACGGATTGATTATGAGCGTCGTTTAGAAAAAAGAGGAATCCGTAATCCTTAACTAACAAACTCCTTTCCTAAAAAAGAAATCCATTTTTCTGAAACAGAGGATAAGGCCACGATTTAGATTGTGTTTTACGACACTCCCAATTACGTAAATAGTCTTGCGCAACTTTCTCATTCGAAATAAAAAGAATATTTTCAGCATTATGTTTTTGCGCTGAATCAGTAAAATTAAATGATCCAGTAATCACTTCTCGTTGATCAATAATCATAATTTTATTGTGTGCAATAGTCGGTTTGGTATCAATCCATACTGGGACACCTGATTGATGAAGAAAAGAGAGCATACTGTATTTCGATTTAACTTGGCTTTTATCTAAAATAACTTGCACGGATACACCTCGATTTTGTGCAGCAACCAATGCATCGGCGATGGGCTGGCTTGTAAACTGGTAAGCCTCAACTAAAATAGAAGATTGCGCTTGCATCAATTGTGCAGTTAACTTATCGACACAGTTTTGTCCTGGAGTAAAACAGGTCTCGACAGCGAGAGGAGTATTCAGTACTGGTTAGATCATTTTCTGTGTTATCCATACGATCCTTTCCTTTTTATGATGCCGAACCACATTAAATTGTGGTTCGGCAGGATAATTGAATTAAACTATTTTTTATTTAGAAAAATAGTTTAATTCAATGGTATAATTAAAACAAATTATATTGTTACATGCCTTTGTTTGTTTCGTAAACAGGAAAACTTGATCTATTTATTTTCATTATTAATCCTTAGCGTTAAACATTAATTATCTTGTATCTATTAAATAAATTATTATCTTTAATACGTAAACTAACTATCAATTGATTAGAAAATAAAATTACAATAATTATATCTAATTGATCTTATCGTGTAAAAATTTTTTGGGAAACGGAGTTTAATGACTCAACTTATGAAAGAGAAAGTGAAATACATTTATATTATTACGTAGAATAAAGAATAGTCTCGTCGAATAGATTTTTAAACTAAATATTTTGTAAAGACTCAATGAGGTTATTAATTGTTTTTAATCAATCCTTAAGAATCTCTGTGTTAATATCTTATACTATTATTAACCATATTATTTATCTATTATGTTTGAGATTAAAAACTTCAGTCGACTTTTCTTTGTCTTCAAAAATAAAAAACAACCTGTAAATACCTATGAAGATGAAAAAATATTAGCAATCTTCATGGAGTATGAATATAGAAAGAATCATGTAAAAATTAATGATCGCTATATAAAAGCGAGTGAAATAACTGATCATCTTAAAAAACAAGGATATCAGGTTGATTATATTTACACTGCCAAATTTAGCCAAAAAAATACAACGCCTTGGCCAGAAATAGAAAAAAAAGAACCGCTCGTATTATATAAATGGCTTTTAAAACATTTACCTGACGATCCTATCGAAGAAGATCACACGCTTAACGAGAAGATACAACAAGAAGAAAAAGCCAAAATTGATTGCATCAAACAAACTTTAGATTTTTTGTGGGAAAAATCATTTGCAATTGAAGATAACTTAATAAGTTGTCGACCTTCAACAAAAATAAGCGATTTTTTCTCTACCCTTAATGAAAAAGGATATAAAAATGAACATATTAGCAATGTTGAAGCGATCCTACAAAGCAAAACGGTTTTAACGAAAAGCTAAAAAAAGTATTTTAAAAAATCTTAGTTATTCTTCTGGAACTTATTCACTGATCTCATAGCAAAGATAGGTTAATGTAATCTAGTTTTTTCAGTATGCACGCTTATAGTGCATAATGCTTCAACATAAATGCCTTATTTATCTAGCAACGCACAGGACTACGGTGCAATGGCGCGCAGTTTCCATAATCAAACTCTGTTTGACTTGATTGCAACGTATTTGCAGAAGACTGTTTCATTGTAAATAACCCTATCCCTCGGCGATACATTTTCATCTATTTTGATTGAATAACTTCCTTTTTCTCATGATCAATTTTTTCTAATAATTCAGTCATCGATTGCTGAAGAGAATTAAGAAGGGTTAGATAGTCTTTCTTATCTGCATCCGACAAATTCTCGTAAGCGTTTTTACACTCTTCAAGAGCAGTGCAGATCCAACCTAACTGTTTTTCTAAATCTTTATATACGCTTTCTATATCATTAACCCCCTATCCAAATCATGCCATTTAGAAAAAGGAAGTAATATTTTTTAGGTCTTTGCTAAGGGGGCATAATGGACAAAAGAAGATAACAAAGCACTGAAAAGAAAACTCAAACAAACTTCTAGTTCATTACCTTTCGCCTTTTCTCCAAAAATTAGACTGAAATTACTTAGAAAAAACATACTTGTAGACAATAAGAGATAACCTAGATTCACTGGGATTTTCTGCAACCAATTCCCTTTCTCACTCAGTGGTTTTAATAAAGATTGAACCTTGCTATTAATTAGCGCCTGCACCAAACCTTAAACCTAAATCGACTGAAAAATAAATACCCCCTACGGCCATTTCACTCAAGTTAAAAATCATTCCTTTTGTTTTCGACAAAAAAATATTATTGATAAATAATCGCTAGAAAACAGGATAAATTTTTATATAAAAAATATATTATAAAAATAAAATATAACCTAAAAAATAAATTTTATTAACTTAATATCGAAAATGAAAACAAGCGCTATTATTTAAATAGGTAAGGATACTCAGCCCTATCTCTGATAGGGACATTCCCCACATTGTATTAAATAACATTTGCGGGGTAAATCTATTATTTCAAACAAAATAACGTTTAAATCGTTTTTTTTGCTAGGAAAATACCTCCTAACGCAACCAGTAAGCCGGTTATTTGAAGCAACGATAACTTTTCTGCAAAAAAGAACCATCCCGCCATCGCCGCGATCATCGGTTGCACTAACAGGGTGGTCGCAGCAAAAGTCGCTGGCAAATAAGGAAACGCGTACGCGATTAAAATATGTGAAAAAAACGCCAAGCCCAATAAAACGAACCAACCCGTCAGCGACACAGGGAACCAAACTTCTCCGGTTCCCCACATCAATAATGCAAGGAAAAGCATACTCGAAAAACTTGCGATAGCCATGCTCACCACCGCACTAAATATACGGCGCGCACGATTCATCGCTAATAAATAAGCCGTGTAATAAAAGGAGGTAAAAAAAGCCAGCGCATCGCCACGCCATGTGGATTGACCCAATTGCAAATTGGGATGAACTAAAATTGCCACCCCTAAGATCGCTAAAACCAGCCCCCAAACTAATTGGGCCTGAGGACGCTGGCCTAAAACAAGCCATCCCCACAACGCTAAAATAACCGGAGAAAAATTGGCTAACAATGTCGCATTGGCCACTGTTGTATAATGAATTGAGAAGTGCCACGTTGCAAGATCTGCGCCAAACAATACTCCAGCGAACAAAATCCAAGCATAATCACGCCAAGAAATCGGTTGGCTTGTATCGGGCTGTGTCGTTCCTTGATCGATAGAAAATAACGTTAACAAAGGAAATGCCAGCGCTACGCGCCAAAAACCAGTGGCAATAGGCCCCACTTCACTTAAACGAACAAAAATGGGTGCAAACCCAATGGCGACGGCACCCAAGATGAGATAAAACAAAGGAAGTCTATATTGACTTTTCAAGAGAGAAGTCATCTGAGTTTGCATGGATGAATCCTTGTATGGATAATTTTAAAATAATGGTTAAATAGAAATCAAAATATCCTTTAATCTATCAACATTAAGCTGTTTTTTATACCCTAAGCCTCGCCGACACAAGAATTTTTGCGTAAGCATCCGGCCACACCGTTTATAGAGGCTTGCCTTCTCTTTCGTGATAAAAAATACTGGCTCATTTTTCGTTATTATTTTGCACTTAAGTAAGACAGTCTGTCTATTTTTAAAGCACCCCTCAGAAAATTTTCTTTCTAAAAGGCTCAAGTCGCTTAAGAAGAAAAAAGTTTGGACAAGTATAGCGATCCATTTCGTTTGGAAAGCTAACGGCCTAAAGTTCTGCAAAATATAAACTATGCTAGATATAATTACTATGAATGCTCCGCATGAAGCCGGCTTACTCTTGTTTTGTTTTTGTCTCAGTAGTTGCAAGGTCGGGCCTAATTTTCATCCACCGATTCCTCCATCGAGTAAACACTATTTACCGACACCGATTGCCCAGCGAACGATACAAACATCTGGTCATGCCGGCGCTGCGCAATGTTTTTTACCCGACTATGGCTTACCCACCTCCTGGTGGCGATCGTTTCGTTCACCAAAATTAAATCGTCTGGTGTGTCGCGGATTAGCACATAGCCCTACGCTGCAAAAGCGGGATTACGACAAGCCAATCAACAATGGAAAGCGAGTGTGGGTAATTTATTTCCAACACTCACCGCTCAATTTTCAGCAGAAAGAGACTCTAGTTCCAGTTTTTTAGGTTTTAATATTTCCTCTGCCGGCAGGAATAATTCAACAATGATATTTAATGAGTTTAATACTTCTGTCGATATCAATTATGTATTTGACGTGTTTGGTGGTGTGCACCGCGAAATAGAAAACTTACGCGCACAAGTTGATGATCAGTATTTCCAATGGAAAGCCGTGCAGCTTAACCTGATCAGTAAAGAGCAAGAACAACAATGGTCGATCATGAAAAAACAATTTATCTTGGGAGGCGTTTCGGGTGCTGATCTTTTTGCGCAAGAGAATCAAGTTGCACAAACTCGTGCGACACTCTCTCCCTTAGAAAAACAAAAAGCACTTCTTCAACATACTTGTCAATTCTATCCGATGATTTTCCAAGTACTCCCTCTATCCCATTTATTGCTCTCAATGAATTCACCTTACCTAAAAAATTACCTTTACGTCTTCCCTCTCAATTAGTTCGCCATCGTCCAGATGTGCTTACCGCCGAAGCTTTATGGAAAGCCGCTAATGTGCAAGTACGCGTAGCGACTGCTCAGCTTTACCCACAATTTACGTTAACCGGAATGAACGGCCATTCTAGTCCAGTTATCAATCAATTTCTGAGCTCACAATACGCTTTATGGAATTTAGGTGGTTCGCTATTACTAACCGATTTTTAAAGGGGGAAACTTAGGAGCACAATGACGTGCTGCAATCGCCACTTATCATCAAACGGCAGCCGAATACCGTATCGTTGTGCTGCAAGTATTTAAAAATGTCGCCGACAGTTTACGCGCACTTGAAATTGATGCACGCACGCTGCATGCACAAAAACAAGCAAATATGCAGCACGTCAATATTTACTGATTGCACGACAACAATTCCAATTAGGTGACATCAATTATTTAACCCTGTTAGACGCACAACGCCAATATTAACAAGCACGAATTCAGTTAGTCCAAGCCCAAACACAACGCTATGCCGACACTACCACTTTATTTCAAGCGTTAGAAGGAAGATGCATTGGTTAAAAATTTTAAGGGTCACACTTTCTGGCATACCGCTTCCTGGAATCAGTTTAGGCGATGCACTCGATAGTCTTAAAAAACAGGGTAAAAAAACTTTCCCGCCCGATTATTTCGCAGATTACGCGCGCCAATCACGACAATATCAACAAGAGCGCAGCGTATTAATCTTAACCTTTTTTATCGCACTGATCATTATTTTTCTCTGTTTAGCGGCCCAATTCGAAAGCTTTCGTGACCCGCTGATTATTTTGATCGGTGTTCCGATGTCGATTTGCGGGGCTTTAGTATTCATTAGTTTAGGGATAGATGGGCGAGCTTAAATATTTTTACAGAAGTCAGTTTAGTTACATTGATTGGACTGATCAGCAAACATGATATTTTGATCGTTCAATTCGCCAATGATTTACAAAAAACGGGTCACAGCAAACAAGAAGCGATTCAACTAGCAGCTGGTATACGATTACGCCCTATTTTAATGACGACTGCCTGCCGCAACTGTTTTTGGCGTCATTCCACTTATTACTGCAACAGATGCCGGTGCCATGAGCCGTTTTAACATTGGTTTAGTCATCGCCACGGGTATTTCGATCGGTACTTTACACTTTGTTTGTGGTGCCAGCGATCTATTTACTGCTGGCTGGCGACCATTCTTCTTCACCGCCCGTGAAAACAGCAATTTAAAATTAAAATTTCGCTAAGATTGTTTTTTTAATATCACTAAAACTATATTGGCTGGCTGATTTATGATGTGAAGAGGATGCTTTATTTTTTAGCATCGCATCATTGGCTGGCTCAGAAACCGCACGACGATGACGCCAATTTTCGAGGTACTGTTTTGCTAATTCTGCATCATTAATTACTAATAAATTCTCTGCATTACGATATTGAGCCGCTTTTGTGAAGTTAAACGATCCCGTAATAATTTTTTTTTCATCAATTATCATGACTTTGTTATGCGCAATCGCAGGCTTATAATCAATCCATACCGGTATTTTTTGATTTAAGAGAAAACGTGCCGCACTGTATTTTTCACTTTTCTGACTTTTATCGAGAAGCACTTTGATGTCCACGCCGCGTTTTTTTGCCGCAATTAAATGTTTGGCTATCGGCTCAGAAGTAAAGCTATACGCTTGAACTAAAATTGAGTGTTTAGCATGATCTAAGGCTTGAGTAATTTGCGCCGTACAATCTTGTCCTGGAGTAAAACAAACCTGAATATCTGCCTTACTCACAGAACGCGCCGCCGCATACGCGGGCGATAATTGAGAAAAAATAATTAAAAAAAGATAAATTAAACGCATAAAAAATTCCTCTTATTATTTTTGATCAGTCTATCAAATACTAAAAAATTAGTTTAAATAAGGCTATCCCCGAAGTCAGAGTAAACACCGCATTCAAACAACCCCAAATCCATCCAAGCATGACCCCTTTTCTTACCGCTGCAAATGAAAAAAGCGTCAGGAAAAGTCCACCTAGAAAGTAAATAGCGGGGTACGTAATGGCATATCCGATTGCTAAAAAAATTAAGCCTAAACAACCTATTTTATTCCAAATATCGTCCAACAAGCCTTTTTTAAATAAAAACAAGATAACAAAAACACTTAGACTAATCGGGACCATGCAAACGCGATGAGCGCGCCCGAACTAATCACTATTTGCAATAAACTAAAAAATAACTGGCGTTCTAAAATAGAAGATAATAATAAAAATAATCCTCCAACCAGATAACATATCTTTTGAGGATAAACCGAGGTCGTTAAAGTTCCTGCAATAATAATCAGCATTCCCACAACGCCCAAGCCAATGTTAGCGTAGTGGTTTCCCCATGATTTAGGTAAAGTTAATTCACTCATTTAGCGATCCCCCCTGTCTTAAAAAGGTTTATTTAGCAATGTGTTTAAGAGTAGCGCATGTTCGCGTTTTTGCACGTCACTGCGAAGACGACGTACTCTTAAAATTGCATTGAGGTCCGCTAAGGCACTTGCAAAATTATCATTTAACACCAAATAATCGTATTCATCATAATGAATTAACTCCGCACGCGCCTCTGCCATGCGTCGTTCAATGACCCGTTCATCATCCTGAGCTCTTAGACGAAGTCGCTTTTCCAATGTTTCCCAAGAAGGTGGAAGAATAAAAATACTCACCGCTTGTGGGATCTTTTTTCGAATTTGCTGTGCGCCTTGCCAATCAATTTCTAAAATAATATCTATGCCCGCTTGTAGTTTTTCTAAAACCCAAGCAAGAGACGTACCATAATGATGATTAAAAACCAGCGCATGCTCTAAAAAGACATGCTGCGCGACGAGTTGATCAAAAGAAGTTGGGTCAACAAAATAGTAATCCACCCCATTTTTTTCTCCAGGTCGAGGCGGCCGAGTGGTATAAGAGATAGAAATCTCCAAATTAGAAACCGATTCTAGCAACGCATTGACTAGACTGGTTTTTCCACCGCCCGAAGGGGCTGAGATGATATAGAGTGTGCCAGGAATGTTCATAAGCTATTCGATATTCTGCACTTGTTCGCGTATTTCTTCAATAAGGATTTTCATATTGATGGCTAAAAGACTTAATTGAGCATCCGGTAACTTCGAAGTGATGGTATTTGCCTCGCGATTTAATTCTTGAAGTAAGAAGTCTAACGATTTACCTTGCGGTGTATCCTGCTGCAAACATTTAGAAAACTCACGCAAATGAATCTGTAGACGATCCAGCTCTTCGGTAACATCAATTTTTTGGGAAAAAAAAGCATTTCTTGTTCTAAACGCTCAGAATCTAAGCGAATACTTGCTTCATGAAAACGCTTCACCCATTTTTCGCGTTGCATTTTACGTAGCAGGGGTAGCTTTTCTTGTGCAACATCGATCAAATTTTGTAGGCGCTGTAAGCGTGGTTCAATCACTTGCGCAATGGCTTGACCTTCGCGAGCACGCAATAAACAGAAGTCATATAAAGCTTCAGAAAAAAGCGTCATTAATTCTGGATGAAAAGTAGAATAGGTGATTTCAGGTAGTTTCAGCACATGAGGCCAGCGAAGCAACTCCGTAGGATCCAAAGGCTGTGACGAGGAAACAATCGTCGCTAACTTCGTATACGCCTCGATTAACGAAGCGATCAAATTTTGATCGATTTCTAGACTCGCCGCAGCATTAGGCACTACTTTAGTGCGTAGCTTGATCTCTACCTTTCCACGCCGCAAAGATTGCGTTAATTGTTGACGCAGCGTCGGCTCTAAGTAAGTAAAGACATCGGGTAGAGAAAATCCTAATTCAAGGTAGCGGTGATTCACACTACGAAGCTCCCAAACGGCATGCCCCCATGGTGCTTGTTTTTCTTTTCTTACAAACGCAGTCATACTACAAGTTGTCATCTTTCACCCAAAAAGTATATTTTATTTGCTTTAACCGTTTATTCTAATTACTCTTGTCATAAAATCTAGCTTTATCTCCAAGGAAAATAATGATGCGCGCGACTTCACGCCTAGCAAATGCACTTCGCACCGTACGCTTAACTCGTCACTACATCCCCTACGCCGAAGGCTCCGTTTTAATTGAGTTTGGTCAAACGAAAGTATTGTGTAACGCAAGTTTTGTTCCAGGGGTACCACGATTTTTGAAAAATAGCGGGCAAGGTTGGATTACCGCTGAGTATGGGATGTTACCCCGTGCCACACATTCACGGACTGAGCGTGAAGCACGCTTGGGCAAACAAACCGGACGTACCTTAGAAATTCAGCGTTTAATTGGCCGTGCGTTACGAACCAGCGTTGATTTAAAATGCTTGGGAGAAAACACAATTGTTATCGATTGTGATGTACTGCAAGCCGATGGTGGAACGCGCACTGCGGCCATTACTGGTGCTTCAGTTGCCTTAATCGACGCACTGAACAAGGTTAGGAAAGCAAAAAAGATTATGCGTGATCCGATTCGCTTTTTAGTTGCGGCGATTTCGGTCGGAATTTATCAAAATCAACCTATTTTAGATTTAGACTATACTGAAGATTCCAATGCAGCGACCGATATGAACGTCGTAATGACGGAAGAGGGCAATTTCATCGAGTTACAAGCCACTGCTGAAAAAAAATCCTTCCGTAAAGGCGAGTTTGATGCGCTCCTTACGTTAGCCGAAGAAGGTATTCAACAATTGTTTGCGACACAGCGTGCGGCGTTAACTGAAATGGAAGCGACACAAATCGCTTGCTAACTAGACTTTGCCGACAAAATGTTATCCTAATAATAAACTAAACGACTCGGAACAAAATTGTCGGCAGATATTACATAGGCTAAAACGAATATTTCCATATAAAACAGTATGCGGGAATTTCAATATAAGCGATTTTTCTAAAAATTGGTTTTCATTAATTAAAACTTTCTGCCTATCTTGTCAGCCAAATAAAAAATAAAAAATAAAAAATAAAAAAAATTTTTATATACTCATTGTTTTCTAGATAAAAGTCTAGATCAGTAAAAATAAATCTTTTTATAAAATATAAAAAAGCGCATTCTTGTTTAAATTAAGACGCTCGAAAACAAACTCTTAAAGCGTAACAAACAAATTTAGAAAAAATCTGCTAAAAGCTACGAAAAAAGTTAACTGATCTTCTTTTAATAAACTCTTCCCTAACATTCACACTATTCTACAAAAGTGTGGTCAAGTAAGCGATTATTGAGCATCTCTTCTATATAGACTATTTTTGCACGACAAGACAAGGTATCCTCATAAATACCATCTAGAATAAATAAGAAAGCGCGTGTGTCCCAATAAAGTAAGTCCAAGCAACACCTAGAAAATAGTTTTATCGATACTAGATAAGGAGATAGTCGGTGTTAAAACGTGATATATCCACGGTAAATGTCCTAATCGCAGCAGCAGGCGGTATGATTGGCTCAGGATGGTTATTTACCCCGTTTATTAGCGCACAAATCGCTGGCCCAAAAGCGTTATTGAGCTGGATTTTAGCAGCGTTATTTATGATTTTTATTGCGTTACCGCTTTGTGAATTGGGGGCAATGTTGCCTTTATCCGGGGGAATCGCTAATTATCCTACCTTTACACATGGCCGGATACTCGGTTTTTTATTTTCATGGATTACTTGGCTCTCTTATGTCGTGATGACACCGATTGAAATTCAAGCCATACTACAATACAGCAGTCATTTTTTTCCGCAATTATTAGTTAAGGAAAGCACTTATTTTAAACTATCAGGGCTGGGCTACTTTGTCGCAATTTTAATCATGTTTTTTGTCGTCCTATTAAATAGCTATGGAATTAAATTTTTAGCACAGTGTAATAAATATACCAGCATACTCAAATTTATTTTACCCGCTATCGCTATTTTTGCTTTATTAAAAACAGCGCCTTCCTTGCAAAATCTACAGCCGAGTCATCTTGATCCAAGCTGGACTTCTATTTTTACAGCACTTTCTACCGGGGGGATTGCGTTTGCATTCACTGGCTTTCAAAACGGCTTAATGCTCGCCGGAGAAGTACAAAACCCGCAAAGAAATATTCCTATCGCCATTCTTGGCGCAATTTTTATTGGATTTATTCTTTATTTTTTATTGCAACTAAGTTTATTGGTGGCGATTCCCGCTCCTTTTTTACAAAAAGGCTGGACTTTATTAAGTTTTCCAGGCGATAGTGGGCCATTAGTCGGCTTAACATTGTTGCTCGGCTTAAACGTTATTGCTTTTTTATTGCTATTTGACGCGGCATTTTCACCGTTTGGAACCACCTTAGTGTATACCGCTGCAACTTCCCGTATTTTATATGGTATGGCGACCAATCACTATTTACCGTCGTATTTCTTAAAACTCAATCGTCATAAAATTCCTTACGTTACATTATATGCAAATTTTATCATGGGGTGTTTTGTATTTTTACCTTTTCCAGGATGGCAAAAGATGGTCGCGTTTCTTTCTTCAGCCAGTGTTTTATCTTATGGAATTGGGCCGATCTGTCTTTTAGCCTTACGGAAGATTCATCCAGAGAAAGCACGTCCTTTTTATTTAAAACAAGCTACTTTTTTCTGTTACTTCGCTTTCTATGTATGTAATTTAATGCTGTATTGGTGTACTTTTGCCGTATTATGGAAATTATTTGTCGCCATTCTCATTGGAATAGGCTTAAGTTATTTTTTTCAATCTAAAGAACAGGCCGCAAATAAATTGAGTTTATACTGGTTCTTTATTTATTTGAGTACTTTAGTCTTTTTTTCTTATTTAAATACACTTCCAGGCTCTTTATTTCGATTTCCTTTTGATCTGATTCTACTTTTTCTATTTAGTTGTTTAATATTGTATACGTCACAACGCTGTTTAGTCGCCGAAGAAGCGCGCGCGGCGGCGAATGCTTCGTTAAATAGACAACTTCGCGAAAATTCTTAACACTGCGGTTAAGGATGACCGACGATATGCACTTCAGGAATGAGCGTAATATTTTGTTGCTGAGAAACGGTCTGTTGAATGAGTGTAATCAATTGTTCAATTTCAGCGGCCGTCGCCTGACCTTCATTCACAATAAAATTCGCATGCTTCTCTGAGATCACTGCATCACCAATTCTTGTTCCTTTTAACCCACATTGCTCGATTAAACGCGCGGCGTATTGCCCAGGTGGATTACGGAAAACCGAACCACAGCTCGGTTCATTGGTCGGTTGCGTGCGCGTACGATAATCCAGCAAAATACGAATTTTTTCTAAACTCGTTTCTTTTTCGCCAGGCATCAATTCAAAGTGCGCTGCTAAAAAAATTCATCTTCTTTAGCCTGCACGCAACGATAAGCTATTGCATAATCCTTAGGATAACGTATTTTCTTTTCACCATGGCGATTGACCACTTCAACCGTTTGCACAATTTGCCAGGTTTCTTGTTGATTACAACCCGCATTCATGGCCAGTGCTCCACCGATTGTGCCAGGAATACCTGCTAAAAATTCAGCGCCGCTCAAATAATGACGTGCAGTAAAACGAGCAAAAGCGGGCGACGCGACGCCCGCTTCGGCACGCACCGTGGTGGGTTTTAGTTGTTCCAGTTTCTGTAATGCGCCTTGCGTAATGATCACCGTTCCATGAAACCCACCATCCCGAATTAACGTATTACTCCCCAGCCCCAAAAAAAGTAACGGTTCTTTTTCAGGTAATTGTTTTAAGAAAGCGATTAAATCATTACTATCTTGAGGCAAATAAAGCTGTTTAGCTGGACCCCCGACCCGCCAAGACGTATATTCAGACAACGGCGTATTCGATAATAAGCGTCCATTGAAACTCGTCATTTTGCCCCATCCACTTTTGGAAATGAACGTGCTAATTCTTGCGCAAGCCCTCCTACGTCACCCGCACCTTGGAGTAATAAAATATCGTCCGTTTGTAATATGCTTGCAAACTGACTGGCTAATAAACGATGATCCATTACAATTTTGGGGTTCAAAGTTGTTTTTTGAGCCAAACGTTCTACTAACGCTAGACTATCGGCACCATCAATCGGTGTTTCACCCGCTGAATACACATTCAGTAAAATGAGCGCATCAACCTCCGATAATACGGAAACAAAGTCATCAAATAAATCACGCGTACGAGTATAGCGATGCGGTTGATAAACCATCACGACACGTCGCTTCGGCCAAGCCTGGCGAATGGTTTGCAAGGTGGCCGCAATCTCTCGAGGATGGTGACCATAATCATCCATCAACAAAACTGACCCCGTCGGAAAAGCATATTCACCCCAAATCTGAAAACGTCGATCAACACCACTAAAGTGAGCCAACGCAGCATGAATCGTCTGATCATCAATATTTAGCTCTGTAGCAATCGCAATCGCCGCGACCGCATTGAGAGCATTGTGTCGTCCAGGAATATTTAAAACGACCTCCAGTGGCGAGGCATCCTTACGTAATACCGTAAAATGATTTTTAAGTCCTTTTTGTCCAAAGTTTCGAATTGTTACATCGGCATCTTCACTAAAACCATAGGTAATCACTGGGCGTTTAATTTCCGTTAAGAGTTCACGAATCGTCGGATCATCCACACATACAATCGCTACGCCATAAAAGGGAAGCTGTCTTAAAAACTCGATGAAATTTTGTTTAAGACATTCAAAATCTCCTTGATACGTTTCCATATGATCCGCATCAATATTCGTTACAATCGCTAACATTGGCTTTAAATAAAGAAACGATGCATCACTTTCATCCGCTTCTGCGACAAGATAACGTCCAGAACCCAATCGAGCATGGGTACTCGTACTATTGAGTCGTCCGCCTATGACAAAAGTAGGATCAAATTGACCTTCATTCAAAATACTGACAACTAAACTGGTTGTAGTCGTTTTGCCGTGCGTGCCCGCAATCGCGATGCCATAACGAAAACGCATCAGCTCGCCCAACATTAAAGCGCGTGGAATCACCGGAATATGGGTTTTTTTAGCCGCAATTAACTCAACATTTTCAGTAGACACTGCGCTTGAGTAAATCACTACGTCTGCGTGCTCAATATGGTACGCCTCGTGACCGAGATAAAATTGGACTCCCAATTTTTGTAGCCTTCGGGTCATACTATTTTCCTGGAGATCGGACCCGGATACGGTATAGCCTTCATTGAGTAAAATTTCCGCAATACCACCCATCCCCGCACCACCTATCCCCACAAAATGTAGGTGTCGAATACGTCCCATTGGATTTTCTATCAAAAGTGGTTTCATGCGCTAAAGACCTATTTATTGTCATAAAGGGACCGGTATTGTGTCACTAGTTATTGATTAGCTCAATGTTGAACAATAAAAAAACAGCGGATTATTCACTGAAAAAGCAGCCTACTAAAATGTTTTATTGCATAATTAAGTGAGCAGGCTTTCTTTTAAAAATAGCTAAAAATGAGCGATTTTTCTATTTTACTTGAATTACCCATGTCACCCTATTGCGTTCATAACGATTGAGAATAAAAACCTTCGATGAGATAAAGAGAGTAGAACTAAAGCAAAATAAAGTCGAAGAGTCCGCGATAGGTGTGCGTTGACCGGCGAAGCTGGCAATGCAGGACACCATAAAGTCTGGTCGGGGAGAGCGGGGGTATGCGCCAAACGAATCACGGCCTACTTTCAGCTGTGTCATTCGAGATCATTTCAGGCACAATGTTAAAATTTTTCGCGGGAATAGCGCCTCGCTTATAAAAAGGCTTTTTAAGTTTATTCTCTTTGTTTAGCTTAAGTTTATTCCCGAGGAAAATATAAAAATATTTTTAGGAAAGACGATAAAATAGATAGAAAGAATAAGCTAAGATGTTAGTAATTATATAAAATCAAGTTCATTGACTTATTCACAAAAAGTTTCAGTCACTCGATCAAAAATTTATTGTACCACATCATTAAAAAATTCGGTTGCGATAGGCTTGTATCTGGTTCAGAGTATCCTCTGGAGTGCATATCTCAGATCAACTCCACAATAGCTCACAGTCCAGGATATTCCCTATTTCACAGGTCAATACACACTTATCGCCCCCTCGAGCATGAACCTAGTTTTTTCACTCGTTCATCACATATTATAAAAGAGAGTAATATTTTATCTGAAATGTTACTCTTATTTTCAATCAAACCTTTAATGGACAAAACTAATTAAGATTTTGGATCAAGTTAAAACGACGATTGACTAAACTAATCTTTCTTCCTATAAAGAAGAAAAGTCTATGCTATCGTGATTAATTTGATCTTTGATATCAATCTTAATATCAGTTGCTGAAAAATTAGGACTCTGATTCTTAAACATAAATTTAATAGAATATTCTTTACCTAATTTAATTTTATCTGGTAATGGCTCAATAAGCTCTCCGATAATCGAAATGCTCTCAACTATGATTTCTTTACCGTTTTGGCTACCAACAATCTCTACCCCTTTTTTATATTCATTTTTTTCTAAATATTGAGCTTCGTCATAGTTAATCCAGGTACCTAATTTAAATAAACCTGAATCGTTAATAATCACCTTCCCTTTAACACGAAATTGTCGATAACTATCTAATACTTTTTCATTTTTTTGTTTCAGATTAAATTCTTCAAGAGAAAAATCATTAATTTTTTCAACTACCTCAAATTTTTCGTTGATTGATTCTTCAATAATTGTAATATCTTCCAACACACCAGGGATGATATTAATATCAGTTGCATCAAGCCCATATTTATTAATAATTAAAAATTCAACTTCATGCTTACTCTTTGCTGCCACTTTTTCTGGAATAGATTTTATCATTTCAAGATTAAGCTGAACTTGTACGACTTCTGTTTTAGTAAATAAATCAATTGAATCTCCTTCTTTATATGAAAAAGAGACTGATAGTTTTTCTTCTCCGCACTTTTTAGCAATAAACGTTCCAACCAAAATTACCGAGGATTCTTTTTGTAAAGAATGTCCAATATTTTTACTATCTTCTTCATTTAAGACAAAATATTGACTCGTATTATTTATAACATCAAAATTATTCTTATCTATAGTTAAGTAAGAACCTTTATCGTTATTATTTTCTTTCATAATATTCCTCAATTATTTATTATATTTTCCTCTACACCTATTTCGAGACATTTTTAAAAATTAGAGTGTTTGATATCTATGTTAATTTCTGTTATCGAGTAACTTCCTTCATTTTTAAATAGAAAAATTACTTCCGTTTTCTGCCCAAGTTTCATAAGCTCCGGCAAGCTTTTTTTGACAATACCCTTTACTGAAGGAGGACTTTTGACAGTTAAAGTTCTCTTTATCAGATCGACTTTAAGTCCTCTATTTCTTGCTGCCACATAAAGTGTAAGTTGATGATTGCCTGGGGTTTGAGGAGAAAAAATGATACTAAATTTTTTGCTTTGAGTTTTTGATCTCATTAATAATAAATTCGTATTGTCTCCAAATTTAAAACTATCTCCTTCTAATACTATGGATCTATCTGTAGGCAAAGATAGTTTTAACTCATACTTACCAATATAGGTTTGTTTCGTAAAGTAGTCCTTTTCTATAGTTAGAGCGCAACTATCCTGTTCTTGTAAGCGAGGATCGATTTTATTTTCTTCACTCGTATCGGTAAAAGCCATAAATTATTCCTTTAATTATTATTAAAACATATTCATTTTAAACCTATTAATCTTTTTAACTAAAGATATAACGTAATGAGAAGAATATATCATATCCACTGTTTCGATCTTTAAGGAATTGTCCTTCTGAAAAATGTTTAACTGATTCCCCACTAGTGATCTGACCAAAATTATTGTAACGATAACCCAAACCACTCCATATATTTTTAGTTAACTGATAATCAACACCAACCCCTAAACTATAACTCAAATTCGATTTGGCTTTATTAGGAAAATAGGGGTTAATATGCTCAGAATCTAGCATAGACAATTTACTTTCATCATATGTAGTAAATTGATTCCAACTCATACCAATACCTGCTACGATATAAGGCATCCAACCTCTCCAACAATATAAATTCGCTTTCCCAAGTAAATGTAAATTATGATGGGAAAGTTGATAATGATAGCCAAAATGAATATCTTCATGCGAAGAATAATCTTCAATAAATCCGGAAATTTTTCCTGAGAAATAACGAGCATATTCTAAACCCAAGCTAACAAAAGGCAAAAAGGAAGTCGATCGTGACCAAACATAGCCGCCTGATAACAAAGCTACGTCGACATCCTGGATCGAAGATGTATTATATTTATCAGGCAGTTCTTCAGAATTTAATAAGTTAAACGTTCCTAATTTTTGTTTAAACATCGTTCCCAATCCCATATCTAGATACCACTTCGATCGACGATCTATTGAAGCGATACAAGTTAGATTTGATTTTTTTTCGACAGAACAACTACGGCTATTAGTAGCGTTAGCTAAGCCAGGTATTGCTATAAAAAAACGAATGATAATATCTTTAAATAGAAAGTTCGCATTCTAATCTCCCTGAAATAGATGGCTATATTTTTTATAACAAAAATAGATAAAATATAGCTGCGGAAATAGATTAACTTAAGCTTATGAAACTAATTTAAATTAATCAAATAAAATTAGCGGTGTTACATATGAATACAAAGAATTATATTATCTAATATAGATTATACAAAAAATATGGTAAATTACTTTCTAAAAATATTAGATTTAATTTGTAAGCATAATTTATAGTGCGATAAGCTTAAATATGAATATTAGCATTTCTCTTATCGTTAACAACAATATATCACTATTCAAGGTCGACGTTGTAATCCCTACAATCAAATAAAAATTGAATCAAAACTATTTTTTGTCCTTATATTAATCATTTTAAATTTTTGAAAAAAATAATTAGGATTGGGTATCACTAAAATAGGATCAAATTATATTTATTTGAAATATATAAATAAATAACTAGGGGAGAGGGGTCACTATGTTCATTAAAAATTTTGGCTATCATACTTTTGCCTCATTCCGTATTTTTTTGGAAATTTCCTAATTTTTCTATTTTTTCTTGTAATTCAGCTAGCTTAGGTTCATTTTTTTCGTTAATTACTTAATATATCTCTGGATATTCCTTAGCATCACCTCTCAAGTCTTCTTCTAAATCGTCAATACAATCAATTGTTTCTTCTAAAAAATTAGGCATGTATTGAAACGTCAAAACAACCTCAGGATCAAGATCCTTTAAATAAAAAGTCCCATTTTTATTTAAAATACAATCCTTATATTTTTTTTATACTCCTTTAATTTAACGCGTATTATAGCTGCTTAATCTTTGTCCTCAATAAAATAACTTTGATTTTTCAAGCTATCTAAATTTATTTTTCCTGTTCGCTCTAATTTAAAGGCGGTATTCTTTGATTCAGCCACAGCATTGATAATACCGGTTTTATCTAATAACAAATCTTTTTTTAAAACTAAATCCGTATGATTCATAAGAAAATCCTTTTATTTCTAAATAATTAGAGATTATTATTCTAATATAGAAAGAATTAATATACTTATATAAATAAATATATTGTTATATTTCATGAATAAATAACCAAAGACTGTAATCATCTGATAGATAAAATTTATTATAAGTTCTATTCATCGCCTATTTAATTAAATATCTTTTCATCCTTTTATTTTACATTCATAATCTAATAGCAAGCAGCTTAAATTCTATTTTATTTATAAAAATAAAATTATTAATTTAATATATAAATAAACTTTACAGTCATAAATATATATTTAACAAAATAATTAATAATATATTATTAGTACTAATAACTACTTAACTTCTGATAAGAAGTAATAAATGAGAATAAATACAACATTCGATGAGACAAGGAGATCATTGCGAAAGCAATGCGCAGTTGAAGAGCCCGCGATAGGCGTGCGTTGCTGGGCAAAGCAGGCAACGCATCACGCCGTAAAGTCATGGTGGGAAGCGCAGGCATGAAGCGCTTCGATAAAGTGCAGGTGCGTGCCAGACGCCGGACGAATCGTGGCCACTGCCGTCGCATGATTCGAACTAATTTTGGGGCCAGGATGGCCAAAATTTTTCGTGAGAATAGCGACTCGCTTCTTTATAAACATCATCATCTATAAATGTGTATTTAAAATCACTATGATAATATATCTAGTACGATACGATATTAAATAGAATCTAATTCATGATTAATACCTACTTAAAGTACTCCTTAAATAAAAAATTCTTTTTATAAGAATTTTACAAATCTAGATTCATCAATAAGCTATTCTTATAAACTCTATGCTATAAATAATAACTTTTATTTTCTCTTTAGTTTTACAATTTACACTTAATTTATGATTTAAAGATATATATTATATTTTCTTGTACCTAATCGTCTTTTTATTCATGATTGAAATCAAATAATTAATAAGCTTTACAATGAGAGAAAAATAGAATTAATTCTTATTGGGAATATCTTCTAAAAAATATATAAATAAAAATAAATATCAGAATATCTTATATAGATTGTATTACCCTGTAAAAAATATACCATTGATTTCTAATTATTATTGCCTGTTCCAATATGTTGAATCAAACTAATAAGTTTGAAAATGTTATAATAATTTATTTCTATCTCAAAGGACAATGACGATATGGATCAATTTACCTTCCCAAATAAAAAGGAAAATGAAAAATGTATCGAATTAGATACATTAGAGCCTATAAAAATAGAATCTTTATCTCCTGGCCAATCTTATCTAATTAAAACTACTTTTTGCCCATTAGTTCCTGGTCAACTGATGATACAAGCAAACTTTGATTACAAAGAAGGTGAAACGATACAGTAGTTGTCATAGTAAGCCATATTTTACTTCGACTAAATTTACATTTTTAATTATATTAATAATAAATTATTATAAAATTCATTTATGAGAATTTTAAATTTTATTTAACAAAATAATGTTTATAAATAATTGATGAAAAATATTAAAATTAACTTAAAAAATTGCAAAATATTTTTCACTTAATCTCTAAGCAAACTCTACAGAATAGCTTTGATATCAGCTACTGTTTTTGTATCAGAAATTTTATTTAAACCTTATTGGATAATTTTATGATTCTTATCGAAATAGAACATATCCGATACTGAATTTTACGGCTGAGAGACATAACCTGAATAGTGGAACGAAAAAAAGTTAAATGATTATCACGTAAAACTTAAATATATTTAATATTATAGTTGTTGACTTTTTGGCTGTATCACCAAATAACTGACCGTATAAACTATTTCTGACCTTACGTTTTTCTATGGCGACATTCTCATCTAAAATACTTTTTTGAATGTCGAGATTTTTTTGTTGTCTGGCGGTAATGTTTTCGGTATTACGTTGTGTGGCATTAAAACTCGGTAATGAGAATGCCGCGCCACGCGTGGTCATTTGTGCCGTTTGTCGTTGAATGACTTTATCTAAACTATCTAAGTTACTTAAAGTAGATTGCTGATACTGCAATTCATTTTGTTTAGCTTGCAGGTCAAGTTGATTTTCTTGTGCTTTGGCTGCTTGTACTTCCATAACACCTTTTATGACAACTCTACAAGCCTATATACAAAAACGTAAAAAAGAAAAGGTAAAAATGCGGGCTGTCAATTACCCTTTGCAAATTGTTCGGCGTATTTTGAATTTATTTGCTGAAGAGTGGAAAGACGAATATAGTTTAAGTTGGTTACCCTCAGCGCCAAAAATCAAGCTGGAATCAGAAACAGATAAGCACAAACCTTATCCCTTATCGCCAGAAGAGCAAATAAAACTGTTTGATGAACTTCCTATTCATTTACGAAGAATGGCTATCTTTGCTGCCAATACAGGATGTTGAGATCAGGAAATAGGTGCGCTGCAATGGGAATGGGAAACTAAAATACCCGAAGGATCGGTATTTCTAATTCCTGACTGGCGAGTTAAGAACAGAGAAGAGCGACTGGTTGTACTTAATAGGATAGCCCATCGCGTGATTGAGGAAGTACGAGGAATTCATCCTGAGTATGTATGTACCTTTCGAGGTAAATCTGTAACAAGGATGTTAAATTCGGCTTGGAAGAAAGCGCGTGTACGAGCAGGGTTAGCTCACGTAAGAGTGCATGATCTTAAGCATACTTTTGGACGACGTTTACGCGCTGCGGAAGTTAGCTTTGAGGATCGACAGGATTTGACTAGGCCATAAGAATGGGCGGATTACTACGCACTACTCAGCAGCTGAATTGGCTAACTTGATTCGAGTAGCTAATAAAGCTTGCGATACGGCAAATCAATTGATTGCTCTAAAACAAAAGGAAACGACGCTAGCTCCCACAAATCTCCCGCAAGGAAATTTAAGAGAAGATCTCTGCATTGCTAATTATACTCAAATTGACTACAATTCGGGGTCTTTTGAAGAAAGCCGATGTAGCTCAGTCGGTAGAGCAACTGATTCGTAATCAGTAGGTCGGACGTTCGATTCGTCTCATCGGCACCAGTAAAAATCCTTTAAAATCAGGCAGTTACACTAAAGTAGTCGGCGCCCTTGCTTTGCGCTAAATTAATCGGGGTTCCTACAGGGGTTCCTCTAATGTACTTGCTAGGCATCTTGTTTTAAACAATACTTCATAAAAGTTAATTTTTACTGGCAAGTATGTGCCGAAGCTTGAATGAGAAAGTAAACGAGTTTGATTAGTCACTTTTATTTAAATTCCATTTCATTGGCCATTATTGACCATTAATTGTTTAAATTAAAAGAAAAAATAGCGAGTCTATTTCCACCACTCACCCGATTTGGGTTACGGCGAATTGTTAATAAATAGCTCAATTTCTTTTATGATGTAAATTAAATCTATACCCGCTTCATCGCATTCCTTTTTCACCTCATCGACGGAATGTGCAGTCAGTACAAAAATAGGTAAATGAGGCTTATTCTTCTTCGTTTCCCACTGACGATATTCTTTACAAGCCTCAGTTCCTTTGAGTTTAGGTAAACCAATATCGAACAGTGCCCAACAAAAAGAATGGGTTTTTTAATGCCTCTAACGCCGCTTGCCCATCCATGGTGACCATTACCTCATAGCCTGCTTCCTCTAATTGATTCTTCAGTACACGTAGCACAATCGTGTTATCTTCAGCAATGAGCACAGAACCGGTTTTACCTTGAGATTTTTTGCTGGACGCTAATACTGTTTCTGCTTTATCCAGATTTTGATGCGCCAAAGGAAAGGTAAACGATAATGTAAAACAACTTCCTTTTCCTTCTTTACTCGCTACGTTTATTTCACCGCCTAGAAGAGTTAATATTTCCTTAACCAAATATAACCCCAAACCGTAGCCGCTATATTCTGCTAAATAAGAAGGATGTTCACGGTAGAAGCGGTCAAATATCTTATTGATATTTTCTTTTGCAATTCCTATCCCGGTATCGGCTACTTTGACCTCTACTTTTGCGCAACCCTTTTCTATCTCTAATAACTTAATAGTAAAACGTATTTCACCGATCTTGGTAAATTTAACTGCATTCGATAAAATATTGAGGAAGATACGTTTTAATTTGATTCTATCGCTCAAAATAAGTGGTAAATTTTGTTCAACATCTAAAACTAGTTTTAATCCTTTCGTATAGGCAGAAGGCTCCATTAGGGCATAAAGTTCTTTCGTTAAGCCCGATAAATCTAATGGTTCTACTTTTACAGAATCGGTCATTTGTTCGGTATCAATCACCTTGATTACGGCATTGAGCAAGTCGAGTAATTGATTGCCTGTTTCGTAGATCATTTGACCGTATTCTTTTGATTCCTCTAATGATTCTAACCCCTCTTTTTGAAGCTGCGCTAACCCAATCACTCCAGCTAAGGGCGTTCTAATATCATGTGCCATGTTTTGTATAAATTCTTGTTTGGCAATATGGGCTTGTTTTTGTTTAGTGATATCAAGTGAAACTCCAATAACTCCCTGGATTATAATATTTTTATCTACTAATTCTTTAACAGGCGTTCTGTTTGTCAAATAAACTCTTTGATCAATACCTCTTTCTTCAACGATTTGCTCCTGTCCTTTCTCCAAAACTTTTTTACAAGCTTCCCACTTATCATTACCCCAGTGTGAAATATGTCTACCAATAAAGTAATCTTCAGTTTTTTTTAATATATCAATCATACGAGAGTTAACCCAAATTAAGTAACCCTCTTTATCAACAATAAAAACATTTACAGGTAAGTAGCTTATAAGAAGACGATAAATGATAGGAAAAGATAAGGAAAGTAAATTAGATTTATTTTTCATAATTTATTACTTATGGCTTACAAAGCTTGAGTATTTCATAGAGTATTCTATATATAACTCATTAATAAGCTTTATTTGTTCTTCTTGTTTTAATTTATTAAGTTCAAGAAGAATATTTTTTTTTATATTAGTATTTTGATTATCTATTCCGACTTCTTTAAAAAAACAACTATTAGAAGATTTCAACTTAGATAAATCATTTGGATTTTCAATTTTATATTCAACCCATGGAAGTGGATTATTTTCTCCAAAATATTTTCGATGCACATATCTTAGCGCAGCATTCCCTGCCCCAGGATAAAGTTGATGTGTAAAATCATAATGCACTAATTTAAAAATAATACTTGACTCTTCTAGTAAATAATTACGAGCTGCTTCTAAGCATTTATCATCCAGCTTTCTATTTTTTTCTGGGTCATATTTTTCTAATAGTTTTTTCGCATATTTCTTAGAAAGATGTTCAACATGACCCTTAAAACATTTATCAGTTTCATACGTTTTTTTAATATCAGATAAATATTCACAAAAAGGCTTATCTTTCTCATTAAGCTGTGTTTCAAGTATCTCTTTCCAAGAAATAATTTTTACAGGCATCTTTAGTTTGTTAATTGATTCTTTTTGTTCTTCTCTCCACTCAATTCCTAATTGAATTGCTGCTAAGTCAGATTCCTCAGAAGAAGAGAATTTAGAATCTAAAGCAAGATAATGACGTTTTAAATATCCAGTTTCAATGATTGTAACTTTGTGGCAGTGTCCTTCTTTATATTCTTCATTCATTTTCAAACAAAATGCTTCAAAATCTTCTTTTTGCTGATATATTTGATCAATACTAATAATCATTAAAACAGAAGCGGTTTTTCCATCTGCACTATGAAGATGTTTTTTTAATTTGATAGTTGGGAACATAATTTATATTTGAAAAAAATACCATTGTGAATTTTAAGTTATATTATATTTATTTTAAATATAATGTTACTATTACTTTAAATAATTTATTATCTTATAGAATATATTCTATCTTTATAAATAATTATGCTATCCTAATTTTAATAAAAATTGAATCACAAAAATAGTATAAAAAAATAAAAAATTTATCTAGTTTTTTTCTTAATTTATAGGGAATTTTTTGATTAAACTTTCAACCATATTCCTTATAAATTCTAAATTGTCGCATAATGCGGATAAATAATAATGGATAGTTTCTGATGAATAATCCAAAAAGTCATCTGATAAAGTAAGTTGGGCTTGGGCAATTGCTTTTTTCAGATGCTCAAGAATAAGCTTTTGTTGATCAATATGATCCATAATTTCAACAGATAAGTTCTCTTTTAAGTGAGGATAGGTCATAAACTATTAACTTTTCTTTGAATATAAACTTTTATGTGTCGAATATTCTGAGTAATTAACTTATCACATAAATCATTTTGAAAGTGAGTTCCTGTGCATTTGAACGCCGCTTCAACCATATTTTTACAACCTAACTTTCTGATGCTTCTTTTTCGATAATATTTCACCGTATCAGGATGAATCTCTAATATTTCTGCGGCATGAGCTATCGATTTGCCTTTAAAAGATAAGTATAAACATTTCATTTCTTGTAGGGTAAGCTTATCTGGGAAAGTGAATAAGCAGTTAGAAATAACATCAGTGATTAACTTCTTAAAAACAACCAATTGATTGTTTGAAGGTTTTCTATTCCCTAAATAAAGTAAGTAATCTCGAGCAAGTTCGTCATAAAGCACATGTTGGGTTTTTTTAATTGACTAGAAAAATAGTCTAATTCTTCATCTGAATGCATTATTTTATCCAAAAAATAAGTTTTATCTAGTATTTTATCATTAAGATTATTTAATGAGATCAGGAATTACCTCTAGTAAAGTTGATAGAGATTCATCTTCCTCTAAAACATCTAAAATAAAAGTTTTTTCATCGAAAGAAATTTTTTTGAGATATGTATGATTTGATCGATCACTCGTGATTAAATAAATTAGTGCTGTTCTGTTTTTGCTCATTTCATTTCGGATAGAGTTAATGAGGGAAGAAATATCCTGAAAAAAATCATCAATTTTAAAGAGAATAAATTGATAGGGTACTTGTAATACTTGATGAATAATTTCTTCCTTACTTTTAACTGAATGAATTTGATAGTTGATCATTTGCTCAAAAAAATCTGAAAATAATTTCTGTCTCTTATCACATGAGTCAAGAATCAGTCCATATTTGACTTCAGAAATAATTGGTAATAATTCGAAAAAACGATTTTTTAAATGTTTTTTTATATTTTCAATCGTCAGTTGGAGAAGCCATATCTCTCATCAAAGTATCAACTATATCATTGATAACATAATTATTAGGAACAATATTTCTTTTTTTTGCATATGTTCTTCCTTATTATTAAATTAATTTGATTAAAAAGAAGTTACTTTAAACTTGCTTATAGATTCAATATTTTTTAAATAGACGTATGTTCTATTTCCTCTATTTCTATCGTTTGGCTCGCTAATTTCCCTGCTTTTACAGGTAGATATCCAAGTTGAGTAGCAACGAATATAGCCTCGTTAACTTTTTCACAACGTAGTTTATGGCAAGCAGTCGCTCTTATTTTTATAATTGAGCTCTCTGTCTTTTTTAATAAAATTGCTATTTCTTTCACTTCTTTTCCGCAGGAAGCATAATAGAGACATTTTAATTCATTAGATGTTAAAGGCTTTGAGATAAGAGCTGTTTTTTTAGGTGAAATATGAGATAGGTAGCTTATTTTTTCATTGATTTCATCCTTGCTAGGAGCAACGATTCCTTCTTCAGATAAGCAAAAAATTGCCATTGCTCTATAGTATTGCTCTTCAATAGAAATTAACTTGTACCAAGCCTCATCACGAGCTAATCTACTAATAGCCATGGCCAACTCCAGTTAGTTGTTTATGGTTAGCATCACTAAAGTATGACTGTACTTTAGTGATGTGAAGGGCGCGTTTTTTTATGCGCCCTTTTTCTTTAATAAATAGCTTATGGGAAAAAAGAAAATCTTGAAATTGTATTCTTAGACAAGAATTAAGCTGTAATAATTGCCTGTATAAACAATTTTTATAATAGAAATATTGTCTGTAAAGACAGTAAAAGTTGCTTCGATCAAACGATCGAGATACGATTGACGTAACCATGATTTCAATTCTCCTGGAATTGGGTTGTGGCCAGACAGTGGTAGGGTGTTTGCGCACTCTATCGCTGTCCCCCTTAAGTGGGGTCTGGCAGTTTTTAAGGATTAAAGTTTTATACGTTGTTAAAAAAAGACTTTAGATGTGCTCTTCCCTCCTTCTTTTTAACTCTTGTTCAGCTAAAGACTGATATTCCTTGTGATTGGCGGCCAGCCATTGCAAATAAGCCTCTGGGATTTCATCTATACGTTTACCTTTGTATTTGCCAGTCGACATAATGGGTTGTTCCGTTACGGGTTTATCTTCTCTTAATTGCTGATGTAATTCCTCAATTAAGTACTGACTCGTTTGTTGAGAAGGTACTTTTTCTTCTTGCACATAATCTTCGACTTCTTCACGAATCGTTAAGCCTTTCAACACATCGGCAAAGGCATCGCGCAGGGCGTATCCACGGGCCCGCATTTGTAGCATGCGGTTTCGATAGTCTTGCCAAGGCCCAGGTTTTTTAAGTAACCCCGCTTTTTGTGCGTCTTCTAGACTAAAGGTGCGTGTGATTGCTTTGGCCAAACCTTTACGTTTAACTCGACATAGTGCAACGGTTCCTTCCATCACTTCTTCAATGCTCTCTAATTGACCTGAAGCTTGCACAATCGCCAGTGCGCCATCTCCCCATAAGCAAGGACGATGGTTGATCACCGCAATGTTTTGCGCATGGGTTTTAAACCGACTTCTAAGCCCATTTGCATCGCCACGAGGATATCTTCGGGTTTGTGCTGATAATCTCTTGGACAAAAACGACTCTTAGCAATGGCATTGGCAAACTGCATTGCTTCGGCCCAGGACTGAGGGATCAGACTATGAGATTGTACGGATAGGGAAGTTGACATTATTATTCTCCTTAAAGCTTAAAGGCGTAGTGAGGTAAAGATATTTCTTGAACGGGGTAAGCGGGCCATTCATCGGCTTCTAAGCACTGTTTATAGTGCTGTAATAGATCGCTGAAGGCTTCTTGACCCTTTTCCAAGGCCGCTTTGTCCAGCTTATAGGTTGAGACCACATACGGTGCTAATTTCTCAATCACTAAAAACCAAAAACATTGCATATCCACTCCCTTGATAGCCTGTAAGGCTGAACGAATCATTGCCGCTTGAATATGATAACCGTAGTCGTGCACGGCCTTAGAAAACGACCAGGCGCTGCCATCTTGGGCTGTTTTAAGATCAACCACTAATCCGTTGTGTAGGATATCTGGGCGGCATTTACATAAAATCCCGGTATCCGGATCGTTCCAATAAATTGATTGCTCTATTTTCGCATTTTGAATCAACTGTACAGCCAGAGTGTTTTTCTCAAAACTGGCTTTCATTACGCATAATTCTTCATATTGTGCTTCAGTGAGAAGGCTTCGATTACCCATCGTTTCCTGTAACTGTTTCCATTTCTCAGCACCGGCCTTGGTTCGTTTATCTACTTTCGGTAAAACAATGAACTGCTCTTCAAATTTTTCAGGTTCTAAAATTGCCGTATGTAATGCATGGCCCAAAATTTGAGCTGGGGTAGGGGACTCAGGGATGTAATCTCTATTGATCCATGAACGTTATTTCCCCTCTATCCACCACTGACCGCGGGCTGAACGGCTTTTGAGTTGTGTGAGTCTGCAAGCGTTTGATTATTATTTTCTCTTCTCGATTTCGTTCCCCACTCTCCAGTATGAGGATTTCTATTGCCTTTCGTCGACCCATTATTATTGAAATTACCATCAGGATTACTGCGATAATGAGGCCTCACGGAAGTTCCATCTTTACGATGATAGCCGTGAACAAACACATCGCAATAAACGCTACATGAAATCAAACTGCAGAGTATAAATAAAATCCATTTTTTTATTATTAAGTTCTCCTTTTATACTTAATATTATCGGACATTTATAATGTTAGCATTTTAAACATACCAACTGAAACTCAAAAACAACGTGATTATTTGTAATAATAATCAAGTAAATTAGTGTATGTTTTTATTTAAAGCGGATCACTATGAAAAGTAGAAGTGAATATACTCTCATCACAAAATAAATTTATTTTTAAAATAATTTAATTTATTTTTAAAAAAATTATGAAGGATATATAAAATAATTAATCTTTAATTTATACTCAAAACTGCTACGCAAAAAATAAAAGGAGTTGGCATGATTATTGAGACGTTAACCGCTTTTAGTGCAGGTAGATTCGTATGGGAAACACTTGAAATTTTGCATTTGATTCATGTAGGCAAAATAAGTGGCAACGCGGCTTGTAAAGGGGTGGGTTCTATTTCACATCTTATGCAAGAACAAATCAATAAATGGAAAAAACAAATAAATCCAGGCCGACAATGCGAGATAGAAGCAAAAACACCTTACTACTTTACATCAATTGACGATGATAATTATCAAAAAACTAAGGAAAAAGCTGATTCTTATTTGACTAAATTGAATCATAGTGTTGAGAGCTTAAAAAATGCAAAAATATATTTTTTAAAAATCTATAAAAGCGTAATACAACTCGCTGCCAAGGATAAGAAAACGTTCTTAAGTAATTTATTAGATTTTAAGATTAAATTTCAGTCATTCAAAGATGAATTGAACCAATTTTTATTGTCAATTGAAATACCACCCCGCCAACTATTGTATATCGCCAACTTATCAAATCAAAGATCAGGTTCAGGTGAGCTTGGAGTAATTGAAAAGTTTAATGGATATTTAGAAGATATTAAAGCTTGCTTCAATGAGATGGAATACACAAAAAAAGATATGTTTGACAAGCTTAAAGAAGGGTTTATTCTCAATCCAGAAAGCGCAGATCTAAATCTTTCTGAACAATTCCAGCACAGTATTGATCAGCTATCAGAAATAATGCCTGCGATCCCACAAGAAAATACAAAATATCTGACGGTCCGTGAAGCTATGGTTGAAATATCCGCTGTATTTCAACAAACTGATTATAATAGAGGATCAGGTTGAAGAATGGGCGAGTAATCCAAACTGGTGGCCATTACTTACTGAAGAGAAACAGATTGAAGTTGGGCAACGTATTTTTCTGCATGTAATGGATCAAAAAAAATTCTTCCGCGGATAAAAAATTACTGATCGCCCAAATTTTTCTGCGTCAGCATGTTTCAAAATATGCATTCGATCAAGCTACCATTGATTTATTAGCACATGAATTAGCTATACTTTTATGTGCTTTACAAATCGAAAAATGTGAAAGTCTTATCGGTTATCTTAAGAAACTGGAGCTAGGCACGGTGTTACCCGATCAGGATCCTGATGGGCTACTCGAATGGCTCAAAACTAAAAGAATGGGGCAATGTCCAACTAAGTTGTTTATAGAAATCCTCGTCGAACCTTATTGTTTCAATAAGCTCTGCTTGGAATCAGCACTACCAAGACTTAAAGAAATTTTACCTGATGAATCTGCTGAAATACTGATTGAAAACTATAAAGAAAGCTCTTGGGGTTCCATCCGAGAAAAAAGTGATGCATTGATTCAGCTTTCGAAATCATTTAAGGTAAAACTGCTTCCGAGAGACTATATTTTAAAAGATAAACCATTCGAAAACACTCACGTCGTTTCTAAAATGATGCATCAACTAGCTGAAAAGCTAGTTAAGACTCTTGAGAGTTTAACAGGAGAATTAAAGAAGAACTATAATTCTTTAGATGGAAAGCTACTGGCCTTAACTATAAAACAAGAAGAAGTTTCTGAATTAAAACAAAATCAAGAGCATAAAAATGGTGTAGCACGCATCAAAAAATTCCATCAAATTATAAAAATAATTAAATCTCCATTACCTTTATAAAGCTAAAACAATTAATGAAAACGAAAAAAAGCAGCAAGTGGCTACGGTTGATGATTTATTGTACGTGATTTATAAAGGCCTTGATCCCAATGGAGTTTGTTTCTGGAAATCTTCTTCTTCGCAACCCCATTCTGAATGTAATCAACTCTTATATTATTTCTTACAGAATCAACAAGATGATTCTCGGGCAAAAGCTCTAGGTCGGCACCTTTATTTGGTAACTTGCTATCTTTTATTGACCGCCCTTTATTAGCGCTAGAAAATACACCTTCATCAGCAGTTCATTTCTCAGCAAAAAATGTGCTATCGATAGATGTTATTTTAAAAGATCCTAATAAAATATGTTCGATTTGTGATGATAGTAAAGCACTAAAAGAGGTGTCCCCAGAAAATAAGCAAGAAGCTGAAACCGCTTTAAAACAATTGCAAAATTATCAAGTATTAGCTTTAACAAGAATTAATCCTAAGTACATTCACAAATTACCCTTTATTGAACAATTGAAACACTTAATTCAAAATTTATTTAAATCTACTTGGGAGATTAGACAAGAACGATTGGAGAGTGTACGAATATTTATTGGAGATTTATGCACCGTATTATCCTTAGAGGATACTGAAATCATTAGCCACGCTTTAAATAATTTTAAAAGAAATTATGATGGTCGGTATAATCAAGCCAAAAATGTATATAAAAGTGTCTTATATAAGATCATGCTCAGGTTAGTCTCTGGCCCTATTGCAGAACTTATAAGCCATTTTCCGGTACAGGAACAAAAACAGTTCAGAATAGAAGAAAATAAAAGCGAATTGCAAGAAACTATAAATGAATTAAGAGAACATGTAAGTGAGTTAATAAAAGAAAGAGAAGAAGCTGCAGAAACTTCCAAAGAATCGGAAGCGAAACGATTGCAAGCTCAAACGAAGTTAAATAAAGTCAATGCGAAATTAAAAGTAGTCGAGATGAAATTAAAGGAAGTCCAGGCAAAATGATTGCAAGATCAAGCGAAGTTACAGGAAGTCGAAGCTAAATTGGATAAGTTATTGACTCTTTCAAATCAACAACCTGAACCTGCATCAAACTCTTTGAGATCCGATGCAAATACGTCGGAAAATAGTCATACTCGTTTCTTTAAATCTTAGTTAAAGGAGGAGGAAGTGCCTAGGAGGATATGTTGAGTCAATTATTGAATCAAATGGATGCGTATCTATCCAATAGACCCTTTAAACGTCGTTGGTGGTCGAAAAGATGGAAATCCTATATGACCATTCATCCTCCTTTAAGCGAGGAGGCTCCTTTATGGAAGCGGAATCTAGATGAACTTCGTTCATTACGTTTATTTGATCTAACTCCAGAAGAACTGGGTCGAACAATAGAATGCTATTGGAAAATGCCGCGTTGGCGCCGTTGGTTTTCTTATTTTGGGATGAATAAGAAGATTGATGTTTGGAACTACTATCAACGTTGTTTAGCCTATCAAGCGGTACGTCCCGATCATTTGGAACAAGCAAGCGTAGTGATGCCGAGCGCGCATACGTCATTCTTCAATAAATTAGCATTATGTTTGTATCAATACCATGTCAGATTTGAAACTTATTTAGAAAAATATTTACATCATCCGCAGTGGACAGAACAACATTTTTTAGAGGAAATTAAAGCTCATCTGCCTCAATTAGACAAAATATTTTTAACGAAGCTGTCTAAATATTTAAAAAATATAGAAAAGGAAGGAGAACGATTTGCTCTAAAACAACAAGCTGAACAGGAATATCAGCAAGTCAAGGTGATTATGTTTCGTTATTATCATCAAAGGTTAACTAACTTTTTTTCACAGCCATTGCCAGGAAATCTTATCCCAGAGAGAGCCAATGAAGTGATTCAAGACGAGGAGTGGGAGGATCTAGAAAAGGATGTGTTAGAGCCTAATTTAGAGTCGGATCGAGCGTATGTCATGGTGGTTGTTCCGGATTCTTCACAGCCCGTGTCTTCTTCGTCCCCATTGCCTGTCCCGAGGGAAGAACATAAAAATGAAATTAATTCATTAGGTGAGGCTACAGAAAGAATAAAAGAACAAAGACAATGCTTAGAATCATTGGTAAAAAAGATGCGCTACAAAAAGTGGAAGATCTATTACAGACTAGCTTCAATCAATTTAAAACGATCATTGAGTTACATTTGGGATATTGTGAAACGGTGCTTGCAGAGATTAAGGGTAAGCCAAATGATTTAGATCATTTACAGAGCCAATTAAAACCATTATTTAAGGGAGGGATATTATTATTTCACCCCGATCATATGATAAGTTCAATGTCTTCACAAATGATGAGGGCCCTGATCTGTCGTTACAGTCAATGTTACATAGAGCAAAGTCGGTACTATTTAAATAAATTTAAAAATTACCCTCTGCGTATTAAAGAATTTTGTAAGGATTCACAGACCACGTTTGAAAGACAATCCTCAGAGGACTGGTTGGATATTACACGTCGTATTGAGGAATTAGAAAAGACAATCAAAGACTTAGAGCAATCATTCAAGGATCTGAAACAATTATGCATAGAATTCAAAAAGAAACAATTACAAGATGAAGAAAAGTTAAATGAAGTCGAAGCGAGAGTAAATGAAGTGAAAGCGAAGCAATTACAAGATCAAGAAAAGTTAAATGAAGTCGAGGTGAAAGTAGATAAGTTATTTATTTTATCAACTGAAAAATCCACATCAAATTCTTTGAGACCGGATGAAAACACCCCGGCAAGTAGTCAGAGTAACTTTTTTAAACCTTAACTGGAGCCTGTAACTTGGCTAGCACTATTAAACTGTCTAGATTAAACTGTCTAGATTAAAAGCTATCTTTATTTTGGATCAGCAACGTTTTAATTCCATTAGCCTCATGAACCCAAGCAACTTTAGTCAGAGGTCTTTTTGTGTAATGCCCTTTTAGGGTTGCCCTTGGAATGGCCATTACTACTCAGGCTAGTTGGTAGTTCATTTTCTGTTTTTTCCTTCTATTTTTCAGGATAGAGCAAAAATAGCTTGTGAGATGCGTGAGATTTGTGAGATCGTGACAAGCCCTTTAAAATCAAGATCTCAAAAGCCATCTTCTCTCACAACTTCATTTCTTCCATTTGTGAAATTTGTGAGATCATGTTTATTTTATGTACAATTAATTAGATTCCTCACATTCCTCACAATCTATAAAACAGTTACCGTGAGAGGAAATATAGTAAAAATACGATTAAAGCAATAAGTTATATTAGTCTCACAAACCTCACGTCTCTCACATGCCCTTTTCGCTAATCCCCCATTTTTTCTGCTTTCTTAGACCCAATAATATTAGAAGAAAAATGATATAAGCGCGCTGTCTTGCCTAACGCGGGAACATAAATTGAAGCATCTATTTTGCCATTTGATGGATGTTTCACTAGGAAACCTTTTCTTAATAACAGTGCTGTCACTGCCTGAGGCTCAAAACCTTTGCAAATCTCTTTTCTATATGTTTCTGGAAAAACGTAATAATCACCTGAGGTGGGTTTATGTTGTGACTCATCCTCAAATCCAGCTCTATTACTTTTTGGGGATGATTTTGTAAAAAAGGGCTCAAAGCGCGATGATTGAGATAAAAAAATATGACGAACTTGTTCTAATATTTTGTGTTTCTTCTGAAGAGCTAATACCGGCTTCTCTATTATCTTTAAACCATGACTCAAAACAGGCAATACCGGCTTGTGTAGCATTTTCTATCTTCCAACCTGTAATATCCCATTCTGAAGCTAACGTACCGGCCAAGGTTACTAAAGCAAATCGCTCTACAACGCGCTTAACTTGACCATGAGCTTTTTCACCTTTTACCCGCTCTAAGAATTTCAGTATTATTGCCTCTCTTAATTCTCTAATTCGGGCCTTATCTTCATTAACTAAACGCGTTAAAAAGGCATCCATAGCACTGCCATAATATTGCTGACATTGTTTCTTGAGGTGGTTAGATAAACTTGCACCCTCTTTAAAGTCGTGTAATACATCAAATACACCATGACCCTTATTTGCATCTGCCGAGATATTGACCGAACGAATTTCTTGACCTGCTTTAATGATTTGTCCAGTTGATTCCAGATGGGATTTTAATGACAACTCGCCACTCGTTAGAAAGAGTAAACGCCAATAGTGCCTATTTCTCGCTTGTCCTGTTTTAAAAGCACGTGATTTACTTTGACCATTCGCTAGCATGTAAAACACCTCGCCGGCAATACGAGGGTTAAGTTGCGATAATTCATCCAAAATAAGTAACGCATGATTATGTTGCGCGGCTAAACCTTCTAAGGCATTATCCGTAGCACGGAGATTATGCACATACTGTTCTCCTCCATACACCGAAGCCGCTACCGCTAATAGCGTACTCTTTCCGATACTACTTTCCCCTAGCAGATGAAAACCGCCACTTTCTAAGCTTAATAAACCCACTAAAGGACCTGCAAAGGCAAGTGAAACCGCGAAAGTAAGTCGCGTGTTATTAATACATAACGAGGCAATATTATTTTTCCAGTCCTTTAAACAGCCAGATTGTCCATAATTATGTAAGGTATAATCACTTTGATAGAGTAAAGTTTCTTTAGCGTTAGTTTCAGCCGGACTATATACTTTAGCCGGTAATACAAACGATTGCTCGTACCAGCCTGTATGAGAAACACAACGCACTTTAGTTTCTACCTGGGTTGTCCCAATATATTCTAGAAGATATCTTCTTTGTTTTTGTCCGGTATGGAGATTAAGACCTAGACGTAATAGCTCACTTATCGCTTGCTCACCATTTCCTTTTAAATAGGTATCAGGCATATTCCAACAATGAAACTGTCCATCTGCATCACTAAACTCTAACATACGCCCCCAGTTCTCATTATTAGGGTCACGAGTTAAGGCTGTTATTTCTAATCTTGCACAAAGCCAGATAGGTAATTTTCCTTCTTCTTTACAATAAAACACTCCGTCATCTTTCACCTCAAGCGGGCAAAAAGGAACGACTGTAGCTGCTAGGCTGAGCGGATTGACTAAAGGTAATTTAAGCTTCTGGAAGGTTTTAAGCGATCAACATCGACCCAAGCCACTTGACAGCCTAATGCTTGCAGTTCGGCCGTAACATTCTCTCGATACCTCATTCCTGACTCATCCAAATCGCAAAAAAAGTTAATCTTTCGATTGGCCAGAGGTGTAAAATCAGTCGTATTGACTGAACTAGCAGAGCCCGATGTTGTCGCTAATAACCCGTAAGTTTCTATAGCCTCTACACAGCTTTCCCCTTCACAGAACCAAATAACCTCATTACCTCGCTCAACTAGCTCAGGCAAGCGATATAAGGGCTTGCCTTGATTAAATTTAGGTTCTCCCAGAGTATAATTTTTTCGTTCGTTATCGTAGTGAAAAGGCCTTATCCACTTTTTACCGGTGCTAAAGTTCTTGAGACGGATCTTTAAAAATGCGATGGATCTATCTTTATTACAATAAACATGCGTGCCTATGTGTTTATAATCAATAAATAAGCCTTTTAGTTCATTTTTTGCAAACTGATTAATTAAATCTTCGGTAATTTCTTGTGTGGGTAAATTATTCATACTTCCATGCTCCTAGTTCAGTGACCGCTTTCGTGAACTTAATTCCGTGTAAACGCATGTGAAACGTGAGAACGTTTCCTCCTCTTGCACCACAACTAAAACAAAAGAACATCCCATGTATTAAATTAACAGAGAAAGAAGGAATTTTGTCAGGATGAAACGGACAAAGTGCCGTGGCTTGTTTTTCTTGAGGATAGAATTTCTTTAACACCTCCGTGTAATATTCACGAGGGCTAGGAAGCAAGTTTGGATCAAATTGTCGTCGTTTTTGATTAGAAAGTGGTGTTAATGTCTGCCTTGAGGTAGCATGGTAATGTGTTTGGTATTTATGAAAGGGCTGAGTACGGCGAATACCCGGTCCTTTGCTGTTTTTAGACATCATTATTAGCCTCCTTCTTCCTACCCAAATAGAAATACTGACCAACACGATGTATTACTCCATTGGTATCAGGTTCATCTACCCAGTACGTTATAATAAAATGGCCTTGCTCTCTTAATTCTAAAGTCCTTCCTGATGGGTATAATATTCCTAATTTATCTCTAGCCTCTATAGTAGAAAGTTTAGAATTAACCGAAAACCATTTTAAAATTTTTTCCCTCTGATTAGACAGAAAATTACTATAATCAAATACTGTTTTGTAATGTTTAGGCATTATCATCTCCATGATTAAAAATAGGTTCGCGAGTCATAACCCACTTTTCAAACTCCTCTCGTAACCAGCCCACTGAGTGGGTAGAGAGTTTTCTGCGTTTAGGAAATTGGCCGTTGCGTTCAAGTCGCCAAATAGTAGTGCGACTTAAACCTGTTGCCTTTTTTATATCAGGGAAACGTAGTAAATAAGGTTGATCCATAATAATCCTCCATGCATCTTAAAAATTGAATGAAGCATAAAGAATTACATAAAAAACACTGATAAAAACAGAGGGTTTATTACCCTCCCCCTGAAATTTAAGCAGATATTAAGGGGGAGGGGGCTTTATTTCCTACTATAAAAATAGTGGTTTTATTAAAAAATTAGGGGGGCTCTCTTTCGCTCATTTCTCCTAATAAAGAATTACTTTAAAGCTGCTTGCGCGGTCTATTACCACCCGCTTTAAGCTTATCTGGCCTTATATATTTATCCATAAATTCAGCTTCTTCTTTCCCAGTACCGTATTTTTTTACAATATTTGCTTGTATAACCTCTTGTATAGGACGCGTTATTTGATCGCGCTTTACATAATATTCAATATATAAATCATATAATCTTTTCATTCTTATCTGAACTTCTCGTGACATTTGCTTATAAGATTGAGCAATCTCTTCTAATTCTTGTTCTACCTCCGAAGTTACTTTTATTTGTTCTTGTTTAAGAAAACCGTCAATCTCTCTTTCATTAATCCATACATCTTTAATTCCCAAAAGCGGCGCATATTCTGGGATAGTTTCTGTTATAAAACCCATTCCCATCCGCTGTTGCGCCTTCGCTAATACAATTTTAGGGTATTTTTCTTGTGTTTTTAATATAAAGCTTAATATTTTCTTTACTTGCCTCCATCAGCAGTCGATTAGCAATATGTTCATATTGGCTATATTTTACCGTTAGCAAAATTAAATCATCCTTATTAACATCAAGCATCAACTCTTCTCCTTATTTATTAAGTTGAGATAACTTCCCATAGTTTTAATCCCCAATCTTCTATGGCTTGTCGTTTTTCTTTGTCGTAGCTATGGCGGTCATAAATCGCGGTAACACCTTTTTCAACATGGTTTAAAAGCTTGCTCACTACCAACCGTGAAATACCTAGGCTAGCAATATGACTTGCCGCGGTACGGCGTAAATCGTGCGGTGTAAAGGGTTTAACAGAGTCAAGAACTTGCAGATTCTTCAAAAGGGCATGATCAACAGCCGAACCCGTTAGAGGTTGATTTCCAACACGGGAAGGAAATAACCAAGATGTATGTCCAGAATATTTTTTTAACTCTGTTAACAAAGAAATAGATAATTTTGACAACGGTACACGGTGACTATTTCGATTTTTTGCCTTATGGCTAGGAATCGTCCACCAACCTGTATTGAAATCTATTTCTTGCCACTCTGCAGACACAACTTCTCCTTTTCTTTGAGCCGTAGCTAACTGTAGCTTTAAAACTAGCTTAATTAGCTCAGAACAATTAAACTTATCTAAACAAGTCCATAATGTGTTTATTTCTTCAAAAGAAAGTACTCGATCCCGTTGATTCTCCAATGCAGGCGCTTTCAAATTGTAACAGGGAGTTATAGGTAATATCGAGCGCTCGACTGCAAAGTTAAACATTTTACGAATAACAGCTAAGGTTCTATTTGCTGAAATCGGAGAACCTCGCTCAATCACTTTGTCTAATAAAGAAATAACATCATGTTTCTTGATATCTTTAGCTTTTTTCTTCCCCCAAGAAGAAAGTACATCTTTCTTTAATATACGCTCGTCTTCTTTCCAAGAGCGCTTACGTTTTTTAGCCCATTTTTCTAAATACTCTTCAACAAGACCAGGAATAGTCTCAGCATTTATTGATGCTAACTGAGTTGCTCTTTTAATTACGTTCGGGTCTTTCCCTTCAGATAATAAACGTAAAGAGTCAAAATGCTTTTTTCGTGCCTCAGTCAAAGAAACAATAGGATAAGCTCCTAATGTCATTCTTTTTTTCTTTCCTTCAAAGTGATAAAGGAAAATCCAAGATTTTTGACTAGAAGGAAAAATTCTAATACCAAACCCTTGGCCACTTTTTTCCCTTACGTCATAACGTTGTGGCTTTGGCTTAAGGGATTTAATTAGCTTATCTGTAAAACGAGAATTTTCTTTTTGGGGTTCCTCTCGGGGTTCCTCTCGGGGTTCCTCTAATGACATGGCAAGCACCGTATTGTTATGAAATTAGATGAAACACTATAATACAATAACTATTTTTTTTATGATATAAAAATAGAGTTTTTAAGAATAGTTGGAAACGTAATAGAAAACATTGAAACAAGAATATGCCCTGATTCGTAATCAGTAGGTCGGACGTTCGATTCGTCTCATCGGCACCAATTAAATCAATGGTTCATAGCCAATCTCTTCCAAGCCCGCTTTTTCTGTGTCGAATATGTGTCGAAGTTTGGAGAAAAAAATGTGGGTAGTTAATATATCATCCATCGTCATATTGAGATTCACTTTCTTATCAAGTGCATAATAACCTTTAATCTTATTGATTTCTGAAATAGCTCGAATAGAACAGGGTAATGCACTGTAGTTAATCGTACCATCGTCAGAAATACCAGCTCTAACCATGCTCACTAACTTTTCCATCACCCAATCGATAGTAATTAGCGCCGAATAAGTAGAATTTTCTTGAAGAGATTTGAGGTAGACCTGACCTTCTATTTTTTTTAAAAGTCGGCTAGCAATCCGTGAAGTACTTGTTGAACTAGCCGCTTGCTTAGCGTCCATCCTGCCTGTCTCATTTATTTGCTCGATTAATCGGTTATAGAAGGCAAACTGACGCTGGGTAAGTCCATTTGGTACAAAGTAAGCAGTTAGGATATTCTTACTTGTTGTCTTGTTATTCATCATCTTTATTCTTTTCTATTGATTAATTGAATAAGCTATAAATTAGACCTTCTGAAACAATCAGAATAAAGGCTAATCCAATACTCCATTTCAGAAAAGACCATTTAACTTTATAAAGACTCGCTTCTAAACGATCTAATTTCTGAGTTAAGCGAAATTCGCTGTCTCGATTGAAGCTTAGATTATGCGTTTTCATATGATTCCTCGTTATTGAAGGGTTGTTTGTTTTAAAGAAGCCTTTTTTTGTTTAAAGACTTTTCTGATTTCGTCTTTATCTTCTGCAGTCAATTGAAAGTAGTAGAAGATTATGTAACAAAAACCTACCCTCTTTCCTTACATAATACTGTGTTAAATACCATCCTAGGAGATGAAAGTGCCATGTCAGATGCTATTGATCAAGTATTAAACAGTCAAGTGCCTGGATTAAGTAACCAGCGTGCTAATCTGTCCGGCCCGTATGAAGGCCGAACAGAATTACTCAATATAGCGAAGGAATATCAGAAAAACCCTGCCGAGAAAAATAGGAATCGTTATATTAATCTTGCTCAGGAAGTGGCTGAAGCTAGTAAGAAATAGCATTGGTATCATCCATAGATTTATATATGCTATCCATTAATAGCATTAAACTATTTAAATATTTTTGCTAAAATATTACAGCTCGCAATAGATTTATGCTGGAAAAGAAAACAAAATGCTCTCCATTAGGTTCTTAAATGAATTAACCGACAACAATCATTTGAATTTCGGAAGTAAATGGTTACATCTTTCAGAAATGTATAACGCAGGATTCCCTGTACCACCTGCTTATGTTATTCCACCCGAAGCGATGGACATAACTATAAAACAAAGCGGAATACAATCTGAGATTAATAAAGCCCTTCTCTTATGTGATCATTCGAGTTTAAACAAAATTGGAGAGATAAGTAAAAGAATCCGAACACTTATTGATAACATTGATATTCCAGAAAACATTACACGGACTATAATTGATGCTTTTAAAAAACTGAAAGCGCCGTATGTTGCTGTGCGCTCCAGCGTCACACTTGAAGATCAAGCAAGCACGAGTGCCGCAGGACAATTTGATAGTTTCCTCAACATTAAAAGATCAGAATTATTGTATCATATTAAGCGCTGCTGGTCTTCTACTTATAGTAAAAATGTATTGTGGCATTATCGTGATTTACCAAGCTCGCTACGTCGCTGTAGCGTTATTGTCCAAAAAATGATTGATGCCACAGCCGCGGGCGCTGTGTTTTCATCGCATACTGGTTTTTCTGATCAAATGGTTATTGAGGCAGTTTTTGGCCTTGGCGAAGCCCTAGTATCCGGCAGAATCACACCGGATCGGTTTGTTATTGACAAAAAAACAGATGTATTTTTGTTGAAAAAAATTACTGGGCAATCTAAAGCTTTGTGCAGAAATGGGTGGGTACAGCTCTCAGAAGAAGTTGGAAGGCGTCCAAAATTAACCGATAAAGAAGTAGTTCATTTAGGACAACTCGTCAAAAAACTTGACCGTTATTATGGTTACCCAATTGATGTCGAATGGGTAAAATCAAAGCATCACTTTTATATCGTCCAATGTCGCCCAATTGTTAAAACGCCTAAAATAAAGAAATGCGTTAATGTCTCGACATATGATTTTTTATGGCAAACGGGGTTTTCCCACTTTTTCTGTTCGGTTTATTTAGAATCCGGTTATTTTGGCGGTGACTTTATCAGCTATCATTCGGGTTCACAACAAACATTGTTTATTTCTAAAAAATATAAAAAGATATTGGGGGAAAAATCGTTACCATTTTATACCTATGGTTTTAAAGATTACGAAAAACGTATTATGAAGAAAATTCCTTTCTATGAAAAGTTTTTTCCTTCTCTTAAGGATTATTTTATTACAGAATCACACAGCACTGAGGTGATTGCAGCACTTGTTGAAATTAATAAAGATAATAGGTGGGGAAAAAATCTCGAATGTATGGCAAAATTAAAATTTATTCAACGTCAATACCTTGATTATACGATGTATGAGCCATCTATTTTTCAACCATATCTATACGAAATTGAACGTCGGCTTAATCCACTGCAAACTGTTTGGAGTTATACGTGGCAAGAGCTTGTACAAGGTATGTTGGAAGCCAGGCTATTTCCTAATACAGATCGGCTAAGCTCCTCGATTCGAGGAAAATTCTCAAATTGGGAATTTATTTACGGTATTAAAGCGGATCTTTATTATCAACAATTAATGAATACCAGCCGAAGTACCACGATATTGAGAGGGGATATAGGAAACAGTGGGTGGTATATTGGTCGTGCTGTTGTAATTCATCACACAGAAACAGGCAATGAAGATGAGCTAGATAAACGCATCGATAACATGGAACAAGGTAGTGTGCTTATTTCAGGTTCAACAGGTCCCGAGTTAATGATTGCTTGCAAAAAGGCAGGTGCTATTGTAACGGATGAAGGAGGAATTATTAGTCACGCTGTGTTGATTTCTAGAGAACTAGGCATCCCATCTATTATTGGAACTCAGTACGCTACGCAACTCATTAAAGATGGCGTATTGGGTTGAGGTCGACGCTAATAAGGGGATTGTAAAAATTATGCAAGCTGCATCATTTCATACCTGATAAAGTAGCTTGCTTGTATCTATGAAGAAATTATAATGAATTTATCGCTTTAAAAGCCTTTTCGTAACCTTTTTAGTCGATCGTGTGCCATATCAGCCCTAATGTTATTTTAGGCAACCTGATGGATGGAAATTAATTAATTTTTATTTATTGGGTTGCGTATGCCAGATGTTAATTTAGAAGCCGCGTGTCAATTATTTGATACCGAAGTCACGCTGCAATATCAAAACCGTTTAAAACTCCAAGATACCATTGAAGAACGCCATGGCTTCTGAACGTGCCTGTTTCTGATCTGGTGGAAATAAATCCAACCAATTTTGCACCAACGGATATCTTTGTTACACCGGTTAATGAAACCAATGACGCGATCCAACGAATAACTACCACTTTAAAACGATCATTGGTGGCGAAAAAAGCATTACAAAAGTTTTTGTTGCTTCTGGGTTCGCAAAAAAATCTCTGGGCACATTTATATATTCCTAGAAATACTTGGAAGGACGGAAAAGATAAAACCGCTACAGATGATTCTGTACCGTTGTTAATCCAATGTCTATTAACTTACTGTAATAAATAAATTTCTCTTAAACTGAATCCCACGCTGATAGCGTGGGAGTAGTTATTCTTAGAGAATAATTCTTTTTATTGGCCTTGAAACTTAATTGAGGGAGGTAAATTACCACATTTTTTTCGGCTATAAAGAGTACGTAGCCAGTTGTTACGTAATTGGTAAGCTTGTATTTCTACACGTTCAGCATCAGAAAAATCCATAAAGAACCACGGAACGATGACAAAAGCACCTGCAACACCTAAAGCAACATTTTTAACTGTTTTATCTTCTTTAGGGATAAGATTCATAACTTTAGTTTGATTATCTATCAATTCTCGTTTTATCTGGGAACACGTTAACATTTCATCGCCTGGTTGATACTGTGGAACAGGGTTAGGAGTTCTTCCTGCACAGGAAGAAAGTAGTAAAGTAGCTGCAAATAAACCTATTATTGCTTTTTTCATAGTAGGTGTCCTTGTTATTTTCATGTGTAAATAAAGGGTGGATTCTACCTAATCCAGAGTAAAAAGAAAGTTTTTATTATCTGGTAGAGATGCTCAACACATTCTCCACCATGATTATACGTGTGTAAGCGTTACCTTAGCTATAACAATGTTCTTTTTTCAATAAATTGTAGTATGCTTCTGATTTGTAACAGTCGTTCGAGATTCCGGTTCATTTTTATGATCACGAATTTAAATGCTTTAAAATAATGACAAAAGTCAGCAGTACTTGCACAAACCAAGATTTCTATTATGCACTCACCCCCTCATTTTTTTACTTTTAGCTGAAAATACAAATTTTCAAAATATAATCTAAATATATTTAGATTAAAAAATATAAAACTATTTCTTCTTAAAAAGATTGACTTATATCAATTCAAAATTGATTTAAGAACATAATGTCTGTACAAGATTTTCTTCTAGAAAGTGGAATTTTAACGCGAAATAGTGCCCCTTGACCCACTTCACTCACTACCGTAATTTTACCACCTAATTTTTCAACAGATTGTTTAGTTAAAAATAGTCCAAAACCTAAAGGATTTTGCTTTTCAACATCCGATGGTACACATTGCTCAAAAATAGTGGATAATCGCTCTTTTGAAATACCTATTCCTGTATCTTCGACTTCTAAAATTAAAATCTGCTTTTTCACTTGAGCGCTCACTTTTACTTCACCGATTTTTGTAAACTTAATGGCATTGCTTACTAGATTAATTAATATTTTTTTCAAAATAAAGTAATCACAATCAATGAAATTATCCTTGCAAAATACTTTAAACTGTAAATTTCGAAACTTGATAATAGCGATATATAAATTTTCAATCTCAGTCAATAAATCATGTATATTAAAGTGTTTTTTATCTATTGCCTCATTGACGATCGACTGAATAATTTGATCGATAGTCACTACCCATTGTTTAGAACAGTTTAAGATATATCCTAAATATTCCTTAAGCGAATCATCATTTTTATTTTGGCTTAACAATTCAGCGATAGTATAAATACCACTAAACGGTGTACGTACATCATGACTCATATTCACAATAAACTCTTTTTTTGCTTGCTCCGCTTGCTTTAACTTAGTAATATCAATAAAAAAACCTAAAAGACCACGAAAACCTTTTTCAGAATAGGGCATACGTATCGTAATAAAATCCTTGTTATCTTTACGCTCATAATTAATAGATTCTTTATTTGAACAAAGGACTTCTTTATTATGTAACCACGCTTGTTCACCAAAAATAAGAGTATCTTCTTCTTTTAATCTATTAAAATCTATCTTATCCTTATAGGTAAACATTCGTTTATTCATCCATTTGATTCGTCCTGATTTAGTAATCGCAAAAAATTTTACGGGTAAAATAGGGTCAATTGCGTCAGCAATTTTCTGAATCGCCTCTATAAGCATAAACTTATCCTTACATAGGATTTATATTTCTTATTTTGGAACACCAATACGTTAAAACTCATTAAAACAAACAATATTGATAACTCTTTTCTTTATACCTAATAAAAAAATTGATTTTCTTATAGATTATATAACCTTGATAATATATTAATTATTATAATAATTAACTAAACTCATACTTTGTTTTAATATATAAAATTATATTAAAATTTTTTAGCATTTCTCATATAAGAGTTAAAAACTAAATGCTCATAAATAATATTTTTTATCTATTATTTTAATAAAAATTGAATTAATTCAAAGACGATTAAAATATTAATTTTATTTTGCCGAATTTCCTAAAATAGTTATTTAACTATTTTTTTATATTTGCTAAAAAAATAAAGATCTATTTGATCTGACAATAACTAAACCAAATCAATATTTATTTTCAACTCAAGAATAATTAATTTTTTCTCTGTCTGTATATTTATAGATACAAAAATGTCACTAAAGATATTGCTATTATGAATTGTCATCATCATAAAAAAAGCCCCCTTTAGAGGTATAAATTATGGGAACAATAAGGTTAAGAAAACATAGAAATACTTCTAAAATTTTTTATAATTTGCTGAAATATTGCATTTAAGTATACCCCTGCAACAGCTAACCTTTTGGGTAGAAGACGACACCTAGTTTGCGCTCTATTATGCACGTTCATTGTCCATTAAGTTTGCTGTTTAGAGGGCTGCACATGCATCAAAATGATGAAATAGAATATTTTTCGAGCACCCTAGTTAATCCACAACGCGTATTGTATGAAGAACTTGCTCGAGATTACTTGCTTTATTTTGGTAATAAAAAACCATCTAAAAATCAACTTCTTGTTTTAAAAGAATTATTAGTTGATGCAATTTCCAGCCGGCTATTAACATTCCCTGAAAAGCTAACCTTACAAGAAATGAAATGCTTGTATTTAGCTTTTAAAGGTAAATCGATAAGCAGCGCCGCTCAAATTTTAGAACTTCATCCAGATACTATAAAATACTATCGAAAAAGGTGTATTAAAAAATTAGGTTGCAAAAATATGGTTGAAGCTGCTTTTAGAAGCACAAGCAGTCATTTTCAAATGTATTTATGCGATAAGTTAATCAATGAACACATTAAACATATAAAATCTTTTTATTCAAAACAAAAATGATACCCTTGTTTAATCAATTCATAACGAATTGCCTTTGAAATGGCTTCTTTTATATTTTTACACTGCAATTTTTTTAAAATAGAACGAATATGTACCTTAACTGTTTCCGGAGAAATATGCATGAACACCGCAACTTCTTTTTTATTTTTTCCATTCATTAAATAGTAAAGACATTCACATTCACGAGAAGTAAGCTGGCAAGCAAAATGAATAGTTCTTTTTAACCAATGAGAGGTAAGAAGGTCTTGCATGATAGCCAGTTGTTTCGATGTTGGGTGCTTGTTTCCAAAATAATAGAGATAATTTTTTGCAATAGATTTATAAAAATTAGATTCCTCCATCGTTAATTTTCCTCTAATTTTATCTCATTAGATCGACTTAATCGGATTGTCATTGTAAATTCCATTTTTATTTTAATAACGATGACCGTCTTTATTCTTATATAGAATTTATATTTCCTACACCTAAACATTACAATTTATTTTTTTAATAATCAAAAAAAACTGAAAACTTCCGATGTTATTCAATAATATTGAATTATTTTAAGCTTGCTTATTACACAACTAGAAACGAATCTTTTAATAAATGCATGCTTATTTACAAACTAACTTATAAATAATAACCTAGATAAAAACTCCATCTACTTAGATAGTAGGTAGACACAATTGTACAATTGTGCTTAAAAATGTCAAGAAGAGGATTGGGCGGATCCTTTTTTATACTTCTTTAGAATATAAGAGATACCTTCTCGAGAGAGTTCATTCATACTGCGATGCTCCTCATAAGAAAGTTTTCTTAACTCTTCAAACATTTCTTCAGACATAATCACGCCGAGTCTTTTTTCTTTAGTTAACGTTGTTGTTATTTTCTTTTTCATTTACAGACCTCACAGATAAATTTATAAAAGATAAGTATTTTACTGAATGGCAATCACTTTTTCTATTTTTTTAGATTTAACTTAATTATTAACAAGCTATCCTAATCTTTTTAATTAAAATTCATATACTTAGTCAAACATAACGCAAATCTCTTAGAGTAAAATTTGAGTTGCTTATAAATAGATAACTTGTAAATATAAAAAATATTTACAATGTATAATAAATATTATCCTATCATTATCTTTATTTAAAAGTTATCTGTTTATAACCGTGTACGATCAAATGATAAACTTATATCATGATTAAGATTGATATAATCGAGTGCTCTCTGCATTAAATAAACATAGAGCCTAAGGCCAACTCATTAAGAAGCCACTATTTCTCAGACAAGCGATAGAGACACTATTATAAAATGCTCGCCCTTTCAGAAAGAGAACATAGCGGCGCTTGTCTTTTCCCAAAATACAAGCAATTGATGAAGAGACCACAGCTTAAATTAGAACTTATTGAAAAAAGAATATTATTAATGGTGCAGTCATTACAATTGTCACGCAAAAGCACATGAAAGTATACTTCAATCCCGCAAAAGTCCTACACAGATTTTATAGCTATTGATTCAGCCTATCGTAAGAAACTTCAGTCTGTTTTGCTTGGCAACCTAAAAAAATATTTAGAAATTAATATTTTTTCATATTAATAATAAGTAAAATTTATTTATGATTAGCCTATCTTCTACAATTTATTTTTACAAATCATCAAAATATACCGCCTTTTGAGCAAGTTGATTTTTTAACGATATAAGACATAAAAAAAATTTACGGAAATAAATTGTGGCTAAATCAGATTTAGATCAAATAACAAATTTAGAAAAAGAGGAATTTATCGCTCACAACGTAGGTTTTACGTAGACGAATATAGGGATTTAAAAAAGTGTTTAGTGGTGGGTTAAAAGAATTAAGGGTAGCTATAAATTATGGTCTTATTTCCATAAATGAAGCAAGAAAAATTGCAGAGTTACCTAAGGAAAATCAGTTAGATGCCTTAAAAAGGCCCGGATATAATGAGAGGAAAAACTTACTAACTGTATACGACGATGAAATTGAAGATTTAATTAATGATAGGAAAGGATCATTAATAAATGTTACGCGCTGAATAGTGAAGAATTAATTTTTCAAAAAAGAAAGGGTGCTTACGATAAAGCTATTTTTAATCAATGACTTATAAGAGGAAAAGTTTGAAATATACTAGCCATCCACTCACGTCATTTCTAAGTCATTCAACTCGTTTTTTGAAAAAATTCAACTAAATATCTTATTTCATATAAGAACTAAAAACGAATAAGATAATTCATGCTGACATTCGGTTTTTCTTTAGACCTGTTATCCGTCGGCCTAGCCTAATTATTAGAATTCTGACATATATTTATTATATGTTCTTCTAAGAGACGTGCATATTAATTTTCTAGATTAATTAAATCTTGGTCAGATAAGCCGGTAACATCCTTAATAAACGCTCGATCAGTCCCTCTCACAAGCATTCTTTTAGCAATCACTAAGTCTTCTTCTCTGCGGCCTTTTTCTAGACCTTGTTCTAGACCTTGCTGTAGGCCCTGTTGTTGGAGTTGATGTGCTGCATTCATAACATCCTCTTTATACGCTTCAATAGATTTTAAGGTTTTAATTGCCTGACTAACGTTTGATGTTTCGCCAGCAACGAACATATAATACACAAAATTATAAAATCACTCATGATCCGGCTGGGTTTTTCGGGTCATCCCAATAAGACGCTTCGCAATCTCTTCGAGATCTCGATGAAAGATATGTTTTTGGACCAGCTCTAAGAGACCCGTTTATGATGCTTCTCAAAAGTTTCATCCGAGATCTGACTCAAATCCACCAAGATTGCGTCGTTTAAAAAGTGTTGACGTGCAAAATCCGGGTCTTCAAAGCACTCAATTAAGCTTAAGCTATAGGGATAAGGACCTTTTTTACCATGATAAAAAAGTATCGAAATGACTGTAGGTAGCTTCTTGTGCCCTTGATCAAGGTGCTGTTTCATGATTGCTAGCTTGTAACGAAGCATTCGAAAAGGCATCAATTTGTTTGGTGAACTTTGATGCTCAACATTGATATAAACATAACCCTTTATTCCATCTATTTTGAGCGAATACAAAATATCCGAATGTTGCTGGGAAAGTTCTTCTTCGACAAAAGAGCCGGGTTCAATTTTCAGCGAAGTTAAATTACATTTTTGCTGGAGATCCGGATCTAAATAGCTTTTGACAAAAGTTCGTGCTACCTCAATGTCACTAAAAAACTTTTTAAAAATCGCATCATGCGGATTATAAATTTGGAGAGACATTTATTGTTGTCGTTGTGCTGAATAGAGAGATTGTTTTATTAGATCTATTTTAGCTTGAATTTGCCATCTGCATATCCTTTCATCAGTTCATAAAAAGCTTGTTTCATTTCCTTCTCATCAGTAGTAGCCTTTAGTTTAAACGCTTTTCTTAAAGACAATGGCATATTTAAGTTCATTCTAACTATTTTATCTTTCTGCTCATTGTTTACAGTAAACACCGGTTGTCGTGATCAAGAGATATGCAATTTAAAATGGGAATGGGAGATAAAGGTGTCGGAAGGTTCGGTATTTATTATTCCTAAGTGGCGAAAAGAATAGGGATGAACGTCTTGTGGTGCTTAATAGGATAGCGCATCAAGTGATTAAGGAAGTACCTGGATACATCCTGAATATGTATTTACCTTTCGAGGTAAGCCTGTTAAAAAGATGTTAAATTCCGGCTAGAAAACAGCCCATAAACGTATTGGTTATCCTCATGTAAGAGTACATGACCTGAAGGATACATTTGGACGTCGTTTACGCGCAAGGGGAGTAAACTTTGAAGACCGACAAGACCTTTTAGGGCATAAAAGTGGACGACCTACAAGGCGAAATTTTTGTAAAGAGCAAAGAAGGTGAAGGTACGATATTAGGTTGTTTTATACCCTTTCAACACTCATTAATCAAGGAGGCTGTGGGTATACACGAAGCTATCCCCTTATTATTAGGTCCCTTGAACCAGGTATTATCTGAAAGAGATATCAAATCTAGCTTTACAAGCTATTGGAGGTGGAGTAATGCGATATCAAATTTGGGTAAACTTGAATACTTATCGATATCGCTGTTATAGTTGTTTACCTCTTGTGTCTATAAAAAGCTCAACCTACTTATAGAGTTAGAGTAGAACTATACTATATCCCCATTAAAATAAGAAGAATAATATGCCCAAAACATCTAGATTAAGCTACAGTGGATTTTACAAATCACATAATAGGGAAAAATTAAAATTTACTCAACAAACCACTGTTCTATGGATGCCAATTAGTATTGGTCAACCTTATCATGAATCAGATAGCCTTTGTGATGTACTTGAACTTCTCGTAAAGCATTTTATAAATAGGCCGTTAGTTAAGGTAGTTATTGCTGATACGGCTCAACGTTATAGTTTGGCTATAAAAAATAAAGAAACCCCTGATGCAATGCGTGATCTGGCAAACAAGAAAGGAAATATCTGGGAAGAAGGTTATAAGGATTTAATTAAAAATAAATTTAAAGAAAGTCAGGTCATTTATCACAGATGGGATGAGTGGACTAATCATGAGCTTTATGAAAAAGCACGACAAGAAATTGATAGTTTATATAGCAAAAAAGACTCAGCATTTTATAATGCTATAGAAAGCGATGTTTTGAAATTTGAAAAGCGATATTCCGAGCGAGAAAATATTTCTTTTTCTGACAAAGAAAGAGAATATTGTAGAGAATGTTTAAAAGAAGAATGTGCTGTGCTAATTGTATGGGGTAAAATTTTAGTTCACCCTGGATATTGCTGTATTTTTTATCCTAAGCCAATGACTGATTGTATTTTATTTATTAATGAAAAATATACTTGCTTTATGTCAATGTTTTCTGAATTAAAGTCCAAATCTAAGTCTAAACTTAGCATGTTTTATACTAATTCTAGTACGGAAAATACTTCTAATGATCAAGCTAGTTCATTTCTAAAAATAAATCCATCATAAATTTTAAATGGAATAGTAAAAAATTAAAAATGAATACTTATGCTAATGCAAAATTGAAAGTTCTAGAAAGTGCTTTAAATGTTTTAAGTGGCCATGTTTATTGGAAAAATAAACATGGCAAATTTGTTTGGTGTAATAAAAAACTTGCAGAAATTCTAGATCTTAAACATCAAAATGAAATTGAAGGCAAAACGGATTATGATTTGTATGAAAAAAGTTTAGCAGAAAAAGTAGTTCAGCTTGATAGCAAAGTTCTTGCCACTGGGAAAGAATATCAAATTGAAGAAATGGGCTTAGATATAAATGGTGACCCAGCAGTTTATTTATCAATAAAAACGCCTCTTAAAGATGAGTTAGGTAATATTGATGGTTTAATTGGTATATCTATTGATATTACCGAAAGAAAAAAAAATGAAGAAGTATTAAGAATCGCTAAAGAAAAAGCTGAGTTAGCAAATGAAGCAAAGACAGAATTTTTAGAGAACATGCGTCACGATATCCGTACACCCTTATCGGGGATTGTGGGTTGCGCTCATTTGATTCAAACACAAGCCAATAATCCAAAAAAAGTAACGGAATATGCAACAGATCTTGTGGACTCAAGCAATGCTTTATTGGAGTTCCTAAATAAAATTTTAGAAAGCATACAGGTAGCCACTGGGGAAATACCGCTCTTAAAGAAAAAGTTTTCCTTATATAAAATATTAGACCAGGTCACGTACTGCGAGCGAAATCTTCTGAAGAGCCTGAAATACTTTATCAGCAGTTACTTCAAGTCGCAGAAGAAACTAAAGGGGCAGCAAGAAAAGATATTGATAAAAGCTAGTTATTTTCTAAAAAACTTTCCATAGCTGTTGTGAAGCTTCTGGTTTAGAAAGAATAAGTGTATTCATATTCAATGCTACTTTGATTCAATGCACTTTTTTAGAAGGGGTGGTTGTATATTTAATATTTCATCAAAAAATTGGCCGTAAAGTTTGGGGGGCGCGACTCAATATAGATGCAGTAAGCAAAATTATAAGGGGGATAGTAAGCAACACTTTAGCTAGATCACGCCTGATTACTTAACTAAAATTTTTTCTTATATTTGAGACAAGTTACCCCAGTTTAAAAAGATTCCGGTTAGGAAAAGACCGAGCTTTCATCAGGTTCGTTCATTTTCATCAGCTTTCGTTGATTATTCGTATTATTTAATATTTAGTTAACATTTGCTTGATATTATTCATTTTTTAATTAACTAAAAATGAAGAAGAAAATGACAGTAAATAGTTCGCTTACTCCAGAATGTTTAACCCCTATTGGACCAGAAAATACTAATGCCTGGGGTGGGGGTAGAAGGGAGAAACTTTCTTTAAGTAAAGCAACTCGACTTAAATACAATCAAGCAATTTGTACCACAATCGATATTGATGAGTCTGGCGCAAAGTTATTGACCGATACTTATTATCGTGCGATTCATGGGTTACCTGGATTTGTCCATCGTTTTCTACATGGCAGACCATCTATTGAAAGAGCATTATTTATGCTAGCACCTGAAATGTATCCTATGTTTGATACACCTTCTCACGACTCAAAAACACTTTTTACAATTAATTTTCCTCATTTTGATAGAACAATTTTTATCCGATTGTGAAAGGGTATCTACTAATTATGCCTTAAAACAATTAAAACATTCAAAAAACGGGTTGGTTTTCCTTGCTTGGTATGTTCATCCCGAAGCGTTACCAGCTAAGTTTCGATCTGGACTTTCTCCGAAAGAGGTTTTTAAAAACACTAGAGAGGAATTAATGCATGAAGCAAGAAAAGTTTGTCAGGGTAAAGACAACGATATGTTTAATTATTATCGATATGGGCCAGAAGTGATGCATATACAAAGACGCTCAAGCTTCTCAAAATTACCACGAACAAATAGTCAGAGCTCAATTTTTGATTTAGAGTCTAAAAGTGAAAGTGTTTATTTAGCTTCTTTATTTGATTTAGATAAGGATAAAGAGCAGTCATTGCTTTATTTAAAAGCACTTAGGGATAATATTTTATCCACTCTTGAAACGGTATATGGTGTTACTTCAGAAGATAAAATAAAAATATATTTTCACGCGCTTTATGCAGAACGGACTACAACGTTACATGCTCATATTCGAGTGAATCAGGCAGATCATCCCCTTGAAGACGCTAAAAGTTTTGGAATCAATGAAATTATTTCCACTTTGGAGAAAGGTGGCTCAGTAACTGAAATGATTCTCCGCCGTGGAACTATTTACTATACACAATTTTCTCTCGATAAAGATATAGAGGGTGTATGTATAAAAATAATACCAAATTTTAAACGAGATTGGTACGATATTTTTGATTCATTAGGCGCAAGTAATATAATGACTACGTATTTACTTCAGGCAATTAAATATAATGAAGTAAAAAATCGAATACAACTGCTTGACATAGATCAAATTGAAAAATTATTACGGATAATTAAAATCGATAAAACGTTTCCGGAAATTGAAAATTTAGTAAATATACTTAAAACATTGGAGCCAAATAGAGAATTGAGAAAATTAGGATGGTCAATGGAGACAGGTACTTGCAGCGATTTAGTTATGAATGTAACAGTCAATCCAAACAAACACTTCATGTCTGAAAACGGGAATGGAAAATTAAGGCTTTACCATCTTTTCCCAAGAAACTACGCATTAATGGCAGATGTTATAGCTGATTTAGATAGGATCGGACAATTAGGGTTTAACGCAATATGGATTTCTCCTTTATCAGCGTCTTCCGATTTAATTATTAATCGCTTTAATATTAT
>NZ_AJGC01000002.1:0-42500 GCF_000257395.1 Rickettsiella massiliensis 20B
TTTTCTAATCGTTCCCGTTCTTTTCGACACCGTTCTTTTTCTTCTGTAACCTGGTCTTTACATTCACGATGTTCTTTCTCAAGCTTGGTTAATTGATCATCTAAACCTTTTTTCTCTTTCTCTAATTGTTCCCGTTCTTTTCGACACCGTTCTTTTTCTTCTGTAATTTGATCTTTACATTCACGATGTTCTTTCTCAAGCTTCGTTAATTGATCATCTAATTTATTTTTTTCTTTCTTACAATTTTCTAAATCATGATTAAGTTCATCTAATGACTCTTTATCACCTCGTATTCTTTCTCCTCCTCCTCTATCTCTTCCTTGTTCGAATAACCTTGTCCCAATAAGTGATTCTCTATCTAATCCTGATTCCTTTAACATCTTAGTTTACTCTTTAATTTCTATTTATAATTTTATAACTTAGCTCACCTTTTTCGCTATTAAATAAAAACAAATAAATTTGTTTTCCTACTTTTACAGCTAACTTTGAATCAATATCGAAAGTAGGAGCTACGTCTTCAGGTAATCTTAAAATTTCACAATTATTTTCTAATAAAGAATAAACGATGTATTCTTCATTTTCATTAAATAATTTATCTTTAAAAATATAAACATTATTGTCACATTGTACATAAATACTATTATTAACATTTATATTTTCAATATCGGGATGCAAAAAAGTATTTCTTGGCCAATGCATACGTTGCGTAGGATGGTACTGATGCACATTATTACAGGTATCTTTCAAATAAATAGTGTGTATTTCAACAAATGGTTGATCTTTATTTTCAATCCCACCGATATGGTAAATATTTTCGCCCAACAAACAAACCAAAGGTTTATTACGCGATTTATTTAAGCAAACCCAATGATTAGCAGTAATATTGTCAGTACAAAATAGTGTTGTTCTACATTCCTTACTAGTTTGTACTGCCGCTAAATAAGCACTACCATTAATAGCAAGCAAAGTAGCTTGCTCTATATGTCGACCGATGTGATCTTTGAAAGAAACATAATGCTTAACACTCCCTTCAAAATTAATAGCATCATGCTCAGCAATCCAAATATTACTTATCGTACCTTGAACATACCAATAAATTTTATTATCTTTACAAGAAAAGGAACTTGCTGAACAGACACCTTCATTAGGATATTTCAAGGAACTCCTATCATTTTTTCCCTTCTCATACAAATACCCCTTCATCTTTATTATAAAAGAGAATATAGATAAGATTCATTCCATCATAATGAGCACCAATAGCATCTAAAAAATCTATTTCAGGATAACGCGATCGCTCTCTAGATCGTCCCCCTCTACCCCCTCGAATATTATCTATGCGAGATGTTAACGCTATACTATCTAAACTAATAGTTGCTTTTTTGACTTTAGTAATCCAACTCTCAATTTCCCTTGTTTTTAAAGTAAGTCTTTTTTTATCCCCTTTATCTTGAGCTTGGCTCTTAAATTTTTTGTAATAATTTATTTTTTCTTCATTAGATACTGAAGAAGAAAAAATAATAGGTCCACTATACATGAGAGCATGTTTATTATCCCAAATTTTTTCGATATGGCTAATCGTATTCGGAACACGTGCCCGAGAACGTTCATTAATATTTATATTAATACTTTCATCTTTAAATTCTATTTTTTTCATAAAAATTATTCTTTATTTTTAATAGTTAATTGTTAAAGTTAAATCAATTTGTTTGGCATTTTCCAAAAGAAAAAAATCTTCTTGAGAATAAAAACCTAATAAGATCTCCTGATATTTTTCATTACCTAAAAATTTTTCATCAACCCAATAGATACCTATTGTTTTAACTAAAAACTTTTCTGGGTCTACAACATAAATATAAGATTTTATAACAAAGGAACTTTCACCTATCATTATTTGAGAAACTGGGTATTCAAATAACTTATTGCTAATAGATGATATATCTAATTTAGACTGGTAATCACTACCTAACACTGATTTTAAAAAGACACTTTTCGTACCTTTATTTTTTATTTCTATTAATTTATCTCGGCTAATATTTGGTATTACTAGATTTAAATTAATAGTTTTTACTTTTCCAGAAAATGATTTAATTTCATCCTTTTGCCCTTTACCCTCTTCTAAGTTTTTACTTTCATCATCATTTATATTTTTATTTACCTTTTCTTCTGGTTTACCTCTATCTCTACTCACTGTTTACTCCATTGATTGTTAATATAATTATATTAGTAACGGTTGTATTATACTTTTTATTTAATAATGAACTTATATAGTATACTTAGCTTAAATTAATTACTCATTATTTATAATATCTTTATTTAATTTTTTTAATTTTTCATACTCTAGACCAATTCTTTTTATTTCTAAATCTTTCTCTCCAATTTGTCGTTGAAGTTTAATATTCTCTTCATATAATCTATTTTTTTCGATAGTTAAGCTATCTAAATCTTTCTGTAAAAATCCTTGCTGTTCGCTTAATTCATTGACTTCAAGATTTTTTGCATTCAATTGTTTTTCTAATTTAGATTTTTCTAAAATTGCCGCATCATAATCCAAATTTATTTCCTTATGTTTCTTTTTCCATTTATCTTTTTCATCTTCTAATTCAGTAACTTCTATTTCTTTTTCTTGCAGTTGTTCCTTCAGATTATCTATCTGTGCTTCTTTTTCAATAAACTGCGCATTTTTACTATTCAGAATACCTGTAAGCTCTTTTATCTTATTATCTAAACGAGTTATTTCCTCATCAGAGGTTATTATACGACCTTGTAATTCTTCGTTCTCTTGTTGCAAACCTTTTAATTTGGCATTTAACTGGACTATTTCTTTTTCTAATTCTTCTTGTTTACCTTTTACTGAAATGAGTTCAACTTCCTTGCTTGTTAGATCTCTATTTAATATTGTATTTTCCTCTTCAAGACGTTGTTGATCTTTTTTAAAATTTTCTATCTGTCTGTTAAGGACTGCTTCTTTATCTATTAATTGCTGATTCAATACGGTTACTTCTTTTAGATTTATTGATAACTGATTCTTTTCTTCAGTTATCTTTTTTAACTCTTCTTTACCTTGATCTAATTCTTTCTCTAACTCAGATTTTTTTCCTTGGATAACCTTTAATTCAGACTCCTTTAAAATTAATTTATGTTCTAAATCATTTTTCTCTACACGTAAATCATCTCCTGATTTCTTACAAAGATCTAACTGGTTTTGCAACTTTTCCTTATCTTCTTGTAATTGTTTCTGTACTTTATTTAATTCTTTTATTCTCTGTTGTAAACTCTTATTTTCTGACTCTACCTTAACTAATTTAATCTGCAGTTCATTACACTCTGTTGTTAATTTACTTATAGATGCATCTAATTCATTTATTTTATTTTTATTCTGAGTTAAATCATTTTGCAATACTCTTCTTTCTTCTTCTAACTGTTGAATCTTTGTTTGATGATTACTAATTTCATTACGTAGATTTCTCTCTATTTCTTGTCCTTTATTTAACTGACTTTGTAAGTCTAATACTTGAGTATTTAAACTATCTTTTTCTTTTTGAAGGATCATCAACTGTGCCTGAAGTTCAGCTAATCGTTTATCAACTTCAGTCTTTTCAATCTGCAATTTTTGAAAATCTTGACGACCGATATCTACTTGTTCATTTAATTTTTGTTTTTCAACTTGTACTTTATCTAACTCTTTTTTCACATATTCAAGTTGATTATCGATATCCTCTTTATCTTTTTCTAATTTTGCTATTTGTAGATTTGCACTATTTAAGCTGGTTTTTAATTCATTCTTTTCTGTTTCAATTATTTTTAACTTATCCTCAGATTTAATAATTTTATTAGCTAAAGATTCTTTATCTTTTTGTAAATTATCTAACTCAAAATTCTTTTTTCTAACTCTATTGCTAAATTATTTTTTTCTTTTTTAATCTTTTCTAACTCTTTTCTAATCTCTTGAATTTGTACAACAACTTTTCCCTCTGTATCTTTATCGTTTTTATTATTTTTTTGTAATTCCTCTATTTTTTTAAGTAAGCTACTCTTATCAAATTCTAATTCCTTTATCAGAATTTTTAGCTCAGATAGTTCGTTACTTAATTTATCTTTTTGATTATTAACTATTTTTAATATTTCTTTTGATTTCGTCAAACCACGCTCTATTTCATCTTTTTCCTGATTTAGATTATCTAATAATAATTTTTGCTTTTTAATATCAACATCTAATTTTAAGTTTTCATTATTCTTATTCTTTAGATCTTTCTGTAATTCTTTTAGACGGTTTTGACTAATCTGCAACTAAAATTTTTGTCCAAAGCACCGCTATTTCATCTTTTCTGAATTAGATACTATATATTTGCTTTTATATCAACATCTAATTTAAGTTTCATATCTATCTTAGATCTTCTGTAATCTTTAGACGGTTTTGACTAATCTGCAACTCATTTTTTGAGCTTTCTAAATTTTTCTTACTTGATTCTAATCTTACTGATAAGTCTTGATTTTCTAATTTAACATGTGCTGTATTATTTTTTTCTTGTTGTATTTTATCTTCGAGCTCTTCATTATCTTTTTTTAAATTTTTTAACTTAATTTTTAATTGACGAATTGTGTTATTTAATTCATTAATACTAGTACTCTCTGCCAAATAATCCTCTGTCAACATAAAGTGCTTGTCATAACTTAAATCATTATTATTTAAAAATTCCATTTTTTATCTCTTATAATTTAATTACTAATATTTTTTTAAATTAATTTAATTTTTATCACTTATCAAGCAAAATCAATATATTTCAATATAAATTTAAATTTCATCTATAATAAGAAATGTGCTATACTCATGAAAAATTTTGACTATCGTGACCCAAAATTTAATTTATATCACACAACTAAAATTAGCTGCAGATTCATCTGGAATCTGCCACACACTCGTCTCACTAGTTCACTAGTGATTTATGCCTGTGTGACGTCTCCTACTATAACTTTATATAATACGTGTCCTACGTCGTTACCAACGCACGTCTATCACAGGCTATTGATTATGCATCGCTTATGCGAAGGCTATTCTTATCTCATCTTAATAACTTCTGTTCATTTTAATTCAATTTTATTTTTACATTATTCTAACTTCGCTTTGTCTTGTACTAACAGCTCTTTCTCAATACGAATTTCTTTTAACTGTTCTAAGATTTTATTTTTTTCTTCTTTTAAATCATTTTTTTCTTTTTCCAAAATTTTATTTTTTAAATAAAGTTCATGAAGATCTATTTCTTTCTCACCAATTTTTCGTTGAAGATTTATTTTTTCTTCATATATTTTTTCTTTTTCAACAGTTAAGTCATCTAAATCCCGTTGTAACTTATCTTTTTTTTCATGTAATTGATTAGCTTCACTATCTTTTATATCCAACTGTTTTTTAATTTAGTTTTTTCTAAAATTGCCATATCATAATCTGAGTTAATTTTCTTATACTTTTTCTTCCAACTAGTTTTTTCATCTTCTAATTCACTTATTTCATCCTCTTTATCTTCTAGTTGTCTATTCAGATTCTCTATATGTTCTTCTTTTTCAATACACTGCGCATCTTTACTATTTAAGTTAATTGTAAGTTCTTTTATTTTATTATCTAAGTGAGTTAGCTTCTCATCAGATATGACTATACGATTTTGTAATTCTTCATTATCTTGTTGTAAACCTTCTAATTTAGCATTCAACTGGACTGCTTCTTTTTCTAATTCTTCTTGTTTGCCTTTTAGTGCAATGAATTCAATTTCTTGATTCACTAGATTTTTATTTAATTCTGCTTTTTCTGCTTCAAGACGTTCTTGTTCGTTTTCAAAATTTTCTATCTGTCTGTTAAGAACTGCTTCTTTATCTATTAATTGCTGATTCAATACGGTTGCTTCTTTTAGATTTGTTGATAACTGGCTCTTTTCTTCAGTTATCTTTCTTAACTCTTCTTTACTTTTATCTAGTTCTTTCTCTAATACTGATATTTTTTCTTGAAGAGAATATAACTCAGATTTATTTAAAAAAATCATTTCCTGACTTCTTACAAATCTCTAACTGGTTTTGTAATTTTTCTTTATCTTCTTCTAATTGTTTTTGTGTTTTACTTAGTTCTTTTATTCTCTGTTGTAAATTCTTGTTTTCTGACTCTACTTTAACTAATTTAATCTGTAGCTCATTAGACTCTTTTGTTAACTTATTTATAGATTCATCTAATTCATTTGTTTTGTTTTTATTATGAATTAAATCATTTTGTAATCCTTTTCTTTCTTCTTCTAACTGTTGAATCTTTGTTTGATGATTACTAATTTCATTACGTAAAATTTTTTCTGTTTCTTGCTCTTTATTTAACTGACTTTGTAAATCTAATAACTGATTACTCAACTTATCTTTTTCTTTTTGAAGGATCATTAACTGCGCTTGAAGTTCTGCTAATCGTTTATCGACTCCTATTTTTTCAATCTGCAATTTTTGAAAATTTTCACGTCCTATATCTACTTGTTCACTTAATTTTTGTTTTTCAATTTGTGTTTTATGTAACTCTTTTTTCACATATTTAAGTTGCTGATCGATATTTTCTTTATCATTTTCTAATTTAGCTATCTGTAGATTTGAACTATTTAAGCTAGTTTTTAATTCCTCTTTTTCTCGCTCAATTTTTATTAACTCATCTGCAGATTTTGCAATTTGATCTATTAAAGATTCCTTATCTTTTTGTAAATTATCTAACTCAAACTTCTTTTTTTCCAACTCTATTGTTAAATTACTTTTTTCTTGTGTAATCTTTTCTAATTCTTTTTTTATTTCTTGAATTTGTATGACAACCTTTCCTTCTATATCTTTATCTTCTTTATTATTTTTTTCAATTCCTCTATTTTTTTAAGTAAGCTACTCTTATCAAATTCTAATTCTTTTACCAGAATTTTTATTTTAGACAGTTCATTACTTAATTTATCTTTTTGATCATTAACTGTTTTTAAATTTTCTTTTGCTTTCGTCAAATCAAGTTCTATTTCACATTTTTCTTTATTTAATTGACCTAATAATAAATTTTGTTTTTTAATATCAATATCTAATTTTAAATTTTCTTCATCTTTTTTCTTGAGATCTTTTGTAGTTCTTTTAGACGGTTTTGACTAACTTGCAACTCATTTTTTAATTTTTCTAAATTTTTCTTACTTATTTCTAGTCTTTCTGCTAGATCTTGATTTTCTAATTTAACATGTGCTGTATTATTTTTTTCTTGTTGTATTTTCTCTTCGAGTTCTTCATTATCTTTATTCAAATTTTTTAACTTAATTTTTAATTGACGAATTGTATTATTTAATTCATTAAAAATGGTACTCTCTACCAAATGATCCTCTGTCAACATAAAGTGCTTGTCATAACTTAAATCATTATTATTTAAAAAATTCCATTTTTTATTAAATCATTATTATTTAAAAAATTCCATTTTTTATCTCTTATAATTTAATTACTAATATTTTTTTAAATTAATTTAATTTTTATCACTTATCAAGCAAAATCAATATATCTTAATATAAATTTAAGTTTGATCTACCACGTCAATAATATATTTAAATAATATTTATGTTACTAATATATATTTATATGTGATTAATAATATTATCTTAAATTATATTTTGATTAATCATATAAATTATCCTAATTTAAGTTTTAAAGAACTATAAAAATATAACCTTAATTAATCTATTAAAGATATATTTACCTGGAGAGGGCATGCTAACTACTAACCCATTAATAAAACCATTCAATTTACTTATCATTTATTATTATTCTTAATGGTATAGGTTTTATTTCTGTTGTACACGCTGAAACAAACTCAATAAATTTAAATTTTAAAAGAAACTCTAAAATTTGTTACCCAGTATCACATAAAAATGTGACGATAGGATCAGACAGACTTTGCATTTCATATAAATCAAACAAAAATATACCTGCCTGCCTAGCTAAAAAAAATATCTGTTTAGGAAATAATATTAATTTACTAATAAATTTACTAAAAAAAAATTGTCAAAATAATGTTTATTATTTTGATTTTGGTTTAGGAAGAACTAACAATTACTTCGGATCTGAAATAAATCAAATAAAGAAAACACCTACTGTTGAAGGTCCAGATGGATTTACCCCTATATCAACTGAAAAAGGTAGTCTTTTTTTAATATCAGGTGGTTATATTTGGCGATTTAATTCACTATTATTTCCTACTGCAAGCGTAGGATTAGAATATAGTTATATGCCTGAAATATCTATTCGTGGAAATATCTATGATTTAAATGATAGAGATCAGCCTCCTGGATTCATCTACCAATATAATGTTAGTCATACCAGTCTTAGATTAATTGGAAAAATGAATTTATATTGCTGGAAATCATTTATGCCTTATGTTGAAATAGGTGTTGGTGGTTCATGGAATTATATGAATGAGTATAAAGAAAAAACAATGGAATTCCCTCGTATGATACCTACAACATTTCAAGACTCAAAAAAATTTGCTTTCAGTTATAGCGCAACTATCGGAATAGATTATCGAAGTAATCAAAATTTTATACTTAGCGTAGGCTATCGTTACGATAATTTTGGTTTAAATGAAACTGGATTAGCAATTGGTCAGTATAAAAATAATCATTTAAATGAAACTTTAAATTCTAATACCTTACTGCTTACAGGGCGTTACTTATTTTCATAAACATTACTTATAAAAAAATATCATATTACCTTAAAAATAATTTATAAAAAACAACCAGAATTAGAAAAAAATTAATCATATCGTCTCACAAAAAGAAAAATAAGTAGTATACAATAAAATAAAAGCAGTATTAGGATACGATAATAAAAGATAGTTATTTATAAATAATACCTCTACTACTACTAAAAAATAAAATCCTGTTTCGCTATAAAAAAGATAAGTGGAACGACAAAAAATCCATGCCAACAAACAGCAAAAATAAACTTAGGTTTATAAATCATACCGCATGAGCATTATCAAGTATTGATATAAAACTAAAATATCTATAATAGTAGCGTATAGGTGGTATGAGAAATGGCTTTTACAAAGCCATTTCTCATTATAAAAAGCCGTCAATTATGTCTATAAAATAAAACTGCTGAACAAAATATTGTGAATATTTAATTTAAAATAAGTAATTTATTGAGATTGATTAAAAATTTATTTTTGCTTAATTTATCACTAAATTTAGAAAAATCGCTGTCATACTGAGTATAATTAACTCATCACATGCAATGCACTACGAATTAATTCTTCTACGGAAAGATTATCCTTCTGGATTTGCTGAACAGCACGCGTCGCTTCTTGTGTTTTATAACCTAACGCCATAAGTGCCGCAATCGCGTCTTGTTGCAGGCGTTGCGCGGGCGACGTTAAGGTGTTTATTTGTGAAAATTGACCGGTACTGTCTTGCCATTGCGCTAAATGATCACGCATTTCAATCACAAGACGTTCTGCAGTTTTTTTACCAATACCCGGAATTTGCTGCAAAGCAACGATATTATGTTGTTCAATACAAGTAATGAACTCCATGGTTTCTATTTTTGACAAAATACCTAATGCCACTTTTGGCCCAATCCCATTTACTTTTAGCAACTGTATAAATAAAGCGCGCTCCTGCGGATCAAAAAAACCATACAGAGTATGGCTATCCTCACGAACAATAAAATGAATATACAAGAGTACTTCTTGCCCTACCTCGGGTAAATGATAAAAAGTAGGCATCGGCGCATACACTTCATAAGTTAACGCATTGAAAATCTCTACTAACAACCGAGGTGGTTGTTTTTCGACTAACTGGCCACGCAGTCGATGGATCATCGCATTCTCCCTCTTCGAAAACCGTGTTTTAAAGTAAATGACTTGAGTGCGCCATTATTGGGCAAAGAACGCGATTGTGCGTGACACAGCGCAATAGCTAACGCATCGGCTTCATCTTCCTGCGGAAGTTTTTCAAGCTTCAGTAATAGACGCACCATATGTTGAATTTGTTGTTTCGTAGCGGCACCATACCCGACCATCGATTGTTTTACTTGGCGAGCAGAATATTCATGGACGGCAAGTTCAGCCACCGCCGCTGCGACCAATGCCGCACCGCGCGCTTGCCCTAATTTTAACGCTGAGTTCGGATTAATATGAAAAAAAACTTGTTCTATCGCCGCTTCCGTCGGCGCATAGCACTGAATTATTTCCTGTAATTCAATAAATATTTTTTTTAAACGGGTCGCAAAAGGGCTGGTCGTTGGCAATTTTATGCAACCACTGGCGATACGGATGGATTCTGAGCGCTCATGACGAATAATACCATAGCCCATCAAACGAGAACCTGGATCAATGCCTAAAATAACAGTCATCTAGCGCTTCACCCTATTCCAATTGAAAACTTATGCGACGGATTATTCAGGTTATTCTAACCCGGTCGCCTAAGCAACTTTTAACTGAAAATAATGATCATCTTTAGGCTTGATTGGTGTAAACGGCTTGTACATCATCTAGATCTTCGAGCATATTCAGTAGGCGCTCGACTTTTTCTTGATCTTCTTGATTCAGTTCAACCTGGATACTGGCTATCCACGTCACTTCACTCTGTACAGGGTCGAGCTTTTCTTGTACGAAACGTTGATTTAACGTCGGTAACACGGTTTCAGAAGTCAAAATATCGGTACTTCCATCGGGATGATGGATCACATCTTCGGCACCGACTTCCAGAGCAATCTCAAGCACTTTTTCTTCGTTGATCCCGGGTGCAAAAGTGATCACACCTTTTTTACTAAACAAATAAGCCACAGAACCGGTAGTTCCTAAATTACCCCCACATTTTGTGAACGCATGACGAACTTCCGCAACGGTTCGATTGCGATTATCGGTTAATGTATCCACTAACACCGCTAAACCTTTCGGGCCATATCCTTCATAGCGTATTTCTTCCATTTGCTGACCATCTAACCCCCCGGCACCTCGTTTTATGGCGCGCTCAATGGTATCTTTGGTCATATTCGCTGCTAAACCTTTATCTACTGCCAAACGTAAGCGGGGATTGGTATTGATATCTCCACCCCCGATACGAGCGGCGACGTTAATTTCACGAATTAACTTCGTAAATAATTTACCTCGTTTGGCATCTTGTGCATTTTTCCGATGTTGAATATTTGCCCATTTACTGTGACCAGCCATATCTTACCTTTTTGCAATTTTTATCATTACACTCGTTTCATTTTTAATAACATTATTAAACCCTCACCTAGGTTACTATCGCCTTATTTTGCTCGTTTCCCGGCGCCTCGTGCTTTCTTTCTCCAAAAACAGTTTGATATTGCCATGCAATGACCAGGAAAAACCAGGGTAAAAGCCAAATTACTGCGATACCGAGGGTTAAAAATCCACCTAACATAAAAATCAGGATGGCGAGTAAGAATAAACGTAGATTACTCACCAACCGTGCATTGAGTGCCTTAAAGGCAACCCGCAAACTTGTTTTGATATCCGTTGTCCTTTTGTCAAAACTCAGTAATGCCGCAAAAGAAAAAAGTAAAATACAATATAAAAAGGCGAATACAAATAAGGTAATAAAAAATAGATAAATAATAAGCCACATAAAAAAATTAAACCACGTGGCAAGATAATGGGCACTGAATGTGTGCAAAAACACACTTGAAAAATCCAGACTCACTAATTGAATGCATGTAAGAGTGATCTTAATCACAAATAAAAACGAGCATCAGGCCAATTAAAGGCTTCCAACGATAACGAAACGCAAAAATATCCTTGGCTTTCACTGATTGATTACGCAGCCACTGAAGTGAACAATGCATTAAAGAGATCAGAAAAAGTGAATTAAGTGCCTCACCAAAAAAAAGACATAGCCACCCAACAACGAGATAACATAAAAAAAGAAACTGTAATAAATCACTATTGTGTATGAGCGCCTTGGTTAAAAAGGCTAATAATAAGAAAATAACGTAAGCCGTGCAGTGAATCAGCAATAAAGTCAAAAATCCTAAAATAAACGCCCCCCAAAAAGACGCTTTAAATCCATAGAGCTTGATCCATGCTTGTTCAAAAATAACACGGCTATCTAGCTTATACTGGCCTTGCATGCCTTGGCATAAATCTGACGGGAGGTGAGAAGTTGACATCGCTTAATTTGTCTGTTTTTTTTGAATTTGTAGGAATAACTCTTTGAGCTGTTCTGGACTCACGGCGCTGGGTGCCTGGGTTAACGGACAAGAAGCGGTTTGTGTTTTAGGAAACGCAATCACTTCACGAATAGAGCGCGCACCGGTCATCAACATCACTAAGCGATCCAAGCCAAAAGCAATCCCACCATGCGGCGGACAACCAAATTTGAGCGCTTCTAATAAAAAACCAAATTTTTCTTGTTGTTCTTGCTCTGATAGCTCAAATACGGCGGATTGTAAGGCGGCATCATGAATACGAATTGACCCGCCCCCAATTTCACAGCCATTCAATACCATGTCATAAGCACGCGACAAACACGCCCCAGGATGGGCTTGAAAAGTACTGACGTCACTAATTTGTGGCGCCGTAAACGGATGATGTAATGCCTGCCAACGTTGTGCTTTATCGTCAAACTCAAGTAAAGGAAAATCAACCACCCATAACGGATGAAAACCCGGTTGAACTTGATTTAAGTCGTGACCTATTTTTAAACGTAAAGCCCCTAAGGATTCACTGACTAGTTTAAAATCGCCCGCGCCGAAAAACAGAATATCGCCGGTTTGTGCTTGCACACGCTCTAAAATTGCCTCAATGACCGGCTCAGGAAGGAACTTAAGAATCGGTGATTGCAGACCCGCCAGACCACCTTGGGCACGATCCAAGACTTTAATATAGGCTAAACCTTTCGCACCATAGATAGCACAATGTGCCGTATAGTCATCAATCATTTTGCGGGTAAACTCGGCGCCAGAGGGAACCCGTAACAACGCAACCCGTCCTTTTTCATCGTTTGCCGGTGCCGAGAATACTTTAAACTCAACTTCTTTCACCAAATCAGCAATGTCCACCAATTCTAATGCAATACGTAAATCAGGCTTATCACTCCCATAACGCCGCATGGCTTCGGCATAACTCATTTTAGGAAAAGGCTGTGGAAGATCGACATTTAAAACGGTTTTAAATAACTGAACAATCAATGTTTCGGTAATCGCTTGGATTGTTTGTTCATCACAAAAAGAAAGCTCCATATCTAACTGGGTGAATTCAGGTTGACGATCGGCGCGCAGATCCTCATCGCGAAAACAACGGACCACTTGATAATAACGATCAAAACCTGCCATCATTAAAAGCTGCTTGAATAACTGTGGGGATTGCGGCAACGCATAAAATTCGCCCGGATGTACTCGACTCGGTACTAAATAATCTCGCGCGCCTTCTGGCGTTGCTTTGGTGAGAATCGGCGTTTCTAACTCTAAAAAACCCTGTTCTTCAAGAAAACGGCGGATAAACGCGACGACCTGGGTTCGTAACAAAAAACGAGCCTGCATTTCTGGACGACGTAGATCAAGATAACGATAACGCAGCGCCACTTCCTCACTGACTGGGGTATAGCCATCGATCGAAAAAGGAAGCGGTAACGCGCTATTATGAATCATTAAGTCCGTGGCATGTAATTCGACTTTTCCGCTCGTCAATTGTTTATTTTCAGTCCCTAAAGGCCGTAAAACAAGCGGGCCGGTGACGGTCATAACATATTCATTCCGCAAGCCTTCTGCCTGTGCAAAGAGCGCCGCTTGTTCAGGATTGAAAACCACTTGCAGCAAACCACTGCGGTCGCGTAAATCAATGAAAATAATTCCGCCATGGTCGCGGCGATGGTGCACCCAACCGCTGACACAAACTTTTTCATTCACTTGGTTCTCAGTGACCTGCCCGCAGTAATGTGTTCTTTTCATAGTAAAAATTCTAGTTAACTAAGAGGATTCGTCTGTTTTAGAGGCATCGCTTTTCGTTGCTGGCGAAGACGTATTGTCTGCACTTTTAGACACCGCCCCCTCTTTTTTGGCGGTTTCTTGCTTAGAAGTCTCCGTGCCTTTTGGGCTGGCTTCCGTCGATTTGGGCTTTTTAAAATCGGTAACATACCAGCCGGTTCCCTTCAAATGAAAGGAAGGGGCCGAAATTAACTTTTGTAACGTCGGTTTCTGACAAGAGGGGCATATCTCCAAGACTTTATCATTAAAACGCTGAATGGTATCAAAGTGATGGTGACATGCGGTGCATTGATACTCATAAATAGGCATAAAACCAATCTTCTCCTGATCGTTGAAAGCTAAGTATAAAGAAAAAAAATCAATTTTTTAACCACAGAGAGATAAAAAAAGTCCCCCATGGTAAGTGAGGGTTATTTTAATCGAGAGCGTATACTTTGACCAGTGATTTAAACAGGGTCTTACGATATTTTGATAACAGGTTTACTCATTTTATTAAGCAAGGGTTCACCAACAACTCTGGTGGGTGGTACATATTATCTCGATTTTGAGCAGTTTGTTTCCATTGAAAATTTTGCAATGTACGTTCAGGACTCAATTGTTCAGAGAAATTTTTTTCTATCGCCTGGACAGAAGACACCATCTTATTAAAAAAACAGCAGGATAGACTAAAACTGTTCTTTTTTTGAAAGACACCATTTGTTTTCTCATTGAGTTTTAGAAAATCTATGATGTCGTTATAGATTTTTTTCAATAAAATATAGATCTGCTGTAGAATATTTTTGTTATTTTCCGGGAATTCTGGTTGATCTTTAATTTGCTCATGTGTTCTATACAAATAATGTACAAGCTTTGCTAACTGCTCTGATGTGGATTTCAAAGTAATTTTGATAACACATCAATATGATTATCCTTATTGTCTTGTTTAACTTCCTGTTGCATTTCCTCTCTATACAATTTAATACGCTGAATAGCTTTTTCAAGTTCAAGACTTTTACTTTTTTCTACAAGTAAACTTAGCCCCAAAAGATATGCGTCTGTTATTTGGATTAGCTCAGCAATAGTGATAACAGCGCAATCTTGATCCACATTTAAATAGGTCTTTACTGCTTCAAAATCAAGGTACACCATATATATTTTTATTTTTTGTAAGTAAGTCAAGTTTATAATGTCACATATAATACACATATATTAAAAAAACACATCTAATAATTTTTTTATATATATTTAAAGTAGTATTTCTATAAATGGGGAAATTAGATTAACCGCCTGATTATTAACGCTTTTGAAACATAAAAACTGGAAAACCTGTGCATAAATCCGTATGATAAATCGCTGATTGTCGATTTTTATCTTAAAAACATTAAACCTCTATGCGTTGTAGCCAACTTTATTTCCCAACCTTAAAACAGCCCCCTTCCGAGGCCAAAGTCATTAGCCATCAACTTATGCTGCGTGCGGGGATGATTCGTGCGCTGGCTTCGGGTATTTATACCTGGCTTCCTTTAGGGCTCCGAGTCTTGCGGAAAACCGAAGCGATTGTTCGTGAAGAAATGAACCGAATGGGTGCACAAGAGATCTTAATGCCCAATTTACAACCGGCTGAACTCTGGCAAGAATCGCAACGTTGGGCGGCCTACGGTCCGGAATTATTACGCCTTGAGGATCGACATCATCGTCCATTTTGTTTGGGCCCCACCCATGAGGAAATCGTCACGCAGTTGTTACGCCAGGATGTCCAAAGCTATAAACAACTCCCTATCGTTTTGTATCAAATTCAAACCAAATTTCGCGATGAAATACGCCCTCGTTTCGGGGTTATGCGGGCACGCGAATTTTTGATGAAAGACGCCTATTCTTTTCATCGTGACAAGGCCTCTTTAGTTGAAACGTATCACCACATGCATGCGACTTACCAACGTATTTTCACGCGTCTTGGCTTGAATTTTCGTGCAGTGCTCGCAGATACTGGCAATATTGGAGGCAGTGCCTCACAAGAATTTCAAGTATTAGCACAAGTGGGTGAAGATACCATTTTCTATAGCGATAAAAGTGATTATGCTGCCAATGCAGAATTAGCGGAATATTTAAGTGCTCCTCCCGCCTCATCTGAAGCACAACATTCTCTCGAAAAATGCGCGACACCAGGACAAAAAACCATTGAAGCAGTCAGCACTTATCTCGCTGTTTCACCCATGCAATGCCTTAAGTTATTGGTCGTTGTCGGAAGCGATCCGAAAAAACCGTTAGTCGGTCTGATATTACGCGGAGATCATACCCTCAATCCGATCAAAGCTGAAAAGATCGCAGGGATTGCCCACCCTTTGCGCTTAGCCGAAGAAAGTGAAGTGGTTCAACAGCTTGGCGCACCGATCGGCTATCTTGGCCCCCTTGGTCTATCGATCCCGCTCATTGTTGATCGAGATGCGGCCGTGGTCACAAATTTTGTTTGTGGGGCCAATGAAGTCGATCAGCATTTCAAAAATGTGAACTGGCAGCGTGATTTACCCTTACCAGAACAAGCGGATTTACGATATGCCGTGGTCGGGGACCCCAGCCCAGATGGCCAAGGTCATTTACACATGGAACGCGGGATTGAAGTAGGCCATATTTTTCAATTAGGCACTAAATACAGCGTCGCAATGAATACCTTGATTCGTTTAGAAAATGGTCGAAGCGCGCCCTTAGAAATGGGCTGTTATGGGATTGGTATTTCACGGATTGTGGCGGCGGCAATTGAACAACATCATGATGAACGAGGAATCGTTTGGCCAGAAACGCTCGCCCCCTTTCAACTTGCGCTGGTTCCGATTGGTTATCATCGCAGTACGCTTGTTCAACAAGCCGCTGAGGCATTGTATCAACAATTGACTGAAGCCGGTTTCGAAGTGTTATTGGATGATCGAAAAGAAAGTCCTGGCTGTTTGTTTGCCGACATGGATCTCATCGGCATTCCACATCGCCTGCAAGCTGAATTAATCCCGTTCTTGAAACAGCAGCGGATACAAGCCTCGCCGGCGCACCTTACCCTATAAGTGAAAAGTACCATGTCTTATTGGTTAATGAAGTCAGAACCGAATTGTTTTAGTATTGATGACCTTGCGCAACGCCACACACCATGGGACGGCGTCCGTAATTATCAAGCACGTAATTTTTTGCGCGCGATGCAATACGGCGATCTCGCTTTTTTTATCACTCAAGTTGCGCGCATCCCGGCATTATGGGTCTTATGAAAATTGTCAAAACTGCCTACCCCGATGACACGGCGTTTGATCCAATGAATCCACATTACGATCCAAACAATACCCACCAACCACCGCGTTGGTTTTGTGTCGATGTCAAATTAATAGAAAAATGGTTTACGCCGATTTCCTTAGTCGATTTAAAAAAACAATCCAAATTAGCGAATATGACTTTACTCAAAAAAGGAAATCGGTTGTCGATTATGCCGGTCACCGAACAAGAATGGCAAACGATTCTCTCTTTACGCTAGTATCGATTTTCAAGCTGTATTAAAATTAAGGCTAAATACTGACAAGCGTTTTTGCGCTTTATTGAGTAAATAAAGCTATTTTACGTTCTGTACACGGCGAGTGTTTTACTAAAAACAAAAATAGGGGAAAGGATGACCACACGATGCAAAGAACTCACGCTCAAACAAATTCGCGAAAAGTTACTCATACAAGGTGCCGGTACACTTTCAGATTTGGAGTTATTGGCTGTATTTTTACAAACAGGCGTCCCTGGAAAAACTGCTCTCGATCTTAGCCAAGCCTTATTAAGTACCTTTGGTAGCCTTCGGAAAATCATGACAGCGGATATTCAAGAATTTACCGCTATCCTGGGTTTAGGCTTAACCAAGTATGTACAGTTGCAAGCTGCGTGGGAACTGACCCAGCGCTGTCTTGAAGAAAATCTTTATCATGGCCACGTGATGGAGAATCCTCAAACCGTACAACGTTATTTAAATGCTAAGCTACGGTTGTATCCCTTTGAGGTATTTAGTTGCCTTTTTCTCGATAATCAACATCAGCTGATTTCATTTAAAGAGCTCTTTTATGGAAGTATTAATGAAGCACCGATTTACCCCCGTGAATTACTCCGTTATGTCTATCAAACCAATGCGGCCGCGGTGATTCTAGCGCATAATCATCCCTCCGGAGTAGCCAAACCAAGCGAAGCCGATAAACGGATTACCCAGCAAATTAAAGTACTTTTGTCCGCCATTGGCGTACGTTTACTGGACCATATTATTATCGGGGCGGGACAATTTACTTCATTTGTCCACCAGGGGCTGCTCTAGATCCTTTGACAAATCTGTCGCATTTTGGTATAAAGCATCCCTATTTTTGAATTAAATCATTCATTTTGGAGGCTAATGTGGCCAGGGTATGTGAAGTCACGGGGAAAAACCCGATGGTGGGCAACAATGTGTCCCACTCGAACCGAAAAACAAAACGCCGTTTTTTACCAAATCTACAAACTCATCGCCTGTGGGTCGCCTCTGAGAAACGATTTGTGAAACTTCGTGTCAGCGCACATGGTTTACGTATCATTGAAAAAAGAGGTATTGACGCGGTGCTTGCAAAATTGCGTCTTGCGAATAAAACGTCTAAGTAGTGGATTTTTAATTATGCGTATTAAAATTAAGTTACAGTCCAAAGCAAGTGCCTACTTTTATACCACTTATAAAAGTAAAGAAAAGAAACCCGGCAAACTTAGCTTCAGAAAATATGATCCGATTACGAGAAAGCATGAGTTATTTGAAGAAAGTAAAATAAAATAACACTTATTTTTTACCTCTTACTTAAAACAGCGCCAAAAGGCGCTGTTTTTTTTATGGGTATTGATTCATCTTTTTATTGTCGCGTGTGTATGAAGATAGTCATACAGTAATGCACCATATGTCCAAGTTATCTGATGTTTATTAATTTCTTTTTTAATGAAGATGGAATGGTTCTTTAATTGATAGGGATTGAAGAGTAATACCTTAATGGCGCTGGCCTCGACACAATTATAGGGTAAATAATCTGGTTTTATTTTTTCGCGATAATCTTCTTCTAAACTTTCCCAAGACTTATAACAAATATTCTTAATGGCCGCATTGATGTTTTTTTTCAGAAACAGGATTCTCGACATTTAAAAAATGAAGTGAGCCATAAAAAGCACCATAAGCGATAAATGATATATTTTCAGGGTAAGCAATTGTCGTATTAATGGGATAGGATTGAATAACATTATTTAAATACGTGATCATTTTCTTGTATATTCTTATCCTTCAAAATATAATTTGCCTTGAAGCATTCCCCATATCGAGACTACCGACGGTCGGTAAATTCTACTGAAGCGTTCCCTGAGGATAATTGACCGCTAACCAACCATAAAGCCCCTCTTTTTCCCCAGAAATAGTTTCTATTTTACTGAGGGAAAAAGGATAGTTTTTTCAAAAACTAATCGTATTACTAAGCAATGCAGCAGAATATAGAAAAAAATAAAAATTTAAGGTACGTTGACTTCGCTAAACTTTCAAAGTAAAAAATTCTTACTAAAAAAATATTTTTTCATTAAGCCGCTATTCACTCCGATCTTTACTCAAAACTAAAAATAACGATATGGATTATGTTGCGCTATACACAATCTATTTTCAATCAAGATATTTTTATCTATTTACTTTAAAAAATATCTTGTATATGTTTTAATGTATAAGTAAATTATTCATTAATCTACTAGGTGGTATCAGGGAATGAAAACTTTATTTGTTTGTCACAGTGTGGGAGACACCAATGCTGCGATAAAAGTCGCCAAAGAATTACTAAAAAACGTACAAAATGAAGTATTCTTTTTAGCAATTCATCCAACTGCGCAAAAACGTTTAGCGAATTCACTGGCTTTGCTGGACCAAGAGCGCATACATATTACAAGCATCGATGAACTTTTTGAGTCCTCTATCCAAGAAATATCTAACTCTCAGTTAAACAAGCAAGTGATACAATATGTTGATAATCATCAAATTCAAAATGCGTTAGTCGGCACCCCTTCACAGACTACAGAAACACGTTCTTTTGATATTGCACAAATATTTCTCGAACCAACATGTCTTTATCTATAATGACTATTTATTTGAAGAAAAAGCGCATGCCTATTGGACGATACTCAATAAAGATTCTTCTTGGCAAAAACAAATTCACTGGCTCGTCCCTTTACAGACTGTTCACCAAAAAATAAACTGAAAAAAATAGTGAATTAACCGTCAGTGAGGTAGGTCACCCAATCATTGATGAAGCATTCACTCGGGAAACCATCGATGCCGAGGCTGTACGCCAAGTATTAGAAATCAATGAACACGATGCTTTTGTATATATTTCGGGAAGCAAAGATCCCGATCAAGATATCGAGTTTTTAACAGCCCTTTTTCAAGGGCTTTCTGCATATCCTTCTTTTAATTTTGCACTACGTTTAGGTATTCATCCTGGGCTAAGCGATAAACAAGCCTATTTACACCGAGTTTGCACACTCATTGAGCAGTTCCCTGCACTCTCTACACACATTAAAATACTGATATCGAACAATGATAATCATTCATTAACTGAAATTGATGAGGGTATATTTTCTCAAAATTATGTCACCAACATACCAAAACATTCAGATAAGGTTTTAAGTAGTGAACAAATCACCACCGCCGCGGACGGTGTCGCTTCGGTATGCCCCGCTACTTTGACTAGTCTCGCTATTCTCCAAGGAAAACCGGCTTATGTGCACGATACATCGAAACCTTCGTTTTTTCCAAGTCAACGCGTCTACTCCGGTTCAACTCATCTATCGATGTTTTTTAATGCCTTGTTAGACCCTTCTCCTAAAGAACCATTAAGTAAACCTGATTTAGGACTTACAGAAAATAAATCCTTTGCCGAGGAAGTCGTGGACCGTCTAAATCAAACCATCTGTTAAACGATTGATCATTCATTTTTCAATGAAAGTAGCTCTCTTTTTTTACTTACCGATCTAAAAAGAGAGCTACGACGAGAATCTAATCTTCAGGACGTAACAAAGGAAATAGAATAACGTCTCGAATTGAAGGAGCATCTGTAAATAACATAGTGAGTCGATCAATACCAATACCCTCTCCCGCTGTAGGGGGCAATCCATATTCTAGGGCAACAATATAATCTTTATCGTAAGGCATGGCTTCTTCATCACCCGCCATTTTAGCGCGACTTTGTTCTGCAAAACGTGCGGCTTGATCCTCTGGATCATTTAATTCCGAAAATCCATTCGCCAATTCCCTGCCTGCGATATATAGTTCAAAGCGATCCGCTAAGTTTGGATTCTGGCTATTGCGACGCGCTAAAGGCGAAACTTCAATCGGATGTTCGGTAATAAACGTCGGTTCTTTGAGTTTTTCTTCCACGGTCTCTTCAAAAAGAGCAAACTGTAATTTCCCGATTGATTGACTCTGCACCACTTCTGGTTTTAATTTTAGCATTTGAGCAATCGCTTGCAAACTAGAAAGCGTAGTCAGTTCTTCTAAACTCCACTGTGGATTAAATGCGTGAATCGCTTCTAATACACTCAGGCGTTGAAACGGTTTCGATAAGTCAATGGTTTCACCTTGATAATCAATTTTTGCTTTATTAAAAATAGTCTGTGCTAACTGACGTAATAGCTGTTCGGTTAAATCCATTAAATCATGGTAATCCGCATACGCTTGATAGAATTCTAACATCGTAAATTCAGGATTATGACGCGTTGAAATGCCTTCATTTCTAAAGTTACGATTAATTTCGTATACTTTTTCGATTCCACCCACAACCAAACGCTTAAGATGCAGCTCCGGTGCAACGCGTAAAAATAGTTCCATATCCAATGTATTATGATGGGTTACAAAGGGTCTCGCTAATGCACCACCGGGTAAAGCATGCATCATCGGAGTCTCCACTTCGAGAAAGCCGCGTTCATTTAAAAATTGACGAATCTCTTGAACTAACTGCGAACGAATACGGAACGTTTGTTGGGTTTTTTCATCGGTCATTAAATCCAAATAGCGTTGACGATAACGCTGTTCTTTATCGGACGTTGATAGCCCATGAAATTTATCGGGCAAAGGTCGCAGTGATTTAGTTAATAATTCAAGCCGTTCGGCTTTGATGGATAATTGATTTGTTTTTGTTCTAAATACATAACCGTATACACCGACAATATCCCCTAAATCTAGATTTTTTACCGCCTCGATTGATCCATCTAACAAGTTTTCTTTTTTAACATACACTTGTATTTTTCCAGACATATCTTGTATATCTAAAAAAAGACTTTTACCCATATCTCTTTTTAATAAGATGCGTCCCGCTAAACAAACTGGCTGATTTGTTTGTGCTAATGACTCCGCCGTTTGCTGTTCGTAAGTAGTGAATACTTCGCTTGCTAACGTATTACGACGAAACTGATTAGGATACGCCTGGTTGGTTTCACGCCACTGCGCTAACTTATTGCGACGTTGTGCAAACACATCATCTGATATCGGGTTGGTTAGCGTTTCATCAGTCATTTTGATTATTCCAACATTAATTTTATATATTTAGATTCGATAAAAAAGCATTCTGATCAGTGGCCAACGAGAACCGTATCCTTTTCTTTTTATTCACTGAGAGCGAAGTCATTCACTATCACTCACTTTTTCTGTTTTCTGAACATTCACTTTATTGATCGATAAAGATCCCGATCAAACAGCATTGGAAACATTAGTAAAAATAAAAGGGCCGCTCAGTTGAAGTAAACCGCTTCTAGCAAGACGGTGGTTATTTTACCTCGACAGAAGACCTACTACAAACCCGATTTTAAGCTGGCAATCAGAAAAAGATTAATATTTCCATTGAGTACAGACTGCGTATTACCGGTTTCAACACCGGTTCGTAAATCTTTGATACGGGCATCATCCAAAACATAAGAACGTATTTGACTGCCCCAGCCAATCTCTCGTTTCAATGAGTCTTGATTTTGCTTTTCTTCCGCGCGTTTTCGTTGTTCTAACTCATATAATTTAGCGCGTAATTGCTTAAAAGCTTGATCGCGGTTTTTATGCTGCGACCGATTACTTTGTGATTGAACAACAATTCCTGAAGGAAAGTGAGTAATACGCACTGCTGAGTCCGTACGATTGACATGCTGGCCACCGGCACCACTGGCTCGATAGGTATCAATACGTAAATCTGCTGGATTAATATCAATATCAATATTTTCATCCACCTCTGGCGAGATAAAAACCGCTGCAAACGAGGTATGGCGGCGCTTATTGGCATCAAAAGGAGAAAGACGAACTAAACGATGAACCCCGGTTTCAGTTCGTAGCCAACCATATGCATAGTCACCTTCTAACTTAACTGTCGCGCTCTTTATCCCGGCTACCTCACCCGCCGAAACTTCAATTAAGGTGACTTTAAATTTATTTTGTTCGCCCCAACGTAGATACATACGAAGCAACATTTCTGCCCAATCTTGCGCTTCCGTGCCGCCCGATCCGGCCTGGATATCCAAGTAAGCAGAATGGCTATCCATTGGATTAGGGAACATACGTCTAAATTCAAGAACTTCAAGTTTTTTTCTACTTGTTCTAGATCGCGAACAACAGAATGGACGAGGTCTTGATCATCCTCGCTGAGCGCTAATTCAATAAACTCCTTACCTTCACGAAACGCGTGATCAAGTTGATTAAACGTATCAATTAATTCACTTAACTGGGCACGTTCTCTACCTAATGTTTGGGCTTTTTCAGGCTGATTCCAAATTTCCGGATTTTGGAGTTCTTGTTCAAGCTCTTGTTGGCGTTCATATTGGGCATCGTAGTCAAAGATACCTCCGCAGTTCAGAGGTTCTTTGCTCAAGTTCTTTTATTTTCTGGATGATCGGCGCAACTTCAAGCATAATGTTTAACTTAAAAACTTTTCTCTTTTTCTCTATTCAATCTTTAATTTATCAATACCTGGCTACGAACGCAGAAGGTTTTTCTTAACTCAAAAAAAGAACCTGATTTTCTCATCTGAAAAAATCAGGTTCTTAGAAGATCAATGCTTATTTCTTTTCCGTCACAACGGCTGGTAAGTTAACAGCAAACTTTCTTAGCGCTTCAACACCGGTTGCTTCAGCCTGTTTACACCACTCTTGTAATGCTTCTAAAAGCTCACGCTGTGTTGCCGTAGTACGATTCCAAATCGCTTGCAGTTTAACACGATACTGATAAACCAGCGCGATGACTTGATGCTTATCAATAATATCTTTAATTTGACGTTTATTTTCATCATTTAAAATAGCTTCTGAACGAATCAGAGGCACTTTTGCACGTTTGAGTAACGCTTTACTCATTAGTGTATTCGCTTTCTGTGTTTCTTCACGCCAAACAGGTAACAACACTTCTTTGCTATAACGTGCCATCACTTGGAAACGATTTGTAATTAATCCCGATAAGGTTTCAAGATCAACTTGTTTTTTTCCAGGAATCACTTTCATTTTAGGTGATACCCGTTTAACTTTCGCCAATCCTAAGATTTGGAACAGACGAATATAAAACCAGCCTAAATCAAATTCCCAGGGTTTAACTGACAATTTCGCCGAGGTTGGAAAGGTATGATGATTATTATGCAACTCTTCCCCACCAATCAATGCACCAATAGGGAAAAGATTACGTGCCGCATCACCACATTCAAAGTTACGATAGCCCCAATAGTGGCCGATACCATTCACTACTCCAGCGGCAAATAAAGGAATCCACATCATTTGTAGCGCCCAAATCGTCACCCCTGGCACACCAAATAACACCACATCAATCACAAACATCGTGATAATCCCGGCAACGCTATGTTTCGTATAGAGGTTACGTTCTAACCAGTCATCAGGCGTACCTTGACCATAACGTGACATGGTTTCGGCATTTTTCGATTCTTCTCGATAAAGCTCAGCACCTTCAAAAAAAACCTTCCGAATCCCTTTCACCTGCGGGCTATGAGGATCATCGGGTGTTTCACATTTGGCGTGATGTTTACGATGAATCGCGACCCATTCTTTGGTTTCCATACCGGTTGTCAACCAGAGCCAAAAACGAAAAAAATGACTAATAATCGGATGAAGCACTAGCGCTCTGTGTGCCTGACAACGATGTAAATAGACCGTTACCCCAACAATAGTGATATGAGTCAAAATTAACAGGGCAATCACATAACCCCAAAACGATAAATTTAACAATCCAAATAGCATATTGGAAACCTCTTGATATAAGTTAAGACGGAAAAGACCTGTCTTTCAACAGGCGATGTTCCGCTTCTATTCAGTTAAACTGGACAAACAAAAAAGCGTACACTCGCCTTTTAACAAAAAATTATTCTTCTTTATACTCAATTAACTTCACCACCTGTTGCACACCTGATACTTTTCTTGCAATGGCAACGGCAATATTGGCTTGTTTTTTGGTCGCCAAACCTAAGATATAAACGACCCCATTTTCCGTCACAATCTTAAAATTATTCGATTTGAGCCTCGAGTCTGCAAACATCCGCGTTTTTACGGAGGATGTTATCGCGATGTCTTTGGCACGTCTGTAAGCCGTAGTCGGAATGCCGAGGGTAATACGATTAAACACTCGCTTAACGTTTGGAACAGCTTGCGCATATTCCTCAGCTCTATGACGCAATTCTTCATCGTAAGCCTGGCCAGTCAATAACACGACCCGATTGTAACTGACTGCCGAAATTACCGGATCATTTACCAGCTTACGATTTACTTTAAAATTAATTTGTTCATCCGTCTTAATCGTTCCTAAGGAACGTGGGTCGGTCACAACACCACCGGTTGCTGCGCTGCCCGCTACAAACGCACCGGCCAAGCACCCCTGAAGCAGGAAAGTAAACAATAAAGCCAAGCCAAGTTTTTTCATCTATAAAATTCACCTTTAGTAAACTGGATGAGTAATTGTTAAAAAAGTTGCTTTTGTAAGCCAAATCAACTGACTGGGAAATAGGCCCAGAACGAGTAATAGTATAGCATTAATACTTAGCGCAAGGTAGGCATCTTTAGTAACATGAATTGTCATTAAAGTGGGTTCTGGCTCCTCAAAATACATCACTTTAACGACATTTAGATAGTAATAAGAGCCAATTATCGCAAAAATAACCGCTAAAGTGGCTAACCAGAGTTGGTGCGCCTCAATCAAAGCTTGGAGGATACCCATTTTAGCGAAAAAGCCAGCCATCGGTGGAATGCCTGAACATAATTAGGAGCATTAAAAATGCTAACCAAGGACTTCGTGCATTCAACCCTCGTAAAATCATTCACTTCTTCAATCGGTTTTCCAGGTTGGCTGACAACGATTAGCAATGCGAAAGCACCCAACGCCATCAGACCATAGATAAGCATATAAAACAGCGCCATGGCGTAACCAAACGCCGACCCAGCGACAAAGCCTAATAAGGCATAACCCATATGGGCAATGGCTGAATAGGCCAACATTCGTTTTAAATTGGTTTGAACAATCGCGACGAGATTTCCCAAGGCAAAGGAAAGAATCGCCATACTCGCCAGCAGAGGATGCCAATGACTCTGTAAGCTAGGCAAAGCATTAATGAGCAAGCGTATCGCCATCGCCAAACCTGCGATTTTGGGGCAGCACTAATAAACAGGGTCACCGGAGTCGGCACCTTGATAAACATCCGGGACCCAAAAATGGAAAGGTGCCGCACCCAGCTTAAACGCAAATCCGGCTGCAATAAAAATAAGGGCTAACGCAAGCACCTGCTGAGAAACAAGACTACCTTGTAAAATAATTTGCTGAATATCTGACAAAATCAGGGAATGGGTTGCACCGTATAACAAAGAGAGGCCATACAAAAATAACCCAGAAGCCAAGGCACCTAAAATAAAATACTTCATCGCCGCTTCTGCGCTGTATTGGGAATGGCGCTGTAACGCTACCAAAGCATATAAAGGAAACGATAACAGCTCTAAGCCCAAATAGAGGGTCAGTAAACTATTGGCGGAGGTCAATACCAACATTCCTAACACTGAAAATAAAGCCAATAAGTAAAAATCACCTGGATTTAGTGCATAGTCTTTTAGCGCTTTACGCGCATAAACCAAAGCAAATAAAGAGAAAAAAAGTAAGGCGGCTTGAATGAGATAACTCACCGGATCCCAAATAAAATGTTGATTAAATAGGGTCTGGCTAGGTATCTGATGAAAAAAATAGCACTAACCCTAACGTAACAATTAAACTCAGTTGCGCCAATGTATAAGTAAAGATACCCTCCTTTTGTTTAACGAAAAGTTCAACTAGCAATACTCCACACGTCATGACGAGTAATACAATTTCTGGAAGTGCCGTAAATTGAAATAGTTGTTGGTACATAATCATAATTTAGATTGTAAACTCAGATGGAAAATCGAATCCATGGATGCATGCATCAGTGTTAAAAGTGGTGCTGGATAAACCCCTAAGAAAATGATCGCCACACTCAAGAGGATAAAAACTGTTTTTTCAAATCCATGAATATCCTCACTTTGAGCGAGCTTTGGATTGGTTATTTCACCAAAAAATACGCGTTTATAGAGGGTCAGTGTATACGCGGCGCTCAATATAAGGGTGGTTGCCGCAATGAATGTAATCCAAAAACTGCCTTGCATCGCACTCAGCAGAATCATAAATTCACCGACAAATCCGGATGTACCCGGTAAGCCGACATTCGACATCGCAAACAGCATAAAAAAGCTGGCTAAGACCGGCATACGCAAGGCCAGTCCGCCGTAATCTTTGATAAGCCGGGTATGAAAACGATGTGCGAGCATCCCCACCGCTAAAAACATTGCCCCAGAACTAAAGGCATGAGAAATCATTTGCACCATCGCGCCTTCTAAGCTCATATAAGCCATTAACGTGTTATGGCTATGTTTGATGATTTCAAACAACATAAATGAACCGAGCACAACAAATCCCATATGCGCAATCGATGAGTAAGCAATTAAGCGTTTCATATCCACTTGCGCTAACGCCACAATACCAATGTATACAATCGCAATCAGTGAAAGCGTAATCATGAATACATCTAGATAACGACACGCATCGGGAACAATCGGTAAACTAAAACGCAGGAAACCATATCCCCCAAGTTTTAACATCAGTGCCGCTAACACAACCGACCCTCCGGCAGGCGCTTCAGTGTGTGCATCCGGTAACCAAGTATGAAATGGCCACATCGGAATCTTGACAGCAAAGGCAATTAAGAATGCAAAAAAGATCCAAAGCTGCTCGGTCATGGTCAGTTTTAACGGATAAAAATGGGCAATCGTAAAATCCGGAATACCGCTTTTCAATCCGAGATAAAGTAACCCGATTAACATCAGTACTGAACCGAGAAAGGTATAGATAAAAAACTTAATCGAGGCGTAAGAACGGTTAGCACTCCCCCACACACCAATACTAAGATACATGGGAATCAGTAACGCTTCCCAGAATACATAAAACAGAATAGAGTCGGTGGCGGCAAAGGTACCAATCATCATTCCTTGCATCACCAAAAACGCTGCCATGTACTGGGCAACACGTAATTTGATACTTTTCCAAGCCGCTAACACTACCAACAAGGTGGTAAAAATAGTTAAAAGAATTAATGGCAAAGAAATTCCATCGACACCCAACGCATAATTGACACGATAAGCACTGATCCAAGAAACATTTTCCTGAAATTGCATACTGCTTAAATGGGGATCAAATCCAAGATATAGCGGTATACACAGAGCAAGCGATACGAGTGAAGTCACTAAAGCAACCCAGCGCGCGCGTTGAGGGTATTCATCACCGTTTACAGCCACCGCAAGCACCGCTCCCAAGATGGGTAACCAAATCAGCAGACTTAGCAGATGGCTATGAATAAAAGTAGAAAATGAAGTCAGTAAGTTTAATAGCATCTGTTACAGTAATTAAGTTTATAGTAAAAAAATAATGGAAAACAACAACACGCCTAGCAACATAATCCAAGCGTACTGGAAAAGATAACCGGATTGCAGACGACGCAGCACTTGCGAAAACCAATTAATTCGTCGTGCGGATCCATCCACTAAATAGTTATCTAGAAAACGAGCATCCAGTTTAAAAAACCACTGTGCTAAACGCTGTCCACCGCGAACAAAGAACCACTCGTTGAATTCATCAAAACCATATTTATGAATAAGAATCTGATAAACCCAAGCAAACCGCGCTTTTAAGCGAGCCGGCCAAGCCGGAAATTTGCGATACGCCAACCAGGCGCTACCGATTCCGAAGAATGCAAAAAGCGTCGCAGTATGTTGGATTAACCTTACCGGCAAAGAAACAAGCTCAGTCGTCGTTTGCGTAGCCAATGAAGTTAAACTGACCACCGAAGTACTTAGTAAGCCTGCTTTTTTCAAAAATAAATTCACTAATAAATAACCAGCAATCAAAGAAGGAATCGCTAAAGCAATTAAAGCAATTTGAATCACAGGCGGTGATTTTTCAACCGTTAACTCTTTAGGCAACGGTCCATGAAACACGACAAAGAAAACACGAAAGATATACAGTGCTGTAACGAATGCACCAATTAATACACAATAATACGCATAATGGGCCGCGGGCAACGTCGATTCATGAACGGCATCAATAATCGCTTCTTTTGAGTAAAATCCAGAGAAAGGTGGAATCGCCGCTAACGCAAGTGCGCCAATGAGAAAACAGAGATAAGTCAGCGGTAATCGTTTCCATAAACCACCCATTTTACGAATATCTTGTTGATGGTGAAGGCTTAAAATCACGGCGCCGGCGGCTAAAAAGAGCAATGCTTTGAAAAAGGCGTGAGTAACTAAATTGAAAAATACCGGCAGTGTAAGCGGAAGCACCGAGTGCAACCATCATATAACCGAGTTGCGATAACGTCGAATAGGCAATCACCCGTTTAATATCATTTTGCACCAATGCAACCAGGCCCATAAATAAAGCCGTCGTGCCCCCTAAGATCAGAATTAAGTTAAGGACTTCCGGTGAAGACTGGTAAAGAGGCGAAAGACGGGCAACCAGATAAACCCCAGCCGTGACCATGGTCGCGGCGTGAATTAACGCCGAGATAGGTGTGGGACCTTCCATCGATTCTGGCAACCAAACATGCAATGGTACCTGAGCCGATTTACCCATTGCACCGACAAACAATAGAAAACAAATCAACGTAATCAAACCACAATTCACATTCGGCAATAGACGAACAGTGATGTCTTGAAACTGCGGCGCCAAATGAAAAACTTGCAAATAATCTAGGCTGCCAAAGTAACTAAACAGTAAGGCGATACCGAGTAAAAATCCAAAATCACCGACTCGATTGACGAGAAAGGCTTTTAAACTCCCCGCATTTGCTGAGGGACGTTTAAACCAAAAACCAATTAATAAATACGAAACAAGACCGACCGCCTCCCAACCAAAAAAGAGCTGCAAAAAATTATTAGCACTCACCAACATCAGCATCGCGAACGTAAACGCGGACATATAACTAAAAAGCGTTAGAAAACCAATATTAAAACGAAATTTAGCAGTTAAATCCCAAAGATAAAGATTTGCATCGTAGGCAGCGCTGTGTAGAAAAAAAAATTGGTACGCAAAATAAAGCGAGAGTAGAAAAGACAAGGTGACGCCCAGCGTTGTCACCGAATGTGCGACACGCTGACTGACAGCTTTGCCACCCAGTCCTGCGATTAACGCGCCCAAGAGTGGAAAAGAAACTAATGCCAAGGTCAGTAATTGATAATTCATGTCATTAACCTTTCAAACGATGCAACGCATCAATTTCAATATTTTTAAGTGTTCGGAATAAAACAATTAAAATTGCTAAGCCTATCGCTGTTTCAACTGCCGCCACAGCAAGGATAAAAAACACAAAAATTTGACCGGCTAAATCATTAAAATAATGTGAGAAAGCGATAAAGTTCAGATTGACTGCCAATAAAAGTAATTCAATACAAATCAACAAATTCAGGATATTTTTGTGATGGATCATCAATCCAAATAACGCAACGCTAAACACCATCGCAGAAAGAATCAGATAATAACTAAGTGGTATCATTTTTTTGACTGGGCCTCCATCTTAATAATTTGTAACCGTTCAGCTTTGGTGACTTGAATTTGAGTTTCTGAGGCAATCGATTTATTTAAGCGTTTGGTTTTTGCGCTTAATGCAATGGTCTCAATAATAGCGACGAGCAATAAAACACCGACAATTTCAAACGGATACGCGTAATGAGTATAGAGAATATCGCCTAAATCTTGTGTATTGTGTGGACTCAATGAAGCAAGATGCCAAGTCGAGAAAGCGGTATCGGACCCCAACACGTAGCACAGCACAACGAGCAAAAGTACGGCGGTGACCAAGACATAAGGCCAATAGGGTGTAAATCGCTTTTGTCCTTCGGCGACTTCCAAATTTAAAGTCATAATCACAAACAGGAATAACGTCATCACCGCGCCGACGTAAACAAGAATCAGCACGAGCCCTAAAAATTCGGCCGTTAATAAAATCCATAAACCTGCCGCGGCAAAAAAAGCCAACACTAACGCTAACGCGCAACGTACAGGATTACGAGAAAGCACAGTCATCAAAGCCGCTACAATAAGTAACCCAGCAAAGAGAAAAAATATCAGTGACTGAATCGACATCGTCATAAGGACACTACTAAAATTTCAGAAGAATACGTCATGTTAGTTACCTAACCCCCCACAAGATACAACTTTTAGCCAAGTCAGGCTCGGGATAATGTGGCGAATTTTACTCTTTTTAAAAAAAATTACATTCATTTTTCTAGTTTTAAGTTCTTTATTTTTTGTCAAATCTCGTGCGGCCCATTCAAATAAAATAAGTAAATCTTCCTTTAACGGAACGGAGCATCTTCTGCTTTTTCTTCGGCAATTTGTTTTTCGTAATGATCGCCTAACGCCAATAATTTTTCTTTCGTCATGACTTGCTCGCCACGATTTTCAAAATGATAATGCGGGATATTGGTTTCAACAATCGCATCGACCGGACAGGCTTCTTCACAAAATCCGCAATAGATACATTTAAATAAATCAATTTCATACAGTGTGGTTCGTCGAGAACCATCATCTGGACGAGGTTCCGCTTCAATCGTAATCGCCAACGCTGGGCAAACCGCTTCGCACAGTTTACAGGCAATACAACGCTCTTCTCCATTCGGATAACGACGCAAGGCATGTAATCCACGAAAGCGGACTGAACGCGGTGTTTCCTCTTCAGGAAATTGGATCGTCGTTTTTTTCTTAAACAAATGACGTCCCGTAATACCCAGGCCTTTTAAGAGTTCCCAGAGGGTATACGTTTTAAATGTATGGACTGCTTTTTTAATCAAGTTCATGTGCTAAACCACGGAGCTAATTTAAATTGTACGGCTATCGCAACCACCGCGATCCAGAATAAGGTAACCGGTATTAAAATTTTCCAACCTAAACGCATCAGTTGATCGTAGCGATAACGTGGAAACGTGGCACGGGCCCAAATAAATAACCAAAGGAAACTCGCCATTTTGATAAACAACCAAGCGATCCCCGGCACCCAAAAAAATAAGGCTTCTAAAAAAGGAATTCCCTGAAACGGAGATAACCAGCCACCAAAAAATAGTAACGAAGCAATCGCCGCAATCAAAATCATATTCATGTATTCGGCAAGGAAAAACAGCGCGAAAGCCACACCGGAATACTCGACATGAAAGCCCGCAACAATTTCAGACTCCCCTTCGGCCAAATCAAATGGCGCACGATTTGTTTCTGCCACGCCTGAAATCCAGTAGGTAACAAATAAGGGTAATAAAGGTAACCAAAACCAATGCCAAAAACCGCCTTGTTGTTTCAGAACAATCTCCTGGAGATTCATTGAGCCGGCAGCCAATAAAACACCGACAAAAGCAAACCCCATGGCGATTTCATACGAAATCGTCTGTGCCGCGGCACGTAACGCACCCAGCAAGGCATATTTTGAATTGGTCGCCCAACCCGCAATTAAAATACCGTAAACGCCAAGGGACGTAATCGCAAATAAATACAGTACACCAGCATTAATTTGCGCCAACGCCATCCGCTCACTAAAAGGAACAACGGCCCAAGCGGCTAACGCCGGTGCAATAGTAATAATTGGTGCCAAAATAAATAAACGGCGATTGGCTTCAGTGGGAAGAATAATTTCTTTGGTCAGGAGTTTCACTACATCGGCGATGGGTTGTAAAAAACCAAACGGTCCAACACGATTCGGTCCAATTCGCGATTGAATATAACCTATTCCCTTGCGCTCGATAAAAGTCAAATAAGCAACCGTAAGCAATAACGGAATCGTAATACAAACGATTAATCCAAACCGGGAGATGCGCCTCACCTCGCCCTTGTACAACGCGGACGACTTGTCCTGCACTGAGTTGCCGTTGGTGCGCTAAAACACTATTTATAGTAATACCGATAGAATCACTTGCCGCCGAATTTTGTAACGCGGTTGATCGGCGAACGAGACTATCCGCTTGATAAAGTGGCCATTCGGTGACGTTGAATACCCGTAAACGCACCAAAGTCCGCAAGATTGGTTAATCCGGCAAGTGTCGACAGCGTTGAAGGCATCACCACCTCAGGTTTTTGTTTTACTGCTTCTAACTCAGACTGAATAAATTGATGAGTAGCTTGATCAAAGTCATCTAAATCCAGTAATTGACCTAACGTTTGTAAAATTTCCCAACCGGGTTTGGCTTGTCCTAAGGGTGGAATCACGGGCGTTGTTGAATTCCAGCCAAATTGACGTAGCTCCCTTCCGTTTCGGCAAACGTTGCCATCGGTAAAAGAACCTGCGCATGATTGAGCAGTGATTTCGATTTAAAAGAAGATAACGCAATCACCCATTCCGCTTGTCGCAACGCATGGGTCACTTGTGAAGAGTTGGCACAATCGAGCGGTGGTTCAATGTTAACAAGAAAATAAGCTTTCAGCGCCGCATTAATCATTTCATGGGCAGCTAATCCCGGTGTCGCAATATCGATACCACCGGCTAAACGATGTGGAACCGCACCCGCCCAGTAAGCACCGGCACTATTTGCACCTTCGGTCAGAAAAATCAGGCGTGCGCCGGTTTGTGTCGTAATACAGCGAGCAAGCTGACGAATGAGTGCCGCCTGGGGATGATTATGTGCCAAAGCACCCAATATCACCGTGGTTTTTTCAACTTTCAATTCTTCAGCAATGTTGCGATGCTGCGCAGTGACGGTGATGTCAGACCACTCTTTAGGCAGGATAGTTTCCTGACAAGCTAATGCTTTAATTAAGGCAATTAATTGTAAGACAAGCTGGTGAGGTGGCACCACAATCGATTCGGTTAAAGGAAATGATACACCGATCGCTACACAATGAATACTCGTTATTTTTGCCCCGGACAAATACGCTTTGCGTAAGCGATGTGCCGCTAAAGGTTGTTCACGCTGGATATTTGAACCAATCAATAACACAGATTGCTGCTGCTCCAATTCAGGAAGCGGAATTCCCGGTAAATAGAGCGGCAAGCTGGATTGATCCGAGGTATCGGTTTGATGTAGACGATGATCAATATGTTGGCTACCTAGGCCTCGCCATAATTTTTGGAGTAAATAACATTCTTCGGTGGTACTACTGGGTGAAATTAAAGCACCCATCGATTGAGGGCCATACTTTTGGCGTATTTTTTTTAAACCCTGCACGGCTTTTTCTAAAGCGGTATCCCAATCGACAATAAACCACTGCCCGTTTTCTTTAATATAGGGTTTGGTTAAACGCTCAGTACTGTGAATCGCCAAATAACTATAACGATCGCGATCAGATAACCAAGTTTCATTAATCGCTTCATTCTCTCTCGGTACTGCGCGCATCACTTGATTGCGACGGGTATGTAAATAAATATTTGAACCTAAACAATCATGTGGCGCAATGGAAGGTAATTGTTGTAACTCCCAAGCTCGAGCACTAAAACGAAACGGTTTCGAAGTCAGTGCACCGACTGGACATAAATCAATGATATTACCCGATAGTTCAGATTCTAAACTTTGTGATTTGTAAATTTTCACCCCGATACATCGTACCGAGTTCTTTTAAGCCCGCTATTTCCTGGCCAAAACGCACACAGCGCGTACATTGAATACAGCGCGTCATTTCGGTCGCAATCAGACTGCCTAAATTATCATCCTTAACTGAACGCTTCCCTTCCGTAAAACGCGAAATCGATTGGCCATATCCCAATGATAAATCTTGAAGTTCACATTCGCCCCCTTGATCACAAATCGGACAGTCAAGAGGATGATTAATTAATAAAAATTCCATTACTGCGCGTTGTGCTTCTTTCGCCTTTGGGGAAGTGGTGAAGATTTTCATTCCCGCCGTCACGGGGGTTGCACAAGCAGGTAACGGCTTACCCGATTTTTCGACTTCCACCAAACACATCCGGCAATTGGCAGCAATTGAAAGCTTTTTGTGATAACAAAAACGGGGAATATAAATGCCTACTTTATCAGCCGCTTCAATAATGGTTGTGTTTTGCTCGACATGCAACAAACGGCCGTCGATTTCAATTTCGATTATATTTTTCACGTTAAAACTCACTCATGGGTATCACCCACGGGACAGCGTTTATGTTGAATATGGTCAATAAAATCCTGACGAAAATGCTTAATAAAACTTTGGACAGGCATCGCTGCGGCATCTCCCAACGCGCAAATCGTATGCCCCATAATTTTCCCAGCCACACTGGTCAGTAAATCGAGATCTTCCATACGCCCTTCCCCGTTTTCAATACGATGCAAGACACGCCACATCCATCCCGTTCCCTCGCGACAAGGCGTACATTGTCCGCAGGACTCTTCTTTATAAAAATGGGCAATTCGAGTTAATACTTTCACCATACAGGTGGTGTCATCCATTACAATTACCGCGCCTGAACCCAACATCGAACCCGCTTTGCTGATCGAATCATAATCCATATCGGTATTGAGCATGATATCGCCAGGCCGGGAATCACGGCTTTTAATTTACGCCCGGCATAGACCCCCCCGGCTAATTTCAACAATTCCGCAAAAGGAGTGCCTAATGGAATTTCAAAATTACCGGGCCGTTCAACATGGCCGCTGACACTAAATAATTTACAGCCACCATTATTAGGCTTACCCAACTCTAAAAACCATTGTCCACCTTGCTGTAAAATGACCGGAACTGAAGCAAGTGTTTCCGTATTGTTGATGGTCGTTGGCCGGCCATATAAACCATAATTCGCCGGAAAAGGAGGTTTAAAGCGCGGAAATCCTTTTTTACCTTCCAAAGATTCCATTAAAGCGGTTTCTTCACCGCAAATATAAGCGCCGGCACCGAGATGATTATGTAACTGAAAATCAAACCCTGAACCCAACAGATTTTTACCGAGATAACCGGCCGCGCGTGCTTCTTGCAGCGCGGCTTCGCAACGCACAAACGGTTCATGATACTCACCACGAATATAGTTATACCCAACCGTCGCACCCATGACATAACCAGCAATAATCATTCCCTCAATCAACTGATGGGGATTAAAACGTAAAATATCACGATCTTTACACGTACCGGGCTCACCCTCATCCGAGTTACACAACACATATTTTTGTCCCGGTGCGGCACGGGTAATAAAACTCCATTTCAAACCAGTTGGAAAACCTGCCCCGCCTCGACCACGTAAACAAGCGGTTTTTAATTCAGCAATGATCTGCTCTGGCGCAACGTTTTCTCGCAAAATTTTTTCAAGGACTTGATAGCCTCCGACTTGACGATAGCTGGCTAAACTCCAAGGTTCTTCTAAATGTAAAGTCCGAAAACAAATGTCATTGGCCATTTAATTCATCCAAAATTTCGTCTGTTTTTTGTGGCGTTAAATTTTCATAGTAACGCTCACCAATATGTATGACCGGTGCATTGACACACGCGCCCAAACATTCCACTTCTTTTAAAGTGAACTGGCCATCGGCTGTGGTTTGTCCCCAATCAATCTGCAAACGCTGTTTTAAATGCTGGACAATTTTATCGCAACCTTTGAGCATACAAGAAATATTGGTACACACGGCAATTTTATGACGTCCAACCGGCGCAAGTTCATACATCGAATAAAACGTTGCCACTTCATACGCCACCACGCGCGACATGTTCAGATAATCAGCCACAGCATCGATTAACTCTCGAGATAAATAACCTTGATTCGACGCTTGTGCTAAAGTCAGCGCAGGTAATACGGCCGATTGACGGCGCTCTGGCGGATACTTTTCAACCCGCTGATCAATCGCCGCTTTGAGTGATTCGGTCAACAAATCAGCAGGAGTTATTAAGCTGGAAAGGATAGCCACTAAATCGGCAATCATATGCCCGGAAACCAGTTCATTTAACGCAGCCAGATGTGGAAAACCGGCCGCGCGAATTTTAACACGGTACGGTTTATTGGCGCCGTCTGAAACCAAATAAATACCAAATTCGCCTTTTGGATGCTCAATTGCCGCATAAGCTTCTCCAGGAGGCGTACAATACCCTTCTGTAAACAACTTAAAGTGATGAATTAAAGATTCCATGTCTTCTTTCATTTCAACTCGGTTTGGCGGCGCAATTTTATGATCCGTAATCATGACCGGGCCCGGATGCTGACGTAACCAAGCAATACACTGTTGAATAATCCGTGTGGATTGGCGCATTTCTTCGACACGAATCAAATAACGATCGTAGCAATCGCCTTGACGACCAATAGGAATATCAAAATCGAGCTGATCATAAACTTCGTAAGGCTGCTTTTTACGCAGATCCCAAGCCACCCCAGACCCCCGTAAAATCGGACCAGTACAACCTAACTGTACAGCACGTTCTGGAGTCAGCACGCCGATACCAACAGTTCGTTGTTTCCAAATGCGGTTATCTGTGAGCAAATTTTCATACTCATCAATACACTGCGGGAAACGATTTGCAAAATCCGTGAGAAAATCGAGCAACCCTCCCTCGCGGTTGGCATTCATCTTTTGAACATCTTTTTTATTATGCCATTTAGAAACTTTATATTGTGGCATCTTGTTCGGCAAATCACGGTAAACACCACCGGGTCGGTAATACGTGGCATGCATACGTGAACCGGATACCGCTTCATAACAGTCGATTAAATCCTCACGCTCACGAAAACAATAAAGAAACACGGTCATCGCCCCAATATCTAAGGCATGTGCACCCAACCATAACAAGTGATTCAAAATCCGGGTCACTTCATCAAATAAAACACGAATGTATTGCGCACGTTGCGGAGGAGTAATTCCGAGCAGTTTTTCAATGGCTAACACATACGCATGTTCATTACACATCATCGAAACATAATCGAGGCGGTCCATATAACCAATACTTTGATTATATGGTTTCGATTCAGCAAGTTTTTCTGTTGCACGATGCAATAAACCAATATGTGGATCTGCAGATTGGATCACCTCACCGTCCAGCTCTAAAATCAGACGTAATACCCCATGCGCGGCGGGATGTTGTGGACCAAAATTTAAGGTGTAATTACGAATTTCAGGCATCGGTTTGCTCCGATGAAGGGTTAAGCGGCGCATGGTTTGAAGGGGGGCGAATCGTCTTCGGAACTAATGTACGCGGCACAATAGTGACTGGCTGATAAATGACGCGTCCTTGTTCTGCATCATAACGCACTTCAACGTGTCCGCTAAGTGGAAAATCTTTACGAAAAGGATGACCGACAAAACCGTAATCAGTGAGTAAGCGTCGTAAATCGGGGTGGCCTGCAAATAAAACCCCGTATAAGTCAAACGCTTCACGTTCATACCAATTTGCTGCCGGCCAAATTGCATTGACCGACACCACCGTAGGCGGTTCACCTTCTACAAACACACGTAATCGTAAACGATGATTATGTGTCAAAGACAGCAAGTGGTAAACGACTGCAAAACGCGGCTTATCCCACACTACGGGTTGGCTTTGGCGACTCTTATCCACAGCACGCTCAAACCCCGTTAATGTGGCTGGACGAGTTTTCCATTCTGTAATCCCGTAGTCTTGATAATCAACGACACAAATATCAACTAACAATTCAAACTTAAAAACGGGGTCATCACGCAATCGATAACTGACTTCTTGCAAATCACACGCCATCAGTTCCAGAGTAATTTCATCTCGCTCACTCGTTACGGCACTTATCGACTTTTCAAAGTGAGCAACAAGGCGTTGTGTCAATTCAGTTAGGTATTCAGACATGATCACCACGCTCGATAAAACGGGTTTTCTTTATTTTATTTTGTAATTGCATAACACCATAGACTAACGCTTCGGCCGTAGGTGGACATCCTGGGACATAAACGTCCACCGGAACAATGCGATCACATCCGCGAACCACCGAATAAGAATAATGGTAATAGCCTCCGCCATTGGCACAAGAGCCCATTGAAATCACCCAGCGCGGCTCCGCCATTTGATCGTAGACTTTACGCAACGCTGGAGCCATTTTGTTACACAGAGTTCCGGCGACAATCATCACATCCGATTGCCGTGGACTGGGCCGAAACACGACACCAAAGCGATCTAAATCGTAACGGGATGCGGCAGAGTGCATCATTTCTACTGCACAACACGCCAAACCAAACGACATCGGCCAAAGTGAGCCACTGCGTGCCCAAGCGAGGAGTTTGTCAAGCGATGTGGTGACAAAGCCTTGTTGTTGTAATACAGACTCTATTCCCATGTCAGAGCCCCCTTTTTCCACTCATAAATAAAACCAATTAAAAGTAGTCCAAGAAAAAGTCCCATTGCAGATAAGCCCGCTAGGCCGATACGCCTTAATGAAACCGCCCAAGGAAATAAAAAAGCCGTTTCTAAATCAAAAATAATAAACAAGATAGCAATTAAATAGTAGCGAATATCAAAAGGAAGGCGTGCATTACCAACCCCAGGAAAACCACACTCATAAGGTGAGAGCTTGGCCACATCGGGGCGATGAGGGGAGGCGCTACGACCAAGCAACAGCGCAACGATCCCGATAAATAGGCCAAAAGCCATAAAAATCAGAATTGAAAAATAGGGTTGCAACATGATGATATCTGTTCTTTTGACTGAGTTGCGCGGTAGTATACAACTTTCATTGTGAATAATTCTACCCGTAAACTGGCTAAAAAGGTGGATAAGTGACGATTATGAAAATAATCGGTTGTTTTTTATTAATTTAGAGATAAAAAATACTTTTTCATGAGATTTTTGTCTTATTCTTTCGGCCGGATTCTCACGCGTATTGAAAAAAGCCATGAAGAAAAGAAACGATAGATCTCTCTTATCCTTTTTACCCCTTTGTCAAAGAACCTCGCCACTCATGCGAATCCGCGCCTTCCTTGGACAAGACTTATCCAAACGTCAAAATGTGCGCACAATCTTTTCATTCTCTATTATTTTGTAAAATTTGTTTGCATCACACAATAGATTGTTTTTGTAACCCTTCTAGACACCGTTCGCTCCCTACCTTTTATTACAAACGATCGCGCTTCTGATGAAGTATTCATCAAACACTCCCCCTTTTATCCTTTATCAAATAGCGTATCGTTTACAAAAACCAGTGAATTCCATAAACTGCGTTATGATCCTTGAGCTTTAATTTCATGAAAAGCAGAACCCATTTTTAATATGTTAGTGCTACGTTATATTTGCTTGGCTTTCTTTTTTCTATTCTTCAGCCAACTTGCCTACGGAGCAATGCAAAACATTTGTCATCCTAAACCCAACCCCACTCTTGCACAATATATCATTGGTTATGGCTCAATTATTCAATCGAAATCAAAACGACAAACCGATCCAAGTAGTGGCGAAAGTCGACCAGTCCGGGTTACGGGTTATCGTCGCGGATGGCTCGCCCGTGGACTCTCAACCGGTTTGAGTACAACCTACCTTGGAATTATTCCTGAGCGACTGGGGCAGTTTAACGGCGTTTTTTTTTCAGTAAAGGGTCTAAAATCATTAATTCGTTACGATCAACGTGAACGTTATTACTGTCGAAAACAAGTCTTGCGATCGGCGATTGAACCATTAGATGGATCGCCGTTGCCTGTGGGAGAGTTTTGGATCTACATACTTAAACCTTCTGCACAAGCGATCCCCTCAACACACTATCCAATTGTCCAATCTTATGTAGATGTTTTTTTATCGGGTTGTTTTGAGATTGCTGAAAAATATCACTTAAAAGATTTTTCAACAGAATGTGTGGTCTCCACAACGAATTGGTCTAAATATTGGGTCAATGATCGCCTTTATCCACGTCGTCCCTTTGTTTTTGAACCCAAAGCACTCGAAATTGATGCGCTTTTAGCAAAAAAAGTACCTAAAGCGTTTTCACAAGTAAAAATAGAAGGTCGTGATTAATTTTCTTTCGTATTGTTCTGTTCTACCATCTCTTTAATTCGATTTATCTTTTTTAATACCGATGATAGCATTATTCTAATAACTAATATGGATAGGGTATGCGTCGTGTCACTCTCCTTATTATTCTTTGCATTACCGTACTTAATTTAGTCTTTGTTTTGTTACCACTGCATGCTACACCTTTACCAAACCGTTATTCAGGAGAACTTTCTGTGGCCAGTTATACCTTAGGCAACGCAGATATCTTGTTCCCTCTCCTCGGTGATAGCGGTCATACTTTTTACTTAAATCCAACACTTGAATTCGGAAGCGATTATCAAGGTTACGCTGATTTAGGTTTAGGATACCGCTGGCCTGCAAAACAAAGCCTTTATTATTGGATTTTATCTTTTTGGTGGATACAGTCGTGGGAATCATGAAGCGAACCTCTGGGTAGCGAACCCAGGCTTTGAACTGTTGGGCAGGCGTTTGGATGCACATTTAAATGGTTATTTCGTCGGTGGTCAACGTAACCACATGTTGGGCGACGCTCGTCAACCTGTTTTGTTGATTGCTCAACATTCGGTTTATTATGGTCTTGTTGATCAGCGTGCCGTTCAGCATTCAGGATACGGAGGAGACATTTCAACAAAAAACGTTGATCAGCGTGCCGTTCAGCATTCAGGATACGGAGGAGACATTTCAACAAAAAACTAATAATAAGCAGGTAGCACCGCTGTTTCTCTTAACATCACTTGTGTGCCCTTAAAGCAATGCACGAAGATAAAAAAATATAGGTATAAAAAAACCCCGGAAGTCATTTGACGACCGGGGTTTTTGTTTTGTAAGAAGCCTGGCAATGCCCTACTTTCCCGTGGGGGAACCCCAAAGTATCATTGGCGCAAAGTAGTTTCACGGCTGAGTTCGGGATGGAATCAGGTGGTACCTACTTGCTAAGGTCGCCAGGCGATCGATTTCGAAAGCGTTTTTAAATGCTTTCTACTAAACCATAAAATCTGTAACAAGCGTTTGTTTGTATCTTTATTTTTAATGTGGATATGTCGCTTTCATTGATTGTCAATTTGATTAAAAATAACCAGTTGGA
>NZ_AJGC01000002.1:45000-613013 GCF_000257395.1 Rickettsiella massiliensis 20B
TCACTCCCCTCACCGGGGTTCTTTTCGCCTTTCCCTCACGGTACTGGTTCACTATCGGTCAGTTAAGAGTATTTAGCCTTGGAGGATGGTCCCCCCATCTTCAGACAGGATTTCTCGTGCCCCGCCCTACTTGTTTTCACGCTTAGTCTCATTAATCTGCTTTCGCCGACGGGGCTATCACCCTCTATGGCTTGTCTTTCCAGACTATTTGGCTAACAGATTAACTATCTCGTGAAGGCTCTTCCGCGTTCGCTCGCCGCTACTTGCAGAATCTCATTTGATTTCTTTTCCTCGAGGTACTTAGATGTTTCAGTTCCCTCGGTTCGCTTTGTTTACCTATGTATTCAGTAAACAATGACCTATAAAATATAGGTCGGGTTTCCCCATTCAGATATCTCCGGATCAATGTTTGTTTGCCAACTCCCCGAAGCTTTTCGCAGGCTTCCACGTCTTTCGTCGCCTTTAACTGCCAAGGCATCCACCTTCTGCGCTTATTTACTTGATTTGAGAACCCAACTCGTTACTCTTAATCAACTTCTTTTACACTCTTTTAAAGCATAATTTCTTTTGATTCGTCGCCGATGCTTGCAAGCATCCGAATTGAATCTCATTTTCTGGTTTTTCGCTGAATGCAACATACCCGAAATTGTTATTCACAATTTCATTTTTTTGGAAAATAATAAAAATTTTACTTCTTACTATTTTCGCGCCTTCTTACAGATTTTAATTTGTTAATGAACTTAAAAATTAATGCCAAAAACACTAATCCTATTCTTTCACGGGTCTGTAACATTTTGGTGGAGCCAGTCGGGATCGAACCGACGACCTCCTGCGTGCAAAGCAGGCGCTCTCCCAGCTGAGCTATGGCCCCTTGTTACCTCACTCGTGGTGGGTCTGGGTGGACTTGAACCACCGACCCCACGCTTATCAAGCGTGTGCTCTAACCAACTGAGCTACAGACCCTTAAACTTTTCTTGATTGTTTTACGCTTTTTTTCAGCGCAAAAAAACACACCAACTTTAATTGGCTTAAAGTGTTTTCTCAATCGGTCATTTTTTTTATTTTACTTCGTTTTGTCTTCTACAAAACAAAACTCAAGTAAGCAATGTGTGTGGGCGCTTAAGGCATTAGGGTTTCTTAATTTCTTATCATTGATAAGGAGGTGATCCAGCCGCAGGTTCCCCTACGGCTACCTTGTTACGACTTCACCCCAGTCATGAATCTTACCGTGGTCGGCGACCTCCTCTTACGAGGTTAATCTACCGCCTTCTGGTAAAACCCACTCCCATGGTGTGACGGGCGGTGTGTACAAGGCCCGAGAACGTATTCACCGCAGCTTGCTGATCTGCGATTACTAGCGATTCCAACTTCATGGAGTCGAGTTGCAGACTCCAATCCGGACTGCGAGACGTTTTAAGGATTGGCTCCCCCTCGCGGGTTGGCTTCCTATTGTACGCCCCATTGTAGCACGTGTGTAGCCCTACCCATAAAGGCCATGATGACTTGACGTCGTCCCCACCTTCCTCCGGTTTATCACCGGCAGTCTCCTTTAAGTTCCCAGCTTGACCTGGTGGCAACAAAGGATAAGGGTTGCGCTCGTTACGGGACTTAACCCAACATCTCACGACACGAGCTGACGACAGCCATGCAGCACCTGTCTCTTGGTTCCTTTCGGCACAGGCACATCTCTGCGCCCTTCCAAGGATGTCAAGGGTAGGTAAGGTTCTTCGGGTTGCATCGAATTAAACCACATGCTCCACCGCTTGTGCGGGCCCCCGTCAATTCCTTTGAGTTTTAACCTTGCGGCCGTACTCCCCAGGCGGAGAACTTAACGCGTTAGCTTCGCTACGTCGCGCAGAGCAATGCCCCACACCTCACAGCTAGTTCTCATCGTTTACCGCGTGGACTACCAGGGTATCTAATCCTGTTTGCTCCCCACGCCTTCGCGCCTCAGTGTCAGTTAAGACCCAGGTTGTCGCCTTCGCCACTGATGTTCTTTCCGATATCTACGCATTTCACCGCTACACCGGAAATTCCACAACCCTCTGTCTCACTCGAGTCGACCCGTTTTCGACGCCATTCCCAGGTTAAGCCCGGGGATTTCACATCAAACCTAGTCAACCACCTACACGCCCTTTACGCCCAGTCATTCTGATTAACGCTCGCACCCTCTGTATTACCGCGGCTGCTGGCACAGAGTTAGCCGGTGCTTATTCTGCGGGTACCGTCAAAATAACAGATTATTCACCCGTTACTTTTCTTCCCCACCTAAAGTGCTTTACAACCCGAAGGCCTTCTTCACACACGCGGCATTGCTGGATCAGGGTTGCCCCCATTGTCCAATATTCCCCACTGCTGCCTCCCGTAGGAGTTTGGGCCGTGTCTCAGTCCCAATGTGGCTGATCATCCTCTCAGACCAGCTACGGATCGTTGCCTTGGTAGGCCTTTACCCCACCAACTAGCTAATCCGACGTAGGCTCACCCCAGTGCGCAAGGCCTTACTTTCGTAAAGTCCCCTGCTTTGATCTTTCGATATCGCCCGGTATTAGCCCGAGTTTCCTCGGGTTGTCCCGGTCACTAGGACAGATTCCTACCTATTACTCACCCGTCCGCCACTCGCCACCCATAAAGGCCGAAACCTTTACTGTGCTGCCGTTCGACTTGCATGTGTTAGGCATGCCGCCAGCGTTCAATCTGAGCCAGGATCAAACTCTTCACTTTTTTTTCATTTAATCCCGCTCACTTAAATTATGACTTCTCACAATTCAAGCGCTCGGTTCCGTATCCACGTATAACTCTTAGTTGCCTAACAGCCCTCGTGAATACGCTTGCCAAGCGCCCACACACTTTGCTTACTGTCTTTTCTTGTTAATGAACTTTTTCGCCTAAATTCTCAGGACTTTTTTAAAATCCTCTTCCTCTTCAGCGCCTCAGATGTAACACCCAAGGACCGTGCATTCTACGCACTTTTTTAACTCTGTCAAGAAACATTTTTATTTTTTTATTTCTTAATAGTGCTGACTTCATGTCTATCAAACTCTAATCATTCTAACGAATTTCAGTTCAAAAATCTAGCTATATTGTTCTTTTTCTTCTTCACTCAAATAAACAAACGCTTCCTAACAAGTCATCTAAGTAAACGCCCTCGCATCATTTGAAAAATAAAGTATTACTAAATTAATATTTTTAGTTTTACTTTATTTTTCAAGCAAACTCAGTTGTTGTGCAACAGGAGAAAAAGAACGACGATGTATAGAAATAGGCCCAAGTTTTTTCAGAGCCTGAATGTGTTGTACCGTACCATAGCCCTTGTGTTGTGCAAAACCATAACCTGGGTACTGTTTATCAAGTTCAATCATTTCTAAATCACGATATACTTTGGCTAAAATAGAAGCCGCGCTAATGGCTGGTATGGTCTTATCCCCTTGGATAATCGCTTGGCAAGGATATTGCAACGTAGGACAATATTTCCCATCAATTAAAACGTACGTAGGCAGTATAGGCAAAGCAGATACTGCGCGTTGCATCGCCAATAAAGTCGCTTGAAATATATTGATTTGATCGATTTCATTGACTTCAGCGCGACCTAAAGACCAAGCTTGTGCTTTTTGTTTAATTTCTTGCGCCAATCGTTGACGTTTTTGAGCCGTTAATAGTTTCGAGTCAGCCAAACCCGTAATCGGCTGATCCGGATCAAGAATAACCGCTGAAGCAATCACTGGGCCCGCTAAAGGACCACGCCCGGCTTCATCCACGCCCGCGAGATATCGCTCCTGAATAATTTTTTGTTGCAAATGATTTCTCCCTGAATCCAATGATGAGTTGTACTCATTATAAAAAATTATTTTTTTACCCAGAGGATTCTTTTTATAAGTTAATTCTTTTCGCAAAAAGACACTAGGCTAAACTTTTTAACTAATAAACATTAAACACGCTTATTCTTTTTTTGTGCAAGCAAACCCAGTAACGCCTCTACCGCTTTTTCACTGGCATGACAACGTAATTGTTGATGGAGTATATGAAAATCTTTTTTGATTTGCGCTATTCTGGACAAATCATTTAACGTGTTCAGTAAAGTAGTCGCCAGATTTTTAGGTGTCGCCTGCGACTGAATATACTCAGCCACATATTGCTTATTCATCAGTAAGTTCGGTAAAGCAATGTAAGGTGTTTGAACAAGTCGTCTAACGATAAAATACGAAAGCGGACTCATACGATAAGCCACCACCATCGGTTTTTTCAGAAGTAAGGCTTCTAAGGTCGCCGTGCCGGATGCACAAAGCACAATATCTGCCGCTACCATTGTTTGCTGCGCCTTCCCTACCGTGATAGTTATTGGAACCGTTGCACCCATCTCAGCATATATTTGTCTAAACTGTTGGGCATGTTCCTCATTCACCAACGCGGCAACAAAAAGAAAATCCGTATTTTTTTGGTAACAACGATAGGCCGTTTCAATAAAAGTGGAAGCAAGATAGTTCAACTCATTGGTACGACTACCGGGGAGTAAAGCGATAAGCCTTATGTTGTCTACAGGGAGTGCTAACTCCTCGCGCGCGGCGTTTTGATTCAACTCTAAAGGAATTTCATCGGCCAGAGTATGACCTACATAAACAACGGGAATTTGGTGTTTTTTATAAAACTGCTCCTCAAATGGGAATAAAGTCAGCATTAAATCGACCGCACGGGCTATTTTTTTTAATCGACCCTGCCGCCAAGCCCAAACACTGGGACTGACATAATGTGCCGTCAAAATACCGTGCTTTTTTAATTTTTCTTCCAAACCTAAGTTAAACTCGGGGGCATCGACCCCTAAAAAAAGATGAGGAGGATGCGCCAAAAAATGCTGTAACAATCGGCGCCGTAGACAAATTAATTGCGGAAGACGAGCTAAAATCTCACCAATCCCCATTACCGAGAGTGTTTCCATCGGAAACAAGCTCCGTCCATTCACTCCACTGACTTTTTTGTGTGCGAGGACCTAAAATACCCTCAACTGTAAAATGAATACCTCTTTTGTGCAGCACATTGAGTAAATTTGCCGCTAACAAGTCGCCGGAAGGCTCGCCCACAACCAGCCCTATACGCAACGGTTCATTTAAATTAGCGAATGATTCCACGACGTGATTGTTCTAATGCAGATAAAATTGGCGCAATCTGCGGACATTTTTGTTGTAACAGCTGAAGCTCTTGTGTGGCTTGTTGAATTGTTAAGTTTTTTCGAAAAATTAACTTATAAGCTTGCCGCAAAAACGTAAGCACCTCTTCACTAAAACCATTTCGTTTTAAACCTTCCTTATTTAATCCACAGACTTTTGCATCGTGCCCCCCTTCAACCAGAATGTAAGGAAGCACATCTTGCCGAATCATCGTCGCTGCCGTGATAAAACTATGTGCTCCAATGTGGCAATATTGATGCACTGCACTATAAGCACCTAAAATCGCATAATCTCCAACGGTTACATGGCCCGCTAAACTAGCATTATTGACGAGTACAGTGTGATCACCTATCGCACAATCGTGAGCAACATGTGCGCCTACCATCAATAAATTAGAATGACCTATTTTCGTAACCCCTTTATCCTGTAAAGTTCCTCGATTAACCGTGCAATATTCGCGAATTACATTGTGATCACCAATTTCTAAATACGTTTTTTCACCTTGGTATTTTTTATCTTGCGGATCATCACCTAAAGACGCAAAAGAATAAATTTTATTTTTGCGTACCTGAATCAATTTCCACTTGCGGACCTATCAACCCACTTGCACATCGTTTGCTAATTTAGCCTCAGGATCAACTATTGCATGTTCATCAATCATGTTTCCGTTTTTCTCCCTGCGCCCATAAGCTCTGCTTCACAAACCAATTCATTCTCTACTTTTGATGTAACTTTACACTTCCAGATATCACCTTTGACACGTAACACCTGCGCTTCAATATATAATTGATCGCCTGGAACCACGGGTCGCTTAAAACGCGCGTTATCTACACCAGCAAAACAAATAAAGAAAACCTTCTTTATTTCGTTCTTTATTCGAATATAAAGCAAGAATACCGGTCGCTTGCGCCATCGCTTCGAGGATTAATACGCCAGGCATGATCGGTTTACCTGGGAAATGGCCTAAAAAGTAAGGTTCATTGACCGTTACATTTTTAATCGCCGTAATCGATTGACGTTCAATCAAATCAACCACTTTATCAATCATTAAAATTGGATAACGTTGAGGTAAGTATTTTAATATTTCTTGAATATCCATGACATGGCTCATATATTTTACCTAATTATATAATTGGGCTAAGAAAAAAAATCATGTGAATCACACCAACGCATAATACCATTACGCCTTTTTATATATCTTGTTGCAAATTCTTTTCAATTTTTTTAAACCGCCTAAACAAAGCATCTAATTGACGAAAACGCGCCTGATTTTTCATCCATTCTTGACGCGGTTGAACAGAATGCGTTGAGGAATAAACACCCGGATGGATAATAGAATGTACCACACTCGACATACCCGCTATCATAACATTATCACAGATTTCAATGTGTCCATTAATACATACCCCACCTCCTATTAGGCAATTTTTGCCAATACGGGTACTGCCGGCAATACCCGTACAGCCAGCAATTGCGGTATTTTCACCAATCGCAACATTGTGACCAATTTGAATTTGATTATCCAGCTTCACACCATCTGCGATGAGAGTATCGGCCAACGCACCACGATCAATCGTCACATTAGCACCAATTTCAACATCATTCCCTATTTTTAATCGGCCCAGCTGCGGAATTTTAAGCCAACCGTTCTTATCCTTTGCCAAACCAAAACCATCACTCCCCAAGACACTACCACTATGTATCCATGTCCGTTGTCCCACCACCGTATCGGAATAAAGAACGACGCGCGCAAATAAACGACTCTGCGCGCCAATGTGCACGGCATTACCTAAATAACAGCCCGCATCAATTATGACATTTTCTTCTATACAAACTTCATCACCTAAAACACAGTAAGGCGCAATATGTACGCTAGGATGAATTTTAGTATTCTTACCAAGAATTACAGTGGGGTGGATACCCGGAGAATAATCGACTTTTTTTTCGAAAAGTTTTGCGACCTTTGCAAAAGCTAGGTAGGGGTCTGTCGTGATGAGTGCATTACCCGGACATTGGTCAAGATATTCATGCCGTAAGATGACGGCCGAGGCCTTTGTTTTCAATAAATGTTTTAAATAATGGACGTTATCTAAAAACGAAATCTGACCAGCTTGCGCTTTTTCTAAGGTCATGATCCCGTTCACCAAACAATTTGAGTCACCGATAAGCTCGGCCCCCAGCAATACTGCTATTTCTTGTAAAGTATAACTTAGCTGTTGTGGCACGACGGTGACTCTTAATATCTAGATTTTATTGGTAATACATCAAAAATGTACCTTTACTTTTATTCTACAAAAATTATTTCAACGCGCCTAAAACATCTGCAGTAATATCTAAATCACTTTTAGCGTAAAGCGTGCTGCCTTTTTGAATTACGACATCTACTCCTTTTTTCGCCCTCCATCGAGCTGCTGGCTAAAATTATGTAAAGATTCACTCTGTTGCTTCGAAAGATCTTTTTGAAAAGCCACCACCATACTTTGAGTCATGATTTTTTTTCAAGCGTAGCATTCTTTTTCGCTCTGTAATTCTTTTTGAGATTGCACAATCTTGTCTTGTCGACCTTTGAATTGACGAGTCAATGCATCGTTAATTTTTGCGATCTGAGGCGCTTTTTGTAAAATAGCCTGCATATCCACAATCGCTAGCTTTAACCCTTCTGCCTGGGCCCCCAGAGTGAAAACCGTCAGCAACATCGCTGTCACGGATAACCACCACAATTTTTTCATCATTCGCTCCTTACAAGTAAGCATAGTTAAAAGCCTGTTCCAATATTAAACTGGAACAATTGTGTTTGATCATTTGGCTGCGGATTGATCGCCTTCGCCAAACTAAAGCTCAATGTTACATTAAAAACTGGAACCCGCCAATCAATGCCTAGACCGACCGAGTAACGTAAGGGACCCGAAGCAGTTCCGCCATTCACTCCTTGAGTTGAATAAACATTTCCCGCATCAACAAATAAACTGGTTCGCACTCGATCCGCTACCGACACGGGCATCGGCACGATCAACGCAACGCTACCGACCGTCATCACGTTACCACCTAAAGGATAACCCAGACTGTCTTTTGGCCCTAAGGAGCTCACTTCATAACCGCGAACTTGGCCATCCATACCAATACCACCCGCATAGTAATTTGCAAAGAAAGGGAGTCCTTTTGTTCCACCAAAGCCATCTCCGTAACCTAAACTCAAACGCCCTTGCAAAATAAAACCCTGTGTCAGTGGATAATAATCCATTGCACCATAATTAGCGCGATAATATTGCAAGGGTTCGCCACCCACAGGAAATGCCAATTGTAAGTTCGCCTTTTGAGTTAAACCCTTCTCTGGAAAAATTAATCGGTCAAATCCATTACGGACCCAACCCACGGACAATAAATTGATTAAATTTTGTTCCATGATCTTCAACAAATTTTTGTACTTCTCTCGAACGACCATGATAAGGGATCGTTTTATCATCAGGCAAATTCAGTTCGAGCCTTTGTAATCCACCTTGAAGCGTTAATGCATCGCCTTGTGCATCGAATGGAATCACGTAACGAATATCCCCTCCATAAGTATTCGTACTATAAGTCGTAGTATTTAAATTACTTGGGGTGGCGCGTTGAAAAAAGAAATCAAACCCACGTTGTATCCCATCGAGGGTATAATAGGGATTCAGATAGCTCACATTATAAATGGTAGCTGCACGGGTATTATTAAAGTTCACCGCAAGTTGATTACCCGTTCCAAATACATTCGTTTGATTCAGTGCTAAATTGATTACAGGACCATTGGTTCCATAACCAAAACTAAATAAAGCTTGTGCGGCATGCGCCTCTGCAATCTGGACATCTAAATCTACTTGATCGGAATAACCTGGAACGGGAATGGGTGTAATTTGTGGCATTCCTTGGAGCAAACCACTTAATTGCATTTGTCGAACCGATTCGCGAACGTCTACTTCGGACATTAAGCTTGCTTCTTGCTGACGTAACAAACGGCGGAAGACTTCATCTTGCGTCTTGACGTTTCCATGTATATTAATATGACGTACATAAACTTGTTGCCCCGGATCCACATAAAAAGTTAAGGAAACCGTTTTATCTTTCTCATTTACTTCTGGAACAGTATTGACCGTCGCAAACAAATAACCGAGCTCACTTAATTCAGCTCACTTAATTCACTTTTTAAGTGCTCTTGGATATCCACCACTGTCTGCCGTGAAAAAGGAGTACCTGGCTTTAAAGCGAGAAATAAATTTTTCAATTTACTCTCACTGATCAACAACCGCCCCGCTACATGGTGATCTCCAAAAGTATAAATCGGCCCCTCTGTTATCCGAAAAATAAGGTAAGCCTGCTTTTTATCTGGTGTTAAGGTGACCTGTGTTGAATTAATTTTAAACTTTAAATAACCCCGATCCAGATAATAAGATTGTAAAGCATTAGCCGTTGCTGAAAGTTGTTCGGTATTGTAACGATCAGAGTTTGTTAAAAAAGACCAAGGTTTCGGTGTTGTCAAAGGCAGAGCCTTTTGAATCGCTTTATCACTAAACGCATGATTACCGACAATTGAAATCCCTGCAACTTGCGCAGTCATCCCTTCTGAAATATTGATACTAATCGCGACACGATTATTTGTTTCTTGCGTAACATGTGGCGTAACACGTGCGGCATATTTACCCATTAAGTCATATTGGGTTCTTAATTGAGTCACAAACTGCTCTAAAACCGATTGATCAAAAAAACGTCCTTGTGCTAGGCCGATTTTTTCAAGTAACTCATTGAGTTTATCTTTCGGCAATTCTTTATTGCCCGTTAATAAAACTCGACTAATGATCGGTCGCTCCACCACATCAATAATCAATGTGTGATTTTGTTGTTTAAGACGTACATTATTAAAAAAGCCCGTCGCATATAACGCATTAATTAATTGGGTCGATTGTGATTGATTGAAATTTTCACCTACTTTTACAGGCAAATAACTTAAAACGGTTTCTCGGCTGATTCCATGAAGACCATGGATCTGAACCGCTACAAGCGGGAAAGCCTGTACAGGAGCTAGAAATGCTCCGTAGGTCAGTAAAAAGCGAAAAAAAGTATTTTTGAATAAATGCATGATGAGTTAAGTATTATTTAGAAATAACGTCCTAGTCGTTCTAGGGCTCATATCATAGCAGTATCTGATACCAGACCATAGCTTTTTAAAATCAGTGCTTGAGTGATATTGCGCGCTAAACGATCCGCTTCAAGAATAACGTGTATACTCTCGGCAGACTGAGGCTGAATTTTTTGAAAAACTTGTTGATTAAAATAAGCAATTTCCGTAAATTTAATTTTTCCAGCAAGAAAAGCCGTCACCGCCACTTCATTGGCCGCATTTAATATCGTTGCGGCGGTTCCTCCACAACGCAAAGCTTGATACGCCAAATTTAAACAAGGATAACGCTGAAAATCAATCGGTGAAAACTCAAGCTTAGCCATTTGATTGAGATTCAGTTTTGGCGCTGGATTGGCTAAACGTCCTGGCCATCCTAATGCATAAGCAATGGGAATACGCATGTCTGGTTGAGCCAGTTGAGCCAATACACTTCCATCAATGTATTCAACAAAAGAATGCACCAAACTTTGTGGATGTAAAAACAACGTCAATTTTGTTTTGGCGTCTAAGCCAAATAAAATCGCAGCTTCAATCACTTCAAAACCTTTATTCATTAACGTCGCCGAATCAACACTGATTTTTTTACCCATCGACCAGTTTGGATGACAACAGGCTTCTTCGGGCGTAACTTGCGCAAGCTGCGCTTGGGGCCGATCCCGAAAAGCTCCACCCGAAGCGGTAAGAATGACTTTAGATAAATCATTGGGTTTTTCGCCAAGAACCCATTTATCGTTATCAATACATTGGAAAATCGCATTATGCTCGCTATCGACTGGCAGCACTTCGACATGAGCACGTTTTGCTTCCTCAACAACCAACGTACCCGCCATAATCAAGGCTTCTTTATTCGCCAACAGAATCTGTTTTTTGGCTCGAATCGCTGCAAATAAAGGTAAAAGTCCTGCTGCACCGACAATTGCGGCCATCACTGTATCCACTTTAGAGAGGCTCACAACCTGCTCCAAACCAAGCGGACCAAAAAGAACTTGAGTCATTATCCCTACAGTACGCAGTTGGGTTTGCAAGCACATGGCTTGTTCTTGCGTTCCCACTACAGCGTATTCAGGCTTAAACTCGATACATTGTGCGTGCAGCAACGTTACGTTTTGGTGTGCGGTCAGCGCAATCACCTTAAACGCATTGGGATGTTGGCGAATCACTTCTAGCGTTTGTGAGCCAACTGAGCCCGTTGCACCTAAGAGTGTTAAGTGTTTCATAAAAATAAACCCAGTAACCAGAAAGTACCCGCAAATACCGGTGCAGCAGACAGTAAGCTATCCACTCGATCAAGCAGCCCCCCATGACCGGGTAATAACTGGCCGCTGTCCTTTATCTTTTCTAAACGCTTCAATTGACTTTCAAAAAGATCGCCAGCCACTGAAGCAATGATCGTCAGTAACACCAAAATAAGCACCTGCCAAAAATGCGGTTTTGGTCCGTGTAACATATAGATAAAGGCCATAACCATCAAAAACGTCACTGAAAAACTGAAAATAAGTCCTTCCCATGTTTTTTTAGGGCTTAAAAGTGGGGCCAAATAATGTTTCCCCCATAAACGACCTCCCAAATAAGCCGCGCTATCCGCTAACCAAATAATAAGGAACAAAACAAGTAAGTAAATCGGTTGTTGTTGTAATTGTTGTAGCGCCACCCAACAGCTCGTCAAAATGAAAAAACCAAGCGTCAAACGCACGTTTGGTGAAATCCAAGGTAGGGTTATTTGGGTTCGCGCCCAAACTAAATAACCACTAATCAAAAACCAAAGCAGTAATCCCAAAAGAACCACAATATGTTCATAAACAGAAAAAAAGCTTATTCCCATCAAAATAACCGCTTGTAATCCGACATAGATGCCACGCATTGGATGACGCGTCCATCCCCCTAACCGTGCCCATTCCCAAGCCGCAATCAACGTAATGAAAGCGGTCACTCCACCAAAATAAGGTTGCGATAATCCAAATAATCCTAAAATTACGATGGGAATCAAAACCAATGCGGTCAAAATACGTAGCTTAAGCATGGGCTTCTATGGGGTCCTCAATCGTTGCTCGACCAAAACGTCGTTCACGTTGTGAATAAAAAAATAAGGCTTTTTTAAATTCTTCTTTATTAAAATCCGGCCAAAATACCGCAGAAAAATAAAACTCTGTATACGCAAACTGCCATAACATAAAGTTACTAATCCGATATTCTCCACTTGTCCTTATCAAAAGATCCGGCATTGGTAAATCGGCTGTCGCCAGTTGTTGCGCAAAAAGTGCTTCAGTAATTTGAGTCGCTTTGAGTAAGCCCTGCTCAATTTGCTGCGCAAGCTTTTGGGTCGCTTGGACAATATCCCATTGACCACTGTAATCTACAGCAATCACCAATTTAAGACCGGTATTATTTTTTGTGAGTTGTTGTGCGCTTTCAATGGATTCACGAAGTGCTGCAGTAAAACGCTCTTTACACCCAATCACTCGCAGCTGAATATTATTTTTATTGAGTTCTCCTACTTCGCTTTTAAGGGTATTTAAAAAAAGCGTCATCAGATGATTCACTTCTTGCGCCGGTCTGCGCCAATTTTCACGACCAAACGCAAAGAGCGTTAACACTTCAATTTCCTTCAACTCTGCGCAGAGTTGAATCAGCCTCTTTACCGATTTAAGGCCTTCCCAACATTCTCGGTAAATGCCGTCCTTGCGCCCAACGACCATTCCCATCCATGATGACAGCGATATGTTTGGGCAACTTGAACCCTATATCCTTATCAAGAATTGACATAAAAAATGTTAACGTTAATTTATTAGATCGTCATCAATTCTTTTTCTTTTTGAGCAACGATCTTTTCTATTTTCGAAATAGCCTGATCCGTTACTTTTTGAATGATTTCTTGGCCACGACGTTCATCATCTTCTGTCAAAATCTTTTTCTTAACGAGATCTTTGAGTGCATTATTGGCATCACGCCGATGATTACGAATAGACACTCGCGCCTCTTCCGCTTCTTTTTTTACAAGCTTATTCATTTCACGGCGCCGCTCTTCAGTCAAGGCCGCTAAGGGAACCCGAATCGTTGCACCCGCGGTGACAGGATTTAATCCAAGATCCGCACTTAAAATCGCTTTTTCAATCGCCTGTACAAGACTTTTATCCCAAGGGGTCACCATTAACGTTCGCGCATCACAGACCGTGACACTGGCAACATGATTGAGCGGAACTTCTTGATCATACTGCACTACGCGTAAATGCTCGAGTAAACTCGGATGTGCTCGACCGGTACGTAACTTCGCTAAATTACCATCGAGTGCTGCGATCGTTTTTTCCATCGCTTGCTCAGCCGCTACTTTTACTGTTTCGATTGTATTATTCATCTTCGCTTTACTTTCCTCTAATTTGTCACCACAGTCCCCACTTGTCCACCTTGCAAGATGGTACGTAGCGCATGGGGTGTTTGCAGATTAAAAACGTGTATCGGTAAATTTTGATCGCGACACTGTACAAAAGCGGCAATATCCATCACACCTAACTCTTTTTCAATCACCTCTTTATAAGTGAGATGCGTGTAAAGGATTGCGTCTTTATCTTTCTTGGGATCCGCTGAATAAACGCCATCGACCTGTGTCGCTTTAAGTAATACTTCGGCGCCTATCTCAATTCCTCGTAAACTGGCCGCTGCATCCGTAGAAACCAATGGATTCCCCGTGCCTCCAGCAAAAATAACAATATAACCTTTATTGAGTTGGCGAATGGCTTTATAACGATCAAACTCAGAAACCCATTTCCCGATAGATAAGGCAGACATAATTCGGACGATCTTTCCCCGCTTTTCTAAAGCATCCCTTAAGATTAACGCATTGATCACGGTGGCTAACATACCAATTTGATCACCGGTAATACGGTCTAAACCGACTTCGGCCAGAGAGCGCCCTCGAAATAAATTACCACCGCCTATCACAATACCAATCTGAATACCTAAATGACTGGCGGCGACAATATCCTCAGCAATCTGCTGTAAAGCGGTAGAATCTATAGGATCCGTGGTCTTGCCATTGAGTGCCTCGCCACTGAGTTTGAGTAAAATACGTTTGTATTTGGGCATAACAGAATTCATAAAAGCAGAGCACCTGATTGATAAGTCATGAATAATAACCTTTTCGGTTTAGAGTGGCTAGCCCAGCGCAAACGTATTTACCTTGACTTTTTCTTCTTTAGAAGAAGAATAATTTTTTTTAGCGTTCGTGCAACGAAGCGGATCGATTCAATAAGATAAATTAAATCGATCCTGCAAACTTAGCCAATAATAAAAAATTTGCTTGGTTTATGAACTTTTAATTTGCGCCATCACAGTTTCAGCAAAGTTTTCAACTTGCTTCTCAATCCCCCGAAGTACTTTTGCATTGGCTTGTTTGAGTAACTCTTGAACCGTTATAGAAGGATCTTTCATGAAAGGTTGGCGTAATAATATCGATTCGTCAATAAATTTCTCAAGACGCTCATTGACCATTTTTTCCAACACAGCCGCTGGTTTGCCACTTGCTTCAAGTTGTTCAGCAAACAGTGCGCGTTTGCTTGCTAACATCTCCGGCGTAAGATCGTCTACAGAAATCGCCAGGGTATCGTTTGCAACAATATGCATCGCTAAATCTTTCGCTAACGTTTGATCGCCACCTTGCAGTTCAATAATAACGCCGACGCGCCCCATGTGCACATAGCCGCCTACGTGAATACCGGGATGAGCATTTATGACCGCTAAACGACGAATTTGAATATTTTCACCTAACTTAGCGACCAACTGCTGACGCTCGGCTTCAACCGAATGATCGGCTCCAGCAAAAATACAAGCCAGCAAATCGTCTACCGAGTTCACGACTAAGTTTGCTGATAATAATTGAGCTAATTGCTCGGTGAACACTTTGAAGTGGTCGTCACGGCTCACAAAATCGGTTTCACAGTTTACTTCGAGTAAAACCGCACGTTCGCTATTGTAAGTTACCGCAATAAGACCTTCGGCAGCCACTCGACTCGCTTTTTTATCGGCCTGCATTTGGCCCGCTTTTTGTAGAAACTCAACAGCAAGCTCAAGATCACCATTAGTTTCGGAGAGCGCTTTTTTACAATCCATCATCCCCGCGCCGGTTCGGGCGCGTAAGGCTTGTACAAGTGTCGCAGTGATAACAGGTTTCACTTAGCCACCTCCTCTTTTTTATCTTCGATTGCAGGCTGATTCTCTTTTTCCGTTTGCTCGGAAGTCTCTAGATTGGTTTTCTCTGCAATCGCCTCTAACTCAATGGCCTGAGCCGCTTTGGCACGCGCTTCTAAAATCGTGTCGGCAAACAATTTTGTATAAAGTACAATCGCGCGCGCCGCATCATCATTGCCAGGAATAATATAGTCAATACCTTCTGGTGAGTGATTGGTATCCACAATACTGATCACCGGTATTTTTAATTTTTGCGCCTCGGCAATGGCGATATTTTCATAACCACGATCAATCACAAACAACGCATCCGGCAAACCACTCATATCCTTGATACCACCTAAGCTTCGTTCCAGTTTTTCCATTTGCCGCTGTAGATTTAAGGCTTCTTTTTTAGTGAGTTGTGCAAAACTACCGTCTTGGCTGCGTGTTTCTAATTCTTTTAAACGTTTTATCGATTGGCGAATGGTTCGATAATTAGTCAGAAGCCCTCCTAACCAACGATGGTTCACGTAAGGCATTCCGCAACGCATTGCTTCGGCTTTAATTAAATCTTGGGCGGCTCGTTTGGTGCCGACAAACATAATCTTACTACCGGGTCTAGCTGCGAGTTTTGCGACATAATCCAGTGCTTCGATAAGATGCTTACGGGTGATTTCTAAATCAATAATACTGATCCCATTTCTCACCCCATAGATATAGGGCGACATTTTAGGCTCACGAAAACGGGTACGGTGACCGAAATGAATTCCGGCTTCAAAGAGTTCTTTCAAAGTAACTAAAGACACTATTTTTCTCCAAAAACGGCAAAAAACGCCTAAGATATTGTTAATAGGCAGTTTTTGCTGGGTTAAACCTCCACCTCTCAATAGCTGAAGACCCTTGAACCACGTTATGCACGTGGGACCGGGGCCACCCTCAGTATCTTAACGATCGGCGTGTGAAATATTCGCTTTTTACAGCGAATCGCTTTATATCATAAAATACCGGAAATAAACAGCCTATGGCTCGGTAATGCGGCAACCGCCGCCTTTTTACTGGCTTAACCAGCTGCTAAACTCAGGCATAACCTTCTCAAAATCTAGAGCCGTTAAGTCGATACTTATGCTTAATCCATAGCGAATCTCTCAGACGAAAAAATCACTAGGCGGCTATGATGATCGTTTTCATCTCGAAAAAGTGATTTTTTCTGCCTGTTCAGGTTCAGACTCGGTCTTGGCGACGAACTTGATTAAAGGTTTGGTTAAATTTTGGTAAAATACCCTTTTATAACCTTCAATCAAGTTAAATACATTATTCAGAAATTCAGTGATGATGTCTTGATTTTTTTCTTTGCTTGCTAACAATTCATCCAACGTATCGATACCTCCTTTAAAAAAGGCCAGGAAATAAAATAAACTGGAAGTTCTTTCATTGGTTAATTCTTTTTTTTCTAAGAAATATTCAAATAATTGGCAATATTGAAGTCTCTTTTTTGAATCAAATAATAAACAATCCTGAATAAAGCTTAAATATTCTTTTAGTTTAATATTACTATTCTTTCTATATAGTAAGAAAAAAATGGATATTACTTTATTTATGAAAACTGAATTCTTCACTCCGACAAGATCAAACATTTTTTTTAAATCAGACTCTATATCTTTTTTATCTACACCATTTTTATGGTAATGCCAAATAATATTAAATGTTTTATTTAAAAAATTTCTACGTATTGCAAACTGGACACTTTCTTCCCATAAAGGATTTAATTCAATTCGATAGCCTATTCCCTGAATTTTTCTGATTAAATCAACCAATTCTTTGGGCGATTTAATCAAGAAAATTTCACGAGCGTTAATATTTAATTTTGCGGGTAATAATACGGTTATGGGATAATTTAGAGTGGGATCACTCACCGGTGAACCAATATCATCACTATGATGAATACACTCTAAACCAGGACCGCGGCCTAATGCTTGATTCATTTCTTGAAGAGTTTCTATTATCTCAGGGGTAATGTTTCCTAAGTTAGGCTTTTCTCTCTCATAAAAGGTTTTACTATCGTTTTGTGGATTCATTTTTTCTTTAGGGGACAATTTTTTGAAAAAATTTTGGGTAAATGACATCCGGGTTAGGACGAATATGTTTTGGCCCAAACTCACTCCAAGGAAAAATAACCCCTAATAAATCGTAATCAGGAATAAAAGGTTTTTTCAATTCAGGGTGCGCTAAAACTTGGAAAGGTGATTTATCTTCATTAAAAATAGCGTATTCTGTTTTAGTTTGGCTTTTCAGTTCCTTCACATAAAACAAAATGAACTCCTGCGTACGAGGATGAATACATTGAAATACTTGATACTCACCTTTTTGTTCTTTGAAAAAAATATGCTTTGTGTTAATGAGCTCAATAAAACGTTGAGCGCTTAGAACTAAAGGAATCGCGATTGCATAACCTTCGAGGATACAACGCTGGAACCCATCCCCGGCCCCCATGACGCACTTTTACCTTTAATATTAAAATTTTTAGTTGGGTATTGTGCCCTGTTATGAAGTGATTTAGCGCTCGATTCGACAGGTCTAAAAAGCAAAATGATTCCTTTTATTCTTGCATACTCGAGCAAACTCAATAAATCTTTATCAGGAATACCTTGATCGGCAGGGAGAACTGGAGATATTGATTCTAAATAAGAAAAATTCATAAAAATGATATATGTATTGTTACCACATATCACTTTATGCTATATAAAAAATATTAAGGTTTTATTAAAAATAACAAATAACAAATAACAAATAATTATTTTATCTGTAAATTAGATGATTCTTTTAGCAAATGATGCTATTTCAACTGATGAAATAAGCCCTTTCGTCGAAAAATTTGGGTAATAGCCTGAAAATGAATCGTAATTTTTTTATCAACATTTAAGTCAATGCTATTTTTTTGAACTTAAAATGCAATAAATTGATTCAATACGTTTATGTTCATCATAAATATATACTTGGTTTTTATGATAGTTGCTTCAGTAGCCTTGGCTTGTTACACTGACCTTAGAATACAAAATGCATGGCAGATATATTTGTTCTTTTTAAAAAAAAATTAGTCAAAACAGAAAACTTGAGTTAACTATCGATTGGTTTTTTTATGCCCTATGTACTAATCCTTTATTACAGTCGTCATGGCGCCGTGGCAAAGATGGCTAATGCCATTCAGGTCGGTGTTGATCGGGTTAAAGGTATCGAGTCAAAAATTCGTACCGTGCCAGAAGTTTCCCCGAATTGTGAAGTAGTCACGAACAATACTTCCTTACTGACCCCACCTTTAATCACCCGACAAGAAGTTCGTGATTGTGCTGCATTAATCCTCGGCAGCCCTACTCGATTTGGGAATATGGCAGCGCCACTGAAGTATTTTATCGATTCTCTCAGCGAGTTTTGGTTATCCGGTGCTTTAGAAAAAAAACCAGCGGCGGTTTTTTTCATCTACCTCGAGCCTTCATGGTGGGCAAGAAAGCACATTGCTGACGATGATGTTACCTTTGCTTCATTTAGGAATGTTTATCATTGGCGTACCTTATTCCGAACCGGAATTATCAACAACAACTACTGGTGGCACACCTTATGGCCCAACACATCTGGCGGGACCGGATAGTAAAAAATCCACTCAGTGAGGAAGAAAAAAATTATGCTGGGCTTTGGGGCAACGGGTAGCGGAAGTGGCATTGAAATTAAGCTAACGCTTACAAATCCAGTAAAGTTTTTACTAAAGGAATGGTTAATTTTCGTTTCAGGCTTAACGTTTCCTTATCAAGACGTTCTAACGCCGCAAAAACGGCCTTAGCATGGCGAGGTAAACGTAAGAACAAAAATTGTCCGACTTCCTGGGTTAATTCAAGTCCGCGAGCGTGTGCACGCGCTTGAAAGGCGACATAACGTTCAGAATCTTCGAGTTCATACAACTGAAAAAGTACTCCACTACTTAATCGAGAAACTAAATCGAGTAATGAAAACTCCAGTTGTCGTGGTGAACATTTTGCCGCAATCAATAAATATTTTCCTTGTTCCTGGAGTCGATTATAAAAATGAAAAAGCGCTTCTTGCCAATACGCACTGTGGGCAATACTTTCGACATCATCTAAGCAAATCATATCCAGGGTATCTAAGCCATCAAAAATTTCCGGGCCATTTGTTTTTTGCAAAACAGTTAAAGGTAAATAAGCCACGGCAAAACCATGCTGTTGCGCAGCGTGGCAAGAGGCTTGTAATAAATGGGTACAACCCGCTCCAGGATTTCCCCACAAATAAAGGTAGGGCTCACCTTGTTTTGCTGAAAATAATTTAAGATAGTGAATAAGCAACGCATTCGGTGGGCTGGTATAGAAATTCTCGAAGGTGTTTGCATCGGGCGGTTGAATTGGGAGAGTGAGCTGCATAACCATCGTGTTAAGGTAAACTCCGTGGAGGCTCTTTTTTCAATATTTTTGAATAAAAAAGTGCCTGTCTCGCCCAAACCCAGGTATACTGAATAAAACTTAACAAAGAGGTGATAAATACGGCCTCAATGAGGCGATCGATGAGGCGCTCAGGTAAGGGGTAAAAAGCAAGTTTTATCAACAATAAGGTAACAAGCACTAATTGGAGAAAAGTATTCAGTTTACTAATCCAAACGGGTTTATAATTTAGGGGCCCTACGCAGTATCGATAAATCAGTGCACCCCCCATAATCCAAGTGTCGCGGCCAATCACTAATATCATTAACCAAAATGGGATTTGCTTTAAATAGGCTAATACCATAAAACTACTCATGAGTAGCAATTTATCGGCTAAGGGATCTATTAATGCACCGAATTGGCTTGTCCAACCAAAAAAGCGCGCCAAAAAACCGTCTAAGCCATCACTCAAGCCAGCCACTAAAAATAAATAAAAAGCAAGAGGATAGTACTTTTTCAATAAAGCCCAAAGAATAGGCCCTATTAATATAAAACGGATACAAGTAACTAAATTAGGAAGATAACGCAGTTGTAATTGGATCATTTTTTTGGCTTAATCAAACTTATCACAGGATTAATTATAGCGATGCTTAAACCAGAACTCATTAACCAACTCATAAAAAATTCCAATTATCTGCTTCTACGATAAAAAAAAGCGTAGAACAATTAGTAGAAGCCTTAGAGCAGGCGCTCTCCCAAGGTCGTCGACGCGTTCTGCCTTCAATCCGAAAACGGGGGAACATTTTTTAGCTCCAGAGAAATATCGTATTCATTTTAAAATGGGTAAACAACTTAAGTACCGCCTTAATCCAACTTCGAATCTCCAATGTGCTGAAAAAGAGCGCGAAACTTAAAGAAATACCCTAAGAAAGGGAGTCTGCGCTATTCTCGAGAAATTCTCCAAGAGCATAGCACAATGCTTGAGTCCCGACACGCTGTAAGGCCGAAATTTCAAAACAAGGTCGGTGTTTGACCAGTTTTTCTTTTAAGCACTCATAATTACGGTACGAGATATCGCCAGACAGCGTGTCTATTTTATTTAAAATAAACCACCGCGGTTTAGCGGCCAAAGTGGGGCTATATTTTTTTAATTCTTCTTCAATAGTAAGGACATTCTTCAGTGGATCACTGCCATCTAAAGGAGAAATATCGACGACATGAAGTAGTAAACGTGTTCTTTCAAGATGCTTTAAAAAACGGAGTCCTAGCCCAGTTCCTTCAGAAGCCCCTTCAATCAACCCGGGAACATCCGCCATGACAAAACTCCGCCCATACTCTAGGGAAACGACGCCTAACTGTGGCTTTAAAGTTGTAAAAGGATAGTCCGCTACTTTGGGTGTTGCGGCAGAGACGGCACGAATCAAGCTCGATTTTCCAGCATTGGGTAATCCAACTAAGCCAACATCCGCTAAAAGTTTTAATGATAAACGAAGTCGGCGTTCTTCCCCGGGTTGACCCGGGGTAAACTGACGGGGACTACGATTTGTACTACTTTTAAAACGCGCATTACCCAAACCATGCCATCCACCCTTGGCGACACATAGTTTTTGCTCAGCATTCACTAAGTCGCCAATCAGCTCTTGCGTGTCGGCATCATAAACTTGGGTTCCCACTGGCACAAAGAGGATTCGATCTTCCCCTTTTTTTCCGGCACAATCACTGCCACGGCCATTTTCACCATTTTGTGCTTTGTATTGTCGATTATAGTGAAAATCAATCAGTGTATTGAGATTAGAGACGGCTTGAAGATAGACGCTTCCGCCATCACCGCCATCGCCACCATCAGGGCCACCTAATGGAATAAACTTTTCTCGACGAAAGCTTACGCAGCCGGGACCACCTTTTCCTGCCGCTACTAAAATTTCAACTTCATCAAGGAATTTCATAAAAAAACCCCGTCAAAGCGGGGTGTCTATTTTACCAACTTTTAACTGGTTGGCTTTGAATTTTCATCTATCGGGCAAACTGAAACAAATTGTCGCAGCTTTTCACCTTTGCGAGCAAAAACGACGGCCCCAGGAACCAACGCATACAGTGTATGATCTTTACCTATACCGACATTCGCACCAGGATGATAGTGTGTTCCACGCTGACGGATAATAATATTTCCGGCTTTGACGAACTCACCACCAAAGTGCTTAACACCTAAGCGTTTAGAATGCGAATCGCGACCATTTCGGGTACTACCCCCTGCCTTTTTATGTGCCATGGCTGATAACCTCTATAAAATTTCTGTAATCTTAACGGCGGTATAATACTGACGATGCCCCATTTGCTTACAATGGTGCTTACGACGGCGAAATTTAATAATTTTGACTTTATCGTGACGACCGTGTTCAACAATCGACCCTTTCACTTTCGCCTCTGCGACATACGGTGAACCGACTTTCAAGCCCGCCTCGGGGGTAGAGAGAAGCAATACCGGAAATTCAACCGTTTCACCCACTTCAGATTCGATTTTTCAAGCTTGATCAGCTCGCCTAGAGCGACTTTATACTGCTTTCCACCGGCGGAAATGACTGCATACATAATTCTAAATCTCCGATAATTCTCAAATTTTCCCAAACAAACTTTAACGATAAACGCCTAGTTTGGGAAAGTACCGAAACGTTTGCCATAAAGGCTTGCCTATTCCATCGGTTAAAACGGACTCGGCACTAAAAACTAGGAAACTGCTTTTAAAGACCGGAATTGTGTCTGGCTCCCCGAGCAGGACTCGAACCTGCGACCCAATGATTAACAGTCATTTGCTCTACCGACTGAGCTATCGGGGAATTTAAAGCGTTTGAGGGTGCCTATCATAATGATACAAAGTGAACCGGTCAAGCGGTATTATAAAAAAGGTTTACACGTATCGATCGCTTCAAGTAGACAAAATTCTTTGATAACGGTTAGGTGATGGGTATTTGGAATAATTTTCTAATTTGCCAAACAATCCCTTTTAAAAACGGCGGATACTTTCTGAAACTTGTAAATAACGTTTGAGCTTCTCTCTCTTTTCCTTCTGGATTTGTCGATCTTGTTTTCTTCTTTTAGATTGCGCTCTGCGATTGACAGGACCCACTCCAAAAAAAGGAAGATGGTCTATAAAAAGTTTAAGGAACATCGGTCGTTTCATCGTCGTAACCTCCTTTATTTTGCCATTTGTTATTCTTTAAAAATAGTCTTAACTTGCTTACTCTTCAAGCGATGGAAATAAAGTTAAATTCTTTTGCCTCATGTCATCGCTTTCATTACAAAACGCTCTTCTTTTTTATCTTTTATAGATAATAAAATTTTCATGGGGCTAGAAAGCGTCATTTAGAGCGCTATTTTGCTAAGTTGTACGGATTGTCTACCATTTTAGGGATAAGCTTGTTAAAATGCGCGCCATCAATTTAGAGCTAAAGATATTACTTGGCTCGCTTTTTCAGCCAGGAAACTTTAGTGGACTTTAAAAATTTTCGATTCGACCCCCGTATTTTATCCGGTATTCAGGCCTCAGGCTATACTGCGCCGACCCCTATTCAAAATAAAGCCATTCCAGTGATTCTGGAAGGTCAAGATGTCGTCGGCTTAGCACAAACAGGGACCGGCAAAACCGCCGCATTCGTTTTACCGCTGCTACAACAGCTATTAACCGGTCAAAAAGGCCGTCTGCGGGCACTCATTATCGTGCCCACTCGTGAATTAGCCGAACAAATCCATCAAACTATTCGCACTTTGGGCCGCGATACCGGTTTACGGAGCACCACTTTATATGGTGGTGTCAATCTAACGAAACAATTTCAAATGTTGCGACGCGGCGTAGATATTGCAATTGCTTGCCCAGGACGTTTATTAGATCACATTGACCGACAAAATATAGATTTTAGCCATCTCCAGTTTTTAGTCCTAGATGAAGCCGACCAAATGTTTGATTTTGGCTTTTTACCGGCTATCCGTAAAATACTCGGCTACTTACCTAAAAAACGACAGAGTTTGCTTTTTTCCGCTACGATGCCAAAAGCGATTCGTCTTTTAGCTGATGAAATATTGAAACATCCGGTTTCGATACAAATTGGCGCTTTAGCGCCGGCAACGACTGTCGAACAACGCCTGTATCCAGTGAGTGAATCTCTAAAAACAGCTTTATTAATTCGTTTGTTACAAGAGACACCGGTTGACTCTATCTTAATTTTTACTCGTACAAAACATCGTGCTAAACGTTTAGCTGAGCATTTAGAACGATTAGGTTATCGTAGTACTTCATTTCAAGGGAATCTCTCCCAATCTCGACGACAGATGGCACTCGACCAATTTCGACGTGGAGTCCTCCAAATTCTAGTCGCCACAGATATTGCGGCACGGGGTATCGATGTTGCAAACGTCTCCCATGTAATTAACTTTGACATGCCAGCAACCACTGATGCCTATACACATCGTATTGGTCGAACTGGGCGTGCTACACGGTGCAGCCTATACTTTGATCACGAAAAGTGATCAAGCACAAGTCCGTGCCATCGAACGTTTACTCAAACAACCGATTGAAAAATGTATCTTGCCGGATTTTAATTATCAGGAAAAAGGAAATCGTGATGAATTCGTCATGCCCGTGGAACGGCCACAACGCTCTGCCGGTTACGCGCATAAAGGAGGCGCCTCAACACCTAAAAAATCAGGTTATGCTGCGCGAGGGACTTCTCACAAAGATTCGGCTCAAAAAACGAATCGTCGTCCAGGTAAACCTAAATTACGGCGTGCCAGAGACAAAGCCAACTAACTCATAACTGCTCACTCTTCAGCATCAAATAGTACTATTAAAAATGGGCTTCAGTCCGCTACACTGAGCCCTAAACTGACTGGTTGATCAGCTAAGGAGATTTATGAAAAAAAAAGTAATGGCTTGGGTGGATTCCGTGCAATGTGCTTGGCAACGCTTTCAAGCCACCGGCTGTAGTTATCGTGCGGCGGCGTTAAGTTTCGCCACCTTACTTTCGCTGATCCCATTAATGACATTTGGCTTTAGCGTACTGGCTAAATTCCCACAATTTAAAACCATGAGTCAGCAGGTCCAAAATTTTATTTTTGCGAATTTTTTAGCAAGTTCCGCACAAACAATCACCACACATCTTCATGGCTTTATGGAGCGCGCTGGACAACTGTCTATCATTAGTCTCCTGCTCTTACTGATCACGGCAACGCTATTGATGTTAACCTTAGAACAAACCTTCAATAGTATTTGGCAAGCCCCCAAGCGGCGTCATTGGACGTTCACAACGCTCAGTTATTGGCTGGCTTTACTTTTTATTCCACTCTTAATTGCGTTATCATTATTTATTCTCTCTCACTTTGCTTTGCCCTTTCTCTCCACGCACGTTGTGGTGGATAATCTCCTTATTTTACTTCCCCCTTTATTGACTCTGTTATTTTTTGCATTTTTATACCGATTTGTTCCCCATTGCATCGTACCCTGGCGCGCGGCGCTGAGTGCCGCCTTATTCGCTACATTTCTGTTTGAAATAGCAAAATACGGCTTTAGTCTTTATTTATCTTATTTTCCAACCTATAAAATTATTTATGGAACGTTATCTGCTTTCCCACTTTTTTTAGTATGGATCTATATTTGCTGGCTCATTACCCTAATTGGGGCGGCCATCAGTTATGCAGTAACAAAAAAATTAGTAATACACGCCTCGTAAAGAGGCGTGCTCCCGCAAAAATATCCGTGGATGGATTCGACTTCGCTTCAAAACTATTGTACAATAGCCACTTATAATAAAAGACACTTCTATCGGAATCACATACGTCGAGCAAGCTAAAATTGCTGAGCAAGCGGGTGCGTGTGCCGTCATGGCCTTAGAACGTGTTCCTGCCGATATTCGACGCCTCGGCCGCAATTGATTCACGATATTATGGAGACGGTTTCGATTCCAGTCATGGCCAAGGTCCGGATTGGTCATTTTGCGGAAGCGCAAATTTTACAAGCGTTAGGAGTCGATTTTATCGATGAAAGTGAGGTATTAACTCCAGCAGACGATGAACATCATATTCATAAATCAATGTTTAAAGTTCCTTTTGTTTGTGGTTGTCGCAATCTAGGCGAAGCACTTAGACGAATTGGTGAAGGCGCAGCAATGATTCGGACCAAAGGTGAAGCCGGCTCAGGGAATATTTTACATGCGCGCGATCACTCAGGAAATTAAAGTATTAGGTGCTCTGGGTGCAGAAGAGTTATTTGTCCGTGCTAAACATCTTGGCGCACCGCTTGAACTCGTTAATTGGATCGCGCAAACTGGAAAGCTCCCGGTTCCTCATTTTTCAGCCGGTGGCGTGGTCACCCCCGCGGACGCGGCATTGCTGCGTCAATTAGGGGCTGAAAGCGTTTTTGTTGGCTCAGGAATTTTTAAATCCTCTGACCCGGAAAAACGAGCACGTGCAATTGTTTTGGCCACCACCCACTATGAAGATCCAAACAAATTACTCGAAGTATCGCAAGATTTAAAAGAAGGTATGTCGGGTATCCTGCCACATACCGTCACTGAAGCGGTCTAACTTTATCCATGCGAATTGGAATATTAGCCTTACAAGGTGGCTTTCAAGCCCATGCAGATTGCTTAGCCAAACAGGGTGTGTCTTCCTTCTACGTACGGACGCCTGAAACCTTAGCAAAAAGTGATGGATTAATTATTCCTGGTGGAGAAAGCCTTGTTTTTCTCCGTTTATTACAAGAAAGTGGCCTATGGTCTGCCCTACTTTCCTATCAAAAACCTATTTTTGGGACCTGTGCGGGAGCAATCTTATTGAGCGCGCGTATTCGCTCCCATCAACAGCCCTCTTTAAAGCGAATTGCGATCACTTTAACGCGCAATGCTTATGGAAGACAAACGGCCAGTGAAATCAAAACTGGGTTCTGTTTTATCACTGGTCAAACCATCGAAATGCCTTTTATTCGTGCTCCAAAGATTGAATCGATGGATAGCTCACAGGTACGAATTCTTGCAAAAATGAATGATGAAGTCGTCGGTGCAAGAAGGTCGTTGTATCGCCGCTACTTTTCATCCTGAATTCAGTCAGCACAGCACATTACATCCTTATTTTATTGAACAAATAAGCAAATAGTTGTTTTCTGTTTTAAGCAGAGTTGCTGACTCTTGTGCTGGTTTCTAAGTGTTCATGGTTCTCTGAAGCTTCTGCTGCGTCAAGGTGAACAGCAGTTAGATAGTACTTCATTTTCAATCTTGGTGGCGACTTGTATTGCTTCATTAAGTGCCGTACAGTCAGCGGTTTTTTTAAAGAAGGATTGGTGCAACCACTTATGCTGAATCGGCTGTGTTACTTTTTCATTCATGTAATCATTGAATAGGATCCATAATGGACTATTTTCAATCGATCGATCTACCATAGAAGTTTTTTTCTGCTCTTGTTTAATTTCTTTAGAGCTCATAACTTTTAACTTTAAATCTTTTTTTATTTCTAAAATTGTATAAATAAAATCATCCATTTTTTTTATCATATCTTCATACTGATTCTTTTTCTTGAATTTATTTTTTTGTATAAACTCGCTATTTTTATTAGAAATATTCTCTTTTTTTGCACACATCGAACTAGCTATCTCAGAAGTTTTTTTCTGCTCTTGCTTGACTTCTTCAGAGCTCACAATTTCCAATTTTAAATCTTTTTTTATTTCTAAAAACCCAGAAATAAAATGATCGATTTTTTTTATCATATCTTCATATTGATTCTTTTTCTTGAGTTTATTTTCTTCTATAAACTCACTACTTTTATTAGAGATATTTTCGGTTTGAGTGTTTAGATTTTCTTGGCAAGACTCAAACTGCTGAATTTTTAAGAAAACAGCAAGATTATTGGTTAAATCTTCTATTTTAACATTGAGCTTTTTTTCTTCCAGGTGATAATTGAATTTTATTTATTTTATTTTGTAAATCTGTTGTTTTTAATAACCACTCACGAATCAGAATTTCTTTATTTTTCAATAAAATTTTTACATTATCCTTGCTTTCCTTAGGCTTAGCTAAATAATTGATTATATTTTTCGTTGCATAATAACCGGATTGTGTAATGGCTGTATTCGGATCATAATTCATTCCTAGCGGTTCAGAATCGTTTTTATTCTTAGAAAGATAATAGTAAATTCCTTTGACCACATCTAATAAGTTCAATAATGCTAGTCCCACAACAGATAGCTTAATCGATAATCCAGCGATTACAACCGGAATGGGGAGAAACAAAGCAGTGATGGTGATAGCTAAAAATAAAACAAGTATTAACACATCAAGTAATAAACTTTTGATATTTTTTAAATATTTTTGTTTTAATTTTACTGATTCTTCGCAATCGTTTAATCTGAAATATTGATATAACACATAACTTAAACAAGCAATATACGTAACCAAAAATAAGGCTGTCATCGCTACAGCAAAACACATCACACCAGGACTGCCCACCATCATTAAACCTGTTAAGAGGGTCATCGGTAAAGCAATCGTTAAAATACTACTGTGATTTATGACATTTTTTAAATATTGATCACGCTCTCCTTGGGTATTTTCTGCCTCTTTATCGATGAGCACATACGCTATAAAACTAAAAATAAAAATGATTGTACTATCTAGTAATTTTGCTAAGCTATAAAACAAAAAAGCGATCCCTAAGGCCGCTGGGACAGGCATAAAAAAACAAAGAATAAATGCTATTAATGAAATAATTACCTTGAAAATCGAAAATAATACTTTTCGAGTTTCACCTAAATTTTTATTTTTAATTGTATAAAAAAACTAATTATTCTTAAGATAGCCCTAAGAAAATTCAGGAAATAGTTAACAATTGAGAAAATATAGGCAATTTTGGCAAAGAGCTTTGCTGTGCTAATCAAGCGCTTCCCTACAAAAGCAATTAAACGCCAGAATTCTATAGAAAAAACGTGGTTCTCAATAAAAGAAAAACACTTTTCTTTCGCACAAACAAGTATTGGACTCATTAGTGTTGTTTACTTAAATTACCCGAAGGCAAAAAAAAAACAACTTGAGCAGAATCAATGGAGCGCATTATATCGTTTTTAGAAAAAAAGAAAAGCAAAACTTTTAGGATACGTACAAAAAGCGAAATACCTGACCGTGATAGTCTGCCGCTCTCAATAGGTAAGTTTCCGAATATCATCGGTTATTATAAGATATTTAATACTATTTTATGCATTATAACATAAAAGAGAAGTATGTTCATTATCCTGATTAGAATCGTTGATCGTATTTTTAGGCTGTGAATACAATCCAGGAGAAACCTTCTCTCCCACCGATTGAATGGCCTGATCGATTGTTTTTATTTCTTGAGATAAGGAAGGCGTCTCATCAGCAGTCACAGTCTCCTCTGAGACCACCTTAGTCGATTTTGACCACGCTTGTTGAATAAATTCGAGATTATAGATAGAAGCATTTGTTCTTTGCTCTGTATAGTTCGATTCCGGCATATTGCCTGCAAAAGAGTAGAGTCCAGCACCGACTGCAGCAAAAATTGAACTTGTTAGCCCTTTAATCACCACTAACACTGCATTACCCAGCGCATTAATCATTAGAAAAAATGTACTTAATAACTTGAGAAAACGATTACTCCATTTTTCTTTCTTTCCAGAATTGTTCTTTTACCGTTTGAAGCCCCTTTGAGCAAAACAAATTCGCAAAAAAATGAACGGTCGTATCATAAAATTTACTGACACTCAATACCGCAAAAGGTACTTGACCAATAAATGAAATTACTGCTAAACCGATTACAATACCAGAAATGATTGGCACGGATATAAACGGACAGGCAGCACTTAAAAGTGCCACTAACGACAAAACCGATACTTTACAACCAAAACCAATCCCAAATAAAACCAGCGCGGTTAACGCTCCTTTGATAAAAATACCAAACAGTTGGCGCGCAGTTAAGTTTTTAAACCAGGCTTTGATCTCTGAAAATGAAATCGGATCTTTGATCACTTTAACAAACGCATAGAACATCGTTATCGTCAATGCAACACAATAAAAAAAGCCCGAGTACTAAAGCTAAAGTAAGTGGTACAAAATTTATAATCGCTCCAACAAGAAGTGCCGCGCTTACCACGCCAACGGATAATGCAAAAATAAACGCTAATCCTAATAAGCATTTCCTAAACCAACCCATTGTTTTGCGTTCGCCGGTTTCTTTATCGATATATTGCGTGAGTTTTCCGCTGACTATCATTCGAAAAAAATCAGGTAAAGTTTCTGCAAAAAAACTATAATTTGAATAAAAACCAACGCCTCCAAAGATAACCCCTACTATGAGGATGCTTCCCCACAATGGCATAGTCGGTAAAAATAAATAGATAGCCGTTGCTAAACCGGCTGTCAACCCAACGATAATCGCCAAAATGATTGAAAAGATCTTAATTGCTCGATACGTTTTAGTCGGCGGCGTGTATATAGTTATCGCTTGTTCAGCACTGTGTAGGTATTCTTTTTGTTGTGCTTTACTCAAATCCGAGGAAGACTGTTGTCCTTTCTCTTGAAACTTGTGCGTATCTAACTTGGTTATTATCCCGTTTTGATCACTTTGTTCTCTTTCTGCTAAGCTTGCAGGGGGCGCATCCATTGTTTCTTTGTAAAGAGGCGTCAGAGACGTTAAGTAATCTCTACGCGACGTTTTAGGATCTAACCTTGAGTCTGAATTGATCGTCTGACAAAGCGCAAAGAGCGCTGCGTGGATAGCGTGTCTAGTCTGTTTATCAATAAAACGTTTATTTTTATTATATTGGCGATCGTAAAAAATAGAATGGGGAGTTACTTGACTTTCATTCCCACTTCTGAAGTAGGGATCTTCCCAAGCAGTCATAAAAATAGATAATTTCTGTAACCCGAAGACGCTCAATGATGATTTTTTTTTAGGTTCCTTTGACTTATCCTGATTCACGATTACTTTCTTGATATGCTCGCGAAACCCACTCTCCTGAGTGAGAGAAATAACTTTTTTGCCTTTTTTAATTAAAGATTTTTCTTGTGCAGATAACGTATTCAATCGAGTTTGTTTTAAATTATTCCCCATAGGAATACAAATCATCTAAAAGTTCAGAAAAATTTTTCTTGGGTTCGTTAAGCCTGTCCAATATTTTTGCGAGCATGGATTCGAGAAGATTTGTTTTATCTTGTGAACTACTCGGCATAAAAACACTTTATTAAGTATAACAGTTGATCTTGTATCATACATAATATTTTTAACAATTCAAAGCAACCTCAATAATTATTTATTTAGCTTATCTATCGATCATACGTGTGATTACTTTGTTGTAGGATTAAAATTTACTCTTATTTAACTTTTTCAAAACTAACAAAACAACTTTTATATAAATAAAATTGATTATAGATATATAAAAACTTGTATTATTTGGCTATTTTTAAAAAAAATTTAATTTATGAGAAAATTAAAAAATAAACGTCTTGACAGAGACAAGCGATCATTTCAAAAAAACTCGCTCTGAATTTTTTTGACTTTATGAATAAAATTAACTCCAGATATAATTACTTTTACCGCCACTTACCTTAAATTGAATAGACTCGACTCAGTTTTTGAAAATTTAATAGCTATGCTATTTTCATAGCATGAAAAACTGATTTATCGTCTATTTAATATCTACTCAAAAAATTAATGAAATAAGAATCAATAGTTTAGATAAACTTATTATTATGATAAATCAAGTAAGAAAATTTGACTTTTTTTACTCGATATTTTTAACAGTTTGACTCAAAAAAAGACGATTCCTTACTACACGAGTGATGTTTGTAATGAAATTATGTAAAATAATTAAAAATGTTTAAATAGCATTTAAATTCACAATTAGCGAGTCGCTATCCTCACAAAAAATATTGGCCATCCTGAGCCCAAAATGAGTTCGAATCATACAATGCACGCCTACTATCGCTGCTTTTTCGACTGCGCATTGCTTGCGCAATGCACTCCTTGTCTCATCGTCAGCATCACTCGAAAGCGATGATTTAGTGAATTATAAACTCGGAGTATTATTTACACCATCATCATTCTCATCTTCACTCAAATCATATTCAGGGAAACTATTATTTGCTATAAATTTTTTACACAGAAGATTTTCTTGTGCTTTGCTATCTAATTTTTCATCTAATTGTTTTTTCTCTCTTTTAAGCTGTCGAAGCTCTGCTTTTATTCTACTATTATTATTCATTTCTAATTCTTCTGTTAATTGATCTATCTTTAGATTTAAAATTTCTAAATCTTTCCCTAATTTTTCATATTCTAAAATAGAAATTTTAGCATTTAAGTATCGTATTTTTGCTGTTTCCTTATCTGCTTCCCCCCATTCATCCTCATCATTTAATTCTGCTATTTTTTCATTCAAGCGTGCTTTTTGTAATTCTATTTTATTTATTTTTTTATTTAATTTAGTTTGTTCTTTTTTTCTTTCTGCTAATTCATTAATTTTTTCTTTATTATCTACTACTTCCCAATAGGGTTTCCTTTTTTTGATATTAAAAAATCCTTTAAGCCCCTGTTGTATATCAACTGAAACATTACCGCTCTACGGCACCTGAGGCAGTTGGTAGCGGTGGCGGTGGCGGTGGTGTCCCGTTCCCTTGCACTGGTTGTTGCGCTGCTGTCTGTTGTACTGCTGGCGGCGGCGGTGGCGGTGGCGGCGGCGGTGGTGGTGGTGCCCCGTTCCCTTGCACTGGTTGTTGCACTGGTTGTTGCACTGGTTGTTGCGCTGCTGTCTGTTGCGCTGCTGTCTGTTGTACTGCTGTCTGTTGCTCTGCTGTCTGTTGCGCTGCTGTCTGTTGCGCTGCTGTCTGTTGCGCTGCTGTCTGTTGCGCTGCTGTCTGTTGTACTGCTGTCTGTTGCTCTGCTGTCTGTTGTACTGCTGTCTGTTGCGCGGCTATAAGCAATTGATAGTTTTTCAACCTAGGCGTATATATTTTGTCACACTTGTTTTTATAATATTTTAGTTGTTCTAATGTATATTCTCCAATATTTAACCTCTCATTCTTCTCTGTATTTCCTATATGAGTCTTATATTCATTAAGCTTATACTTGTTTATTGAATATTTAAATTCATAGTATTTTAATAACTTTGCTAAAACGCTATTAGATAAACCATCTTGTTCTTTTTTATATAATCTTCATAAAGATGATAGAGCGCTTGATTGAGCTTAAATTTAAATTGATAATCTATTAATTCTTCTTTACTCACTTTATTGTGTTGATAAGATTCATATCGTTTATAGAGTCTATAATAAACCTCTTTTCTCTCTAGGCATTTTTTTAATTTTTCTTCTAACTTTAACTCTAAATGAGGATCTAAGATTCTTTCTCGACTTTCAACACCTAGATTCTGGCTATTTTCTGATTGTAAACGACCAGTTGATACATTATCGCCACTCTCATAGCCTAGATCCGAAGCGTCAGCGTTTGATTGATTATGTTTTCCTTCACGCCTAGAATAAAACCGCCTCTCTTGTTCAGAACGTTTGCTTTTTAATACTTTCTTTTTTCTTTGTTGCCTTGATTCTTCAATCGGCAAAGAAGATGATAATGACCCTGAACATTCAGAATCAGAATGAACACTTTTTAGAGAATCTAATCCAGAATCACAACTAGAAACCGAATCTGAATCTGAATCTAAACAATAATTTGAATTATAATGTGATTCACCATATAAATTAGGATTTGTATCAATCCCATCCTTAGGGGAAACTGGGTTAGAACAGTGCTGTACGCCTATTAAAGACACTGGATTAAGATTTTTCCCCATTTCATAAATCATGCGCAAAATGTTAGGGCTGTATTTAATTAAAAGATTTTCACCCGTAAGCTCGACAGGGCTTTTAACGCTACTTAAAGCCTGTTTCGGAGGGGCATACATTAAACTCTCATTTACAGAAACACTTTCTTGAATCGCTTTTCCGGTCTCTTGATACTTAAAAATCGCTCTAATAAAACTTTTAAAGTTTTCCCATAAATTTTGCTTTTTTAATTCTTGATTGTGCCATAGACCAAACTCTGCCTCTAATCTCTGATCGAGATCGTTATTGAAAGTTGACTGGCCAAACAAGGTTTTTTGTACAAATTCCTTACCATATTTTTCTTGAACCAGGGATAAAAAGTAAACAAAAAAATAAAAATTTCTATAAAAATCAGGCTTTCCTTCATAATCATGATCTTGATAGAATGAAAGAAAACTATAATTATAATTTTTTAGAAAAGAAATAACTTCTTCTTTCTTTTTTAACTCTTTAATTTTATTGAAAGCTAAGTTTTTTATCTCAGGTTGATACGCACTGGTAACAAGCGTTATCTTTCGTAAACTAACACTTAGATTGATATAAGCTTGCAAACTTTTTTGTGCTTTTGAAAAAAATTTGTCTATATTCATTTTTATTTTTTTTTAAAATAGTTTTACTATGTTTTTCAGATTATATTTAATTGACATTTATGTCAAGAAAACAACGACTTAGCACAGGTTGATTATTCTTTTTTGTTATTGATAAAATCATTTATTAAATGTAAAAATTATGATAAGATACAAGCAAGTACTTTTTACAGAGTAAAGGAAAAAAGAAAAGATTCTTTATTTTTAAATAGAAGATGAAACTCTTTATATAATTTGATATGGCTAAATATTAAATACTCTTTATCTTAAACTCAATTTACGTAAAATAATTAAAACTATTTAATAGTATTCAAATTAACAAGAAGAAAAAGTTAAGATCGAGAGCACAAATAAGTCACGTTAGTTATTGAAAACTTTTATTATTTAGCCCGCCAACTATACATTGAATTATTTTGCAAAGCATATTCCCGATACCGTTATGACTCCATGAGTAATTGAAGATAGGTCGCGATTTATCCGTTAACACATAAATAGCACGGAGCCTGAAAATTGCGTAACGTTTGCCATTGTTTTACCAATGGACATTAAAAACTAACGATAGCTACCACTTAAATGGAAAAATAGAGAAAAAGAATAATAACGTCGTGCCATAGTTATTTTGTGTCTATAGCATAGTAATCAGATAGAACATACCTCTAGAAAAATATAGGCAAGATGATATTCTATTCTGAGCCTTAAGTTTCACAATCACATTACGTGATTTCATTTCTAGACAAAAAAACCAAACATTTTTTATAAGCAAAACGTTCATTTGATTGATAAAAAATGTTTAGATCTAAGTTTCCATGATGTTTCTTATCCACTCTGGGTATTTTTTGCAGAGGATACAGTACTTCACAACAGTTAAAATACGAACGCTTATTCATCTAAGTAGTTTACAAAGAAAGTAAGCCACTTGGTACGTTAAATGATAATTTTTCGTTTACTGTTTATGAGATAAACGCGAAATATTATCATCTATATTCTCTTTTTCGTTATCATTGTCATGAATAGTTGATTCTTGAGGTAGACTGACTAGAGAAAAAAATTGTTTTCCAACTTTCAGAGTTACAATCTTATTTTCTGTTTCAGAAGAAGCATTTTCACTACTCCTAATCTCAGTCGAACCAAAACGATATTGAGTGATAAATTCGTCTCTTTTTGTATGAGCCTCTTGTTCTTCTTTATTCATGGGTTCCGGCATATTTCCAGAAAAAGAATAGAATCCACTACCCACTACAGCGAAGATTGAACTTATCGAACCCTTAATAAAGACTAAAGCCGCATTACCCAACGCATTAATAGTTATATTGTAATAAGTTTTCAATATGGAAAAAAAGTGATTTCCGCACTTTTCTTGTTCATCACAAGATTTTAACTCTTGAGAATTCTGGGTTGAGTGAAAAAAACCAACTATCGTATTACAAAACTTATTCACGCTTAACACGGCAAAGGGTACCTGCCCAATAAATGAAACAACCGCTAAACCGATGCAAAGGGCAGAAATTACTGGCACAGATATAAATGGAAATGCAGCACTTAACAGTGTCACTAAAGTAACAATAGAAACTTTACAACCAAAACCAATACCGAAAAAAACTAGTGCGGTTAAAGCACCCTTGATAAAATAACCTAACACTTGACGTAGCGTTAATTTAATTTCTGAAGATGAAAATGGATTTTTAAGTGCTTTAACAAACGCATAGAACATGGTTATGGTCAACGCAATACCATAACATAAACCTAATACACTACCTAAAACCAATGGTACAGTAGGACCTAAAAAAGGAAATATTAACGCTGACAAACCCATAATCGACCCGACAAGCAGGGCCGCACTGACTACGCCAACTGACAATGCAAAAATAAATGCGAATCCTAATAAAAACTTCTTAAACCCTCTCATCTGTTCACGCTTATCAGTTTCTTTATCGATATATTGCGTGAGTTCATCTCTTGCAACCATTCGAAAAAAGTCAGATAACGTGCTTGAAAAAAAATTATAATTTGACTGAACGCCAGCCTTAAAGACAAAGAGCCCGACAACTATGGCCAATACAGTATAAAAAGTAGAACCACTCCCTATTAGTAGATATATTGCGCCACCGGTTGCTAAACCAGCTGTCAGCGCAACGATACTCGCCAATACGATTGAAGAAATTTTAATTGCTCGGTAGGTTTTAGTTTTATTCGGCGGGATATACTTTGCGGCCTCTTCTTCAATTTCTTTCAGAAATCCTTGTGTTCTTTTTTTATTATATGATATAGAATCGGAGGTCTTTTTTTGATCATTATTTAAGGTTTTTAAGAGCGCTAAAATATCGTTACTATCGATTTTTTTAGAAGTCGAATCCGTATCAAATTTATTAGAATCGTTAAGAGAGTAAACTGTATAACAAAGCGCAAAAATCGCTGCATGAATATTATATCTATCCTCTTTAGGTATATTATTTTTATCTTTATGGGATTGATAATCATATTTATCCTCAAAAAAGTCACCTTTCCAGCTAATAAACAACTTAGTTAAATTTGATATTTGTTCTGGTGTGGCCTGAGCAATATTTAGAGGATTATCTCTTATAAATTTCTGAATAGTATCTCTATACTCGCTATCCTTTGAGAGAGAGATACTTTTTTCTTTGTTCCTAACAAGAGTTTTATCTTTAATAGATAACAAATTAATCCGGTGTTGTTTTAACATTTCCCCCAGAGAATATAAATCTTTGAAAATATTCTCAGTGATTGATAGTGTGATATTAATTCATTTATTGTATTATCCGGCATAGCAAGACTTTATTATCTAAAAAAGGTAAAGATAAATTTTAATGGTCAATATGAATTGTTTTTAAACAATTACATATTAATAATAACTTATTACAATAAATCTTTTTTATAATAAAAACAAATATAAAAGTTAGCAATTTAAATAAAACTTGCAATTTAATTTTCTTATTTTAATTAACTTATGAGAATTTAATTATTTTAAGATAAAAAAATTAAACAATATAAAAAAAATATAATTTTTAAGATGAAGACTATTCTTCTTTATAAAAATGATAATAAGACAATAAAAGCGCTATGAAATCTCAGAGTCGATAATAGACGTACATTGATAGGTAAAGGAGAAAACACATCACGCTATACAATCATGGTAAAAGGAATGGTATGAAGCGTCAGTGAGGGAGATGATACTAAATCCGGATGAATCGTAGCCTTATCTTCAGTCGCGTCATTCGAACTCATTTTGGGACCAAAATGAGTAAAAATTTTCCTGAGAATTGTACCAACTCTATCTGTTTAGTCAAATAAAGCGCTAATCAGATTCTAAAACGAAATTATGGCAGAGTACTTCCTTATATTTATGAAAGTCATATTTCTCTGCCATGGTCAGTTAAAAAATTAATTTAAATAATGGTAAGCTGTTTAATTCATGATTAATTAAGTAATAAAATTTTATTTTTATTACTTATAATTTTTAGCTTGTTGACTCAATCAGAAGGTGGCGTTGATATCTTATTACCATCATTATTTTCAGGATGATCATTAATTCTATCTCTTAGTTTCGCAAATATTTTTTTCAAACCAGATCCATATCCTCTTTTCCCTGCTGAGATCTTTGAGAATTATTATTAACTGTTTCAGGGGATGGTCGCTTAGCACACGGCCTCTTTTTCACTTTTTTTCTTTAAAATGAAACAATATTCGTGAGTTACCTACTATAGTAGGTTCTACATATCTTTTTTGTACTTTTTGTACATCATCAATATTCTGATCATGTGTATCTATATCATGACGACTTATATCATCATATTCAACGATATATTCATTATGTTCATTGATATATTTTATTCTACCATCTTTATAACCATTATTATAACCACACGCATAACCCGCCTCAAAAGGAAGATCAACAAATAAATTAATATCTATAATCTCGATAAATTGGCATCCTTAATGTAACTTTGATCATGCCCTTTCCAGTAAGCCTCATGATAACCTTTCTTAAACGCTTCATTTTCCTCATACATTTTTAAAATATATGCCGCATTCCGAATTAGAAATAAATTTATACCTATATTAGCTTTTATTTCATTAAATTTGTTATATTTATTATAGTCATGATCACCCTCATTATAATCATATTCATAACCACTCTGCGCAGGGTCGGCAGTCGCTAAATCGATACCACTCGTATCAAGAAGTGTAAACTGATTAGATTCTTCATCCTCAAATTCAGCAACTTGTTCACCTTCATCGTAACCCGCTTCATAACCCTCATCATAACTTCTCCTAAACTCATGATTACTCTCAAGCATTCGGAGAATAATATCTTTTTTTAAAGACTTATCCTTATTTATCCTTTCATTGTTTGTTTCTAGAACATCTTCTCTCTCTTGACGTTCTAGAGAGTTCTGTTCTGGTGGCAGTGTTTGATCATTCGACGATACAGAGAGACCCTTATCCTCATCCTGATGCTTAAGAACCTCTTCCGGTAATTGTAGATTAAATGCAGTCTCCATGGAATCCACTTGAGTATTGCAAGCATCCTGTCCTTTTCCCAATTCCTCTGTTTTATCTGTGTCTATACCTATATCTGCATCAAAATCTAATCCAGCATTATTTTTTCCATCATCCGATTTATCTTGAGGAAATAACTCCACTGATGCTTGACTCGCCACTGAATTAATGACTACTTGATTGTCTTTAAGCGGATAAGAATCAGACAGCTGTAATTGCTGAAAGGTGATGTCGTCTATTTTGCGGTGAAGGTTATGTTTATTTAGGAGATATTTAGATTCATAATATTTTAATCTATGTGAATATCTATATATACATTTCCATTGGTAATATTCAAGTTTTTCTTCTAATTGATCATTATTCTCTATATCACTTATATGAGCTTGATATTTGTTAAGCTTATATTCATTTATAAAATGTTGAAATTTATAGTATCTTAACACTTTCGCCAGATAACTACCTGACGTGCCTTGAGACAAAATATCCCGTTCTTTTTCTATATAATTTTTATAAAAATAATAGAGCTCTTTATTGAGATTAAATTTAAATGTATACTCTTTTAAATCTTCCTCGCTAAGTTGATTGTTCTCTTTATAAGACTCATATCGTTTATAGAGCTGCTCATACACCTCTTTTTTCTTTAGACATTTTTTTAATTTTTCTTCTAGTTCTGACTCCAAATGACGATCCGAGGCATTTCCTCTATGTTCATCACCCAGATTCTTGTTTTTTGTAATGCTACAAAACAATTTAGTACCTTATCATTACTCTCATAACCTAGACCCAAAACTGGATCACTTACGTCAGAAAGAGATTGATGATATTTTTCCTGACATCTAGCATGAAACTGCTTCGCTTGTTCAGAACGCTCCTTTTTCGGTACGTTTCTTTTTTTCGTTGTCTTAATTCTTCTATGGGTAAAAGTGACACCAATGACTCTGAACTACTCGAGTCAGAATAATAATCCGAATCACTCTTTTTATCAGTGAATGATTTAGCGATTACTTCACTAATATCCGGCTTAATACCGGCTAAAGAATTAGAATTAAGGTGTTTTGGCACCTCATCAATCATTGTCGAATTTAGAAATTTATTCTCAATTAATCTATCCTTAGTAAGCATGTTTTTTCGATTTTCAATATCACCTAGCTCTTGCTTTAAACTGTTACCAAACAACTTATCATTTGTAGAAACAGTTTTCTGAATAATTTTAGCGATTTTTTGATAATCAAAAATTTTCCCAAGAACGTGTTGGATATTTTTTTCTAAATTTAGTTTTTGATGCAAAGGAGATTGATCTATTAACTCAATCAACACAGAGTCTTCTCCATGCATTAAGATAATTAACTCTAAGAAACAGACTAAAAAGAAAAAATCTTTTTGACGTTTAATGTAATGATCAAAATTAAAACTGTTTGATTTATCTTCTTCAATAAGACTTCCCATATACTCTTTCAGAGTGAGAATGATGTCTTCTTTGTTTTTTAACTCATTAACTTTTTTAAAGGCTAATTTTTTTATCTTGGGTAGGCATGATCCATAAAGAAAAGTCATTTTTTGTAAACTAACACTTAAATTTACATAAGCTTGCAAACTTTTTTTTGATTTTAAAACAACTTTACTTATGCTCATTTTTATTATTTATTTAGATGACTTAAATAAGTCTTAGCATAATTATATTTTTTGTATTATGATTTTAGAGTATCTTTAATTAATATCCTTGTCAAGAAAACAACCATTCACTAAATATAAAATATTCTTTTTTATTATTGATATAATAATTTATCAAAAGTAAAAATTATAATAAGATATAGGCAAATAAACGTTTTATCCTAGGAAAAATATGATAAAAAAATATTTTTACCTTCTCAATAGAAAAAAAAGATTTTCTATTTATTATGCTTTATATCATTAATTAAATAATACTTTATATATATGAAAATTTTTATATTATTTTAGTTAATAAACTATTAAACTGCCTTTACCTTAAAATGAAATTATGTAAAATAATTAAAAATATTTAAATAGGATTTAACTTTACAGTGAGAAAAAGTTAACCAACAAAGCAAAATGGGTCGCTTAATTTATTAGACAATTTTTATTATTCTAGTAAACCCACTACAGAAAACAATAAAACTCAGCGTAATCATTTATCTAAATCTATTGACATAGCAAACCAGCTAAGAAAATTCCATTTTTCTCACTGATATTTCTTAATTAACAGCTAGGTGATGTACTATATGAATGATCTTCTTCGTCATCCCAATCTTTACTGTTATCATCATCATGATCGTCTCCATCCATTGTGAATCTTCTAACCTTCATAGTGTCCGCCATCATTTCCATAGGATTTTTATCCGAATTACTTTTACCTGAAGGTGGTGGTATTGGTGGCTGCTGTCCTACTACTGGCGGCTTAGGTTTGAATTTAAAACTTTTTATTTGCTCAATAAAATCTGTACAAGAATCTGAAGGCGGCGGTGGCACTGCTGACTGTTGCACGGGTGGCGGCGGCGGTGCTGGCGGTGACACTGCTCTACTGACAGAGCATCTGACTGTAATGGCAACTGCCTTGCCAGCAGCTGTTCTAACTTTGTTTTCTGCTGTGCTTGCCAATCTAGCTCTTTATCGAACGGCAATAATAAACCAGAAGGGGTGAGGTTATGTATATTTATTATTTTTTCAAGATAATACTTCAATCTAGGTAAGTATATCTCCTTACATTTGTAAGCATATTTTTCAAATATATCTTTTTCAAACATATTTTTTTCAATTTTTTCTTCTAACTGCTTCATATAATCATGAAGCTTAGTCTTATTTATAGAATATTTAAATTGATAATATTTTAGTAACGGATCATCTTTTTGTTCATTTTTTTAATAGATTCTTGGCTTAGAAAAGATGTATATAAATCACACATTTTTTATTTAAATCAAATTTAAATTTATAATAATCTAATTTTTCTGAGCTACATGGGTTGTTCTTTTTATAAGAATTAAATTTTTCATTAAAATATTGATGAAGATTTTGATAGACCTTTTCTCTGCCTCGACATTTTTCTAATTTTATTTCTAACTCTGAATTATGATTTGAAGCATTTCTTTCACTTGTGTTAGGATGCTGTTCTGTTGACAGATCAGTTTTCCACTGTATTACTTTTTCTTTTGATCTTCTTCTTAATTCTTCACTCGGCATAAAAGATTGGAGTGACTCTGAAAATTCAGAATCGGAAGGAGCAATAGATATCAAATCAGAATTATCTTTTAAGCTATTTTGATTGACTCGTCCTTGCTCAGTGATTTGATCATTAGGTGATATGCGATCTATCATCGAAATAGGATTAAGAAATTTTGCCATCTCACAGATAGCTTCTATAGTTAAATCAATATTTCTAATTAATAAATCATCAGTGATGATTTTTTCCTTATTATCGACATTGCTTATAATTTGTCTAATATTTATAGAAAGGGGGCCATGGTTTAATAAATCGCTCTGACTAATCTTTTGAGTTTCCTTTTGCTGCCCAATCAGCTTTAGAAATTTATTTTTTAACTTTTCCCATATTCCCGGCTCTTGATGAAGAGATAATTTATTTAACAGATCAACTAATAAAAAATTTTCCCCGTAATTGGCTATAGCTAATTCCAAAAAATAACTCAAAAAGAAAATATTTTTCTGAAATTCATCTTCATTTTTTTTAAAATGAAAGCTGTAATCATATTTGCTCAAAAAAGAAATAATAGATTCTTTATCTGTTAAATTTTTATAATTTTCAATGGCTAACAGTTTTATTTTTGGCTGAAAATAACTTGGAGCAAGATCTATTTTTATTAAGTCAGTGCTTAACTGACCGTAAATTTTTAAATATTTTTCTTCGTTGTTAATCTTTTTCAAATTAATCATAATTTTTATTATCTTTATGAATAAAAAATAATATTAAATTTAATAACAAAAGATGTCAATGTTAACTATATTTGTTAGTTATATTTATAACTCTATAAATAATAAGAAAATCTAATTGAATTAGAGGGTAAATCAATACTAAATTTTTACACTTATTTACGAAAATAAAGATAATTCATCCTTACAATTCACTATAAAAAATAAAATTAGCGCTGTAGCGCTATATTTTTTATTTTATTAATTCAGCAAACAATCTATCTCCTGTAATTCATCATGATGATTTGACCAAAGAATATAAAAAAATTATGCTAAATTTATAAATGGATGTCTATCTAATACGTATCACACTATTAACTGGCGCAGATACTTTCAACATCAATCAACCTACACGTAACGCAGAAAAGGACCTTTTATTAACTTCAATTCTATATGTGAACAAACAGAGATATGTCATAGCTAAACGGTTTGGTGAGCAGAACAATTCATTAAACTCATTAGATAATGAAAATAACGAACTCTCATTCATCCATGCCCGATTTTCTAGATTTTAGTATATAATTAAACGTTTCATACGAAGCTTAATTAAACTTAAGTCATGTTTTTGGTCAATTACTATGCTCAACCCAACAGAAACCCTATCAGAAGCGTTTAAACTAAAAGCGGGACTCATCACCCTGACTACTTTCTATTTATTAAATGCTGATATAGTGTATTTGGAAAAAAAATTAGCTCATTTTGTAAAGCAAACCCCTCAATTTTTTCAGAAACTACCTATTATCCTGGAATTCTCAGCCTTACATGAGCCGAAACAATCTTTTGATTTCTCTAAAATTAGCCAATTATTACGTCACTATGGGCTAATCCCCATTGGTATTCGTGGTATTCACCCAGAGCAAGAGTTTGCAGCCGCCCAAGCTGGGTTAGCCATACTACCTACCCTACGTTCATCTGAAATTCTAAGTTCGCCGACCACACCATCTACCCTTCCCTCCTCTCCTACACCGCTCTCTCCCGCTAAAATCGTGGCCCAACCTATTCGTTCGGGCCAACAAGTCTATGCAAAAAATAGTGACTTAATTGTTTTAACCTCTGTCAGTCCTGGAGCAGAACTGCTTGCCGATGGGAATATTCATATTTATGGTAGATTAAAAGGACGGGCTCTAGCCGGGGTGAATGGTAATCAAGAAGCACATATTTTTTGTAAAGATTTGCAAGCTGAACTGATTTCTATTGCAGGACATTATTGGCTAAATGAAGACTTACAAAACTTACAGCAAAAAATGAGTCAACTTGATGCCCATATCTTTCTTGAGCAAGAACGTTTAACACTTAAAAATTTAGGTTAAATGGGTCTTTAGCAAAATTCTGACAACCATTGAGAAAAAATCCGAACTTTATAATGATCAAATAATTTTACTGGAAAGAGCCTAATTTAGTCTTCTAAAGATAGAATTTCTTGATCAGAAAAACCCATTACTTTTCTGATAACTTCGAATCCTTTTTAGCAAGCATATTCTTATACTACTCCGAAAACCTTACTGTTGGCGTTGCGGCATACATAATATTCTCTTTGCAGTGATGCGAATATTAGTTTTTTAGATTAAGTAAATCTTGCTCTGATAAGCCGGTCGCTTTCTGAATAATGTCATGATCCATACCCATATTCAGCATTCTCTTAGCAATCACTAAGTTAGCTGTTTAAACATAGTATAAGCCTCTGAAAAAAAGAGAATTTTTTATAAACTATTTCGAACTTTTTGAACAGTTTTAGTTACATTCTTAAACTTAAGAAATAGAGTAGATAGACCTTAACTGAATTACTTTAATGGAGGACGGTTTAGTCGTTGGACCATTATCCGTTCTGTTGACAGAAGGAGTTAATGGACTTAACGGAGGATTGGTTGACGGAAATTGAACCTGATTTTGCTTAATAGATTCGGCTAATTTCTTAGTTTCAGCAAATGCCGCTTGTGGATTGACTTGTGCAAGTTGGTCCAAGTGAATCGCTTTCTGCGGATTTTTAGCCAGTTCGTACATCACATCCGGCGTGTTATCGGTTAAGTTTGCCAGATCCAATACGGCTGGTACTTTAGTCCAATTCACACGGTTGATAGTGTCATTAAAACATTAAAATCAGCGTATTTTTCTTCACCGGGTTTTAATTTACCTAAAAATTCCTACGCCGCTTTCCGCATTTGTAAATCACGTTGTATTGCTGCTTGACTATCAAGTTGTTCTTTATATCTGTTCTTCAGGTATCCCCCGTAGAAAATGAAGACGGAGCTGTATCAGCATTATGATTTATAGTCACTAAAGGAGGATGCGTTGAGGCCTGTCCCACTTTAATACCTTGTTCATACGCTTCTTTTTTTGTTTCTCCTACAATGCGATTAACAACCGATTGCGGTACTTATTTTTCTACTGTATTTACAGAATCATTCGATAAATTTTGGCCGGATGTTGTTTCCGTCGTTTGTCCTTCGTGTTGTTCCATTTTTTCCTTCGACTACTGCCCCGTTACGGTAAAACCTTATTTAAGGTGTAAGTCCCGACTATTTTTACCGGATAGTTCCGTAAAACCTCTATGACGACAGAGTTTCAATAGCTATTAAATATTAGCTTAATAGTTATCGCTTAATTAGCTTATACATAAGAGAAATTGCCAGTTCATTATTTTGAGGTAGCCTCACAAAAATTTAACTATCAAAAGGACTAAGGCTAAAGGTAAGCATAAATACTTACCTTTAATTTTTGAAATAACTGAATTAAGCTCTAAAAAAACGCGGCTGTTCTAGTGATTCTTGTATTTCTTGATTTATGGCTTGGACTTGATTAGGAAAATATTTCTGAACTAAATTTTCGAGAATGGCGACGGTTTTTGCATCAGGTTCACCAGAATAGTTACTTGGGTTAAAATGCATTTGAAATGCTTGCAAGGTAGTACGCGTTTGTTGATCTAAGGTTCCGGTAACTTCAATAGTATAACCATAGGTTTTTAAATTTCTTTGGAGCCGCTGAATATCAATTTCTTCTTGCTCTTTTATTTCAAGTGCTTGCTCGTTAAACCAAGCGCCAATACCATTGTCGTAAAGTTTTTTCCAGGGAAATAATGGGCCTGGATCAACTTTTCTTCCTGGTGCTATATCACTATGACCTATTATATTAACTGGTTGAATGTCATAACGCCTAACGATATCCTTTGCAAGTTTCATGACAGTTTGGATTTGGTAATCCGAAAAAGGATACCAAGTACGCTTTCCCTCTTCCTCTTTATAACCTAAATTAACAATTTCTATTCCAATAGATGTATCGTTAATATTTTTGCGTTTTCCCCAACTACTAACACCCGCATGCCAAGCACGTTCATTTTCTTTCACTAATTGAAAAATTTTTCGCTGTCCATCTATGTCGGTTTCTGGAATTAAATAGTGAGCACTGAATCGGTTAGAGTTTTCAATGAATTTCAAGATCCAGTGCTGTATAATGTAAAACCAAATGGAAAATACGTTGATTATAATTTGGGGAAGGATGCGTTGTATCAATAATTAAATCACTATTACCCATAACTACTCCTTTTGTATTAGTTATTTTTTCATAAAAAATTTTAATTGTTTTTAATCGCTAGATCAATCTCTCGTACAAGCCGTTCTGTGTGCGCCTTCTCAAGCTGCACTAGATTTTCGTTATGTGAGGTTTGTAAACCTGCCATAAGTTTGACTTTATCTGTGTCCATGGATGCCTTGTTTAAGCTTAATTCAATGGCTTTGTGTGCGTTATCAATATGCTGTTGCTGAATATACGTCGCTAATTTAGCTTTTTCTAAATTGAGTTTTTCTTGTAACGGATTAACTTGATTCATTTGTTGCTGCGGCCACTGTTGCGGCACTTGTCTTGCTTTTAGTTGCTGTATAAATTGTTCTGCGAGTGCTTTTAGCTGATCAATACCACGTATTTCGAGATGATCTAAGAGAATCGGTAAACCTTCCGTATTGATAAATTCGGAAAATAAAGGCGATGCTTGCATGATTCCCATAATTTGTTAATGATCAAGTAGCAGAACAGAGTACCCACTCTCATCCAAGAAAATTATTTTCCTTACCTACTTCAATTCATTCCATTGACTCAACAGCCTTTCGTAAGAATATTCAGGATCAAGATGAACGCAACGCACAAGGTCACTACGATCAGTTACCCAGCAAAACAACATGCGTGACGACTGAAAATTGTTACTGTAAAACGTCACTTACCTAGAAACCTCTTTTAAATAAAAGTACGTGTTTTTTTATTGATTCGATTCTAAATTTTGTGCATTAACCGATTCTCGAATCAGTGTCGCCAACCCAGCACTATGTCGAGGGTCATCATTTAATGCTGGAATATAATAAAAAGCTTCCCCACCGGCTTGTAAGAAAATTTCCCGGTATCGCTTTGCAATTTCTTCTAAGGTTTCTAAACAATCGACTGCAAAACCTGGGCACGTTACGGTCACACGACGAATTCCTCGTTTGGGAAGTTCAGCTAAAACTGCTTCGCAATACGGTTGTAACCATTGTGTTCTTCCAAAACGAGATTGAAAGACAACTTGATATTGATGTGTAGCTAAAGAAAGCGTTTGTGCCAGTTGATGGGCAGTGGCAAAACATTGCTTTTCATAAGGATCCCCTAAATCCACCGAACGTTGTGGTAAGCCATGAAACGAAAACAAAAGATAATCATGATCCGGTTTCATTTCTTGTTGGAGATGTGCTGCCAACGCATTAAGATAGGCTGGATGTGCAAAATAAGCATTAATAAAATGGAGTGTAGGTATCACACGTTGTTGTTTAAAAAAATCCGCTATCGCATCAAAACAACTGGCCGTGGTCGCGGCAGCATATTGCGGATAGAGTGGCAATACCATAATAGACCTTATGTTTGCATCGGCTTGCAACGTTTGTAATGCCGAAGCAATAGAAGGTGATCCATAGCGCATCGCTAAACAAACCTTAAAACGAACACCCAAGTTTTGTTGTATATTCTGTGCCAAGCGCTGCGAATATACCGCCAAAGGGGATCCCTCTTCTAACCAAATCGATTGATACAACTTCGCTGATTGTCGACTACGGATCGGTAAAATCAACATTTTTAACAAGGGCTGCCATAACCACGCTGGTAATTCCACCACACGTCGATCACTTAAAAATGTTGTTGAGGTGTCCCTAAATTAATCAGTAAAACACCTATGCGCGCTGCAGGATTCATCAAGTACGAATTCCTTGACCTTTCTTAAGAAGATGAAGATTCACTAAAAATAAAAGAATACAACAAACTAAAATAAAGAATAAAGCCTTAAAGACAGGAATATCACTAATTCCAAGTAACGCATAACGAAATGCATTCACAATATATAAAATAGGATTAAACAGTGAAAGCTTCTGCCAAAAAACAGGCAAGAGATGAATTGAATAAAACACTCCGCCTAAATACGTCAACGGAGTCAGTACAAACGTCGGCACAATCGAAATATCATCAAAACTTTTCGCAAACAGTGCATTGGCAAACCCCGCCAATGAAAATAAAATGGTGGTTAAAGGAACGATCGTCACTAAAACCCAAAGATTATGAATGGGAAGATGCGTAAAAAAACTTGCTAAACCCGTGATGAGCACGCCAACGAGCAAACCGCGCGCCACGCCTCCCGCAACAAAGCCCCCTAATAATAAGACATTGGGCAAAGGCGCAATCAGAAGCTCCTCTATACTGCGTTGAAAACGCATCCCGTAAACAGACGTAACCACATTTGTATAGGCCGCAGTAATCACCGACATCATAATTAAACCGGGCGCAATATACTGCATATACGTAAAACCTTGAATTTGACCAAGGCGTTGACCAATCAGTCCACCAAAAATTAGAAAATACAGTCCGGTTGAAATCAAAGGAGGAAGCAACGTTTGCGACCAAATACGCAAAAAACGTTTGATTTCCTTACGTAATAAGGCCCAAAAAGCCAAAGCATAGCGTTGATTAGTCGGCATTTTTTCTTTCCAGGTTTGTTTTTAAAGTGAATTCAGCCTGCGCTTGGCGCGAAATAATTGATAAAAAAAGCGCTTCTAAGCGATTGCTTTTATTCCTTAAGCTCGCTACTTCAATCTGTTGTGTATCCAGATAGTGAAATACGCTATTGAGTGATTGCGCTTTTTTTACATCCACTTCAATTGTCCACGGATCTTGTAAACGCAACGTAAACTCTGAAGTCGCTTGCGGTGCTTCAGTTAACGGCTTTTTGAGATCACAAACAAACGTTTCACGATCAAGTTCGCTTAACAAATTTTTCATACTGGTATTTTTTAAAATACGTCCTTTATCGATAATTGCGATATTTTTACAAAGATGTTCCGCTTCCTCAAGATAATGGGTGGTTAAAATAATCGTCGTGCCCTCGCGATTGATAGTTTGTAAAAACTCCCACATAGAGCGCCGAATTTCAATATCGACACCGGCTGTGGGTTCATCGAGAATCAAAAGTTTGGGTTGATGAACTAACGCACGTGCGATCATCAAACGTCGTTTCATTCCCCCGGAAAGACGCATCGAAATTTGGTGGCGCTGATCCCAAAGTTGGAGTGCTTTTAAATAACGTTCCGCGCGCTGTTTGGCTGTACGTAACGGTATGCCATAATAACCCGCTTGGTAAATCAGGACATCCATCACTTTTTCAAAAATACTAAAATTGAATTCTTGAGGCACTAACCCCAAGCAGGCTTTGGCCGTAATCCCAATCGTTGTTGACTTGCCTGCACCATTTGGGCCGAGTAATGCAAAAAAATCACCCTGCTCAACCTGCAAGTCAATCCCTTGAAGCGCCACCGTGTGTGGAGGATACACTTTACATAGATTCTCAATACTCAGTGCTTGCATAAAGACCTAGGTACTTTAAAATTAGGCGGTAAAACCGATTAAAAAGCGAGTATAGCAGACAAATCCTTTCGCGTTTCCCACTTTACGAGAAACGACGTTTTTTTAGCGGGTCCCGCCGGTCGCCTGGAAGTGGTGAGCCGTCATCCAGAATCCGCAAACTTAACCACGGCCATTGCCGTGGTGTGTCATCCACACCCTTTATACGGTGGGACAATGAAAAACAAGGTGGTTTACACGTTAGTCAAGAGCTTTGAACAACTCGGTCTTGATACCGTTTGCTTTAATTTTCGGGGTGTTGGACAAAGTGCGGGATATTACGATGAGGGCCGAGGTGAAGTCGCCGATTTACTTGCTGTATTAGAATGGATCAAACAGGTGGCACCACAAAAATCCATTTGGCTCGCTGGCTTTTCCTTTGGTTCGTATATTGCTGCGTGTGGCGCATTAGCCTGGCCGACTATCGAAAAACTAATTTGTGTCGCCCCTCCTATTGAAAACTTTCCTTTTAAAGCGCTTGCTTCGTTTCCTTGTCCTTGGTGGCTGATACAAGGCGATAAGGATGAAGTGGTTTCTGCCGAGGCGGTATTTGACTGGGAAAAAACATTAATGAATCGTCCTCATCTGCTGTGCTTAGCGGGCGCCAGCCATTTTTTTCATGGCAGATTAGTTGAATTACGAGAACGATTGGTTGAATCGTTATCGATAGAGTTCGATCCTTCAGATCCTGGATCAAACTCTCAAACTGATGAGTAAATTTTTTCCTTCACAGCCTGTATAATATTCAGTACGGCTTTTTACCGATATTTTCAATTTTATGACTCCCTTACAACGCTACCATCAAAAAATTAAAACAGAAATGTGGCAGGCCGATAGCGCGCAAGAAGCTGCAGTGCAAGCATTACAAGCTATTTATGAAGCACTCGTTCTGAAAAAAAAATGGCCCACCTGGCGTAAACGTAAATTATGCCAAGGCCTTTATTTGTGGGGAGAAGTCGGTCGCGGGAAGACACAGTTAATGAACTTATTCTATGAAACGCTGCCGGTACCTAAATTACGTATGCATTTTCATGCGTTTATGCGTTTTATTCATGAGTCTTTAGCCAACGCACAAGGAAAAGTAAATCCTTTACGCTTTATTGCACGACAGTTAGCAAAACAAACTCAAATTTTGTGTTTGGATGAGTTCTTAGTTCATGAAATCAGTGATGCCATGCTACTTAGCCAACTTCTAACAGCCCTGTTTGATCAAGGATTCATTTTAGTCACCACCGCCAATACCTCACCCGAAAAACTCTATGCCAAAGGATTACAACGCGCCTTATTTTTACCGGCGATTGAACTCTTAAAACAACATCTGAGTGTAGTACAGCTACAAAGTGCCCAGGATTATCGAGGTATCCACGCGGACGCAACCGGTCACGCTACTTCCGTCACCCTCACCCTATCGCAAACAGAAACTAAACAGTTATTACAGCATTTAGCGAATGGACAAGTTATTTCCCAGGAAACGTTATGGTTACATGGTCACCCATTAACGCACTATGGCTACACTCAGCAGCTTATTTGGTTTGACTTTGAATATATTTGTTCTATTCCACGCTGCCAGATAGATTATTTAACCTTAGCAAAACGTTTTTCAACAATCTTGATCACAAACGTGCGCGCTATTGAGGAAGAAGACCGAAATCGTGCCCGACTTTTTATTCATTTGATTGATATTTGTTATGACGCAAACACACAGCTTTTTTTTGATTAGTGAGCAACCCTGGTCGAGCCTCTACGATTTAGCTTTTGAATTTAACCGGACACAGAGTCGTTTAATTGCTTTTAAAGAGACAGCCAACGTATTGTTAGCTAAGATTAAACCTACTTTTCCATAGCGTTCAGCGAATCTCGTCTGTTTCACTTGAGTAAAGGAAAAAGAAAGATGTCCTTATCCTCAAAGCTTTGGTCCTAAAAAAGGACGTAAACACGCCCTTTTCATACCACACATTAAAGAATTACTTTTAACTTTTTCAATGGTTTAATTTTCACTACTTTACGCGCTGGCTTTGCTTTAAAAACAGTTGGCTCACCTGTAAAAGGATTTACTCCTTTACGTTGTTTGGTTGCAGGTTTTTTAACAACTGTAATTTTTAAAATACCCGGCAAAGCAAATGGCTTTCCTGACTTAACATGTGAATGCATCACTACTTGCAACCATTCCATCACTTCTGCAATTTTTTTCTTTGGGAGCTCAGTATTTTCACAAAGATAATTTAATAAATCCGTTTTTGTAAAAGATTTACTCACTGCCGCAATTTTTTTGCCGCTTGCCGCTACTTTTGCTTTTTTACGTGTGCCACTTGCCGCCGAAACGGATTTCTTTTTAGCTAACTTTTTAGCCATGATTCATATTCCTCTTATATTAAAGGGGTAAACAGTAGGTTACGACATTATAAAATAGCATATTTTTCGCTTTTTACTAGAGGCACGCACATTATTTTAATAAAAACACAGTAGAATCTGTTCTTTTCTAAAGAAACTGGATGATTTGCACAACCGTTTCAATAAAAATCAATAAAATGATAACAAATTCAAGAATACTCGAATAACGATATTGTAATTGACTATTCAACATTTCTAATATCTCATGCACAACATCTAATTTATGATTCAGCGCAGCAACGCGTTTGGGAATGTCCAGAAAATGTTCGGTCATTTCATAATACGCTTCCATATTTGAATAACGCCAAAAATATTCGGGAACATCCAGATATTCGCTGCTTAAATTAACCGAACTGCGGGTTAAAAAGATTTCACCAATTCGCTTAGAAATCGCTTTACGTGAGAGCGAAATGCGCCCATGCTCTGCTAACTCTTTAGGAATATGACTATTGGCCTTAACGGTTTCCTTAATCGATTCTTCATATGACTCCAATTTAATCGATTGCGCTAAACCGTAGGAAATGGCTAATTTTAATTGAATGTTCTCTATTTCATCTTCACCAAGAGTGATCACATCGACATTGTAACGATGATGCGGAAAAAGACGCGTTTCTTCATCCTTATAATAAATGAAACGATCGGTTTCAATTTTAGCGAGAGGATCAATTGAAAAAGGTTTGATTTGTTCTAAAAGAATTTGTTCTTCTTGCTTACGTAACCCCCATGTCACGAAACAACCGTGCTGAAAAAAAAAGACGGCAATGTCACGATCACATTGCGTGAGATAAAGCACATTACGAAAAAGCTTAGCAATATAGCGTTGTTGCCGAAAAAAATCACTCAACGCATTCATATCGTAACGAGCGGCTGTACAAAAAGAAAGACAGCGCATAAAATTTAAACGGCCCCACTACTGGTAAATAAACTAGAATTATTCAGATCACTCTTCTTTGTTCTAATCTTTATCCTTACGAATGACATTTGAGCATTTTTTCTCAGAAGCAATTTGCTGGGGAATGCCGTTGTGGTTATGTAAAATCGATTCCACTAAACGCCAATCCACTGGGATACTTGCATACGGCTGTGTTTGCAGCTGTTTTTTTAATAAACTTACCCAAGTTCGCCCTGCAAGCGGATACGTTTGTAATGGTACATGTGCCTCCAGGTAAAGTCTATTGCTTTGGTATGCCAATTTATTGGGTACATTGATAATATAAACGGGATCCTTAGTTTTAATTTGCGGAAAAAGATGTTGGGATACATCCGTAAACAACCGGCACTGCTTCGGCGACCAATCCCTTCACTATCATTTGTGCCATGAATCAAATACGTAAATTGTTTAAGGCGTAAAGCATAACCACCGAGTGGATTATCTGGACCGGGAGGTACTTTTTTAGGAAGATACACGCCTTCTTTTTTACGATCTTCACGAATAGCCGGCGGCACCACCCAAGTGGGATTAATCATTTTTTGTGCAATCCAAGAAGGACCTAATGGAGTATCCCATCCTTCACGACCAATCCCAACAGGATAAGTTTCTTACCACCGCGCGTTTCGCAGGATAATAATAAATACGCAGTTCAGCTAAATTAATGACTAAGCCACGCCGCGGCCCAGGCGGTAAAATAAAACGACTGGGAATCACGATAATCGTTCCCGGTGCAAGCTGTTTAGGATTGACACCCGGATTTGCCTCCAACAACTCCACATAACCGATATCAAAACGTCGCCCCACCTTGTTAAAAGTATCTCCGGGTAACGCTTGCGTCCAGGTCACTTCGCCAACCACCGTGGTGTGCGCTGAGGGAAGAACGTATGTCCGCGCAACCGCACACGATCCCATAAACAGAAGCAAGATACTGCCTAATCCACACCTTCGTGAAACTTTATCGCGGTCTATCATCACCTTCATCATTTCGAATCAGCCACCTCATTTGCTTAACAACGTATTCTCTTATTTCATCTTTTCATCAATACGCTCTAAAACGCACCGCATAAAAAATAGACGAAAAGAATCGGTATTCTACATCCAATGTGTGATTACGCAACCGATGATCATCGGATATACGGCGGCTTCTTTTTTTACTTGTGTGTTTTAATCCCTATAACTTTAACGCAGGGGGTTTTATTTTACAGTATTTTATACTAGGCTTATTTATTGTCTACTTATTTTAGCTGTATGTTAACCGTTGATACTTACCGCCATCGCTTTACGCTACGTGGTATGCAGATACTACGTCGTATTGATAAGCCTTTGTTTTTTGGATTGCTACTTTTAGTTACCTTCGGTTTATTTATCCTCTACAGCGCAAGCAATGAAAATACTCAATTAGTAGAAAAACAAGCCATTCGTTTTATTGTCGCATTTGTGCTGATGGGATTGCTGGCGCAAATTCCACCCGGTATTTATCGTCTTTGGGCGCCGTGGTTTTTCTTATTCGCTTTTTCTTTAGTCGTTTTAGTACTCCTCATTGGCGTTGTCGGCAAAGGCGCACAACGCTGGCTACATTTTGGGTTATTTCAGTTTCAACCGTCTGAACTGATGAAATTAGCCGTACCGTTAGTGTTAGCTTGGTACTTACATGATAAGCCACTACCACCGACCTTCCCTCATCTCATGGTTTTATTATTGATTTTCTTGATTCCTACTTTTCTAGTCATGAAACAACCGGATTTAGGCACCGCACTCCTGATTGCAATTTCTGGATTTAGTGTCATCCTATTTGCTGGAATCAGTGGCCGTTTACTGTTATTAGGCAGCTTAGTCGTCATTATTGTGGCGCCAGTCGGCTGGCACTTCATGCATGATTATCAAAAACTACGCGTACTGACTTTTTTGAATCCTGAACGCGATCCTCTAGGTGCGGGTTATCATATTATTCAGTCTAAAATTGCAATTGGTGCAGGCGGGCTACTCGGTAAAGGTTGGCTACAAGGCACTCAATGTCATCTTCAATTTTTACCGGAACATACCACCGATTTTATTTTTGCGGTCTGTGGAGAAGAGTTTGGTTTATTGGGTGGTTTTATTTTAGTTACTCTCTATTTCTGGATTACGCTACGTGGCTTTTATATTAGCTTAAATGCACAGGATACGTTTTCACGTTTGGTCGGAGGAGGCATTAGTTTAAGCTTTTTTCTCTCGGCATTTATTAATATTGGCATGGTCAGTGGTATATTACCGGTAGTCGGTGTCCCATTACCGCTCATTAGTTACGGTGGCACTTCTTTAATTACTTTAATCGCCGGTTTTGGTATCCTCATGTCGATACAAACACACCGCAAACTTATTGGACAATGAAAACAGAATGATAGCTTTTCTCAAACGTTGCGTTCTTTTTCCTCTACAAGTCTTCGCTTGGTTAATCGCGGCGGGCTTATTGATGGCTGCCTGCACCGCTTATTCCGACAAACCAGAAGTCCGTCATTTTATCGATAAAATGGTGCAACAACATCATTTTGATCGTCAACAATTAAAGCAGTTATTGGATACGGTTCGACCGAATCCAATGATTATTCGACTGATGAACAAACCGGCTGAATCCTTTACCTGGCCACGTTATCGCAAGATTTTTATCAGCGAATATCGGGCACGCAAAGGAGCGCTGTTTTGGAAAAAACATCAACAAACCTTAGCCTATGCTGAAAAACGTTACGGTGTCCCTGCGGCGATTATTGTCGCAATACTCGGTGTAGAAACACGTTATGGTGAAATCACCGGTAAATATCGTATTCTTGATGCACTGAGTACATTAGCCTTTCAACCAGGGGGTCGACGCGCCGCGTTTTTTCAGAGTGAACTTGAGCAATTTTTATTACTCAGTCGCGATAATCAAGCCATCAATGCACATAAAACAAAAGGTTCTTATGCTGGCGCAATGGGCCAAGGTCAGTTTATGCCGAGTAGTTATCGCCGTTTTGCCGTCGATGCAACACACAAAGGCTATAGTGATTTGCTCAATAATCCAAACGATGCCATATTGAGTGTTGCACATTATCTACAAGCGTATGGCTGGTCTCGTGGAGAACCCGTTATCGTACCGGCCCGGGCCCCGACAGCAATAAAACAGTTACCTGGAAAAAATGCATCGTTAAAACAATTTGCGCGATGCGGCATCTATCCTCAAACAACTTCGCTTGCCAATGATCTCAAAGCCAACTGGGTCGCCTTACCCTTAGAGAACCATCAGCAAGAATACTGGTTAGGCTTTCATAACTTTCAAGTAATAATGCACTATAACACGAGTACTTTATATGCCATGGCAGTGTATCAATTAAGTCAGGAGATCCAACACTATTACCAAAAAGAGTCTCTTTACCATGCTGTTAAAGCTTAAATCCTCTTCTCTGACCATTTTTTTACTCCTTTGCTTTTTGTCGGGTTGTGCCACGACGGGCAGTAAATCCTATACTAAGACACGGCGTTATCCACTTATTCACGATAAAGCACCCGCCTTTAAAGTAGATGTAAAAAAAATTCCACGGGTTGTCCCTAAAAAAGAGCCTTTAAGCAAACGTGGCAACCCTAAATCCTATGTTGTGTTAGGACGACGTTACTATGTCTTAAAAAAGGCTCAAGGTTACCATGCACGCGGGGTTGCTTCTTGGTATGGCATGAAGTTTCATCATTTTGAAACTTCTAATGGTGACATTTATAATGTCGGTGCTTTCACTGCTGCGCACAAAACCCTCCCACTTCCGACTTATGTCTCAGTCAGAAATTTAGAAAATGGAAAAACGGTTGTCGTCAAAGTGAATGATCGAGGACCGTTTGTCGCAAACCGTCTGATTGATCTATCGTACGCCGCTGCGAAAAAACTAGATATGCTTAAAACGGGGACCGCACGTGTTGAAATACATGCGATTCATCCTGGGATCACCCGTCTTGCGCAGCAAAATACTTCTAAAAGAAAGAAAAGAACGGCTTTAGCGACGGTACACCACACTAAAACAAAATTACCGCAACCTATTTATCTTGGTATTTTTAAGCAACGACATCAAGCGCAACAACTGGCACTCTTGGTCAAACAGTGGACACCTTCTCCCGTAAAAGTAGAAAAAAAATCGATTCATAAACGAACCTATTATCAGGTTGTCATTCAACCCCCTACTAACCACAAAAGTGAAGTGAAACTACGTCAACAGCTTCGTTTGGCTGGACTCACCACCTCATCGATTTCTTCACAACGATCTTAACAAACGGTGGCTAAACTGAACTCTCTTTTACTTTGGCGTAAAATAAAACTGTTGTGTAGCCTAATCGCGCTTATTTTAGTAATTACGTTCAGCTTCAGCTACGCGCGAATACTCGGGGTAACCAACATTCTGTACACGGATTATGGAAAGTTTTACCACTCACAACAGTTATTTTTAGAAGGAAAGAATAGTTATTCGCCAATTTTTTTTGTGCAGACTGCACCCCATTCCTCCTCTCAAAAAAAACCGGCGCGCCTGGCAGTGAATCTAAATCCCCCTTTTTTCACCTTGCTTACCTTTCCTTTCGCTTATTTAAGCTATTCCCACGCACTTTATTTATGGATTTTATGCTCTATTTTTGCCGGTGCGATCAGTGTCCTGCGGATTCAAAAAACGTTATCTCCGCAAAACAAACCGACTCTACAAAGTCGCTTAAGTATTTTACTGGCTTTCTTTGCGTATTTCCCAACCTTTGCTTCACTACAATTAGGTCAAGTGACACTTTTATTACTGCCACTACTCGTCTTGAGCTGGCAGTCGGCACGTAACCACCAATCGATTCAAGTGGCCATGTGGTTAGGGATCGCTGCAAGTTTAAAACCTTTTATCGGATTGTTTGCTCTTTATTTTTTATTACGTAAAGAATATCGTGCGTTGATTACTTTTATTCTAACTGGCGGAATCTGTGCTTTATTCGCTGTCTTTTTTTTAGGAGCCGCGGATTATCATGCGTATTTACAGGGTTTGCATCACATTACCTGGGCCGCATCCAGTTGGAATGTTTCCCTGTATGGAGTATTACTTCGTTTGTTCGGTGGACCGGAAAGTAACGCGGCGCTTTTTTCCTTACCCAAGATCTTGCCACTTCTCTATTCGATTCTAGTATTGCTTCTATTGGGCGGAATAATTAATTTTTTTCATTCGTGCTCTGACGCGCGCTTAGATGACAAAAGAAAAGTAGATTTAGAATTTTCGATGATTCTCGTCGCGATGTTATTAATCTCGCCTCTAGGATGGCTCTACTATTTCCCGTTTTTAAGTCTACCCTTTTTACAATTATTTTATTATGCGAAACAAGGCAATTATCCTATTTTTTTATTTTTTAACCTTGGCCTTTTTTTTATTACTCACCAACATTCCGTTAAGTTTAATTCCCAGTTCACACATCACCCCGCACAATATGTTCGCCATCTTCTGGAGTGCCTCCTTAAGTTTCATTGTTTTACTCAGTCTAATGGGATGTTTATTTCTCATGCGCCGTTTAATGGCCACTCCTTTTCAAATGAGACTGGGCACGATACCCCCCCCTCTGTTATCCTTGATTTATTTTATTGTGTTTTTACCGTCAGTCATCGGTATTATCCATATCGTCATCGCTATGTTGTCATTCACCAGGATTAACCTATGCTCAGCTATCCTCACATCAACCCGATTGCCTTACAGTTAGGGTCCATTAAAATCCATTGGTATGGCTTAATGTACGCGGTAGGTTTTCTTGGCGCATGGTTTTTAGCAAGCTATCGTGCAAAACAACCGGGTAGTCGCTGGAATTCGGATCAGGTGAGCGACTTACTCTTTTATGTTGCATTAGGTGTGATTATCGGTGGTCGATTGGGATATATGTTATTTTATGATTTTCCTCAATTTATCGCCGCACCTTGGACCCTTTTTCAAATCTGGCAAGGAGGCATGTCTTTTCACGGTGGTTTACTGGGTGTATTGGTTGCGATTTATGCTTACAGCCGTAAGACAGGGAAATCTTTTTTGAAATAACTGATTTTGCTGCACCGCTTGTTCCGGTTGGTTTAGGTGCAGGACGTATTGGTAATTTTATTAATGGCGAGCTCTGGGGACGCGTAACGGATGTGCCCTGGGCAATGATTTTTCCACGCGCCGATTCACTCCCCAGACACCCTTCGCAATGGTATGAGTTTTTCTGTGAAGGAGTCATTTTATTTATTTGCTTATGGGTTTACTCTTCCAAAGTACGACCTAAAATGGCCGTTTCGGGTTTATTTTCTTTATTATATGGCCTGTTTCGCTTTTTCCTTGAATTTTTTCGGGAACCGGATGCACAGCTCGGTTTTATTGCTTGGAATTGGTTGACGATGGGGCAACTGCTCTCTTTACCCATGATTGTCGTCGGTCTCTTTCTCCTGTACCGTGCTTATCATCCCTCGCAACAAGGGCTGAGTTCATGAAAAATTATTTTTCTGCCGTATAATCTGTTTAAATAGTGTATGCCAGTTTACGGTATACACTATTCTCATATTAGGATCGATTTTGCAAAAATAACGAAAATCGTTAGCGATATCGACTGTCAATGATATTAAGAGATGAGGTTCCTTTGAGTTTTACACCCCAGACACCCCAACGTGCTCTGCAATCAAGGTTTTTTGTTGAAAGTTACGCTCTCCTGGCATTGGCTTTGCCCTTGGTGTTAAGTAGCGTCATTGAAACGTCGATTGGTTTTTTTTCAAACCTTTTTTTAGCGCACTTAGGCGCAAAAAGTCTTGCTGCAGGGGCCTTAGTCAGTTGGGTATTCACAACGATTATGGTTATTATCTGGGGAGTCTTTTCGGCGATTTCTATTTTAGTTGCCCGCTATTATGGTGCCAATCAGCCGCTACAAATTCGCGCGGTATTATATGCTGGCTTGTTGCTAGCCATTCTCCTTATGATTCCAGCAATGATTTTAATGTGGAACTTGGCCCCTATTTTCTTATTTTTCGGTCAAAAACAGAGTGTTGTCACCTTAGCTCAACCGTATTTACATGGCTTAGCTTGGGCCATTATTCCTGATTTTCTGATTACTGTTTTATTACAGTTTTCTGCAGGATTAGGACGCACAAAAACGAACTTAGTGTTTAGTTTATTATTCGTTCCTTTAAATATTTTCTTTAATTATAGTTTGCTTTTTGGAAAGTTTGGACTACCTTGTTTGGGTATTGCGGGTATTGGCTGGGGTGCAGCATTGGCTTTTTGGATCATGACAACGGGCTTTATTTTTTATTTTTTACTCAATCCCAACTACCGAATTTATTGGCAACGATCCCGAGTTGAGCCGATTTATCCTGCATTAAAAGAGATTCTGCAAGTCGGCTTTCCTTTAGGTCTTATGTATTGTGTTGAAGTCGGTTTTTTCTGGCGATGACGGTTGTTATGGGCTGGATCAGTGAAAATACGCTCAGTGCGAATCAAGTGACCTTACAGTTCTATTGGTTATTCTCGATTGTTACCTTTGCATTAGGGCAAGGTTTATCGATCCGGATTGGATATATTCTTGGAAGCCATAACCAAAAATCTGCTCATTATGCTACGTATTTAGGTGTGTTTTATGCCTGTACTTTCATGCTATTTGCAGCCATACTTTATTGGGTTTTTGCTGAAAAGTTAATTCATCTTGATTTTGCTTCCACACCTGAAAACAGTGAAATTATCTTTTTAGCGAAGCAGTTTTTAGCCTTAGCAGCTTGGGTGCAAATCATTGAAGCGCTACGGTTTTCTTTTTGTGGTGCATTACGTGGACTCAAAGATACGAAATTTACTTTATGGATTTCTGTTTTAATTTATTGGGGAATCACCTTACCTCTAGGTTATTTACTTGGTATTGTTTTTAAATTACAAGGCTATGGGATTTGGTGGGCAACATTACTGGGCCAATTACTGGGAACGCCTTTACTGATTTGGCGCTATCATCGGAAAATACGGGACTATTTTTTAGGTTAACTTATGCTGAGATCAAAACGACGACCCAAACCGCTTCTTCTTTTGATTCTAGATGGCTGGGGCTATCGCGAAGACGATCGTTATAATGCGATTGCCAAAGCGCCGACCACCTGCTGGGACGAATTAATGGCGAATTATCCGCATACTCTTTTAAAGGCTTCTGGACTAGCAGTAGGTTTGCCTGAAGGACAAATGGGTAATTCCGAAGTGGGTCATTTAACCATAGGGGGCGGTCGTGTTATTTATCAAGATCTCACGCGGATTAATAAAGCAATTGAAGACGGCTCATTCTTTTCAAACGAAGTCTTATGTGCGGCCTTACAAAAAGCGAAAGATACTGATAAAGCGATTCATATTTTAGGGTTACTTTCTCCCGGTGGCGTGCATAGTCACGAACAACATATTTATGCATTGCTCGAATTGGCGAAAAAAATTGGGGTAACTCGTTGTTATCTTCATATTAATGGGTCGCTACTATGCCATGGATAGGGATAAGCGTTGGGATCGTACCCAAGCAGCGGTTGATTGTTTGTTGATGGGTGAAGCACCTTATCACGCTGACAATCCACTCAGTGGCTTGGAACAAGCCTATAGTCGTGGTGAAACCGATGAATTTGTTAAACCCACGACGATTCATGAAGCGAATAAACCGTCCATTAAAATTGAAGAAGGTGATTGCGTCATTTTCATGAATTTTCGAGCGGATCGTGCACGACAACTTAGCCGCGGTCTCTTAGATGCTGATTTCTCAAATTTCAAACGCATCTTACATCCCCGCTTAGGTGCCTTTGTCTCTTTGACACATTATGCCAGTGATATTCATAGTCAAATTGCTTTTCCACCCGCATCATTTGTCAACGGTTTAGGTGAATACCTTGCGAAACATCATTTGACACAATTAAGAATTGCCGAAACTGAAAAATATGCCCATGTTACTTTTTTCTTTAATGGAGGCGTTGAAGCGCCCAACCCTCATGAAACACGACTCTTAATTCCTTCAAAAAAAGTAGCGACCTACGATTTAGTACCCAAAATGAGTGCGCTGGATATTACAAAACAACTGCTCCGATGCCATCGAACATAAAAAGTATGATGTAATCATCTGTAACTTTGCAAATCCCGATATGCTCGGTCACACCGGTAATACTCAAGCCACAGAACAAGCGATTACTTGCATTGATCATTGTATTGCTGGAGAAATGATTATTACAGCCGATCATGGTAACGCTGAATGTATGTATGATGAAACCACTCAGCAACCACATACTGCTCACACAACAGAGCCAGTTCCGTTTGTGTATGTGGGACGCCGTGCGAAAATGATTGATGGGCATACCGGTACTTTAGCGGACGTCGCACCAACTGTCCTCGCTTTACTAGGCTTACCCAAACCAAAAGAAATGACTGGTGTTAATTTAATTAAATTAAAATAACGTTATAAAATAGATACACCGCTAAGATAACGGTCAATCTTAGATATTATTTTAAGATAAATGCGTTGTAAGAAGAAAATTAAATATTTTTTTTGAACAATAAATTACCATTTATCGGCTCGCTAAACTCGCAAATTCATTAAAGTCCATTACACTAAAAGAAGATTCTCATAAAAAATGACGGAAAACAGATCGTTAGTGTCTGTTTTTGTGACTCAAATCATCCTATTACCCTTGGCTTCTGAAAAAAAGAAGTTCATATAAAATAAGGGGGGCGAGCCAGCTATGTCAGCTATCGCGCCTACTCATTGTCATGGGGTTATCGGCCGTTCAAGCCGTCAGTTTTGCAACCGAAACAACTCCACCGATTTCACCCCAATCACAAACCGAATCGACTTTATCAAAAGATGTTTTACGTTTTAATCGAGAATTACAAATTATTAAAAAAGAATACGTACATCCTACATCGGATCATCAATTGTTATGTAATGCCATGCAAGGTATGGCGAGTGGACTCGACCCACACTCCGGTTTTTTAGATGCAGAAGATTTAAAAGATTTACAAACCGCTACGACCGGTCAATTTAGTGGTTTGGGCTTAGAAGTGGCAATGGAAGAAGGTTTATTACATATCATTACTCCGTATTCAACCCGGGGATTGGATTCTTCGTATCAATCATCAACCGGTACAAGGCCTAACGCTCCGCGAAGCCGTAAATAAAATGCGTGGCAACACAGGTAAAGTCGTTCATTTAACTTTATTTCGTAAAGGCTTACGTAAACCATTTACTGTACAATTAAAGTGTGAAGCAATCCAAGTTCAAAGTATCAAAGGACGATGGCTTTCTCCACATTTTGCTTACATTCGCATCGGTAGTTTTCAAGAAACTACCCGTAAAGATTTAGATAAGTTTCTGCATGCATTACAAGAAAATCCAAACAATTCATTACAAGGACTGATTTTAGATCTACGTAATAATCCAGGTGGATTATTAACTACTGCTGCGGAAGTCGCGAATGCTTTTCTAGATTCCAAACAAATGCAATATCAACAACTCTTAGTTTATACCCAAGGAAATACCCCGCAAGCGAACATGAGAATTGTCGCAAAAGATCATGACCAAAAGTATAAAGGGGCCCTGGTTGTGCTGATCAATCAGGGGACTGCTTCTGGCGCTGAAATTGTAGCGGGTGCGTTGCAGGATAATAAACGTGCGGTCGTAGTAGGAACAAAAAGTTTTGGTAAAGGTTCCGTACAGAGTGTCATTCCTTTAGATGAAATCAGTGCGCTTAAATTAACGACAGCGCTTTATTACACGCCGTCTGGCCGCTCGATTCAAGCTGCCGGGATTGTCCCAGACATTACACTCAATGAATTAAAGGTTAATTTTTTAGACGAGCGGGGGTTAGATGCTATTTATTTACACGAATCCGAATTAAAAGGTCATCTTAGCAATAATAAAAATCAACCCGTTAACCAAAAAACGAGCCTAAAGCCCTCTTCCGCTATTGAAACAAATGAACTTTTAAGAAACGATTATCAATTATTTGAAGCGTTCAATGTTTTAAAAAGTCTGGTGGTACTCCAAAATACAGCAAATAAAGCATGATTCAGTACAACCTTGATCATGCCTTAAAGCCATTCATTTAATATACTAAAGGACAAGTCACTGAATCTGTATTGAGGCCGTTTTGATTCTCCTGCAGACGGCAGGAGTAATTATTTTTATTACTAAATAACCCAGGAGAACGCGTTAATTTTTTTGTTTGTACTCATTATAGATTTTTCCTAATTCTGCTGAATCTTTTCGTAGTTGCTCTTCGGATCCACCTGTTCTATTCAAAATAAGAATTGCTTTATCAAGCAATTCTTTATCTAGATTATCTAAAGAATCGCGCCAGGATTGGCTAACCTGCTTCGCTTTTAAACATTTTTTTATAGAATAAAGAGCAGACTTTTCACCTTGATTAAGGTCATCAAGCTTACTAAGACATCCTTCAATAAGGTCTAATCTCTTTAATAATCTCTTGTTATCTTTTTGTTTAGAATAAAAATTTAATTTATTTTTTTGGTGTTCTATCAATATTTTCTTTAAATTTTTCGAATGTTTTAGTAAATAATTTTCTGAAGCAATCGATTGATTTAAAATCAATCTTGTATCGTTCAGCAGTTTTTTATCTAGGTGATCTAAAGAAGCTCTAGATAATGGATCAGTTAGTGCATCTTTTAACTCTTTTATTAAATGCAGGAATGCATTCTGCTGACCTATTTCATTGACAGTAGTGTCATGACTGAATAAACATTCTGTAAGAAGGTCCAATTGTTTTTTTAACAATTGATTTTGATTTTTTTTAGGTTGTTTAATTTTTATTTCTTTTGTTTTTTTTGAATCTTCTAATAATTGATACTCTGATTCTGATTCAAAAACACCTGGTGATGGCTGACTCGTCAACTTGTCTTTTGCTTGTATCAAATCCTGATCGATTACAATCTGTTTATCTTTTTTATTTATAACCGAATCATTACTTGATTGATACGCTTCATTCAGTTGATTATCTAACCGCTCACTTTCATTTTTTTCTAATGTTTCAAATGAATACTCCCGTGACTGATCCTTCAACTTATCTTGTTCTTTTATCAAATCCTGACTGGTCGTAATCTGTGTATCTTGTCTATTGATAAAAGAACTTTGATTTACAGAGAGTCTGGTTGTTTTTGTAACCATTTATCTTTATTTTGTTCGAGATATTGATCAATATCTTTTTTAAAAATTAAAGTATCAAAATGTCTTTTAAAAAAAATTAAATTCAAATGTAAATTTTCTGATTGTTGTGCTTGAAGCAAGTTATACTCTTGATTATGGGAACATAAACTATCTAAATCTTTTATTTTATCCTCATAAATCTGGTAAACATTAATGCTAATTTGATGATAATTATTTAAGTAACAACGAAGAAACTCAGCATCGATATGTAAGCCTAGATAAAATAGTTCTTGTAAATTTTTATCAAATAATTCTTTTGTATCAAATTTACTAACTAACTCATTATAAGCATGACTCGCAACAAAAGTATCACTAGTAAAAAACCTACACATGTCCTGACGAGCACAAGCACTTAAAAATTTAGGGATGGGGTCATTTTTTAGAAAAAATCTTTCAAAAAAAGCGTTGTATTGTTCTGGGGTTAAAGCACGATATTGCTTAATAAACTCAAGAAAATCTGAGGGACAAGCTATTTTATACTCTTTTTTGACCTGGTCTTCATTTCTCTCAACAATCTGACATAACTTATCCGCAACAAACGACTGTTTACCCTGTGTAATACCTTGCCTTAAGAAGGCCAGCATCATCGCGCTCGTTGCACAATTCCCATCTCCTAAGACTTCGGCAATATATACTGGCTCATTTAAATGATGGTGCTTGGCATTATCTAGATCATTTAGATCCGTAGCCTCATCTATTAAACAAATAGAATATCCTTTATTTTCAAGGTATATTGCTGAATCCAATAATCCTTGATAAAAAAAAGGGGTGTTATTATCGATGTCAGGAGTAGGCATAATCGGGACAAAAAGTAATTAAAGAGCTAATTATTGTCCTTAACAATTAATATTGTTTAGATATAATTTTAATTTATAAAATACAAATAGTCAAAACTTTTTTAATTAAAACCTAATGGCTCGTTTTAATACTTATAGTCTGGTAAAGAATCCATGGGAAGCTAAACCTAAAGTAAAACTACCATAGAATTTATACTCTATTTTAAAAAACTGAATCTCCCAAAAGAACAATTAAAAATAGATTTTTATCTAATTTTTAATGATCTTTGTTTGCAAGTTTTTCTATGATCATTATAAAAAATAATATAATTTGATTATTATAGTCAGATTAGAAGTAAATCTAAATAACACTCACTCTAAGCTATCTCGATTACTTTAAATTTTATTATTTATGGCTGATCATTTCTTAAATTTAACAAATTGGCATAAAGACAGTAGTTCCACCTTGTGCAATATTGATAATTGATTTACATGAACCTCTTATGATTCCGGGTCCTAATAAAATGTTATTAAAACTGAGTATAGAACCTACTAAATAGATATTTTGATAGCCGCTACTCGGCATCGCTGCACTATTTGAAGAAGCCTCATTTAAAAGTTGAAAAAGAGGCTGATTAATAAATGGCTGGACAACATAATCAAGTTTTTTTTCATTCAGCACGGTTAATATTTCAGAAAATTGAGCTTCTTTTCCAATATACATGCCTTTCCCTTTCCCTGTCAAACTCTTTTTTAAAACCCAGTTTTTAGGATTCATTTTAATATTTTGTACGGTATGATCATTTAATAACGTATAAGTTGGAATAATATAATTTGCTAGTTGATCACATTTTTCAGAAGAAATATATTTGGACATAATTTTTTTATTCGATAATAGCGCTAATAATCTTTTATCATGTACTATAAATATTGTTCTTATATCGTTAAAGTAAGGTTGTGCTGTTATTTCTTTAAACAAGTCTGAGTCTAAACAAACTAATTCTTCTTGATGTAAATTAAGTATTGTTTGAAAAACATGATCGCTTTGCTGATTATTAAATGGACTAATTTGTTTCACAGTTAAGTTAGATATTTTTTCTAAAATATTTTGTAAGAGGCAAATATCAAAGCTTTTTTCTTTATTCAATAAAATTGAGATAGGCCGATCAGAATCAAAAAAATTATTAATAATATTAGAAATTTTTAATAATTCTCTATCAAAATAGAAACTATTATTTCCAAAATTTTTATGTATTTCAGTATAGAGGCACTGTGAAAAAAGAAATGCATTTAATGGGAACCGTGTATTTATTTCACATATTTTTAACTGATAATTTTCATTAAAAAGAAAATCAGGACGAATAGCTCCTATTGCATAAGGTTTATCTCTCAATGGATATAATAAATTAAGCACAGTATCGTTGAGTGAAATCATCTCTTGGAGGATAGGATCATCAAAAAAGCTGCTTACAATCTTATGTATTGCCTCTATTAATAAAGTATGACAACCATTTACCTGATAAATGAGTTCTTTACTAAAAAGTAATGGATAAGGATTAATATTAAATTTATCAAACTGAATTGGCTGATAAGTTTTATTTAAATTTCTAATTAAATTAGACTGGTCTTTTTGAAATTGACTCTGTTTTGTAGAACGTTTTGGTAGAAGCTGTTTTATAGGCAACATAAATCTTGTTATTACTTAAGTTAGACCAAGAAGTTGTTGTTTTTTTTCTGATCAGCAGAAGAAAGGGCCGATGAGGTTTTAAAAAATCGAATACGTTGCAAATGTCTTTCTGGATCGTTTATTTGAGTTTTTGCATGAAGAAACCTTTTATTACTTAATATAAGTATTTGATTATCTCTTAACGTGAATCCTCGACAAAGTTTGGGTAAATATATTAAATGTTCTAGCTCGCTTATTGCATTGAATTGCTCAGAGGTTAGATGATCAAAATTAATAATTTCACGCCGATAGCGAATATTAAAATACTTATCAAAAATACATGCTTTTATAAAGTCAATTCCTTTGAAAAATTCTTTAGGCACATTTATAGTAATAGGAATATTTTTCAATATTTTGAGTGATTTATGAGATAAGGCGTCTTTTAACCACTTAACGTCGAGAATTAAATTGTTCCCACCCAATTTTTTATCGGCATGTAATACATACAAAGCGAAATAATCAGGAACATTTTCTTCATAAGAACAATCCGTATGAAAATGAAATTCATCATCTTTATGTGATCGAGCAAGCGGTTGGGTCATTTTTTTACCCCTTACTACCTTAATATCCCATAGATAGCTATTCTCTTCTTTATGAAGGTGTGGATGACCTAAAGTATTAATAATTTTTTTAAACGTAGCGCTCTTATCTTGATAATTTAAAGTAATTATAGATAGACCATACTTATCTAATATTTCTGAAATATGCGCGTATGGAATCACTTTATGGTGTGTTACCTTCAAGTAACAAATTTGAGGAATCTCTAGTTTTTGACTTTTATGAAAAATATTTTCAAGGTTATGTGTAGGCAAGATGGATTTACTCATAAATAACCCTTTATTATTGTTTTTATATATTCAACATAAAACTATAGGAGTACTTTTATCATACAACAATATGTTATAATTAGATGTAGAAAATATATAGATAAAGTACTTATTTTTTTAAGTTCTACATAATCCCGGCTCATTAAGGAGATTAGCTTTAATTGAAACGTCATCCATTGGCATACTCGATAGGACATAGAAAACAAAAAGTACGAAAATAAGTATACATATCATAAATTATTGAAAAAAGAATATTATTATGAAATCTTTATAGCCTTACAAAGATATAACAATGTTGATAAGTGGGCACTTTTTGTCACATACAGACTTTAAACATCTTCGTTCAGTTTATAAAAAATTTGTTCATGTTTATCCTGCACAGCAATGAAGAAGAAAACATTGGTTTAAACCATAGTAAATAAACTAAATTACCTTATTTACTAATTTAGTGATATTAGATAAAAGAAAAGATAAAACTCATCGATTAAACGGTTATTAATTAATTTAATTTCTTTGGCCGATCGTCTTAAACGCAAACAACTTCGATTAGCAAAGATATAGCAGATTTTTTTATCAGGATAAGAGCATTTTCCTTACTTTTCTTCGATACCACTTCCTTAAGTCTTCTTTTATTCTTGCATAAAATTCTAGGCTAAGTGAAAAGCCTATATTTATATTATTTCTTTATTATTTTAAACAGAGAATTCTTGCTTAACAGATGAAGATATAAAGCAACCACAAATCTATTTTTAGGCATTGACCTGCATATCAAGCTTCTGAAAACTTTCTTGCATCTAAGCGATTGTTCTGGATGAATTACATCCTCTTTCATACGCTTCAATTGATCTCGGTTTTAATTGCTAATTACCCCTATTTTCAATATTTTATCTGCTATCAGCATATAATACACTAAATAATTGAACAATTCATGACCACACTTGTTTTTTCTGATCATGCCAACCAGACACTGAATAATCTCTTTTGGCTATTTGAAAAAATGGTCGTTGTCAAACAATAACAATCGAGATCTGTAGATAAAGTCTGAGGCATCATTCTGGAGAAAAGAAAATCAGACATATACAGCTGATTTAAAATAGGTTTTCTTTTACTTCTGAGAACTATCCTACAGAAAATTAAATTTTTCAAAAGCAAAGAAATGCTGAAAAATTCTACTTTTCTATCAAATAACATGAATAAGACGCTAGTGATGACGCGCTAGTATTTTTTTAGGATTATAAAATTCTGCACCTTTTGTATTAATTTTTTCTAAAGGTTACATAGAATAGCACTGCTTTTAGTGATAAGTACCTGATGAAATAAGCCTTTCTCATCGCTATACAAAGAAGGCATTAATCAATGCCGGGCTCAAGCGCTCACTTGAAGATCGTGCACTCCATGCCCTGGCTTTCTAAATAGGCAATCGCTAAGGCGTATTTAAACCTGTGTTGATACCAACCTTTAAAGGTACAGTATAAATCTCACCTTGAATAAAAGCAGGATCACTGAAGATCGCAAGGATCTTAATGTAATCGGTTAATCGTGCCGCAGCTTTGGCATAAAGTTTGGCATGATCACGGAACTTATCAAAATTATATAATTTATATTCCCCTCTATCGATTACGGTTTTCAAATAGTAATCATTCGTTGGGGCTTGAATATTGGTTTCATTGACCGGTGTGATAAAAATGTCCATTGACGCAAAGTGGGTTTGATTCATTTCCACTAAATCCGAAACCGGTACATTTAATACGGTTCCGCGTAAACCATGACGCTCTTCGATGGTATCTTTGAGCTTTAAATCGTTTTAGTATTGTAGCGACTCCCGTGTCAAATAACTGACAGGTCGCTTTTAAACTACTGACATCAAACATAAGACAACCTAATAAATAAAATGAAACTGAATTCTCTTTCATCGATCAGATTGCCTATCTCTACAGGGTTGATAAGGCTTCGATAAATCTAATAAAGGTAGCATCCTATCAGCTTTTTAGATGGATAGTTTTATTATAGCTTCTAGTAATAGCGTTGACAGGTACTTTATCTAGTTATCTCTTTAAGTAACTTTTTTGATGGATTAATAAGCTCGTTATCTAATATTTTACCATTTTCTGATACAAAAAAAATAGGTTTAGATTTTAAACTTGGATTTGATTTTAAATCAGCAGTTATCTTTTCAATAATTGAAGTAATAAAATCTATAAGTTTTTCTAAGAGATTTCTGGTATCCAACAGACCTTTAAATTCATCTTTACATTCAATACTAGAGTCCACTAAACCATACTCTGCTATCCATCCACATCCATTTTTGTGTGAAGTAGTATTAATTTTATATGTCGATTTTCCTTTAACAAAAAAATCTTTTTCTTGATCCACTTCTCTTATTATAATATTTCCACTTTTTTCAGTATCAGATATGACTAATATACAGAAAAGAAAGCTAACTTGAATAAGTAACTCATTTTCACTTAATCTTATATCTATTTTTCTTTGGCTGCTTGAAATAGTCCATTGCTCAGCTGTATTGTTCCGTACATTCTCTACCAACATATTCATGTGAGTGTGAAGAAATTCTTGATGAAGAAATAGCATTAAAAATTTTTCGATCTGTTCTCTTTTCTTTTTATTTATATTTGGATAAGGCTCAAAAAGTTTTATAAATATTAAATCAACCGCATCAGGAGCATTAACATTTATATTTAAATCCTTTAGTGATTGGCCATTAACGCTGAGTTCTTTTTGCATTCTTGTGAAATCAGTTAAAAATTTTTTTTTATTATATACAGAATTTAATTGTTCTTTAGTCGTGATTCGGTATTTTGGATTTTTCATGAATCTATTTAATATTCTGTGATCTGAAAAAGAGTACATAATTTTAGCCCTTATGTTAGAAGCTAACTTTACTCAAAAATGCGTACCTAAAAAATTTTTAGATACCATGAAGGTGGCTTCTTATATTTTTTATTCTTACAAAAACTATAATATAAAAAAATATTTTTTCCTAGCTTCAGCGACTTCATTCGCAAGCTTAATACCCTGTCGATTTTTCTCTGTGGGATTTTTACGATATTCATCCACTATTTTAAGGATCTCGGCTCGACCTTCATACGGATCAAATAGGTTTGCTAAACTGTTCACCAGTTGTTTTTTACATTCAGATAATTGCGTTTGTCGTTTTGTTGCTGCGCTTGCAGCGTAGCCAGTGTCTTCTCAAACTGAGTTTGCTTTAAACCGACCTGCTTAACGGTACTAACTAAACCTTGCATTTCCCGCTCAGATAATGAAACTGATTATGGTAATTGATAGTTTTCAGGAATAGCAAAACTTTTTAGCTTCTTTTGTAAAGCTTTATTTTCGTTAAACACTGTTGCACTTTTTTTATACGCTTTTTCTAACTCTTCTACTGATTTGTATTTACTAGCATAGAGTTTGGGGGGATCGGTCACTATTATTACTTGTGTGACTCGATTTTCTGTTTCACTATTCATTGTTTCCATTGTTTTCCTCTAACAATTGATAAATAAAATTCAGTGTATTTTAAATATCGCGCCAAACCGAACGTCGACCATCCGCCCAAGCAAAACCAGGCTCGGTGGCTGTGGGTGATTCTTCAAACGCGATCCGTGTTAATTGATTTCTAAAAAATTCAGAACCTTGTGCCTGAGTAAATAACACAAATAAATCGTACTAATATTTATCTATCTTTTTTTGCTCAGTAAATGATTTAGTTTTTCTAACATCAGAACTGTACCTGTGAAGGAGAAAGAATGGCAATTGGACTGGCACTGGTCTGCGGTGTTGGCAATTGTGGCTTAGGCATTTGTGACTATTGAATCTATTGGGCCATATGCTGTAGAAAATTAGCCAACTCCTTTTTGGATTTCATGAGCTTACTTGGAAGATTGAGCTTATCGGCTAAGAATGGTAAAACTTCTTCTATCTTGGTGGCCATTAATACCGCACCTTTAAAGGAGGATGAATTTTCAGATACGATTTCCAGCTTCTCGACCGAGCTTGCAGGCTCACTCAACTCCAAAACTACTCAGCCGTGGTGAGTGGTGGATAGAAGAGATATCAAGCTCACTGATTGAATAGCTGGTGATTCTTTTGATTTTTCTGGCGAATAAGCCTTCTTCAAGGCTACACCGGCCACCGGCTTTTGAAAATATTAATCCTCTAGGCTGAGTAAATCTTGACCAGAAAGCCGGGTCGCTTTCTTAATAATCTCATGATCGATGCCCATATCCAGCATTCTCTTTGCAATAACCAAGTCTTCTTCTCTTTTGCCTTGCTGTAGGCCTTTTTGTAGCCCTTTTTGTTCAAGTTATTGTGCAAATGTCATAATAATATCTTTATCCTCTGGCAAGTCAGTGGTGAGAATGTGGATAAACTCATCGACCGCATCGGGGTCATTTTCATCCTAAGTTTTCTTTATTACGAATTTTACCACATAACGGCGAGGTTCTCTGCTTAATTGCTTGAGTAAGTCTCTAAAAGCCTCTCGTTTTTTTAAGAATAGCTAGAAAGTTCTTCGCCCGAGCATGTTTTTTATGATACAAACAAAAAACAGAGGAAGATTGTTACTTTTTAAATTAATATATTTTTTAAAGTGGATTCAACATAATACTGGCTGTTTCAGCAGCATAACGTTTAATAGCAACCATCGCACCAAAACGTGAATCTTCAGGTAATGCACCCTAAAACTGAATAAAATCGCCAAAAAAAATTCTTTTTGCAGTAAAATACTGCCCTACATTACCATTGGGATAAAGAGATGCCATTTTCTTTGTTTTTTCAAATGTTTTTTCGATAGAGAAGTGATGGGATTTATTGTTAAGCTGCAATTTTTCTCCACCGTTAAAAAATAAGCTCACATAAGACAGTAATTCGCTAAATCCAAGTACCGCATCGTTTTGGCCTAACACATAAGGATGAAATTCAGACAGAGAGGTGGTTAATTGAAATACCGCTTCATTCAGTAATTTGATATTTTCTTTACGCCTAATTTTTCGAGAATTTTTGATATAACGCTCATTCATGGTATGAAGTAGCTCTGAAAATAGCCCTATTTTCCCCGTAGTTAAGCCTTTAAATATAATGGACGAAAAACATACGGCCATACATTGATTGTAGACCCGTGGGGTTCTGTTATTGCGGAACGTACAGAAGCAGGCTCAGGTATTGTCTATGCAGAGATTAACCTAAAAAAATTGCATGAAATTAGAAAGTTTATACCTATTAGAAAGCACTAAAAATTATTTTCATTAATGAGCTAACGAAGGCACCCTACCCTCCCTATTGTAAATATCTTCAAGGCCAGAAACGCTCTCTTTTTCAAGCTATCTGCACAATCTTGCCTAAACCACCCCATATTATCTTACAAACCACATTAGCAGTCTATATTCCATTGGCAACCCTCCTTATAATTACCCATTAAACAATGATCTCTATATTTAACTGGCAATTTTTCTCTTTCTAGTAAAAAATCTATAATAATTTTTAACTTTTTATATTTTTTCCTCTTCTGAGAGATAGCTTCACATCTTTTTCAAATCTTTTTGTAAAAACGGCTTGCTACACATCTCAAAGCTTTTTTATCTCTGCTAATTTCGTATCCTAGTTCTTAATAAAATGCTGTGGTAAACCTCTTACCGTAGTTAAATTAGAATTAACAATTGTCTATATTTAATTGGTATAGACCGTTCTAAATTTATATTTTTTAGGGAGCCTCTAAAAACTTATTTAAATTTCGCTTGCGATTTAATCGCATGTAGGCCTTATAGCGGTTAGGGAATAAATGTTGATAATCATCTAATGGGTACAGTAATTTACTGTTACGCTGAAGATACGTATCTGCCAATGAGATTATAAATCTACTTGGCCAAGGTTTATTAGTATTTTTTAGCATTTTTATAAAAGCTTCTTGCTCTCTATTAGGGCCTAATTTTAATGCATATAAAAGATATAAAATAGCAGGACTTCTACTTGCTCCAGCGTGGCAGTGAATCATAATTGATTTTTTAGCGTTAGATAATCGGATATATGTATCTAGAAATTGAACTATTTTAATAAAATAGTCAATGATAGGCTCTTCTTACAAAGATAGATCGTCATCATCATAAAAATAAAGCTGTAATAAATTTATTTGTTCGGGAAACGTTGGTATATGCTCTTTAGCAATTCTAGGATCTATTATTGATATAATATGAGTTGGGTTAAATAGTTTATAATCCTCATTAATCCGAAATAAATTACTTATTTAACTTTCATAAAAACTATTCTCAATTGAAGCGGATACCATATTTATTTTCGTTAGGAGTTTTTTTATCACATGTAAATTGCTATATTCAGGATTTTTTAAATTAAAATCCTTGTACGTTATGATTTTATTTTTTATTTCAAAAATAGCTTCTGTGACAGAATTTCCAAGCTTAAATCCAAGCTGTTTTTTATTTTTGAAAAATCAACCTGATAATCCCTATTATCACTTTTATCCTTATCATCCATTAAGTTAATTTTCGTGGGAATTGATTGAGATATAAATGTTGCAATGTTAGTAATTTGGTAGTTGTTACTATTACTGCCTACATTAAATATCTGGTTAGATACTATAGAAGGACTTGCTTTTAAAACCAAAATAAAGGCATGCGCTGCATCCATAACATGCAGAAAAGGTCGCCATTGACTTCCACCATAAACATCAATGGTTCCATTCAAATAGGCGTGCGCGACTAATAAATTGAGCACTAAATCAAAACGCATACGATAAGACCAGCCAAATAAAGTTCCTAATCGAAGTATCGTCGGATAAAAATTTTCTCCAGCTAATAATTGAATACTTTGTTCACATTCTAACTTATCCTTAGCATAATAAGATAATGGAAAAGCTAAAGCCTCTTCTGAGGCTTTAGCTACTTCAGTTTTCCCATAAACACTACAACTAGATGCAAATATATAACGAGAAATACGTAGTTCTTTGCAAATTTTCGCCGAAGCAACAGTAGATTTATAATTACAATGTGAAGTAAATTCAAGATCAAGGTTACATGCGGGATCACCAACAATTCCACCTAAATTAATGACTGCATCGGCACCATGTAAATAGTCTCGTAATTGTACTAGAAAAAATTTGGGCACTTATCCAAGTGTGATAATGAGTTATTTCCAAACCAATGCGTATCTAAGCTTAAAACGTTCATCCCCATTTCAACAAGGCGGGTACAAAGAACGCTTCCTAAATATCCTGCACCACCTATTACTACTATGTTGTCCATATTAATATCACACTCCTTAGTGGCTAAAATATTCTTTAATCGATTTGATAATATATACCAGGTCATCTTCCAAGAGTTGCGGGAACATAGGAAGCGTCAACACTTCCTGGCTAAGTTTTTGTGCAATCGGTAAATATAAATCAGCATATTTTTTCTTAAAATAATGCTTAATATGTACAAGTTCAAAATAGCAACGCACCATAATGCTTTGGTTTAATAAGTGGTTTTTTAATCCTTCCCGTATTTCATTTGAAGGTAATCGTATAGTGTACATTTGATAAATATGTGTAAAATTTTTAGGTGCTTTTGGAGTTCTAATGTCTCTAATACTGGAAAGCTCTCTATTATAATATTCTGCAATAGCTCTTCTTTTAGATAAATTTTTCTCTATATGTTTCAGTTGAGAATTGAGAAATGCCGCAGAAGCACTAGGCATTCTGAAGTTATAACCCGGGTAAAGGTAGTCATTATCTTCAACGCTATCAAAGTGCTTATTTCCAGGCAAATCAACACGCCCATGAGAACGTAAGCCTTTTGTTTTTTCATACACTTTTCTATCGTTAGTTACTATACTTCCTCCTTCTCCAAGCGCGGTAATTAATTTATTCTGACAAAAGCTAAAAATTGCAGCATCGCTGTATGAACCAACATGATTCCCATCTACGGTAGCTGAAAATGATTGGGCGGCATCTTCAATAAATACCAAATCGTTTTTATCTGCTAGCGCACGTAATAATTTCACATCGCGACAAATACAGCCTCCATAATTAATTGTAATAATAGCCTTTGTTTTATCCGATATTTTTTTCTCTACATCTTCCGCATCTAAGCCAAACGTTTCAGATTCTGAATCCGCAAATACAGGTATCGCCCCTGCTAATTCAATGGTATTTACGGTTGCAATAAACGTAAAACTTGGACATATAACTTCCTTATTCCTAACATCTAGTGCTAACAATAAAGTAAGTAATGCGGAGGTTCCTGAATTAAATAAAAGGGTATGCTTAATATTTAAATAGGATGCCATGTTCTGCTCGAGTTCATCTATCTCTGGACTATCTGCCCAAAACATTGAGCGTTTTACAACAGCTAATAATGCATCTACATCTGCTTGTGTATAGGAGGATTTAAAGCTTGGTATTGTATACATGGCATTTATCCTTAATACGTTGAAAATTTTCCATAAAAAAGCGAACATCATTAGTAACAGGGGAGCAAATATTCAACTTTTCAAACGGGACCCAGAGTATATCTTTTATCTCTTTATTTTCTTTAAAAGATAAAAATACATTTCTATCCTGAATAATAAGCTTAAATAAGAAAAAACAGCAGCCATTATAATAATTCAATGAAAATAATCTAAAATCACAGTAGGGAATATCCAGACCTAATTCTTCTTCGAATTCTTGCGCTGTAAATTTTTTAATGTCATTGATATTAATAATTTGTAGACTATCTACATTTAATGTACCACCTATAAAATCTGCTTCGCCTGGTGCTTGATAGGTACCCTCTCCAACTATCCCTAAAGCTAAATCGCCATCTCGAGTTACTGGCATTCCAGCTGTAAATGTATGAATAGCTATAGCATCATTTCCAAATTTAGCCTTTATGTTTTTAAAACCAAGTTTATTTTTAAGAATAATATCCTTATATTCACATATACCCATTTCAATAATGAGCTTCTGCTTTTTGAACCTTAGAGATTCAATGGTATAAACGATCCCATTCCACAACTTATTCGAATACTCTTGTTTAAGATTATTCCAAGTTTCTTCACGTGATTGTAAATAGAGCTCATTATTGATTTTTCTATTACATTTATGAGTTATTTCAACTAAATTTATTTCATTATCAAACAATATAATTAGAGCATTGTTAACAAGTTCACTACTCTTAAAATCAATATGTTTTCCATCAAGTTCATTTAAATTATAGATTTCTGTTCTCATGTACTCTCCTTTCCATAAAAAACATACTTTTTAACCGCCTGTTTAACTGCCTAATAGGGCTTTAACTTATTTTGTAAAATTTTTACTGAATAAATAATTTTTATTTATGAATCTTCCTTTAATAAACTCTCTTCAATAGCTTCTATCAACAGTTTAGTTAACATAGGTTGACCTGGCAACACTAATCCGGACAAAAATTTAATTAAATTTATGAGCTTTCTCAAATTCTACCGGTGATAAACAATCATTGGCAGAGTGCATCCTTAAACGATTATAAAAAACTTTAATATATTCAAAAATGACTTGTTTTACCTCCTCTTTAGTTTCAAAGTTAAAATGATAAATCTATTCTGTTTTCATCGTGTAAAAAAACTTTCTGATACAGCATCATCCCAGCAATTACCTTTACGGATCATGCTTTGTCTAATACCATATTGCTGTAGTATTTGCCGATGAAAATCGCTAGCATACTGATTGCCTCTATCAGTATGCCAAAGCAACCCCTGGCTTGGTTTACGTCGCCCTATAGCCACCCTTCTTTTTTATTATAAAATAGTCAAAAATAACGGATTTTTTGAGGAAAATATAACTAACGATAATTTTTTTATCGGAATTAATAAAATTTACATTAAATTAAGGATAATAAATGCCTGGAAACAAAGTTACCAAATTAAAAGATATTAAAAAAATAATAGAGCATTTTTTAAAAGATAAAACACCGCAAGTCTAGCAATTACAGGGGAATGGGGCATAGAAAAAACTTATACTTGGAAAGATATTCTAAAAAATAACAAAAGCCATCTTAGTTTCAATTAGACTACGTTTCCATAAAGGAGCCTCCTTGCTTAAAGGAGGATGAATGGTCATATAGGATTTCCATCTTTTCGACCAGCAACTTTTTGTTGAAATGTTTTCTTGCTGCTAAAAGCAAGCAGGTAGTTTATTTTTTTAGTAATGTAATATTTAGCGATTGTAATTCATTAAATACAAGACACGAATCCTCCATTTAATTGACAGATTGAGTCGGTAATTGTAACCCCAGATGAAACTGGATCATTGGTGAATATATTTGTATCTAGTTGGCCGTTGATGTTTAAACAGCTATTATTTATTGAAACAGAACCACCTAGTCCTGTATTGTTTATGGCAAAAGAAGAGACCAATTGATTATTTGTATAAATATCGACATTATTAGCGGTAATCGTCCCAATTTGAGTGAGGAATCCCGTCAGTGCTCCATTCAAATTGCCAGTGGTGCTTAGTTTAACATTATTTAATTGTACGGATGCGCCTGAACCTGCGACGACTGTGGTGGTAGCAGTATCTACTGTACGATCTATCACATTTAAAATACTATTCTCAATTAAAAAATTAGCAGAATTACCAGCAGCGACTGCCTGAAAACTAGAAAATACTTTGTTATCATTAAAATAATTAAAACCTGGGCCATTTAAATCGATTCCTATCTCAAAAAGATTAGAAGGGCCGCCGATTTGACTATGCTCAATTAAGATATTACAAGTATTGCTCAAAAGTATATCATTATAAAAAATCCCCTGAGGTTTTATTTCAGGAGTCGGTAGAAGGACAATACGGCTTAATATATTGTTTCCCTCTAACAAAAACCCACCTAAGAAATGAGAGCACTCGCTGGCTATGGCAGGCAGCGAATAATCACTATTCTGTGAGTAAATACTTTGATTCTATAGTAAAATAATTGTGCAATCCGATGTAGAGTTAAGAGCAGGGTAGTCGTCAGCATTAAAATACATTATTGTATTTGGGAGTAACGTATTCAGCTGATCGACACTGGTTTGAATGAAGTCGCTCGGTCCACAGGGCGCTTCAAAGGCACAGCTTGCAAGTGTCCGTGTTGAACTATCGTTGGGTGATCCGGTTTGACTGAAAAAGGTAATATTATTGAGGATTTCAACTGTAAAAGGATTTCCGATAAGATTTTCTTTTGTTTTACCTGGAAGGGCCGAGCCATGACCCAATTTAGCGAGATAACGTTCGACCGGATCCGTCAGACGTTCCTCAATACAAGGATCACTACGATGATAACGTGTGCCACCGAGTTCAATGCCTAAACCGATCGCTCCGGTACTATGATGCACATTATCGTAAGTATAATGAGCAAAAGTCTTGATGTGATCATCGAATCAATATTCTAAACCCACAGCGCCACCACCAATGTTATTCACTGCGTGGGCATGAAAATAATAGCTGCCGATATAACCACGAAGGGGTACGTGGGTAAAAGTTGGTAGCCAATTTGAGGTCGGCGCCATTTCCAGTGTAATGAACGAAATTAAAAGGTTGTTCAGAAGCCAAGAGACTATGACCACGAAAAAAAGCCATATCTTGTAAGCCATCGAAGTAGTGATAATGTTTATTGCCCATCAATAGATAGCCATTGAGATGAGCATCCCAACGTCGACCGATGACCTCGAGGCCGGGATTCGCAACCCATAAATGAGCGTGGTATTCGGAGCGGGTATAACCACCAAAGAGATAAACGCCGAGCAGAGTTTTATTATTCTGTATCAGTGATGACCGAGGAACCATAGGCGATAGCGGAATTAAAATACGTGTGTCGGAGCTGATCGCCTGAAAGGGGGGGCATTAAATCCATTTCATCCACCGCATAATCACTGACATAGCCATTGGCTGAGAAACGAGGTTGAGGTTTATCGGCGAGCGAGGGTGTAGCACAGAATAATGCTGTGAATCCGATTGTTGCAAGATAATGCCGTTTAAGTTGCATGGATACCCTCCGTGTAAAACACGCTATATAGATAAAACATTAGCTTATAAAATCTTTTTAAGATATAAAAATACTAGAAACTTGATTTAATTGAACGCATTATGTCCGTTTAAGGAAAATTAGGTTTGAAAAGAGGCAACTTGCTATGCTGTTTTTAGTCAGTTAAAGGTAAAAATATGTTTTTAAATTTTAATTATCGGTTTCGACTTAGGTGAAAGTTTTTTGTCTTACATAAAAAACGAGGGCTATTTATCCGTTATTAGAAATTAAGGCAAAGAGTTGATGAACCATATAAAGAAAGATTTTGGATAATTAAAAAACTATATTGAATGTAATATATACCAATTATTTTAACTGTTTTTCCCTAATAAGTGGGTTGGCTTCTAGGAAGGTTCGAATAAAGAGATTTTTTCGAAGAAAGTTTCTATAGGCTTGCTGAGCGAGTGCTTATCATGTACATTCTGGATTATTAATTTTATTTTTTATCTTAATGTTAGTTTGCTTTAATAAGAAATTACAGTATAATTTTTTGTTAATCCTACTTATAAAACAACAAATTGTATAATTATGAGCAATATAACTATAGGTAAATTGAAAGAAATAAGCAGGCTTATTGATGAAGAGCTAAAAAAGATAAAGGATGAAAGACTATTAGAGCAACTAGATGATCTAAAGAGCATCATTGAACACCTAACTGCAAACCGAAAAGATGAAGAACTATTATTAAATGAAGACCAACAGGTAGATGAGCAGTTAGTAAAAAATACACTTTCTGGTCTGAAGGAAATTGAAAAGCAGTTTAAAGGAAATAAAACTTGGTCAGCCCTAAAAAAGGGCGCCCAGTTTTTATTTATGCCCATCCAGGTTTTATTTAAGTCCAAATATTCGACTGGTGGTTGGGTAGCGCTGTTGGCCCTTGGTTTTGTGGCTATTATCGGTTGCTTGTTCGCTGGCGCAGCGACAATTGCGGCTTATTATCCATTATGCATGCTTGCTATAAGTGTTGGAGTCTTAGGTTTGTTAGGATGCGCTCTATTTTCTGACCGAGTCGGTGGTTTTGTTAAATCATGGTCCAGTAAAGTTAAATCATTGTTCAGCAGGTAGTCCATGGGCTACAAGAAATACAGGAAAAAATAAGTCAAAAAACGCTTCCAGCGAGCTCTACTGCGCAGCCTGTGGAGCCTATTTCCGAGCCTCTGCAGCAACAGTCCCAAGAGACGGCTAACCATCATTCCTCTGGGCATCGATTATCATTAGACTCAGATTCTGATGCGTCGGAGTCTCTAGACCACGTCAGTGTTTCTTCGTTTGGTCACTACTCGTAGAGAAGTCGTTTTTTGTTTAGGTAATTGAATTATCGCTCAGAAGAAAGGCACAAGAGCATGTTTCCGAGCGAAAAATCTAAAATCTATTTGTCTCGCTTCTGCGCACTAAGCATTCAGCATATTTAAGTTAAAAGCGATCGTGACGGGTTAGTTGATTATAAAAATGTAAATTATTGAGTGATTATTCTGTAAATAGCGAATATTGTCTAAATAATTTACTTATCATGGATTTAATACGGTTGTATGGCTATAACCAGCTGTTCATTTTATAAGTAGAATTGCCGCTCCCTTCCTTTTTTCGCAATTAAGTTACCGTAAAATAGATAATTTTTCTGTGTCAGAAAAATATTATAGATTAATAATCTTATAATTAAGTAAGATTTTGAAATAAGCAATTATTAACAGATTTTTAGCGATAAACTATTTTTTTCTTAGGTTTAGAATGTGTTTTTTTTGCAGTGAAAAAGAGAGTGTATTGCGAAAATAAGGGCATTGAAAGAGTGGCGCGCCGCCATCTCGCTATGACGTATGTAACGTTGTATAAGCGTACTAGCATATCACTTTAGACATAATATATTTCAGTGTAAACAAGTATACTCTCAGTGTAAGATACAACCCATCACGCGAATTCGCTTTGATAGCACGACCCTCTTTGTTAATCGTTAAAAAATACACAATTATCGATTAATCGTTGTTTAACTAAGTGCTATTTTCCCTTGATTTTTTTCTGTGCGATATTGATTTTACGGAAAAACAAAAATAGCTAATCTTACAAAGATCGTTATAACTATATAAAAATCTTAAGAATAATTTGAGTTTCAAGAATTCACAATTTTTTATCATTTTTTATTTTTATATATTTTCAATTTTGTTTTGTAAAAAATAATAAACTTCAGAGCGTAAACAATAGAAAAGTCGCTTCTAGATATTTATTTATCTTATATTTAATTTTATTGGTATCAGTTTATTGTATCGATATAATTATATAAGTTTACTGCAAGATAACGAATGTAAAAAATTATTGAACAAGCTTCAGTGACGATAGCTAAAAATTCGAAGGAAAAACCCAAAGCTAAAAAAACTTTATCTCAATGTTTACTCCAATAAAACTATTATTCTTAATGATATTAACTACTTTATTTTTTTATTAATTCATCACATATTCACCCTTTTTTTAATCTTTTTTACGACAAATATAAATTCTTATTTATACCTAGCAAATGGTTTAGCAATGTTGGCGAGCCTTACTATTGTTGAAGCCGCTTCCACTTTACTTGGGGTCTTTAAAAGAGAGGCTCCAATTTAAAATAGCGAAAAATTATCTGTAAACAATAAAAAACAAGTGAACTATTTTTCAATAGAAAATAAATCGGAAAATGAGATCGGTAAAACCACACACCAACCCCTCACTTTTTTTGAAAAAGAAAAAGAGAGTCATCCGTCAACGCTTTATGGAAAAGAATTAATTCCTGCTGTAAAGACAAATAAATAGCGTTTTTTGTCCACTTGGCTTTCAATAAATTCAGTTATTTTTTATTTGTTTTTTTAGTAAATTTTCATGGGATAGGTATTGTAATAATTTATTAAAGAAAAGAGGAATGGTACTCACAACTATGAATATAGTTTGCTTTATTTGCAGTTAAAATGGGCTTATCGCTATCATATTTGTGTACCTTATCTAAACGATTAATGTTAATTTTTGTGATAAGGAGGATGGTTTATCTTTGTGATAGGAATACCGAATAAATCTTGACTATTCCCGAGACAGCAAATTTTTGCTACTGTCTAAGTTCAATCTATCTCAAAGCGGAAGACATGTTAGCATGACCCATTCAAAAATAAATGTGGTGGTTTTATCGGGTGGACGATCAAGCGAACACGCTATTTCACTGCAATCTGCTGCGGTAGTGATGCAAAATTTGGATCGATCACGGTTTGATGTGACCCCTGTGTTAATTGATTCGCAAGGTCAGTGGCTCTTCGCAGCAGATTCCCTCAGTAATAGTAAACCGGGTTCGCCAGAGAAAAAAATGTTGCTTTCTCCGGAAAAAAACTTGTATTTTGCGGCGACGCTTAAAAAAAATCTTGATTTTTGTGATGTCATATTTCCTGTGTTACATGGTGCCTATGGTGAAGACGGAACATTACAGGGGTTACTTGAGTTTCTAGATATTCCCTATGTTGGAGCAAATACTTTAGGTTCCGCAGTCGCTATGGATAAAGTGCTGAGCAAGCGTCTCGTGGTAGAAAGTGGCGTGCCAGTTGTGCCTTTTGTAGCGTTTAATCAAGGACAATGGGAGTTAAATGCCCCCTATTATTCACAAAAAATTCATCAAGAGCTGAGTTATCCTCTTTTTGTTAAACCGGTGAATACAGGTTCGAGTGTTGGGATTACGCGAGTCGTTTCTCCTGAAACGCTTGCCTCGGCAATTGAAACGGCGTTGCTTTACGATAGTAAAGTGCTTGTTGAACAAGCCTTGTCAGTACGTGAAATTGAAGTCGCGGTTCTAGAAAATCAACAATGGGGGCAGTCACCGTTATTGAGTGTATGCGGTGAAATCATTCCCCGCCATGCTTTTTATTCTTATGAGGCCAAATACCTTGATCCCAACGGGGCAAAACTTGTCATTCCGGCTCATTTATCGAAAAAACAGCTTGTGCAATTACAGGATTTTGCGCAGCGTACTTTTGAAGCGTTAGCTTGTCAGGGGATGGCGCGCATCGATTTTTTTATCGACAAACAGACCGATGCCCTTTATTTCAATGAAATCAATACGATTCCTGGCTTTACCCAAATCAGTATGTATCCAAAATTATGGGAAGCTTCAGGATTGTCTTTCACTCACTTGTTAAGTCGATTGCTGGAGTTAGCCATGGCTCGCTATACCCGTCAAGCGAAATTAAAGCGTACTTATCAACCTTCTGTCGAATAAACGAGTTTGTGAACATATATTTATTGGGGTTTTAGAACGGCGCTTGGAGAGAAACCTATCGTATTCAATCTTATCTGAAAAAACGGCCTGATTCGGTTTGCTATACAAAACAGAGTTGATTATGATGCCTGTCTCTTTAATTATCCGTTTTCTGAGCCAGATTCATGACCCATCCCCCTTTATCGATTCATGACTTTGATTATGAGTTACCCGCAGAGTTGATTGCACGATACCCCGCGCCGGAGCGTACGCAAAGTCGCTTGCTTTGTCTGGATAAAGACACAGGACAGATTGCACACCACTCTTTTTCAGCGATTCTCTCGTTTATTCAACCTGGGGATTTGTTGATTTTAAACAATTTTAAACAATACCAAAGTCATTCCGGCACGTTTGTTTGCCCAGAAGAATACCGGGGGCAAAGTCGAGATTTTGATTGAGCGTATTTTAGAAAAAGGGCTTTGTGTTGGCGCATCCGAAAGCGAATAAATCATTACAACCGGATACCGAGCTGTTACTCGAAAATGGCCAAAAATTTCGGATCCAAACGCGTGTGGAAAACTTATTTCAGTTACAACTCGTCGAGCACGATCAGCCGGTTCTTGATGTGTTAAATGAAGTCGGGCATATGCCTTTGCCGCCTTATATGGCAAGAGATGAGGAGGGCTTAGATCAAGAGCGCTATCAAACGGTTTATGCCCAGGTTCCGGGTGCCATCGCGGCGCCGACCGCCGGCCTGCATTTTGATGAGTCACTTTTACAGCAATTGCGCGACAAAAAAGTTGAGATTGATTTTGTCACCCTGCATGTCGGCGCGGGCACGTTTCAACCGGTTCGGGTGACTCGCTTAACTGATCACCTTATGCATGCCGAACAGGTGACGGTTTCCGCTGAGTTATGTGAAAAAATAAAGCGTACACAACAGCAAGGGAAGCGCATCATTGCCGTAGGAACGACCACCGTTCGTAGCTTGGAAACCGCTTGTCTGCAAGGTGAAATTCGGCCGTATCAGGGTGAATCTCGTCTGTTTATTTATCCTGGTTTTCGTTTTCAATGCGTTGATGCGCTCATAACCAATTTTCATTTGCCTAAATCAACGTTGTTGATGCTAGTTTCTGCCTTTGCAGGGCATAACGCGGTGATGAATGCGTATCGACAAGCGATCACTGCAGGGTATCGTTTTTTTAGTTATGGGGACGCAATGTGGATAGCGTGCGCAGACCACCTAAGCGCCTAATTTTAATGAGTCTCCCAAGCCACTCTCCATGTTTTCAGGACGATTAAGCCGTGCACTTGGACAGACCTGCGCGTACGGAATCCGTGGCGAACCATTTGGATTCGGGCTGAAAAAGCGTGCCAAACTATCATCAATATATTGCTGCGATCGAGGACTTGGTGTGGATCGGGGTTGAGTGTTGATTCGGGTGAATACCGGTTGCTGTTCTGGGGGCGGTAAAGAAATTGTATTGTTTATCGGAGAACAAGTTGTCCCTGCAAATTCTTGTACACTGATTCCGCTACTATGGCGTCTTCGTCTGGAAATTAACCGAGAATAGGGATTGATGCATCTTAGAAAGGGAAGTAATTGGTAAAAAAAGTTGGGCATAAATTCGGTCCTTGAAGTAGAGAATAATTTAAACATAATTATAATCCAAAGCGCAGTCAGTGACCTAGGTATGAGAAAAATTGATCCAAACTCAGTGATTTGGATGAATGAATATCGGTGATCGATTAACAGAATGAGGTGTTAGGTAATGTGGAAGTGGTTTAGTTTGCTTAGAAAGCGCAGTGTTTACGGCTATCATGCAGGATAAACCACCCCTATCATGCAGGATAAACCACCCATATTCCCATTTGCGAATCTGCAGCGAACCAGGTAAATTGCATGGCATCTGTGTTTTGTTTTAATCAAAGGAGAGCACAATGGGTGTTTTTATTAATGAAGCGTGGGCGGATGCCGCAACAACAACCGCGGCGGCCCCAAACGGAGGATTATCTCAAATTCTCGTGTTATTAGGTTTTGTCGTGATTTTCTACTTACTTTTGTGGCGTCCACAAGCGAAGCGCGCGAAAGAACATCGCCAGTTAATGGAAAGTTTGGCTATCGGTAATGAGGTCAGTACAACCGGGGGGATTTTAGGAAAAATTGTTGAAATAAAAGGAGAGATTGTGACATTGAAAATAGCTGAGAATGTCGACATAAAAGTACAAAAAGCCGCAATCGTGAATGTATTTCCAAAAGGAACGATGTAACCGCAGTTAAGGCAAAAACAATATGCTCAATCAGTATCCGCGTTGGAAAAATGTGTTGCTTATTTTGCTGGTTCTTATCGGGATGGTGTATGCCATTCCGAATCTATTTCCAGAACAACCTGCTGTGCAAATTTCTCCAGCGAACCCATTGAGCCAAGTAAACTTGGATGATTTAGCTCAGAAAGTGAAAATAAGTTTACAACGACAAAATTTAGCGCCACTTTCACAAAGTGTTGATCATCAAACTTTATTACTGCGTTTTTCAAATACCGACGCCCAGCTCAAAGCAAAAGATATCTTAGCTGAAGCGCTGGGCGATGAGTACACCGTGGCCGTCAATTTAGTCTCTTCTGCGCCGCACTGGTTACAGACGTTAGGCGCGGTGCCGATGAAGCTCGGTTTAGATCTTCGTGGTGGTGTACATTTTGCTTTAGAAGTAGACATGCAGACTGTCTTTGCTCAGCGCATGCAAGGCGTTGTTAAGAATGTCAGTGAACAATTACAAAAAGAACGCCTCCGCTACACGGAATTGCACCCGAATGAAAGGCAGCTAAGCGTCGTTTTTCGGGATCAACCCAGCGTTGAACGCGCACGTCATCTCCTTGAACCCCAATTTCCGCAGTTCACAGTGACCACCCAACCTGGGTACCAATTGGTTTTAACCTGGACAGAAGCCGGACGCATGGCGCTCCAACAAACCGCCTTAGACCAAACAATGAACACCTTGCGTAATCGCATTAATGAGCTGGGTGTTGCGGAACCGATTGTTCAACAACAAGGTAGAAATCGTATTCTCGTTGATTTACCCGGTGTACAAGATATTGCACGTGCCCAACAAATTTTAGGTGGGACGGCAACCATTGAGTTTCGTTTGGTTGATTTAAATCATGATCCACAAGTGGCTCAAAAATCGGGTATTACCCCCGTGAGTTCACAATTGTTTGAATATCAGGGGCAACCAGTTTTACTCAATAAAACCGTGATATTAACCGGAAATTCGATCACCGATGCGTCAACCAGTTTTGATGAAACCGGCCGTGCGGCAGTCAGTATTAGCTTGGGAGGTGGTGGTGAAAGTTATTTCCACCGGGTGACGGGGGAAAATATCGGGAAACCGTTAGCGATCGTGTATGTTGAAACCAAGGCTACCAAAAAAATAATTTCTGGAAATACGGCGTATATTCCTCATAAAGTGGAGCGAATTATCAATATTGCGACCATACAAACGGCACTTCCACCAAAATTTTTCAAGTAACGGGGCTCACGAATCCGCAAGAAGCCTTGAATCTTTCGCTTCTTCTCCGTGCTGGGGCGTTACCTGCACCGATCTATGTGGTGGAACAACGAACCATTGGTCCGCAACTGGGTGCTGAAAACATTCACAAAGGATTGATTTCGATTGTGGTTGGCTTTTTGTTAGCGGTCTTATTTATGGGAATATATTATGGTATTTTTGGTTGGATCGCAGACATTGCTTTAGCCGTCAATTTAATCTTATTGGTGGCCCTCCTTTCGTTACTCGGTATGACTTTGACTTTACCGGGTATGGCTGGAATCGTCCTAACCGTTGGCATGGCGGTGGATGCAAATGTGTTAATTTTCGAGCGTATTCGTGAAGAGATTCGTAATGGCGTTGCGCCACAAGCCAGTATTCATGCGGGCTATGATCGCGCGTTGGCAACGATTATTGATGCAAATGTGACGACCTTGATTGCTGCGTTAGTGTTATTTGGCATGGGCACCGGTTCAATTAAAGGATTTGCTGTGACCTTAACTTTAGGGTTACTGACCTCGATGTTGACTGGAATTATGCTTACCCGAGCGCTCATTAACGCTTTCTATGGTGGGCGTCGTCTCAAGAAACTACCGATTGGTATCTAACGTAACGAGCATTTAACTGTGGAATTTTTTAAAAAAGAAACGACGATTGATTTTTTAGGGCTGCAACGCTGGGCGGTAGGCTTATCTTTGCTACTTTTATTGATTTCGGTGGCGGCGCTTTTAACAAAAGGATTGCACTGGGGTTTAGATTTTACAGGAGGCAGTCAATTACAAGTTCATTTTGACACGCCTGCAAATCTGTCTGAAATTCGGCAGAATTTACAGCAGGCAGGCTTCAAAGATACCTTGGTGCAAAGTTATGGTACTTCACACGATGTCTTGATTAGTCTGGCGACCCAAACGTCGCAACATGAATTAGCGACCCAAATGTTCAGTTAGAATTTATTGGTCCGCAAATCGGCCATGAATTAGCGACACAAGGCGCGTTTGCTGTGTTTATCGCGTTGATCGGCATCATGATTTATATTGCTTTGCGGTTTGAATACCGTTTTGCTCTGGGCGCCGCGATTGCCTTGGTTCACGATCCGATTTTGATTCTCGGTATCTTTTCGTTATTTAATATCGAATTTAACTTAACCGCTTTGGCGGCGATTTTAGCGGTGATTGGTTATTCCTTAAATGATACTATCGTGATCTTTGACCGTATTCGCGAAAACTTTCGGAAGTTACGTCGAGCCGATGCTAAAGAAGTGGTTAATCTTTCGATTAACCAAACTTTGTCGCGAACGATTATGACTTCCGCAACGACATTACTGGTCGTGTTATCGTTGTGTTTATTCGGGGGGCCGATGATTCACAGTTTTGCGTTAGCATTAATTATTGGGATTGTGGTGGGGACTTATTCGTCGATTTATGTAGCCGGAGCCTTAGCCGTGGCGTTGGGACTCTCGCGAGAAAATCTATTGCCCTCGACCAAAGAAATTGATACCCGTCCTTAATTTAAGGTCGGGCATTGCGCAATGTTGCGAAGTAATTTTCAACACCATGTAAATCACAAACGATTCCCCCGGCCTCGCGAATTAAAAGAATTCCGGCGGCCATATCCCAAATTTCAAGATTGAGTTCAATGGCGGCATCCAGTCGGCCGGCGGCAACATAAGCGAGATCCAACGCTGCCGAGCCAGTGCGCCGAATACCACTTGCTTGGGCCATGGTGTGCCGTAACGCTTCTTTATTTAAAGGAGGTGTTAAAACCCCTAAGCCGCGTGAGGGGATGGCGATGCCGAGTAAGGCTTCTTCAATCCGACTCCGTTTGCTGACCCGTAAACGCCGCATAAAACGTTGTGCCGTCATTAAAAAAGCGCCTTGGCCGCGCGTCGCTAAAAACGTTTCTTGACGTAGTGGATCGTAAGTTAAGGCCTGTTCAATAATCCCTTTTTCTTCATTTCGAATCGCGATATTGACGGCAAAATGCGGAAAATCGTGAATAAAATTGGAAGTGCCATCTAATGGGTCAATGATCCAGGTATATTCTTTTCCTGTGGTCGGTTCACTTTCTTCGGCAAAAATACCATGATGGGGATAGGCATCCTGTACAATGGAAATAATTGCATGTTCGGCGCGTTTATCGATTTCAGTGACCACGCCACGGTTATCTTTTTTTTGTTGTGCGTTCAGTCGATCTAAACGTTCCAGGCCGTCTAATATAATTTTACCAGCCTGACGTGCGGCACGATCGGCAATCGTTAAAAATGGGTGCATTATCGTTTATCATTAAAATAGGGTAGATAAAACGCCTACAAAATTCTCGTTGATAAGCGTTTTGTATTCCACAAAATCGAGAACGTTCTAAGCGACGTAAGCCAATAAGAAAGTAATTATATGTTCTTAAGGCATCAGGAATGATACCATAAGTTATTGAGGTATAAATAATACGACTGATGCTTTGTTCTGATTTAATACAAAAAATACGCTTCGTTTTAGTTAATACCACAGACCCCGGCAATATTGGGGCGGTCGCGCGCGCACTGAAAACCATGGGCTTACGCCGCTTGTATTTAGTCAATCCCAAACACTTCCCTCATCCTCAAGCCTCTTTACGTGCGAGTAGCGCACTGGATGTCTTAGCGGAGGCTATCGTTGTCGATTCACTGGATGAGGCGCTGCAAGGCTGCCATTTTGTATTAGGAACCAGTACGCGCCCGCGAGAATTAAATTGGGTTTCCTGCACCGCGCGTGCGGCCGCCGCAAAAGTCGCGACATGGGTCCCACAGCATGAAATTGCGTTGCTTTTTGGTCGAGAACGACACGGCTTAACTAACGAAGAATTACAACGTTGTCATTTTCAGTTGACCATTCCAGCCAATCCAGATTACAGTTCCCTCAATCTTGCAGCGGCGGTACAAATTGTCGCATACGAATTGCAATTGGCGTTGCAAACGCCAGTGATGGTTGCAACCAAACCAAAAGTGTTGGCTGCGGTTGATCAGTTAGAACTACTTTATGAACATATTAATACGGTTCTAGATGAAGTGGATTTTTTAAAACCACGACGGAGTCAACAAATTATCGGACGTTTACGTCGTTTGTTCAGTCGTGTCGAATTAGAAACAATCGAAGTTAAACTATTGCGCGGTATTTTGAGCGCTATTCAGAAAAAAATCGCTTTTTCGGTAAAGGGGCAAAGCAAAGAGAAAGAGAATGAATGCCAATCTGTTTACAACTCGCCTGATTAAATCCAATTCGCACAATGCGGCGCGTGTACTTGAAATCACTACACCGCATGGAACGTTGACCACACCGACTTTTATGCCTGTAGGGACCCGTGCTTTTGTCAATCATATGACGCCACACGATTTACAGGATACCCATACCCAAATTATTTTGGGTGGTAATACCTACCATATGTTAGTCAGTCCTGGGGTGGAAGTGATTGAAACCAACGGTGGAATGCATCGTTTAATGGCGTGGCAGGGACCGATGTTAACCGATAGCGGTGGTTATCAAGTATTCAGTCTTTCTAAAAACAGTAAAATTTGTAAAATTGATGAACAAGGCGCACACTTTAAACATCCGCTGACAGGTAAAATCTTGCATTTAACTCCGCAAAGTTCACTTCAGGCTCAACGAGTGATTGGTGCGGATATTATTATGGCCTTTGATGAATGTACTCCAGAACAAGGCGGTCGAGCGGCGGCACTGGCGGCGATGGCACGGACTCATCGTTGGTTACTTGAATCAAAAGCCGCATACGAAGCCTCGCCGTATTCGACTTACGGAAAAAAACAAGCCTTATTTGGCATTATTCAGGGGGGGCAAGTGATTGTCGACGCGGAGTTAGATGGGATTGCGCTCGGAGGCGAAGTGATTGGATTTGATATTCAACAAACGGTGGAAGTGATTGATTGGGTGCGGCCCTTATTACCAGAAAATAAACCCCGTTATACGATGGGTGTTGGGTTAAACCCGCAAGATTTAGTTGAAGTCGTGCGCCAGGGAATTGATTTATTCGACTGTGTTGCTCCGACCCGCAACGCGCGCCATGGCGCACTTTATCACGGGACTTTGGTTCGTACAGACGATTGGTTCACTTTTGTGAGCGAAGAAAAAAATGGGCGAATTCTCATTAAAAAAAGCCACTACGCAAAAGACGACCGGCCTATTTTAGAGGGTTGCGTATGTTATACTTGCCGGCACTTTACCCGCGCTTATTTACATTTTTTATTTAAACAACGATCGTCTTTTTATAGTCAACTCGCTTGTATTCACAATATTACAGTGATGCAGGCCGTGTGTGACCAAATGCGTGCATCGATTCTTGAATGCTCAGAATGACTTTTAATGTTTTTTCCGAAATAACGAGGCAATAAACGAAATAATGGCGAGTACAACGAAAATGAAAAAATTGTTTTTGCAATACCCGAAGCGGCCACAAAAACACCCGTGTATCCGAAAATTGCGGCAATAATGGCAATGATTAAAAATATAAAGGCCCAAGTTAACATTGAGTTATCTCCTTTTCACAAGTTGACTCAAGTTTTAGGGTAGTTGACGAATGAAAGAGTCGCAAGTTGGTTATTTTTTTATGTGAAATGAGTTTAAGTGGAACAATGAATCAGAAGGTATCTCGATATAAGGGAGATAAATGGAGGTAAAACGTGGCACATACAATCAGTATAAAACGTTATTTTGCTAACAATGCGGGTTAAGTCTTTTTTCGATTGCGCAAAAGTTGGATGTCTGATAATTTAGCACCTAGAAATAAGTTTCCTATAAAAAAGAGCACTGTGCTGAAAAAGCCAGAAAAAAGAAAAGCGAAGGTTACAATGAATTCAATCGCTGATTACGAAGAAATTTATCGGTACTCGATTGAGCAGCCCGAAGCCTTTTGGGCAGAAGTCGCGAGTGATTTGCACTGGTTTCAACCTTGGACAACGGTCTTAACTTGGAAGGAACCGTTTGCCACGTGGTTTGCACAAGCGAAAACCAATTTGGCGTTTAATTGTCTGGATCGTCATCTTCCACAGTTTGCCGATAAGATTGCCTTATTTTGGGAAGGGGAGCCCGGTGAACAACGTCAATTTAGTTATCAACAACTCCATCATGAAGTGTGCCGGTTTGCGAATGGCCTAAAAAAGATTGGTGTAAAAAAAGGTGATTGTGTCACGCTCTATATGCCGCTCTTACCAGAATTAATTATCGCAGTATTGGCTTGCGCACGCATCGGCGCGATTCATAACGTCGTTTTTGCCGGTTATTCTGTACAATCGTTAGCATCACGAATCCGTGATTCGAAAAGTCGCGTCGTGGTGACGGGGGTATCGACGTGGTCAAATTATTCCTCTTAAGTTGGTGGTTGACCAAGCGTTAATGCAGTGCCCAGACGTTGAAAGAGTGGTCGTTTATCAGCGATTACCAACACCGTGTTCTGTTATTTCACCCAAAGACATTGCATGGAATACCTTGTTGGAAGGCGTGAGCGAACACTGTCCGGCGGAACCCTTAGATAGTGAAGATACTTTATTTATTTTATACACTTCCGGCTCAACCGGGACTCCGAAAGGAATTTATCATACGACAGCCGGGTATATGGTGGGCGCTTACTATACTTCTAAAGTAGTATTTGATCTGAAGCCCAGCGATATTTATTGGTGTACCGCGGATGTGGGTTGGATTACTGGACACACGTATGTGATTTACGGCCCTTTATTAAATGCGGCGAGTATTGTCATTTATGAAGGAGCGCCTAATTGCCCGAACCCGGATCGTTTTTGGCAGCTCATTGATCGCTACCGAGTCAATATTTTCTATACGGCACCCACAGCGGTTCGTTCTTTTATGAAATGGGGCGATGAATGGGTCGATAAATATGATCTGTCTTCTTTGCGTGTATTAGGGAGTGTGGGTGAATCCCTGAACCCCGAAGCCTGGAACTGGTATTCCAAAAAAATTGGTAAAGAACGTTGTCCGATTGTCGACACGTGGTGGCAAACCGAAACCGGAGCCATTATGATTTCACCGATCCCCGGTGCAACGGCGCCGACAAAACCCGGATCCGTTGCCAAGCCGCTCCCAGGCGTGGTTATTGATATTATTGATCCGGTCACCGGCGAACCGGCGCCCTTTGGAAAAGGGGGATCACTTGTGATTCGCCAACCTTGGCCGAGTATGTTACGCGGGATTTGGAATGATCCCAAACGTTATTCAGAACAATATTGGCAGCCGGTATCCCATGCGTATTTCTCTGGAGACAGTGCGCAATACGATGAAAACGGCGATATTTGGATTGTCGGTCGTGTCGATGATGTGATTAAAGTGTCTGGGCATCGTTTGGGCTCTGCAGAAGTGGAAGCGGCGTTGACAAGTCATCCGCTCGTTGCCGAAGCAGCGGTGGTGGCGATTCCCGATGAGACAACGGGGCAATCCATCACTGCGTTTGTGACGCTTAAAGATGGTGCTTCTCCTTCAAAGAAACTCAAAGCGGAAATTGTCCAGCAAGTCCGTCATACTATCGGTCCTTTAGCAAAACCAAAATCATTAATATTTACGGCGGCATTGCCCAAAACTCGTTCGGGTAAAATTATGCGACGCTTGCTACGGGACGTCGCGATGGATCGGCAGGTTGAACAAGATGTTTCAACCTTAGAAGATTTTTCAGCCTTGCAAGCATTACAAAAAGCGGATGATAAAAAGCAAACACTATGAAAACGGTTATTATCATCCCTGCACGTTATGATTCGAGCCGCTTTCCGGGTAAACCGTTAGCTAAAATAAAAGGACAAACGTTACTTTACCGAATGTGGTCGATTGCAAAACAAGTTCAACAAATCGATGAAGTGTATATTGCGACGGATCACCCACACATCGCACAACACGCTGCGACTTTTGGCGCGCGAGTGGTGTCAACCGGCTATCATCCTAATGGTACGGAACGCGTGTTTGCAGCGGCCACGACATTAGGTCTGCAAGCGGAAGATTATGTGATTAATCTGCAGGGAGATGCGGTGCTGACACCGCATGACTTCTTCGGTGATCCATACCCTCGCGGTACAGATGACCAAAGACAGTATGTTGGCGCTGCAAGCGACTAAATCAGAGGGATGTGTCGGTGGGACAACGGTTGTGTTTGATAACGCGGCGCGCGCATTATACTTTTCAAAAAGTATCATTCCTTTTTTAAGAGAAGCTGGGGATGAAGCCTTGCCTTGTTATCGGCACATTGGTCTTTATGCCTATTCAATGGCGGTTTTGGAAAAGTATGTCGGTTTGCCTCCTTCTCGCCTGGAAAAGGTCGAAGGATTAGAACAGTTACGCGCATTAGAAAATCAAATTCCGATTCATGTGACGGTTGTTGATTATCGTGGCCGGACACACGCTTCTATCGACAGCCCACGTGATGTAACGTTTGTAGAACAGCTTATTGAACAAGAAAGTGAGTTAATCTCTTTTCCTGAAAATAAAGGCGAATAAAGCATGCACTTAATTTTATCAAGACACGGTAACACCTTTGAACCTTCTCAACCTGCCGTCTGGGTGGGTGCACAACAAGACTTACCTTTAGTCACGGCCGGTGTGGAGCAAGCACAACGGCTGGCACATTCCTTAAGAGAAACAAACATAACCTTACACGGCGTTTATTGCGCGCCGTTAAAACGAACCAAGGATTATGCGCAGATAGTTGTTGAGTCTTTAGATCATGCTCCGCAACCGATCGTGGACTCTCGCTTAATTGAACTCGATTATGGCCGTTGGACCGGGTTAAGTAGTCAGCAAATTAAAGAGCAAGGTCAAGGTGAAGCGTTATTAAATTGGGAAAAACAAAGTCAATGGCCCCTCGAGGCCGGTTGGGGTGCGTCTGAGGCGGAAGTTATCGAACAAACCCATGCGTTTGCTGAGGATCTCCGTAAAAAACATGCCGAGAAGGATACTCTTCTTGTGGTTGCGAGCAATGGGTGCTTGCGTTATTTTTTACACTTAATTCCCGGTGCTTTTGCGCAGCACGTACGTGATCAAAACTTTAAAGTTGCAACCGGTCAGATTAGTTTATTAACCTATACTCAGGGAAAATGGCAACTCGTTTTTTGGAATAAAAAACCAGAACAACTCTTAAGTAGCAGGCTATCTTCACCAATCTAGGCATTTATTAAAAGCTTGTGATTTGAATGCTTTCGATAGTTAAAAATACTGTATTGGAAGTTTTTGTTGCCAATCTGTTTTGTAGACATTTTGTTTTATTTTCAATTAAAAGAAAGTTTAGAGAAAATGATTTATTTTTAATCAGACTGATAATAACAAAATTAGATAATATTGAATTCTTATCATAGGCTTATTCTTAGGGAAGCTAAACGAAAAAGAAAAGGATCCGATTATTATAATGGTCAACTATTGTGCAACAGGAGATCCATCATGCGTTGTTTAGCGAAATATTCTTTTCTGATTGTTTTTTGTTCAGGATTTTATTGCCCGGTTACGTTTGCAGAAGTGCAATCTTTAGCTGTTCCCGTTGATGTCGTCGACCACATTCTCGGTTTTCAACAGAAAGTATTGCGTGTGTTACCGTATTGTGTACGTTAAATACGCCCTACATCTTGAGTTTGGATCAAGGTGCTGGAGAGTGTGCAACGACGTGTTTACGTCAATTATCGAGTCGAAATTCACACCGACTTTTCTATACCTTGTCACAAAGTCCAACCTATACCATGGGGGAATGTCATTGGTGTCGATACGCTTCTAGGATGGGGAACGGGTATTGAGCAGTCCAAGATTATTTACGGTCAAATTCCGCCACAATAAAATGTAGCGCCTGGGTTTTATTAGGATGTGGTGAGAATGCAGATTATCTTTTAAGTGATATTATACTGCTATCGCGACAGAGTAGATTATTGTCATTCAGTATTCGATTTGCTTTTTGTTTGACAAGAATCAAATAATTTTTGATCAATAAAGTCACATAAGCAGTGGATAATCAGTAAGTGAGTTTCTTGAACACGGGCGGTTGAATGACTTGGCACACGGAGTTCGATGCTGCGCGCTGGATTCAACAGCTGTGCGAGTAAGCCGCCATCTTTTCCGGTGAGAGCTAGGGTATATAAGGAGCGTTTTTCCGCTACTTTCCACGCCTCAATTAAATTTTTAGAATTGCCCGTAGTCGTAATTAAAAACAATAAGTCCCCCGCTTGACCTAGGGCACGAAGTTGTTTGGCAAAAATATCTTCATAACGATAGTCATTGGCAATGGATGGTTGTTAACGCCATTGCTGGAAGACTCGGACGTTCTTTTTCAAAACGGTTGATCATTTCCGAGGCAAAATGTTGTGCATCGGCTGCCGAGCCGCCGTTTCCACAAACGAGAATTTTGTTGTTATTTAAAAAACAATGCACGATGAGTTCGCCGGCAATCGCTATTTCTGGGGCTAATTCGGCTAACGTTTGCTGCTTAACACGAATGCTCTCTGCAAAATGCGTTCCCATACGCTCAATCACGGATTGATTTACAGAATTATTTTTAAAAAAATTCGCTCGAATACGCTCAATAGAATCCATGATTCACCTAGAAAATGCATTTTTTGAGCCATTCTACTTGAGCAGAGAAAGTGAGGGAAGCACGGACGATAGAAAAATCAGTTTGAGTAGTTGTAGGGGAAAGGCCTATGACATCAAAACGACAAGGGGGTTCATCATAAGGAGTGTGTCGTTGCAAATAGTGTTCTGCTGTTTTGAGTAAGCGCGCTTGCTTGGCACGATGAATGGTTTCAATGCTACAGCCAAACATGCTCCGAGCACGATAACGAACCTCAATAAAAACAATTTGCTCACGTTCTTGCATGATTAAATCGATTTCTCCAAAACGACAACGATAATTCCGTGCTAATAGGGATAAACCTTGTTTTTTCAGATAAACGCAAGCAAATTGTTCGGCAAGTTGGCCACACTTTTTTTTATTCATCAACTCAATTGCGATTGAGCGTGACAAGACGCCCTTGTTTGAACTGGGCACAAGGTAGCTGACGTGTCACGGATCTTTGCGCGGTTAACCGTAGTTGGCCCGTGGCCCCGGATAACGATGTTTCGGGGGTAGCATGTAGCGACGCGAGATTTTGACTCAGTACAAACGCATCGACGCCGAGTGCATAATAGGCACGATAACGATTTAATAAAACCGCTGGGGTCGTCGTTTGTAATTGCGCATAGACATTTGCGTAAGCGGTACGTTGGCCGAGCATCCAGGGCGCGGCGCAGAAAATCAGGCCATTCAAATCATTATTGCTTTGGCGACTCGAATTCACTTCATAAACTGAGGCACTTGCATACACTGGCACATCGCCCGCGTAGAAGAATTTTAAAAGTGGTTTTACTTGGCGGGCAATCGTTTTATCGCTCGCGAGAAAAATGACATCGAAGTCAGTTCTTCGCTGGTTAGGCTTTGTAAATTGCAAAAGATGTCGTATTTGTGCAGTGAGATCGCGAGGACGAGGAGATAAGGAGGCTTGTTCAACGATGTGGCCACCTAATTGCTCCCACTCGGTACGGAATGCTTGCGCAAGCTGTGTTCCCCAAGCGGTGCTCACCGCGAGCAATAAGGCTTGACGATAACCTTGTTCCCATGCAGCGTGTACAGCTTGTCGTGCTTCGTCTCTGGGTGAAAGACCAAACTGGTACAGATTAGACGCGGTTCGCACATTGGGGTCAACGTAATTGAGTGCGATGACCGGTACGTTAAGATCAAGTTCGGCGATACGTTGGACTTGTGCGCGCAGTAAAGGACCGACGATAAGCTGTGCTTTTTGTGAAAGCGCTTTATGATAAGCCGCTTCAATCGAAGCTTCTGTTGTGGTATCGATTATGTTAATTTGGGGATGTGGTCCATTGTTCATCTGAGCAGCGGTGAGAAACCTTGAGTGAGCCCACAAGAAAGGATTGAAAATAAAAAAGAGGCGTGGCTGACACAAATTGAACATATTTCATTACAAGATCCGACAATTTGCTCGCTTGAGGCGGATCAAAAATTATTTTTTAAACGTCCTGGATTGCAGCATAAAGTAATGAAAAGATTAATGCGTGGTGAATTTTATCCAGCAGAGTGTTTAGACTTACATGGTTTAACTGTAGAACAAGCACGCGCAACATTATTATCTTTTCTTGCTAAACATTATATGCAAGATCATCGTAGTGTTTTGGTGATTCATGGTAAAGGTCATTCGAGTACCGCCGGACCGAAACTAAAAAATCATGTGAATGCTTGGTTGAGGCAAATTCCTTGGGTATTGGCTTTTGTTTCAGCATGGCCACAAGCAGGGGGAAGCGGAGCGGTTTATGTTTTGTTAGCACGAAAGACGTAAAGGTAAATTGTTTCGATGCTTGAATTTTTCGAATTTGACTACACTATCAATCAAGTAAGTGTCCCTTATTGAGAAGAAACGATTTTATAATGAAGAGGATATCATGAGTCTAAATAAACTGACTAGCCAGTTTCAAGCGGCGTTAGCGGAAGCACAATCGTTAGCCATAGGACGTGATCACGCGTTTATTGAGCCGATTCATTTAATGAAAGCCTTGATAACCCAAGACAACGGAACCGTTAAACCATTACTTGCACAAGCGAGTGTCAACGTAACACAATTATTGGCCGATCTTGATCAAGAAATTGACCGTTTGCCTACGGTCGAAGCGGCGAAGCCAGGTGAAATTTATCCTTCCCCACATTTAATTCAGCTGCTTAATGTTGCCGATAAATTTGCTCAACAACGTAAAGATGAATATCTTTCCAGTGAATTATTTGTTTTGGCCGCGGTAGAGGATAAGGACAAATTAGGTCGGTTACTCAAGAAAGCCGGTGCCGTGAAATCGATGCTTGAGCAATCTATTCAAGCGATTCGTGGCGGAGAAAGCGTTTCGGATCCGGCGGCAGAGGGACGACGTCGTGCGCTTGAAAAGTACACGATTGATTTAACCGAACAAGCCGCAAAAAGGAAAATTAGATCCCGTCATTGGTCGTGACGATGTTATTCGTCGTACTATTCAAGTGTTACAACGGCGCACAAAAAAATAATCCAGTATTGCGGTAAAACCGCCGTGGTGGAAGGTTTAGCACAACGTATTGTCAATCGTGAGGTGCCTGAGGGTTTAAAAAACAAACGCTTGCTCGCTTTAGATATGGGCGCACTGATTGCAGGAGCAAAATATCGGGGTGAATTTGAAGAGCGTCTCAAAGCGGTGCTCAATGATTTAGCTAAACAAGAAGGACAAATCATTTTATTCATTGATGAATTGCACACGATGGTGGGCGCAGGAAAAGCAGAGGGAGCGATGGATGCGGGGAATATGCTGAAACCCGCTTTAGCACGTGGCCAATTACATTGTATTGGTGCGACAACACTGAATGAATATCGTCAATATGTCGAAAAAGATGCCGCGCTGGAGCGACGATTCCAAAAAATATTAGTTGAAGAACCTAATGTCGAAGACACCGTCGCAATTTTGCGTGGTTTAAAGCAACGCTATGAAATTCATCATGGAGTGGATATTACCGATTCGGCGATTCTCGCTGCGGCGTCGTTATCACATCGTTATATCGCCGATAGAAAATTACCAGATAAAGCCATTGATCTCATTGATGAAGCGGCGAGCCGAATTCGTATTGAAATTGATTCAAAACCTGAAGCATTGGATCGCCTAGATCGTCGTCTCATTCAACTGAAAATGGAACGTCAAGCTCTCAAAAAAGAAACCGATGAAGCGTCGCAAAAACGCCGCCAAACTTTAGAAGAAGAAATTAGCCAATTAGAAAAAGAATATGCGGATTTAAATGAAATTTGGAAAGCAGAAAAAGCGACCTTACAGGGTGAACAAAAAATTAAAAGTGATTTAGAGCAAGCTCAATTTGAATTAGAAAAAGCACGTCGTTCGGGTGATCTCAACAAAATGTCGGAATTACAGTACGGAACAATTCCTAAACTTGAAAAACAATTGCAAGCGGTTCAACAGGCTGAACAGCAAGAAACACATCTGGTTCGCAATAAAGTGACTGAAAAAGAAATTGCTGAAATTGTTTCGAAATGGACGGGTATTCCAGTTTCAAAAATGCTTGAGGGTGAACGTAAAAAATTATTAAATATGGAAGCCGAAATTCATGGGCGGGTGATTGGCCAAGATGAAGCGATTGCAGTGGTGGCGAATGCGATTCGTCGTTCACGGGCGGGGTTATCGGATCCCGCACGACCGATTGGTTCATTTATTTTTTCCGGGCCAACCGGGGTTGGTAAAACTGAAGTATGTAAAGCCTTGGCGCACTTTTTATTTGATTCGGAAAGCGCAATGGTTCGTTTAGATATGTCGGAATTTATGGAGAAGCATTCCGTTGCCCGTTTGATTGGTGCGCCTCCGGGCTATGTGGGTTATGAGCAAGGGGGTTATCTTACGGAGGCGGTACGTCGTAAACCGTATTCGGTGGTTTTGCTGGATGAAATTGAAAAAGCACATCCGGATGTGTTCAACATTTTGCTACAAGTGTTGGATGATGGCCGTTTAACCGATGGCCAAGGTCGAACCGTTGATTTCCGGAATACGGTGATTGTCATGACTTCAAATTTGGGTTCACAATTGATTCAAGAATTGGCACCTAAGGAAGATTACACGACCTTGAAAAATACAGTGATGGAAGTAATTGCGCAGCATTTCCGACCAGAATTTATTAATCGGGTGGATGAAGTGGTTGTGTTCCATGCATTGACTTCAACACAAATTCATAAAATTGCCTCGATTCAACTCGAACAATTGCGCAAACGATTAAGTGAGCGAGAGATTGCTTTAGAAGTGAGTCAAGCCGCGCTCAATGAATTAGCGATGTTAGGTTACGATCCGGTGTATGGTGCGCGCCCCTTAAAGCGCACAATTCAGCAATCTTTAGAAAATCCGATTGCCCGCGGTTTGATTGAAGGACAATTCTTACCTAATGATACGATTACGGTAGATTATAAAGAAAATGAGATGCAGATTCGTAAAAAGAAAACAAAGCGCTAAACTAAGTGCTTTGTTTATGAAAAATAGGGTAAGTTGAAATTTTTGCGTAAAACTAAACGTTTGTTTTCATTTTAGAGGTGAGGTTATAAACGTTTGGCGAATAAGAAAAGCTTATATTAAGGTCTAGAAAAATAAAGTTTTATAGTTACAGTGATTTGAATAACTAAATTGATAAATAGAGTTTTTCACCTCTATCGTTACATATAAAGTACATTGAATACTTAATTATTTATTGCAATCTAATCTAACTTTCTTAATTATTTGGTATCGTTTAACAAAGTTGGTTCAATCAGTTTGTCACGGCATCTAAGGAATGTAATTCAACAAGTTATTGGTAACTGGTATTTTGTAGTAAATAAAATCTTTATCAATTAGTCACAGTTAACTGTGAAGATTATGATTAGTATAATATACTAAAATTTTTCCCAGTGTCTAGTCAATATTCACAGTTAACGTGCTTTTCACTTTCTAAAACCGATACTTTTATTTAAAGTATTCAGTTGTTTGATAAAATTTATGTATTCGTTATTTAAAAGGTTGACCTTATTGAGTTTATCGAGTGTCGTGATCAACATCTCCGAGTCAGGGTGATTTGTAATCCATTTTATGTTTTCTATGCTTGCAAGTTTATTTTCTGAAGGATTTCTAATATAGAGTCAATATTAGGATGTTTCATTAGTTATTCTTATATTAAAACGTTAATGACATGTATTTTTAGATATAAAATAACAGGATAAAATTAAATAATTATTAAAATGCTAACTTATGTAGATCCATTCCTGAGTCAATGCAAAAATTAAAGTAACTTGATCAAGAGTTGAAAGAAATTTATATTAAAAACTATGTAGGTAATTCAGTAATAGAACGAGTTAAATAAGATAACCAATGAAACGTATCGTATTTAGTTGTGAAAAAAGGAAAAGGATGTACGTAAAACTGGCGAATTGAAAAGAGCTTATCAAAGAGTGCCCACGCCTGATTACTATGATTGTAACTTTAATCTGTGCTTAGAAAATAGTTGCACCGAAGAAACTTTCAGGCCTCATTGTGCAAGGGTTGAAACATGTTGACAGGCGCGCCGTTAAAAAATAATTTTTATTGATTAATTTAAGGCGCTTAGTTTAGCAAAACTGGCGACTAACCATTTTGTCCCTACACGCGTAAACTTGACTTGAATTCGCGCGTGGCTGCCTTGTCCATCTGCATCGACAATCACACCTTCGCCAAAGGCAGGATGGGCGACACGTTGTCCCAAGCGTAATCCGGTATCACCAATCGTGGTGGATTTTTGCGTACTCGGTTTTAACGGTTGTGTGGAAATAGGACGTGTATTTTGTGTGCGTAAGCGAAGATCGGCAAATAAATTTTTTGGGATTTCACTGATAAAACGTGAGGGTCGATGATGGCTTTCAGTCCCATGTAAGCGACGGACTTCTGCGTAACTCAAGTAAAGTTTTTGCATCGCGCGGGTCATCCCCACGTAACACAAACGACGTTCTTCTTCTAGACGTCCTGGTTCATCATGCGACATATGATGTGGAAATAAACCTTCTTCTAAGCCACAGAGAAAAACCCAGGGAAATTCTAAACCTTTCGCCGAATGTAAAGTCATTAATTGTACACATTGCGTCGATTCGGTATTTTGGTGTTGTTCCCCAGCTTCGAGTGCAACGTGCACTAAAAAGGCCGATAGGGGGGAAGCCGTATCTTCTTCGGGTACAAACTGGCGGGTCGCATGGACCAGTTCTTCTAAGTTTTCAATCCGTGCTTGGCCACGTTCACCTTTTTCCTTTTTAAAATAAGCAAATAAACCACTGCTATAAAGTACTTGTTCGGTTAACTCAGCCAAACCCAGAGCTTGGGTATCGGCATCCATTTTTTCGACCAACTCTAAAAAGGCCCGTAATGCGTTGGCAGCACGTGCCGCAAAAATCGGATTTTCAAGAAGATGTTCCGCCGCTTCCCATAAAGAAACACCACGTGTGCGTGCATTTTGACGGAGAGTGTGTAGCGTCAACCAATACCACGCGTTGGGGTATTGACGATGCGTTCAAAGGCTGGATCATCTTTGCGATTAGCAATTAAGCGCAAATAAGCTAAGGCATCTTTAATTTCAGCACGTTCAAAGAAGCGCAATCCACCATAAATACGATATGGAATTTGTGCGCGAATTAACGCTTCTTCAAGCACGCGTGACTGTGCATTAGAACGATATAAAATGGCCATATCGCGATAAGCCAGTCCTTTATTGAGTCCTTGCTTGATTTGTTCAACAATAAAACGCGCTTCATCTAAATCATTAAAAGCACCCATAATTTTTTACCCAAACGACCGTCATTATGGGCAATCAGCGCATTGGCAGCGGCTAAAATCGTCCCGGTTGAACGGTAATTTTGTTCAAGACGAATCACTTGATTTTGCGGAAAGTCTTGGACAAAACGTTGAATATTCTCAACCTTAGCTCCCCGCCAACCGTAAATCGATTGATCATCATCGCCCACAATCATTAGATAATTCTGCTGAGCAACGAGTAATTTTAGCCAAGCATATTGAATCGTATTTGTATCTTGAAACTCATCTACTAAGATATGTTGAAAACGATTTTGATAGTGCGCTAACAGTTCTGGATTTTTGAGTAATAATTCATAGCTACGCAAAATAATTTCTGCAAAATCAATAACGCCGTTGCGCGCACAGGTTTCTTCATAGGCTTGATAAACACGAATTAAGGTTTTGGTATAAGGATCTGCCGTCGCGTGAATTTGATGCGGACGCAGCCCTTCATCTTTTTGTTGATTGATATACCATTGTACTTTTTTCGGCGCCCACTGCCTTTCATCCAGATTGAGTTGATTGAGTAAGCGCTTGATAATTCGATGTTGATCATCACTATCAATAATTTGAAACGCCTGTGGTAAGCCCGCTGCTTCCCAGTGATGACGGAGTAAGCGGTGTGCAATCCCATGAAACGTTCCGACCCACATCGTTTTTATCGGTAATTCGACCAATGTTTCCAAACGATGGCGCATTTCTGCTGCGGCCTTGTTGGTAAACGTTACCGCCAGAATTTGTTGTGGAGGAATGGATTCAACGTCAATCAGCCAAGCGATACGGTGTACTAATACCCGTGTTTTACCACTTCCTGCTCCGGCTAAAATGAGCAAGTGTCCAAGTGGTGCTTGGACGACGTTTTTTTGTGCGTCGTTGAGAGTTTGAAGTAAAGGATGATCCGGCATGGGAGGCATTGTAACCAAATTTTCAACAGGATGCATGGATATTTTTGCAAAATCTATCAGGTAATCTGATCAACATAATTCTTTTTCCTTTATAAGTTGAAAGAAGTATTTTTTTAGAGTGCGAAGCGCTGAGGAAGAGAGTGTAATACTTCACAACCTAGGATGATCGCTATTAATTAGGTTAGTTGGCCATGTTCTTTTAAAAACTGCGTAAAGGTTTCCTCTCGTTTTTTATCCCAAGTGGCGGGATGTTTAGCAAGATAAGGCAAGGTGGCATACCAAATTTTATGGTTGAGATCATTGTTCAATGTGGGATGATGGCGAGCAAAGATACGCCAGCTTTGCTCAGGGTGCTCAAGCACATAGTGGGTAGCGGCTTGCAGGGCTTTTAGGAGGTGAGGCCAGTATGCCGCGTGAAGTGTGGATTGATGGACAACTAAAATTAATTCGTCATAGGCCGGCATAGCGGGTTCAATCGGGAACACCGTGACCGGTTGACCCAATGCTTCTAATTCCAGCGGCTCGACATTGCGCATGGCATTAATGACCGCATCCAAACGGCGAGTGAGTAAACCTTGCACGAGATTATATTGCACATTAATGAGATGGACATCACTTAGTTTCAAGCCGGCACTTGCTAACAGTTGACTTAAAGCCAACGTTCCCTCGCTTTGTGAACTGTAGCCGATGGTCTTTCCTTTTAGATCAGCCAATTGTTGAATACCTTCGTTTTTTCGAACAATTAAGCAATTTAGCGGTCTATCAATGAGCGTCGCTATTCGCGCTAAGGGTAGGCCCTGCGCGGTTTGCCGGACAAACTGCGGTTGATAGGTCACGGCTAAATCCGCATGCCCGGCGGCGACGAGTTTAACGCCATCATCGGGATCAGCGGGGCAATAATTTTTACATTTAGCCCTTCTTTTGCAAAGAAACCTTTCTCTTTGGCAATAAACAGAACGGCATGATCCGGATTAGCAAGCCATTCTAGCATCAGGGTGAGTGATTTTTTTTGGGAAAGACTTGCCGGTGCGTAGAGTAGAATAAATAAAATAAAAAAAAGTGAACTTATTTTTTGCATAATAGATTTAACCATAAAATGATTAGAATGACTGAGTTAGCGGATCAAAAAAAGAGGTAATATTCGATAATTTAATTTATTTTTCGAATGGCCAGGTTAAAAAAAATAACAAAAGCTTATTCACCAAAAAATAAAGTGTGAGACTCAAACAGACCAAAACAAAAAGCACAGTAAACATCAAATCAATTTTCATCTGCGCATTCGCACTCAGCAATAAAAATCCTAAACCCTGGCTGCTGCCTACCCATTCACTGATAATTGCGCCCAGGGGTGCAAAAGTAGTCGCTAAACGAATACCCGCGGCGAGCTTCGGCAAAGAAGCTGGAAATCGAATTTGCCAGAGTTGTTGTCGTTCTGAAGCGTTCATCAGCTTGGCCATATCTAAATATTCAGCCGGTGTTTCTTTTAGTCCCGTTAATAAGTTATTTGCCACCGGGAAAAATAACATCAGCATCGTTGTGAAGATTTTGGCTTGCAATCCATAACCCAGCCAGACAACCAGTAAAGGCGCTATCGCAAAAATAGGTAACGCTTGGCTAATTAACAAAAGTGGAAAAACAAAGGTATACAATGTTTTGGAGTGACACAGAATAAGGGCTAACCCCATTCCTAAAGCAACACCTAATACGAGCCCAGTGACGATTTCAATAAGTGTGGGGAGAAGCTGCTGTCCAATTAATGCAGATTGAGTGAGCAGTGTTTTGAATACGTCCCACGGTGCGGGGAATAAATAAGGGGCGGGATGAAAGAGTAGAATAAGCCCTTGCCATAAACCGATTAGAACCAGCATGACTGTTAAGCTACGGAGAAAACCATTCATTGTGCACGCTCACGAAGTCGTGTTAAGAGTGTACTTTGCTGTTGAAGGAGGTTTCCTTGATCATAAGGACGCGGTGGATCGGTGGTAAAAGGCAATTTAAGGTGCTCGATCTGTGCGGGATGTCCCGACATAATCGCAATATGGTGCCCTAAACGCAACGCTTCTAATGGATCATGCGTGACTAAAAGTACGGTTCGACCTCGTAATGCATCCGCTGCTATTTCGTGGAGTTGAAAACGGGTAATCGTATCGAGCGCAGAAAAGGGCTCATCCATCAGCAGTACCGAACGATCCTCTAATAGAACACGCGCTAAAGCGACGCGTTGTTGCATTCCGCCAGAGAGTTGAGCGGGCTTTTTTTGTAAAGCGTTTTTTAAACCGAATTGTTCAAGTAAAGTGTATGCACGGCTGAGCGGAAGATTTTTTGCACGACGCAAGCGGTAACCGAGTAATACATTGTTGAGCACAGTTAGCCAGGGCAAAAGCGAATGGGCTTGTGTCATATAAGCCATTCGTCCAGATAAAGAAAGACCATCGCTCGTTTGCAGCGTAGCATCCACGTCGGGGTTTAATCCGGCTATCAAGCGCAGTAAGCTGGTTTTGCCGACACCGCTTGGCCCCAGTAGACAGGTGGTGTCGCCCGCGGGTAAGTCAAAATTCAGTTGGCGGAACAGCCATTGACCTTGCCGGGATAAGCAAGCTTTTTTTATAAAAATAGCGGGCGCTGACATAACCTCTTTTCCTGCGCGAGTCTAACCTTAAGTCCGATGAAGAACGGGCCCTTTAATTTTTTATTTTTGAATTAAATTTATTATTTTATATAATATCTTAACAAGGTAACGGTGAGAAGCAACTTTTTTATCAAAAAGTATGCAAAAACTCTGAAGACAGCGTAGAATTAGAGAAGGTGTTTATCTCTGCGCTCGTTGTGTTTTTTATTTGGAAATAAGCTATCCTAAAAAACGCGCGTGAATCGATTGAATCGCTTACATTGGGGATTTTATGTTAAAAGCACTTCGTTTATTACTAGGGATCAGTATCCTTGTTTCTTTTTCTTTGCTCGCGCAAGCGGCTTCGTTTCCCGAGCATCGGATCATCCGTGAACCTATTTCGTTAGCGAAATACCGTGGTCACTGGGTACTCATCAGTTATTGGGCGACGTGGTGTGGTTACTGTATGAATGAAATTCCGCATCTCAATGCTTTTTATCGAGCACATCGCGATCAAGTCGTTATGTTCGGCGTCAATTACCAAGATGGTTCTGCCGACGCATTGCCTGAACACATTCGGCAAAGTGGCGCGATGTTCCCGACTCTGGCTTATGATCCACGGCCTTATTTACCGGTGCGGGTACATATTAATGGTTTGCCTGCTGCGATTTTAATTGGTCCAGATGGACGGTTTAAACGACTTTTAACGGGCTCACAAACCAAACAAAGTTTAGAGCGCGCAATGGGTTTATAACCTCATTGATCTTAAGTATTGATCAGTTAGCCAAGCAGAAATGCTTTGCCTGATATGTAAAGTGATTTCAAGCCTGCTTCACTAGTCGGCCATATGTTTGCTTGCTAAAGATTTGTTAAAAATGGCTAGAATTTCAGCTACTTTTTTTCGGCCTGTGTTTTTTCCGCTAATATTTCTTTGCACGAAGAAATTAAGTAATAACGCATCCTGATAAATGTGGCGGGTAAATTCGGTATCATGGTTTGAAATCACAACAGGGATACCTTGTTCAGCAAGTTGTTTTGCGATATTAGCCAACTGAATTTGTTGTCGCGGACTAAATCCCTGGGCTGTATAACCATTAAAATTAGCGGTTTTTGAGAGACTCACATAGGGCGGATCACAATAAACGACGTCTGCAGAACGAACTTAGTTTAATGTCTCATGAAAATCGGCGTGTAGCAAGGTGACGTACTGTGCTTTTTGATAAAAGAAAAGCATTTCTTTTTCAGGGAAATAAGGTTGTTTGTAAGGGCTAAAAGGCGTATTAAATTGTCCTTTTTGATTAAACGTGCCAGGCCATTAAAACAATGTTTATTGAGATAAAGCAACAATGCCGCTCTTTTTCGTGAGTTATTGCTGTTATTGAAAACCGAACGCAAATGGTAAAACGCTTCTGGATCATTAAATTCAGGCCTAAAAAAAGATCGGCAATAATTAATAAAGATCCGCCCGTCTTTTTTTAGATATTGATATAAGTGAATTAAATCGTGATTGGTATCGGCCAGAAGGTAGGAAGCATAGGTGGTATTGAGGAATACCGCAGCGGAGTCGACAAAAGGCTCGATTAACCGATGAGCGGCAGGAAAATAAGGTTTTATTTTTTCGATAATCCGGTATTTACTTCCTGTCCACTTTATAAAAGATTTCATCCTTCCGCGGTAAGCCTATCTTTTTTTGTCTATCTTATTATAAATTAATTAGCCCGTAGTGTTAAGCTTTTTTTAATAAAAAGAGCCTGAAAATCGGATATAATGGGAAAAAGCTTGCTTTTAAATAAGCTTTAAGGTGTTTTTATGCCAACAAATGATTATACGCCTTGGTATGATTGGGTTATCACTAATGTTGTCGTCCCAATTGATAGCTGGCTAGCAACGATCTTAAATAATATCATCTCTTTTTGGGATATTTCTAAGTATCATTTTACCCCTAATGAGGATCATCCGTATGGAAATCCTTTTCCTAGCAAAAATCATCCGCATGAAAGTCCTTTTTCTAAGACATTCTTACTTATTATCCCAATTGTTGTTATTAATTATTTATTTAATAAATATGAGCAAGTGCGCGCAAGGGAAAAGGAAAGTGATCAATATCTGTTTACCCACATATACGACAAGCTATATGACGAAGGCGAAAGAAAAAAACATCTCCATCTGTATGGCGTTGCCTACTACTATAACGACTCAGTGCATTGGCTCATTCGGAAGTTTCGGTTTTTAAAGGGATATTTTTTTGGGAAAAATGGGTTTGAAGAGGCGAGAGCAGCACTTAAACAATTATCGTTAGGTGATTTGCGTTTTGAACTTCTTAATAAGATAGTTACGTTCCGTAATCAACGAGAGCCAGGTATTTGGTTTGTTGACGTTAAGAATGGTAACCCTAACGTTACAATGACAGAAAAAGCCTTTGATGAAAAATTAGGGAAAGCATTTAATAAGGCACAAGCCGAAAATAGTGAAGATGAACGCCAGACATTAAGACGAAAGATTGAGGAGGCAAAAAGTCAATTAGACAAATATAAGAATGATTACCAATATCAATTAAGAACAGAATCATTATCATTTTCTGAAAGAGAGTTACCTCGATTAAATAAAGAAACACAAAAAAGTAAGGATCAGGAAAGTAAAGCTGCGTGTAATAGGCTGGCATATATTCAAGCGCTTTGTGATATAAAAGAGCGTGAAATTACTGAGTTAAATAAGCAAGTTCATCGAGGATGGATGAGGGTGGTGGGTGGTTTTATTGAGGATCACCTCATCCGAGATATTGCTACTGCGAGTTTTGTTTTTTGGATAGGTTACTTCTTGGCACTTTGTGCGACCGCTTCCTCCCCTATCGCCGTAACGGTAGCCAGTATTTATCTTGTTGCAACTTGGACATCAAAATTATATAACTACTTTAGACGTTTAAATGCTCGTAAAAAATCCGACGAAGAGATAAAGGACGAATTAATTAGAGCGCAATGGCGTTCTGAAGAATTAGAATCTTTGACTTTAGATCAAGAAATCGCGAAATTAAATCAACTCTTAGAATTAAAATCTGTAAGAGCACAAATGCTCGAACGTAAGGAAACTTGGATCTATGTTGATTCGATCTTAGAAGGTTTTGTTCGTGGTAGTTTAGCGCCTTTTTTCATTTTATGGTTCTCTACAACCATGGCAGGCTGGGTGGCCTCGTATTTTTTTGGTATAGCCGTATTAATCAATCCCTTTGTATCCGCGATATTAACGACAGCAGTGCTTTTTATAGCCATTGGCTACGGTATTTATAAGGCTGTTAATTATTGTAAAGCAACTCGACGTGATATCGATCGTTTGCGAGAAAAATTCCATAATGAAAAAGTGGAACAATACGATAGGGTCATCAATAAATTTTATGACGATCTTGAGGCGCAATGTACTTCAGTATTAAAAAATAGTTCCACTGATTTGCAAGAGGCGCTCAAAATAAAGCTCCAAAACGAGCGCAATGAAAGTGTACCTTTTCCTCAGTTTAGAACAAAGTGACCAAATAGTTGAGAAATTTAAGGAGTCTTTTAGAAGCTTTATTGAAAAAGAAGCGGGTATCCCCCAAGAAAAAATAGAAAAATTAAACGAGTTGCTTGTTCTTAAGTTTGATCAGTTAAAATCAATTAAATTGAATCCTGAGCAACAACCGGAACAAAGCAAGGGTTCATTCTGGTTAAAAGTTAAATTGGCCTTCATTTTCTTAACTGCGACGGGAAGCGGTATTCTTTTCTTGAAGTTATTAGCAATGGGTGTAGCGCTTGCATGGTTTCCCGCGGCATATATTGGAATTGCAGTAGTTGGTCTTCTTGTGGTGGGTGGTTTACTTTACGGTGCCTGGGATGTTTGGAAAAACTATCGTTTGCTTGATGAACAATCTAAAGAAAAAACACCTGTGCAGAGGCAGAATTCTTGGGCTGATACAAAGCCTTTAGACTCTGAGAAGGAAGTTGTAGTTGACTTAGAGAAACAAAACCTTGCCCAAGAAACAAGGGCTGATTTGTCTACATCGACAAATAAAGTTGTTACACAAGAGATTGCCTCAACGTTAGACCAGCCTAATATTCCTCCAGTAGAAACTCTTTACCCTGATTTACCTGAAGAGTTAGATGAATTGGGTCAAACTGTAACTATAAAAGAAAATGGGGATAGTGATCAATTATTACATAAATCATTTCAGCCAATGATTAGAGGAGGTTTTTATAGTTGTCAAAAAACAGAAAAAGGAATCCAACAGAATATTGAGGCCGTCAATTGTGTATTGAGGTCGTCAATTGTGTAATGTAATATTTTTTACATAGAATCAGGTAGAGATGAAGGGATGAGCCCTATCCAGAGCGAATCGACGAACCTTGATATACCACTTGCAACGGTTTAATCGCGTTATTCGAGCACATTTTGTGAAGATGACAGCTGAAGTGAATGTAGAAATAATGAATTTCTTAGTTTATTTTTAAATAAATATCCAAGCGATGTTGTTTTCCGAAGAGACAGTGATGCGGCGCTTGTTTGGCGAATGGATCCGCCCAGCGTGGCCGCTTAACCACTACACGTTGTTGAGCACACGCGATGGCCAACGGTAACAGTGTTTCCGCATCGGTATCGGCCCCTACGATTTGGCGAAGAATACGCATCTCTTTTTTGACCAGCGCTTTTTTATGATGGGTCGGATACATTGGGTCAATGTAAATAACGTTTGGTTTTAATCCCCCTTCTTTTATAGCTATTAAATAAGTGTGTGCATCCTCTTCTATTAAAGTAACGTGGGTATTGGATTGAACGGTTGCCGCACGTTTTAGACCGTCGCGCAGCAGTGCAGCAACAATCGGGGAACGTTCTAATAACGTTACGTTGTAACCGAGTCGTGCTAACACATAACCATCGTGCCCTAACCCAGCGGTTAAATCCAGGACAGTGGTGTTTGGAGGGGTTAATTTGATGGCTTTGGCGAGTAATTGAGTTTGATTTTTAAGGTGGCGCAGACGATAGCCCATTTCACCTGTTAAAAAATCGACTTTTAAATCCTTCATTTCTGGATGTTGCGGCATTTGTAAATGTAAACCATTCTCGGTCAATAATAAAACAAAGGTAAAATGACAGGCTTCTGTTACAGAGATAAGAGGTAGGACGAGTTGTTCCGCTAAATTTTTTGCACGATCTTGTAAGGTATTTTCTGAAAAGCTTACGGCAAAAGTAGGCGGATTAACAGTGTCTGTATTTTGTAGGGTATATTTTACCATAAGCTATAAAAAAGATAATTTGAATCAAGCGCTATGTTCAGACATCACTTTATTCGCAAAACTATTGATAATGATAGACATCAATTCGTGCCGGAGGAAGATTTTGCCAAACCCAGTATTGGTTAACCAGCTTTAGATGTTCGGAAAGTACCGTTGGTTTGCCCCACAGGCTATACGTATATTGGACAAAAAGACCTCCCGTTTTGAGGAGATTTTCAACTTCAGTTCCAATACGTTGCACGATAGTTTTTTGTAGGGAGCGCAAAGGTAAACTCGAGATAATCACTTGTACAGGGGTTTGGTAGGGACTGAGTAGTTGTTGTAATACCTGCGCGTCACCTTGAATCGTGGTGAGCGTTGGAAAGCGCTGTTTCAGGTGATGAGCCATTTTGACCGATTTTTCAATAATGATCAGTTCTTGCTGGCTATTTTTCTGTTGAGCGAGTGCCGCTGTAATTGCGCCGGTTCCCGCACCTAATTCGACAATGAGCCCCGATTCTTGCTGAAAAGGATAATGTGTGATTTGTTGGGCGATGGTATGTGCTAGTCGTTTAGAGCTCGGTACCAAGGCCCCGATCCCTAAAGGATTGGTAATCGCTTCACGGATAAAAAGATGAAACTCAATAAAAGTTAGTGCTACAGTTTAAAGCAAAAAATGGACATAAGATACCTGGCCGAGAAAGAGAGGAAGTCCTTTAATTTGTGTGGTTCATTTATTTAGAAGACAAGGAAATAAGTCTATAAAGTCTTACACTGTATCGCGCCTAGTTTTGATTTATCTTATTTTAGCGTTTGATAACACTCTTTATCTGGAATAAAAGGAATTTTTACCCGATTACGGGCAATGAGCCACATTATTTAGTGATGACACAAGGTCTCATCCGTGATCAGACATTCGAAAAATATTTATAGCAGGATTGGCTCTTTATCATGCGAATCCTTCTCCAGAAAATACACACGCGGTATGGGGACCGCATGGTTTATTTAATATACATAATATTGGATTACCTTTATTGCTTACCATTCCTTAGCTTTATTTTGCTAACTACTTGACAAGTATCGGCGTGATTTAATACCCATCTTTTTCAGCATTGGTTAGCTGTTTTTGCAATGTGTATTGCTTTATCGTTCCTTATCTCTATAACAAATCTTCTTTGCCTTCCTTCAGCCATTATTCAACTTATTATGGATTTTTCTCCAATAAATTACCGATGTGGTATGATGTGAGCTGGGCTTACCATTATGGCCCTAATCTTGTTTGGTTAGCTTTGACTATTTTTTATTGATCGCGGGTGTTATACCGTATTCTTTTTTGGAACGCTTATTTAATCTATTTAAATTACCACAAAGACTTTGAGCTATTTTTAATAATTTAGATGGCTTTATTTATACGGGTTACGCGCGCGCAACTTCGCGATTTTTTCTATTGAGACGTGGTTTATTTGGAATAAAAAACTAAGAGACATGATCGAATTCTGAATAAACAAGGTCTAAGCGTATTGACTATGAATCGATGCTTTAGTCGGGGCGATTAATAAAAATTTAAAATGTTCAATAATCTTGGCTGTTTTAGGTGTTTAATAATACATTAAACTTTATAGGCGTTATATAAATAGAGTTTAAATAAGAATCTGTTGTAAAACTTCTAGAAAATAAGAGATTTGTCTTGGTAAGCCCACTGAAATACGGAGATGATTTGGCATTCCGTGATCATCAAGCGAGCGAACGCGAATCCCTCGTTTATAAAGTTGTTGGCAAAGAGGCAAACTTGCTTTTTTTAGATCGACACAGACAAAATTAGTTTGTGTTGGATAAGTGGTGAGAGTTAATTTCTGTAATCCTTGTTGTAAATGGCTAAGGCTCGTTTGATGATTGATTTGTGTCGCTTCACTATGCGCTGTATCGTGTAATGCGGCTTGGGCCGCGCTCAAGGCAATTGAGTTCAAGTAAACGATTTTGTTGTAAACGATGTGCGATAGCGGGTTGGCTAATTGTGTAGCCTAAACGTAATCCAGCCAAACCATAAAATTTAGAAAATGTGCGGCTGACGATTAAATTCGGATAACGATTCATCCAGCAAAAAGTATGCGGGTAGTCAGCAGCCGTGGCGTATTCCGCATAGGCTTCATCGATAATAACTAATACGGTCGGTGGAACTTGTTGTAATAACGATTCCAGTTGTTGGGTATTAAAATAGTGACCGGTTGGATTATTGGGATTAACGATAAAAAGCAGACGAGTGGTTGCATCAATCGCTGCGAGGAAGGGTTCAATCGCCATGTTTGCAAACGATAGCGTGACTCTTTTGAGTTGACCCGGGGCGTTTTCTAGAATTTTTTGTAAACCAAGAAAGCTATGCTGCGCTAAAAGAGCAGAGTTTTTTTTCTGTAGATAAATAGAAACAATCTGAGTGAGTAAATCATCCGATCCGTTACCTAAAGTAATATGTTCAGGAGAGACATTTAGGTGGTGGGCTAAACATCGTTTTAAAGCTTGTTCTTGTTGATCGGGATAACGATGACAAAAAGCGATGGCACGACGGGCAGCTTCGAGAGCCGCTGGACTCGGGCCGAGTGGATTTTCATTCAAGTCCAACCTTAATTCAGACATATAATTATGGTGATAGCCGCTTTTTATTTATAATACGTTATTTTCTGATCTATTTTAGACGAAGTTAAACTAACAGCGCTCATTTTTAGGAGAAGCAGTTCATTTTTACCGATGTAGTGGCGTGATCATGGTATTATGACGAAAAAGAGTCCTTCTATAAAGGTTTTTTATGTTGTTATGTATTGACGTGGGCAATACCCATCTTTTGGGGGCGTGTTTTCAGACGAAAAACTGATTTTACGTTTTCGCTATGCAACCGCTTTGTTAGGAACGGCGGATCAGCTGGGAATCTTTTTAGTGAATATTCTCAAGTTTCATCACCTGGATCAAGAAACTGTGGAAGCGATTGCACTTTCTTCAGTCGTTCCACATTATGATTACACACTCAGACATTGTTTTACCCAATATTTTAATCAAGCATCCTATTTTTTCTTACAGCCAGAGATTAAAACCGGACTGAATATTTCTTGTAAGAATCCAAATGAAATCGGCGCAGATCGGATTGCGAATGCTATCGGTGCAGCGAGCCTTTTCCCCAACAGATCACTGATTATTGTCGATATGGGAACAGCGACGACGTTTTGTGCGATGACTGAAAAAAGTGATTACATTGGCGGGCCAATTTTACCCGGTATGCGACTTTGTATGGAGGCGTTAAAAAATAATACGGCCAAGTTGATGGCGGTAAATATTGAAGTGCCGGTGGGCTATGTTGGACAAAATACTCGCGAAAGTATTCAAAGTGGTCTTTATTATAGCCACTTAGGCGCGCTCAAAGAAATTATTAGTGGTTTAAAACAAGAAGTGTTTTCGGGTAAATCCGTAAAGATTATTGGTACCGGAGGGTTTGCTCAATTGTATGATGGAAAAGCGATTTTCGACACACTGATTCCTGATCTGGTCTTATTAGGTTTACGAGCTGCATTTAAATTAAATCGTTAATCTATTTGGATGGAATTAACTTATTTATTCCATCCAAATAGATTATAGATTTTAAATCGCCATAGTCCAATGAGTTCATGCAACGCGAGATCCGTCATCACTAGATTATAAGCAGAGGGCCAGGCTGAAATACGGATAGTAATGAAGTCGGCCACAACCGGTTGCGGATATATATTAAAATAGGCAAGATAAGAAAGCGCACGTTTTAAGGCGAATCCTGAGCTGATAAATACTTGTTTTTGATTTGGCCCAGTTGTCTGTAACAGGAACTATTGGTTTCTAATTGAATATCCTCTTGACTTGACCCCAAGAGCGATAAGTTGTTTTCGATAAACCGCGGCTTCGGTTTGTCCTTTATGGAATGGGTCGCCGCCACTGAGTAGAACATGACATTCATGCTTGTTTTTTTTACAGGCGCGATACAATACCGTGGTCATCGTCAAACGCGAAAAGGCAAGAATTCCAGGTCTTGTAGTTTGAGTGCGTGCATCTTGACTGATCCCCGCCCCAAATACGATCAGTGTATTTTCTTTTTTCCAGTCAATATTTTTGACTTCGGGTGTTTTTTGTAAATAATTGAACAATAGGTTAGGAGCAAATCCACAGCCTACAAAAATAAAAAAAGAAAATGCTAATAACCCGGTAAAAATAGCCCACTTTCTTCTTTTAAAAAAAAGAAACGCAAAACTTAACATAGCCAATAAAAGTAAGAGTGGAGCGGTCATAAACGATCGTTTAAATTTTTATCTAAATTAGTTGTAAGCGGTTGATCAATATTTCAGTCATTCTTGGAATGGGTAATTAAATTTAGCAATTCTTGACTCAAAAGTAAAACCATGAATAATATCTGAATTATTTTAAATCTTAAAAAGCTAACAAAAGGAAGCGTGAATGTTAGAATTAGTAGAGACAGGCGATTTGCAAAAAATAAACAAATAATTAATAACTGTATTAGCCTACAAAATAAACGTTTATCGATTAATGATTGCTTGATTGAAGTGAATAAAATTGCAATACGAAAGTTATTAATTGCGATTTTGCGAGAAAAGCTCCTGTCTTATTATTATGATGAAGGCGATTTATTCTTTTTCCTTCTACGTTTTGGCGCAATACTTTTTTTACAAAATGCAAAGTTAGCGACATTGTTACGTGTTATTCATTTTGAGCACCTTTATTTAGTACATAACCATAATGAAGCTCAGCAGATTATTACTAATCCTTTACAGTTGTTCGATATTATTAAGATCGAATTAAAAGGCATAATAAAAGTACAAGAATGGCAAAATTTTCATGCTGAATTTGCAAGTCATTTACAAAATTCAATCTTTGCTTTATGGCGTAAATATGATATTTCCTTAAATAAAACAGTAAATGCTTATTCTCCTAGCCATCAATTTTTAAATCCACCTAAAAAATATTGCTCATTATACCCTGCAGTTTGAACAATCTGTTTTTAATGGTCATCCGTATCATCCTTGTGCAAAAACGAAACTTGGATTTACCATTGAAGATGTACTGCACTATTCTGCTGAATTTCAATCCGATATTGATATTTATATTGTCGCCGTCAAAAAAAGATATACACATATTGAATCAATGAAAGGAGGGGTTGATTTTAATCATTGGTTTGCTTCTTCTTATCCCTGTGCTTGGTTAGCTTGGCAAGAATCATTAACAAAAAAAAAGCTTAAAATAGAAGAGTATGTCCCTTTTCCTGTTCATCCTTGGCAAGTTTATTATTTTACTTTTATTGAACCTAATCTGCTTTCACGATACATTAAGGCAAAAACGATTGTCTTCCTCGAGGATGTGAAAGTGACTTCTAGTCCGACACTTTCATTTAGAACGCTCCTTCCAAAAAACGAAAATAATCCAGCGTATATCAAATTGCTGGTTGCGGTTCAGGCAACGAGCGCTTTTAGAACACTCTCTGCTGTTTCAACGCTTAATGTTCCTAAAATAAGTCTTACTTTACAGGCAATTCTTGAAAAAGAAAAATTGTTTTTCAGGACGTTTAAGTGTTTTGCCTGAATTATATGGTTTACATTTGCCGGCATTTCAGGAGAATAAATCGCAGAATTTTTCAGCTATTTTTCGAGAAAATATTGCGATTTCTTTACAGCCAGGACAAGTAGCGGTGGTTACCGCTTCTTTTTTCGAGCAGGGTATTGATCGAAAAAACAATCTTTTCATTGAACTGATGCAGTTAGCGGGCTATACCACTTACCAAGAGGCATTGAGTTATTTTCATCACTATGTTGACCTCGTGTTAGGTGGATATCTGAATCTTTATTTGCTTTATGGGGTTGCCTTAGAAGGTCATCAACAAAACACATTTGCTGTTTTTCAAAAAGGGAAGCTCACACGCTTTATTGCTCGAGATTTAGAAGGAATATGCATTCATCCACAAACCTTAAACTCACGTGGCTTTGATCTAGATATTGCTGAGAATTCACCACAAATTAAATCTGATCGTGCATTGGTGCGTAATAACCTCTTGTACAGTGTTTATCAACTGCATTTAGGGGAGATAATTTTGTTAATCACCGATCATTTTGGCTGTGCCGAGGATGCCTTTTGGCAAATTATTAAAAAAGTGACTTTACAAACGTTAATGTGCTTAAAAAATCAATTCGATGAGTCACTTTGGAAGGCTGAATATAACGCTATTTTAGTGTCATATTTAGTGTCATATTGGCCTCTAAAGGCGTTATTGCGGATGCGTTTAAATAAAAATATTCCTGAAGGAATTCTTTTTAATTCTATTGCGAATCCTTTTGCATCTTTATGCGCTTCTTGAAAATGCTTTGTGGATCACAGCAAGCCTGCTTGCTTGTTTTTTCGCAGTTTATAATTATTTTAGCGCTGGATATGAGTACACCGTATTGGCCACTCATTTTATCGGCTCAGCAACACGTTAGTGCTCGAGTCCTTCAATATTGGAGTGGCGCTATTTACATCGCGCCTTTACTCACTACCGTTTGTACGACATTATTTTGGACGAAAATAGGCCAACGTTTTGGGTATAAAAAAATGATTTTACGTGCCAGTATCACGTTGGCCGCGACTCAAGGCGCTTTATTTTTTTTACACGATCCCGTTTCTGCTTTAGGGATACGATTGTTACAAGGTGCGTTGGCCGGATTTAGCGTCGTTGCGCAAGCCTGGGCGTTAGCGACCACACCGACCAATACACATGCCCAGATTATGAGTCATTTGCAAGCCGCCACGGCTCTCGGCAGTATTGTCGGTCCAATCATCGGTGGTTTTGTTATGCATTATCTCGATTATACGATGATTTTTTTAGTTGCCGGCGCCCTCTGTTTCTTGATTACCTGCGTGTTAGCACAGTTTCTAACAGAACATTTACCTTTGCAAAAAAGCATCGAGAAGGATGTATTGCAAAAGCCACGATTACAACAGGATACGCGACAAAGGTTGTTACTTTTTTAATTTGTGGAACACAAATGGCGCGCTGGATGTCTGCTCCCTTTTTTGCGTTGTATGTCGTAAAGCAGTTACGAGCCAGCAATTTAATTTTAGGTTACACTTATGCAGCGATTGCTTTGACGATGTCTTTAACCAGCGTATTGTTTGGAAAAAAAATTGATAGACACCATTATGTCTTTTCTGATTTAAGAAAATGGCTGATGTTTGCCTTGTTGATTGCAGGATTCACTCAATGGGGCTTGGCTCTAACCACGCAATCCAGTGCCCTATTTATTTTTGGAGCATTTTGGGGAGTGAGTTTAGGTTTAATTTTGATTACCCTGTTTAGCTTGTTACTCAAAGAAACGGCAAGACAATCTCACTCTCGATCGCTGGGCTTAGGCAATACCGCATTGAAATTGGGTAATTTGCTTGGTATTGTGGCCGGTACACTCATCCAGAGTATGGGTAATTTCTTTTCAAGTTTTATGGTCATCGGTTGTTTTTATTTTTTGCTTGCTAGTTTAACAGGATTTTTCCAGCGAACCCACCCAATTCGGTCTTACTCTTAAATTGAACGGGAACGTAATTCTTTTTATTTTTGGATGGCATGATGCGTAGACTTGTACAGCAATTTACTCGTTTTTTTATCGTCGGCGCGCTTTCAGCTGGGCTACAGTTTTCAATATTGATTGGATTGGTTGAATGTTTTGCGCTTAACCCTGTTTGGGCGTCTACTTTTGGTTACTTAGTGGGTGCGGTGCTAAATTATTCACTCAATCATTATTTTGCTTTCAAAAGCCAGGTCCCGCATCGTCAAGCCTTGTTGCGATTTTCAATCAATTCTTGTTTTGGTTTAATTTTGAATATATTGCTGATGCATTTTTTATTGCATCATGTTAATTATGTGATGAGTCAACTAATCAGCTCCTCTTTTATTCTTGTTTGGAATTTTACTTTACATCGATATTGGACGTTTAAATAACAGCCGTGCACTTACTGAGTAAAAAAATTAGATAAGGTTTAACTTATTGATTTTATAACCAAAAGTTTTTTCGCTTCTTTATCGAACAAAGAAAAGACTTAAAAGAAAAATAATAATATGGCATGATAACGTTATCTTTTTTAGATCGATTTTGTTGCACTAAAGAATGTTAATGGAGTCTCAAGAGGATGGGTGGCTTACACAAGGAAATACAGCGCATTGCGGTCTATTCTTTTACCGCTGCACTTTATTATTTACTGATTTCATTAGCGGCGGCTCAAACTCCGGAAAAATCTAAAAGCGTAAATGATAAAAATATTATTTATCCAGCGCCACGTTCTACGCAAGATAATAGACAAAATCAGCAAATTATACGCGGTGAATATGTTAAACGCGTGCCGGTAATTGTATTGCCTGTCACACCGATACGAAACATCATGGCCCCGCGTTTTCTGGCGGACTTGAGTTTTATACTCCCTTTGGAAGTCTCTATTCTTCGAATATTACAGCCGATAAGGAAACAGGGATTAGAACATGGTCTGATCACGACTTTATTCGTGCGATGCAGCAGGGTATTGCCCCGGATGGTTCTTATTATTTCCCTGTGTTTCCGTTTGTGAACTTTAATAAAATCAAGCAAGACGATTTGCTCGCAATTAAAGCGTATCTTTTGCAGTTTGCCACCGGTACATAAGATAAATCGACCCAATGAAATGTTTTGGCCTTTTAATTGGCGATTTTTACAGCTCCGCTGGCGACTTCTTTTTTTTCATCCTCAAAAATTAAAAGAAGCTTCTGAATAAATCAAACTCTGGCAGTGCGGTGCTTATTTAGTACAAGGGTTAGGGCACTGTGGCATGTGTCACACGCCGCTGAATTTATTGGGTGCAGAAAAGAGAAGTATTATCTGACAGGTGGCTTTATTGATGGTTATTACGCTCCGAATATCTCAGCCACGGGTTTGAAAGCGGCTTCGCTTGACGATATTGTCGCGGTGTTTAAACAAGGAAAACTTTTAGGAGGTGCCGGTCAGGTGGGGGGCATCGCGGAAGTAAATAGTAATAGTTTACGTTATTTAACGCAAGAAGATTTACGCGCGATCGCCGGCGCGTTCGTATTGCATTGTTTGGCAGGATTATTTTTAAGTATGTTGACTCTGCAAATACTATTGGGAGTCGCGAATATTGTTTGGTTTTTTACCACAATGGGTTGCCATTATGCACAATGGAATCGCTGCTTTATTGTTATTAATCGTTATTACGTTCATGAGTTATTTAAAAAAATCTTCATCATATGCGTAATTTTTCAATCCGTTTTCCATTGATTTAACATTGCACGAAGACCAGACCATTCTTCAGTATAGGGGACCTCTTCGATTAAAATCTTTGCGCCAGTGATCACGTTAGCTGTATGTAGTTTATCGTAAAAGCACTGCGCATAAGGTTCAGCTTGCTGGGGCATGGTGATCCAGTGTAAAGAGGAATGCGTACAAATCGGTGCACAACGGGCGATAACGACGATCGGTTGTGATTGGCTAAGCCATTGCTCAATCTGTTGTTTGAGTTGCAGACTTGGAACGCAGCTTAGCCGAGCCTTTTTTTTGGAAGAAGCGGTATCTGCTAAGTGAACCGTCATTCCAAGTACCTGTTGTAATGCGGTTTGTGAAATAGCACCTAGACGCAATATTGATGGGATAATTCATTCCCAAATTCGTTACGAACGTGAAGAGCTTGTGTCGGGCTCAGTTGTGTTGAACGATTGGCAGACGGCGCGGCGAGGCCATTGCCAAAAGCCTGTAATAATTGTTGAGCAAGCGGCTGATCGGGGACACGCAGTCCCACTTTAAGACTTCCTCCGGTTAAGGTAGGCAGAACAGAGGAATGCTTGTGAAAGATCAGGGTTAAGGGACCTGGCCAAAAATGACGGATTAATGGCTCTGCAAGCGTTGGAGCCGCTTCCACCCAGTTTTCTAGATTGGCCGGATGAGGTAATAAAACACTAAGCGGTTGTTGTAAAGGACGCTGTTTGAGTTGGTAAATTTTCTCGATAGCGGCTTTATTTCGTGCGTCACCGGCTAAGGCATAAACGGTTTCGGTGGGAAAGGCCAGTAGTTCACCACGGCGTAGCCGAGAAACCGCATCATTTAATGTGGCGACCGAAAGGAGGGTGGATTTATTGTCATTCTGCTTCATTTTATGGCTATACCATAAAAAAAACAGGGGGGCAAGCACCTGCTCCGTGTTTTACGGAAATGTCGGCACAAAGATTTAACCCGTGGTGTTAATGATTTAGAAAGGTAGGGGGCTTCTTAAAAGGTTTTAAGAATACTCGTTAGACGAGGTGGATGAATTGATAGGTAGGTTTGATTTGTTACCAAATAAGGGCTAGACGAACAAGCGAATTGACCGAGTGAAATAAGGTAAATTTAAAGACTTGATTTTTTTATTAAAGACGATACTATCTCACTATGTTTGCGTAATAAAAAAATAACAAATTTTTTTAATTGGGTTAACTTAATAATACTATTATCTGATAGTATAGAGAATCTACTCTATTTTTTTAAAGAATCAGCCGAGCGCTATGAAAAAATTATTTTTCTTCTTAATTGTTCCTTTTCTCTTAGTAGCATGTGGTCCTCCGCTTGTTTTTGGTATCCCTCAAGACCAGTGGGATCAATTGAGTTCGCAACAACGTAACCAAGTGATTGCTGGTTATAACCAACGAAAATATGTTGAAACGCAATTAGCGCCGTTGTCTGCTGTGGCTGATGTGATGCGAGCCAAAGAGTAAGCGTAAAAGAATGGTTGACCAGGTTAGAGAGCAAAATATATAAGACTACGAGTAGATAATATTAATTAAGAAATCGTGTCTACTTGTAGATAATTACATATCATTTAAATGTTAAATTTTTTAGGCGCGCTAAAAAATTTTAGCGGACATCTTCGTTTTCTGCTTGAGTCGTAGTCCATTCTTTTCCTTAATGTGAATATAAAAAAGAGATCCTTTTCTAATTCAACAGTCAAAAAAAATCCACTGTAGCAAATTTATTGTCTGATAATCAGTGCAGTTATACTCACTTCTGGAAAATTTATAATAAATCTAGTGGGCCGTCTTGTTGTTCATGCAAATTAGTATTGCCAACTTTTGGGAAAGCTTGCCCAAAAAAGGGATAGAGAATCAATCGTTCCCATAACACCGTACAAAACGATTAATTTTACTTCCCCCTAATGCCCGTTTCCACGATCTATTTTAAATATTAAGGATTATCTTCCCTGTTCTTTGTTTGATCTTGTAATGGTTTCTCTTCGGCTTCCTTTCAATTTTAAGGATGTTGCCACTTGTTCTAAAGAACCTTCGTAATGAATACAGTTAAGCGTTATCTCTGCTCATGTTCTATTCGAGTTATCTCTGTAAAGGGGGTTACACATCAGATAAGAACGTTAATCGCAATATGACAATAGGAGATAATATTCAAGAGAAAAGGAGTGGGTTCTAAAAAACACTAGAGACTATTGATATCTAAATTAATCTATTTCTTTGTGCAAACTATTGTGTGCCTCTATTTTCTCCTCCAAACTTCGATACCTATTCGACGGTGAATTAACTAATTTAATTCAAGCAGCGCATCAAAGATATACCTTGAAGGGTCACACTCAACGTTACTTAGGATGAACTTAAACAACACAGGCCCGCAAGGGAATTAAGGGTAAAATTTAAAAATCGAAGCACTTCATTCCCACTCTGACTTTACGGCGTAATGCATTGCCTGCTTCGCCCAGCAACCGATACCTATCGTAGGCTTTTCGACTACATATTACTAATGCTCTCCTTATCTCATCGCGTGTAGGAGCGAGGTAAGCACGCAGGATGAATTGCAGCCTACTTTTAGTCGCGTCATGTGAAATTAATTTCCGAATCAAAATAACCGAAATTTCTCATCAATATAGCCTCTGCTTATTAATATTATCTTAATAATTAGTTTATATACTAATTATCTATATTTTAGATAAGGAGGTTAAAGCACTACAAAGAAATCTTAAGTGAATGCATGAACTCCAAAGAGGTTAGTGCGTATCGGATGCAAGACGTATCACAGCCTACCATTGGTTTGATACGAATAAAACCTACGTATTTGGAGATGCTATGCCCCTTGCAGATAGAGTCCGTTACACATTTATTAAGCATAAAGAACAACCTTTATTCGAATTTTTTTCTTCCTCTTATCCAAAAACGTATTCTGATGAGTTGAGTCCAGCGCGTGATGAGAATTTAGAACATGCAATTAAAGCGGAGTTGGTCCGCTATCCGTCTTTAGGCAGAAAAATTGTAACTTATTCGCAAGTACACGCATGGGTAATGTATTTGGGTAGAATATTGGAACGTTCCTCTCAAACGGGGGATCGAATTGGTGTGTCATTACACGATCATGCATTTTGGTATACGGCGGAATTTAGTATTGTAGTATTTCAGCGTGGTGCAGTGGGTTCTTATTCAGGATGGTCAGCTCAGGATATCTTTGATGCATGGGATATGTCTCAGGTGTCGATGGTTATTCTCGACCCGATGGTTCTTAATAAGCTTATAGAGAGTCAGCTTAAATGGCCGGATAGGATTAAAAAAATCGTTCTTATGAGTGAGAACCCGGTTGATTCGTCCTTATATTCCAGTTTAACCGATCAGGTTGAGTTGGAACCAATCGTGATCGATTATTTTTCTTCACCACCAGTTGATTTAAAGGCAGCGCCTATTCAAGAAGAACTCGTTTCTAAACCTTTTGATGAGAATAATCCGGCAGTGGTTATTTTTACCAGTGGTACCTCGGGCGGTAAACCCAAAGGATTGGTTTATTCACATGAAAATTGGAATAAAAGCAAACCTAATTATAGTCCATATTCAAAGATTTCTGTCCACGAACCGTCATGGTCAACCGGTAAGCATTCTGTTTGGGGAGCTTTTCTTAGTGGAGGGAAAATTTCTTTTATCCCCCCGGGATCCCATTTATTTGAAATTAATCGTATGGTTCGCCCTGATTCAGCTGTATTTGTGCCTATTCAGGCAAGAGAGCTCTACACTCTGTATCTTGATTTTTTAGGGAAGGAAAAAGAGAGATTGAGTAGGCGTGTAAATAAGCCGGAAGTGATAAAAACTAAGACGGACGCTCAGTTAATTTCTTTCGTACGTAAACACTGGCCAATAAAGAGCAAAAAGCAGAAAGAAAAAAGGTTCAAGTCAAAAGCGATTAATACTCCGCTAGATATCGATATGCAAGCAGATATCAATGCGATTTATTACGTATATGAGTATCTTTTAGGAGGAAGGGTTAAAACACTTACTGTAGGCGGTGCTGCGGTGAGTACAGAGCTTTTAACTTTTTTAAAAAAACTTCCCTGTGAAATTCGTGAAAGTTATGGGCAAACGGAGTCAAGAGGAATACTTTCTAATGGGTATCCTACGCGAGGTAAAGAGATTAAGTTAGTGTCATTACCAGATATGGGGTATTCCACCGCGGATCATCCTTATCCTCGCGGGGAAATTGCGGTTAAATCTTCGGGTACGATGCCAGAAAGCAACTGGATTTGTGATGAAGCGCAGCGTCGTACCATTGAGCAACGTTATACGAAAGATGGATTCCTCTTAACAGGAGACATAGCAGAATTACAGCCCAATGGTCGCTATGTGATCATTGATCGAGTTTCTTCTTTGCAAAAATTAGATAATGGAAAATTTATTTCTCCAGAGCGAATTGAAAATGTAATCTCTCCTCAATCAATAGAACTTGAGTCTGGATTGTCTCCACGTGACGTTTTGTCACACTGAATGCATCACGTTCTGCAACGATAGTCATGTTTCGGTTTGAGAAACCCATTGAAGAAAAGTATCGTATTCATCTGGAGCAAGAGCTGCTTGCAAAAGTAAAATCGGCTTGCCAGCTCAAGGGTATTGCAGAGAGTGAAATACCCTTGAAAGTCATTATTGATGATATGAATGATGGGGGATGGTCATTAGAAAATGGAATTTTGAATAGAAGCTTGAAAGTGATTCGGCATAGGCTTCAGGCCCGACTGGAGTGTGTAGTAACAAAACAGTCAAGCTCTACCACTATGAGTGCAACATCCTCTAAAGATTACCCTAAAACTCCGGTAGAGCTGGCTAGCTGGCTATTGAATAAATTAAAACCAGAAATCGATTCCGGTGATGAGCGCATGCTCGCGTCTCCGCTTATACATTTAGGATTTGATTCCATTGAGTTTACAAGAATGGGCGCTATGTTGCCTGAACTACTTGATGCGCTTTATCATCAGGGTTGTATCAATATTAAAGCGTCGCAAAATAAATATTTTGCAACACCTATTTTGATGAAACACTCTATGTTAAGTTTTGCTCACGTACTATGGAATGAGAATCCGGAGCGATCTTTAGGTAGAGAAAAGGAAGAAGTCACCACGCCTTTATTAGGGAGGCTAGCTAAAATCGAAAAAAATAGCATGGATCGTCTTTTACCGCTAAAAACGCTGGCTGATTCAGATTCGCCTAAAACAAAGTGCTCTAAACTGCAGAATATAACCCCAATAAATAAAAGACGTGTGTTCGTCACGGGTGGTGCTGGATTTTTAGGTGCGCACGTTATAAGAGATCTTCTGAGCGATCCCGAGGTATCGGAAGTGATTTGTTTAGTTCGTGGTTCAGCACAGGAAGACGCGGCTGCTCGTGCGCGACGTATCACACTGACTGGACATGAATCACTGAACCAGGCGTACTTACAAAAAATCAAAATTATTGATGGTGATTTGAATAAAGATAAATTTGGTCTTCAAGATAGTAAGTATGAAACATTGATCCATGATCGTCATGGTAATCCAGCCATCGACTCAATTATTCATGCCGCGGCGATGATTAAGACTTGGAGATTAGAAGACGGTTTAGACACATTAACTGAGACTAATGTAAACGGAACGCTTCGTATCGCTCAGCTTGCGTTTGAGACAAGCCAATATCGTGCGGATCAACAACTGACTCCCGTCGTCTATGTATCAACAAACTCGGTACATTGTGACGAAGTGTGTCGTCAAGACAACGTGCGTAAGACCCCTGCAAAAGGTTGCTTTGGTATGTTTGCAGACGAATCGGCAATCAAGCAGAATTTAAATGCGTATGCGGCGACAAAGTTGATGGGAGAGCAGATATTAAGAGAATCAGGGCTACCGCTGAGTATTGTTCGCGCACCGTTACTGACTTGGAATACAGAAACAGGTTATGGAAATGAGGATGACTGGTTGAATCGTTTGGTGGATGCGTGTATTCGTACACGCATGATTCCTCAATTTGATTCGAAAGCGTTGGTTAGGTCAATGCCAGTCAATCAGTGTTCAGCGTTGATTACGCAAAATGCAAAAAACTTAATGGCAAACGCAGGGAGTAATCCGTTTTCAATTGAGTATCCTTATCAAGGCGTTCCTGGGCTTTCTCTGTCTCGTATGTTTAACAAATTGGCCGAACAAGCGCGAGAAAATGGCATGAACATGAGGCCCGTATCTGTCGCTATGTGGGATCGTGAGTTAAAAAGGATAGCTCATACGAATCCAACTCGATTCCATCCGTTGCTTACGATGTTGTTAGGTATTAACAACAAACGGAGTGGATCTCACGAAGTGAGCCAAATGAAAGGAATAGTACCGTGGTTGCAAGGCTTGCTTTCTACACACATGGCAGAAAGACCTTCGAGTGCAGCGAATCGTTTAAGGGATACACAAAATAATGTTTATGTAGGGTTTTTTAATAACCCCGTGTCTGAAAGCTTAACTAGACAACGAGATCAGAAAAATGAGGGCTATAGGCTCGAAACAGTAAATTAAAGTATCTTGCACACAGAGATGCTTATATAATAAAAGATATTCTGTGGACTTTCTCTGATGAATTGTTATGCAATCGTTCATGTTAGTGTTTGAAACGTATCAACAGCATATTAAGTTCAATCGTTCAGAGAATAGTTTTTAGAATAGCGACTCGCTAGCTATTCATCTAAGAATAGGTGGCTATATTTGCTGTTAATATAGGATGTTGTGACCAGGAAATTTATTTATTAAAGTGGGATAAAAACTATCCGGCTATTAGCAGCATCTGGCATAAAGAGACGCGCATATTAATTTTCTAGATTAATTAAATCTTGGTCAGATAAGCCTGTAATATCCTTAATAAACGCTCAATGGTATTTAAACAGATTTTCCATAAGGAAAGGAAGGGTATGCTAATGCTACTCCAATCAAATAAATGTCTCCAAAAGTCTCCATATGGTTTATAATAGGGTATTTTTGTTGATCTGAAATAGGAACGATTTTGAAAAATAAAGTTATTTATTGTTTTGATCCTGAAAAAAATTCTTTATTGATCAAAAAAAGAGAAGTTAGTTTTGAGGAAATTATATCTATATTGGAAAATATAGGACCAATTGATGTGGTTAGTCACCCTAATACTAAAAAATATCCTAAACAAGAAATGTATGTTATGGAAATAGATTCTTATATTTATTTAGTTCCATTTGTTAAGGAAAAAAACAAAATTTTCCTTAAAACAATTTTTCCAAGTAGAAAAGCAACTAAAAAAATAATTTATCAAAGAGGTAATAAAGATGGCTATAAAACGACAACCTGTTTTTGATTTGGATGATGAGGAAAAAGAAATTTCTGATTCATTCGATTGTGGGGAATGGAAAAGTACAAAAGATTTAAAAAAAGAAATTAATATAGCTAAAAAAGCAGCAAAAATTACTTTAGCGAGAAAGAAAAAATTAGTGTTAGAGTTCAAACAGTTGATATGCATATCATTAGAAAAATGGCTGCGGAACGTGGTTTAAAGCCTCATGCTTATATTGCTAGCGTGTTACATCAGTTAGCGGCAGGTCATATACATCCTAAATAAAGGTTTTTAATGCCAAGAAAGAGAACATTCAAACCCGACTCTAAGGATGAAAAAACAATATTAGGGATAAGAATTACAAAAGAAAAAAGACACCAACTTAAACTATTGGCTGTTCAACAACGAGTATCAATGGCAGAGTTAGTAAGAGATATTATAGAAAATTTCCTAGAAAAACATAAAAACAAAATAAATTTATCTGACAAAAATTGAATCCGTTTTCAACAGAAATAGCACGATAAATAACCTTAAGATCGGCTACCACGGCCTTCATGTCCTTATGCGGTACTTAGCTATGGGATACTTCCGCACCGTACATTTCGGCGAATAACGATTACGGCTATTTCCTGTATTCTTTCCTTCTAGTGCGTGCTTTTCATAGCCAAGATACTCATCTAGCTCAGCATCCATCGCACGTTCTACCGTGAGTTTTAATAGCTGCCTGCTAAGGGTGGATGTATCTTTTTCACTCTTTATTGATTTAGCCAGTTCATTGATTAACTTTGGGTCTAGGGTTATTTCTTGTTGTTTCATTGCTTATTCCTCAAATAGCACTAGCTTTTTTCTTCGCTAGCTTAGTTAATAATAAGCACTTACACAATTTTATTTACAGGCTAAAGCTAAAACCTAAAATACTTTTGAGTGTTCAGCTAATGATTCTTCCTGGCTGGGCACATCATTAATAATTGTATTTTTTAGGGATTCATCATGATAAATATCAGCAGCCATTATTATTGACTTTTTAATATTTTCCGATGAACGTTTGAATTGAACTTCTGGATCTTTAAATTTATCTATCTGGTTTATTCTTTGAAGAGGACCTCTTCGATTTAAAAAACCTAATATCCATTTAAAAAATAAAAAATTGTGATGAAAACTAAAGTTATACTCACTGAATATTTTTGGTGATACCTGTTTTTCTTTACCAAATAAGGTTTGGTTAAAAGAGATTTTTTGTTGATCTGAATTTAAAGAAAAATTTTCCTCTGTGATTACACTACGTCTAAAACGGTTCTTTTCTATCTTATAGTCAGATTGAGGTACTGCATTGGTTTCAGTGGATGGGTTTCTTTTTTTACGGAAAGTTGAGAAAAATGATTAACTATTTCTAATTGACTATTATCTTCTGCTAAGTCCAAAGCTGTTCTACCATATTTATCCTCAATATCAACCTGCGCTCCATGCGCAATCAGTTTTTCTATTACTGCCAAATGACCATTCTGAGCAGCCCAGTGCAGAGGTGTTTTATCGCTGGAAATATCTTTACTGTCAACATTTGCGCCGTTCTCGATCAGTTTTTCTACTACGCCCACATGACCATTTTCAGCTGCCCAATGCAAAGGTGTTCTACCAAAAATATCTTGAACATTAACCTGTGCACCATTCTCGATTAGTGCTTCTACGACAGCTAGATGACCGTTCTCAGCTGCCAAGTTGAGAGGGGTTCTTTTATGCTTATCACCAGCGCCTTCCTCAATTAACTTTTCCACTGGCCTTTCTGAGCCGCTATGTATAGAGATGTCCTATCAAAATGATCTTTAGCATCAATCTCTGCACCACTTTCAATCAATTTTTCCACTATCATTAAATAACCTTTATGAGCCGCCAGGTGTAAAGACATTTCGCCATACTTATTTCTATTATTCACCTGAACGTCTTTCTCAATTAGTTTTTCTACTATCTCTAAATGACCGTTATAAGTTGCGATGTGCAGCGGGGTACTGCCATGATTATCTTTTACATCAACCTGTGCCCCATGTACGAGCAACTTTTCTACTACCTCTAAATGACCGTTTTGAGCGGCCCAATACAGAGGCGTTCTACCAAAATTATCTTCAATATCAACTTGTGCTCCATGCGCGAGCAACTTTTCTACTATCGCGAAATGACCGTTCTGTGCTGCGACAATCAAAAGTATTTCACTATGACTATCCGTTCCAACAAAACTGACTTTTTTTTCTTCTATTAGATAGTCTAGGACCGTTAATTGACCTCCATAAGCCGCCCAATAGAGCGTATCCTTTTTAAAATTGCCGTCTTTCCCAATCAGATATTTAACTATGTCGAGATGCCCCATATGTGCTGCTTCGTCTATAGGAAGCTGATTTTTTTTATTTTTAGCATAAATATTCGCACCTTGTTCAAAAAGAAAACGTACAATTTCTAGATAACCTATTTTAGCCGCAATATGAAGCGGTGTGTCATCATATATATTACGTGGTTCTAATCTAGCACCGTGGTTTACTAAGACAAATAAAAGTGGCTTTTGCCCTGTAGCCGCAGCAAGATGTAAGGGCGTTAACTCATTTGATCCACCTGCATTCACATTGATCGCCTTCGCACTGAGTAATTCTGAAATAACCCCTTCTTTTTTAAGTAAAATAGCTAAATGTAGGGGGGGCCAACCCTCCTCTGAACGGGCATTTATATCAATCTGATAATGTTCTAAAAGCCGTCTTACAATCCTTTGATTCCCTGTGATCGCAGCGAGATGAAGTGCCGTCAAATTACCTTGTAACCTTTCTAAATTAACTTTATTTAGGTTTATTGAGTAATATTGACACCGCCTGTTCGTATCCACCTAAAACAGCTAAATGTAATGGCGCAAGTTTTTCTTGCGATTGAGCATTGATATCAACTCTTTCATCAGAAGCTAACAAAGCAATCGCATCATTTTGATTCGAAGAAACGATCATGTGCAGCGGAGTAAAACCGCCTATGGCCCTGGCATTGACTTCTATCCCTTCAACTTTTAATAAATTTTTAATTGTATTGACATAGCCTTTTTCTGAAGCTACATGCAATGCCGTCCAATTTAAGTGAGAAGTTACATTAATGTGAGCACCCACATATATTCTTCGATAAAGCCTTCATATGCATCAGCAAAGCTATGGCCCTGGCATTGTTCTATCCCTTACTTTTAATAAATTTTTAATTGTATTGACATAGCCTTTTTCTGAAGCTACATGCAATGCCGTCCAATTTAAGTGAGAAGTTACATTAATGTGAGCACCCACATTAATTAATTCTTCGATAAAGCCTTCATATGCTAATTCAGCGGCAATATGTAATGGCGTGTAACCCCTATCATCTTGAGCATTAATATCCGCACCCGTGCGTAATAAAGCAAGTACTACCTCAATATTTCCTACTTTTGTTGCAGCATGAATAGCTTGTTGGCCCTTCTCAAAGGGAACAGTCACATTCGCACCAAAATGGATTAACCTATTTATATTCAATAAAGCAATATCCTTATTGGGCTCTAAGGCTGCATTATAAAAATCTCTATGAATATCTCGAAATTCAATTTGCTTACTATCTTTAACAATACCGACCAATTCGGGTTTATCTAAATCGAATTTTCTAAAAATAAACCGAGTTATTCCTTGTGGAGCAATTCCGATATCAAGCATTGGGCACGCTTTACCATATATTGTATAAGGTATAGACCAATCGCCAACTTGGAAAAAAATCCCTTTGTCTTTAATTATAAATTGGATGGCATAACTTACTTTTTTTCCATTTTCCCACTTAAGTAAAGGAGTAGCTATTTGAGAATGGTTAAATTTATATCTTATTTGTTCGTTTTTTTGAGTGTTAAAAACGTTATTTATTGATATAAGATATAGTTTTATCTGATTTAAGCTATCCATTTTTTTTGAAATAAATTCAATAATATGAGGCTTTTCATTTTTTATAAAATTTAACTCTTTTATGTTATTCAATGTATTTAGGACTTGATCAATTAAGCCATCTCTCCCGTGAACTCCATTTAAAGAATTTGTAAAATCTTTTAATGTACTTAAAGATAAAAAGAAGTACCAGTTATATTTATCTAGTTCGTTTTTTTAGTAATGATTATTCGCAAGATAACCGTATCGATCTAACAAAAAATGTAAAATCGAAATATACGTTTCCGTTCCTAAGCATAATAAGTAAAGTGCAATAAATGCTGTTTTATCTTGCGCATTTTTTGGAAATGCAAATCTTTGATTAATAATTTTATTTAAAAGGATTGGTAAGCTTGTGGTTGAGTCAGGGGTGACCGATTTTTTCAAGTGTGTCAAGATTCCATTTTCTTCTTGAATTTTTGCAGAGAGTTCAGCTTCAGAAAAATATTGCAGAGCATGTTTTTCAAAAAAAAGTACTCAACAAACGTAATTAAATTTGAACTAACTTCTTCTATTTTTGACTTTCTTGTCAACGCTTTAATTTCTTCAAACCTTTTTTTTATTTCATCTTTTGTTTTACTAAATTCATTCGTTAATTGGTCGAACCCGTTTTGTATCGCAATAATATTTTTATCTATCTTATCTTCAATTCGTTTAATTGAATGATAATTTTCACGGATTGCAAATAAATTCTTACTAATAGCAATATAGTTTCCATACAAATTTTCATTTACTTGTGTTAATCGATCATCTAAGATTTCTTTTAATTCGTCAAATGGAATATCGTCACATTCATTTTCAATATAACTGATATCTATAGCTAGTTTACTAACATATGCTGTAGAAGAAACCCCTGAAAAAAAACTTGCTCCAAAAGAACCAACAGGAATACCAAAAAATTGGTATGATCCAGAAGCGTCGCTGATCAGGGCAGCAATATTCGCTTTAGTCTCTAAAGAGGATGAAAAAATTTGAAAGTTTTTACATTGTTGTTTTTTAGATTCATTTTCATAATTTTTTTTATGATCAAGGATTTTAGAGTTTTTATTTCTATAATCAGAATTAAAAAATTCTATGGTTTGGGATTCATTGTCATAAGTGTTTTCCTTATTTTTATCTTGACTATTTCTCACATTATTTCCTTATTTTTTATAAAAGCATAAACAATGAGTTTATTTTATAATAAATATCCATATCCTATACTTTTAGTATTTATTACGGCATTTTTACACATACGTGCATCTCTTGAGCACATAATTGTGCAGGGTAACAATACCTTTTTTAGTTATTGATCAAGATTTAATAAACATAACTTTTTGCTTATTAAGTACGTAATTCTACCTCTTTAAGTTTTAATTGTTTATTTCATTTAACATCGAAGTGGATAATCTTACTTTTTTCAATTAGTGTTGCATCTTATTTGAATTATCACAACTATATGTCATTACTTAAACATTAATACAAATATTTTTTCGAAGTTCTATTTATTAATAGAATAAAAATAAAATCATATTTAGATAATATAATCTTTTTTAACCGTTGTCTATATTATCTCTTTGAAGTAAATACTAATTTTTAAAGATCTTAGAGGGATATTTCCAGCTGGTATTAATCTATCCAACTCTGCTTCATTCTTAGTTTCCTTCCACTCTTCCAATGCGGTCAAAAAAAGTTTCTCTTCAAGTTGTTTTATTCTTTCTCGCTCTGCTCGCTTACGTTCAATGATTTTTTCCATTGTTAATTCTTTTGGAGATTTATAATCTTTTTCATACCACCCCCCCCCTTTCCTTAAAATGCCCATAAGCACATTCAATGGGTCCCTATAACTTTTGAATTTAGGGTTATTTTTTAATCCAAATGCAAAATGGTTTATTGATTCCTAGACTATTTCTGCTGAGATAATGTTTAAAGCATGAAGTTGTTTGAGTTGGGTTATAGAAAATCCCTGCTCTTTTAGTGGTTCGGTATTTATGTTTTGCCATTCTTCAGGTTTTAGAGAAAGTATGGACAAAAGTATTGCCTGGCTATTTTGATAAATTTCATCCTAATTATAGAAAAGCTTTTAAGGCGAAAGCCGCTGTTAGGCAATGAACCTCCTCCTTTTTTGCTATTTTGGGTATCAACAAGGAACGTATTGAATGAGCTCAATCTGAAGCGATGAGAAAGCAAGAGCAAAGGGTAAGGAAGGAGGATCATAGAGAAAAACGACAAAAACCTTCTCTTTGGGCTAAAATAGCATTCTTTGAATCATCAACGGTTTCTACTGTGGAAAAAAATTAAGGACCTCTTTAATATTAAATCTATCCTAAGACGATCTTTTCAATTATCAGGACCATAAACATTTTATTTTTTAAATTCATTTGGTTACGAAGATAGTTTATTATCTAAAAGATAAATTAATTATTTTATGACCAATACCTTATTTCTAAACTACTTTATTTTGTATTGGTTTCACCTTTTAACGGATCTAGATACAAGAAATAGTGATTGAGCTCAAAGCTCTTTAATCATTAATGTATATATTGTATATAGAGTAAAGGGCATTTTTTATAGTCACTTTCAATTTCGTGAAAACGAAAGAGTGACGCTCAATAAATGCCATTTTATAGACTCAAACAGCAAGGGTGCACCCCTTTGTGGGTTGACAAAATTAAAATACTTAGAAACTGGGTCCAGAATTTGCTCATAGTCATACAGAGCTTAATCAAATTGCAGATGATTTAATCGCGGGGAAAGAGGTTAAATTATAAAAGGGAGTTTTTATATGTACTATTCCACATATTTAATTTGACCCTATAATCTTTCTGGCTGCTTCGTTAGTTTCTTCTACAACTTGAAGTAAGGTTTGATAAAGTATTTCGGCCTTTTCAGGCGATTTCGCTCGCAGTACCGTTTGTATTTCTTTACAAACTTGCTCTAAGCGACTTGCGCCACAATAACTCGCTCCCCCTTTCCATTTATGAGCCAACGCCCCTATACCCTGCCAATCCTTGTTCTGATGGTACTGTTTTAGCTCTGCTATTTCTTTTGTTAAGCTACTGACGAGCAACTCCAACAACTCATGAAGTGTTTCTTCACTACCCAGTAACTTTATCGCCTTCTCTTTATTTAAAAGAGGCAATGATTGGATATTATCATTGGAAGCTTCATCATAGTTTTCTTTAGAAACCGAAGTGGAAGCTAGAGAATGAGAAACAAATACAAAGAGTATTTCTGAGGCTTTCTTCTTGCAAAGGAATGAAACACCTAAAAGTTGAACCTTGATTGGGTTGGCTATTTAGCTGAATCTCACCGCCTAATTCATCCATAAATTGTTTAACCACTGAAAGACCGAGGCCTGTTCCCGGATAAATACCTTGATAGGAGGGCGTTAAGCGGGTAAAACGCGTATAAATCTCATGATGCTTATCTTTAGGAATGCCCATGCCGGTATCACTGACACACAATTCAATGATTACTTCACGTTTTTTATTCTCTATTAAATGTGTACTGACTTTAATTTCGCCTTTACCTGTATATTTTAATGCATTCGTCACCAATTCCAGAGTAATACGTTGTATACGGATAGGATCGCCCAGCAAATACGGAGGGACATTTTCATCATAATCAAAATGTAAATTCAGATTTTTTACATCTGCCTGCGGTTTGTTTAAGCGTACGACCTGGTCTAGTATTTTATATAAGGAGAACTTTTTCTTTAAGAGTGGAATTTCCCCAGTGGCCACCTGTATGCTTTCTAAAATTTTATTCAGAAATTCCAACAAAGCATTGCTTGAGTCCACAAGAGCTGTTGCATATCCCGTTACTTTTTTTGGATTATTGGCTTGTGTTTGAATCAAATGAGCACAACCTACAATCCCCGATAAGGGTGTGCGGATATCGTGACGCATGTTCTTCAAAAATTCTGTCTTAGCTTGATTCGCTAACTCAGCTTTTTCTTTAGCTAGTTTTAGGGCATCTTCAGCATGTTTTCTAGTCGTAATATCGATAGATATACCCAAAACACCCACTATATTTTTAGAGCTATCTGGTAATGGAATTTTTGAAGATAAAAAAATTCTTTTTTTGCCATTAGGCAAAGTAACTGTTTCCTCCGTCGTTAAAATTTTTCCCGATAACACAGCTAAATCTGTTTCTCTAAAGTTATCTGCTACTAATTTAGGGAATAGATCATAATCTGTTTTTCCAAGAACAACCTCACTAAATCCAAGTGTATGCATAAGTTTTTTTGCATAACTATTTTGTCCTAAGTAAATGCCTTCTTTATTTTTCCAATAAACACTTCCTGGTAAATTCTTTAAAATAAAATTTAATGTATAAATTTCTTCTTTATATTTATTTTTAAGTTTTTTTATTTCCAGTTCTTGGGTTTCAATAATATTGAGTAACTCTGATTTATTGAGGTTTCGCATTATTTTTTTACTCACTCCCTTATAAAAAAATACCTAGTATATTTATCTTATGAATCTATATCTAGTATATTTATATTAGGAGTCTATATTAAGAAAGTTTCCAAGTAAATTTATCGGGCAAAAGTTTATCCAACTTTATAGCTTTTAATTGCTCATTGTCCATATTATAAGAGTAAAAGTTGGTTTCCGAGTTAGAGAACTGGATTAAACGCTGTCTACAGGCACCGCAAGGCATACAAACTAGCTTAGGGGTTACTAAAATAATATCTGATATATTTTGATAAGTTAGCATGGCACTCAGTGCCGAAGTTTCAGCACATTGACTAAGCGGTGTAGCCGCATTTTCCCAATTACAACAATTAAATAATTTACCTTCGACTGTTCTGATGCATGCGCCGACATTAAATTTACACAAAGGTACATAAGCATTAACAGCGGCTTCTTTAGCCAGTAAAATCATTTCATGTATATATTTTTTCATTTCAAGCCTTTTTAAAAATAGGAGTCGCTATTTAAACATTCTTGTATTAATATTAATATTAATAGTAATAGTAATAGTAATATTTAATTTTAATATGTCTAACCCAAAAAACCTTATAGAACTTTATTCTGGAAATGATCTAGCTACCTTATTTAAAGGTGACTTTATTAACTTCGGTTACTGGAAAAATGTGCCCACTGTGATATCTGAATACGATGTCATTGAGGCAAATAAAAATCTTTATCGTCAAGTTTTTCAACGATTATCATTAGATGATCAAGATAAAATTTTAGAAATAGGTTCTGGCCACGGTGGGGGATGTGCTCTACTATCTTCGTCTCATTCTATAAAGTCTATAACAGGTTTAGACTATTTAGCGGCTCATATAGAACATTCACAAAAAAAGCATTCCTCTTTAGTTGAATTAGGAAAATTACAGTTTTTACAAGGCGCCGCTGAATCTATTCCAATGCCAGATTCAAGTATCAATAAAATTTATACTATAGAAGCACTTCAGCACTTTAATGCTCAGCATGCTATTCCTGAATGCTACAGAGTTTTATCACCTAGCGGTAAACTTGTTATTTCTACATTTTTTGCTAAAAATAAAAGCTGTTTTGAAGAATTACTCACTCTCATACCAAGGCCTGCGCTCCTATCAGATAGTAGTGATGGAGAAATAGCTGCATTACCTGAAGTTTTGAATTTATTAGAAAAATATTCATTTAAAAATATAAAAATAGATGACACTTGGGTAAAGCAAAATGATCCTAGTATTTGGGATATGAATTGGAAAATTGCTAATGAAAAAGGATTACTTGATTATTATATAATAACTGCAAACATAAAAAAATAAACATAAGAAATTTTAATGCCTTTGAACTACACTATTAGCGAACATCGTAAGTTTATTTTAAGTTTACAACAAAAAGAAAAAAGAACCGCGGCTAGAAATGTAACGGTTTCGCTACTTTTTTTTCATTAGAAAATAACAATAGACTTGCAGCTTTTATTTACAGACCTTCTCGCTTAGCGACTAATAGGATCTATCCTACAGTATTACATATTCGAGGCACAGGTTATAACGCAGAAGCACGGTATTATGCTTATATAACTTGTAGCCATCTAGCCAACAAATCTGGTTGTCAAGTTATTGATCTTGACCATCGATTGGCACCAGAATATCCATGCCCAATTGGATTTAATGACATCTATGCTAGCATTAAATTTATTATTAAAAATTCAGAACAATTAAAAATTGATCCTGAAAAAATAGCTATTTCTGGATATAGCTCCGGTGGAAATTTTGCTGCTTTAGCCGCTATTCAAGCAAAAAAAGATAAACTTCCAATATCTCTACAACTATTAATTTCACCTCTAACAGATTTATCACGTAGCCTAAAAAAATATTCACATTTTGAAAACAAAGATAGTTTTCCTTCATCACTAGCACAATGGTTTATAACACTCTATTTACAAGATGCTTGCAACCCTGAAGATCCCACAGTATCTCCTTATTGGTCAAATGATTTGAATAAATTACCACCTACTTACTTTTTATTTGGAGAATTTGATCGTTTTAGAAGTGATAGTGAGGGTTATAGAAATAAATTAGTAAAAGCTGGTGTATGGACGCATACGTCTATATTTAAAAGAGAAAAACATTCTTTTTTTTGGCATAATATTCGGGTTATAGAAACAATGGCAACTCAATTAGTTATGAGCTTTAATTTATTTTCTATACCAAAATCAATAACTCAAAAACGAGTAAGTGAAAAGCAAGAAAAAACACCTGGCTTAATTTTTCCATTAAGCTAGTATCTCGATAGGCTGTCAAAACACTCATTAGTGATTTAGCCTGGTCAGGGAGGGGTTATTTCCTGTTTAGCTACATCCCTTAAAATAGCGCTACCTGCTTCCAATAAAGCGCCTGACTTATCCAGTTCCTTAGGTAACGTTAGGTTAACGGGCTTTAGGTATTAATCACTCCAAGCAAAAATGCAAGGTATTAACATTGCCTGATTTGGCTAGTTCAATCGCTTGTTCTTCTAGTTCATCCGCATGAGATTCGAGTAATTGTAACCATCGTGTTCTTTTGTTTAACGCTCCCTTCGATTTGCCTTTGGGATTGTCGATTTAGCCTGGTTGGTATTTCATTTTCGGTATATTCTCTATATTTTTCAGAACTGGCAAAAATGGCTTGTAACATCAATATAACTTATTGATTTTACTGTATTTTTTAATTTTACCTTTTTACAAAAGGTTATTCTTCCTTTTTTTCTTCGTCAGAAGAGCTCATACCACCTTCCCGATGATCATTCATCCACGATTCAAAGCAGATAAACGCGATCTCAATACAAGTGCCTACTTCCCTGTCTACAATATCCCATTTTATCGCCAATTCACCTGCCGCAGCTACTAAAGCAAATCGTTTTACCATACGTTTAACTTATCCGTGTGCGTTTTTACCCTTAATACGTGTTAGAAATTTCTGCGGAATCTCATTTCGTTCCTTTAGAATCTTTTCTTTATCTTCCTTTACTAAATATGTTAAGAAACTATCAATAGCGCTGCCATTTTAAATATAAAATTTAATACTGCATTAGAGTATCGCAATTCAGTAATGAGAAAACTCAACGCCGTAAACTTACTTTCTGCTGTCATGTTAGGAGTTAAATATAATCTGATATAAGAAATTTCGATGAATATTACCCCTAAAATTTGGGAGGATAGTATAGCTGATTTATACCATAGATTTAGCTTCACTATCTTGTACAATTGATAACTAAATATAATTTTATATAAAAGTTCTAGATAGTTATCCCCAAAATTTTGGGGGTGGTTTAGCGTAAGTTCTTAGGCATATTCCTTGTTTTTTTATCAACACAAAGAATTATGGCTATAAAGAGAACAAATAACAGTGATCACTTGTTGAAATTAATAAACGATAAAGAAATTTGAGCTATTAGCAGGATATCATCTTAGCTATATAAGCAATGATCACCCCAGTCCTCAAGTGATTAAACATACTATTCATTTAATTTCACATGTTTTTATTCGTGCTTCGATGGTTTTATCAGATTCATTATTTTGAAAAGAAATCTCGATATAAGTAGGGGATTAAAAATATATTAGATAAATAAAATTTATAATCCTAGGCGAAATAAAAATATTATATATTAATAAGATTTTGAATAAAAATAACTATTCTTTGTTTAAAAAACTCAATTATAATTATATTTGGATATAGTTAAATCAATGGCTGAAGAGACAGGGCTTGACTCCCCTAAAAAATTAAAGCGAAAAATAATTATCAAATGATACGGAGAGATTCTAAAGAATCTTTCACTAAAGCAAATAATGAAATTATTTTCAATGAAAAAGTAAAAATCAATACCATGGAAATGATACGGGATTCATCTGGAATTTAGTAAGTAAAACTCGGTTACGTAAGGATAATGGTGAACTAATAGTGATTGTGTCGACTAATATTATTATTTATGATATTGAAGTAAATATTAGAAAAAAACAGGTAAATTGAGCGACGGTGAGCAAAAATTTTATTTGGGTTTTTGTTGAGGTGAGAAATATATTACTAAACGTGAAGTGTAAGTAATTAAATGTATTTTTCACAGGTTTTCATCTGAAAAAATCGCATTGTTTTTTTATATTTGCTGGTAAATAAGTTTCTAAGAAGTCTTTTGCTTTATTAATATCGGCTAGAAAATTACGAAATAAGCGGTCATGGGGATCATGAATTTTGATAGTCACTTTTTATTATTCCTTGTTTGTGATTAGAGAATTTCATTTATGAACAATTACCCATCAACATTTTTGTGTCAGATAAAAATGGGTATGTTATATGGGGAAATACTAGAGTAATAAAAACCTTAAAAGCAACAGAAGAAACTTTTATAGGAAAACACCTTTCTAAATGGGGAGAAGAAAACTGGAATAATTGTAAAAAAGTAATTGAAACAGGTCTTAAATATAAAGAGGAAGAAATAGGGATAGATGATGACATCTATTTAACGAATAGGAAACCATTTTTTAGCAATGATCAAAGTACTGTTCTAGGTGTTTCCATTGATATTACGGATGAGAAGAAAGCAGAGTTAGCTAAGCAAGCTTTATTAGAAAATGCGCGCCATGATATTCGTACACCTTTTTCGGGAATAGTAGGATTTTCTCATGTTGTTCATTCGACAAACGATATTAATAAAATAAAGGAATATACACAAGACTTGGTTTTATCGACTGAAGAGTTCTTGGAGTATCATAATAAATTGCTTGAAGCTATAAAAGTGGCTGATACTGCTTCTGGCATATTTCAGAAAAGAAAACTTAATTTAATGGAAGAAATGGTATCCGTTATCGATATAAGAAAATTAGTCGCTATGACTAAAGGTATAGAATTAGATTTAATTTACGATAAAAATATTCTTACTTATCCTTATTTCATCAGTGACCCGATACAAGTACACCGTATCGCATTAGAGTTAGTCACGAATGCTATAAAATTTACTGAAAGAGGAAAATTAGAATTACAAGTTAATATCAAAAAGAAAGATTTAGAAAAAAGCATTATAGAAATTTCTGTAAGTGATACAGGGATTGGTTACCTGCTGATAAGCAAGAAGAGATATTCTTTGCATTTAATCGTTTATCCCCTTCTTATAAGGGAATATATAAAGGAGCGGGGCTAGGATTAAGTATTGTAAAACAATTTGTAGATAATCTAAGTGGTGAAATTTTTGTAGAAAGTGCAGAAGGAAAAGGGTCAACCATCGGATGTTATATTCCGTTTCAAAATCCATTGATTGTGAGTTCAAAGCAAAAATATAAGCGAAAGTTTAACCTTTTGAAAAAAAAGACCTTTACCTTTAATAGGTTAAAACATCTAGCATGAGTAGGCTAAAGTGGTGGAATCATCAGTGCTACTTATGAATTAATTTCGAGCTAGGGATGGCTGAAATTTTTCATAAATACAATAATCTACTTGAAAATTTATAGAAGGTAGCCAGCCTTTTTATTAAGGTTTCCTTAAATTAAACCCTAAACTTTTGCGACTACGAATAAAACATTATTTTTTCAATAAGTTACACGTGTCTCCTGTATAGATAAGGAGGGCGCGCGCCATTGCGTCACTTAATATTTATTTAATATGTATATGTTATATAGATTAATATATTTTATTTATATATATGGTAATCTTATGGAAAACATAGAGCAAATACAGGTTTTTAATCAAAAATCAAGTGGTGGAGTTTTAGGTCGAGATGGATGTGGAATAAACACCTTTAAAAACGTGATTCTAGCTTTGTTGGTAGCACGAGGTAGTATTACCAAAGAGCAATTTATTAGCTTGGCAAACAATAAAGATTTAGTATACGACATCTATAATTCTGTAAAGAAAATCATAGCAAAAAGAGACAGCCATGGTGTGATCATGACAGAAGGTAGTGAAATTGCTGAAATAGATGTATTTGGCTTTAGATAGAGATGGTACACAAAATATTAGTATTGCAAATATAGGTGAATATTATGAGTGTGGCTTATCATGTCTTGAAGAAGATTTGTTTATAGCTTCTAGCCTTGCCAAACTAGCGCGAACAGAGGGTGAGTTTTGCCATGCCTTTGCGATTGGGTACTGTAATGGTGCTTATGGTCATTGGATGACTGTTGTGCTCCATCAAGATAAATATGGAAAAAAACAGTGGCAATTTATGGATAGTTATAATAATCAAACACTCTTTAAGGATTTTTTAGTCGATAAAATTAGTGCAGTGTTAAATAAATCATCACTAGAATTAAAAACATACCTAATACAAGTTTATGATAATAGTTCTGATTTGATAAATAGACGCTTTGTTGAATACTTTGATGCGGAAACTAATAGGCCGATTGAAGGTAAAAAAATCGATCTAACTGGTAATGGCCAGATCATTAAAGATATAAAAGAATTCTATATTTCTGACGGAAGAAATCGTAGTGAATATATTGACTATATCAGGAACCGATTTATTTTTATGGAAAATGCAGGTTGGTTAAAAAAAGATATAGGTAGAGAGGAATTGGAAAGAGTGCAAAGATTACATGCCATTACTAAATTTATGTTTGATAATGGCGGTAAGTATCCAGCTCTCAAAGAGAAACTTAGTCCAATATATGTGTGTTTGGAAGAAGTAATAGCATTAAATAGAGTTGCCGAAACTATTACAAATAGTAGAGTAATTTCAACACAACCACATCAAAGCGTAAAACAAAGAGAAATGCTCCAGTCGTTGACAGCTATTGCGGCTGTTGAAACTGCTCAGCCTAAACAAAAGTTTAGCTTATTTAAAAGAGTAGGTCGAATAAGTTTTGTGAAAAATACTCTAAAGGAGTATAATGATGTGCTAGATGATCATACAATTAAACCCAGCATAAGATCTAAATAAATTAAAAAATAATATGTTTTTTTCTACCAACAAAGTTAATTTATCGAATTATCGAGAATTAATAAAGTTATTGATAAAGCTTAGGATAGAGAACTATCCTATGCCGGAAATGCGAAAAATAAATGCAGATCCAAAAATAAAAAAAGAAATTAAGGATTTATGTTTACATTTGGGAAGCCAACTGATTAAAAGTGAATTAATAGCAGGAGGTAACGAGGCCAATTTCCTTGCGGAGAAGGACTGTTTTGATTCAATTTTACAATGGATGTATCAGTCTAGCAATTTTTTTAATTTTATTCATTATGCTTCCGATCTATTACAGTTCTATACTTTATCTTGTCAGGTTAGAATAGAAACACAACATTTAACAACACTGGATACTTTTATTGCCTATAAAGCAGAAAGTTTAGGGGATACAAGTAATAACTTGTTTATTACAGAATGCCTGGCCATCGCTGCATATAATAACTTAGTTAGCATACAAAAAGCATTTGAAAAAGATCATTTTTCTAATGAAAAAATAAAAGAATTAAATATTATTTTTTCTAAAATAGAAAAAATAAAGATTAATATTGAAGAAAAAATCAAAAAATCCCCTGACAATATATTTGCACATTATTTAAATGTAGTTATAAGCTATAGCGCCGCAAAAGCGGCAAAAATCTTGTATCAGATAAAAGCAGATTCTTTTGATAAGCGAGAGAAAGCGGTTTTCTTTGAACCTCAAAAATCTTATTTGAAGTCAGCTGCCTGTAATCTTGACAGTATTAAAATGATTCAAGAATTTACTGAGGGCGTTGGTAAGCCTTATGCACCTGGCCTCCAGTTTAGCCTAGGACGCTCATTATTAAGAAAGTTACCTTCAGATAATTTGCAGTTAGTAATTTCGCACCTAATGCAGTTAGCAGATTCAACGGACGTACTTCCAAAAATAAATAAATAAAGTATTTGTAATCAGACTGTTAAATACTTTTATTAGCTATAATACTAAGGTAAGGGTTTGAAAAGCATCGACTGCATGAGATGTCCAATCATGTAGAGGTGAGTCTTTGTAGATGTTATTTTTTTCATCAAAAACTTTAGAATAGTTGGAAAGGCAATCAATAAATCTTTCCGTGTTTTCTTTATTGAACTTGGTTCTATAAAGTATTCTAAGCATCAAATTAATGGCATCAATCTTACGCTGAGGCTTAAGTACGCAATAAGCCTCCTCCCCTAGTTCTTGTAGAATGTCTTGGGTGCTTTTTGCAGTGGCCTTATCTCGGCTTTTACTATTATGCGGTAAAAAATGACTGTGTAAACGAAGATTGTGTCGAGTACAAAGGCGATGCGCTTCATTGACGTAATATTGTATCGGGTGATTATTAGCTTCGATAAAATGAATAATGACCGGATTATTCAGATGATCAAATTGTGCTAAGACCACAGCTGTTGAATCATTTACTCCTAAATTATAGAAGGCATAGACCGGGACATTGGGCAAAATGAGCTCAGGAATAATTTTCTTAGTTTCGTCTAAATTTTGAACTTCTTTAGAAAAATATAGCCTTTCATGTTGTACCGTAATGACTGAGTAATATTCTTGCTGAATGAGAAATTCGGGCATACCCGCTTTTCTGTTTTCATCGATGAGCTTATCGGGAATGCACAAAGTGTTGGTTAGTAAAACAGGATTACGTAAAGATAATGGAGGTTTAGTAGCAATTATGTCAACAAATATTATTATTGACGATATCGATACGGATATTCGAAAAAAATGGGCAGGCTGAGTGAGGATGAACAGAAATTTTATTTAGGTTCTTTTTGGGGTGAGAAATATATTATAAAACGTGAAGTACAAGTACTTAAATGTATTCTTCATGGTTTTTCAGCCATAAAAATGGCATCTATATTAAGCCTTTCCAGGAAAAGAATAGATTGCATCATAAAACAATTGAAGCAGAAATTACAGTGTAGGTCACAACTCGAAATAGTAAGTCGAGCTATAAAAGAAGGATGGATTTATTTATTGGAAGAAAACATTGGAATAAATAATATTATCGATAAAAACAAAAAACACTCTCGGGATAGGAAATAATACGTTGTCAATTTTTAATTTTCATAAACTATCAGATATATCTGATTTTTTCTAAAAACTACAGTAAAAGTCCTATAGGGAAATTCCTATATTTTATTGTGCCATTTTTTCTCTATAATTTACCGCTTTAAAGTTCTTAAAGGGATATAAAAAGTGGAACAACAAAATGAGATAAGAGATAAAAAAATAGTAAAGGAAATCTTATTAGTGGAAGATTGTGCTATTCAAGTAAAGGCACTTTGTCGTTTTTTATATCTTTTAGAATATCAGGTTGAAATAGCAAGAGACGCTAAAACAGCAATTCAATTTATACAAAATAAGTCTTATACGTTAATTGTAACAGATTTAGGTTTGCCGGATGATTCAGGTGAATTGGTCATTGAAGAAACCAGAAAATCTGAATTTAATCAGTTAACGCCTTTAATAGTTTGTACTGGACATGCCAACTCAAAAAAGAAGAAAAATGCAAAGAGTTAGGTGCTCAGCAGGTTTTAATAAAACCTACTTATATAGAGATGCTCAAAAAGGCGATTGAAAAATATCTTATGAAGAAAGAACTTGATTTTGAGTGTACGCTATGAAGCAGCATAGGTTTTATTACATTGTGATTTATATTATATATGGTGTCCTTTTCTATAAAGAATAAAAATGATATGCCAATAAAAGCAAATTTTAAAAGCAGTTTTAACCATCCCAGTAAAAATTCAGTTTGTGTGTTAACTGTCATAAGCATGAACAGCGAAAAACAGTCGGGGGATAATTTTAAGGCATTTCTTTTAGCTCTTAATGAACAATATGAACTTGGACGGGTTCATAAATTGATTATCGTTGTTTCTGGAGGACTGCATCTACATTATATTGGCTAGATAAAAAATTGACTAGGGATCAGGCAGTAAAGCTAGCTAATGATATGGATAATGCATGGATGGCGGCTAACCAAGAGATTCTTAACTGTCTTAAGTTTGATTATCAGATTATAACTTGGGATAAATTACTAGAAAATAAAGAAGAGTTTGAGACATTCCTTGTACAGGTGAAGAATGACTACAGCTTTAAGGATAATGATTTTAGAAGTAAAGTTCTTCAACACAGTGGAGGGTATTATGCTGAAAAACTATATGCGAAGTTAAAGCAAAATATGCCTGATATAACATTAAGTGCTTGTCAAGAAGCAGCGATTAATTATGTATTAGACGAATGTGCAGTATTAGTGAGCTTGAATCGTTTGGCGGATTATTTGATTTATCCTGGAAAAGTGAACCTATGTTTTGAACATAGCTATAAAAAGATGGCCAAATCTGAAGAAATATGTATTGAATTTAAGGAATATAATCTTAAACCTATAGTGCAAAAATCATCTCTTCCTTTTGAAGGTAATAATTCATTAAACATAGATTTTTTCTCTAAAAAAGAAATAAGTAAACGAAAAACAAGGTTAGAGGTTAGCAATAAAACAAAAAATTTTTTAAAAAACGCAAGCTTTTCTAAAATAAGAACATTTATTGAAGATTTCGATAAATTGTTAAGTAAATTAAATAATAAGGAAGAATCATGCAGGCAAAGAAGATTAAGCTTGTAGAAAATGATATAGCCAAAACAATTGATTTTTTAAGTAAAAACAACATACTTCCTATCAATATTTTTATTACTGAATATGATGGCTCAATTATATGGGCAAATCATAGATTGCTAAATCAATACAAAAATATAAATATTTTACGGAAAAATTGCTTCTGAAGGAATAAAAAGAATAGTAGATAAAAAAGCGGAAGAAATAGTTGAAGAAGAATATAATGGAAATTATTTTGTTACCTGTCGATATCCTATTGTAAAATCAGATGGAAGCGTTGAATATATTATTGGGATATCTCTTAATATCACTAAAATCAAACAAGCAGACAAGCAAAGAGCGTATTTGTCATGAATATGGCCCATGATATAAGAACGCCTTTCTCTGCAATTGTAGGCCTTGCTCAATGCCAAGCAAGGTATGGATTAAAAACACCCGAAGAAGTAAAAGATAATGGGACGATGATTTATCAATCAGGTAATCAATTACTAGAAATATTAGATTCAGTCATCATTGCGCTTGAAAAGAATAACATCGATGATATCAAAAAAGATAAGATAGATTTATACGAATTTGCTCAAGAAATGAAAGAACTTATAAAACCTAGCATATCTATAAATGGTTTAGAATTTGAACTGCAAGTAGATAAAAATATAGGAGAAATTGTTAGTGACAACATCCGATTGAAACAAATTTTGGCCAATCTTCTATCTAATGCGGTTAAGTTTACTCCTAAGGGTAAGGTTATTTTATCCGTTGAGCGAACTACAAGTAAGTTAAAGATAGAAGTATCTGATACGGGTATAGGGATTGATAAAAGCAATCACGAGCGAATATTTGAACAATACGAGAAGATTAAGCCTTCTTACAAAAGCTCAGAATTTACAGGGGTTGGTATGGGTTTATATCTCGTTAAACAGCTCGTAGAAAAGTTAAATGGAAAAATCAGCCTAACGAGTAGTCTAGGCAACGGCTCAACCTTCCAAGTAGAAGTACCTTTAAGAGGATGACTGTGTGCTAAACGCGAGAGACGGTTATGGCCTGGAAGTATAAATTCTGACTATGCTGTTTATATAGGCCAATCAGTCTTGATTATTTGCCCTCTAAATAGTTATACAATTTAATTAATTGGTTCATTTACATATTAAATATTTTTTTAATGAATGGATATTTAATGGTGTATAATTGTACACCTTCTGTACAGTTAACAGTCAACAATGGACTATTGAAATGGCTAACGAAACCCGTCTATCAATGGACTTACCCTGCATCAGTTTACCTTCTATAACCTATTAATCGAGCAAATGAATGAGACAGGTAAGATGGACGCTAAGCAAGCGGCTATAGCAGCAGGATATTGCTCAACAAGTGCTTCACGGATTGCTAGCCGACTTTTAAAAAAAACAGAAGGTCAGGTTTACCTCAAATCCCTTCAACAAAATTCTACTTATTCTGCTTTAATTACCATAGATTGGGTGATAGAAAAGTTGGTGCGTACGCTTAGCGCTGGTATTTCTGACGATGGTTCAATTAACTATAGCGCTACCCACTAACAACTAGACATTTTTTTAAGTATCTGCTCCATAGCATTTTCTAATAACAACTTAGAATTACGCATTAATTTTCTAATTGAATTTTTAATTTTATGCCAATAATGTTCTATGGGATTTAAGTCAGGAGAATAAGGAGGCAAGTAAATAAGCTTAATTCCAGCTGCTCGCATTAAATTTTTAATTTTAGCTGATTTATGAAAAGAGGCATTATCAATGACAATAATCCTGCCTTTCGTTAATTGAGGTATCAAAATTTTCTCAACTTCAAACACAGCTGTATTACAGTGACCTTGAAACATGAAGGGCACCATAAAATTTTGATTGTACAACCCACCTATCATGCTAATTCTCTTTTTATAATGCCCGGGATGTGCTTCATAATATCTTTCGCCTACAGTACTATAGGCGTAGGGATAAAAATCGTTGTCATTCATTCCCGATTCATCAACAAAAACTATCTGTTCAATACTAAGCTAATTTATTTCAGCTAAATAGGCCGCTCGTTTTTCTTCACTTCTTTCTACGTAAGTGGCACTCTTTTTTTTCTAAAATAGCCTATCTTTTTCATCGCTCTTCCTATCGTTGATGGACCTATATTATAATTTTTTGCCATCTCTTCCTGCGTATAATCGGCATGAAGCCTAACAAAATTACGAAATTCATCTAAATTTTTTATTGCATGACTATGGCCTTTTTGAAATCCTGTTTTTGGCTTTAAATGCCCTTGACTCTTTTCTAGGGAAAGCCAGCTATACAGTGTTTGTCTCACTATATTAAAAATTTTACATACCTTTATTTTTTCATCCCTTTGTGTACTGCTGCTACTGCCCGCTCTCTTAAATCTACGCTATACGGCATCTTTTTTCTTCTTCTTAAAATTAGTTAATTTTAACAAATTATTTGTCTACTAGTTAGTGGATAATGCTATACATCCTAAGCACGGCTGAATTAAATAATCTTGAAAGGCTAACAAAAATCGATTTTGAAAAGCTTCGCCGTGCACATTGGCGCATCGAACAGTTTCATCGAGCCATCAAACAACTCTGCAATATCGAACGTTTTCAAGTGCGCAATGAAAATCCTATAAAAAACCACATATTCTGTGCATTAAAAGCGTTCGTGAAACTTGAATTGATGCGGTTCAATGAATCTATTTTTCATTGGTATGAGCTCAAGAGAAATTTATATCTGAGTACGATTCGAAATTTTATTACTTCTTCTACACAACTCCTTTACCCTGTCAATGCGTAAGTCCTATATGCTTTTTATACTTTAAATTATTTGGGTAAATTCTAATCGAAATGCGGCAAGAAGTTAACTTGACGTATTTTGAGAAATGTAAATTCGAGCAAGTAAACTAATTGCAGTTAAGGGGATGGCATACGTAATCGTTAAGGGACAATAAGTATTTGACTTAATAAAAAAAAGCTTATATTTTAAATTTATGTGAAATTGAAGGGTATTGTTTCACATGGATGGGTTGCTGGAGGCGACGAACAGGGCGTGTTTGAGTTTTTATCAAAAAATAATAGGAGCCACTATATGTCCATCTTTTATAATAAGAATAAGAATCGTCTCGATCAAATCTTTATATTACATAGTTCCGCCTCAAACGAAATATATGAAGCTGTTGAGGATTATAATGCTGGTAACCGGTATTATCAGGAGCGACCCAAAAAATTTCGAATGTTTAACGTTATAAATCAGCAGAATGGGACTATTAAGGTTTCAATTGCTAAAAATGACAACCCTTTACCTTATGAAAGTCTAGATTTTTTACAAAAAATAGAATGGCGGAGCAAGTTATCAAACGCGATTGGAATGTCGCCTGATAATAGGATGCCACTGTCCACAATTAGTAAAATACCTTATGACGAATTCAAAAACCATAGAATTATTCTAAATGCTGCGCAGGCGTTGGTAGACAGGCATTGTAGTGATTCAGATTATGAAACGATTCGTAGTGAGCTACTTGAGATTGCTAAACTTGCTCCTAAATACGAAAAATATAAAACCCATCAAGAACATGTTCTTTTTTTACTAGGTTTTGGTATGTTCGTGACGCTTCTCATCTTAAGCTTTACAGCAAAGTGTCTATTTTCAAGCGGTGTCTTAATCGCTCCTGCTCTTACAGGATTGCCTGCTCTTGCATCGGTGGTAGTTTTGATTTTGTTAATTACTGCTATTATGTTTATAGCTAATGAGTTAATAAAATTAAATAGCCCGTTAAAAAATAAAGAAGCGCAAGATATTTTTAAGCGTTTAGAGGGCGCTACTAATTCAATGATGTTCTTCAAGCCACCATCTAATTCATCAGACCGCAGTAGTGGCCAAGAATATAACCAACATGCGATGATGTTCAAGCCACCATCTAATTCACCGTCTCGTACCAGGGGACTTATTAGTGAAGCTAGGCAGGTCGAGAACGGCGTTAATTCACCCGGGTTAACTCATTCAGTATCATAGGTTAACCTTACGGATACGTCGTCGCCATGAGAACGGATTTTTTCTTAATGCGTCATGCGAGAGTATCGCAGGCGGATGCAACTCATAAGTGCAACGCCTGTTTTGACTATCTACTGGTATGAGTTTTCATAAAATACCTCTTTTGGTGTAGCAAAATCTAGTGATTTTCCAGGTGGGTTATTCAGCCTGTCCATAATAAATTTAAGGTCATTATCCGTGACGGGACTAAAGTCACATCCCTTTTTCAAATATTGCCTGATTAGCCCGTTAGTATTTTCATTAAGTCCGCGTTCCCACGAAGAATAAGGATGGGCAAAATAAAAATCAGCTTCTAATTCCTGACTAATTTTTTCATGGTAGGCAAATTCGCTTCCATTATCCCCAGTAATTGTAAAAACTTGGCTAGATAAGGGTTTTAAAGAAGAAATAATCGACGAAGAAACTAAATCTGCTTTTTTAGAGTTTACTTTACTCAAAATAGTTTTTTTACTTATCCGCTCAACCAACGTGACAATTGCCTGTTTGTGATTCTTACCTATAATCGTATCAATTTCCCAGTCCCCTAACCGTCGTTTTGCATCGACTATGACAGGCGCCGCATATCAATAAAACGGCGATTCTTAATAGGACCTTGTCTTTTAGGGCTACCATACCGTTTTCTGTATTTTTTACTTTGATGGCGTAAGTGTTTATATAAATGACCACCCTTCTGTTTGTTTTTCAGTATGTATTGGTAAATGCATTCATGACTTATTAAAAATAAATTATGTCGTTTCCCGTAACCGCTAATTTGTTCAGGACTCCATTCAAGTTGAAGCTTTTCATCAATAAACTTTTCAACTGTTTTGGTTAGCTTAATATATTTTAGTTTATTTTTATGTCTTTCATCAGCATAAGTTTGAGCATAATGTGATTTATACTGCCAACAACCCCATTGGGTACGCATAAGCTGTGTGTTACGCTTAAATTCTCGGCTAATCGTTGATTTATGGACACCTACTTCTTTGGCAATTTCCGTTTGGTTATATCCAGCTTTTCATAAGCCATATATTTGGCATCTCTTTTTGAAATCAAGTTGTTTATAACCCATTCGGCAACCTTATTATTATTCTTACATAAACAATAATTTATTATCTTTTTATTGTCTATTTTTTGTACTAAAGTTGCACTAACTTGGTGAATTCACGCTTTCTACAAACAAATATTGAAAAATACTAATAAAATCAATAGGTTATATAAAATGTAACGCTGTAACAGATGTAACGGGCTATTTTTTCTAACCCTAAAAAATAAAAGTTAAAGATACGATTTATTTAAATTTTAATGCAATTTTAATCCATTATGTACGATTACTCATGATAATTTCCATTTAAAGCTTAGTTTGTATGTTTAAAATTGCTGAGTACAATATCTGCATTTAAAGCATTAATATCATTTTTATTATTTTTTAATAATTTAATAACAACTATATCTTTATATTTATTCAAAGTTGCAGTTTGGCCATGATTGATAGTGGAATAACTATTTGAAAATACACTACCGTTACCCATAAATGTACCCATGGAATTAGTTTGTACGGTAGTCGGTGTTGTGATGGTTTCATGAGATACTTCGGTGTTTTCATTAACTATGACAAAGTACTTATATCCTTTTTGCACAGTTAATTCGGCGCATCTTCTGAGTAAATAGTTCTGAACAAGCTCGTTAGAAGTAAATGCGTTTCCTCGAAAAGAAACTTTATAGGTATTTTCAGAAAGTGCTATATCTCTGTAACCGCTACCTAAACTATAAGGCTGATAGGCAGTTGCACACCCTGTAAGGGTTAATATTAATAGAGATAAGATAAATAAAATATTTCTTTTAGGCATACTGTCCCTTTATTATTTTTATAGATGTAGGAAATATAATGCTTTTCAGGTAAGCCAGTCAATCTTTGGGCAGTTTTAGAGACATTTCTTTCTCAATTTGGAAGTTTTCTACTACAGTGATGGTAAAATTACAATAAGAAATTTATAAAAAACTAAGGAGAATTTTTTGTGAAAAGCCTATGTATATTTCTTGTGAAAGCCCTGTGTTTACAGGGAGTGGAATGGGACTATACCTTACAAGAAAAATATGTAGAAGAGCTTGATGGAAAAATCAGTTTAATAAGTAGTTTAGGCAATGGCTCAACCTTCCAAGTAGAAATACCTTTAAAGGGATGAGTGTGTGCTAAATGCGAGACGGTTACGGCCTGTGGAAGTATAAACGCTGATTATACTGTTTATATGGGCTAGTCTATCTTGGTTATTTACCCCTTTAAATGGGTTTTAATCAAATTAATTGATTAATTAATATATTAAATAGCATTATTAATAAATTGATATTTAATAGTATATAATTGTACATATTATATACAGTTAACAATGGACTATTGAAATGGCTAACGAAACCCGTTTATCCAATGGACTTACCCAGCGTCAGTTTGCCTTCTATAACCGATTAATCGAGCAAATGCATGAGACAGGCAAGATGGACGCTAAGCAAGCGGCCATAGCAGCAGGATATTGTTCAACAAGTGCTTCATGGATTGCTAGCCGACTTTTAAAAAAGCCAGAAGGTCAGGTCTACCTAAAATCCATTCAAGAAAATTCTACCAATGCAGCTCTAATTACTATCGATTGGGTGATGGAAAAGTTAGTGAGCACGGTTAGAGCAGGCATTTCTGACGATGGTGCAATTAACTACAACGCGTTACCATGTTCTATTCGAGCTATTTCTGAAATCAATAAAATAAAAGGTTATTATGCGCCCGATAAGAAAGTGAATCTCAATATGACCATGGATGATATTCAATTCGATAAAGCTAAAGAGTTGGCTAGAAAATATACCAGATACCCACCTTTTTTCTTCCAAACTTCGACACATATTCGACATGGTAAAAGTTAATTTGGCGTTGATTAGAGGTAAGTCGTTGATTTTACTGGTGCCGAAACCAGGATTCGAACCCGGGACCTACTGATTACAAATCAGTTGCTCTACCAACTGAGCTATTTCGGCTTTGTAAAAACGTGTCATATTCTAGCCACTTTGAGCTTGATTAGCAATTTTTCTTTCAACCTTTTGATATTGAATATACCCATTCTCTCAGTAATTTATCAAAAAGTTCAGAGTACGAATAGTAACTCGGTAACTCAAACTAATACCCAGCTATTCATTTTTTAACAACATTTTTTATCTGTTTTATATAAAATAAAAATAGCTAATCCTACCTAATACTTTATTAATCTACTTGTGATCTAAATTAATATAATAATAATCGATAACAATAAACATGCCTACAATTATTGAGCCTTTAAAAACATTACTAATCCTTGGCAATCCAGTCTTGATAGTTGGCAATTGAGCATCAATGCATATCTGAAGGCAATAAGGGAATACATACCTGAGTTGTTTAAAACAATAACTCATGATTCAGTTTGTTTATCCTTGTTAGCACGCATATTAGAGTTACAAAATGATCTTAATATGTCCCCGAAGACAGAAGCTGAGATTAATAACGTTGCAGCAAATAATCTAAAGAGAAGTTCTAGGTTTGTCTCTAAAAAATCAAATCTAATTTATTTCATTAAAAAACTGTTTAATTAAATCGTAATTTTTTTCTCTCAGGAGGAGCAGTCGATTCTGTTATTAAAGGCGAGGGAATTTTTTTACGTTTATGATGAAGCAGTGTTCCGTCTGGTGAGATTGAAAAACGTTTAGAAATAGGTTTAGGAATATTCGTTTTTGAATAAAGAATTTGACGAAAGGATTCATAGTTAAAAGCTTGTTTTTCCTTTGATTTTTTTATAAGCAATAATTCAATGTGTTCATTTGGCTCAGCTTGTTGAGTGATTAATTTTTCACCGAGCATAAACTTGTATATAGAAGGTAAGAACGAAGCTTCTTCGACTACGTCAAGAATTAAATCAAATAACTCCGAATTAAAAAACCATTTAATGTGGTTAAAAGAAATTATATTTGAATTGATTATTTTTTTTAATTCAGCCATTTCTTCAAGATGTGTTGTAATAAAAACTTCTATTTCATAAAAATTTGATTCTAGTTGAGAAAAATCAATAATCTCTGCTTCAATATCGTCTAATAAGTTAAATATTTTTAGAATATCGATTCGACGTTTAAGAATATTTTCTTCTTCTTCGAACTCGATATTTGGCAGGCGATCGATTGCATATTCGAGCACATCATGACAAAAAATATTATTTATAATGATTTTCAATAGAATAAGACGCTCAAGTAAATTAAGAGATTCATAGAAATCATGTTTTTTAATTCCTGAATAAAAATAACTGCTGATTTTTGGTGTGTTTATGACAGGGTTGGCCAAGAAATATGTGTCGCATTTTTAATTGCATCAATAAGTAATTTTCTTTCAGATTGTAGAAAATATAATAGGTAGTCAATCGGCATAAAATAACTTAAAAAATATAACGTTCATAAAAATAACACCTTAATTTTTTAATAAAAATTAAAAAATTAAAATAATTTTGTACCGTTTATTTTTTATTTTAATTTCTGTTTTTTATTATAAATAAAAAATATTATTACTACCGATCTTTTTATTATTCTTACCAAGAATCGTTTACGTTTATAGCATTCTTTATGCTATTTTATTTAGTAATCAATTCAGAAATATATCGTTTTAATTCCAAATAATTACCTAGAATTTAAAGTTTTTTATTTAAATTTTTGTTGTTCTTTAATCCTATAGTCGATATACTCCTATTTACCATATTATTAAATCGTTTAGGTTAAAATCAAGTTTATTTTCTAAATTGAGCGATGAGTAAACAAGGAGGTAACTATTCCAGGCGATGTAAATGCTTATTTTTTAATTAGCCAATATACGTAGTATTTATCTGTGGCTATTTCGAATTATTCTAGTTTTTATTTTGCACTTAAAAATCACCTTAATCTTTTTAAAAAAGAGATAGATGATCCTTAAAGTAAGTATGTGATCAATAAAGATGAAGTACGCATGCTTGAAGAACAAATTGAAATACTTGATGAAAGTTTCTTACTTTTTTGAAAGCAGTCATTTTTTTCTTGTAGATCAAATTAACTTATCTTTAGATAAAGCAAAGTCTTCTTTGAACACAGAGACTAAAGACAGAAGCCAATCATCTCAAATTCTCTTAGAAAGCACGACAAAATTTATAGAGAATTTGAATCGATTTAAAGATTGGGTAGATGAATCCATTTTATTAAGAAAACCGACTTTCTTTGAAAAGTTACACTTAGCATTAATCAACTTTTCTGCTATACAAAGAAGTATTTTTAATGGAGAACTATTGAGAGCAAGAATTAACCATTATAAGTTTATAGTCGATAATCTGACTGATAAAGAGACGATTTTAGAGAAAAGTGTAGGTCAGTTAAAATCGAGTGTATGCACAGAATTTTTTAAACCAAGCAATAAAAGTAGCAGCCAGATTGGTTCAGCGAATGATGAGAATTTTTCTGAGTCCCCACGACGGACCCGTCAGCCGCGATCTTTTATCATATGATTAACGGTGATGAGTATCTTGGTGGTGTATTCTTTTACTTAAGTCTCAGCGAAAAATCATTTTTTTACTATAAAATTAAACCGTATCTATAGTAGTTGCTTGAGGATGCCTGTTATCTTTGAGTTCACGCGGTAGAGAAAAAGTAATGTCTTCGGAAGTACCCGATAACTCAAAGAGTTCACATGGAGTATCCGTTAAGGACTGTAAATAGTTTACAAGTGCTTGGACAAGCACTTCTGGTGCGGAAGCGCCTGCAGTAATCCCAATCACTGTATTCGGGGTGAGCCATTGAGGCTGAATATCTTGAAAAGAGTCAATTAAATACGCTTTTTTACCGAGACGATCCACTACTTCCTTTAATCGATTTGAATTTGAACTATTTTGAGAGCCCAATACCAAAACCAGATCACATTGCATAGCCAGTTCTTTGACGGCTTGTTGTCGATTTTGGGTGGCATAGCAGATGTCTTCTTTCTTTGGTGCCACAATCGAGGGGAAACGTTGTTGAAGAGCGTTAATGATAGCCTGTGTATCATTAACGGATAACGTTGTTTGGGTCACATAACCTAATTGTTGTGGATGTTTAACAGTTAAATGGTCAACATCTTCTCTTGTTTCAATCAAATAAATACCACCCTTTGGGTTATCATAGTGCCCCAGGGTGCCCTCTACTTCAGGATGACAACGATGTCCTATCAAGATACATTCTTGTCCAAGACGGCTGTAGCGAGCGACTTCCATGTGGACCTTGGTGACCAGTGGGCACGTGGCATCAAACACCCGGAGTTGACGTTGTTGTGCCAATGCACGAACGGTTTGGGAGACTCCGTGTGCACTAAAAATCAGCGTAGCGCCGCAAGGTACTTCTTGGAGATCTTCGATAAAAATAACACCTTTTTGACGAAGATTTTCTACTACGGTTTTGTTGTGAACGACTTCATGACGAACATAAAGGGGTGTACCAAACCAAGCCAAAGCCCGTTCAACAATTTGGATGGCACGATCGACTCCAGCACAGAAGCCGCGGGGATTGGCTAAAATAATCCGCATAAAAATAACCTCTTTTCAATAGAGATGCGTGTATTGCCGCGCACTAAAATTGCAGGCAAAGTGTTCGTTGTTGTGTGGCCAATGCCACCGCTTGGGCATTGAGTGCAACATTGTGGACACGTAGATAATCGACGTGTTGGCGGGCCAGATGATAAGACAACAGAGCGGTTGCAAAATCTTTATCAACGTTGGGTGATATCAACGCTGGGTGTAAGTAAGATTTTCTAGAATGTCCTATCAAAAGAGGACAGTTTAATGTACGGAAAGCCGTTATATCGTCTAATAATTGGTAGGCTTGGTGAGCTGTTTTTCCAAAGCCAATCCCTATGTCAAAAATGAATCGTTGTGGATCAATATTTAAAGCGATTAACTCAGCAAAGCGTTGTTTAGTCCAACTAAGTAAAGTTTCCCAGAGATTACATGTGTCAGGGAGTATGCACTGTTTGTTTGCGGGGACACCGCACGCATTTTTGGGTCAGAAAAACTCATTAATCCAATCGACTGAGTAAGCGAGTGCTTGTTCGGCGACTTGATAATGGCGGGTATCCACGCTTAATACCCAAGGGAAAGGGGCTGTTTTCTTAAGTGTGTTTAGTTCACTGAGTATGGGCAACGCCAGTAAGCGTTCTGCTTGACGTAATGCATCGGGAACCGTTGTATAGTAGCCCCCATCGGAGAACGAATCTGGAGTGACATTCAAAATACCGACAAACAGGATGAGGTAAACGTCGTGTTGCCAAAGGCGCTGTGCCTTCAAAGCGCGAACCCCAATGCATCACTATTTCTTGGAGGTTACGATGAGGAAATGACCAGGTAGGCCATAAATCGAGTAACGGCCATAAAGCAAAAGGTCGATTTTGTAATTCTGGATGAGGGATTTGTAGGGTAGGCTCATTGATGATTTCATCATGCCACGCTAAGATATCGATATCAATTAAGCGTGGGGCCCAACGGGTCGATTCACTTCTCCCTATTTGGTGTTCGATTTTTTTGACAATCGTGAGTAGTGCCATCGGAGAGAGACTTGATTCACAGGCCAAAGCAATATTAAGATACGGCCTGTTCCAATCAGTCGGCGCATTGGTTGGTAGTAATGCCGAAGAAGTATACAGTGGCGAAACCCGAATCGAATCAATTGCTCCTGTTTTTTTTAATAGCTGTACGGCAAGGCGTAAATTCTTTAAACTGTCGCCCAAATTGCTACCGAGTCCGAGTATAATCATATCTTTTTAGGGATAATTGCTTGCCTTTTTTCAAGGAAAGGTTTATAGGTTTATCTTTAAAGGTATAATAGAGTAGGCATAATAAAAGCATTATTTTCCCTAAGAGGTCAAGCACAATTATGGATTTCGAAGAACAACAAGCCCGGTTACGGGATCTCGTCGCTCACGGTTTCCGAATCTGAGCAAGATCAACTCCAACTCGATGAAATCGTTTTGAAAATCAACGAGTTAGGTATCCCTGTGTATGAAGTGCCACCGGATATGGAAACGTTGCTTTCAAGCAATAGTTCGAGCAATGCTTCTGATGAAGATGCTGGTTCGGAAAGTGGCGCGACATTGGGTACGATTAATAGCGAACTTGGGCGAACCACTGACCCGGTGCGCATGTATATGCGAGAAATGGGGACGGTTGAACTGTTAACCCGTGAGGGTGAAATCAAGCTAGCTAAGCGTATCGAAGAGGGCGTACAGGCGATTCTAACGGCACTTGCGCAGTTTCCCGGCGCAGTTGCGGACGTATTGAAAAAATATGCGAGTTACAAAAAACAGAAATTACGCTTGAATGAAATTATTAGTGGTTTCTTTGATATTAACGAATTACCTTTAGCTGCAAATACTACGTTGAGTGATGAAGCACTCAAAAAGGTTGATGAGGAAGATACTCTAGGCGAAGAAGTTAATCGCGAAAATCAAGAAGATTCGGTCGCTCTGAAAGAGGATCAAGATGTCGATGAGGAGGGGGATGATCTTAAAGCAAAAGATGGTTCGGGTGACGAAGATGCCTTTAGTGAGGAACTCGATGGGGGACCTGACCCGGAGTTGGCACAAGCGCGTTTTAGCGAACTTGAAGTGCTTTATCAAGACTATCTCGCATTGCAGGAGAAATATGGCCGTCAACATAAAAAGACATTAAAGCAATCGGCCTTGGTTTCGGAAGCGTTTACCCAGTTTAAATTAATTCCTCGGCAGCTTGATAAGTTAATCCGTAAGATGCGTGTTCTTTTAGAGGAAATTCGTACTCAAGAACGAGCAATTATGCGTTTTTGCGTGAATAATGCCAAAATGCCGCGACAAGCTTTTATCGAATCTTTTCCGAAGAATGAAACCAGTGAAAAATGGCTGAAAAAACATTTAACAACCAAAAGTAATTATGTTGAAGCATTAAAAGCGGTTCAGCCGGCGATTGTTGCCGCGCAAAACCGACTGCGTGAAATAGAAGCTGCGCAGGGGATGTCGATTGCAGAAATTAAAGAAATTAACCGCCAAATGTCGGCGGGTGAAGCGAAAGCGCGACGCGCGAAAAAAGAAATGGTTGAAGCGAATCTACGTCTTGTGATTTCAATTGCTAAAAAATATACAAATCGTGGCTTACAGTTTCTGGATTTGATTCAAGAAGGCAACATCGGCTTAATGAAAGCCGTCGACAAATTTGAATATCGTCGTGGATATAAGTTTTCAACTTATGCCACCTGGTGGATTCGTCAGGCGATTACTCGTTCGATTGCCGATCAGGCACGTACAATTCGTATTCCCGTACATATGATTGAGACGATTAATAAACTGAATCGAATTGCCCGGCAAATGTTGCAAGCCAGTGGAAAAGAGCCTTCCCCAGAGGAATTAAGCAAAAAAATGGGCTTGCCGGAAGATAAAATTCGTAAAATTCTTAAAATTGCGAAAGAGCCGATTTCCATGGAAACACCGATTGGTGATGAGGATGGTGATTCACATTTAGGTGATTTTATTGAAGACACGACGGTTCTTTCTCCGATTGATGCGGCAACGATCGAAGGTTAAAATGTTAACGAAATTTTAGCTACGTTGACACCGCGTGAGGCAAAAGTTTTGCGTATGCGCTTTGGGATTGATATGAATACCGATCACACTTTGGAAGAAGTCGGTAAGCAATTTGATGTGACGCGTGAGCGGATTCGTCAAATTGAAGCGAAGGCGTTACGTAAATTGCGTCATCCGACACGTGCAGAACCTTTGCGTAGTTTCTTACCACAAGAATAGCGGAGAATGGTCGCGTAATCACTCGAAAAAACGATCACTTGTTTTTGAGTTTCGAATGGTTATGCTTAAAAATCTGTTTTATAGAGGTTTTACAAGATTACGTTTCTTTTTCTGAAAGAAGCGTTTGTTTTGTTTTGTAACCACCTTCATCTCGATACAATCAATCAACAAATCCCTAAAATGGGTAGACAAGGGTAGAACGATGAGTTTACGAATATTTATTTTGGGTATTAATGGTTTTATCGGGAGCCACTTACTCACGCAAATTTTAGCGAGGCAACCCGATTGGCAGATCGTCGGTTTTGATTTACACGATCATCGAATTAAAGATAAATTGGATGATCCACGTTTGGAATTCAAGCAAGGAGATATCAATCAATCGTCGCATTGGATAGCACAGCAAGTTCAAAACTGTGATGTCATTTTACCTTTAATTGCCATTGCAACACCTGCTACGTATGTGAATAATCCGCTCGCTATTTTTGAGTTAGACTTTGAGGCGAACCTGCGTATCATTCGTCTTTGCGTGGAACACCACAAGCGAGTTGTCTTTCCCTCTACCTCTGAGGTGTATGGGATGTGTACCGACCCGGTCTTTGATGAGGAAACCAGTCCATTGATCCTGGGACCTATTAATAAACCACGTTGGATTTATTCTTGTAGTAAGCAGATGTTGGACCGTGTGATTCATGCTTATGGTTTGCAAAGTCGGCTCAATTATACACTTTTTCGACCCTTTAATTGGATCGGTGCGCAGCTCGATGATCCACATAACCCTAAACCAGGTAGCTCACGCGTGATTAGCCAATTTATGGGGAATATTTTACGTGGTGAGTCGATTCAACTGGTTGAGGGTGGTCAGCAGCGGCGTAGTTTTATTGATATTGAAGACGGTACTTCTGCTTTACTTAAGATTCTTGAAAATAAAGAAGGTTGTGCGGAGCAACGTATTTTCAATATCGGGAATCCACAGAATGATTGCTCCATCGAACAGCTTGCTCGTTATCTTCTTGAAGAAATTAAACGTTATCCAAATTATGCGGCGATTGCTCAGAATACCCAATTCGAAACTATTGCGGGTGAACAGTATTATGGGGCAGGGTACCAAGATGTCGCTTATCGCGTGCCCTCTATCAAAAATGCACAACGTTACTTGGGTTGGACGCCTAAAATAGACATTCAAACCAGTTTACAGAAAATCGTTGCCTATCATTTAGCTGGATAGAGTTTCGTTAGTAATGCTGAAAAAAAACGATCATCTACTTTTGTCTTGGTTTTCAGGCACCAGAGCCGGGGATCGACCCATCCTTGGCATTTAACGGCGTCTTTTTCAGTCATAATAATGATGACTTCTTCACCGAATGCGAGTTCTTTTTGTTTAAAAAAGTGATGATCTGGGAATGCATGAGCTTGAAAAGATAAACCGAGCGCACGCAGTGTTTTAAAAAATTGTTCTGGATGACCAATTCCGGCTACAGCATGCAGTGATTTGCGATAAAAATAGGGCGCTTTTTGCTTATTTTGGGGGGCAGTTAATTGATAAAAATAATCAGGGATAAGTTGCATGGTAAATTCATCATCCTGTGTATGCCCCTTTGTTACTTTTAAATCAATACTTTTTAAGCGTGAAACGGGTTCACGTAATGGACCGGCGGGCAAACAAAATCCATTGCCAAAACGACGGTCACCATCAATGACTGCAATTTCCAGATTTCGACCCAGTGCAAAGTGTTGTAATCCATCGTCGCTGATAATGACATCACAATTTTTTTTAGCCAACAGCTTTTTGACCGCACGAACACGCTGTGGGTCAACAAAGACAGGACAATCGACAGCGCGATTAATTAGTAACGCTTCATCACCCACCTCGCAAGGCCGGCTATATTCGTCGACTTGCAAAGGGTAATGTTTCGCTTTTCCACCATAACCACGCGTGACGATACCTGGCTTTAAGCCTTGTGTTTTTAAAAAGCGAGCTATTTCAATAACAAGCGGCGTTTTCCCTGAGCCACCTACGGTTAGATTACCAACAATGATGACAGGGACGGGGAAATAATGAATTTTTTTGATTTTCAAGCGATATAATTGTTTTCGTAAAAAAACAAAAGACGATATAACCAAGAAAATGGCCATAAAAGATAAGCGAGTATCTTTTTTTCCCAGAATATTAACATGATTTTTTAGAACAAAGAAAACGCTTTTTATTTTTGAGCAGTTTATAATAGCGTAAAGACGGAATAAGCAAATTAATCAACAGAATACCGAAGGTAATTGAGTAAGCGATCCATAAATAAAAAATGATACTCAGGCATAGAAAACTTCCCTACGATAAAATCGGTGTTAGTTTAATCAAGTTCGGGGCCGAATCACAATAGGGGTAACCGATGATTTTTAATTCACGTTGTTTGGTTTGCAAAGAAATATCAAGTATTTGATATGTTGTATTCGTTGCTTGTTTAAAGGCACTCACGGGATCGCGACTGAGTAAAAAATGTCCTAAGAGTAATGCTGAAAATAGATCACCAGAACCATTGAATTCAGTTTCTGACTGGAGATTAGGGAGTGAGCCCAGATAATGAGGTGGTTTTGTCAAAGATAAGAATGAAAAACTTTGATCAGGATGTGTTGCATTTATTTCAGGTAATTGTAAGCGTGTTATCGCAATGATTGAAACACCTTGGGCATGAAAAAAAGCACAAGCCGCTTGCAAATCAGTCAGCGAGTGAATTTTTTTCCCCCATAATATCTCTGCTTCAAAGTGATTGGGAGTAATCATGTCTGCGATGGACAAAATAGTTTCTCGAAAAAAGAGGGGAATATCTTCTTTAACAAAACAGTTTTTTCCGCCGGGGTGACCCATGACGGGATCACATAAATAGACTAAGTTTGGGTTGAGTTGCTTAAAGCGTTGTACTGTTTCAACAATCACTTGACCGATTGATTTATCGCCAAGGTAACCCGATAAAATACCTGCACATTGTTGTCCTACACCCAGAGTAGTTAAACCACTGACCACCGCTTTAATGTGTTCAGCATGGTTTGAAAATTGTACGGTATGAATCGGCCAGACATCAAAACCTAATGATTGGAGTGGAAACGTAGCCGCTTTATTTCCGACATAACCATAACTCACATGCGATTGGATAGACAAAATATTCATTGCATTATTGTAAGCGACAATGTCGCTCGCCTCAATCAGTTCAATTAAGAAAGATTATTCTGTTGAAAGTGAATGGAGAAAAATATCTATAAATTTTGGTTGTGAGATTTTATAAAAATTCTTTAGTAACAGAATAGGTCTTTATTATTTAAATTTTTTCAAGTAAATATGGAGTAATTTTAAGCATATTAAACGTTATCACGATCAATTTAATATTAAAAAGTGATCACCCTAAAAGAAAGAAGAAGTAAGAAATTTACTTTTCATAGCAATGTATTATTTCTTTTGTTAGCACGTTTTCTAATAATCCTTGCCGACTTTTCTCATGCCAGAGATATTGTTTAGCACGGTAGGCTGAACCACTTGCAGAGACTGTTTCTGAAAAAATAAGTGTTTTATTTTTTTCGATAGAGATAATAGCTAAAATATTATCTTCTTTATGAAGATAGTTTACTGTAAGTTGTTTACCGTTATTACATTGATAGTAAACCAATTTTTTTTCTATTTTTTCTTTGCCAGGAAGAGTCAGTTTATCATCCTTTGTTAACAAGGATTGGAATATACTGATCATAATTATTATTATAGTGAGTAATAATATAAAGAAGGATTTTTTTTTCATAAGCAAGCTCTTAATTTGAAAATAGCCTAATTTACCTGAAAGAATAGATTTATGCGAATTTTTTATCACTTAATCAATTAAAAAATTCTATTTATAAAAAGCATATATTCTGGAAATTCGTTTACTTATGTAAGCGATGAAACAATTTCATTTTTTCAGGGCAGTTACCCATAAAATACTTTTTAACCTAGTTTTTATTTATTTTAGCTAAGTAATTATTGTTTAAAATAGAGTATTTTTTATCATCAGCTAATCAATAATTATAAATGAACCTGTTTACAATAATGAAAATTTAGTTTATTTTCTAAATAAGACTGAAATTTGATTGTAATTTGTCGATTAATCGTTGAGATTACCAGTTTTTATAACCTTTTATACACAGCAAAAGAAATATAAAATAAAGTAAAGAAGTTAAATATAGAGATTTATATAAGTATAAAATGATAGAGCATAAATCAACAAGTATTCATAAAAGCCAATTTTGTAAATATTTTATGCTTATCATCCATTGAGCAAGTAAGCTGACGGAGGTTATCCAGGTGTCAGCATAAACAGTTGTTGAGTCAGTATAGTTTTTTAAAATATAACTAATCGTTATAAATATAAGTGAAAAAGCAATAGAAAGTATCTGATAATTAGAGCAATCTGCTAACTGAATCTTTAAAGGATTTCTTTTTTTCCACCATATAGCCACTGATAAATTCCATAAAATTGGAAAATTATAAATATAATTTGCAAGCAAGCATCCGCATATAATTTAGCATCAAAAAAGATAATCATATATAAGCCGACTGTTATAATCCCAAAAAGCTAGTTCCATAGGCTACTTTTTGTTATTAAGGCAAATATTTCTAAAGAGCGAAGGATCATCTTGAGTTTCGTTAAGTGATAAATAGCGTATTTTGAATAGTTATTATACTGAAAAATAATCTTTAAATACTATCTCATTGAAGAGTTTATTTTCGTATCGTGATGACGCCGGCAGAAAATTCAGCATCAGCCTCTGTTTAGGTAGGTTTGATTTATAATTATTTCTCATTTTTATTCAATTATCATCTAGATAGTTTTATTTCTTATAACGAGAATTATAGATAATAAAAAAAGACATTATTATCTATTTAGCCTGTATTGATAAAAATAGATTACTCTTTTTTCAATCATTTCGATTGAAGAATATAAAATATTAAATATATATAAATATTTAATATTTCCTTAATTTTAAGTAAATATAGTATTAAAAATTACCCCATCAATTATAAAAAATGTTTAAAAATATAGATAACTTTGTGAGAGTTGATCAAAGTGAATCAGATGATAGAACATCTAAAGGGCAAGCGATTCATACAACTTATTTAGTTAAAAAAATAAAAAATCAAAGCAGATGGATCTGTAAAAATTTAGATAAAAATCATCTTGAAGCAAAGCAAGAAACTATTGCTCAGGAGTTTTTTCGTTTAGTTTATCCTTTTTCACCTAAAACTCGCTGGACAGAGAAAAATGGTAACTATTATATTCTTTCAAAAGAAATTCCTAATTTTAATCCTCACTTTTTTAATGTTAATGAACCTGAAAGCTACTTTATTATTAATGGATTGCTTTCTGTTCAAGTTATCTCATTAGTTTTAGGTGAAGTTGATTTTAAATCAGGCAATGTCGGTGTAAATGAAAATAATCAAGCTATAAAAATTGATGGAGGATGGTGCTTCCCCACTGAGAAAGAATCTCATGAATCATTTATTTCAGAACAATCTATTGATTTTAATCAAGAAGATATTCAAGCACTCCCTGCAATTGTTAATTATAAACCTTTTAATTGGTTAAGTTTAGTTCGATATGATCTGCAATCAAAATCTTCTTATCGTTATGAAGATTCAAAATTATTTTTATTATCTAAGCAATATTCTTGTTTCTTTGAAGGGGAACGCAACAAGACGATATTATTGATTTGTTTATTACCTGACGAACTGATTGACTATTTTACTAAAAGTTACTTTTTAGAATCTAGTGAAGCAGAGAATTTAGCTCGCTTTATCATTAAACGTAGAAATAAATTACGTAATATTGTAGAAAATATTCCAAGCTTTATTTCGTATAAGAACAGTGAAAAAGCTCAGAATGATATTATAGGTTATATAGATTATTTAAAGTCTTTTAAGACGATTGGAAAATATTTCCTAGTTAAAGAGATCAAAAAGTATTGGAAGATTGATATTGAGAAAAATATTTTATTAGAAAATTTAAAAGAATCTTTTTTTGTTAGTAATTATTATAGGTTATTTAATAATGATCTTATAATAATAGAACTGATAGTTACAGGCGATCATTTAAATAAAATATTAGATATTTCACATATATTAGAAATATCTATTAATAACTATCTAAATGATCCTAGAGAAAAAAAGAGAATCGAATTATATGAATCGCTTCTAAATGTTAAATCCTTATTCATTCAATTAGGATTTGAAGAGAATGATTTGTTTATTGCTAATATAGTAAATCTGATTAATGGCCTAGAATATATTTTATATAAAAAGCAGGACCAATATAGACAAAAATTAAATAGTATCTCAAATGGAATAAGCTTTAGTCTCTTTAATGAGAAAAAGAGAAGTATGTCACCAGTTGCTCAAGCCGAAGATGAATTAAATAAATTTGGAGCTAAAAGATCGCGCATATTTTAAATGTTTTTCTAATTAATCAGTTTTCTCAGAAAATAAGAATAAAGATAAAAAAAGAGGAAAACTTCGATTATATGAAGATAAGCTTTTGCAATATTTGAAATAGATTAGAGAGGAAAATTGTAAGATCGCATCGAAGAAGGGGATAGAATTCTGAACAAAGAAAAGGAGTTTTTGGTTTTTCAGATAGGTTTTTTTCATTATATAAATCAACTAATATTCTCAATTAGAAAAATTAATTAAAGACCTAAGCGCTTATATTAATAAAAGATAGAAGAGTTAGGTATCTTTATTTAGACTGTCTCTTGAATAAGCCATCTGAAATATATTAAAAATTAAAAATAATAGCTATTCTAGAGAAGTTATTTAAAAATCGGTATTGATAGTGTTTTTGTAAATTTAAAACATTATAGTCTATTTTTTATATGGATTTTTTAAAAAAATATCAGAAAAAAATATAAAAGTAAGGCGTTGAAAAATTATTTTTTTAAATGAAAGATAATATACAATATAAGATAATATTTTATTATTAGCATAAACTCTATATTTGTGTAAAATATTTTAATAAAACTATTATTATTCTTATTAAAAAGTAAAAATAGGGTATTCGTAATACTTTTTATTATATTAATTATATAGTAGCATTATGTAACTTTGATGCAAAAACTATATTTTAAATAATTAATCGTATTAGAAATAACTTTATAAAATGATAAAGAAAGTAACTCGTAACATGAAAAAGACAAATTTGATGTCATTTAGGACGGTAAATGTAAAACTACCAGAAAATCTGTATGAAGATATAAAGGAAATTTCTAATTTAACCGGGATATCAATGAATGCAATTTACAATGTGAGTTTGTCCTAAGTTTTGTGTTCGTGTGTGTGAGTCGGTATGTTTTGACTAAAAATTTATTGTTAAACATAAGTCGGAACACTGCAGACTCGTTTTGTTGTAGATTTTGAGCATCGTAACTCTAAGAATTCACTTTTATAAATCAATTTATTATAAGTAATCGTAAGCAATCACGCCTATACTAGATGGGCTATCTTAGATTTAGTGTACTGTAAGTATTCTTTAGCTCGATAAAAATTTAAAAAGAGAACGTAAATAGACAGGTGATTGAAAACATAAAAGGAATTAGGTTACCCACAATCGTTGGGATTTTTTGAGGAGTCCCACTCATGTGGATAACTAAATGCTTTTTTTAGGAAACAATTTTGAGAAAGGTTGTTCACTTAGAAAATAGTTATTAAATAACTTGTCGATTAAATGAGCCGCTAATTTTTTATAAATTATCAGGATAATTGATTGTTTATTTAGTCTAAATTAAGTAAAATACAGTAATCAAAAGTACGTCGCTAAATGAACTCAAGGATGAGTAAGTGGTCATTATTTTTCCTATGTCCTGCTTATTTAAGAAGAAATATCCTTTTCTAAGGATCATTGATAAAAGAACAAATTTTTTAATTTTTTTATGAAATATAAATTAATATTTAATCTAATGATTTGATATAAAATTACAATATTCACTCGTTATTTTGTCTATTAAAAACCTATAAATAGGTTATTCAATAATAATATAGAAAGACAGCACCTGAGCCTTAAAAAATAAAATTTGAATAATTATAATTAAAAAATAGATAATTTTTTGATTTTAATTATCAAGGTATCTTATCGCTATATCTTCTCCTTTATTTCGTTTGTCTGTACAAAATAAACTTTATTCTACAGCACTTAAAATTAAGTTACTGTTAGAAAATAAGAAAAAGAAACAGTTTCTGTTGCATTGGCGATCAATAACGAAGGTTATTGACTAAATGATCGGCTCATTTTAGAAAAGCGGTAATTGTTTACTTAATACAGGCCGTCGTGATGATGCAATTTACTGCTTAAAGTGGGAATGGGTAGTACAATATAAGGAAGACTACTTATGATTCAAAGGCTGAATAAAATTAATTACATTCAAGATTGAATGGCATGCGCCTGGAACAAAGAATATGGATAACGTTACTTAGAATGAATCCAATTCAAGAACATCACGCAAAAATCCCGTAAGGCAGCTCGGGAAAAGAAGAGACAAATTTAAAATTGATATAAGTGTTTGCTTCTAAGGTAATTTTTTGGTGGGCCCACTAGGACTTGAACCTAGGACCAAAGGATTATGAGTCCTCTGCTCTAACCAACTGAGCTATGGGCCCCTACAGCGGGGTAAATTGTACTCAATCTCCCCCCTCTTGGCAATTTTACTTTATAAGAAAAAGAGAGTCAAAGTTGAGTGATGCGATTTAGGCACTCTCGACTTAATAAACATTAAAAAATCAATCGATGCGCTTATTTACAGTCAGTACTCCAATCTTCTCTACAGAAAAGCTAAGCGATAGAAGATTATAAGCAAATTATCGTGTTATTTCTTAGTTTTTTGTTTGTGTATTTAATTCTCATAATCTTTAACGCTAAAAGTGGGTTTAGACATCATTTTATTACATAAGTAGCAAAAAAAAGAGAGTAGAAAGCTTTTTTCAGTACTCTCGATGGATCGTAATCAATCTGTTAAATTGATTGACTATGACCCTAACCGAGAGAATTATTGCTTCTAGCTAATTTATCGATACTTCGCCAAATCAAGATAAAGCGTTTCTTCATCACTTTTATACTCAGGAATGTTCCCGATTGTGATGCTACAAAATCCAGGTTGAAACGCGTGTTTGATTTCATCAGAATTGATGTTAGTTTTATTATGCAACAAGGTACTGCTGCTTATGCCATCATTGTAAAAAATCCAAGGAACCTCAGCTACACCGACATATAGCTTAATTTCTTCAAACCAATGAAATTCATTGACTCCTGAAAATAAATTAGTTGCACTTGGAGATTTAATATAAATTTGATTGTACACCCAAGTCGAAGTGTAGGGCGCAGGTTTCGTATTATAATAACGGTACCATCGATGTAGATAACCTGGTGCAGTTCCGCTATTTGCCGTCACTGTAAAAAATTTCAAATAAGCAGAGCCTGTTCTATTTAGAGTTAGCCCATAGCTATGATTATAAAGAACTGATCGTGCGCCCCTTGGTAGAAATTGTTGTGGTTTGACAGCAACCGTCCAGGTAAGTCCATCTTCACTTTCAATAATATAATCTTCACGCGAAATAACAACGTATAGCAGTTTTTCATCCCAAGGTACGCTGGTTGCAATATCAAATAAATTACCAGAAATTGGACACGACTGTTTTTCCCAGTGAATTCCATCGAGGCTTAGCGCAATATAACCTTCTTCTCCAATGAGAACGTAATGTTTTTTTTTCACACACCAAAGGATGTGGTTTAGATTAGGTTTTTCCTCTATTTCATACGCATTCCAATCTTTTCCATCATGACTAATAGCAATCGCACCTTGTTTTCCTACAGCAATATAATGACCTAATACACTATTCCAACGTATTTTCATTAACGGTTTTTGTGTAGGATTATGCTGATATTCCCATAAAATTCCATTTTGACTTTGGCCAATATACATAGGATGACCTACAAGGAGATAATTTTTTAAAGTGGGGCTCCAAGTAATACTTGTCCAGTTTGAAAAACGTAAGTGAAGACCTTTATTCAACACTTCTGGTTTTTGATTCGGTGTCTCGATAATACCGAGCCCACCTTGTTTGGTAATAGCGAGGAGTGCGCTGCCTGATTTGGGTAAATAACCTATGATGAGGCGTAGTTTTGGGATAATCGGTTTGCCTTCGCAATACGTAAACTGCGCCTCAAAAGATAGGTTTTTAATGATATCGCTTTGCTCAATCTTGATATAGAAAGATTCTATATAATTTGTATTTGGCTCAAGGTTATTTAATTTTAATTTTTTTTTACCACCGCGGCTTGGCCTTCTGTTTTTTGTATAATTGTAATATTAGCACCTGTTGCTGGAAATTCAGTGCTCGTATTTGTAAAGATGAATTCGATTTTTTCTTCTTCACCGATTTTGAACTTTAAATTTTGAACATTGACTTTGCCGATCACCGTGACTGTAGCGTTTTTTTCGATGGTGATATTTTTTAATACTTGAGGACGAACCCCCTCACGGTCTAATTCATTTTCTAATGTAGCAGACTCTTTATATTTAAATAAAATATCATTTTTATGATTTTCATCAATAACCTTATAAATAGCATTGACTCGATATTGTTTATGTGGATCGAGTTTTACCCCTGTGGCTAATTTTTCCTGAAATTCTGCAAAGCTATACGTGATCGGTTGGGAGCTGCCATCAATAGCTTCTTCACTGATGATAATACTGTCTTCGAGTAATGATCCATGATTAAAATCTGTGATTATTGCATCCGCTAAGTGAGTATTTTTGATTAAGAACTCGATAGGATGCTCAGAGTTTTTAACGACTTTAATAGGTAGTCCCTGAGTAATTTCAGCGGTGAGTTGGACTTGAATCACAGTCATTTTGACCTCAATAGGTACTTTTTTCCCTTCATTATAGCTAAAAAGTGCTGTTAATACTTTTTCCCCCAGGGGGAAGTAGGTTTGAAAACACCAACGATTTTTGCTTCGCTTAACTTGTTTAAAATATCTGCATGAATATTTATACTTTTTTCTTCGTCAACTTGATATTCACTTTGCTTATTTTCAAAAGCATGTTGTTGAAAAAGAATTATATTTTCTTCGTTATTTTTATTATTCATGATATCAATCCTTGATTTTTTAATGATAAATAATTGGAGCATTATAGTTTAACTCATTTATTTTATTGTAATATTAACTCCAGTTACATGTTGTTGACTCTGGTTTTTGAACAAGAAAACAATATTTTTTTGTTCGCCAACCTTAACAATATTTGAATTATTTATTTCTAAATAACCATCAATTTTTATTTTTTTATGTCTGGCTTAGTTAAGAATTCCTCCCTAATGAATATAATTTCAGGTTCTCTAAAAGATTTTATTATAAATAGATTAATATAAACTGAATTTGTATCATTTTGCGGTGAAAATATAATATTAAATATCGTTTCTATTTGAATAGGAGAGCTCTTTTTAATAAAAATCTCAGTTTTATTATCATTAAAATTTAGATTTTCACCTTGGAAAGTAGCTGACTAATTTGTAGGTCCAAATATATTGATTGCCTTTTTTAAAGGAAGTTTGATAATTTTTTGAATTAGAGTCTGCCTCATAAAAAGAATAACGTAGCTTTCTGGATTGATGAACTTCTATAAATTTCATGATAATACTCTTTATTATTTTTTCTAATAGCTTATTTTAATTAAATAAATAACGGAGCGAAAAAAGTACACTGTGTGCTTGAAGATAATTTGTCAAATGACCTTTTAAATAATTATCCGGCCTTGTCTCGCCGGTTTGTCCTTTGCCAAAATCATCAAAGCGGTAACTCAACCCCATCCATAAGTTTTTATTGATAATATAGTTTATTCCGAAGCTGGCATGATAAGCAAAGCTAGATATTGTTTTTTGTGGAAATTGTGGATCAAGATGATGGGAGGGAAGATGAAGTAAAACAATTTCGTGATATTCATTATATTTTGTCCATGCTGTGCCGACGCCTAATTGAATAAAAGGCATCCAGCCATGCCAGTAATAAGTATTGATTTGAGTAACTAATCGAAGATTTTGTTCTCTTATTTTGTATTGATAACAGTGATTAATTTCTTTTAGATCACTATAGTCTGCAATGAGTCCCGTTAATGTACGTTGTGCTGTACTACTGTATTCCAATCCTATACTAGTATAAGGAAACCAAACACTGGGTCTTTTCCAAAGATAACCTCCAGATAAGGAGAAAAGAGTTGTCTTTTTGATATGATTCGCAAAATAAAAATCAGGGAAAAAACCTTTTTGATATAAGTAACTGTCTTCTATTTTTTGGCTGAATACATGACCTAGGCTGAAATCAAAATATCCAGTTGAATAAATTTTATATAAACGACTGTCAAGTAAAGGATTTCTTATATAAGTTGTATGACTGGCCAGTGCTACATCAGAAATCGAAACTAATAAAAGAATATTAGATAAAAAAAAGATATTAGCTTTATTTTGCATATAAACTTCCTTTGTTTAAGTTACTCAGCTTTTAACTTTTGATTGCTTCCCTAATTTGTTGTATGAATAATTTAAAAGAGTAGAAAATAAAGAGTAATTATTCAATTTTATCTATAAATTAACCTCTATTAAATATATAAAAAGTATATTATTATTTTTAATAATTAAAAAATAGCGTATTTAGATGGTCGACAACGTGTTCTATTTCATTAATTTTTTATTAAAATACATTCTAAAAATAATTGTAATCGATTAAAAAAATGGAAATTTAATTTATAAAAAGTAGTATCATGCTTTATTTTATTATTCTGTATTTTATGTGACAGTTATGTTTTTCTGAGAATTCAACATTTTAATCGTTTCTAATGCTTCAGAGAGATGAGAAACGGCAAATATATTCATTTGGGTAGGAATTTGTTTCCCTACATTGGCTTTGGCAATAATCGCATGGTTAAAACCATGTTTTGTGGCATCACGAAGACGTTCTTGACCATGAGGGACGGGGCGAATTTCTCCAGATAAGCCTACCTCGCCAAAGGCAAGGCAATCATAGCGAATAGGCTGATTCTGCAAGCTGGACAAAATAGCAAGGAGTGTCGGTAAATCGCCGCTGGTTTCTAATAAGCGAATGCCGCCGACAATATTAATAAAGATATCTTGATCGTAAGTAATAATTCCAGCATGACGTTGTAACACCGCCAATAACATCGCTAAACGATTATTTTCTAAACCTACCGCCACTCGTCGGGGAGTACCTAAGTGGCTGTTTGCGACTAAGGCTTGAACTTCGACTAATAAAGGGCGGCTTCCTTGCCAAATAGCAGTGATTAAACTTCCTGGGACATTGGTTTCAGAGCGCGACAACAACATTGCGGAAGGATTTGCTACTTCACGTAACCCTTTTTCCGTCATTACAAATACACCGAGTTCATTAACTGCCCCAAAACGATTTTTGACGGAACGAATTAAGCGATGGCGACTATCTGTATCACCTTCAAAATATAAAACGGTATCGACCATATGTTCTAAAACCCGTGGACCTGCGAGCGTACCATCTTTTGTTACATGGCCAACTAAAAAAATGGCAATTCCTGCTTGCTTGGCAAGCCGCGTAAGTTGCATGGCACTTTCTCGCACTTGTGCGACTGCACCGGGTGCAGACTGAAGCGTTTCAGTGCAAACCGTTTGAATGGAGTCGATCACTAAAACGTGTGGTTTTTCTTGTAAAGTATGGGCGAGAATATTTTCAACACATGTTTCGGCAAGTAAGCGCAGCTTATCTGGTTTTAGGCCAAGACGTTTGGCACGCAAAGCAATTTGTTGTAATGATTCTTCACCGGTAATATAAAGGACAGCGTGTTGTTCACTCAATTGACACAAGCTTTGTAATAAAAGAGTCGATTTCCCAATCCCGGGATCTCCGCCCATGAGAATGACAGAGCCTGGGACAATCCCACCACCTAAAACACGATCTAACTCGGTTACGGTTGAAGAAAAGCGAGTAATTTCATTAAATGAAATGGCTGAAAGCGACGTGACAGTAGAATGATTTGCGGCGGCGGCATAACCACTTAGTCTTGCTGAAGCACCTTGAACTTGGGGAGCATGCCTGGACTCTTCGATTAACGTATTCCACACTTGACAGCCACCACATTGCCCGGACCATTGCAAAAATTGGCCTCCACAAGATTGACAAACATAAACGCGCTTTGCTTTAGACATGTGATTGTACCTTGAGAATGAATTGTGATGATGGAGCGTTTTTCGTATTAGACAATAGATACTGTCACAATTCAAAACTAAAAGGCAACCCGATTAAATTGCCTCTTAGTGAACACGATAAACCGAGTTACTTATACTTTGGGGGTGTACACATCGGGTGAACTGGAAGTTTCTTGTGTATAGAGCGGATCATTTTGCGGATCATTTTGCACGTCACTTTTTGCCCGACCGAACGAAGATTTAAAGAAGTAAGTAGCCACCCCTGCTGCAAGTAAGCCGACAGACCCTATCACCGTTAAAGTAGCGGGTATGGCCGTGTGGGTGACTGAACTGTTCGGAGCTCCGTTCTCTGGGTTATTTAGGGCGGGTAGCGCGTGCCGCCCAGACAATTGGTTTATAGAATGATCTTCTTTTAATACAAAAGCCGGTAAAATTTGGTTTATAGAATGATCTTCTTTTAATGCAAAAGCCGATAAAATCGGATTTCGACTGATACGTTCGTGTTGGCTTGAATCGTCCCCAATAAGCCCTCTACGGCTATTTGCTGCAGCAATTTCTTGCAGTACTGGCGCTAAATTTTCTTCTGCGGGTTGTATTGTATCTTGACAGCCTACAAGAATGTCATAACTTGTTTTTGTAAAGAAAGGGGAACGACAATATTGTGCAAAAGTGGTTCTGAGATCTGCTGCACAGAGATATTGCTTATCTTTTGTTGGCAGTGATCGCACAAAGGATTGACATTGTTCGAAATAGGAATCATCTACCGCAATTTGCGGTCTTTTTGTGCTCAATGGAAAGGCATAGGGAGGAAAACAAGCTCTTTCAATTTGGATAAAAAGCGGTTTATTTTTCTCTAGAGGAAACTCGGCTCGTTGTAGATTTTCACAAGCTGTTCGTTCAATGATGCGTTCTCCTATAAATATTTTATCCACAGAAATGATGATTTTTTTCTGCTGTGTTTGTTTTTCTTCGGGTGTTTGTGTGGTCGTAGATGAAGAAACCGGATTATTTTTTTTTGAAAAATCGATGAGTTGCAAGATTTTTTCTTGTGGGATTTCTTTAACGAGTGCCGAATCAATGGCGTCACATAATTTTAATTTTTCGCTATAGGGAAGCGCTTGCATGACCTGTTGACACTGTTCAGTGGTTTCATTTAAATCTTGCTGAATCGTTTCCTCCGTGGCGGAGACATTATAGGTAGGATAACAAGCCACAATTTTTTGTCTTGTTGTCATAGACACAGTTACTTGACATCGTTGACCAATAAACTCGATAACAGAAACTATTTTATTTGGCGTGGAAGTTGTTTGAGTTAGATTACAGGCTTCTTTTTGTATAAGTGTAAAAGGTTGGGTTAATAGAGCACTGGCTACATCACAGCCCATTTGTTCGATGGCTGGATTAAACATGGTTTTCCCTAAAGTAAAAGGATTTTTTTCCTTCACTAGCACTAATGGATTGCTACACAGTTCTTCTTGCAAGCGAGTGGATAATTCGCTAACTGCATCACGGCAAGTCGTTTTTTCATCATTATTTTGGGATGCCATTATATTAAGTGGAATTTCATGATCATCGAAGAAGGCTTGAGTGCAGGTACGAATAATTGAAGCGGCTTCACTCGGAATAAGATTTATTTCTTTCATTGAGAACTCCCTGTTCTTGGTTTATTATGACAAGATTATTATATATAAATAATATAAAAAATAACTCGAAATAGCAATTATTATTTTTTTAAATAAATAGTGTAAATTAATTTTACTATTTAAAATAAATAATATTTTACTTGTTTTTATTAAGATGCGTACTGAAAATTATAAAATAAAAAACAAGTAAAAATTTAAATGTTTTAAGAGAGATGATCGAGCTGAGTGAGACAATCTACTAGCGATTTGGAAAATGTAAACGGCTGGCATGTAAAAATAATCGCGCGCAACCTAAGTGTTGTATGGCTTTATTCATCGTTTTGTCACCATACTTATCGTCTCCGATAATCGGATGTCCAGCATATTGAGCATGAACCCGTATTTGGTGTGTGCGGCCGGAAACCGGCAGCGCTTCAATGAGCGTGACTTTTGAGAAATATTGGATAGGTCGAAATTCAGTTAGGCTCGCTTTACCGCGTGGATTCACGAATACTAAACGTTCCCCAGATTTTAATTGATTTTTAAATCTTTTTTTTAAGTTTAGGCCAATGCCCGCAAACTAAGGTCGTATATATTTTTGTCATTTGGCCTTCGCGTAAAAGATGATGGAGCTCTTTTAAAATACTGCTTTTTTTTGCAATTAATAAACAGCCAGAGGTTTCTCGATCAAGACGATGTGCTAATTCTAAATATTTTTGTTGGGGGTACAAAGTACGTAAAGCTTCGATAACGCCTAATTGCACACCACTCCCACCGTGGACAGCGATACCGCTGGGCTTATCTAAGACTAAAAAATCTTTATTTTCAAACAGAATGGACGCTTTTAAATTTTCCGCGAAACGTTTATGCAAAACTGGTTTTTCAGGAGGCGCCGCAAGGCGCAGGGGTGGAATACGAATAATGTCATTTTCCTGGAGGCGATAATCGACCTTGACCCGTTTTTTATTAACGCGTAGTTCGCCTTTGCGAATGATTCGATAAAGACGACTTTTTGGTAAGCCTTTTAACCGCGAGACTAAATAATTGTCTAGACGTTGTCCCGCTTGCTCAGCGAAGACAGTTAAGTATTGAATAGTTTGCACAATGCCGCTAATCTACCACAAAAATAAGCAGCCCATCTAGAAAATTTCGATGGATTGTTTAGAAAAACAACCCAACCTGCTAGCTCTACTGTATAATCCAGCCTTTAAAAAATAATTCTTTGGCTTGGGTTAGTGTAGCTAACGCGTATCCATTTATAACTTAGAGGCTATTATGACCCAGTACTACAACGCCGACACTTGAAAACGAGTGTCCCACTGCCGCGGTTTTGTCTATGCCAAATGCGGCTTCTGTTTCCTTACCGATTCATAAGGCTACTTTGGGCCCGGACGTAGTGGATGTCACTCAGCTCACAAAACAGGGTATTTATTCGTTTGACCCGGGATTTTTATCAACGGCAGCTTGCGTTTCTAAAATTACCTTTATTGACGGGGAAAAGGGCCAATTGCTTTACCGTGGTTATTTTACTGTTGCAAGGTGAATTGCCCACGCAGAGTGAAAAAGAGGGATTTAGTAAACAGATTAATAGCCACACCTTGGTTCATGAGCAATTACGCCACTTTTTTAATGGATTTCGGCGTGATGCGCATCCGATGGCGATTATGGTCGGGGTTGTGGGAGCTTTATCCGCTTTTTATCATGAATCACTCGATATCAATCATGCCGAACACCGTCATTTGGCGGCAATGCGTTTAATTGCCAAAATGCCAACGTTAGCGGCGATGTGTTATCGCTATTCAATCGGCTTGCCTTTTATGTACCCACGCAATGAACTCAGTTATGCTGAGAATTTCTTACATATGCTATTTGGCGTGCCGACTGAAGAAAAGAGCCCGAATAAAGTGCTTGCGCGCGCATTAGATAAAATTTTTATTTTGCATGCCGATCACGAACAAAATGCATCGACTTCAACCGTTCGTTTGGCCGGATCGACGGGTGCGAATCCGTATGCATGTATTTCTGCGGGGATTGCTGCGTTGTGGGGGCCGGCGCATGGCGGTGCCAATGAAGCGTGTTTGAATATGTTGCATCAAATTGGTGATGTTTCTCAAATTAAATCATATATTGAAAAAGCGAAAAATCCTCAAGATCCATTTCGTTTAATGGGCTTTGGTCAGATCCCAGAGCGAAAGTAATGAAAGAAACTTGTCACGCTGTGTTAGAAGAAACCGGTCAAAAAGATGCTCCGATTTTTAAAATTGCGTTGGCGCTTGAAAAAATTGCATTAGAAGACCCTTATTTTATTGAGAAAAAATTGTATCCGAACGTTGATTTTTATTCCGGAATTACATTAAGTGCGATCGGGATTCCAACCAACATGTTTACTGTTATTTTTGCATTAGCGCGTACGGTAGGTTGGGTTTCACATTGGGAAGAAATGATTGCTGATCCAAAACGCCGGATTTCACGACCTCGTCAATTATATATCGGCAAAACAAAGCGAAATTATCTAGATTTAGAGCAAAGATAATTTTTTATTCTTTTATTTACGTGATTTTAGCAGAGAAAAGTTGAAGAACTTTATTTAATTAATATATAATGAACAAAGAAGTAAAAATATTTTTTATTTTCACTTTAAAACAAATAAGGACGTCACCATTATTATAGGTGGAATTTAGATAGGTTTCACTTCTCTTCAACAAAAGGAAATTTAGAATTATGATAGAAAATACAATGCAAACAAAAAAGAAACGCGGTCGTCCGCCCCTCAGTGATGCAAAAAAACAACAGCGCAGTAAAGCGTCTGAAAATGCACGACTGATACAAAAATCATTACGCTCAAAAATCGCGCTTCTGAAATCAGATTTTCGAACCAGATTGAAAATAGCGAGCCAAGAAGGTTATCAAAAAGCTCTGGAAAAAATTGTCAAAATTGAGCGTAAAAAAATGGATGCTCATTACAAGGCACTGGCTGCGGCGAAAGCAAAAGTCGCTAAAAAGCTTTCTAAAGCTTCCCAGCGTATGTTAATGAGTAAGGCTCGTATCTCAAAGCCAGTTTCATCGTTCAATTTGAGTATGGCGAAAAAAGCAAGCATTACAGCTCACCGTCGTGGTCGTCCTCGAAAAGCAATGAAATAAATTTTTTTATTGGATGAGCAATAACGACCTATAAGAAAAGTCGGTTTGGAAGCCCTTATAGGTCGTTTGTGTGTAGAAATAAGTTTATTGTATTTATTGTGCAGCGTAGATAGGTGTATGTTAGCTGTTTTATGCAAACAGGTATTGTGTTATCTTTTTCCCCCTCAATTTTTATAATTTAATTGTCAGGCTCATATCAATTTTGTAGTAAAAAAACTTACATTTATAGATTTTATGCTTAGCATGTAAGCCTTTGTGTAGGCTTATCTTAAGAAATCAGCCTTTTTTCAAGTCATTTTTTGTTATAATCGACTCATCTTTGCTTCATTCAAATGAAGAGAAGGGGAGGAAAAATGATTTTGAAAAATAAACTAACGGTTTTAGGTTTTTTATTAGGAAGCGTTTTTACAGCAGCCGTCAATGCGAGTCCAAGTAATAATATAGGACTACAAAATACGCTGGATCAATTCCGAGGTAAAACACCTGGATTGAGCCCAAAAGCGCTTCAGGTTGGCTTGGAAGCTTATAATAAAGCACGCCAAAAGGGTTTGGATCAAAAAGGGATTTTAACCATCGTTGATTACACTCAACCTTCAACGGCGAAACGATTATGGGTTTTGGACCTAAAAAAGGATACCGTGATTTTAAATACCTATGTTGCACATGGTCAGAATAGTGGTGATAACTACGCCCGAGTTTTTTCGGATCAATCGGGAAGTTTGACTTCAAGTTTAGGTGTGTATTTAACTGAAAATACGTACAGTGGGAAACATGGTTATTCTTTGCGTATCAAAGGCTTAGACAAAGGTTTTAATGATAAAGCACAAGCTCGTGATATCGTGTTCCATAGCGCAAACTATGCGACTGCGCAATATGCCGCTCAGCACGGACGTTTAGGTCGAAGTTGGGGTTGTTTTGCGGTCAGTCCAAAGGTGTCAGGACCTTTAATTCAGACAATTTCTAGAGGCACGTTGGTTGTCGCTTATTATCCCGATCCGTCATGGTTAGCGCATTCGCAATTTCTTGCATAAGCTACTCCATGATTAAAAAGCCGCTTTTTTAAAGCGGCTTTTTTTTTTGCTTATTGATAATTACTGGATCGTAGTCGCTGGTTATATCAATATCTTTTTTTAAAAGAGTGGCGTAAAGATGGGTAAGGGTCTCTAAATCTTTTAGAGAAACGTGCTCATTAATTTGATGAATACTTTGATTAATTGGCCCTAACTCAATCACTTCCGCTCCAGTTGCGGCGATAAAACGCGCATCCGATACGCCGCCTGACGTTGAAAACTGAGGTGTAATACCCACGATTTCTTCAATAGCCAATGCCGTATTCTGGCGTAGTTTTCCTGCAACACTCATAAACGGTTTACCACCATGCTGCCAAGTTAATTCATATTCTAAGCCATGTTTTTTAGGGTTTGTTTTCGAATCAGATGTTCAAATTGAGCTTGAATGCTTTCTGCCGTAGTAACAGGAGAATATCGAAAATTGAATCGTGTTTCTGAATGACCGGGTACGACATTGGTGGCGCCTGTTCCAGCGTGCTGATTAGAAAGTTGAAAGCTAGTCGATTGAAAATTCGCCACGTGTTGATTGTTGTCCCAATCCGTATCGAGTGCTTCAGCAAATATTTTCATGGTGGCGTGAATTGGATTTTCATCTTTTAGGGTATAAGCAATATGACTTTGTCGTCCATAAATCTGAAGGTGGCCTGACAGTGAACCACGACGACCGACTTTTAACGTATCGCCCAAGACACGAGTGGAGGTCGGTTCTCCAACCAAGCAATAGTCGATTTTTTCGCCACGGGCCTTGAGTGCTTCAATCACTTTAGCTGTTCCATCGATACCCGGACCTTCTTCATCGCTCGTAATTAACCAGGCTAACGATCCAGAACTTTCATATCCGCGCTGCCACGGCCGTAAAGCAAGCCTTCTTTTTCTGTAGCAACAAAAGGCGGCGAGTTCCATTGATCGAGTGGGCCGGGGGGGACGACGTCGGTATGCCCTGCAAAAATAAACAAAGGCGCGGTTTTTCCTCGCTTTGCCCAAAAATTATTGACATTACCAAAAGGGAAGTGTTCAATTTCGAAACCTAAACGAGTCAGTTGATCCGTAAGGAGTCTTTGACAGCCTGCATCGACTGGCGTGACAGAAGGACAAGCAATCAGTTGCTCTAGCAGTGGAGTTAAGGATAACATAGCGCTGAGTTCTCTTTGTGGGATAATTATGTTTTAAAGTAGAAAGTCTGAACGATTCAAAGTATGAACAATATCAGCTCCCCTAGTCAGGTACAAAATAAATGAATGACTTTAAAAAAGCCACTAAACTCAGAAAAATAGAAACACTTTATGTTGTTTGGTTTGGCGTGCCAACGTGGTGCACGTTGTGTATTCAACCACCACTTAGGGGATGGAAGCGCTTCCTATGACTAGCACCTACGCATTCATCTTTTTTGTTATTTTTTTAGCGTTTACATTTGATTTCATTAATGGGTTTCACGATGCAGCCAATTCGGTCGCAATTTTAATTGCAACGAAAGTATTAAAACCGTTTACCGCTGTACTTTGGGCGGCTTTTTTTAATTTTATTGCTTTTTTATTCTTTCACTTGAATGTTGCAACGACGATTGGCTCGGGCTTAATTGAGCCCCATATAGTGACCCCGTATTTAATTTTTGCAGCATTGATGGGCGCTATCACCTGGAATCTTTTGACGTGGTACTTTGGTTTACCTTCTAGTTCCTCTCATGGTCTGATAGGTGGACTCGTCGGTGCCGCTTTAGTGGCTGGGGGGGGGGGCATTCTCAATTGGCACGGTTTGTTACCGGTATTAATTGCGATTGTTTTGTCACCACTGCTTGGTTTACTGATGAGTTGGATGTTGATTAATGCATCAAACCGTTTTTTAAAAGGGGTTCATTCTGAAAAAACCGAGCGTTGGGCGAAGCGTGTTCAGCTTTTGGCAGGAGCGTTATTAAGTCTAGGCCATGGTGGGAATGATGCTCAAAAAACGATGGGAATTATAGCAATACTCTTATTTTCAACGGGTTTATTAAATGGACAATTTTATGTTCCATTTTGGGTCGTCATTTCGTGTAACTTTGTGATGGGACTGGGTACCTTGATGGGGGGATGGCGTATTATTAACACCATGGGGACTAAATTAACGCGCTTGACACTCGTGAGCGGCAGTTGCGCCGCCACGGGCGCTGCGCTGACTTTATTTGCAGCAACGGACATGGGGATTCCGGTTTCGACAACGCATACCGTAACCGGGGCAATTTTAGGCGCAGGCACGACGAACAAATGGTTGGGTACGCAGTGGCAAATTGTTCGTCGTATTGTTTGGGCTTGGTTTTTAACGATTCCTGCTGCCGCGTTAGTCGCCGCGGCAGTGATGTGGCTTATTCATTATTTTCAAAATATACCTCTCTAAATTGATAGTGTTAGCAAAGCGCATAAGTCAATTGATCTGATTTGTGCGCTTTGCTTTTTACAGAATAACCTATTTTGGGTACTGTATTGCATCGCATATAAAATAATAATCAATCTATGGCCCGATGGACGCTGGGTTTTCTTTTTGGAGTGATGGCCATCACTCGCTGTGCTGTACTGCCTCCTGTGTCGATAACTTGCCTGCTTTTTAGTGGTAGCTTGATTATTCTGTGCACTCTTTATTATAAATCAAGCATCATTGGAATAATCCCTGCTTTTTTACTTGCCGCCAGTTTTGGTGCAAGTTGGGCATTGTGTGTTGCACAATATCAATTAAGTCATCGTTTACCAGCCGCGTTAGAAAATCAAACGCTACACGTGATCGGCCAAGTAGAGACATTTCCTGAATATCGCGATTCTAAAGTTCAGTTTACTTTCTTGATTGATCACGTACAAAACGTAACGAATTTAAAACTACCGTTACGTGTTCGGCTAAGCTGGCAATCTTTTCATTCTCGAAAACAAGCTTTGCCTAATTTGAAAAAAGGAGAGCATTATCAATTCTTAGTTCTTTTAAAGTCAGGACGTGGTTTTTGGACACCTGGTAGTTTCGATCGCGAGGCAGATTTATTTCAGAAGAACATTCAGGCGGTAGGTTATGTTCTGAAGGGAACACGCTTAGCCCAAGCGCCTTATTCGTTGATTGACCCGCTCGTGCCCGGTTAACTAGGAATGTCCAAACGAGTTTGCAGGGTTCTTCTTTTATTGGTTTAATCACTGCGCTGACTACCGGAATTCGTTATCAAATTACTTCTGAACAATGGCAAGTCATGCGTGGTACAGGAACTAACCATCTTTTTGCAATCTCTGGGTTACATTTAGCGTTTATGGCGGGCATGGTTTATTGGCTGATCCAGACCAGTTGGCGCTGGATGCCATCGGCTGCTACCAAATGGCCAAATTGCCGCGGCGCTCAGTGGTCTGTTCGCTATTTTTTATAGTGCTTTGTCTGGTTGGGCTTTACCCGTACAACGTGCACTTTGTATGTTGTGGATAGGACTTCTAGCTAAACTCTTACGTCGCCATCTCAGTTATGGACATGCGCTTTACAGCGCATTAGGCATTATACTGCTCCTTGCCCCTTTTTCTGTGTTATCTGCCAGTTTTTGGCTATCATTTGGTGCGGTGGTATTGATTCTCTACGGTGTTTTGGGTCGATTACGTCTACGAACAGATTGGCGAGCATCTGTTCGTATCCAAATGAATGTGGGTCTTGGTTTATTGCCATTTTCATTGTTATTTTTTCAGCAAGTTTCCTGGGTCAGTTTCCCTGCAAATTTGCTCGCCATTCCGGTCGTCGGTTTTATCATTTTACCGATAAGTTTAATCGGTAGCTTTTTAACTTTATTGCATGCATCGACAGGTAAAACATTATTACTGTGTGCTGAAAAAATATTGGCTTTACTTTGGTCAGTTTTTAGATTATTTAAATAGTTTGTCTGCCTTACAATATCATACGGTGATAGCGAGTCCTTTTATTTTAATCGTCAGTCTTCTTAGTTTAATTTTATTGTGCGCACCTTCAGGTGTACCGGGACGTTTTTTCAGTTTTTTTTTGCTATTACCACTTTTTTATTGGCAACCTAAAGGACCCCAATCGGGTGAAATTTGGCTCCATATTTTGGACGTTGGACAAGGATTGGCGACAGTCATTCAAACGGCGCATCATCAATTGATTTATGATACCGGGCCGAGTCGTGGGATAGACACGGGACGTGCCGTATTGCTTCCCTTTTTACAACAAAAAAAATTAACGAAGTAGATACGTTAATCGTTAGTCATGGTGATGATGATCACAGTGGCGGTGCAAAAAGTCTGCTTGCCTACGCCAAAGTAAATAAGATATTGACCAGTGTTCCAAATAAATTTCTTCAAGGTGCAAAGTTTTGTCAGCAAGGAATGCATTGGCACTGGGATGGGGTTGATTTTCAAATGTTACATCCTCCCTCCCATGCCGCTTATTGGGGAAATGAAAGTTCATGTGTGTTGAAAATAACGAGTCAAGGACATCGTATTTTATTAACCGGGGATATTGAATACGGTGCTGAGCAGACGTTAGTGCGGACATTGCCGAAACAATTGGTAGCAGATATCTTAGTGGTTCCCCATCACGGGAGTAAAACTTCTTCTAGCGAAGCCTTTCTTGATTTAATAAAACCAAAAATAGCACTCTTTTCGACAGGTTATCATAATCGTTACCATCATCCCCACCCACAAGTTGTTGAACGTTATCGACAACGATCAGTAAAGTGTTATGACACAGCGGTTGACGGTGCGATAACTCTAAAACTGAGCGCTCAAAAAAAGCCAGCGATTGAAACTTATCGGCAACGGTATCGAGCGTTTTGGCAAGTGAATTGAAGGAAATCTACATGTTGACTTAGAAAAAATACCTCCAAAAAAAATTATATCTGAATAGAGGTCACACATTAAATATAACATTGTTTATGTGACCCCTTTGGAATCAATCTTCTTTCTCCTAGGAGAACCCATACTGAGTAAGTTAAGAGAGATGAGATACTCCCCTTGTGCAGAGTGGTGGGTTGGAGAAAGGTTCGGATTTGAACTTTGGTGAGCAAGAGATAAATCAGATTTTTGTCTAGACTCATTAATAGAAGACTTCGAACGTTGTGCAGAGACAAATGAATCTAGATTTTTAAGCTCTTATTTTGTTGGTGAATCAATATACTTTTTTAGTTTGCATCAATAGACGGAAGATTGATACTTTCTTGTTCTTTATTATATCGATCATGTATCGAAATTCCCATTTGCGGTGGTTTTTTTGTTGAGCTGGTTTATTAAAAAGGCAAGAGGGATAACGTTTGCTTGTTTTATTGCCGAAGCCCCCATTTTAGGTTGTCGTGTTTGGGAATTAATCGGTGTTTCGGAGGGGGATAAATTATTCTGAACGAGATTTTTTAACTCATTAAGCGCTTCGAATAATTTTTCTTTTAATGTTTTTGCTTGTTAAGCTGCCTAATTTATCTTGATAAAATCTTTGGTCACCTAAATTAACAATTTTTATAGTATCTTCTTGATTTAATCTTAAAAAATCATTAGAAAGATATGAAGCAATTCGCTTCAAAACAGGATCATTTGCTTTTTCTGCTAGTTGGAGCCGCGTAGTTAGGGTTCTAAATAGTCCATCTTTACTATTTAGTTTGTGTACCAAAGATTGAACTTGAAAGCCTTTTTTATCAATAACAGAGGTGATGTCTTCGAGCAATGTAATAAAATTTTCACTAAGAATTAATTTTTGGCGCTTACTCAGATTAGCTATAGGACTTTGAGAGTAAGAAATAGAGTTTGTATTATCTTTCTTCTGAATAGGTGAAGAAATCAAAATTTTTTTTCGACTATGTCTATGGAAAAGATATTTAATGCTATTTTCTATAGGTTTCTTTGATATTCTTCTTGATTTTTTACCACTATTTTTATTGCAAGTAAAGAATTAAAATTCTATCAGTTTCTGAATATAATATCTATCTTTAGTAGATATTATATTAGGGCAGTGTATATAAGATTAATAACTTAGTAGATGTCGTAAGCAAAAAGTGAAGTAAGTAACAGCAATTTCAAATGCTTGTAATTAAGATGTATTGAAGGCTGAGCTAACACTTAATTCGTTTAATGAGACAAAAGAAGCGTATAGCGAAATCAATTCGAAATCGAAGAGCAGGCGATATGTATGCGTTGATAAGGAAAGTATCACGCCGTAAATTGTAGTGGAAGACGAGGATATGGCAAGTACGCGTGGCAGAGTTTACTTTCTAACCACCTTTATGCAACTCTATTCTTAGAGATTATGCACCAAATTTTTTGTGAGAATAGTGACGCGCTTATTTCTATTATTATATATAATTTTTCGTAGCTATTTTTTTAATTATCATATAAATTAAAAAAATTGATTTAATTTTATATCGAGTCTTCATATTTTATAAAGTGTATGATGAATGATATAGCATGTTTTTTTCGAGACTTTTTGATCACTCTGACATGTGTAGTGGATAACGATTTTTTATTAAAGTACGCTGCTCTCTAAAATGATAGACTGTTCTGTTTTCTTCATAGGTTATTTATAAGTCTTGTTATTCATCTAGTAAGGTCTTCAAATAAAATTGAATTATCAGTATCTTTACTTAATTCTTTAACTATTGCTTGATTGCAAGTTTTTAATAAAGTGATATTTTTCTTCATATGTTTTTGTTGATCTTCAGAAAGTTCTGAGGAAAGTATAGGTCTAGAAATAGAGATACTTTTCTTCTTAGAACTTGAAGATAGAAAAATATACTTATCATACTCTTTTTTAAACTAGGTATAAAAATCTTATCATTATTTTTATTAATGATTAAAATTATAGTAGTTAATTATAAAAATAGCAGTATTTTTTAAGAATAAATATTTATTTCTAAATTAAATATTGATTGTTTTTTAAATTTTTTTAAAAAATTAGGCTGAATTGACGTTACGCAGCACACAAGCTAAAGAGTTTGCGAGTTTTTGAGTAGTTTCTTCATCGCGTGCTTCCACCATGACACGAACAACTGGTTCAGTACCGGAGGGACGTACCACGAGTCGACCTTGATTGCCCAATGTTTTTTCTATCGATTGAATGGCATTTTGTACAAGCGCCGTTTCAAAAACAGCGGTTGGATTAGACATGGCCACATTGATTAACGTTTGTGGAAACTTACGCATGTCTTTTTTTGCTTGATGGAGTGTTTGGTGGGTTGTACTCAATATCGCGAGTATTTGCAAAGCAATCACAATTCCATCACCCGTTGTGAGTTTGTCACGAAGGATGATGTGCCCAGAAGCTTCACCACCCAGCTGCCAACCTGTACTGTGTAGGCACTCATTGACATATCGATCGCCTACGGCAGTTCGAATAAAGTCTAAACCGAGTTGTTTTATGGCCTGCTCAAGACCTAAATTACTCATTAATGTTCCTACTACACCACCGCGGACGTCACCGTTCTCGACACCCGCTTGCGCGAGTAAGAATACTAACTCATCCCCATCGACCATCTCTCCAAGATGGTCAACCATTAGAACGCGGTCACCATCTCCATCAAACGCAATGCCCAAATGGGCCTTTTTCGCTACGACCGTTTTTTGGAGGAGGCTTAAATGTGTCGAACCACAATCGAGATTAATATTAGTGCCATTCGGTTGGACCCCTAATAGGGTAAGCGTTGCCCCGAGTTCAGAGAAGAGTTGCGGTGCGATTTGATACGTGGCCCCATGGGCACAATCTAAAACAATATGCAATCCTTCCAGCGTCTTATTTTTCGGAAACGTCGACCGACAAAAAGCAAGGTAGCGTGCTTTCGCTTCTTCTACACGATGCGCCTTTCCTAACTGCGCAGACCCAACTGTAATGAGCGGTTCATTAAGTTGTTGTTCTATCGCATATTCAAGATTATCGGCTAATTTTGTTCCTTGAGCACTAAAAAACTTAATTCCATTATCTTCCGCTGGCTTGCAAAGCCGATGTTAAATAAGCGATCGCAGGCGTTGGCATCGGGCCTAAAAGATAGCAGTCACTTCCCGAAGCAGATAATCCCGCTTCCAGCGCAGACTCGAGCATATATCCGGAGATGCGGGTATCTTTACCAATCAAAAAAGGCTGTTTCCTTTTTTGTAAAATACGTCCGACTGCCCATCCCAGTTTTAAAACAAATTCCGGGGTAATCGGATGCGTACCCACTCGGCCACGGATACCATCCGTTCCAAAATAGCGTCGAGTTTCAGACATGAGCAAAACGCCTAATAAAATTTAGCTTGTCGTGGTTGAACCTTCGTCACCGTGCGATGTTTCATCTGTATGCGTTGTTGACGAAGAAATTGAATTTTCTTTATTGTCTGAATCGGATCCACTATGGTGTTGTGTCCAACCTGGAGGCGTACGAGGTGGTTTTCCACTCATGATATCGTCAATTTGCTGGGAGTCGATTGTTTCATACTTGATGAGTGCATCCGCCATTAAATGTAACTTATTGATATTTTCACGCAGAAGCGTCTCCGCCAGTTGATAATTACGTTCAATAATGGAGCGACTTTCTTCATCAATTAAATGAGCGGTATCGTCAGAAAATTTATTTCCTTTACCAATTTGATGACCTAAAAAGACTTCATCATTTTCTTGGCTGTAAGACAAAGGACCTAAGCGTTCAGATAATCCCCACTTGGTAATCATATTTCGTGCGATTTCGGTTGCACGTTGGATATCATTTGAAGCGCCAGTGGTGACTTGCTCAGGACCAAAAATTAAGTTTTCGGCAATACGCCCACCAAATAAACTGGCAATTTGGCTTTCTAAACGTTGTTTTGTATAGCTATAGCGATCTTCTTCTGGGAGAAACATCGTCACGCCCAACGCTCGACCACGAGGAATAATAGTGACTTTATAAACCGGATCATGTTCAGGAACTAAACGACCCACTATTGCGTGACCGGCTTCGTGATAAGCCGTTAATTTTTTTCTTTTTCGCTCATTACCATCGATCGTCTTTCAGTACCCATCATGACTTTATCTTTGGCTTTTTCTAAGTCACTCATGTCTACGGTCGCTTTATTTTCTCGTGCAGCAAACAACGCGGCTTCATTAACCAAATTGGCAAGATCGGCAATTTGTTCACGACCTCGAATATCCGGCAAGCCCACAATCACTTGCCGATCAAAACGACCTGGCCGTAATAGCGCTGGATCCAACACATCCGGACGATTCGTCGCCGCCATGACAATGACGCCTTCGTTGCCTTCAAAACCATCCATCTCAACTAATAATTGGTTTAACGTTTGTTCACGTTCATCGTGACCGCCACCTAAACCGGCACCACGATGTCGACCGACAGCGTCAATTTCATCAATGAAAATAATGCAAGGTGCTTGTTTTTTGGCTTGCTCAAACATATCTCGAACACGAGAGGCCCCAACACCGACAAACATTTCGACAAAATCAGAACCTGAGATAGTAAAAAAGGGAACTTTTGCTTCCCCAGCGACGGCACGCGCTAATAACGTTTTACCCGTTCCCGGAGGTCCCATTAATAATACGCCACGTGGAATTTTGCCACCCAGCTTTTGGAATTTAGCGGGATCTTTTAAGAAATCGACCAGTTCACTGACTTCTTCTTTGGCTTCTTCTGCCCCGGCCACGTCTGCAAAAGTGACTTTGACTTGATCTTCACCTAATAATCGAGCACGGCTACGACCAAAAGATAGGGCACCTTTTCCACCAGCGCCGCCCATTTGGCGCATGAAAAAGATCCAAACACCAATTAAGAGGAGCATCGGGAACCAATTGATGAAAATACGCATTAAGAAACTTTCTTGTTGCGGAGGCTCACCTTTTACATTGACTCCTTTCTTCAACAGTTCAGGGAGTAAATATTGGTCAGGAATCGGCATGTAGCTTGTAAAAGATTTTTCACTTTGTAATTGACCCTTGATCACCTGATTACTCTGAATCGTGACCGATTGAACATTCCCTTGTTGAACATTATGTAAAAACTCGGAGTAAGTTAAGCGTTCGCCACTGGCCCGACGAGGCTCGAGGTTATTAAACACCGATATCAGGATGACGGCTATGATCAACCAGAGAAAAAGATTTTTTAACATGTCGTTCAAACTACACTACCTCATGGTTTTATAGAAAAATAGCATTATATACTAAATTGGCAATGATTCGATTCTTTATGCCTTGATCTTAAAAAGGAGGACGATAGCCGCGCGCAATTAAATAGACCTCGGCAGAGCCTTGACGTGAAGCTGTTGGCTTACGAATCGAGACACTTTGAAAGTTTTGTCGTAATAACTGTAAATAGGCTTCAAATCCTGCGCCTTGAAAGGCTTTAATCAGTAGAACGCCTTTCGGTTTTAAGACGCGCTGCCCAAAATCCAATACAAGCTCAGCTAAATACATTGCACGAGGTTGATCAATACTGCGATTCCCGCTTAAATTAGGTGCCATATCCGAAAGAATTAGATCGGCTTTTTGTTCTGGAATGCGAGCAAGCAAGGCGTGCAAAACCGATTCTTCTCGGAAATCACCTTGTAAAAAATCAACATCGGGTAGTCCCGGCATGGCTAAAATATCGAGTGCATAGACTTTTCCTAACTTCCCTACAAAACGGGTCACCACTTGTGACCAGCCCCCAGGCGCCGCACCTAAATCAACAACGGTCATCCCGGGTTTGATTAATTTATATTTTTCTTGCAACTCCAACAATTTATAAGCCGATCGCGAGCGTAACCCTTCTTGTTGGGCTCGTTTAACAAATGGATCATTAAAGTGCTGTTTTAGCCACCGCGCACTACTTTTACTACGAGACATCTTTGTGGGTTTGTTGACAGTAGGTTTCTTTAATAAAGAAGCAACCGATGATAAATGCAATGACATAACAAAGCGGTAATATCACCAATGCTTTACGAAAATCACTGGCGCTGTATACGCCTTGCCAGTAAAAATGAATTAAAAAACCAATCGCAGGTAAAAACATCGTTCCACCGGCAACGGTGGCCATATTATTAATTCCAATCGCTGTACCCGCGACACTGCTGTGATTATTATCTTTAACGACTCCAAATGCAAGAGACTGGCCGGATGCCGCTAAACCAAATAAAAATAGGCATACATAAACCAGTATCAAAGGTAGATGTGGAATGTAAAGTAATGGAACTAAACCAATGATTCCGAGCATGGCCGCAAATTTAAGCGGCGTTCGACGCCGGTTGACCTTGTCCGACCACCACCCCAAGGAGTGGACAACCCAAACCAATAGCCACCCAAATCATCATACTGGCTGTTGCAGCCGCTTTAGTGCTCAACCCGTAAGCCGCTACGAGGAATGGAACGCCCCATAATGTGGCAAAAGCGGTAATGGGTGACCAAACCATAAAGGAATACAAAGCGACAAACCAGGTTTGTGGATTTCGTGCAACTTGTTTAAAATTTTGTCTAAATGTTTTTTGAGAGGTCGATTGAAAGCGTTTTCCCGTTGAAACGACTTCAGGACTATCTCGTACAATTAACCAAATCAACAGCGCAAGAATCAGTCCAATCACGGAAAGACCTAAAATCGTATGACGCCATCCCCACTGAGCCACGGCGACCGTTAAGGGTCTTTCGCCGATAATGGCCCCTACACAACTCATGAGCTCAACAAGGCCGGTTAAAAAAGCAAAGTAACGCGCAGGAAACCAACGTGAGACCAAAACCAATGTCCCGATAAAAGAAAATGCCGATCCGCCACCCATCAAAAAACGGCCCATCGAAGCCGTAATGACATTGTTTGTGGTGGCAAATAACAGGGCTCCCGTTGCACAAGCCAATACGGCAACCGTTAATAAGCGGCGTGGTCCAAAGCGATCAAATAAAAAACCAGCGGGAAGTTGCATCGGGGTATAGGCGTAATAATAAAAAGCGACCATCGTCCCTAAGCTAATTGCATCGAGCTCTAAGTCTTGAGTCAATTCGCGCGTAATGACGCCAGGTGAAATTTGTAAAATAAACTCATACATGTAGAAGCAAGAAGCCAGAATACATATAACGGCAAGAAGGGTCGGTTTTTGTGTCGCAAGGGGTTGTGTCATAATCTATTTATTGTAAGTCGTAAAAGTGATCGGAATGGCTAAATGTAAAAAGTTAAATCAATTAAGACGGTCGATCTTCAGCCGAGATCGGTTGGCAATGTGTTTCTTGAAGTAAAAACTGGCTGACAATAAAAGCCAAAATAAAACAGATAGGCAGAAGGATAAACGATTTTTGATAGTCAAGGGCACTATAGAAAGGTTTGCCTGCTTGCAAAGCGCCGTTCCAATAGTAGTAAAGCAAAATACCGATTAAAGGTTGAAATAAAGCACCCCCAGCGACCACAGCCATATTATTAAAGCCAATAGCGGTGCCGACGGTGGTTGTTGAATTATGATCTTTGACCACACCAAAGGATAATGCTTGACCAGAAGCCGATAAACCAAACAGAAACAATAAAATATAGAGCGAGACAAGGGATAAATGTGGAGCATAAATCACAAGAAGTAGGCTGACAATACCTAAAAAGGCGGATGAACTTAACGGGAGGTTCCGAGCACGAACTTTATCGGACAACCAGCCCAAAAACGGGCTACCTAAGCCAATCCCCAACCAAATCATCGCACTGGCTTTAGAGGCACTTTCCAACGTGATGCCATATTTAACCATGAGGAACGGAATGCCCCATAGCGCCGCAAAAGCAGTAATCGGCCCCCATACGGTAAAGGAGTAAAGTGCAATCAACCAGGTTTGTTTATTTTTACAGACTTTTTTTAGACGTTGGAGTTCATTGAGATTTGATGCAGGAGGTGTATTTAGATTTGGTGAAATCGTTGTAGGGCTATTTCGAACAATCAACCACATGAGCAGACCGAGTAAGGTGCCCATCCAGGCAAGCCCATGGAGTGTGGGTCGCCATCCCCAATGATGAATCGCGGAGGCTAAAGAGACTTGGCCGGCAATGGCGCCTAAAGAGCTCATTAATTGAACGAGCCCAGAGTAACGCAAAATAATGCGGTGGAAACCAACGAGAGACTAAAAGTAACGCGCCAATGAACGAAAACGCTGAGCCAATTCCCATCAAAAAACGGCCCGTTGAGGCCATCCAAACATTGCTGGTCGCCGCAAAGAGAAACGCACCCAAGGCACAAACAGACACCGCTAACGTCAGTAAAAGACGCGGCCCAAAACGATCATAGAGTAAGCCTGCGGGTAACTGCATCGGTGTGTAAGCATAATAATAAAAAGCAGTCATCGCACCTAATTCTGCGGCATTGAGATGCAAGTCACTCATTAATTCATTCGTCATCACCGCCGTCGAGACTTGTAAAATGAACTCATACATGTAAAACATTGCGCCTAAGGCACAAATCAAGGTCGCAAGAAACAGTTGTTTTTTTTGCTCAAAGTATAAGAAGGTTTTTCAACTAAAACTGCATCATTATTATACATTTTTTACCTTTTTTATCATGTTTTGAAAGTCATTTTAGAGGAGAATGTTCTCTAATAAAGACATAAATTCACTATAACTAGATCAGTGTGCTGTAAGTTATAGATTATTTTTCAAAGCGTAACTAAGACAATAAGGCAATCGTCGATCGATTGCAAGCCAGCTGAATGCGGATCTATGCAATTATCTTTTTGGGCAATGGTGGGTGAAGCTGTAAAAAAGTTACCTCTGTTATCTAGACAAGAGTTTGTTATACTGTGCGCGCAGCTCTTGCCGGGATGGTGGAATTGGTAGACGCGCCGGACTCAAAATCCGGTGATGGTGACATCGTGTGGGTTCGAGTCCCACTCTCGGCACCAACTTTAAGACATAACTTTTGTGATCAGTACAACCGCTGTGGCAGCGATACCTTCTTGGCGGCCAATAAACCCAAGTTGTTCTGTGGTGGTCGCTTTGATACTGACTTGAGTTTCCGATAAACACAGTATTTCAGTCAGCATATTGCGCATGGCTGGATAGTGGGGTGTGAGCTTAGGGGCTTCCGCTAATATAGTAATATCTACATTTTGTATAACATAGCCCGTCTCCTGTACGCGGATCTTTGTTTTTTTCCGAGAAAAATGCGGCTGGCACAATTTTTCCATTGCGGGTCAGTATCCGGGAAGTGTGACCCGATATCGCCTAAGGCACTGGCGCCCAACAACGCATCCACCAACGCGTGGATGACGACATCGCCATCTGAATGTGCACGTACCCCTTGGTGGTAAGGGATACGAACACCGGTAATGTATGCGCCTTGTGTAAAGGCATGGACGTCGAATCCATGGCCGACCCGAAATGAATTTTGCATGCGTATCTTCTTTTTTAAACCTGTGGTGTTTATTATCACATAACTTCCTTGATCTAGGCTGTGTAAAGAGAGGATTATCCCTAAATGACTATCTTTATCTGTTTTTATAGATTAGAAAAGTTTAATTCATTTAAAAATAAAGTTAACTTTTCTGGGGGGGTCAGGCTAGGATGAGAAAATAGGGAATGCTATGATAAATAATAAACAATTACTTCAACGAGAAAGGATGATGGGACCGACAAATGATTTTTTAACCAATCATTTTTTGATTGCAATGCCCGGTATTACGGATACATATTTTAATCGTTCTGTTGTGTATATTTGTGAGCATAGTGATCGGGGCGCGGTCGGGATTGTTGTCAATCAACCCCTGCAATCTTTGCGCGCAAATCTTTCTGAAATACTCAAAATATTTATTGAAGGCATGACGGATATTAATGAGTTGTATGACGATTATCCGGTTCTTTGTGGTGGACCTGTTCATCCTGAGCGTGGATTTGTGCTTCATCGACCCGGGACAAAATGGCAATCGAGTTTTAACTTGAGTAATGAGGTTTGTATTACCGCCTCTAATGATATTTTACAAGCAATCGCTCGACAAGAAGGGCCTGAAAAATTTATTTTTTCGTTAGGTTATGCCAGTTGGGTTCCGGGTCAAATTGAAAAAGAAATTATTGAGAATACTTGGTTGACCGTTCCGGCAACGCCTTCTATTTTATTTGATGTCCCGTTACATGAACGCTGGCAAACTGCGATGCAGAGTTTGGGCGTGGATATTCATAAACTGGCTTATCGTGGTGGTTGTGCGTAAAAGTAAAACAGTTTTAGGTTTTGATTTCGGTGTTAAATACATTGGTATTGCGGTGGGTAGTACCGAGCCAGTGATGGCACACCCACTCTCGCAGTTGGTCATCAAAGAGGAGATTCCTTGGGAAGAAATTGCCAAGTTAATTCGAGAGTGGCGTCCTGCGGTATTAGTGGTCGGTATGCCACTCAATATGGATGGTACAGAGCAACCCATTACACAATTGGCACGCCAATTTTTAGACGCATTAACCGAGCGCTTTAAATTACCTGTTTTTGCTGTCGATGAACGTCTCACCACAGTGGAAGCGCGCGCCCGTCTTTTTTCAGTCGGGGGGATTCGCGCGTTACAAAAAAAAGCGGTAGATAGTGTGGCGGCGCAGTTGATTGTTGAAACGTGGTTAGAGAATACAACAAATGAGTAACGCCTTATTTAAATCGACATCCACTGTGGCATCAATGACCTTGATTTCACGAATTTAGGGTTTGTCCGCGATATTATCACCGCAAAAATTTTTGGCGCCACCGCCGCCGTCGATGCGTTTTTAATTGCATTTAAAATTCCTAACTTTATGCGCAGTTTATTTGCTGAAGGCTCTTTTTCAAGTGCATTTGTACCGACACTGGCGATGTATAAACAAACAAAAACATCGGACGAAGTGAAATGTTTTATTGCGAATATGAGTGGGGTGTTGGGTTTAATTTTATTGCTTATTACGCTTATCGGTGTTTTGGGAAGTCAAGGGTTGATTACAGTATTTGCTCCCGGTCTGGATCCCTATCGTTTTGAATTAGCGAATACCTTACTGAAATGGACTTTTCCGTATTTGATGTTGATTTCATTAACTGCGTTTGTTGGCGCGACACTCAATAATTATGGCCAATTTTGGGTGCCTGCATTTACGCCCGCGTTATTAAATATTTGTTTGATCGTCAGTGCGTTATGGTTAACACGCTATTTTGTTGTTCCGGTGACCGCTCAAGCGGTTGGTGTATTCATTGCCGGTTTTTTACAATTAGGTTTTCAATTGCCTTTTTTAAAGCGGATGGGCTTTTTACAATGGCTTCGTTTTGACTGGCGTAATTCCGGTGTACGTGCCGTATTAAAACGGATGTTACCGGCCTTGTTTGGTGCTTCAGTGGTCCAAATTGGATTGTTACTGAACACAGTGCTGGCTTCTTTTTTGGTGGCTGGAAGTGTCACCTGGCTGTATTATTCCGATAGATTGGCTTATTTCCCTTTGGGTGTGTTTGGGGTGGCGTTAAGTACCGTAATTTTACCGCATCTTTCTCGCCAACACGCGATGCAAAGTACCGAAGGTTTTTCCAGTACGTTGAATTGGGGATTACGTTGTAACTTATTGGTGGGGCTGCCCGCCTCATTGTGTTTAGTGTTATTAGCACAGCCAATCATTATCACTTTACTGCATTATGGAAAATTTGGGGTTCATGATGTCCTCATGACGCAACAAAGTGTGATGGCCTATGCGCTTGGATTACAAGCGTTTATGTTTATTAAAGTTTTGGCCGCGGCATTCTATGCGCAGCACAATCTTCGCACGCCTGTGCAAATTGGTGTGTTGGCATTAGGCGCGAATCTATTATTCAGTCTTTTGTTGATTGGCACACTCAAGCATGCGGGGCTTGCCTTAGCGAGTTCATTATCGGCTTGGATCAATGTGATTTTACTGCTCAGAGGCTTACGAATACGGCGTTATTTTTCAATGGCAAGCCGGATGGCGTGCCTTTACCGCGCGTTTATGTTTAGCAAATGGCGTGTTGAGTGTCTTTTTATTTTGGGCGACGGCGGCCACACCGATTTGGTTTGCTTGGAATGGACTCGAGCGGTTTTTACATCTTTTTCTATTAGGGAGTGGTGGATTGGTTTTATATTTAACTTGCTTGTGGATCAGTGGATTACGATGGGCCGATCTCAGGGCGATTCCATGACAGAATTGATTCGCGGATTAGCTCATCTCACTTTAGCCCATCAACCCTGTGTCGCAACGATTGGTAATTTTGATGGTGTTCACCAGGGACATTTGGCGGTGATTCATCGTTTACAACAACAGGGTGCACAACAAAAATTACCGACTTGTATTATTCTTTTTGAACCGCATCCCCAAGAATTTTTTCTTAAAGAAAAGGCACCGGCTCGATTAATGCGCTTGTGTGAAAAGATCGCTATTTTTCGTCAACTCGGGGTAGACCGGGTATTGTGTTTACCTTTTAGAAAAATCGTTGCGCTCAGTGCTGAAGAGTTTGTCGTCGATATTCTCGTTAAACGCTTAGGGATTACTTGTTTGATTGTTGGCGATGATTTTCGATTTGGTAAAGGACGTCAAGGGGATTATACGCAGTTACAAAACTGGGCACAGCGTTATCATTTTATTTTAGAAGCGACGCCCACTACTTATTTTGCTGGAAAACGGATTGGTAGTTCATGGGTTCGCGAGGCGCTTCGGCAAGGCAATTTCAATTTGGCGACACAATTACTGACGCGCCCTTTTCAATTCAGTGGCCGGGTCATTCGTGGTGATCAGCGCGGTCGGTTGCTTGGTTTCCCGACCGCAAACTTGGCGCTTAAGCGGCAAGTAGTTCCGTTATCTGGTGTGTTTGCCGTCCGTATTCATGGGTTAGGTGCGTCCTATTTGGGTGTCGCCAATTGTGGATCGCGACCGACGGTATCCGGTAATAAAATGTTACTAGAGGTTCATTTATTCGATTTTAATGATGATCTTTATGGAAAAAGAATTGAAGTTGAATTTGTTGACAAGATTCGTGATGAAAAACGCTTCGACTCGCTTGAAGCGTTACGCCAACAGATTCAACAAGACAGTGAATCCGCGAAGAAGCGGTTGATTGCTGTTCAATAAAGTTTGGTATCTTTTCTGGTTTATCAGCACAAAATGAAGGAAAGAGGATTCAGCGCACTATTGATATATAAAAAGGCTAGGGTGGCTATCCATTCAACGGCAAGGAAGTACCCCGGCTTCTAAAAACGTTTTGTATACGTATGGCAATACGGTAAGCCGCCTTTTTTTTCATAATAATCTTGATGGTATTCTTCAGCCGGCCAAAAAGTGGTCGCTGGTTTGATTTGTGTTACCACAGCGAACCCGTTTGCTTTTAAATGCTCAATCAGTTGTGCAGCGATTTTTTTTTGTTCTGGTTGAGTATAAAAAATCACTGAACGATATTGTTCGCCCAGATCAGGACCTTGCCCATTACTTTGGGTAGGATCATGAATTTCAAAAAATACTTTGCGAGCGTTTTATAAGTAGTTTTTTTGGGATCAAAAATGACTTGTACCACTTCAGCATGCCCTGTTTTTTGATGACACACAATCGAGTAAGTAGGATTGGGTACGATGCCTCCCATATAACCGGATGTTGCAGAAAGTACTCCCGGTTGCTGTTGCATCAGATATTCTACGCCCCAAAAACAGCCACCTGCGAAAATAGCAATTTCCGTCGGTACCACCAGTGGGTTAAGTGCCGCATCTTTGGAAATAAAATCGAGGGCAATTGAATTGACACAGTATCGTACATTCTTAGAGGTCAACCCTTCTCCTTTAAAAAGATGGCCGAGATGGCCATGGCAATGTGCACATAGGATTTCAATCCGTTGACCATCTGGATCGAGTTGTTGTTTGACTGCGCAGGGGATGGCGTCATCGAAACTCGGCCATCCACAATCGGCATTAAATTTAGCTGTAGACGGATACAAGGTTGCACCACATTGTTTACAAACATAATAGCCTGAGGCGTGGTGAGTAACATATTTTCCAGTAAACGGGCGCTCGGTTCCTTTATATAAAATAACTGTTTTTTCTTCATGAGTAAGCTTTTTCATGAGTGAAACTTCCGATTTTCTCATTAACTAATCGCTTACAATCTTATATACAATGGCTTTTTGGAGCAAGCGGCATTACGATCATAGGTGAAAATAAAACCATTCGCATACAACGGTAGTTAACTAGAAATTGACGGTAGTTAACTAGAAATTGAAAAATAGATAAAAACTTAATCTTAATCAAATCATCATTATTAATAGAATATTAATTTAATTAAATCTTATCTATCATTCAGATCTAAATTCATTAAAACAGATTATTTGTTCACTAATTTTATTTGTTAGATTTTTATCTAAAATAAGTGTTAACTCCTGGTTTTTTGTTTGTTTTCGAAACTGGTTAGCTCTAAACGGTTATTTATCAATAATTTTGATAGTTTGTTAGGCCATAAACATAGGTTGTTAAAAGTTCTAAAAATATTTTGCAACTGCAAGAAGTATTTAAATTACGCTATCATGTATGGCATGATTTCTGTATTAGATTTTATTCTTGTAATAAGCCTGTTTTTTATCAGTAAAATTACTGTATATTTGATAGAGATTGGAAGGCTCCTCAGGTTCTATCAATGGGTGAGTGTGTTCATTTTTATACTCTTCATTTACATGGTAGAGTTTTTTTATCATTATTTTTCTAGCAATTCATTTTTATTAAGTGCTTTTTATGTTTATTTGGCTGCCTTATGACTTATTTTTAGAAGTGTATTGTTTTTTATCTAGGAATGAAAGGGTGGGGTTACACAATGAAGTTAAACTGATAGCACAAGGTTTATAAAAAAACTTATTCGCTGAAACACACTTTGAACGAACATTGAATACTATAGAAAAGATTTAAAAAAATTTACTTATCCTTTGATTAAGTATTAGAGATCGATTAACAGGCCGGACTTTATCTGATATGAATTGACCAAGATGTCAATTGACGTACTTTTATGATTAACAAGCTTAGTTCAGAATAAGCAATAGAGATTGTGAATATTATTAAAAGTGGGAGGGTGCTCTGCTATCTATTTTTTTTCTATTATAGGTAGAAATTATATGGATTTAGCGAACAGTAGTTTGCGTTAAATCTAGATATACGCTTTTATTTGGATGGGTAGTGAACGTTTAAAATAGAATGCGATAACCTGTGTAGTTTTCTTCTAAAAAAGATCTCATTGTTGCGCTTAGATATTGATCAGAAGATCATTATTTTAAAATAGTAGAAGATTCATTATGAACAGTTTTTAAAATTTTAACGAATTTAAACATAACACTGGATTGATGTTCCTCAGCGAAATATTCAGTGTCTGTTTGAGTCACTTTAGTTAGTTACTAATAAACCAGAAACGGATATATTCAACTTGGCTCCAAGAAACTTATGGCTCTATCGAATGAGTTCTTATTTTGGTATGCTGCCTGTTTTTAGTATAAAATAATTGATACGTCGCTTCCGTTAAGCATCTCTAACTTAATAAATAAAAGTTAATTAATTTTGATCTGTCAGTTTGTTTAAAAAATATATGCCATCAAAAAACACGGATAGTATGGTAGCATATTTTTTTCAAAAAATTACTTAATACTATAAATTTTGTATACTAGTCCTAATAATAAATTAGGAAATAATATTTATGAAGCTTATTCGTCAATTAAAAGAGATTGTTTTAGATAGGGCTATTGCTGGAGATCATAATAAGTTATTAAAATTTGTTATGAAATATGTCTTTAAAGTTAATCTGACAGATTATTTTAAAGCGACATCTTTTCCAAAGTCGACTGAAAAAGGTTTTACTCTTGCTGAAATCATAGAACTACTTTTAAATAGTAAAGCGAATGTTTTTTCAATTGTAGATAGAAATAATCTTGTAAAAGCTCTATATTTTGCTTCTGAAAAAAACTACACTGACGTAGTCGCGTTACTTCTTAGGTATGAGGCTGATGATGACAATTTACTTAAAATACAGAATCTTCAATCTCTCCTACATTTTGTTTCTGAAAAAGGCTATACCGATATTGTAGAATTACTTTTAAGGCATGGAGTGGATGTCAATGCAACTGGACTCTCAGGTTCTGAGGCAACCCCTTTGCTTTTAGCCTCGGAAAACGGCTACTGTGATACAGTAGAGCTACTTTTAAAATACAGAGCTGATGTTAATGTAACTATAGGTGTTTTTAATGAAACACTTCTGCATATTGTAGTGGAAAAAGGTTATTTTGAGATAGTGGAGCTACTTTTAAAGCACGGAGCGGATGTTAATGCAATAACTTATAATTATAGTGAAACACCCCTACATTTTGCAGCTAGAAAAGGTGATTTTCAGATAGTAGATCTACTTTTAAAGCACGGAGCGGATGTCAATGCAATAACTTATAATTATTGTGAAACACCTCTACATTTTGCAGCTAAAAAAGGTGATTTTCAGATAGTGGAGCTACTTTTAAAGCACGGAGCGGATATTAATTTGCGTCAATATTGTGCTAGCACCGCTCTAGATTTAGCAGTCAAACAAGGTCATATTGTTACATCGATGATACTAATTATAGCCACTTTATGGAGGAATCCAAGTCAGGAAAAGAACTCCAATGTTCAATCTAATGAGCGATTATCGAGTTTTTGGAATCAAGTTGATAACGACTTCAAGCAAATTAATAATTATTTTTATAATAAAGGTATTTCTATTTCTTTTAATGAACTTCATTTCAATCAGAATAATGCTCAGTTAATGGAATCACTTACATTGAAAACTTTGAATGATCTTACTCAAGCCGCCATTGCTGCCCAACATTTTGATGGAATATCTTCTTTCTTTGTTAAGTTTTTTAAACAAATGGAATCGAGTATAGAAAAGAAAGTTAACTATTTTTCTTTATTAGATAAATTAAATTTATTATCAAATCCAGGAAGAATAGCTTTAAATTCTGATGTAAAACATGAACTATTTTACAATTATCTACCGGTCAGAGATCTTAAAAGTTTATTAAGTGCATCGTTGTTTCCACCTGTAAATCCTTCTAATTCCAAAAATTTTGATCAGAATATACTAACTGTTAGTAGTTCCCCCTAGTATAACTCACTAATTTAGTGGGTTATATATCGTAAGTAACATCGTTCTCAACACGAAAAAATCAAATATTAAAGACAATCTGCTTATTTTTTATTAAAAAATAAGCAGATTGTCTGTTCAGTAGCGTATTATAAAAAAGAGTTAATATGTTAAATTAATCAATATTTTTTTAATTTTTGAAAAAAATAAGTTATTTTTTATACTGGAAATTATAATGTTTCTGAAATAATTATGCTGAGCATTCTATTGAGTCGAATTAATACGTTGATTAGCAGTAGTCTACTTCGAAAAGTACTTTAACTGGGCTAGGCATGAGCGCGAAAGTTATACGCATATAATATTATATTTCTATTTTAAAAAGATGGAAGAATATAACACAAAATTAAAAATTATGTGTGTTTGTCAATATATTTTTATGAATTAATTGTGAGGAATGGTGTATACATCATTGGCTTATTCACGTGTATTTCAGTGCGTATTCATTTTATTTTATGAATATTTTCATAAAATCTCTCATTTTTTTGGTAGTTAAAGTTTTTAATCTTAGTTGTCTAGATTGAAGAACGATTTGAAGTGGTTAATGTCTCAAATCGTAAGAGAAGTAATCAAATTCAAGCCTCTTGTATTGCTTAATAATGTCATCAGAATATAAATATTTATAAATCAACTCTCCAACATTTCAAAGATAAAGTGCCACGTATTTTTCTTCCTAAAATAATACGTGACTAAGATTAATATAAGTTGAAAAATTGATTTCGGTAATCAAGTATAGCCATTAACTTTTCTGGTTTACTTTTTTTATGATTAAGAATGCCCTGAGACTCCTGAAGCAAATTGGTTGCTATGTAAAAAATTCCTAATCTTTAGACATAGTTTTACCAGTTATTCTTCCTTCAATAGATTGATGATTAGTTTGTTCTTTCTCAAATATTCCTCTTGTAGTCAAAAAATTTATTGTCATTGATGTATTAGAGTCATTTTGACTTTGTTGCCCTCTTTCTATCTTATCGAGTTGTTTTTTTACAAATCCCTGCTTGCATACCTTTTCTGCATCGTTTTCAATTTGATTTGATTCCTTTCCTTCTAGTGCATTGACTTGACTTTTTACGAATCCAAATTTACATACGTTTTCTGCGTTTTTCATATGCTCACACCTTATTTTTATAGTAAGTAAAATTTTGTTGAATGGTAACATAAACTTGAGTAAGTATAACCTTTTACATTAAATAATGTTAACTTTTTAACTTATTTCTTATATTAAATACTTACTTAAACAGCTAAATCTTATTTATAAGATAAGTGAATATTTAAAAGTAGATTTATTTCATAAGTTAGTGTGACTCGATAAGAATAACCATTCAATGGTAAAGAATAAAAATAGTATTGATCAAATATAACATTTGATGAGTCAATAATATGATTTTCTGATTAATAAATCAAAGAATAGATTTTTAGCAATAGAAGTTTCAATTTTTTAGGAAAAGACATGCTGCTTCTTCCTAAAAAATCTATCATTATATCACTCTTACATGAAAGAGGTATATAGAAACTCAATTCTCTATATTAATAAGCCTATAAATAAAATTGTGTACATACTTGTACTTAATTAAGTCGATGACCCAAGCGCTTATTAGCAAATAAGAATTAAGATATTACCTGAAATTGATTAATTTTTTAAAAAAACGAATAAAAGATATTCAGTCACGAATCATTCATGGCATAAAAAATGAAGTATGGTTGAGACTTTATTTGACTATTTTTACCAAATAAGAAAAACTATCGATTCCCTTTCTCCGTGCGATTAAATGGCTCAATCGACTTATTTGAAAGTCGATTCACAATGAAATAGGAACCGTCTGAAAGACGGTCCATTGCTATGGTTTCATCTGAACAGCAAATTATTATCTCTCATTCTATTAACTGCGTAATCAGAAAAAAACGATCCTAATTGTTGTATAGACTGATTAAGTTTAAGTTAACGAAAGAATTAGGAATGTATATTTTTATCTTGTCTTAATGATTCTTCTGGGATAAATTAAAACATTATTTTAATGAAATAATGTTTTAAGCTATGCCAAGCCATAATAAGAAAAAGCATGAAACTGAGCAATTACCTTTAGATAGCGATTCTAGCGACCTGAAAAGTAAACAACTAACACCGAGAATTACGGCAATAAAAATCGTCGGTGATAGCTTAAGTGATACCGGAAGAAAGTATAAAGAAAAATTTTTTGGTTTCATTCCTTGCTTGTCGTTGGTTTTTGCATAAATCAAACTATGGAGAGTTTACGGATGCGAATGTTTGGGCCGTTTATTTCCAAGAAAAATTAAAGAAGCTCCAAGAAGACATTCCCCGACCTAGCCGAATTATCGAAAAACCTTTAGTTGAAAACGAAGCGGAAGGCGGTGCGACGCTTAACAAGTACAGAAGTTTTCATGATTTTCTAAAGCGAATAAAATCTTTTTTTATGAGCTTTTTTCTTGGAAGTATTCAGGATCAGGTCGATTACCTTAAAAAGAATAATAAATTCACCCCTGAGGACTTAGTGATTAATTGGGGTGGAGCAAATGATCTGGTGACACTAAATAACATGGATGAAGCCTGTGTTGAGCGACTGATTAAAAGTAATCAATTGCTCATTGATAAAGTGAGTCGACCTGAATATCAATCATTATGGCTCCATAAAGATAATCATGCCCACGAATTTCTTATTTTTGAGTTGCCAGATATTAGTTGTACCCCAAGATTTGCTAATAAGTCACCAGAGGATAAAGCGAAGATTGCAGCACTTTGTAAGAGTTATAGTGAAAAAATTAAAGAATTAGCTAAAAAAAATAAATATATTGATTTTTCAAATTGTTCGATTTACTCATTGAAATCAGAGAAAGATTTTGATGTTGTGCAAGATCAAAACAATCAAGAAGCCATTGTTTTTGTTGGGGAAGGGAAAGTACGCCAAATTTATTTTATAGAAAAAGGGAAATATGTAGAGCGTGATGAGAAGCGGTTATCTGTAGAATACGTATTGAATAATAAAAAAGAACAGCAAATTTTCCTTCCAAACGAGGAAAAAAGCCGATTCATATAGAACCGAATCGCCGAGTTAAAGCGGGTCATATACTCGGAGAAGTGATTGCTAAGGCGGGTCTCAACGCCAATGTGCATACCCTAAACATTGCTGAAAAGTTTAAAGATATTCTTAATTATCCTGAGAAATATAACTTAACGGTTGGTTGTGCCATTTTGTATGCCACCGAACCGTTGACAAACGAAGAGTTGGCCGAACACTCACAGGAAAAAATGCAATTATTTTAATTCCTGATTCGAAGAAAAAGAATTGCTACAATTTGCAAATAGTGAAAGAAGGGCAATTTGTTCCAGAGGATAATTCAGTTATAAACCTTATTCTTACCCCTTTTCAAGAAGCATGGGTTGAAAAAAAATTGAGCTCGAAAAGTGATTTAAAAGTATTTCCGCTGGTTTCAGGAAAAGGTCTGCATGATGATCTAGCGACAAGTATTATTGTATATTCAATAGAAAAGTATAAAAAACATTTTAAAAAAGATCTTGTTCTAACTGGACTCCTTAGAGTTACTAAAGAAACATTATCCGACTGAACATGTTATTTTTGGGATGATTTACATCCTGCTGAATCCGTTCATAAAGTTATTGCTGAGTTGGTACTAAACTTTTTTATAGAGCATTTTCATTTGATCTTGCCTGAATCACGAGAACTCGAACAAAGTTCGTTGGAAGAAAACACCTCTGTCGCATCCAGTGTCTCTTCAGGCGAATATTTGTCCAATGAGCCTAAACTGGATACAGTGGACATCAATCCATCAAAACAGCAACAGCAAGAAGGTGCATCCATAACTACTGTGCAGGTTTTAGCAGAGCGAAAGCTGGAAGATAACGGATCGCGCGTCTCTTCTAGCAGCGCTTCTTTTTGGTCACTACCCGATTCTCTGAAGCCCACACAGGAGAAGGAAAAATCTGTCGATAATCGGACCAATGAATATCCTATCGGCAGATGTTTTTAAAACAAAGTGGTTTCTCTGAAAAACTATTGATTTAAGCGTAATAAAATCAGTGTAATCGTTGAAGAATTTAGCAAAAATTAGTGTAATCCTGTATTTTCTAGCGTAAATTTTTTGACGAAAGCCTTTTAGCTGATTAGACTAGCTCGATTATGAATAGAAAAGAATTTATATTGACTTTCGAAGAGAGTCATAACATTGCCCCAGCAGTGAAACATTTTCGATTTCGTCGGAAAGAAGGCGAGGCATTTGCTTTTATCCCTGGACAATTTATCACCTTGCATATTCCGACCGCACAAAAAGTGTTACGGCGAAGCTATAGTATTGCTAATAGTACACATCAACCCAGCGACCAAATTGAGTTTGCGGCGTCTTATGTTCCGCAAGGTGCGGCCAGTGAGTTACTTTTTGGTTTGCAAAAAGGCGAGTCGATTAAAGCGACCGGGCCTTTTGGGCGTTTAATTTTACGTGATGAACAACCACAACGATATATTTTTGTGGCCACCGGCACCGGGGTGACGCCTTATCGAAGTATGCTGTCTGAATTGGCCGAACGCTTGTCAAAACGCCAAATTTTAAGGTAGTCTTATTACTCGGCGTGCGTGTCGCCGATGATTTGTTATATCGAGATGAGTTTCTAGCGTTTGCTGCTCAGCACCCATGGTTTGAATTTCGCGCCTATTACAGCCGCGTCCCGCTAGAGAATCTTTTAGCAAAACACGAGCATCGTGGTTATGTGGGCAATGCGTTTGCAGAGTTAATACCGAATCCTGAGCAAGATATTGTTTACTTGTGCGGGAATCCAAATATGGTCGATGAAGTATTTACTTTGTTGATAGCCCAACATCATTTTCCTTCAGAAGCCATTCGCCGCGAAAAATATATTTCTTCAAATTAAGGGAAGTTTTTTCCCTTAATTTTTATTTTCTAGCCGCGAATTTGTGACAAAATCGAAATCATTTCTAAAGCAACGTTTACTGCTTCGGCACCCTTGTTTATTCTAGCAAACGCTTGTTCTTCATTCTCAGTGGCCGGAATTTTTTGTTGTAAAGCAATTTGTTGACACGCATCGCTGACTTGTTGGCAAACATAATCATAATGACTGGTTTCACCACGAATCACAGCACCTAAACAAATTAGGGCATGATACCTGCCTGTTAAAGCAAGTTGTTGCGCCGTGATTCCTATTTCAATTGCGCCCGGCACACGTACCAGGGTGAGCCAGCCGTTTGGAAACTGCAGTTCAGTTAAGCGCGCTTGCGCAGAGTGTAACAAGGCTTCGGTAATTTCTTCGTTAAAACGACTGACTACTATCGCTAAATGACAAGGAGATTGGCGCATTGAAAAATCAATGGCTTGACTTTTAATTTCTAACAGAGTGTTCATAATGACCTATTGATCGAGTAAATGTCCCAGCTTTTCTTTTTTGGTTTTTAAATATGCACAATTTGTTGGATTTGGCTGTGCGATAAGTGGGACTCGTTCGGCAACGACAATGCCTTGTTGCGTTAAATCGGCTATTTTTTGTGGGTTATTCGTCATCAGACGGATGTTTAGGAGATTTAATTTGCGAAGAATCTGTGCGCCAATCCAATAATCTCGTTCGTCACTCCCAAAACCTAAACGTTGATTCGCTTCGACCGTATCGAGTCCTTGATCTTGCAGAGCATACGCTTTGAGTTTATTGACCAAACCAATTCCACCACAGCGTGCTGAACCAAAAATATCGCCGGTAAAGCATTCAGAATGCAGGCGAACTAAAGGCGGTTGATTCGGATCACGCAGAATCGGGTTGCTGATCGCTAAGTGATGATGTTGATCTAACGAACTTTGAAATAATTGTAGCGTTAAATCACCGTACGTTTCGGTGGGCAAAGGAATGCCTGCCACTTCCTCGACAAGTGATTCGTGTTTCAGACGATAATTAATTAAATCACGAATTGATAATAGACAGAGTTGATGTTGTTCTGCAAAGCGTTGTAGTTCCGCAAAGCGCGCCATCGTTCCATCTGGATTCATAATTTCACAAATCACCGCAGCGGGCCTTAATCCGGCTAAACGGGCTAAATCGGTGCCACCTTCCGTTTGCCCCATCCTTTGCAATACCCCGCCTTTGCGGGCGCGTAATGGGAAAATATGGCCTGGTCTGACGAGATCTTCGGCGGTACTATTTGGGTCAACGGCAACTTGGATGGTTTTGGCGCGGTCGGCTGCAGAAATGCCGGTGGTAACGCCACGTGCCGCTTCAATTGAGACAGTAAATGCCGTTTTAAAGGGGTTTGTGGAGGATTCGACCATCATTGGCAACTGTAGACGTGCAATGTCTTGTTCAGTCAACGCCAAGCAAATCAAGCCACGTGCATGTTGAGCCATGAAATTAATCGCTTCTGGAGTGACTTTCTCTGCGGCAAGCACTAAATCCCCTTCATTTTCACGATTTTCATGGTCGAATAAGATAATCATCTTCCCTTGACGGAGATCCTCTAATGCACGTTGTATCGTAATTTGACTCATGTTTTTATCATTATCTGGGAATAGAGACGGCTCATTATACCCTTATTTGGATGGAAGCGGCCAATCAAACGTAAAGCAAACATCGTGGCCGAACACGTCAGGAGGCCGCGACAGTTGTGCTCGATCGAAAAGTGGTTGTTCAAAGGCCGTTTGGGCGGTCGATCCTAAGCAAAGGGGTGCGACATAAACTAATGCGCGTTGGAGGAGATTCGCCTGAGCGAGTTGAGTAAAGCAGCGTGCGCCACTTTCAACCCATAAATCGTGGTGCCCATCGCGTCCAATTTGCTGTAAAACGCAGAGGAGTTTTAATCCTGTGTCATCATCAGGAATTGGAATCAGGCGGACCCCTTTTTGTAAATAGGTTGTTTTTTTCGCTGCAGGGAGATCCGCTTGATGAAAAAGCGTCACCTGTTTTGCAGTACGGAAAATTTGTGCGGACAACGGAACGGTGAGTAATCGATCTAACACATAAAGCGGTTTACTCTGCACCAGAGTGCCGAGTCGAATATTCATCTTTGGATCATCGGCCAAAATCGTGCGCGCGGTAGTGAATAAGGCGTCTGCCTGTTGGCGTTGCTGATGGGTAAATTGTGCGGCTTCTGGTCCGGTTAAGTGGGTTCGCTCTCCTGGCCGGAGCGTTATTTTTCCATCTAGGCTTAAAGCGATTTTAGCGGTGACCCAAGCGTAGCTGGCGTAGAATGCATGGATTTCAGGGAGTGGGTGATAAATACAGGGAATACCAGCTTGTTGTAAAATGGCATCGGCGGTTGTCCCGACAGCGGGATTTGGATCTTGAAAGGCATACACCACCTGAGCTAATTTTTTATCAATAATCAGCTGTGTGCAAGGAGGCGTTTTTTTATTGGTATGACAGCACGGTTGCAAGGTGATATACAATGTTGCCCCTTGAGTTTGTTCTAAGGTTAAAGACCCTAACGCCACGGCTTCAGCATGCGGTGAGCCACTCCCTTGGTGCGCACCTTCAGCAATGAGTTGCCCCTTCTGAACGAGCACCGCCCCGACACAGGGATTCGGCGCGCAAAAACCACGGTGGACGCGTGCTAAAGCGAGTGCCCGGCGCAGGACTTGATCTGGACTGAATGGTTTAGACACGCAATGGGCACCCGTTTAAATTATCAACTAATGCTTTGTGCACCGCATCCAAGCTTTGATTGCTCATAATGACAATATAATCGCCGGGTTGCGCTGTTTCGGCGAGCTGTTTGGTTAACATGGCAATCGAGTCAGCGATGTGAATGGGAATAGAAGTTTGTTCTAAACATAAGTCAATCTCCCAATCCGATTGGGGACTCAGAATCCACACGTGGTCAGCAATTTGTAAAGCCGGTCTGAGCGTGGCACGATGCTGGTGACTACGCATGGTATGTGTCCCACACTGTAATAAAACTAAGATCCTGTTTTGTGGACCGATATGTTGACGTAGACCGGCTAAAGTCGTTCGAATCGCCGTGGGATGGTGCGCAAAATCATCATAAATATGAATGTCTCGAATGGTTATGTAGTGCTCAAGACGACGTTTTACGCCCTGAAAGCGACTTAACGCAGAGATTGCTTGTTCAGAGGAGAGTCCAAGATGCTGCGCGGCCGCCAACGCCGATAATGCATTTGCCACATTGTGTTCACCTAATAGTGGCCAGTGAACCGTGCCTTGATACTTATTTTGATAGAATACTTGAAATTGACGACCATCTGCGTGGTCACATTGTGCAGACCACTCTGCCTCCGCGCCGATACGTGTCCAGGGTGTCCAACAGCCCTTGGCGAATACCGTGTCTAAATTGGGTTCGTTTTGCGGGGCAATCACAAATCCAGCGCTGGGAACGGTGCGCAGCAAATAAGAAAATTGTAATTGAATCGCTACCAAATCGGGAAAGATATCTGCATGATCGAACTCAAGATTGGTCAAAATGAGGCCATAAGGACGGTAATGCATAAATTTAGGGCGTTTATCGAAAAAAGCCGTGTCGTATTCATCCGCTTCGACGACAAAATATTCTTGGCCTAAACGAGCCGATTGTTCAAAATTTGCCGGAATCCCACCAATCAGAAAACCTGGATTTAAGCCTGCTGCTTCGAGTATCCAGCTTAATAAACTGGTAACCGTTGTTTTACCGTGTGTGCCGGCGATGGCAATGACACGACGACCCGGTAAAATCTCAGAGGCTAACCAAGCCGGCCCAGAAGTATAGGGAATCCCTGCATTGAGAACGGCTTCCACACACGGATCCCCTCGTTTTAATGCATTACCAATAATGACGTGATCCGGACGAGGATGGAGAAAAGAAAGATCGTCATAGCCTTGGGTAAAGGCAATGTTTCGCGCTGCGAGGAAATCACTCATCGGCGGATAACTTTGGCGATCCGAGCCGGAAACGTGAAACCCTTTAGTCTTGTGCAAGGGCCGCGATTCCCGCCATAAAGGTGCCGCAAATCCCGAGTATATGAACATGTTGCATAATGAATCCTAAACTCGTCCGAGAAAATAAATGATTAATATCTTATTTGATAAAAAGGTTTACTGATAGCAATTTAGGGTTGAAACTTTTCGAAATAAATGGCAGTTTCTTTTTGTGCTCTAAAATTTACGTCAATAAAATAACCGATTTTTATCTTATTCGCCAATCTGAGGAAGATTCATGTCAAATAAAAACGCGTTTTATGCCCAATCGGGTGGTGTCACCGCAGTGATTAATGCAACCGCTTGTGGTGTCATTGAAACGGCACGTCGGAATAAACAGCATATCGCAAAAGTCTATGCCGGTTGTCATGGTATTTTGGGGGCATTAAATGAAGAGTTAATTGATACTAGTTTAGAAACCCCAAAAACGATTGCTCAGTTGCGTTTTAGTCCAGGAGGTGCGTTTGGTTCTTGTCGCTACAAATTAAAAAGCGTTGCAGACAATCAGGCCGAGTATCAACGATTACTTGAGGTATTTAAAGCACATAACATCGGTTATTTTTTTTATAATGGCGGCGGCGATTCGCAAGATACCACCCATAAACTTGAAGTATTTAGTAAAAAACAAGGATATCCGCTGACTTGCATTGGTTTACCGAAAACGATCGATAATGATTTGCCTTTTACGGATAATTCACCGGGTTTTGGTTCGGTTGCAAAATATGTTGCGATTTCAACGCGTGAAGCCGGGTTAGATGTCGCTTCGATGGCGGCTTCTTCAACGAAGGTTTTTATCATGGAAGTGATGGGACGGCATACCGGGTGGATTGCTGCCGCCAGTGGTTTAGCAACGGAAACGAAAGGCCAGCCTCCGCATATCATTTTATTTCCCGAAATTGTTTTTCAAGAGGACGTTTTTTTGGCGCGTGTTGAACAAACAGTGGCTCGTTATGGCTATTGTGTGATTGTGCTGGCAGAAGGAATTCGTAACAGCGAACAGCAATTTTTGGCTGAAACCGGCGGGATCGATGCCTTTGGAAATAAGCAACTAGGCGGTGCTGCCCCGGTGATTGCACAAAAAATTAAGGAGAAACTCGGGTTTAAATACCATTGGGCATTACCCGATTATTTACAGCGTTGAATGGGCGATTCGTGGTAAAAGCGGGGTGATGCCGATCATTGTACGTAAACCGACGAAGCGTTATCAATGGACAATTGGTGAGGCTTCTTTATCCGCGGTGGCCAATCAAGAAAAAAAATTACCGCGTCATTTTATAAGTGCCGATGGCTTTCATATTACGGCTCGTTGTCGAGAATACCTTCTCCCCCTGATTCAAGGCGAAAGTTATCCGAGCTATCATGGTGGATTGCCACGATACGTTCAGCTTAAAGGGGTTAAGGTACGTAAAAAACTCGATAAAACTCTATTTAGATAAAAAATATTATTTACCTAAAAAGGTAATAAATAATAAGTAAATAATTACTTTATTTGACATTTCTTTAAGGAGATTCTGAGTATAATTTTACTTACTCGGTCATAACAATAATACTCGGTTAAAGCTTTAGAATGAATGTAAAAGATATTAGACGTAAAAATTTGCGTAACCTGGCTCGTACCGTAGGTGGGATTACGGATTTATCCGAACGGTTAGACCGTTCGCAAAGTCAAATTAGCCACTTAATTGGCAATAGCCCAATTAAAAATATTGGCGATCGACTCGCGAGCCATATTGAGCAGGTGTTTAACAAACCACATGGGTGGCTTGATCACGAACATTTAAGTGAAGAAGAAGAGGGTTTATATCGCTCTAATGGCGCGGCACCGCTTTACTATCAGGCCCCGTTGCTGAGTCCACATGAGATTAAGGAGCGTTTTATTAACTTAACACCCATGATAAATAAAACCTATGCCAATTACGTGATTACAAATGTTTGTTTGAGTCCCGATGCGTTTGCAATTCGCGTCGAAAATGATTGTATGGAAGCGGCTCAGGGCCTCAGTTTTTCAAAAAACTCGATTATTGTATTGGATACCGATTGTGTGCCACATAATGGCGATTTTATTTTTGCGCGTGTCCGGCAAGGTTCGGGTGTCAGTTTGCTTTTTAGACAGCTTATTTTTGATGGGAATAAACGTTATTTAAAAGCCTTAAACCTCCATTATCCTTTACTTGAGATGCAGCCAGACGATAGAACTGTCGTTCGTTTTATGATGATGGAGTTTGTTAAATAAACAGTGTGTTTATTTAAGTCATTTCTCGAATGAGAAGTGGGGTCGCAGAGGGGTCATACGCTTCAATTGCGGCCGCGGCGGCAAAATCGGCATGTAATGTAAGCGGCACAATAGTGAATTTTTTATTTAACTCAGTTACGTTGAGTGAGGGAACAGAATACTCCGATCCTGAAGGAGAGAGTAAAGATTGACCGCGCGCTTTAATTGCCGCCTCATGGGCAACCCAGCAATCGAAAAAAAAGTTTAATTTTTCCTGACCTGTTTTTATCGTAAATTGTTGATAATCTGTACGTGACAAACAGCGCGCGGCTATTTTTTCAATCCATTTTCGGGGAGATTTATATTCAATATCAATACCAACTTGACGTTCCCATGCAAAAATAAAGGCTGTTTTATTTTTAGAGTGAGAAAGATTGAAGGTTAATAACGATTTTTTTGTCCCGCCTAATAATGGTTTGCCACTTGCAGTGTTTGTCAAAACAATTGATTCAGGCTTCTGACCCAGATAGTCGGCAAGCTGTTGACGTAATAAACCACGACTGACAATAAACAAGGGGCGTTGTTGCTCAATTAAACGTAAAGCCCGTTCTTTTTCTAACGCCGAGAGCCAGGCCCAATAACGTGTCAAATGATGAGTATGTGTTTCTAAGTCAGCATACCGAATGTGGATAGTTTGACCTAAGTTATTTTGTTTAAGCATCTTATCAGCATTGATTTTATGTTTATTCACCAAGAGGGAGAGTATTCTTTAAAATATCAGTGAAGTCAAAGTGTAGAGAAGGGGAGGTGGTAATTTAGCGGTGGATTGAAAAACAATTCATGCCTCAAGGCGAGCGAAGAGGGAATGAGAAAATAAGCCAAAAGACTAAAAAATAAAAAACCTTACTGACTTATGTATTCGTATCAACCACTGTTTGGTTATGGTGTCGTTACCGTCAGACCGCTTTCACCACCAACAAGAAGCAGAATAACACGACTTACACGCAAACTCCGGAAAATACGATACATGGTAATCTTTATGAGATAAGTATGTATTCTTATGCTTTTTTTTCTTACCATAAAGAGTACATCAGTAAGGTGTTCGTAATAATTTCCTGAAACAAGATTATTTTAAACATTAAAAATTTAATGTGTCAATGCATTTTTTGGAAAATTACGTTAGAATCATTTTTTACCTAGCACTAAGGAAAGAGAGGCGAAGTGGAAAATACAATTATTAAACAGTTAAGTCATTCTTTACTCCAAACTAAGCAAATCACGGAAGAGCAATTACATCGATCGTTACTGGAAGCGAAGCGCCAGCAAATTTCATGGGTTCGTGCGCTTTTACAAGAAACGAGTGTCGATCCGCTTTACTTAATGTCACAGTTAGCACAGAGATTGTGTTTATCTTTTATTGACTTAGACACGATCGAAACGGTGCCGGCGTTACTTCAGAAGTTTGATCTGGATTTCTTACAAAGATGGCAAATCCTTCCCTTGTAGGGAAAAAAACCAAAAATTAGGTGTAGCGATGTTCGATCCAACCGATCAGCTGGCGCTCGATAGTTTGCGTTTTTATACAGGATGTGTGATCGAAAAAATTTTAGTTGAACCGAAAAAATTAAAAATTATCTTGCTAAACTGGCTCAGTCCTCTTTCGGGGCGTTGACCGAGTCAGACCAGATGAGTTTGTGTCAATATCCATCGTCTCCTGAAGGTGCTTATCAAGCTTTTATGCAAGTGCATCGTACGTTAGTCGCGGAGATTGAAAATGAAATGGTCGTGATTGAATATGTACAACGCTTGTTACAATACGCGATTGAACGGCAGGCGTCTGATATTCATCTTGAACCGTTTGCGTCACAAGTAAACATTCGCTTTCGAATTGATGGTTTTCTTTATCCAGTTGTGGAGTTGGCACGCCAATTTGCACCGCGGCTGATTACACGTTTAAAAATTCTTTCTCAACTCGATATTGCTGAACGACGTTTACCACAAGACGGTCGTTTTCAATTGATGAGTCTCAAAAAATCAACGCGTGGATTGTCGCCTTAATACCTGTCCCATGCTGCAAGGTGAAAAAGTAGTCATTCGAATTTTAGATAATCATCAGCATTTGTTAACGTGTGACCAATTAGGAATGGATTCTACACAAAAAAATCTTTTTTTTAGAGGCTTTATCTTCGCCACATGGCATGATTTTAGTAACCGGACCCACCGGAAGTGGAAAAACAATTACTTTATACACCGCGCTGGCTTATTTAAATCATCATACACGCAATATTTCTTGTGTAGAGAATCCGGTTGAAATTTATTTAGAGGGGATCAATCAAGTGAATGTGAATCCACAGATCGGTCTTGATTTTTCGCTGGTTTTGCGCGCTTTTTTAAGACAAGATCCCGATATTTTGATGGTCGGCGAAATGCGTGATCAGGAAACCGCTGAAATAGGGATTAAAGCCGCACAAACCGGCCATTTAGTTTTGTCCACCTTGCATACGAATAATGCGGTAGAAAGCTTAATTCGTTTATCAAATATGGGTATTCCAGCTTACAATATTGTGTCGGCGGTGTATTTAGTGATTGCCCAGCGTTTAGCACGCTGCTTGTGTCTTCATTGTAAAGTGATTGACCCCTTGCCCCGAACAATTTTACTTGAGCTGGGTCTGACTGAGCAAGAGGTAAGCCTCATCTCTATTTTTAAAGCACACGGCTGTGAGAAATGTACTGGAGGATACGCTGGACGTACCGGTATCTTTGAGCTTTGTGAGCGTTCAAGAAATTACTCGCCATGCCCTCGCGCAAGGAATGAAAACATTATATTTCTCTGCTTTAGAAAAACTCAAGCAAGGAAGAATAAGTTTATCTGAGATGAAGCGCATTATTAAAAACTAACCCTATTTCAATCATCGGACCATGATAGTTAAAAAATAACGATTTATACTTGGCAAGGCTTTTCCAAAGGTGGTCAATCTTATCAAGGAAACACGTTTGAAAACGATCCTCAGAAAATACAGCATCGTTTACGTTGCCAAGGTATTTATCTTAAAAAAATTAGCAAAAAACAACAGCTTGTTTTTACCTCGCTTGGCAGAGAAAAGATATCCTCAATTTTAATACGCAACTGGCACGTTTACTCAAAGCCGGACTCCCTCTAATCGAGAGTTTACATTTACTTGAAAAGGGGCCTTTTACACTCCAGTTTAAACAGCAAATTCATCATTTGAGGGTTTATTTGGAACGAGGCTACTCCTTTACTGAAGCATTAAATAAATTGCCTAATTTTTATAGTCCCTTTCATCAACAATTGATAGCCTTAGGTGAAAAAACAGCAGTTCTTGACGTTATTTTTTTACGGATTACCCAACACCTCCAAAAAACCGCACAGTTACGTAAAAAGTTAATGGGCGCGATGCTTTATCCACTGTTAGTGATACTTGTATCAGGAATTATTTTTTTATTACTTGTGACCGGGGTTGTCCCACAGTTTCAGCAACTTTTTACCGAAGTGGGCGCGCAATTACCGATTTTAACTCGTGTGGTGCTTCACATTTCTGAATTCGTTCAAAGCTATTTTTTAACACTATGTATCGGTTTCAGTTTAGGGGGGGTAGGTTTATTTTTTCTAAATAAGCGCACACACTGGCTTACGATAAAAAGCGATTTTCTTTTTCTTCATCTTTCTGGTCTTAAAAAAATTTATCAAACCCTCCTGATTGCGCGTTTTTCTCGATTATTAGCCTTAGCACTGGCTTCGGGAGTGCCTTTAATCGATGCGTTATCCGCCAGTGCCGAATGTGTCCAAAGTCCATTGTTAAAAAAGCGATTTTGACAAGCTGTGATTTGATTAGAAATGGAGAAAATTTTTATGGCGCGTTGCAAGCACAGCGAATTATTCCTGAAGAAGTCATTCATTTAATCAGGCTGGGAGAACTATCCGGTAAACTCGCTGATATTTTTAAGAATATCGCAGAATTATACGAAGAAAATATCGATTTTTTTTTAGAAAATTTGTCTCGGCTCATTGAACCTTTGTTGATTATTTTTCTAGGGTTAATTGTCTCAAGTATTATTATTGCGATGTATTTACCTATTTTTAAGTTAGGGAATGTCATATAGATGGAAAGTATTTTGTTGACAGGGACGATTTGTTTAGTCTTAGCGATCAGTGGCTTTTTAGCGGTTGTGGTCTATCGTCTCCCGCTTATCTTGCAGTCCCTTCAGCAACCGTATTTAAGCCATCAAGAGACAAATACAATCAGTTATCTTTATCTTTTATGGCCGAATTCGCATTGTCCTTTGTGCCAACATTCGCTGCGATTTTTTGAAAAAATTCCTCTATTTTCTTATTTTTTGTTAAAAGCACGTTGTACGTATTGTCAACAAAAAATCCCTATTCGTTATTTTCTCATTGAAATGCTTACTCTGATCAGTTCCCTTGCCGTCGTGTATACGTTTGAGTGGCCCGTCCCGATGCTGGTGGCTTTGTTTTTAACTTGGGGGCTGATTGTATTAAGTGGTATTGATTATGAATATGGTTGGTTACCGGATATTATCATTTTTCCTTTACTGTGGTTAGGTCTTTCTTGTAACGCATTCAATCTATTTGTGCCGACCGCTTCTGCCGTGTTGGGTGCCTTGGTGGCTTATTTAAGTTTATGGCTGCTTGCGAAGTTGTATCGCTGGGCAACTCACAAAGAAGGAATGGGTTATGGCGATTTTAAATTATTTGCGGTATTTGGTGCCTGGTTGGGTATTGACTAGCTTAGCGCCTATTTTGTGTATGGCGGCTTTTTCTGGTTTGCTGGTGAGTAGCGTATTAATTTTACTAAATAAACTAAAATTTAAGGCAGCGATTCCATTTGGGCCTTTTTTAGCTTTAGCAGGTTGGATTTTTTTATTATTTAAACCGTTTTAATTGTTATCGATAAAAAGGATAGGATTGTTGAGTGGATCGAATGAAATCAACTTTATCGTCTTTTAACAGAGTTAAAATTCTAATTTTTATATTTTAAGCGTATCAATTGAGTCAAGAAGATAATAAACATTTGGATACGATATATAACGATAACGATGTGTATCATCTTAGGAATGAATAAACTATTTCTTTTATGGTAGCTATTTCTACCCAAGATTTTCACTTGCTCCTGTCAGGGAAGAGTCATTGAGTGCTGATTCAATAATTTATTTTACTTATATTAAAGTTATCTCTAATTAAGAGCTATATTTATATATATAAATGTATTAAAAGATAAGATTGTCTTAATAAAAAATCATTAAAATAGCCTTCCATTTGTTTTGTTATTAAACAAGATTCTATTTAATCTATTTTATAAATGATAAGGTGTTTTTTCATGCCCAAACATAATCTATCAATCTGCCAAGATGAATTGCCGGCATTCAATGACCTAAGGAAAATAAATGAGGAACTAACCGAAATACAGGAGAAACGAAAAAAACAAAGGAGGAAACCAATACGATAAAATTGGCAAAAGACTTGAGTAAGTTCTATTTTTTTTCATGCAGCCCATCACGCCCTCAAGCTTTTGACTATCATGTTTTGCTCGAAAATAATCCGTCAACAAGTCCAAATACATCCGATAACAGTGAGTTTTCTAAGACTGTAATCAAAAAAAGAGATCCATTAAGCAGTAAACGAGTAAAGCGAATAGCTAGCATTTTTGAAGCTACGTTTTCACCGGCAAAAGGTTCTCCTCATCAACCTTATAAAGGTTCTAAATATTGGAATGTTGAACAAGACGCCAACAGCGAAGAGGATAACGTGAACAAGATGAAGCAACCCGGTTATCCTGTGCATCGTTGACGAGTATAGAGAGAATCGCGTGGTTAAATCATGGCGTTCGGTGGTATATATTCCACTAAGAATCCGTCTGTGACGGAGGGGTGGTTTTGGCTGAAAGCGTGTTGCGTGAAGCGAGTTTATTTTTGGGCGTAATGATTCGCGTTTTCCGTAGACAAAGTAGCTCACTAGTTAAACAAAATTTAAGATGCGCAAATACAATTCAGCAACGACGACCTCTCACCCCTTTTTACTTTTCGTGAAAGTCTAGTTTCTGTACTATTCAAATACGAAAGAGTTTTTATAATCATGAGAATGTATAAAGAAAAAGGCGGGAGAACGTAACAATAAACATAAAGAACCCTGTCGTTTTGTATAAACATTTTCTTATTTAAATTCTTTTTTATTATTAGCAATCGTACTCTATCAGTTTTCTATTATCTTACTAGTACTGTAGTAAACGTATTTACGTAATAAGCGAAGCAAACAATCAGTTATCTTTATATTTACTGATCGAATTCATATTTTCCTAATCCAATCACCTCTATGGTGCGGGTTATTTTAGTGTTTTGTTTAATTTTAGAGCGAGTCTAAAGAACCTAAATTACTTTAATCATTCCTTAATAAACTCCTGCCAAGATAAAATATATATTAAATACATTTTTGTTTTGCCAATAGGGGTGGAGTATGTTGCGACCATTTGTAAATGTTGAGCTAAGGCCAAAATTATCAGTTAATATTAAAAAATCTTATTCTTCAAAATATAGAAGTGGTGGTGGGACGCCAGCTATTTGTGAATTGCTAAGAAATCCAAACCAATATAGCAAAGAAATTATAGGTTTTGCTCAATCTGGACAACAAGCGTCTAGTTCATTCTTGGGAGTTAAAACAAAAAGTCAGAATCAGTTTACTCTTTTTTATAAAAAAATATACTGGAGATAGTTCTTATTCTTCCTTTCAAAACGAAAAAACGATAGAACATGCTATAACATAACATCCAAATTATCATCAAATAAAGGCTTTTCTATGCTTGCCGATTTATGATGAGAAAAGAGTTTTTGGAAATGAATTGCTATTTTGTAAAAAAGAAACGGATCTAGAATCCTGCCGAAATTATTTACAACAATTTTGTCCCGAAGCAGCGAATTAATCTTTTTCATCAACTGAAAAATAGCGTCAACACCCTTAATTTTTTACATAATAATATTTTTAACGATGATAGAGGTATTCCACATTGTGGAATTATTCATGGAGATATTAAGCCAGATAATATTCTTTTAGATAAAAAAGGGAATTTTTTGCTCGCTAATTTTGGATGCGCGCATTTTTCCCATCAACTCATCAGTCAGTTAGGGATGCTTACTTACCTTTCTCCTGAATTATTAAAAGACGCTGAAAATCATCCCGGTAAAATTTTGCCTAATCCTGATAAAAATGATATTTGGTCTTTAGGCGTCACGATGAAATCTTTATTAACCGGAGAATATCCCATACAAACTTTTTCCAATAATGAAAGTACATTATAAACGGATACACTCACTGCACAGGGTTATGTTAGAAGAGAAACTTCTCTGTCGAATGTAGATTCTTTTTTAGAAGGGGCGTCATGGACATACCATTCATCTGGTTATGTGACCCAGCCACACATACAAGATAATCAATTCGCTGACCCCGCTTCTTTTTTCAGATAATTTAGTGGGTAGAGAAATTAGAGAAAAGCGAGCAATGACCTATTTAGAATCGGCAGATATCTATCAGAAAAAGCTTAACAGTAAAAGCATTATTAAAGCGTTATGAGCAAAGGAAGAGAATAATTTTTCTACTGATTTTTCTTCAGTCGAAATTTTTGAGCATCTTACTTCTATGATGCTTTTACCTGCTCCACAACGACCCAGCGCAAGTGAACTGAAAGAGATTTTAAATGAATTGACTGTTTATTTCCCAGAAAAAACTGTACAAAATATTTTTTTGTTGAAAATATGCTGGAAAATATTGCACAAGAAAAAGAAAAAAGTCAGATGGCTTCTTTGTTACAAAAACAGAATGAGGCTACTTCATCTTTTCCATCAGAATTAACGGACCCTTTTTCTTCCTCAAAATTTACGGAAAAGGAAGCGGGTCTATTAATCAGAAAAAATTATTTGGCTGATCCTACTGTTCATTTACAAGATCCAAAAAAAGAGTTATTCAATAGGGTAACTGAAAATTCAGATACTCTTTCTTTTCAAGATAGAATATTAAACAAGTTAAAAGAACCCTCTAAAACCGAAAAAAAGTTTTCTTTTCCCGAAGAGAAGACTATTCTTTAGAAAAGTGATAAAGCGGTTAATTTTACTGAACCTGGGCACTTAAATGAGAAAATTTAGCCATTAAAGATGGGAGATAATTTCTTATTAAGGAACAGGAAATCTCGGCGACCCTCCCGATTAGATGGTTTTTTTGCTTATGCGCCCCCAGAAAAAATAGACTCTGATAATCATCCGTCCCAAATAAAAAGGGGCGAACAAAATAAAGATAAACGTAAAGCGATTAGGTATCGGTTTTAATTAAACGGTTTAGCTCACTTATGTTAAGTTTGATGTAAAGTGTTGGTTTATTAAAGTTAAGATAACCGTTAGACATCACCTTCTTTGTTTGTATGGTAGAAGGTTGATGGATGCTAAATGTTGCCAAGGTCTTTTTGCTAGAGAGATATTATAAAGTAGCGATAAATAAAGCTTATTCAGTCAGCATGGGCCTTATTACGTGGTTCTGAGGGAGAAGGGAGGTTAAAAGACTAGACCTTGGCTTAAAAATTGAATAAGCTGCCCACTATTGTAATTAGGTTTCCTTTATGGGCTCAATGTTAACCTTGCCACCGCTTTCGCTTTATATTCACTTTCCTTGGTGTATTCGGAAGTGCCCCTATTGTGATTTTAATTCACACCCATTACGCAGTGAATTACCAGAAAAAGAGTATATCCACGCGTTACTTCGCGATTTAGAGGACAAGCTTCCTCAAGTTCACGATCGGCCGTTACACAGCATTTTTATGGGCGGCGGTACGCCGAGTTTATTTTCAGCAGAAAGTATCGCTTATTTACTAGCTGAACTAAAAAAAAGGCTTTTTTTTACCGAGAATATTGAAATTACCCTGGAAGCCAATCCTGGAACAACTGAATATCTCCGTTTCCAAGGGTATCGCGATGCGGGTGTGAATCGCCTTTCCATTGGTGTACAAAGCTTTGAAGAGGAACAATTAAAAAGGTTAGGGCGTATTCACGACCGTGATCAAGCCTATCAGGCAATTGAACAAGCCCAGACGGCAGGATTCCCATTGATTAATATTGATTTGATGTATGGGTTACCTAATCAGTCGGTGGAAGCGGCGTTGGCGGACTTACGTCAGTATCAGCTGACGCTAGAACCCAATACCGAATTTGCTCGTCAGCCACCGCCTTTGCCTGCAGACGATCAGATTGCCGTGCTCCATGAACAAGGGATAAAATGGTTAAATGCGGCCGGTTATGAGCACTATGAGATTTCAGCATATAGTCGTCCTCATGCGGCTTGCCGGCATAATCGTAATTATTGGGAGTTTGGTGATTATATTGGAATAGGCGCCGGGGCCCATAGTAAGCTGAGTGATGAAACCACGCAGCGTATCGTTCGTAGTTGGAATTGCAAACAACCGCACCAGTATTTAATGAAAGAAACGTGTTTTATTGCCGAAGAAAAAATACATTCCCACGGCTGAACTTGCTTTTGAGTTTATGCTCAATGCGCTACGGCTTTTCCAGCCAATTCCCTTGGCACTATTTGAGGCACGTACGGGCCTTGCTCGCCAGGTGATCGCTAAACCGTTAGAAGAAGGTAAGCGTTTAGGCCTTTTTCAAACAGAAAACACGCAGTTTATTGAATTGACCGTTCACGGTAGAAACTTTTGTAATGAAGCGATTTTACTTTTTCTTCCTTAAACGCGCTGTGCCGCGTAATGATTTTTTATCAGGAGTGGATTGACAATCTTCCTGTAAATCATAAAAGTCGGCAATGCTTTTCCAAGCTTGCTCAGCCGATTCAACGTAATGAAATAGTTTTAAATCTTCTTGGGATATCATGCCTTCTTTGACCATAAAATCAAAATTAATTAACTTCGACCAAAATTTTTTACCAAATAATAATAAAGGAATCGGTTTGATTTTTTTGTTTTGCAGTAAAGTTAATGTTTCAAAGAGTTCATCTAATGTTCCGTATCCGCCTGGAAAACAAACTAACGCCCGCGCACGAATGAGAAAATGCATTTTACGAATCGCAAAATAGTGAAACTGAAAACAAAGCTCCGGTGAAATGTGCGGATTAGGGGCCTGTTCATGCGGTAAAATAATGTTTAAACCAATACTTTTTGCTTTAACTTCCGCTGCACCACGATTCGCCGCTTCCATAATTCCTGGACCGCCCCCTGTGACCACGACAAAATGTCTTTTACTTCGTTTCTGACAGCGCTTGGAAACAATCTGTGCAAATTTTTGTGCCTGTGTGTAATATTTGGATTTTTCGAGCTGTGTTTGCGCTGTTTTTAACGCTTTTTTATGGTGGGAATTGAGTTTATTCTTTTTTAGATTTTCTTTTGCTACGTTTAGTTGCTGTTTTGCAATCTGTGGATCGAGAATGCGAGCACTACCAAACACCACAATTGTGGATTCAATTTTTAATTTTTGTTGCGAAAGTTCAGGCTTGAGCAGTTCTAACTGTAAGCGTACCGAACGCAGTGATTTATGGAGTAAAAAGTCATGATCTAAAAAAGCCAGTTCATACGCCGGCCAAGCCACTTTTTTGCTTCGATACCGTTTGACTTCAGTTTTTGCAGAAGAGAACGGTTTAGGATGTTTATCCATGCAGTTTGGCCTACAAAATAAGAAAGTTAGATCTTAGAAGTATAGAACGGTACCGTTGATTTACCAATGTGTAAACTAAATGCTATCTAGTACGCTGATCGAAGTACCGTTAAATTGAGTGTCGGTTTTGGCAAAGTTTATGGGGGTGAACAGAAAAAATGTTCGTGTTATGACGAGTACGATCGATATAAATTAATCAGCCCTTGTGTCGAAGAGTCGAAGGATTCATCATCGCTTACTTTGCCTTCCAGCTGTGGTGTGATCTGTTGAGCGAGCGCTTTCCCATAGTAAATTCCCCATTGATCAAAGGGATTGACTTGCCAAATCACGCTTTGGGTAAAAACTTTATGTTCATACAAAGTAATGAGCATGCCTAGGGTAAAGGGAGTTAATGCTTCTAAGACCAAGGTACTACTAGAATGATTGCCCACTAAACGTTTATGGGGATCCTGTGCGGCAAAACCTTCCATAAACGCTTTACTTTGGCTCAGCGCACTGGCTACAGCGTGTTTTTGCAAGTCAATCCATTCAGTCTGTTTAGGACGTAAAACCAGAATAAAATCACTTGAGAACGTGGCCGTGCCTTGATGAAAAAGTTGGTAGAAGGCATGTTGGCCATTGAGTCCGGAGTCTCCGAAAATCAAAGGACACGTTGGGTAATCAACTGCCTGACCGGTTAACGTTACAGATTTACCTGTACTTTCCATTTCCAGTTGTTGAAGATAACGGGGAAAATCACTTAAGGCCCCTTCATACGGTAAGACCACATGCGCTTCGGTGCGTAGAAAGTTTCGTTGCCAGATGCCTAACAGCGCGAGTAAAACCGGCATATTCGTTGCCCAGGGGCGGGTATAAAAATGCTGATCCATCGTATGTGCACCAGCCAGAAAATCACGAAAGTTTTGCATACCAATGCTTAGCGCCAGGGCAAGACTAATACAAGAGCAAAGTGAAAAGCGTCCACCGACCCATTCCCAAATCGGAAAAATATGTTCTTTTTTTATTCCAAATTGCTGTGCTTTTTCAGGGTGTGCTGTGACGGCGACAAAATGATGTTGCATAATTTGCTTATAATCAAGGGTCTTTTGCATCCAACTGAGTAGCGCTTGGGCATTGAGTAAGGTTTCAACGGTCGTAAAAGATTTTGATGCGATGATAAATAAAGTAGTTTCCGGCGGTAAAGTATGACAAAGTTTATTTAACGTTGCGGCATCGCTGTTGGAAATAAAATGGAATTTAAATGAAGTTTGCTGATAATCTTGTAATGCTTGGACAGCCATTTGCGGACCTAAATCAGATCCTCCTATCCCTAAATTAACAATATCGGTAATTGGTTTTCCGGTTGCGCCACGCCAACGGTGCTGTTGTAGGTTGGTTACAAACTCTTCCATTTGATCGAGCGCCGCGTGCACGGCCATTAAAACATCTTGGCCATTCACCACCCGCCCACTTCGGCGAGGATCACGTAAAACGGTGTGCAAAGCAGGCAGTTGTTGCGTGGTATTGCATTTTTCTCCAGAAAATAAACCATCAATCGCAGAACGAAGTTGAGCGTTGTCGGCTAAATTGTAAAGTAAGGATAAAGTGTCTGCTTGAAAAAGATTTTTAGAATAATCGAATGTTAAGCCCGCTTCTTCTGTCGTATAGCGTGTGAAACGAGCCGGATCATCAACAAATAAGTCAGTGATACGTTGCTTTTCAAGTAATATAGCGTGTTGTTGCAACGCCTTCCAAGCACGTTGTTTAGTCAGCTTGCTCATCAAGATTTGCCTTTTTCCGAAAATAATGTTTTTTTCTTTGTGGTTCGGCGATTGATTCAAGCCATTTTTTTTGTTGAGTTTCGTCTAACAGCAAAAACTGTGTCCACCACTCACCAATTTCTGCAGGAATTTCCTGGATTTGCGCACGTAATAAAATAAAATCATACGCCGCGCGAAAGCGAGGATGTTGCATCAGTTGCGGAATCATAAATGAGCGCCGCTGAATGAGACGATTTTGCAACTCCCAAATTTCTCGTACCCCACTACTATAGCGTCGTGGGAGCATGATTTTCTTTTGTTGTGCCGCTAAAACATGGCTAATCGCTTGTTGGTAAGCAATCACTAAGGGGGTGTGTCGTGTTAAGGACTGTCGAACTTTATTTTGGACAGCGGGCCATAAGAGCACTGCAAATAAGAAAGAAGGCGAGACTGTTTTTCCGGCTTTGACGCGCTGGTCAGTATTTTGACATGCCATTTCTAATAAATCAGCAGCCGTTTCTTGATCGAGACAGTGTGCGGTTTGAGGAAATAACTGCTCAAATAATTGATAATCGCGTAAAAGTTGATAGGTTTTTAAGGCTTGACCATGATGAAAGAGTTTAAGCACCTCTTCAAATAAACGAGCCGCGGGTACATGCTGTAATAAAGAAGCAAGACGTGGAATCGGCTCAGCTGTGGCCGGATCGATTGTAAAATTCAATTTTGCCGCAAAACGGATTGCACGTAACAAACGTACGGGATCTTCTTGATAACGTGCGACTGGATCACCGATCATCCGTACTATTTTTGCTTCGATATCAGCAAGACCGCCGCAATAGTCGACTAAAGAAAAGTCGGCAATGTTGTAATAGACTGCATTCATCGTGAAATCACGTCGCCAAACATCTTCTTCGATCGTACCATAGACATTATCACGAAGTAACATGCCATGAGCGGCGACCATGCGATGTTTAAACGACTTTTTTTCGCTATGGGCGCGGAAGGTCGTGACTTCAATAATTTCTCGACCAAACCGAATATGGGCAATACGAAAACGCCGGCCAATCAAAAGTGCATTCCGAAAAATTTTTTTTACCGTTTCTGGGCGTGCATTGGTGGCAATGTCAAAATCTTTTGGTTTTTTATGTAGTAATAAATCACGCAGACAGCCGCCGACTAGGTAAGCACTATATCCGTGCTCATGAAGACGGTACAATACTTTTAACGCATTATTATTAATATTTTTACGCGAAATACTGTGCGCAGCTCGCGGAGTCAATGCCGCGGGCGCGCATTTCCTCTTTTTAGAGAAAAGACGATTTAATAATTGCTTGATAAGGGTAGTCATTCTTTTAATATAGTTGATTAACTAATCACGAGGGCCTATGCTAGCATATTGTAAGCCCCAACAGAGGCCTAACGACTATAAAACCGAAAGTGGCTTTTTTAAAAGCAATATGAGCAAATCATTCGTTTTGAGACGAGTTTGCTCGACAGGATGGAGGGTACGTAGGCCTTTACGTTCAAGGCCGAGGACCATCCCTTCTATTTGATTGGCTCGTAGGGAATAGTCAATACGGCGTCCTACAAATGGATGAGAGGCATCTAATAAAAATGTTTTTAACATAAAATGGTCGAGAATTTTTAAGTCTTCTTGATAAAGACTGATATGCAAAGACAAAGCAAACGTGTCCATTTGTTCTTCGCTGCCTAAGATAAAAAGTTTGTCGTAGAGTTGAATTTTCTCTTGCGAACTTGGATTGAGAATCAGTTTATTTCCTCGATAAATACCAACGACGTGAATTTTGAAACGTGGGTAAAAAGCAAGTTCAGAGAGCGTTTTATTAATAATGTCATAATTGTTTTGAATATCTGCCCCTTTTAGGCATAGACCCCAGGCAATCAGTTCGTTTTTTGAGCTTTCCTGTAAGTTTGGGGGTTTTATATTGGCTAAAAATTGTTTTTCTAACCAAAGATAACAAGCGGAAAGGGGTCTATTAAAGAGGGTAAATAAGACAAAGGCAATCAACATCAGCAATAAAATGCTTGACCACGTATGAAAATAGGTGAGAGCGAGGGTAGTGATGACAGTAAACGTGAAAATCCAGCCGAGTGCAATAATCGGTTTGACGGCGCGCAGAGAGTGAGATGGGAAAATTTTGTAAGCAAAAATCATCCCCCAAATAAAAGGGGAGCATAGAATGAGTGCGGTTAAACAACTCAGTGTATTAATCCAGGGGCCAGGTGCCCACTCCACTAAGCGAGGAAAAAGCCATTTTTCACTTAGAGTAAAAATAATCGCGACCATCACACCATTAATGAGTAGCCGCGCAAGATATTGGCTGTAAACCGCTCGTTTCTTCTTAAAAGCTAAGTAGCGATGAATTAAAACCGCGTAACGATTTAATCCAGCTTTAAAACCGGCCGGTAAGAAATGATCAACGTGTTTTCCTGCTTTGGAGGAAGAGCGGATTAAATAGGGAGTTGTGAAGGTAGTAATGGCCGATACGGCGATAATCACAGGGAATAAGGTGGGTTGGGTGACGCCTAAGGTTAAACCTAACGCAGCGATAATAAAGGAAAACTCACCGATTTGCGCAATACTAAATCCGGTACGTAATGAGGTGGTGATCGTTTGTCCGATTAATAAAGCCCCCCCGGTCGTTGACACGATTTTCGAGACAATCGTCACCAGTGAAATCACTAATACGATGCCCATGTGTTCTATAATAACGTGTGGATCAATTTGCATGCCGACTGAAATAAAAAACACCGCGGCGAAGATATCGCGAATCGGACGCATATATTGTTCGATAAATTCAATTAAATCGGTTTCGGCTAAAATAGAGCCCATAATAAAAGCACCTAAAGCCGTTGAATAGCCGAATTCGGCAGCAATGCAAACCAATAATAAACACAATGCGACCGAAACAATGGTGAGGCTTTCTTGGTTAGCTACATTGACCAGCTTGCGGATCAAAGACGGAATTAAAAAGTAGCCCACTAAAAACCAGCTACCGACAACAATAAACAGTTTAATCGCTGAGTCAATCAGGCGTACCGAAAGCAGGGCATCTGTCCCCACAACAATAGAGAGTCCTAAAATAGCAAGTAGATCTTCAACAATAAGAATCCCAAAGACTAGTTCAGCAAACGGTTTATGGTTAAAGCCAAGCTCTTCCATGGCTTTAATAATAATGGTGGTTGAGGAAATAGATAATGCGGCACCTAAAAAGATGCAGTCATAGGTTGGCCAACCTAGCGCTTTCCCCAAAGCAATTCCAATCGCTAAGACGAAGATCACTTCCAATAGGCCAGTAATAATGGCAGGCATTCCGACTCGCTTTAATTTATGAAAGCTAAAATCAAGGCCTAAGGAAAACATCAGAAAAATAACACCGAGCTCGGATAAAGTACGTAAACTGGGTACATCGGAGACGAGATGATAAGGAGGGGTGCCAGACAGAATGTACCCCTAAGACAACGGGCTGTTTTATTTTTTGAAATAAAAGCGTCACTAGGCTTGCGACGCCTAATATCACAGCCAAATCCTTTATGAGCGGTGCGAGTGCTTGCATAGGTCTATTGTTAGACTTCTTTGCGCAGATAGCAAGGGGCAGTGGGTACAATAATCAAATCAGCCAGGTTTATTTAATCCTAAATAGGGAAATGTACTTTTATTAAGCAGTTTTAATGGCTCGTCGTTTTGGCAATTTCTTGCCAACGTTTAACAATAGGTTTAAAAAATGATTTATTTTTTCTAGTTTTATTGTATCCCCCAAAGTTATTTGAGAACAATCGAAAATAGTAAGGAATTTTATAAATTCATAAAGAACGGCACTGAATACAAAAAATACCGCTTCTTGTTGAAGCAATTGCTAAAATTTCGACTTTCATTTTTGTTATTTGCATTCGCCATCGTCAGTATAGTTATTATTAATGATGTGAATCCTTCTTTTTGAAAAAATTCTTTATTTTCGATAGTTGCGATTTTTTCTTTTTTAGGGAAAGTAGATGGTTTTACTAAGCGTTGTTGTGTCTTTTCAAATTCAGCAATTTCCTCCCAGCTTTTAAAAATAGAGTTATCGAACAGTTTATTTTCTTTGCTCGAATAATATTGGGTCTTGTCTTCATCATCGTAGGCACTGCGGCAAAAAGCAGAGATAACTTCACTATAACCTCTTTTTTTCGCGTAGTTAACTAACTCTTTGGCCGAGATTTTATTCGTATTTGCTTTTTTACGAAGGGTGTAGGCGTCATAACGATCGGCTGGGTTTTGGTTCTTAGCGAGCTCATTGACAACAAATGCAATATATTCTGGATAAGTTTCAAGTACTTCAGCTAATTGACTTTTAGGATCAATAGTGAATTTACTTAAGCTATAATTGCAAATTGCGCGAGAGTGGATAGAGTCAGTGATTGTTTGATAACCCATCTAGTCTTCAGTCAAATGGTCCTTTGCATTTTTAGAAAATGCTTTAATTCCTTGGTAAGAAACTTTAGCATACGGTGAAGTTGTTCCTAAATGAGATACAAGCCCTAGACTGGTATTATGGGCAGACATGAGAATAATAGTCGGGGTATCTTCTGTGAGTCGAATAGGTTCTATTGCCTCATCTTGGCGGCCGGAGTGTGAACCATGGCAATTAATGATCACTTATTTTACGGGTTGTTCGCCTGTAAATAGATACGCATTTTCTTCTTGCCAGGCCTTAACATAAGTATCTTTTTTCCGGTTGGGTTGTTTAAAACCACCTATTTCGTCTATAAAACTAAACTTTTCCTTTCGTGTCAGATCTTCGATCTCTGCGGGATAAAGTGTTTTGAATTTACCTTGCTTCTGAGTGGGGTCACTAAATTTTTGAGTCGTACTGGGTTTGTCATCCGGATAATTCTTATGCGAGATAAATTGTGGTTGTGTCGTATAGTGTTCGGCTAAATTAGATGAAGTGCTCGGGTTGTTTTTTTGAAACGCAGTCAGTTGAGAGGCCGTGGTTGAGATGTCGTAATTATTTTGCTGCAAAATCGGTGAGTTTTCTATTGTGGCGATTGGCTTGGATGATTGTGTAAAATGACTAGGCATATTTTACCATGTGTTTTGTTATTGAAAGTAGATTTTTTTTGCCAAAAAAGAGCGTTCGTTTTGATATTCTTTTTTCACGTAAATGGGCAGGTCATCGATTGCGTATGGTATGCTTATATTTCAATTTGGATAGGCTAGAGCGTTTGTTTCTATTAGCCATGCAGCGAAATATGCCAGATAAAAGCAGTGAGATAGATGTTAAAAATACAAAAGATAACGTAACATTATTTTGTATAAATAATATTCTTTCGTATATATAATAAAAAGAAATCTATTCTAAGTTTAGAGATTATTTTAGCCGAAGCAATTGCGCGTGCAGAGCAAAGTCCTTTCGGGTTTGGGTGAGCCTTGATTTAGATGCCCTCGATCCGAACGATGCACCGGGTGTTGGGGTGCCGGAGTCCGGCGGTCTTTTGGCCGAAGCGCTTTGTCAGGCATTGACTCAATTAAAACACAATAAAAATCTATTAGGAATAGAAATAGTAGAATATAATCCTTACTTTGATAATGCTTATAAAGCTGAACAACTTATTCAAAAAATTTTGCTTAGTACCTTGGGAGTGTAAGTTTTTATGTCAACCTACGAGGTGATCACCGATACCGGAGTCGAGCGTACCTTTTCTTCAACCTTGGCACACGTTCAAGCACTAGAAAAAAGTTATGGTGCTGCCAATTACGATTCATTACCCATCGTTTTAAGCCATGGCCAGGGCGCATTACTTTGGGACAGTACAGGTAAGCGCTATATTGATATGATGAGCGCTTACTCGGCGGTCAGTCATGGTCATTGTCATCCTCGTCTTGTTGAAGAGTTGTTTACCCAAGCACAACGGCTTTCGATTTGTTCACGTGCGTTTTATTCGGAAAAGTTAGCTCCTTTTTTAAAGCGTGCTTGTGAATTAACCGGTATGGATCGTGCGCTGCCGATGAATACTGGCGTTGAAGCGGTTGAAACGGCGATCAAAGCAGCACGTAAATGGGCGTATACCGTAAAAGGTGTGGCACAAGACCAAGCTGAGATTCTAGTATGCAAAGGTAATTTTCATGGGCGAACCACCGCCGTGATTGCGATGTCTTCTAAACATCAGTATCAATATGGTTTTGGCCCCTTTCCAGCGGGTTTTAAAATCATTTCCTATGGTGATAGCCAAGCACTTGAGCAGGCGATTACGCCGCAAACGGCAGCGTTTTTAGTGGAGCCCATTCAAGGTGAGCGTGGGATTATTGTGCCTTCAGCAGGTTATTTGCAAGAAGTCGCAGCGATTTGTAAAAAAAATAATGTTCTGTTGCTTTTAGATGAAATCCAAACCGGGTTAGGCCGTACTGGCCTAGTTTTTAGCGTGTGATCATGAAGGGGTTCGTCCAGATGGCTTGATATTAGGGAAAGCATTAGGCGGCGGGCTTTTGCCGGTCTCATTTGTTCTTGAGTCGACACGAAGTGATGGATGTCTTCGGGCCGGGCGATCACGGGAGTACTTTTGGTGGAAATCCTTTGGCAGCAGCCGTCGGCTTACGCGCTTTAGAGCTTCTTTTTGAAGAAAATCTTATTGAGCGTTCACAAAAGCTCGGCGCTCACCTGAAAGCAGAACTCCTCAAGCTCAAAACACCTTGTATTCAGGAAATTCGTGGCCGGGGTCTTTTCGTTGGCTTAGAACTTAATCCAAACTATGCGAAAGGCCGTGATATTTGTTTGAAGTTGCTTGCGGGAGGATTATTAACGTATGAAACACATGAAACAGTGATTCGTTTGGCGCCACCCCTCGTTATTACCGAAGAACAGCTCAATGAAGCAATTGAAGTGATTAAGGACGTTCTCATGCGTAAATCAGCCTCTTGACATTGAGGCGGGTGATGTTTCCTCGCTATTTCGATATGTATTAGTTAACACTTTTAAAGTAGAGGGTTAGGCCGGATAAAAACATTTGCACCGCGATCGTGGTCAGGATCATCCCCATCAAGCGCTCGAACGCGCCGATCACCTTCGCGCCAAGTAACCGTTGTAGCGGCACGGCAAACAAAAGGGTGAGCGTCGCAAGTAAAGAAGCTAAGACGAGACTAATAAACCAATAACCGAGTTGTTGAGGATCTTGGCTCGAAAGCAGAATGACGGTCGCCATCGCGGAGGGCCCGGCTAACAAGGGAATGGCCATCGGGACAATAAACGGTTCATCTTCATTTATTTCGGTGGCGGCGTAGCGCGCTGAACTGGGGAATAACATTTTTAAAGCAATCAAAAATAAGATAATTCCGCCAGCAATACTCAAAGCTTGCTCGCTAATTTGGAGGCCATGCAAAATGGCTTTTCCGAAAAACAAAAAAAGAGTGAGGATAACAAAGGCGATACCGTTTTCACGCAGGATAATTTGCGTACGTCGTTTTGGTGCCACGGGGCCTAACAAAGACAAAAAAATAGGAATGTTTCCAAGTGGGTCCATCACTAGAAAAAGTGTCACGGTCGCTGAGTAAATGTTCATCCACGCAGTATAGTGAAAAAAAATCTCGACATGAAGCTTTTTCAAAGAATAGTGGTTGACATATGGCTGCGACTTTCGCAAAATAGCCCCTCGATTTAGTGGAGAGGTTCCCGAGTGGCCAAAGGGAGCAGACTGTAAATCTGCCGGCTCCGCCTTCGAAGGTTCGAATCCTTCCCTCTCCACCAGCTAGCCAAAGCGAGTGCTGTTACCTTAGTGTTTAGTAATAACAATAAGCGTTAAGGTAACCCCATAACGAAAGCAGTTTTTAGGTGTTGCAAGGTTTTTAGTTGTTAAGTGACTCAACACATAAAAAACAACAAGTATGCTTGCTTCGATGTGGTCGTAAAACAGATTGTGTTTTGCGGGTGTAGTTCAGTGGTAGAACTTCAGCCTTCCAAGCTGATTGCGTGGGTTCGATTCCCATCACCCGCTCCAGCTCAACGGAGTAGTGCGACGCTTAACACCACAGGCACGCGAAGCCAAGGGGGCTAAAACCCAAAAATGTGATATTGCCCACATGGCTCAGTGGTAGAGCACTTCCTTGGTAAGGAAGAGGTCACCGGTTCGATCCCGGTTGTGGGCTCCAAGAGTCCATGGGCACGATGATTTAGGCCAGTAGCTCAATTGGCAGAGCGGCGGTCTCCAAAACCGCAGGTTGGGGGTTCGATTCCCTCCTGGCCTGCCAGACAGAAAATGAAATGAAAAACGCAAAAGTTGAAAACATCCACAATAAAAGACAAGCTTTTATGGCCAGTTATTGGCTTAGGGGTTGTTTTGCTTTGGGCAATCAATTATTACGTCCCATTCCACTCCTCCGCTATCCAGTGGATAGCCATGATAAGTTGTTTGCTTGTTTTAACACTTTTATTTTTCTTTACCGACCAGGGAAAGCGTTTTAATACCTTTTTACACGCTTCACGTGCTGAATTACGTAAAGTGGTTTGGCCGACGCGCCAAGAAACCGTTCGTACCACTCTGTTAGTGGTGGTCATGGTCGTAATAGCTGGGCTATTTTTATGGGCGGTGGACAGCTTATTATTATGGATGGTTTCATTTTTAACTAAGTAAAACGCGTAAATTATATTGAGTCACTCTCTGTTTCCTTGTATGCAAAACGACTGAGGATAAAATGACGGGCCATTCTGATCAAATGCTAAATAAAAATATGACAAATAAAATGAACTGGTATGTCATTCAGGTCCGTTCAATTCATGAGCGGGCGGTTCTCGAGGCGCTCAATGAGCGGATTCAGCAACAAGGAATGACTGAAAAGTTTGGGCAGATTATTGTGCCCACTGAAGAAATTGTTGAGGTGCGTCAAGGGCGAAAGCGTAAAACTGCGCGTAAATTTTATCCGGGTTATATTCTCATCGAGATGGAGATGGATGAAGACAGCTGGTACTTAGTCCAAAAAACACCCGGCGTGGTTAAGTTTATTGGTGGGACTAGTGATAAACCGGTGCCGCTCAGTCAAGCCGAAGTCGATAAAATTTTGCAGCGTATTCAAGAAGGAAATGACAAACCACGTCCTAAAGTGCTCTTTGAAGTGGGAGAAGTGGTGCGTGTCGTCGAAGGACCTTTTGCGGACTTCAGTGGTGTTGTTGAAGAAGTTAATTACGAAAAGAACCGTTTAAGTGTTTCGGTTGTCATTTTTGGACGTTCAACACCCGTTGAGTTGGAGTTTACTCAAGTTAAGAAAGGTTAACTTGAGCTTTAATTTTGATAGCAAAAGGGTATTTCCCGACGGCTATTAAAAAGTCTCTTCTTAAATGCGAGGAGAAAGCGCGTTGTGCTGACCGATTCGTTTTATCATCGGAGAGCGACAACAAATTTTATTTTAGTGGGGAGCTTAAGTTATCTTAAGCGTTAACAAGACCCGGAGAAAAAAATGGCCAAAAAAATTCAAGCCTACGTTAAATTGCAGGTCAAAGCAGGCGAAGCGAATCCTGCACCGCCTATCGGACCGGCCTTAGGTCAGCAAGGCGTCAACATCATGGAATTTTGTAAAGCGTTCAATGCGCGAACTCAGGGCATGGAAAAAGGCATGCCTATGCCGGTTGTGATTACTGTTTTTAGTGATCGAAGCTTTACCTTTATTATTAAAACACCCCCTGCTTCTTATTTACTGCTTAAAGCAGTGAATGCGACCAAAGGAAGCAGCACACCGAATAAAAACAAAATCGGTAAAATTACCCGTAAGCAATTGGAAGAGATCGCGACGGTTAAAATGCCAGACCTAACGGCCAATGATTTAGATGCGGCGATTCGCACGATTGCTGGCACGGCACGTAATATGGGTATCGAAGTTGAGGGGGAGGTTTAACATGGCTGCAAAACTAAGTAAGCGCCTTCGCGGCATTAAAGAGAAATTGACACCTAATAAAGTTTATACAGTAGTTGAAGCTGTCTCTTTGCTCAAAACGCTCTCGACAGTTAAATTTACAGAAAGTGTCGATGTCAGTGTGAATCTAGGAATTGACCCACGTAAGTCCGATCAAGTCGTTCGTGGTGCAGTGGTTTTACCGCATGGTGTCGGTCGAGTGCCTCGCGTTGCGGTGTTTGCGCAAGGAGCGAATGCTGGTGCCGATATTGTCGGGTTTGAAGATCTATCAGAAACCATTAAAAGCGGTCAAATTGAATTTGATGTGTTAATTGCGACCCCAGATGCGATGCGTTTTATTGGTCAATTGGGTCAAATATTGGGCCCGAGAGGCTTAATGCCGAATCCTAAAGTCGGTACGGTGACGACCGATGTCAGTACCGCGGTCGGGAATGCAAAGTCTGGGCAAGTCCGGTATCGTGCGGACAAAGGTGGGATTGTCCATTGTACAATTGGTAAGGTGAACTTTGAACCCGAGCAATTACAGCAAAATCTTGAAGCCTTACTGGCCGCGCTTAAAAAAGCAAAGCCAAGTACGTCCAAAGGGGTTTATTTCAAAAAGCTTTGTTTATCGACCACAATGGGGCCAGGGCTTCCAGTAAGTTTAGCTTCTCTTACCCTAATCTAGGTTATTTTTAGAAGAAAGATCGGGTGATGGATTGAAAAAAGGCGTAGAAAATGGAGGGGAAAGTACCCGTATTTCACTGAAAAGTGAACCCCCTTACGCCGCAACACTCAGAAAAGCGCTTGACTAATCTTGATTTTTGGGATAGAAGAACTACCCCGCTTGTAAAAGAGAAAAGCGGGAGATTTTGAATGAGAGTGTTTGAAATTAAATAGAATTCGCAGTGAACTGGGTTAAAATCGGATCAATTATTTACGTAATAGATATCTGACTCGCTTTAAAGATTTTTATAGTGTTTAAACGCAGTCGGGTAGTTTTGCTCATAATATTCCTCCCAGTGCAGGTAGTCTGACTACCCGCTGTCGAAGACCGTAGGTGTAATAACCAAGCGCAGGGTTATTACTTAATAAATGTTAAATGGGAAGATAAGCTATTTTTCAGTTATTTGTGAAATAATTTATCAAGCGAAATGTGTTTTCTGTTTGCGCAAAAGAGAAAACGTTTCTGCTTGAAGGGCGATGATCTCGTTACTTCATAAAAAACTAAACTAGTGATCAGTCATTTAATCACCTACGCAGACGGTGAACCGTTTACGGCCACCAATGTTGATAAACTGCTGAATATTGTTGTGATCAAACCGATCCTAACTTGATGAATGTACATTTCTCAAAGTAAACAGGATGGAGACAACAATCAGCTGCTAAATAACAGGAGAAAATAAAACGTGGCATTAAGACTTGAAGATAAACAGGCCATTGTCGCGGAAGTAGGAGAAGTCGCCAAGCAGGCGTTATCGGTTGTCACCGCGGAATATCGCGGTTTAAGTGTGGGGCAACTCAGTCAATTACGACTCCAAGCTAGAGAGTCCGGCGTTTATTTACGAGTAGTACGTAATACGCTTGCTCGACGTGCTTTGGAAGGAACTGATTTTGCTTGTCTTCAAGACACGCTGGTTGGTCCTTTATTATTGGCGTTTTCTCAGCACGAACCGGGTGCAGCGGCACGACTTATCCGCACGTTTGCTAAGCAAAATGAAAAACTGATTGTCAAAGCGCTAGCGTTTGATGGACAGCTTTTACCGGCAAATCAGCTGGATAAATTAGCAAACCTTCCTACCCGCGAAGAGGCACTTGTGTTGTTAATGTCGGTGATGAAAGCACCGATTACTCAATTTGTACGTACGGTTGCCGAACCTTCGGCCAAATTTGTACGGACATTAGCGGCTTACCGCGATCAACGACAAGCCAATGGGTAATGTTTAAGTTTTAAATTTAATTAGAAATTTTTTGGAGTGATTATTTTATGAGTACGGCCGTAATTTCAAACGAAGACATCCTCAATGCGATTGCGAACAAAAGCGTGATGGACATTGTTGAATTAATTAAAAGCATGGAGGAAAAATTTGGTGTTTCTGCAGCAGCTGCGGTCGCGGTTGCAGCACCGGGCGCAGGCGCGGGCGCGGCTGCGGTGGTAGAAGAAAAAACCGAGTTTGATGTTCATCTAACCGACATCGGCGCGAACAAAATCAATGTCATTAAAGTTGTTCGTGAAGTCACGGGTCTTGGCTTAAAAGAAGCAAAAGACTTAGTTGAATCTGCTCCGGCACTTCTTAAAGAAGGTTTACCAAAAGCCGATGCTGAAACGTTGAAGAAAAAACTGGAAGAAGCCGGCGCGAAAGTCGACATCAAGTAAGTTTAATCGTTGTACACCGATCCTTTCCTTGGAAAGGATCGGTTTTATTGATTGCGCATAAACTTTAAAACGGGTAACTACGCAGGAGCAAAATGCTCAATGACACGTATTGGATACAAGCATCATTAAAAAGCATATAAAAAATTCTTCAGTATTAATCTGTTCTCTAACTAGGTGAACTTTGATGGCAATTCAGACATCCCAAGCAACGAAGTCAACAGCAATGGCATATTCTTTCACAGAAAAAAAACGGATTCGAAAAAATTTTGGCAAACAATCTCCGATCATGGAGCCACCTTACCTATTAGCTACACAGATTGAATCTTACCGCCAGTTTCTGCAGATAGACACTGCACCGGAAGCGTTAGAAGAGGTGGGTTTGAATGCCGCATTTAAATCGATTTTCCCTATTTCCTCTTATTCTGGAAATGATGCCACTTTAGAATACCTCCATTACCGAATTGGAACCCCGCTCTTTGATGTAAAAGAATGTCAAGCGCGTGGATTAACCTATGGTGCACCACTGCGCGTGAAAATGCGGTTAGTGATTTACGATAAAGAAGCGGTGCCGGGTAGCAAAAAAATTAAGAATATTAAAGAACAAGAAGTGTACATGGGTGAAATTCCGCTGATGACCGATACCGGTAGTTTCGTGATTAACGGGACCGATCGGGTAGTGGTTTCACAATTACATCGTTCCCCAGGTGTGATTTTTGAACATGACAAAGGAAAAACCCATTCTTCGGGTAAATTATTATATGCGGCACGTATTATTCCTTATCGTGGGTCCTGGCTCGATTTTGAATTTGATCCAAAAGATAACTTATTTGTTCGTATTGATCGACGCCGTAAGCTTGCCGCAACGATTTTGTTACGTGCGTTAGGTTATACAACAGAAGAAATATTGGCGTTATTTTTTAGCAATAATGTCTTCCACTTTAAAAAAAGACGCAGTGGTTTTGGATTTGATTCCAGAACGTTTACGGGGTGAAGCTGCTTTATTTGATATAAAAGATTCTTCCGGGAAAGTGATTGTCGAACAAGGCCGACGTATTGCTGCACGGCAAGTGCGACAAATTGAACAAGCCAATATTAAGACCTTAGAGTTACCGTATGACTACCTGCTCGGTAAAACGTTAGCGAAAGCGGTGATTGATGAGCAAACCGGTGAAATTTTAGTTGACGCCAACGTTGAACTGACCACCGAGGTAATTAATAAACTCGTTGAAGCAAAAATAGACACAATTGAAACCTTATTTACCAACGATCTGGATTCGGGTGCATATATTTCAACTACATTACGAATTGATCCGAGTCAAAGTCAGCAAGAAGCGTTGGTTGAAATTTATCGAATGATGCGTCCGGGCGAACCACCGACGAAAGAAGCAGCCGAAGCACTTTTTAAAAACCTCTTTTTTGTTTCAGAACGGTACGATTTATCAGCGGTAGGCCGTATGAAATTTAATCGTCGTTTAGGACGTGAAGAAACCACCGGGTTGGGCACTTTGTCGAAAGAAGATATCGTCGATGTGCTGAAAGCGCTGATTGAGATTCGTAATGGGAAAGGTGACGTCGACGATATTGATCATTTAGGTAATCGTCGTGTTCGAAGTGTGGGTGAAATGGCGGAAAACCAATTCCGAGTCGGTTTAGTCCGTGTTGAACGGGCCGTGCGCGATCGACTGAGTGTGGCGGATTCAGAAAACCTGATGCCACAAGACCTGATTAACGCTAAACCGATTTCGGCGGCGATTAAAGAATTTTTCGGGTCGAGCCAACTTTCTCAGTTTATGGATCAAGTGAACCCGCTTTCGGAAATTACCCATAAACGGCGTGTTTCAGCGTTAGGGCCGGGTGGTTTAACACGTGAACGGGCCGGATTTGAAGTGCGTGACGTGCATCCAACGCATTACGGACGAGTATGTCCGATTGAAACACCGGAAGGACCTAACATTGGTTTGATTAATTCCTTGGCCGTGTATGCGCGGACAAATCATTACGGGTTCCTTGAAACACCGTATCGGAAAGTTGAAAACGGTCATGTGACGCAAGAAATACAATATTTATCAGCCATTGAAGAAGGTAAGTACGTCATTGCGCAGGCAAATACCCGTTTAGATGAGCAAGGCCGGTTGATTGATGATTTGATTCCTTGTCGGCATCGTAATGAATCGACTCTGACCACGGCAGATAAAGTCAATTACATGGATATTTCGCCTTCTCAGGTGGTTTCCGTGGCGGCTTCGTTGATTCCGTTCTTAGAGCATGACGATGCGAACCGTGCGTTAATGGGTTCAAACATGCAACGTCAAGCGGTGCCCTTATTGCGTACCGAGAAACCCTTGGTCGGAACCGGTATCGAGCGTAAAGTAGCGGTGGACTCGGGTGTTGTCGTGGTGGCTAAGCGTGGCGGTATTATTGATTCCGTTGATGCAGGCCGGATTGTGGTGCGGGTGAACGATGAAGAAACTGTTGCCGGTACAGCTGGGGTCGATATTTATAATCTCACTAAATATACCCGTTCGAATCAAAATACTTGTATTAACCAGCGCCCGCTCGTCAAAAAAGGCGATGTCGTTAAGCAAGGCGATGTCTTAGCGGATGGTCCTTCTACCGATTTAGGTGAATTAGCCTTAGGACGTAATTTGCTGGTCGCGTTTATGCCTTGGAACGGATATAACTTCGAAGACTCCATCCTGATTTCTGAACGTGTGGTATCGGAAGATTGTTTCACAACGATTCATATTGAAGAGCTCACTTGTATTGCACGAGATACCAAGCTGGGTTCAGAAGAAATTACTTCAGATATTCCTAATGTCGGTGAAAATGCCCTTTCTAAATTGGATGAAGCGGGGATCGTGCACTTAGGGGCTTGGGTCGAAGCCGGAGATATTCTGGTTGGGAAAGTGACTCCGAAAGGGGAAACGCAATTAACACCTGAAGAAAAACTGTTGCGCGCTATTTTTGGTGAAAAAGCATCAGACGTGAAGGATAGCTCACTGCGTGTGCCTTCCGGGATGCGTGGCACGGTCATTGATGTGCAAGTGTTTACACGTGATGGTTTGACTAAGGATACGCGTGCGCTCAGTATTGAAGCGGCCGCTTTAGAGAAAATTAAGAAAGATTTGTATGATGAATTTCGTATTCTCGAAAACGATTGTTATCAACGTCTCGAAACCTTATTAGTCGGGGCAGTAGCGAGCAGCGGACCCAATAAACTCAAAGCGGGCAGTCAAATTACGCTTGAATACTTACAGAGTTTAAGTAAAGAGCAATGGTTCTCGGTGAGTTTACGGGATGAAGCCACGAATCATCAGTTAGAAGCGGTTGCCAAGCAGCTTGAAGAAGCTCGTTTAGCCTTAGAAGAAAAATTTGAAAACAAGCGTAAAAAAATTACTCAAGGCGATGATTTAGCACCGGGTATCCTTAAAATTGTGAAGGTTTACCTCGCAATTAAACGCTGTATTCAACCCGGAGATAAAATGGCCGGGCGACATGGAAACAAAGGGGTCATTTCGATGATTATTCCGGTCGAAGATATGCCGCATATGGCAGATGGCACGCCGGTGGATATTGTATTGAACCCGTTAGGCGTGCCTTCGCGAATGAACGTCGGCCAAGTGCTGGAAACACATCTCGGTTGGGCAGCGAAAGGTCTGGGTTTAAAAATTGGTAAAATGTTGGATGAACGTAAAGATCTGCAAGAAATTCGCTCCTTTTTGTCCCAGATCTATAACGATAATCCACAGGCCGCGCAAAAAGTTGATCTAGAGCAGTTACCAGACAATGAGTTGCTCGAGTTAGCAAAAAATCTACGCAATGGGGTGCCGATGGCGACGCCTGTTTTTGATGGGGTCACCGAGTTGGAAATTAAACGCATGCTTCGTCTTGCGGACTTACCTGAAAGTGGTCAGGCGGTATTGTATGATGGACGGACGGGGGAACGTTTTGAACGTCCGGTGACCGTCGGTTACATGTATATGCTGAAGTTAAATCACTTAGTGGATGACAAAATGCATGCGCGTTCGACCGGTTCCTACAGCTTAGTGACGCAGCAACCTTTAGGCGGTAAAGCCCAATTTGGTGGTCAACGTTTTGGTGAGATGGAGGTTTGGGCACTCGAGGCGTACGGTGCCGCCTATACCTTACAAGAGATGTTAACCGTCAAGTCGGACGATGTCGCTGGACGAACCAAAATGTATAAAAATATTGTCGATGGGGATCATCACATGGAAGCAGGCATGCCTGAATCGTTTAACGTATTAGTCAAAGAAATACGTTCCCTGGCAATTAATGCAGAATTAGAAACCAAAGATTAATCTGAAGTGGAGAGTATGACCTTGGTAACCAAACCTAAAGCCGATGATGCGGCAACTGAAATAATGGCTGAAAAAATAACGGTTGCACCAGAAGATACCCAAACCTCGCCCGCTTCCGAGTTGAGCGAAGCAATTTCTTCTTCTGAGCCAGTAACGCCTGCGGCACAAGCCCCAGCGGAAGCCCGGTTTTCCAGCGAAACCAAAGAAAAACCGCTAATGTCGGATTTGCTCGGTATTTTGCGGGATGAGGATTACATGGATGAATTTGATTTTATTCGTATTTCCTTAGCCTCTCCGGATATGATTCGGACTTGGTCTTTTGGTGAAGTGAAAAAACCGGAAACCATTAATTATCGAACGTTTAAACCAGAACGAGATGGTTTGTTTTGCGCAAAAATTTTCGGGCCAATTAAAGACTATGAATGCTTATGCGGAAAATATAAACGTTTAAAACACCGTGGAATCATGTGTGAAAAATGTGGTGTTGAAGTGGCTTTAAGTAAAGTGCGTCGTGAACGCATGGGGCATGTTGAGTTAGCGAGCCCTGTTGCCCATATTTGGTTTCTTAAATCACTACCTTCCCGTATTGGCCTCTTACTCGATATGACGTTGCGTGATATCGAGCGTGTTCTTTATTTTGAAGCGTTTGTGGTCATTGAACCGGGTATGACCGCCCTACAACGTGGCCAGCTCTTAACCGATGAGCAATATCTTGAAGCCATTGAAGAGCACGGTGATGAATTTGATGCGCGGATGGGGGCAGAAGCGATTCAACAATTATTAATGACGTTGAACTTGAGTGAAGAAATTGCAAGATTACGTGAAGAAATTCCCAATACAAACTCTGAAACTAAATTAAAAAAATACGCAAAGCGCCTAAAATTACTTGAGGGATTTGAAGAGTCAGGGAACAAACCCGAATGGATGATTTTGAATGTATTGCCAGTGTTACCACCGGATTTACGTCCGCTCGTTCCATTAGATGGAGGACGTTTTGCGACCTCCGATCTGAATGATCTTTATCGACGGGTGATTAATCGTAATAATCGTTTGAAACGTCTTTTAGACTTAAACGCACCGGATATTATTGTTCGTAATGAAAAACGCATGCTGCAAGAATCCGTGGATGCGTTGCTGGATAACGGTCGCCGGGGTCGTGCGATTACCGGTAGTAACAAGCGCCCGTTAAAATCGCTGGCTGATATGATTAAAGGAAAGCAAGGGCGTTTCCGTCAAACTTGCTGGGTAAACGAGTTGATTATTCTGGACGTTCAGTGATTGTGGTGGGGCCCACTTTAAAGCTCCATCAATGCGGATTACCGAAAAAAATGGCTTTGGAGTTGTTTAAACCCTTTATTTTAAGCAAATTGCAGTTCCAAGATTTGGCGTCTACGATTAAAGCCGCTAAAAAAATGGTTGAGAATGAGGCGCCACAAGTTTGGGATATTTTGGAAGAAGTCATTCGTGAACATCCCGTATTACTCAACCGTGCGCCGACGTTGCACCGTTTGGGGATTCAAGCATTTGAACCGATTTTAGTCGAAGGAAAAGCGATTCAGCTGCATCCTTTAGTTTGTACGGCTTATAATGCTGACTTTGACGGTGACCAAATGGCCGTTCACGTTCCGTTGACGATTGAAGCGCAGCTTGAAGCGCGTGCCTTGATGATGTCGACAAATAATATTTTATCGCCGGCAAACGGAGAGCCGATTATTGTGCCGACACAAGATGTGGTGTTAGGTCTTTATTATTTAACACGAGACAAAATTAATGCCAAAGGTGAAGGTTTTGTTTGTGCCGACATTAACGATGTCAGACAGTTGTACGATAGCGGCTTTGCCGAGTTACACGCTAAAATTAAAGTCCGTATTACCGAAAAGTTGTTTGATGCCGAAGGCCAACTTCAGGAAGCAACAAAACTTATCGAAAGTACAGTGGGCCGAGCGTTGTTGCGCGAAGTGTTGCCGGAAGGATTGCCTTTTGCATTAATCAATAAAACACTGAACAAAAAAGCGATCTTAAATCTTATCAATGAGTGTTATCGTCGGTTAGGCTTGAAAGCCACGGCTATTTTTGCAGATAGATTGATGTACACCGGCTTTGGTTATGCGACCCGCGCGGGCGTGTCAATTGGTATCGAAGATTTGATCATTCCTGAAAGTAAATCAGCGATTATTGAAGAGGCCGAAACGGAAGTAAAAGAAATTGAATCGCAATATGCCTCAGGGTTAGTGACCCAAGGTGAACGTTATAACAAAGTCGTTGATATTTGGTCACGGACCAATGATCAAGTGGCCAAAGCGATGATGGAAAAACTCGCGACTGAAAACGTGACGGATGCTCAAGGCAAGACCGTTGCCCAAGAATCATTCAACCCAGTGTATATGATGGCTGATTCAGGTGCGCGGGGATCGCCAGCCCAAATGCGTCAGTTAGCAGGTATGCGTGGTTTGATGACCAAGCCGGACGGAAGCATTATCGAAACGCCCATTACCGCAAACTTCCGTGAAGGTTTGGACGTTTTACAATACTTTATTTCAACCCACGGTGCGCGGAAAGGTTTGGCCGATACGGCGTTAAAAACCGCCAACTCAGGTTACTTAACCCGCCGTTTGGTTGACGTAGCCCAAGATATGGTGGTGACCGAAGAGGATTGCGGTACGTTACAGGGAATCTTGATTACGCCTCACGTTGAGGGCGGTGAAATTATGGTTCCGTTGCGTGAGCGTGTGTTAGGTCGTGTTTTATCGGAGGATGTTAGCCTGCCAGGAAGCGATGAATGTCGTAGTGAACCGTGGGACGTTACTCGATGAACAATGGGTAAACACGCTTGAAACCGCGCGGTTGATCAGGTTCACGTTCGTTCACCGATTACGTGTGAAGCGCGTTATGGTATCTGTGGGGCCTGTTATGGGCGAGATTTAGCGCGTGGGCACCTTGTTGCGATTGGTGAAGCGGTTGGAGTGATTGCGGCGCAGTCAATTGGTGAGCCAGGAACACAGCTCACCATGCGTACCTTCCACATCGGGGGAGCGGCTTCACAGATTGCGTCAGCGAACCATATTCAGGTGAAGTCGAAGGGCCGCATTAAATTGCATAACCTGAAGCTGGTTCAACACGCCGATGGCCATTATGTCACGGTCTCGCGTTCGGGTGAGTTAACCTTGCTTGATGGGCAGGGAAGGGAGCGAGAACGCTATAAACTGCCTTATGGTGCGAGTATTAAGGTCTCCGAGGGGACTGAAGTGAATCCTGGTCAGGTTATTGCCCAGTGGGATCCACATACGCACCCGGTCGTGACCGAAGTGGCCGGTTATGTCAGGTTTATTGATTTGATCGATGGGATCACGATGAACCGCCAAACGGACGAAGTAACCGGTTTAACCAGTATTGTCGTGATGGATTCTAAGCAAAGAGGCTCAAGCGGCAAAGAATTGCGTCCGATGGTCCGATTGACTGACGAAGTAGGTAATGACCTTTTCTTGCCAGGTACTCGCGTCCCTGCGCATTACTTCTTACCGATTAACGCTATCCTCAGTTTAGAAGATGGTGCGGCGGTGGGTATCGGTGATATTGTGGCACGTATTCCGCAAGAAACGTCTAAAACCCGTGATATTACCGGTGGTTTACCACGAGTGGCCGACTTATTTGAAGCGCGTAAACCGAAAGAGCCTGCTATTCTGGCAGAAATTTCCGGTATCATTAGTTTCGGAAAAGAAACAAAAGGAAAACGACGTTTGGTGATCACGGGGAACGACGGTGAAACGTTTGAGGCGTTAATCCCTAAATGGCGACATGTGACGGTTTTTGAAGGAGAGCATGTTGAGCGCGGGGAAGTCATCGCCGATGGTCCGCCGAGTCCGCACGATATTTTACGTCTTTTGGGTATCAATGCGTTGTCAAATTATATTGTCAATGAAGTACAAGAAGTCTATCGTTTGCAAGGGGTTAAAATTAACGATAAGCACATTGAAGTGATCGTTCGGCAAATGTTGCGCAAGGTGAACATCTTAGATTCGGGGGATAGCCGCTTCTTAAAAGGCGAACAAGTCGAAGAAGCACGAGTCAAGGAAGAAAACCGAAAGTCGGTTGCAGAAGGAAAGTTACCCGCTCGTTTTGAATCAGTACTGCTGGGTATTACCAAAGCCTCTTTGGCTACCGATTCCTTTATTTCTGCGGCGTCGTTCCAAGAAACAACCCGTGTTTTAACAGAAGCCGCTGTGACTGGAAAACGGGATGAGCTCAAAGGACTCAAAGAAAACGTGATTGTCGGACGGTTAATTCCGGCGGGAACGGGATTTGCGTATCATGCTCAATCGCGACGCCATCGATTACTTGGGAAGCAACAAAAAGGGCTTGCCCCGCAAATGACAGCCAGTGATGTTGAAAGCGCATTGAGCAAAGCTTTTTCGGAAGAGCCCAAGGATCAACAGACGAATTAAGTTTGTTGTTAGATAAAAGCGAATGGATTGAAAACCCCCGAATCGGAGAAATCCACTCGGGGTTTTTTTATTTTTGAATATATTTTTTGCTCTCTTCGACTGAGCGATTTAAAAATAATCTTTTATTTATCTGTATGATTTTCGATTTTCAGTTGTGTAAGTAAAGCGTTCGTTTGAATCGTTTTTCTCAATTTTTTTTTATTCAGGTTGACTCAGAAGAAAATTGAAAAATAGCTGTTTTAAACAAAGGTGTTTATGAGTAAAAGAGGAGAGCTTCCCGTTGGCTTACAAATTATAATGAGCCGTTTTTTGCGTCAATGATGACCTTGCTTGCTGCGAAGCAAAAACCTAGTTCCCACCATAAACGTTGGTAAAGATAGCGCTACCTAGCGCTTATAAGAGGCCTTAAAACGACAAGGAAAAACACCTGAGCACAATATGACGAGAAACAACCTACTTTTTGTCTTTTCAGATAGAGGATATACTTGCCACTCCATACAAGCGAGTGGCGACCCCTCGCGAGGAAAAATGGTAGCGATTCTTGTGTAGCGTGCTTTGCACGCACAAACCCATCGTCACTAAAATACAGCTGAATTTAGCCTGAATCATTATGTAGAGGGTGGGTGCTAAAAAATGATTCTTAATTAAGCACATGAATATAAAAAAAGACAAAAAATGGCGAGGAAAAATACCAAGACTACTTGACATCCTAGAGTGGTCTCTTTACAATCCCGGCCCTCTTCGTTCGTTGAAGAAAGATTTTTTGAGTTCAATGTTGACCCTATTAAGTGGTCTTAAACATCAATCCAGTTTCAATTAACTTAAGTTATATTTTTACCGAGTAGAATGCATGGCCACAATTAACCAATTAGTTCGTAAGCCAAGAGTAAAAAGGCCTACTAAATCCGTGGTGCCCGCATTAGAGCGCTGTCCACAAAGACGAGGCGTTTGTACGCGTGTTTACACCGTTACACCTAAAAAGCCTAACTCCGCTCTACGTAAAGTGGCCCGGATACGTTTAACCACCCTGGTTGAAGTCACCGCTTATATTCCAGGGGAAGGCCACAATTTGCAAGAGCACGCGGTAGTAATGATCCGCGGTGGTCGTGTAAAAGACTTACCAGGTGTTCGATATCACATCATACGGGGTTGTTTAGACACCTCGGGTGTCGCGGCTCGTCGACGAGGTCGTTCTAAGTACGGTGCTAAACGGCCTAAAGATAAATAAAACCTAATCGTGGAAAGTTAAAATTATGGCAAGAAGACGCGTTGCAGCCAAAAGGGTAATCCTTGCGGACCCAAAATTCAAAAGTGAACTGCTCAGCAAGTTTATGAACTGCATCATGAAAAATGGGCAAAAAGCCGCGGCTGAAAAAATTGTTTACGGCGCTCTCGAGCGTTTGCAAACTCGTTTAAATGAAAAATATAAGAAAGAAGAGGGCGAAGGAAGTTCAAATGTCGATACCAATGAATTACTCGACGTGTTCGAACAAGCCTTAGACAATATTCGACCGAACGTTGAAGTGCGTGCTCGCCGTGTGATTCCAGTAGAAGTTCGTCCTTCCCGGCGAACCGCGTTAGCGATGCGTTGGTTAAAATCTGCCGCCGCGCAGCGCAGTGAAAAAACAATGGCCCAATGTCTTGCCGCGGAAATTTTAGACGCGTATGACAATAAAGGTATCGCAGTAAAGAAACGTGAAGATACGCACCGTATGGCTAAAGCCAACCAGGCTTTTGCTCATTTCCGGTGGGGTTAAATTTAAAATATTTATAAAGGTAAACTAGAAGTGGCCCGTCAGACACCCATAGAGCGCTATCGAAACATCGGGATTATTGCCCATATCGATGCTGGAAAAACAACGACAACGGAAAGAATTTTATTTTATACCGGTGTGTCGCATAAACTTGGTGAAGTGCATGAAGGTACCGCCGTCATGGATTGGATGGCACAAGAACAAGAACGAGGAATTACTATTACCTCGGCTGCGACCACCTGTTTTTGGGATGGTATGGCACATCAGTATCCACAGCATCGTATTAATATTATTGATACACCTGGGCACGTTGATTTTACCATTGAAGTAGAGCGATCCTTACGGGTATTAGACGGTGCTTGTGTAGTATTTTGTGCAGTGAGTGGTGTTGAGCCGCAGTCTGAAACAGTCTGGCGCCAGGCGAATAAATATCAGGTTCCGCGTATGGCGTTTGTTAACAAAATGGACCGTGCCGGCGCCAACTTTCTCCGTGTGGTCGAGCAAATTGAAAAACGACTTGGAGGACGCCCGATTCCGATTCAACTTCCGATTGGTGCTGAAGACCAATTTGAAGGAGTCGTTGATTTGATTCAAATGAAAGCGATTTATTGGGACGAAAGTACGCAAGGAATGAGTTTTGAATATCGCGATATTCCAGAAGGTTTGCAGGAACAGTGTCAAGAATGGCATGAAAAAATGCTTGAAGCGGTGGCCGAATCTTCTGAAGAGATGACCGAGCGTTATCTTGAAGGTGAAAAGTTTAGTGTTGATGAAATTAAAAAAGCAGTTCGCAGCTTAACCTTAGCGAATAAAATTGTGCCGGTTTTATGTGGTTCGGCCTTTAAAAATAAAGGCGTCCAAGCGATGTTAGATGGCGTAATTGAATATTTGCCTGCACCAAATGATGTGCCGCCTATTAAAGGAACATTAGACGATGCGGCGCAAACCTTATCGGATCGTCCACCGAAAGATGATGCGCCTTTTTCAGCGCTCGCTTTTAAAGTCGCGACGGACCCATTTGTGGGATCACTCGTCTATTTTCGAGTTTATTCCGGAGTCGTTAAAAGTGGCGACAGTGTTTACAATCCGGTCAAATCAAAAAAAGAGCGAATTGGTCGTATTGTCCAAATGCATGCCAATAGTCGAGAAGAAATTAAAGAAGTGTGCGCAGGCGATATCGCCGCTGCGGTAGGGCTTAAAAATACGAGTACCGGTGATACACTGTGCGATCCAGATAAGATTATTACTTTAGAGCGAATGGAATTCCCTGAACCCGTTATCTCAGTAGCAGTTGAACCGAAAACAAAAGCCGACCAGGAAAAAATGGGGATTGCCTTAAGTAAATTAGCGCAAGAAGATCCTTCTTTTCGAGTTCGTGTGGATGAAGAATCGGGACAAACCATTATTTCAGGAATGGGTGAGCTTCACTTAGAAATTATCGTTGATCGAATGAAACGAGAGTTTAGTGTGGAAGCGAATGTCGGTAAGCCACAGGTCGCTTATCGAGAAACTATCCGTAAAGCAGTTGAACAAGAAGGTAAGTTTGTTCGCCAAAGTGGTGGACGTGGTCAGTTTGGTCACGTATGGATTAAAATTGAGCCTTTGGAAGCTGGAAAGGGTTATGAGTTTGAAAATGCGATTGTCGGGGGTGTGATTCCAAGAGAATATATTCCGGCGGTCGATAAAGGTGTGAAAGAACAATTAGAAAACGGTGTGATTGCCGGTTACCCAGTCGTTGACATCAAGGTAACTCTGTTTGATGGTTCCTATCATTGAAGTCGACTCGAGTGAAATGGCATTTAAAATCGCAGGTTCGATGGCTTTAAAAGAAGGTGCACGAAAAGCAAGTCCAGTGTTGCTTGAACCGATTATGCGTGTTGAAGTCGTTACACCAGAAGAGTATATGGGTGATGTCATGGGCGATCTCAATCGTCGCCGTGGAATTTTACAAGGTATGGATGACCTGCCAGCTGGAGGTGGGAAAATGGTCCGTGCTGAAGTTCCGCTTTCGGAAATGTTTGGTTATGCCACCGATTTGCGTTCAGCAACCCAAGGACGTGCGACTTATACGATGGAGTTTGCTAAGTACAACGAAGCTCCCGCTAATATAGCGGATGGGGTTATTCGTAAAAAAGATAGTAATTAATTGTTATTGAGGTAAAAGATCATGTCCAAGGAAACCTTTCAAAGAAATAAACCCCACTTTAACGTTGGGACTATTGGCCACGTTGACCATGGTAAAACGACGTTGACGGCGGCATTGACAAAGTGTTTAGCTGAGAAATTTGGTGGTGAAGTCAAGCAATTTGATGAAATTGATAAAGCGCCGGAAGAAAAAGCACGTGGGCGCGTCACTATGCGCACGTTGACTGCCCAGGACACGCCGATTATGTTAAAAACATGATTACCGGTGCAGCGCAGATGGACGGCGCAATCCTCGTAGTCAGTGCGGCAGACGGCCCGATGCCACAAACCCGCGAACATATTTTGTTGGCTCGTCAGGTCGGTGTTCCGAGCATTATTGTATTTATGAATAAATGCGATATGGTTGACGATCCAGAGCTGCTTGACTTAGTTGAAATGGAAGTAAGAGAATTACTGTCTAAATATGACTTTCCAGGCGATGATATTCCCATTGTACGTGGTGCTGCAAAAATAGCGATGGACAAGGGGGATGGTGAAAAAAGTGGGATTTATAAATTAGCTGAGGAAATGGATAAGTATTTTACCGATCCAAAACGTCAAATTGACAAACCTTTCTTAATGCCAATTGAAGATGTTATGTCGATCTCAGGACGTGGAACGGTGGTCACAGGGCGTGTTGAACGTGGTGTGATCAAAGTGGGTGAAGAAGTTGAAATTATTGGTTTGAAGCCCGTCCAAAAAACCGCAGTCACCGGTATTGAAATGTTTCGTAAGTTACTTGATCAAGGGCAAGCGGGTGATAACATTGGTGCTTTATTACGTGGTATTAAGCGTGAAGACGTGGAACGTGGACAAGTTCTTGCTAAGCCAGGTACTGTTGAAGCTTACGTGAAATTCGAAGCAGAAATTTACGTTTTAAAGAAAGAAGAAGGCGGTCGTCATACTTCCTTTATGAGTGATTACAAACCACAGTTCTATTTCAGAACAACCGATATTACAGGAACCATTCAGTTAACGGAAGGATGCGAAATGGTTATGCCCGGCGATAAAGTAAAAATTATTGTTGAGTTGATGAACGAATACGGTATTGCTATGGAAGAAGGGCTTAATTTTGCAATCCGAGAAGGTGGGCGAACAGTTGGAGCAGGTGTTGTAACCAAGCTGTTAACTAAAGCGAAGAAAGCGTAGTGAGAATTTTCAGGAAAATAATATGTCTTTAAATTGCCAAGATTTCCGTATTTTACTAACCAGCTTTGATCATCATCTTATTGATGAAGCGACAAAAAAAATTGTCGCTTCATTAAAAAGAACCGGTGCGATACTGCGTGGCCCGATTCCGTTGCCGACGCGTATAAAAAAGCTAACCGTGCTCACTTCGCCACACGTCGATAAAGATGCACGTGATCAATATGAAATACGGACTCATCGGCGTTTGATTGATGTTTATTCCTCTACAGATAAAACCGCTGATGCCTTAAAACGCCTGGATGATTTACCTTCTGAGGTAAATATTGAAGTAAAAACCAAGACGGATAATGGCTAAACGTTACGTTTGATTGTAGGTCAACTAGGTATAAGCTGAACAACGAAAGGTTCTAATCATGACAATGGGTTTCGAAAATGTGGTATGACGCGGATTTACACAGAAAATGGTGAAGCCATTCCTGTTACGCTTATTGAAGTGTTACCGAATCGTGTTGTCCAAGTAAAAACCAAGCAACGCGATGGCTATGAGTCCATTCAGCTCACAAGCGATAAGCAAAAAGCAAAACGACTTAATCGCTGTGAGTCCGGTCATTTTATTAAAGCGAAAGTCGAAGCCGGTAAGGGTCTACATGAATTTCGTTTAGAGGATGAACAGGCATCGTTTGTTGAAGCGCTGATTCCGGGCAAAGAATTTTTAGTCGGCGACTTATTTCGAACTGGACAATTGGTGGATGTTACAGGAACGAATAAAGGTAAGGGTTATGGTGGTGTAATTAAGCGCCATCATTTTGCAACGCAAGATGCAACCCACGGTAACTCGCTTTCACATCGTGCCCCGGGTTCGATTGGACAACGCCAGTCGCCTGGACGCGTGTTTAAAGGTAAAAAGATGGCGGGTCAACTTGGAAATAAACGTTGTACGATTCAATCGCTCGAAGTCATTCGTGTCGAATCTGAACGCAACTTACTGATTTTAAAAGGATCGATTCCCGGAGCGCCCGGTGGCGAAGTATTTATTCAGTCTGCGGTCAGAATGAAAAATAAAGAAAACAAAGAAAAGAAAGCTTAAGAAAATTGTCCAACTTATTAATTTGGAATCGCTGTTATGCAAGTGGCATTAATATCAAGTAGTGGGTCTGAAAAAGAACTTCCGTTAGCCGACTCGGTTTTCAGTTGTCGTTTCAATGAACCATTAATACATCAAGTGGTGACCAGCTATTTAGCCGGCGCGCGCCAGGGTACCCGTGGTCAAAAAAACCGATCTGCGGTCAGTGGTGGGGGTAAAAAACCCTGGAAGCAAAAAGGGATGGGACGTGCCCGGGCAGGAACGATTCGTAGTCCTCTTTGGCGCAGTGGGGGTGTTACCTTTGCAGCGAAACCGCAGGATCATTCTTGTAAAGTGAATAAGAAAATGTATCGTGCGGCGATGCGTTCCATTTTATCTGAACTGATTCGCCAAGATCGATTAGTGATTCTCGATGAGCTGAATATCGAAGGTGCAAAGACGCGCCATCTATTGAGTAAGTTAGCTGAATTAAACTTAACCGGTAAGACATTAATTATTACGGACGAAGTCCAGACAACGCTTTATTTTGCCGCGCGCAATCTGTTTAAAGTGACGTTATCAGACATTGAGGGGCTCAATCCGGTTGACTTGATCAATCATGAAAAAATCCTCGTCACAGCCGTGGCGTTGAAACAAATCGAGGAGCTTTTAGCATGAATGACCTCACCACGATAAAAACAAAGCAACAACAACGCCGTTTTGAATTGCTTAAACAGCCACACATTTCGGAAAAGTCCACGGCTTTAGCGGATAAACATAAACAGTTTGTATTTAAAGTACAAAAAGATTCGAATAAGTCTGAAATTAAACAAGCGGTTGAATCTTTATTTTCCGTCAAAGTGGAATCCGTGCAAATCTTAAACGTGAAGTCAAAGCAACGACGTTTCAAGCAAATACCAGGGCGATTGAAAGCTTGGAAGAAGGCTTATGTTACCTTACTGCCCGGTTGTGATATTGATTTTACTGGAACAAAATAGAGAGTACCTACCATGCCGAGCCAAAAAACAAAACCGACTTCACCAGGTCGTCGATTCGTCGTCAAGATCACGCGAGAAGGTCTCCATAAAGGTAAACCTTTTGACCGGCTCATTGCGACCAAGTCTAAAAATGGTGGGCGTAATAACCATGGTCGAATTACGGTCCGACATCAGGGTGGCGGACATAAACAACGCTATCGTCTGATTGATTTTAAACGCAATAAAGATGGTATTCGTGGACGTGTTGAGCGAATTGAATACGATCCCAATCGTACGGCGCATATTGCGTTAGTGCTTTATGCCGACGGCGAACGTCGCTACATTTTAGCGCCGCAATCCATTAAAGTCGGGCAAGAAATTATTTCTGGATCGGACGCACCGATCAAACCAGGGAATGCTTTACCTTTACTGAATATTCCAGTGGGAACGATTGTCCATGCTTTAGAAATGAAGCCTGGAAAAGGCGCTCAGTTAGCGCGCAGCGCCGGTGCGTATGTTCAGATTGTTGCACGGGAAGGAGAGTATGCTACTATACGCCTCCGCTCGGGTGAATTAAGAAAAGTTCCCGTTGAATGTAAAGCCTCCATTGGTGTTGTGAGTAACAACGACCATAATTTGCGTTCGCTCGGTAAAGCCGGTGCGTCACGTTGGCGAGGTATCCGACCCACCGTGCGTGGGGTTGCGATGAACCCGGTTGATCACCCTCATGGGGGGGGGGAAGGAAAAACATCCGGAGGACGTCATCCCGTCAGTCCGTGGGGAACGCCAGCGAAAGGGTATAAGACACGCCACAACCAGCGTAATGCAAAGCTGATTGTTCAGCGGCGTAAGAAAAAGTAATTAATTGGTGAGGTAACTTAAGTGCCACGTTCAATAAAAAAAGGTCCATTTGTCGATGTACATTTGTTAAAGAAAGTACAAACAACGCAAAGTGCATCAATTAAGCGTCCGATTAAGACTTGGTCAAGACGCTCGATGATATTGCCTGATATGATAGGATGCACAATCGCTGTGCATAATGGGCGGGATTTTGTTCCCGTTTATGTCACCGAAAATATGGTTGGACATAAACTGGGTGAGTTCTCTATCACACGAACCTTTAAGGGGCATCGTGCGGGAGATAAAAAGACGAAAGGCGCAGACGATAAAAAATAGTTTAATGAGGTAAATTTACGTGGAAGTCGCAGCACATTTAAAATACGCGAGATTATCGCCGCAAAAATGCCGTTTGGTCGCAGACCAAATTCGCGGTATGGAAGTGGGTAAGGCGCTACAGATACTGAAATTTAGTATCAAAAAAAATGCAAAAGTGATTAAAAAAGTATTAGAATCTGCGATTGCTAACGCGGAGCACAATCAAGGTGCGGATGTAGATAGTCTGAAAATTGCTGCAATTTATGTCGATCAAGGGCCAACCCTGAAGCGAATGCATGCACGTGCGAAAGGACGTAGTAATCGTATTCTTAAACCGACAAGTCATATAACGATAAGAGTGTCTGATAATGGGGGTAAGCGCTAATGGGTCATAAAGTTAACCCGGTCGGAATTCGCCTAAATATTACGCGTACTTCCACAGCAAAATGGTATGCGAAAGCAAAAGATTACGCCAATTATCTTATTTTAGATTTAAAAGCACGTGCGCTGATTGAAAAAACCTTGTTACAAGCCGGCGTCTCTTCAATTCAAATTGAACGACCCGCTAAAATGGCCAAAAATTACAATTGTCATTGGTAAAAAAGGTGAGTACATCGAGCAGTTAAAAAATAAACTAGAAAAACTGATGGGTGTTGCAGTAAAACTTTCCGTTGTCGAAGTCAAGAAACCAGAATTAGATGCTAAGTTAGTCGCTGAAAATATTGCGCAACAATTAGAACGTCGGGTTATGTTTCGGCGTGCGATGAAACGTTCTGTACAATCGTCGCTACGTTTAGGTGCGAAGGGGATCAAAATTGCCGTTTCAGGTCGCTTAGGCGGTGCAGAAATTGCGCGTACGGAATGTTATCAAGAAGGCAGTGTTCCGCTGCATACGTTTCGTGCAGACATTGATTATAGTTTAGCCGAAGCACAAACAACGTATGGAAAGATTGGTGTTAAAGTTTGGATTTATAAAGGTGAAGTGTTTGATCGTTCGCGGATTAGCTTTAGAGACGAAAGTGAACAAAAAGGTAAACCCAATTACGCGAATGAAAAAGAGCAAAAGCCTTATAATAATCGCCGTCGGGCGCCGTACCGTGGTGGAAAGTCGTCCGTGACCTCCGACTCAGGACAAGAAAAGCGTTAAATTTTATTAAGAACTAAAGAGCTTATTGGGAAGAATTTATGTTACAGCCCAAACGAACGAAATATAGAAAACAATTTAAAGGTCGTAATCGTGGTGTTGCCTCCAGAGGGATGGATGTTAATTTTGGGCAATTTGGCTTAAAAGCCACGGCAGCTGGTTTTATTACTTCGCGTCAAATCGAGGCGGCACGTCGTGCTTTGACTCGACATATTAAGCGGGGTGGTAAAGTGTGGATTCGGATTTTCCCAGATAAGCCGATTACGAAAAAACCTTTAGAAGTTCGACAAGGTAAAGGAAAAGGGAGTGTTGAGTATTGGGTGGCTGTGATTCAGCCTGGAAAAATTTTATTTGAAATGGAAGGAATTTCTCCAGAGCTTGCGCAAGCGGCTTTAAAATTAGCTGCGGCGAAATTACCGATTAAAACCAACTTTGTAACCCGGACGGTATTGTAATGATGAAAGCAAAAGAAATTCGGCAGATGTCGATTGACAATTTAAAAGAAGAAATTTATCAGACGGGAAGAGAGCAATTTAATCTTAAAATTCAACACTCTACCCGTCAGCTCACAGCAACCCATCAAATCAAAGTTGCACGCAGAAAATTAGCAAGATTGTTAACTGTTTTAAATGAAAAAGTAGGCCATAAAGCATGAGTCAGACCACAAAAGTAAAGCGAACACTCACCGGACGTGTGGTAAGCGACAAAATGGATAAAACCATTAATGTTTACATCGAACGTAGAGTTAAGCACCCTAAATACGGTAAATACCTAAAGCGTAGTACTAAATTATTGGTTCATGATCCAGAAAATCAAGGAAAAGAAGGCGATCAGGTTGTGATCGTTGAATCTCGTCCTGTTTCTAAACGAAAAGCATGGACCTTATTAAAAGTGGTCGATAAAACAGCAATCCCTTCTATTGAATCAGAAGTGGTGGTATCTGGAGAAGCGCTATGATTATGATGCAATCAGAGCTAGATGTTGCCGATAATAGTGGTGCACGTCGAGTCGTCTGTATCAAAGTGTTAGGTGGTTCAAAGCGCCGTTACGCGGGAGTGGGTGACATCATTCGTGTGAGTGTCAAAGAAGCCGTTCCTCGCGGAAAAGTAAAAAAAGGGGACGTTTGTTTTGCGGTCGTGGTTCGAACGCGCAAAGGAGTTCGTCGTGCAGATGGCAGTGTTCTGCGTTGTGATTCCAACGCATGTATTTTACTCTCTGCGCAAAAGCAGCCGATTGGTTCACGTGTTTTTGGACCGATTCCGCGTGAATTACGTACAGACCAATTTATGAAAATCATTTCCTTAGCGGCTGAAGTACTTTAAAAGAGAGAATACTATGCACAAAATTAAAAAAGGCGATATGGTGATTGCGCTGACGGGAAAAGATAAAGGAAAGCAAGGTAAAGTGCTGCGTATTTTGCCAACGAAAAACCGTGCGGTGGTGGAAGGGATTAATTGCGTAAAAAAACACGTTAAACCGAATCCCCAAAAAAATATAACGGGCGGAATTGTTACGCAAGAGGCCAGTATTCATTTAAGCAATATTGCACTTTATAATCCCGTAACGAAAAAAGCGGATAAGGTTCGGATCAAAGTGCACAACGATGGAAGCCGTGCCCGCGTATTTAAATCCAACGACGAATTAGTCGATATCTAATTTTAGGTGAGTTGATGGCCAGATTAAAAAAACAGTATGCAAGCAATGTTCTGCCAAAATTGACAGAAGAATTCGCTTACAAAAGCAAGATGGAAGTTCCACTCATCAAAATAACCCTCAACATGGGTGTGGGCGAAGCAGTGACCAATAAGAAAGTGATCGAATCGGCCGTAAATGATATGATGTTGATTGCCGGACAAAAACCGGTCGTGACCCTGGCTAAAAAATCGCATGCTGGGTTTAAAATTCGTGACGGATGTATGAGTTTTTAGACAGGCTCATTCAAGTCGCTATTCCGCGAATCCGTGACTTTCGTGGTTTCAGTCCACGCTCTTTCGATGGTCGAGGCAATTATAGTCTTGGAATTCGAGAACAAATCGTGTTTCCGGAGATTAAATACGATACAATTGATGCAATTCGGGGGATGGATATTACCATCACGACTTCAGCGAAAACCGATAAGGAAGCCTTAGCATTGCTTTCGGCTCTTGATTTTCCTTTTAAAGAGAATTAGAACATATGGCTAAAAAAAGCGTAATAATGCGCCAGCTTAAGCGCGAACAAATTGTAGAAAAATACGCAAAAAAGCGTACTGAACTTAAAACCGTAATAATGAGTGTTTCATTCTACAGATGAAGAGCGTTGGGATGCTCAACAAGCATTACAAAAGTTACCTCGGGACTCTGCTCCGGTTCGACTTCGCAACCGTTGCCGGCTCACTGGACGACCACGAGGTGTTTATCGCCAGTTTGGTTTATCCCGAAGCATGTTACGTCTTTATGCCATGAAGGGCGATCTTCCTGGAATTGTGAAATCGAGCTGGTAGGTAAAAAATTTATGAGTATGCAAGATCCAATATCCGACATGTTTGTGCGGATTAAAAATGCCCAAGCAGTGGCGAAACCTTCTGTTTCCATGCCGGCTTCTAAGATAAAATTAGCAATTGCTAAATTGTTGAAGGATGAGGGTTATATTCAAGATTATCAATGTGAGCAAGCAGGTGTGAAGTCTGTGTTGACGATCACCTTAAAATACCACTTAGATAAACCTGTCATTGCTTCACTCAAGCGCGTCAGTCGTCCTGGATTACGTATTTATCGACCCGTTGAACGGCTTCCTAAAGTGTTAGGTGGGTTAGGGATTGCTATTGTATCAACCTCGAAAGGATTGATGACAGACAAGCAAGCCACGGCATTGGGCCAGGGTGGTGAAGTGATTGCTACGGTTGAATAATTTATAAAGAAAGGTTTTTATGTCAAGAGTCGCAAAAAATCCAATACACCTCGGTCCAGCCGAGATCTCAATCGATGGCCAAATGTTGAGCGTAACAGGCAAAAAAGGGGTACTCAATCTTAAGTTTGATCCACGCGTCAAGCTTGAGTTGGCAGATAAAGTATTGCAAGTTATGCCAGCCGATGAATCTCGTGAAGCCGATGCCTTAGCGGGAACGACGCGCGCAAATGTCGCGAATGCGGTGACCGGAGTTGTTGAGGGTTTTAAGAAAACATTACAACTGATTGGTGTCGGTTATCGTGCGTTAGTGCAAGGTAAAAAATTAAATTTAACGCTCGGTTTTTCGCATCCAGTGGTTTACGATATTCCTGAAGGAATCACTATTACGGCACCGAGTGCGACAGAAATTGTTGTAGAAGGTTCTGATAAACGTCTGGTTGGGCAAGTTGCGGCAGAAATTCGTCGTTATCGTCCACCTGAGCCTTATAAAGGAAAAGGCGTTCGTTATTCAGATGAAGTCATTAAACTTAAAGAAACGAAGAAAAAATAATTCTAGAGGTATTTACCGCATGGTAGACAAGAAGTTAAAGCAGCGGCGCAGAGCGGTCAAAACCCGAGCTAAAATTAAACAGCTAGGTGTTCCCCGTTTGTCTGTAGGCCGTACTCTGAAGCACCTGTACGCACAAATTATTATTGCGGGCCCTAAAGGGGATCAAGTACTGGCTAGCGCGTCTACGCTGGAAAAATCCTTAAAATCAAGTGGCGCGGTGGCACGTAATGTGAAATCAGCGACTATTTTAGGGGAAGCGATTGCGCAGAGAGCATTAGCAGCGGGTGTTAAGCACGTTGCATTCGATCGTTCTGGTTTTAAGTATCATGGTTGCGTTAAGGCGCTGGCAGAAGCTGCACGTGCAGGCGGACTGCCCTTTTAATTGAGTAAGGTTATTCGATGAGTTTTGATCAAACAACGAAAAGCGACGGTTTACAAGAAAAATTAGTAGCCGTTAATCGCCATGCTAAAGTCGTCAAAGGCGGACGTATTTTCAGTTTTGCCGCATGTGTCGTCGTAGGCGATGGAAAAGGCCGTGTCGGTTTTAGTAAACGTCCTGCCCGGGAAGTGTCGGTCGCGATGCAAAAAGCACTTGAAAAAGCGCGCCGCGATATGCTTCATATTGAACTCAATAATCATACGGTTTTTCATAAAATCGAAGCGCGGCATGGTGCGACAAAAGTCATCATTCTTCCTGCGGTAGAAGGAACCGGTATTATTGCCGGAGGCCCAATGCGCGCTATTTTTGAAGTTGTTGGGATTAAAAACGTCATTGCGAAGATTATTGGGTCTTCCAATCGAATTAATGTGGTGCGCGCGACGTTAAAAGCATTACACCAAATGACAACGCCGGAGATGATTGCTGATAAGCGTGGTAAGTCATTAAAAGAAATTGTTGAATAACCTCATTTGCTGAGTAATAACGCATGTCTGATAAAAAATTACGTTTAACTTTAAAGAAAAGTATCTCGGGTAGATTGCCACGTCATATAGAGACTGTGAAGACGCTCGGTTTGCGACGCATTAATCAAGTGATTGATGTGAAAGACAATTCCTCGATTCGTGGGATGGTCAACCAAGTGTCTTATTTACTCAAAGTTGAGGAGATTTAATTCTTATGTATTTAAATACAATAAAACCCGCACCGGGTGCAAAAACTGCACCGAAGCGTCTTGGACGAGGTATTGGCTCCGGCTTGGGTAAAACCAGTGGACGTGGTCATAAAGGGCAACATGCTCGCGCCGGTGGATTTCATAAACTTGGTTTTGAAGGGGGGCAATCACCTTTACAACGCCGTTTACCTAAATTTGGGTTTACACCGATTCGTGACAATACTCACCAAGTGTTTCGCCTCGATTTCTTGAATAAAGTAGAAGGCGATTTAGTCAGTATTGAATCACTCAAAGCGGCAAAGCTGGTTAAAGCAAGCGTCCAAACGATTAAGCTGATTAATACCGGTACGTTAACGAAGAAAATCACGGTAAAAGGTTTGAAAGTTTCTAAGGGAGCACGTGCTTCGATTGAAGCGCTCGGTGGTTGCGTAGAGGAATAAATGAATAAAGCCAGCCGTCGTCCGCTCACAGCTTCTATGCCCCCTAAAAAAGCGCAAAACGGCGGTATGTTTGAACTCAAGCGCCGTTTGCTGTTTGTTTTGTTAGCGATACTGGTTTATCGGATAGGTGCCCATGTCCCGGTCCCTGGGTTAGATCCAACGCGGCTTGCTGAATTATTTAGTCACCAAAGTAATGGCATATTAGGACTATTTAACATGTTTTCGGGCGGGGCACTTTCCCGATTTACCGTCTTTGCGCTAGGGCTTCTACCTTACATTTCGGTTTCTATTATTGTCCAGCTGTTAACGTCGGTTGTACCGACCTTAGAACAACTTAAAAAAGAGGGTGAGGCGGGCCGTCGTAAGATTAATCAATATACGCGCTATGGAACTGTCCTCCTGGCTACGGTCCAGTCTGTGGGCATGGCTAAGTGGCTTGTCAGTCACCAAGTCGTATTGAATCCAGGGTTATTTTTCTATTTTGTGGCCACAGTGACCCTCGTGACCGGAACTGTTTTTTTGATGTGGTTAGGCGAACAAATTACCGAGCGCGGCATTGGTAATGGAATATCCCTGATCATCTTTTCAGGTATTGTCTCTGCGATTGCGAAGTCTTTGGAACAGCTCCGACAAGGACAAATCCAGTTTTTGACTCTGATTTGTATTTTAGCGGTTACTTTGTTGGTGACCGCATTTGTTGTCTTTATGGAACGTGGACAGCGCCGTATTACGGTTAATTATCCGCAGCGCCAGCAAGGGCGTAAAGTGTTTAGTGCGCAAATGAGCCATTTGCCACTAAAAATCAATATGGCTGGTGTGATTCCGCCGATCTTTGCTTCGAGCATTATGATGTTGCCGGCCACCTTTGCGCAGTGGTTTTCGAATGTCAAAGGAATGGGTTGGTTATCAAAAGTCAGTTTTTGGCTTTCACCCGGACAATTACCTTATATTTTGCTATTTACAGCCGCGATAGTATTCTTTTCCTTCTTTTATACGGCCCTCGTGTTTAATCCACGAGAGACAGCCGATAATTTAAAGAAATCCGGTGCCTTTATCCCAGGGATACGTCCCGGTGAACAAAGTGCTCGTTATATTGACGCCACGATGACACGTTTAACTTTGGTAGGGTGTATCTACCTGGCGTTAGTGGCTCTCTTGCCTGAGTTTATGATTATGGCTTGGCACGTCCCCTTTTATTTTGGCGGGACCTCCTTGCTCATTATTGTGGTGGTGATTATGGACTTTATGGTCCAGGTTCAGTCATTATTGATGTCTCAGCAATATGAGTCTTTGTTGAGAAAAGCGAATTTAAAGGGTTTCTCTAAGAAGACATCCGGTTTACACTAGATTTTATCTTGATGGCTGTCGGTATGAAATAAACGCATGCTCCGGCCGCCTAATTTTGAGGTTATTATGAAAGTTAAAGCATCGATAAAAAAAATATGCAATCATTGCAAGATCATTAAACGTAAAGGTTGCTTACGAGTTATCTGCTCAGCGGAAGCGCGCCATAAACAGCGTCAAGGGTAGGAGTTCGTTGGTTTTCTCTTTCATCGTTTGAGGGTAATAAAATCACCTGCGGCATGCTGTTTGAAGTCAAGTCTGCTGTTGATTTTTTGGTAGGAGTAAGATACCCTACTGCGCCTTCTGATACATCTTCTAATTATATTATAAGGGTTTGGAGTTAAAAATGGCTCGAATAGCCGGTGTCAATATACCAGTCAATAAACATGTGGTCATAGGCCTAACGGCTATCTATGGTCTAGGACGTTCCCGTGCTCAAAAAATTTGTGTCACGCTTGGAATTCCTCCCGAAACAAAGGTTAAAGACCTTCTCGACACTCAACTCGAGGCGATTCGTCAACAGTTGCTTAATTATAAGATAGAGGGTGATTTACGACGGGAAGTCGCAATTAGTATTAAGCGTTTAATGGATTTAGGGTGCTATCGAGGTATTCGACACCGAAGGAGTCTTCCAGTACGTGGTCAACGGACACGTACGAATGCGCGTACTCGAAAAGGCCCTCGCAAAATGATTCGCAAGGATTAGCTGCTCATGCTTAGGATATTATCCTCCAATTAACTGGATATTCAATTACTTATGTCAGATTATACTTCACACACGAGTCAGCCCACGATGGCTGATAAAGCTTCCTCCGGGCCTCTACGTAAACGTAAAGAAGTGATACCGGATGCTGTGGTTCATTTAACCACTTCATTTAACAATACTATTAATTTGCATTCGTAAAGGAGGCGATACTTTAGGTATCTCTTCAGCAGGCGCAAGGGGACAGCTTTTGCGGCGCGTGTGGCCTTTGAAAAAGCGATTGAACGCGCTTGTGAAAAATATCGAGCGAAGTACAAGCATAATTTGGGTCGTATTGAAGTTCGAATTAAAGGTCCAGGTCAAGGATCCGAGCAAGCAGTCATGGCGCTAAAAAATAAAGACATTGAAGTCACGCAAATTATCAACGTGACAGGTATTCCGCATAACGGTTGCCGTCCCCCTAAAAAACGTCGAGTTTAGATAAAAATATTCAACGGGAGTAATTAAATTAATGGCTAGATACCGAGGACCAACTTGTAAATTAGCACGTCGCTTAGGTACTGATTTACAACTTAAAAGTGGCATTCGTGCAATAAACAGTAAATGCAAGTTAGTAACACCTCCTGGTATGCATGGGGCAAAGCGTGGTCGTCTTTCCGACTACGGTGTGATGTTAAGACAAAAGCAATTAATTCGTCGTACCTATGGTGTTCTAGAGAAACAATTCCGTAATTACTATGCGAAAGCTTCCAAAGCCAAGGGCATTACCGGTGAAAATTTACTGAAATTGTTAGAGACGCGTTTAGATAACATCGTCTATCGTCTTGCTGCAACGCGCGCCGAAGCAAGACAACTCGTTTCACATCGTGCGATCAAAGTAAATGACCAAATTGTTAACATCCCTTCTTATGCCGTTGAAGTGGGTGATGTAATTGAAGTGGTTGAAAAATGTAAGTCTCAGACGCGTGTTCAGGCAGCATTACCAGCTTGGATTGATATTGATACCACGAAAATGCAGGGTATCATTAAATTGATTCCTGAACGAAGTGAGTTGCCTTCCGAGTTTAATGAAAGTCTAGTCGTTGAATATTACTCCAAGTAAGCAGGTAAACTATGTTGACGAATGTTAAAAAGTTTTTGACGCCTCAGACCATTGATGTGCATACCCTCTCCCCAAATAGGGCGTTGATTACCTTGCAACCCTTTGAGGCGGGATTTGGTCATACGTTAGGTAATAATCTGCGTCGTGTACTTCTTTCTTCGATGCCAGGTTGTGCGGTCGTTGAAGTGAAAATTGAAAACGTGCTTCATGAATATAGTTCTTTAGATGGCGTTCAAGAAGATATTATTGACATTTTGCTCAATTTGAAAAACGTTGCATTTGTGATTCACGAACGAGATGAAGTGACACTTGAGTTATCAAAAAATACCGTGGGCCCGGTTCTTGCTGGGGATATTAGTTTGCCACATGATGTTGAAGTCAAAAACCCAGACTTTGTGATTGCGCATCTAACCAAGCCTAATCCATTTAAAATGACACTGAAAGTCGCACGAGGACGTGGTTATCAACCTGCTTCCTTACGTAAAAATGATGAATATCACAGCAGTGAAGTGGGCGCGCTACAATTAGACGCACGTTTTAATCCAATTCTACGCGTAACCTACTCTGTTGAAAATGCACGGGTTGAACAACGTACCGATTTAGATAAATTGGTGATTGATCTAGAAACAAACGGTACGATTGAGCCAGAAGAAGCGATACGTCGTGCGGCGACGATTATCCAAGAACAATTATCGACTTTCGTTGAATTGAAAAAAGAAGCCGAGCCTGAATTAGTTGAGCCGGATGCCGACTTTAATCCCATCTTATTGCTTCCAGTGGATGAATTAGAGTTAACGGTGAGAGCGGCTAACTGCTTAAAGGCCGAGCATCTTTACTTGATTTGTGATTTAGTACAAAAAACGGAACAAGAGCTGTTATCCACTCCGAACTTAGGTAAAGTTTCGTTATGGGAAATTAAAACAGCATTACAAAAACGTGGCCTATCTTTAGGCATGGAGATTCCTGCTCAACATCTTTTGCCGCAAAAAAAGACAGAAGATGAAAATACGGTGAGCAGAGAATCAGATGAAGAGATTAATAAAAATTAATGTAGAGGCTTAGTGCGATTATGCGTCATCTTAATTCAGGTCGAAGATTAGGGCGGACATCCAGCCACAGGCAAGCGATGTTTCGTAATATGACTTCGTCGTTACTTAAACAAGAAATGATTTGTACGACATTGGCTAAGGCAAAAGAACTACGCCGTGTGGCTGAGCCTTTAATTACGTTAGCGAAAGTAGATGGCGTGGCACGCCGCCGCCTTGTTTTTGATCGCTTACGTGATAAAGAAGCCGTTTCAACACTCTTTGGTGTGATTGCCCCGCGTTTTAAACAACGTCCCGGTGGCTATCTTCGTATTTTAAAATGTGGTTACCGTGAGGGTGATAAAGCGCCGATGGCGATTGTTGAACTGGTTGAACGTACAAACGATTAATTGTTTCTGATCTTCAAACCATGGTTCCATCACTAGAAAAGCGATGAACGACTAATTGTTTTTCTAGTGATAAAATCTAATTCAACTTTTCTAATTCAGTCAACACCCGCTCAATTTCTTGATTGAGATGATCCAGTTCTTTCTGACGGAATAATCCATTTTTGATTGAGCTGTTTAATGTAATCAGGCTGGCTTTCAACTGGGTTAAGCGACAATAAATACAAGAAGAAGACAATTTATGAAGCAATTGATTCAATTTTTCTTTTTGTTTTAAATCGAATGCTTTATTTATACTCTTTTGTAAACTAGGAAGTTCTTTGCGAAGTAAATTGAGTATTTGTCGTGAGAGCGGGGAAGCATTTTTCTCAGGGTCGATATCAATGATGGATCGATTAATCGAGTCAGAAGTCATAATTTGTTTCTCGAAAAGTAGGCAAGAAATAAAGCTATTATAGAGTGGATTTAGTTTTTAGTTAATCTTGAATCAATCGATTAATCTATTGATTACTCTTCGCGTACAGGCTACCCTTGAACCCCATTAACATTCAGAGAGAGTTCACTTCGTGCCTTTATTTAAACCACCACGCACTCAGGCCGAAATCCAAAAGATGATGACCCGGTTGATGACGGTACGTGATTTTTTACGTTGGGGGTTAACACAATTTCAATGTTCTGAACTTTATTATGGACAGGGTACAGACAACCCTTGGGATGAGATTGTTTATTTGGTTTTGGCAACCTTAAAATTGGGCCCGATGTTGACTGAAGAAGAAAGTATTGCGCTGGTTCAAAAAATTGAGCAACGTATCCTGCAACGTCTCCCTACGGCTTATCTCGTTAATCAAGCTTGGTTTGCAGGCCTACCTTTCTATGTCGACCCGCGTGTTTTAATTCCACGTTCTCCTTTGGCTGAATTAATTGAACATCAATTTTCGCCATGGTTGGAGCAGGAAAGCATTGATTCGATTCTTGATTTGGGAACGGGCAGTGGTTGTATTGCGATTGCTTGTGCGGTGGCTTTGCCGCAGGCCAAGATCGACGCGGTGGATATTTCGCGCGATGCATTAAACGTGGCTGAGATGAACGTCCAACAACATCATTGTGCTGATCGCGTCCAATTGATTCAATCCGATGGGTTTGAAAATTTACAAGGAAGACGTTATCAATTGATTATTAGTAATCCTCCTTATGTGGATGCGTTGGATTTTGCAAATTTACCCGATGAATATCGACATGAGCCCGCTCTGGCATTAGCTTCTGGAGAAGAAGGACTCGATTTTATTCATACCCTGTTGGTTCAAGCGCCTGAACATCTCCAAGAAAACGGACTCTTGATCGTGGAAGTGGGGAACAGTAAATCGGCTTTAGTTCGGCATTATCCTCATCTACCTTTTATTTGGTTAGAATTCGAACACGGTGAGGCCGAAGTTTTTTTATTAACACGAGAGCAATTGATCCATGTCCAAAAAAAGATTTAATTTGGCGATTGTTGGGGCGACGGGTATTGTCGGTCGTGCTTTGTTAACATTACTGGCAGAACGTGATTTCCCAGTAGATGAATTATATTTATTAGCCAGTGCTCGTTCTTCTGGTGAAACGTTGAAGTTTAACAAGCACACTTATGAAGTCGAACCTTTGGAAGGGTTTGACTTTAGTCAAGTGGATATTGCTTTATTTTCAGCCGGCGCAGCTGTTTCTAAAGTGTATGCCCCGATTGCTGCAGAACAAGGCAGCATTGTCATTGATAATACTTCACAGTTTCGATATGACGAAGAGGTTCCGTTAGTTATTCCAGAAGTGAATCCACAAGCTCTGGCCGGTTATACTCAGCGAGGCATTATTGCCAATCCAAATTGTTCAACGATTCAAATGTTGGTCGCGTTAAAGCCACTTTACGATGCGGTAGGCATTCGACGTATTAATGTGGCGACTTACCAATCCGTTTCTGGCGCCGGTCGCGCGGCCTTTCAAGAACTGATTGATCAATCCGGACGTCTTTTAAATGGTCATCCGATCAAACCACCCAAAGCGATCCGTCAACAAATTGCTTTTAATGTGATTCCACAGATTGATGAATTTCAAGACAATGGTTATACCCGTGAAGAGATGAAAATGGTTTGGGAAACGCACAAAATATTTGAAGATACACAGATTCAAGTGAATCCGACGGCGGTTCGTGTTCCCGTATTTTATGGCCATTCTGAAGCGATTCACATTCAGACCAAAGCAGAAATAACACCTGAAGTGGCCAAACGACTCCTTAAAAAAGCACCCGGTGTCGTATTATTGGATCGTCTGGTCAGTGGAGGATATCCGATGCCGAGTTTGCAAACTCAAGAACGCTATCAAGATGCTGTCCTCGTCGGACGGGTTCGGCAAGATTTAACGGATCCTTGTGGTCTCAATCTTTGGGTGGTGTCGGATAATATCCGTAAAGGCGCGGCATTAAATACGCTGCAAATTGCCGAGATGTTAGCTGAGAAATATTTAGGGGGCGAATCCCATTAAAGGAGGGGATAGGGTGGATTGTCAATGCGAGAGAGATAGATTTAGAGTCTATCACTATTTTAGGTTAAAATAATTTCACGCATCGTTCTTTTGCTAAGGTTATGGGTATGTCTGATTTACTTAAAAAAATACACAATCTAAACCTGGGACAAAATCACACCGCAGCGAATCAGTTTCGACACGCTGTGTTAGAAAGCAAGAAGGACGAAGACGATGACGGCGCCGGCCGGATTACTTTAGGTGTTGACGAGATGGACGCCTATTTAAGGGCTTTTTTTACTCAGCAACGTCGACAAGGAGAAAAAAAATGGGGCCCAGTGCCTTTTACAGAAGATCCGAATCATTTATTGGGCCGAAAAAGACCTTCTTCTGGGTGTGGCGGTGAGTTACCCTCTAGTCATCCTTTGCTGGCCCATAGTCAACAATTTAGTGGCGATGACCCGAAACTAACCGCCAATCCTGAACAGAATGAACAAGCGAAAGAGCGTTATCCAGAATTACGGAATGAAAATCGCTTGCGTCAAAGTAACAGTCTAGGACGAAGAAAAAGTGTAACGCTTTCTCGTTGATATGAATTCATTTGCCAACCAAATTTTATTTGGAACCTTAGAAAGCGTCGAAGCGTCTATTCAGGCCGGTGCTGATATTGAAGAAATCGATGAATATGGTTTTACGCCTCTGATTGAAGCGGCGATTGCAAATAAACCGGACGTTGCGGCGTTGCTTCTGGAATATGGCGCAGATATTCAGCAAACGGATGCGACGGGTCGTTCAGCATTACACTGGGCGGTGGATAATTGTAATTTACCGCTTTGTGAATTGTTGTTGGCAAATAAAGCGAATCCGAATGCGGTCACGATGGCGGGTCAACCGGTGCTTGTTTATCCATTACTTCGCCGACAAACCGAATTGAAACAACTCCTTTATCGTTTTGGCGCCAAACTGAGTTTTGCACAAGATTTTATTTTGGCGAAGCTCATTGGACATCGCTATGAATTATCCGGTACGGTCGATATCGTTAATCCGCAAGGACGCTTTATCGAAGTCGACTATGAAGGATTTTTTTTAGAGTTTACACTGGATGTGATCATCGATTCATTACGCCGGTATAAGAATCATTTTTCAGCACGGTCGTTGCGTGCACAGTTTAATCAATTTACGCAAATCATCGATGCGTTTACGACGGCACAAGCCTTACTCCAGTATCAACGTTATACGATTAATATCGAGCACTACCGACATACGATTGATGCTTTATTGGAGCAGCAAACACTTTTGTTGCTTCCGGTCGCGTATGAAGGGCATGCGATTTCATTTATCAAATATAAATCGTGGTTGATTCGCTGTGATCGCGGTGAAAATAGTCAACGGGAAGGTACGGTAGTGATCTATCGCATCAATTACCTTGATCGATGGAATGCTGAGTTCATTAAAAAAATAATCTATCAACGACAAACCCGCGAATTTATCACTAAAACGATTCACCACGTGTTAGGATTAACGGTAATCGGGCATTTGCCTATTCCACCGCAAACGCAAGGGAATTGTTCTTGGGCCAATCTTGAAGCCAGTATTCCGGCGATGCGGTTTATTTTTACATTTCAAGCCCAGCGAAAGGGATCATTTCAGTGAGCCGCATTTAGAGCAAGCACTGCAGTTTTATCAGGCTTGGCGTGATTGGGATAGAGCACGTGCTTTTGAAGAGTGTTTGCACGGTTTTTATGAAGGGGAGTCCGCACGCCAGGTTTTTAAAGCTACCTTGTTGGCGGCACTGTTGTTTCAAAATGCAATCTATTATCGACAACATCTTGCAGAGGCTGAAAAAGTCTTCAAGATTTTAATACAACCGGATTATCGGTTTCTTATAGAAAGTTATTTGAGTGTTTATTGGCAGCGTAATCCGACACAAGCTGGAAAAAACTTTGTTGAGTTGATGGAGCTCTGTGGTGTGGCGTTATATAAGCAATGATGTTTGTTTTGTCTGCGTGTAAATGCTGCAAAAAATGGGATATCAAGCGATCTAACCTTTAGGGAAAAAGTAGAATGAAAACCTCGTAAAAAAACCAGTCTCTCGTTCTGAACGTCCGGCCACAGCAAAAAAACTGTTCGCCCATTTTGCGCAACAGTCAGCGACCACTCCAGAAGAATCATTAATTCCGCACCCACAAAAAAATATGTGTGCTTCGACAAGCGCTATACCTCCTGTTACCGAGTTACAGAATGATTGTCCCGTATTGAGAGCGACGCTTCGGAAACCCTTGCCCGCAAACACAGTTTCAATTTCTTCCTTGTCTAAAGATAATCCGATGCAAATATTCGCTTCTTTTGAGTCCTCTTTTTTAGAAGCAAGGGATAGTCGTTATGCAAACAGCAGCGCTTCTTTTTCCAAAAATACTTCATTGAGATAGTTTTTCGGGAAAACAGCCAATCGAAGTGAGTCATCGCGATAGAAATCTATCCCTATATAACCCATCTTCGATCTGTCGCAGGCAGGCATCGGTTATTAAGACGTTCCCCGGCTATTCCACGGCACGCACTTTGCCGCGGTTAATGATTTGCATGAGATACAAATGAGCTCTTCGGCAACGCTAGTAAAATTTTTTCATGGGCGTGCTCGTTCGCCGGTTTTTAGCTGCATGGTCGAATTAGGATCCTTTTCGTCAGACTTAGTTGAGGTTGGACTCCCAATCAATAAAGCCTCTTCTCCACAATTAAACGTCCATAAAGCAAGAGCGGCGCAGTTACAAAGTTCACAAATAAAAGAAAAATGACAACAACCCCATTTTCTGGAGAACCGATGATGCACAATCACTCAGCGTGGTGCATACAAATTTATGGATTCTAGGAGTTATGCATTGACAGGGATTCGAAATTTTGTATATGAAACAATAAAGTTTCGAATCGTAGTTAAATATAAATTTCCTCTAAGTTCATACCAATGAGAAATAATGCGATTGAAACGTAATAGCTCGAGTTCAATAAAAGCTTTTAACTCACAAAGTATATGATTTTTAATTGGATTTTCATTATGCACTTGAAAGCGTTCAATGTGACCCAGCTATTTAATAGCACGATGGAATTGTTCAATCCGCCAATGAGTGTTATGAAGCCTTTCAAAATCAACGGGTGTTATTGATGCAAGATTATTTAATTCATCCGTGCTTAAAATGCAGTAACGATATGTGTTTTTATATAACTGTCTAACTACCTTGACCATACCGTAATCTTTTAAATACACAGTATGTATTGCACCAGAAGACCAATCTTCAAATTTTTGTATTGGAATGTATTTTCCTCGTTCTGATGAAATAATGCGATTACTTTCTACCCCAAACATAAAATTCAATTTCTTTCCTCGAATGAATTTCAAGTTCTCCAGGCTGGGGTATCGGTAGTTAACCGGCACAGAAATACCGTGAATATCTGTATAGAATAGCGTAATGATATTGATTCCTTTCACAACAGCATGGTGTTTCCCTGACCAAAAATAATCGATAAATTTTGCTTTCTTGGAGTCGCTATAGGGTTTGTCTAATACAGAATCATCTACACTCAAAACTCCTCTTGACCACTCTATCTTATCCGTTTCTTCTGCAAATAAATCTTGCGGACCGAAACGTTCTCTTTCTAAAAATCGATTAATACTATCGTGTGATACGGCTTCCATCACTTTGGATAACCTCATACAACTCGTGTAATTTGGCTCACTTAATAAATACGATACATAGAGTTTTTTATTGCAGCGTGCTGTCGATCGCTTTGTCTTTACTAGCATTTTATAGCAGCATTTGTCAATGCGTAACTCCTATGAAATACATTGCTCTTTTTCATAAGACCTCTCGATGAGAAGGATAGCATTGCGCAGCAATGTGAGTGGAAGCGCCCACGATAGGAGGTGTGCGTTGCTGGGCGAAGCAGGCAATATATCACGCCGTAAAGTTATTGATAGGGGCGGGCGTATAAAGTACTTTGATGAAGCGCGCGTGCATGCCGGATGTCGAACGAATCGTGGTCACTGTCGTCACGTGATTTGAACTAATTTTAAGGTTAAAGTCGCTAAAATTTTTCGTGATTATAACGAGGTACTAGTTGAAAAAATCGTATAAATAATTTACTTCTTGTTTTTATATATAATAATTTGTGATTTTAATATATGTAACTTCTTTTTACTGGAAGAAAAGTATTTTTTTGAGACGGCTCAATTAGTGTCTCTGCTACATTAATAAGACTAGCTCATATTTAGATTGATTTTTGACTGATATTTTACGGCTAGATAATGAAAATTTACTCGATTTGATTAAAGTATCTTCCACTCAAGTATATTACGCTAACAGTCGCTTCACTCTTTCCATTAAATGATTCATTGCAAACCGACAAGGGCATCTTCAATACGATTCTGCGTAAAGCAGAGCACTTTTCGATCATTATTTTTAGTATTATAGTGTTATTCTCGTATCAAATAACTGCAGGATGCTGCTAAACTATTGATATTAAACATAATAAACCTGATAAATAAAATAGAATTTACTTCACTTCTATCTATCAGGATGCCTATATGTCAAGACTGATCATGCTCACGACGTATCTAAAAAGATAGCGTTACGGGCTTTTCATATGGATTATTCTATTTTAATGTTATTTTTTCTAATGATTTACTGGAACATTTTGATTTTCTACGCCCATTTCTCCTTCTGCGGTGTAAAATATATTCCATCGAGTCTGGGAACAGTCACCTGGAATGTTTAGATTATGAATACGTTTTACGTCAAGAGTGGATACGCCTAATATATAAGCTGTTAACAGATATAGGTGAGAGGAGAAAAGATTTTCTGGCCCTGCATTAATTAACATAAGATAATAATTAGATTTCATAGCTTGACGTACAAATCTTAATGCTTCAAAAATAAGAAAAGAATCTTGTATTAAAGTATTTTTCTTATACTTCTCTCTGCCAAAAATTTGACGAAACCAATAACTTAATATTTGCAACCAATGAACTATTCTCCATGAGTCACTTGAGTAAATAGGTTTATCTTCCTTTTTAGTAAATTCTTTAGGAAAAAAATAGCGGAGTGTGTCAATTTCCGAATAATGACAAATAATAAGTGCAGTTAAACAATAGAAAAAGTCAATATTTCTAGTTTTATGTTCTATATCATTCGGATCAATATTACAAGTATAGCGTTGTTGTCTGAGGTAACAAGAAAGTTCTTTTTTCCCTAATTTTTTTATGTCTAAAAAAAATTTTTCTACTCTAGGAAAAAACTGTAACTCATAGTTATCCCTTCCGGGTTTAAACTTTTTTATATCTTTAAAAAAATTATTTGTGATATCAAGCGTTTTTTTCTAATACCTACTATATTTCTTATAGGCATAAAAATCCTCCTAATTTCATAATCTTCCATATAATACTAACACTATAAATATTACTATTTTATTTATAAAAAATAAAACAATTAATTTAATTTTTAAATTAAAAATAATAAATTAATTAGTTAAAATAAGTTTTATTCCTTTAATAAAATGAATCGATTAGAATTAAACTCTCAAGAATATTATATGAAAAAGATGATTAAATTTAATGAAATCGAGTAAATATAGAAAATACGGTAGTAGTATAAATAACTATTTTATATATACTAATCAGTTTTTATAATTAAAATTAATCTTTTTTGTGCACTCTTTAACTCAATCCATAAGCATGCTAATAAGAGCAAGGGTAAGTTAAAAATAAGTGTTTTGCATACAGAAAAAAATAAAAAACTAAAGGGAATTAAATATGAAAGAGATAGACAACGTACTTTTTTATATCCTATAGCTTTTTAATTCAATCTTTCTCGACAAAACGTTCAGATACGATAGTCGAGGACGGACAGACGGATAGGACTCATCACTTATTGCCTTCGCTTACGCCCGAGCCATTTTTATTGTCTAAAGGGAAAGTCTCCTTTTAGAAAATAGTAGTTTAAGTGTCGTTCTTCAGAAAGAGGGTGATTATCGAGAAAATAAAAAACGAACACTCAGTTTTGCAAATCAAACCTTACCGTTTAAAAAGAGAAAGTGGCTTTGGCGGTTTACTTTGAAAAAAGATTTCCGTGCTGAGGCAGGTAATGAAGATGTTTTTGTAGAGAATAAAACTGAAATGATGTCAACGTGGTTACCAGAGCAGATTTTTTTTAAATTGAACGTTTCTGCTCTGGATGTTGTCAGTGCAGATGAAGAAGGTGTGAATATTAATTCTTTGAAAATTGATCTGGACCGACCGGATACCCCTTGATGAAAAATAATAGGAGATTTGTTGAATGAAGGTTACCCGAATCCAGGTCAAACAAACCGATAAAAAATCGGCTTAAATGGAATAATTACCCGACTGGATTTTTCTCTATTGTGAACAAAATCATAAAGAGAGTCATTGCGTGGTGGTGGAGATATTCCGTTGTTCAATAGAGAAACAATCGATTAACTGATAAAAAAGTAGCTGGTTATTTAGAGAGGACTCAGGTAGAATCCGATGCTTCTATCGCGGGGTGGAGCAGTCTGGTAGCTCGTCGGGCTCATAACCCGAAGGCCGTAGGTTCAAATCCTACCCCCGCTACCATCTCTGTGTTGTCAACGCTACGCTTTTTTCTGAGTATAGAGCTTATTTATCCTCTCTCATAAGCCGCGAAGAGTGAATCCGTTCCACAGATTTTCTTCGCTAGGCTTCGGTTGTCTCATCAATAATCTACATTGTACGAGGTTTCTTTTAGCCTCTTTAAACCCTTTTCCCATTGTATTGAACGTGCTTTCTGGGGTATACTCGCTGCCACTATCGCGGGGTGGAGCAGTCTGGTAGCTCGTCGGGCTCATAACCCGAAGGCCGTAGGTTCAAATCCTACCCCCGCTACCAATTTTGCATGAAACGGGCCCCAATTAGGGGCTTTTTATTGGTTAGACTGAATTTGAATAGCAGAGAAAAGCTAAGCACAAATACAAGAAAATGTGGTTCTTTTCACTTTGTTTACAGGGTTGTCTTATCTAAAATAGTTTTCGCTTGCAACAAGCTGAAATGTTTCCAAAAAATTAGGAAAAAATACTTGAATGCAAGTCGCCGGCTTTAGCCGTGGAAAGAAATTTGATTAGTGAATCATGATGAAAAATAGCATTACAATAGAACAAATTATTCGCCCTGCCATCGAAAGTTTAGGTTATGAGCTATGGGGTTGTGTTTGCTTGACGCAAGGAAGACACAATTTATTACGCGTGTATATCGAAAGTGAAAAAGGAGTTAATTTAGGTGATTGTGAGCGGGTTGCGCGACAAATTAAAGCCTTGATCGAAGTGGAAGAGGCGCTGCCGGCTGATTTTCTGTTAGAGGTTTCTTCACCTGGAATCGATCGACGTTTGTTTACGCTGGCACAATGTCATCGTTTTATCGGTGCGAACGTGGCAATTCAAACGCACTATGCCATTGAGAATCAACGAAAGTGGAAAGGCATACTCAAATCCGTTGAGGGCGAGCACCTCACTTTAAGCCAAGAGACAGGTGATTTGGTATTAAAGTGGGATAATATCCTGCGCGCAAATATTTTGCCTGAGATAAATAAATAACCGGAGGCAGGCTGTGAAAAAAGAAATTTTGTTAGTAGCAGAAACCGTATCGAACGAAAAAGAAGTCGAGAAAGAGCTGATTTTCGAAGCGATTGAAGCGGCTTTGGCGATGGCCACTCGAAAAAAAGCAGGCCAAGATATTGATGTGCGTGTTGCGATCAATCGTCGGACAGGTGACTATGAGACGTTTCGTCGTTGGACAGTGGTTTCGGATACTGCAAATGAGTCTTCCGAAGAGGATCCCTTTGATCCTTTGCGTCACCTACATTGGAGTGAAGCGAAAAAACAAAATCCCGCGCTTAATTTGGGTGATGTCATAGAAGAACCCATGCCTTCTGTGGAATTTGGTCGTATTGCCGCACAAACAGCTAAGCAAGTGATTATTCAAAAGGTCAGAGAAGCCGAGCGTGCGAAAATAGCCGAAGCGTACCGCGAGCGGATCGGACAACTGCTTTCGGGCACCGTCAAACGAGTGATGCGAGATGGCTTGATCCTCGACTTAACAGGAGGCGTTGAAGCCTTTATCCCGCGAGAAGAATTAATTCCTCGTGAGGAAGTCCGTTCCGATGATCGACTGCGTGGTTATCTCTATCAGGTCAACCCACAGATTCGTGGCCCACAATTACTCATGAGCCGTACTCGTCCTGAAATGTTAATTGAACTTTTTAAAATAGAAGTTCCTGAAATTGGTGAAGAATTAATTGAAATAAAAAGTGCCGCTCGTGACCCAGGATCTCGTGCTAAAATAGCGGTTAAAACCAATGATGGTCGAATTGATCCGATCGGCGCTTGTGTTGGAATGCGTGGTGCACGTGTCCAAGCGGTCTCCAGCGAATTGGGGGGGAACGTATTGATATTGTATTATGGGACGATAATCCGATTCAACTCACGATTAATGCCATGGCCCCGGCCGAAGTCGTGTCCATTGTTGTGGATGAAGATACGCATGTTATGGATGTGGCGGTTCAAGAAGACCAGCTTTCACAAGCGATTGGTCGGAATGGACAAAACGTACGTCTTGCCAGTGAATTAACGGGATGGACGATCAACGTCATTACGGTTGAAGAAGCGGCCAAAAAAGTTGCGCTTGAATCCGAAAACTTACAAAAGCTATTTATCGAACAATTAGGGATTGATGAAGAGTTAGCACAGGTGCTGGTAAGAGAAGGGTTCACGAGTTTAGAAGAAATTGCTTATGTTGCAGAAGATGAACTGCTCGAGGTCGAAGAGTTTGATGAAGAACTGGTGAGTGCCTTGCAAAATCGTGCGAAAGAAATCTTAGCTGAGAAAACCACCGTAGCAGAAAAAAGTGGTGCGCAAAACGTAACGGTCAATCAGGATTTACTTTCGCTAACTGGCATGACTGAAACGTTAGCACAACAATTAAGTAAGCAAGGTGTCTCTTCTCGTGAAGCTTTAGCCGAGTTATCCATCGATGATTTACTGGATCTCGTTGAGTTGAGTCGAGAACAAGCCGGCCAATTTATTATGGAAGCACGGGCACATTGGTTTGCTAACGAACAGGATACGACAAAGTAAGTGTATGAACATCACTCGTTGAAAAAGAGGGCTTTAATGTAAAAAAGGGTTGCGTGCAGAAAAATCTGCTTAGAATAAGAACGTTCAGAGGGGAGTTCACTGCTGCCCCAGAATATAAATTGATTAAGTTTTCGCTAAGCTGCCTATAAGGGCAGGAGAGGCATTGCATGACAGATGGTATGAATGACAAAGTATCGAATAATACGCTTTCTAACGCTGAACAGGGGACCACGTCTGATCAACCACCGAAAAAGTTGATTACGTTAACTCGCACCAGCAAAAGCAAAATGAAAATTAAGGATACTTCGGGTAAGGCAAAAACCATTGAAGTGCAGGTGCGCAAGAAACGAACGTTCGTCAAGAGTAAGGAAGGTTTGATTGATGAAGAAACGAATCGTGAAAACGAAGCACGTGAGAAAAAATTACAAGAACTCAAAGAGCAAGAGCGTTTAGCGGAACAAGAAAAAGCACGTCAAATTCAGGCGCAGCACGAAGAGGCGACGGCGCTGGAAAAAATCTCGACCGCAGTCGTTCAAAAAGACGAACGTGTGGCCGAACACACGGCGACAGAGCGTGTACCGGTTGAATCGCCTCAGGTGATTGAAACCACAAAAGAAACGGCTCCCGTTGTCGCGGATGAAAAGCAGAAAGTGGAAACCGTTATTTTAACCGCGACAAAAGGGAAAGCGGAACGCGAAAAGAAAAACAAAGCCCGAAATATCAAAGAAAAAGAAATGACCAAATACCGACACAAGGGTGTTTTTTTACTTGAAGACGAACAAAATGATTTTCGTCCCCGTAAAAAAGGAGGACGTCAGCGACGTGCCGATCAATTACTCCAACAACAGTTTGAAAAGCCGACGGCGGCGGTCAAATACGAAGTCATTATTCCTGAAACGATCACGGTGGCTGAGTTAGCGCAAAAGATGTCGGTCAAAGCGGCTGAAGTGATCAAAGTATTGATGAAGTCGGGGATTATTGCAACGATTAACCAACCGCTTGATCAAGATACAGCGATTTTGATTGTCGAGGAAATGGGTCATAAAGCGAAGCCAGTCAGTGCCAATGCGCTTGAAGAAGGCTTAGCGCATACCACGCAAGAACAAATGGGTGAATTACATGCTCGGCCGCCGGTGGTCACCATTATGGGGCACGTTGACCATGGAAAAACCTCGTTACTCGACTATATTCGGCGGACGAAAGTTACGCAAGGCGAAGCCGGAGGGATTACCCAACATATTGGTGCGTATCATGTTAAGACGCCAAAAGGGGTGGTCACCTTTCTGGATACGCCGGGTCACTCAGCATTTACTGCGATGCGTGCCCGTGGAACACGGGTCACCGATATCGTTGTATTGGTGGTCGCCGCGGACGATGGGGTGATGCCACAAACGATTGAAGCGATTCAACATGCTAAAGCGGCGAATGTGCCGATTGTGGTGGCAATTAATAAGATTGATAAACCGGAAGCCGATTTAGATCGGATTAAAAATGAATTATCGAAACACGGTTTAGTCCCGGAAGAATGGGGAGGCGATACGATGTTAATCCCCGTCTCAGCAAAAACTGGGGTCGGTATTGATGATCTACTTGATTCCTTGTTGATTCAGGCCGAAGTGCTTGAGCTGAAAGCGCCACAAGAAGGTCCTGGACAAGGGATTGTGATTGAATCTCGTCTGGATAAAGGACGCGGTCCTGTGGTCACCATCCTAGTGCAGAAAGGGAAATTATCCAAAGGTGACCTCCTGCTTGTGGGGACCGCACACGGTCGTGTGCGTGCGTTGCTCAATGAACGAGGGAAAATGATTCAGAGTGTCGGGCCTTCTATGCCGGTTGAAGTACTCGGGTTATCCAACGGGTGATGAAGCCGTTGTGGTGCTTGATGAGCGTAAAGCCCGAGATGCGCTTTTCCGAGAAAGTAAATTACGTGAAAATAAACTTGCTCAGCAGCGTGCACTGAAGACCGGCGATGTATTCGGTCATTTAGAAGATGGGCAAGCCAAAGTACTCAATCTTGTATTAAAAACCGATGTTCAAGGCTCCGCTGAAGCGTTACAAGAAGCATTGAATAAACTTTCAACCTCTGAGGTGAAAGTGAAATTGGTTTATGCCGGCGTCGGGGCGATTAGTGAATCGGATGTTAATTTAGCGTTAGCTTCAAAGGCACTCATTTTTAGGATTTAATGTTCGAGCGGATGTCACCGCAAAACGGATTGTTGAGCGTGAAGGTCTGATTATGAATTATTATAGTGTGATCTATGACCTGATTGATCAAGTGAAACAAGTGATGAATGGCTTGCTTTCACCCGAAATAAAAGAAAACATGCTCGGCACCGCTGAAATTCGTGAAGTGTTCCGTTCCGCTAAGCTGGGTGTGATCGCCGGCTGTATGGTGACACAAGGTATTGTGCGACGTAATGCGGCGATTCGTATTCTGCGTGATAATATTGTGATTCATGAAGGGGAACTCAATTCTTTACGTCGTTTTAAAGATGATGCCGCAGAAGTAAGAAGTGGTATGGAATGCGGGATCGGCATTAAAAATTATCCAGATATTCGTGTGGGTGATGTCATTGAAGTATTTGAACGCACCTCCGTGGCTAGGACGCTCTAATGGCGGCTGAATTTAATCGTACGGAGCGGATTGCTGAAGCGATTCAAAAAACGCTCACCCAAATTCTATTACAGAAAATAACTGACCCAACGTTACGGTTTATTACGTTCACAGCGGTTAAGGTTTCTCGTGATTTGTCATTTGCAGATATTCAATTTAAGCGTCTTCTCCTCAACAAAAGGCGCTGAGCGAACAAATGACGCTAAAACGTCTGCAGCAATTGTCAACACGGTTGCGGTACTTATTAGCCCAACAACTTAATCTGCGTATTGTCCCAAAGTTACGTTTTTTCTATGATCACGATCAAGAAAAAAGTCTACATTTGCACAACTTAATTGACCAAGCAGTAGCACAAGACGAAAAAAACGCGCAAAATAATTTTATTCTATTTATAACAAAATCTTATGTATCGGTCGACTCACGCCTTAATTAAAACAGAAAAAAAACTCAAACGATCGATTAATGGTATTCTTTTACTCGATAAACCCAAGGGATGGAGTTCAAATAAAGCCTTACAAGAAGTGAAATCATTGTTTAACGCGAAGAAAGCGGGTCATACAGGCAGTTTAGATCCGCTCGCAACCGGCTTATTACCGATTTGTTTTGGTGAAGCCACGAAGTTTTCACAATTTTTGTTAGAGGCCAATAAAGCGTATCGTGTTCAAGCGCTTTTAGGCTCGAAAACCACTACAGGTGATGCCGAGGGTGAAATTATCCAAACTCGGCCTGTCGATCCGGCATGGCTTGAACAACTTGAAGTGATTTTGCCACATTTTCGTGGAACAATTTCCCAGTTACCACCGATGTATTCAGCGTTAAAATTTAATGGTAAACCCCTGTACACCTTAGCTAGACAAGGGATTACGATTGAACGTCCGACACGGGAAGTCACCATCCATACACTTAAATTACTCGATAGCACTGCAACCACATTAGACTTGGAAATTCAATGCAGTAAAGGGACTTATATTCGGACTTTAATTGAGGATATCGGTGAAGCGCTGGGATGTGGTGCTTATGTTCAAATGCTGCGCCGCATTGGTGTGGATAGCTACGGCCAAAGCGAAATGCTCAATTTTGAAACATTGCAAACATTGAGTGAAGAAGCACGTGATCAGAGTTTACGACCCTTAGATAGCCTATTACCTTTATGGCCGACGATCCGCTTATCTCAAGCGGCGGCTTATTATCTCTGTCGCGGACAAGCTATTTTACTCCCTGAAACACCTAAATCAGGTTGGGTACGTCTTGTCAGTACCGTAACCAATCAGTTTATTGGAATAGGGGAGATGCTGGCTGATGGTCGAGTTGCGCCACGACGGTTACTTGAATTACGGCATTTAGCTTAAAAATCTGTCAGCATTTGACCGAATCTACAAACAAAGAACGCTTAACTTTTATACAAACGGTGACCTTCGATGGCAATTGGAGAGGACTTTGCTATGCTTAACTAAAGAGAAGTATCGACAATAGGAGCCCAATATGAATATGAATAAAGGCAACCACTTTCAACATAACAAAAAGCAACAAAAACATCCTTCACAAGGTGGTGGTACACCACATTCGCCAGGACAACATGTTGATAAAGATAATAAGCATAATCCAGGCCAACAACACGATAAGTCACAATGGCCGGGACAAAAGGATAAGTGTTAATAGATAAAATATACTCATATTTTAGCGAACTCAAGGTAGAGAAGGGGACGTAGTTTATACGTCCCGTTTTATTTATAGCGGAGGTTATTTGAGAAAAGAAAAAAGTGCTTGAGTGATTAATCTTCTTTCACACGCGCTAAGTAGGTAGCGGTTCGCGTATCGACTTTAATCATTTCACCCATTTGCACAAAAAGCGGGACCCGGACGACTGCGCCGGTTTCTAGGACAGCGGGTTTTCCGCCTCCGCCCGAGGTATCGCCACGTACACCTGGATCGGTTTCAACAATCTTTAAAATAACAAAATTAGGGGGGGTGACGGTCAGCGGTGCGCCATTAAATAAAGTGAGAACGCAAAAGTCTTGTGCTTTTAACCAAAGTTTCGCTTGAGTGACGACTGCTTCATCCGCCGCATATTGCTCAAAGGTTTCTGTCGCCATAAAGTGCCAGTTTTGATCGTCGTGATAGAGATATTGCACTTCAATATCAAAGACGTCCGCTAAGGTGAGCGTCTCTCCGGATTTTAAAGTCCGTTCAATGACACGATTATTTTTTAAATTACGTAATTTAATTCGATTAAAGGCTTGTCCTTTGCCTGGTTTGACATATTCGTTTTCAAGCACGACATAGGGATCGTGTTCCAGCATGACTTTCATGCCGTTTTTCAGTTCATTTGTGCTACAGTAAGCCATGATAAGTCTCTTTCTAAAGTTAAGGTTCACCAAGATTAAAAAAATGTTCCCGATAATAACGTAATTCTTCGATAGAATCGCGAACATCTTCTAAGGCTAAGTGCCGAGATTTGCGTTTGAGGCCGTCGGTAATCCGTGGCTTCCAACGGTGAGCAAGTTCTTTGAGGGTACTGACATCGAGATTTCGATAATGAAAATAACGTTCTAAGCTGGGCATACAGCGCGCTAAAAAACGACGATCTTGACAAATACTATTTCCACACATCGGTGATTTATTGGGTGGGACATGTGTCATAATAAAATCTAACGTTTCTTTTTCGGCGATTTGCTCTGAAATGGCGCTTGCTCGGACGCGCTCGAGGAGCCCAGAGCCCTTATGTTGTTTTTTATTCCAATCATCCATTGATGCTAAAATAGATTCTTCTTGAAAAATCGCAAAGACGGGGCCTTCCGCTATAATCTCCAGCTGCGAATTGGTGATGATGGTGGCGATTTCAATGATTTTATCTTGAGTGGTATCGAGCCCGGTCATTTCAAGATCGATCCAAATTAAATTATCGGCTTTAGGCGTCATATTAGGCTCTATAAATTAGCTACAAAGCCACCATTATATCGGAAAAAAACTATGCTGTTCTTCTTATTTTTTAGTTTGTTGGCCTATTTGTTGGGCTCACTCTCGAGTGCTATTTTAATTTGCCGTTTTTCTGGGCGCCCTGATCCTCGTTCACAGGGTTCAAAAAATCCGGGCGCGAGTAACGTCTTAAGAATTGCTGGCAAACGGTATGCCGTCCAAGTATTACTTTTTGACATAGTGAAAGGTTGGCTACCTGTTTTTCTAGCAAAACAGCTTGGTATGGGGATGCCTTTTCTGGGGTGGATCGCTTTTTTTCTTTTTTAGGCCATTTATATCCACTTTTTTTTAAATTTCGTGGTGGCAAGGGCGTGGCGACTGCACTGGGTGGATTGTTGGCATTGGCTTGGCCAATCGCTGCGGTCGCCATACTCAGTTGGCTGGTGATGATTGTGTTATTTCGGATTATTTCACTGGCTTCTATTAGCGCAGCCGGAGTTGTATTCGGATATGCTTTATATCAATTATCTTTTCAAAATAACTTACCGATTCTTTTAATGAGTGTATTATTAATTATTCGTCATCATCCGAATATACAACGCTTATTCGCTGGAAAAGAAACAACAATTACGAACAAAATAAATAAAAAAAATAATTAAATCATTTTTTATTTTTGAAAAAAATAACTAAAATAATTCTTTTTATGAGGGGATTTTTATGTTAACCTAATCTTCTATTAAGCGTACAAAATTACGCACGTGAAATTTAGTGAATTAAGGATAAATAACCCTCATGACTATACAAAAAAGGATTTACACCATATTTTTCCTGAGTTAAGCAATACTAAACTCAAGTTAATTTTTTACCATCTTACTAAAAAAACTCCTTAGAATGCACAAAATGGCAAAGTTTTTGCAAGAAAGAGCGGTCTTCTCCTTGTAAAGAAATTGCTGATAAATCTTTTTTTGTTTCAGATCCGTCTTCAACAAAGAAAACAACGGAAGCCTCTAAAAGCGATTTAGATTCATTTCTATCCTCAATTAAACCACTCCGAGAAAAAAATAAACTCAAATTATTTACGTTAACGATTCCAAAGAAAACAGCTCAACAAGAAATGGTATCGGAGGATGCGGCTATCTCGCCATCACTGTTTGATGAGCTAACTTTCTATACTGAGAATATGCCTGAAAAGCATATTACTCGTTTGCATGGTGATAAGTGGCAAGGCTGGATTGATTTTTTTATTACTAGTAATAATGAGATTATTTTAACCCCTACAATTCATTTAGTGGAAACTTTTTTTGGCCAAAGAAGTTCACGGATTGATTTGGAACGTTATCTTAATCTTGCTACGCTTTCATGGGGAACGTTAGTCAAAACAGCAGGTAAATTGCGGATAGAAACCGATTCTCAAGGGAATAAACGCTTTATTCTTGCCGCAGAGAGTGATTACTGGGAAGTGGATCAAGATAAAATGATTCCGATTGTGCTACAGGTTTTCTATCAGCAAGGGTTTTATTTATCTAAAGAAAATGTTTTTTTCCTGAATAAAAGAAAAGCGATTTCTCTATATATAAATGAATCGGTACCTGAAAAATTTTTAACGCCAGTGGATCGCTATTTAGCGACTCCAGGTATTTATACCGAGGTAAGCGAAGAGAAATACCCCTTGGCGACTAAAATTGCAAAAAGAACGGAGCCGGTTGTCGCTGCAAAATTAAGCGCTCTTTTTTTAGCTATTGATGATGCAGTATTAAGCTCTAAAAATACATCAGCTATTCAACAGCTTTTTCTTCCTTCTTTCATTTCAACAGAGGGTAGGCCACAAAACAATCGTTTAATCGTATTAAAAGAAAATATCGGTAAATTTCTTGCTTCGCTCACTTTTGAAATAACAGGTACGGCACCTTTATCCGAAAAAAATATTGATTCAGCGCTTCCCTCTTCTTCTGTCACGACGGCGGCGATTCAATTGCCCGAAGCAAGAAAAAAACCAATTCAGTGGTTAGAGAAAATATTCGATGAGGTTCAATCGATTCAGAATAATCATGATATCGACTTGAATTTTGTTTGTGAAGAAGTACTTTCTCTACAGTTCTATTATGAGGAGACGAAGTGTCGATATGAAGAGGCTCAGCGCCAAGAGAATGAAGAAAAACAACAGCAATTAATTGATGAAATCAATAATACCAAGGCTATTTTCCACTATTTTTCAGGGAACGTAACGCGTTACTCACGACGTCAGGTGTCTTCTTCAATTACGTTTAATCGTGCACCTATAACTCGCTTTCTCTCGTTTTATGAACAGGACCCCTGGCAAACATGTATCAACTTATTACGAGATTATACAAAAAATGGTTCGCGTTTGATGCGAGTTCTAACAGGTGCTTGGCTACGTCATTATGTGTCAGAGGTTCAGCAATTTTTAGATGATTATGATAATGGACGTATTATTAAGGACGGGAGTATTAATAGTATCTGCCAAAAAATTTTTTCAGGTCAATCCTTAAGTGAGTTGATAAATGATTTGGATAGAAAAAATAGTACTTGCATCGCAAGGCTGAGGTTTTGTGCGACGTTAACAGGAGAAATGTCTGATTCTCAATCGACCAAAAAGTTGTTTGGTTTTGAAAATCTTGAGGATAAACAGGTGGCGGCGATGGAGCAGGAGGAGGATCCTATTTCTGCCAATGACGAAGAATTAACTAAGGAAACAAAGCATAGCGAAACGCTTATCTCTTCAGCGACTTCTGATACGCTATGTTTTGAACAGGTTTCTAACGTTCAAGGACCTACTTCTGATCCAGTAACCAGCTCAAAAGAACCAGAGCGAAAAACTTCAGTAAGTGATTCATCCTCTTCATCCTTAATCCCTTTAAAACCTGAGCTAACTCAATTAGAGACAGAGAAAACAGAATCGACCGAGCTGAATGGAGAAGAATCTAAGAGTAATAAACGTAATGTTTGTTTTACTACGCCGCCTTCATCACTGCCTGCTGAAACAGAAGGCCTTGGAACAAGAGATCCTCAAGCAAGAAGACAAAAAACCAGTTGAAGCACAACTTTCCTCTGTTGAGGAGGCTGCTCAATTAAAAGACACCGTCGATGGTAAAAGCAACGATATAAAAGAATCATCACTATCATCGACTCGTTCTTCTTATGGGGAAAGTTCAACGACCTTTTTCCCACCTCCTGCAGCGCAGGATAGTCAAGTGAGTTCACCATCGGGTTCGGTAGCACCTTCTCAAAAAACGCTTGATGAAATCCCTGAAGATACTCGTGAAGAATCACCACGACTTGCTTTTTAGTAAGGTCCATCGCATCAGGATGACATGACCTTACTATTATTTTTAAGGTAATCATGTGAAGAGTAAAGACCGACTGCATGAATATGCGGCTTCGGTCTTTACTTTTTTATTCAGCAAGCTGATTGAGTGGCCAACGGGTAACCGTTTGAATCGCTAACGGCGGGTCAAAATAACCTAAATTCATACGTAATGAACCTAAGTAAGCAATCATCGCGCCATTATCTGTACAAAAATGAGGTCGAGGATAGTATAGCGCCACTCCTTTTTTTGGACCATTTCATCCATTTTTACCCTTAAGGCTTGGTTTGCTGCAACGCCTCCCGCTAACACCACCTTGTTGAGACCGGTTTGTTGAAGTGCTCGTTCTGTTTTACGGACTAACGTTTCAACTACTGCGGTTTGAAAGGCGTTGGCGATATCGGCTCGGGTTTGCCTATCTAGACAGCCCGTTTTCTGAACTAAGGTATTCACCGCTGTTTTTAGCCCGCTGAAGCTAAAATCAAGCCCAGGTCGATCCAACATTGGTCGAGGTAGATGAAAGCGCCCTGCACGGCCTTCTTGCGCCAATTCAGCGATTGCTGGACCGCCTGGATAGGGTAATCCTAACAATTTGGCGGTTTTATCAAACGCTTCGCCTGCTGCATCATCCAAGGTTTCACCAAGGAGCGTATAAACGCCCAGTCCGTTTACTTCCGCTAAGAGCGTATGCCCCCCTGACACTAATAAGGCCAAGAAAGGGAAGGAGGGTTGTTTTGTTTCTAACATCGGGGCGAGTAAATGGGCTTCAATATGATGGACTCTGAGTGTCGGGACACCCAGCGCCCAGCCTAAGCTATGACCGAATACGGCACCGACTAAGAGCGCGCCGGCGAGACCCGGTCCTGCACAGTAAGCCACTCCCCCGATAGCAGAGCGCTGTAGCCCCGCTTCCTGTAAGGTTTGTTGAACTAAAGGTAATATCTTGCGGATATGATCCCGGGAAGCCAACTCAGGAACGACCCCGCCGTACTGATTATGGATAGTAATCTGACTATAGAATGTATGCGCCAATAACCCTCGATCTCGGTCATACAGCGCAATAGCGGTTTCATCGCAAGAGGTTTCGATTCCTAACGTACATTGAATGGGCGCCAAGGGGAGATGTTTTGATTTGAAATAGAAACTTTGCATTTTAAGAGATTGCCCGTTAGAATTGTCGGCTATTTTAACCTTAAATGAGGAAGTACACTATAATGCCTGGTGTGATACTTAAACCCAGCGAAACGCTCGAGTCGGCTATCCGTCGCTACAAGCGTATTTGCGAAAAGTCACGCATTTTTGCTGAGGTGCGTCGTCGAGAATATTATGAAAAACCAACTGAAGCGCGTAAACGTCGTTTTGCCGCCGCCGTTAAGCGGACACGTAAGCGATTGATGCGTGATAATCCTACTTTTTCAGCGAAAACAAGACGTAAACACTAATCGTTAAGGCAAACTCTTCATTATGAATACCTCGAATATTCCTTTTAAAAAGCAACTGCAAGAAGATATGAAAACGGCGCTTCGTGCCCAGGAAAAGGAGCGATTAGGGGTCATTCGCTTGATTTTAGCGGTTTTGAAAAAAGCTGAAATTGATGAAGGTTTGGAGACAGAAACCCTTTTAGCTAACGATCCACGTATCTTGCGCATTTTAGACAAAATGCGGAAACAACGCCAAGATTCAATTCAGCAATATGAACAAGCTCAGCGTGCCGATTTAGCTGAGCAAGAGCGTTTTGAAGAATCGGTCATTTGTTCTTACCTTCCCGCACCCTTATCGATTGAAGAGGTGGACCAATTGATAAAGCAAGTCATTCGATGTTATCTTAAATCGCATCGTCTTTCTTTTCATGAAAACGTGTGTCCCCTGATTGATGGCGTTTGCCTGTTAGTTGGTATTGAAGCCAATAAAATCGTTTTTCGAGGGTTCAATGCAAAAGCCAAGTGCCCTAATTCCACAAGATTTTATTCAGGAGCTGCTTGCCCGCTGCGATATTGTATCGTTAATTGACGAACGTATCCCGCTTCGCAAGAAGGGAAAAAGTTATCTTGCCTGTTGCCCCTTCCACCATGAAAAAACCCCTTCTTTTAATGTCATGGCGGATAAACAATTTTATTATTGTTTTGGTTGTTCAGCGAGTGGCAATGCAATTAGTTTTTTGATCGAATATGAACGCTTAAGTTTTCCAGAAGCGGTTGAACAATTAGCTGAGCGTTGTGGGTTGATGATGCCCACAACGGGCGCTTCATTTTCTTCTTCTTCAACAGCACCACTTTATGATGTGCTCGACCAAGTAACGCTGTTCTATCAAGAACAGCTCCGAAAAGCACCGCATGCGATTCACTACTTGCAACAGCGTGGCTTGACTGGATCAACGGCTAAAAAATTTAATTTAGGTTATGCACCTCCGGGTTGGGATAATTTGCTCAAGCAAGGTTTTGATCGGCAATACCTCAAAGAAGTGGGTTTGCTCCTTGAAAAAGAGGGCGGTGGCCGGCCTTATGATCGTTTTCGCGACCGAATTATCTTTCCGATTCGCGATAAAAGAGGTCGGATCATTGCTTTTGGGGGACGTCTACTTAAGGCGGGTGAACCCAAATACCTCAACTCGCCCGAAACACGTTTATTTCATAAAAATAAAGAACTCTATGGCTTGGATCGACTGTATCTTGGTCAGAAAGCACCCCCGTTTATTTTAGTGGTTGAAGGGTATATGGATGTGTTGGCTTTACATCAAGCCAATATTCCACAGTGTGTTGCGACGTTATCGTTTATTCAGTTTGACTCAAGAAGTGATTTTTTGTTTTGATGGCGATTCCGCAGGACGAAAGGCGGCATGGCGTGTTTTGGAAATGAGTTTAAGTGTGTTACAAGACGGTTATTCGTTACGTTTTCTGATTTTGCCGGAAGGAGAGGATCCCGACTCTTTTGTTCGTAAAAAGAGTCGAGCCGCGTTTATGGAATGTCTGGATCAAGCACAGTATTTAGGTGATTTTTTATTTGAAGGGTGTCTTGAACAGATTGATATGACGCAGCTTGAAGGGAAAGCACGTTTTGTTAAACGAGTGGTTCCGCTGCTTGAGCAAATTTCGCCAGGTATTTTACAGTATAAACTTTTTGAAAAATTAGCCACCTTCGTCAACATGGATACCCAGACCTTAAAACAACTGGCTGGATCAATGATTGTACCCGTTCAAAAAAATAAAACCGTTCGTAAACCAGCGGCTTATCCTGCTGCACTTTCTCCGATGCGCTTAGCCATCGCCTTGATTGTTCAACATCCAGATGCATACGTTATCCGAGTTACAAATTCAAGCGCTATCAACGCTTAATTTGCCTGGAAGCGAAATCACACGCTTAAAAACATTACCGGTTCTTAATAGTGGGCAGTTATTAGAATATTTTCGACACGATTCAGCCCGAACTCAAATTTTGACGTCACTGCTTCATTATCCTTTATCAATTCCCCCCACTGGACTTGAGCGCGAATTTCATGATTTACTCCGTCATCTAGAAAAAGAAACCGTACAAAAAAAATCGATCAGTTGCTCCAGAAAGGAAAACAATTTGCATTAACTGAAGGGGAAAAAAAACAACTTTACCAACTTATTCTAAGTGCCCAACCCGAAAAACAATAAATCACTTTTTGGCTTTTGTCTTGAGTCAATTCGAATACTGAGTCTAGAATGTCGGTTGTTCTATCTTTTGAGCAACCCATGCGTAATGATGGAGTTGATCATCGTCCGATTGCAGTGTGTACTCGAATGGGTTGGGGGATGAATGTGCTCAATCTACACTATCTTTTTGCTGAGGAGTGTTTGCGTGTTCGACTGTTATCTTAATGATCAAGCCCAAAATTTAATTCCGATTATTGCTTTAACCACAGAGCAATGGCCAAGTTGGTTTACGCAACAACCCAGTGTGACCACACATTGGTTAACTGCCATTCAGTTTTGCCCTACTAAGCCTGGGCAGACCGCATTTTCCCAATGAACAAGGTGATTTAGCGCAAGTCATTTTGATTCTTGGAGATGCCGACGATTTTTGGAGCTTCGGTGGGCTCCCAACAACGTTACCGCCGGGTGGTTATTATTATGAGGGACTTCCCGATGCACTGCGTGACGATGCAACGTTCGCTTGGGGATTGGGTGCTTATACGTTTAACCGATACAAAAAAAAGACTGCAAAATCGAGGCCACACTTATTTTTAACGGATACGGTCGATAAGCACGCGCTACAAGCGAAGTTAGAGGCAATTTATTTAGCCCGTGATTTAATTAATACGCCTACCGAAGCGATGGGGCCGGCGGAGTTAGCCGAAAAAATAACCGAGGTCGCAAAAAAACATTCGGCCACGGTGACTCAAGTGATCGGATCGGAGCTACTTACTGCACAGTATTTAGCGATTCATACGGTAGGGCGTGCGAGTGTACGAGAACCGCGACTCATTGATTTACGTTGGGGTTCTTCTCAACATCCTAAAATTACGTTGGTTGGAAAAGGGGTTTGTTTTGATTCAGGCGGACTGAATTTAAAATCTGGCTCAGGTATGTTGCTGATGAAGAAGGATATGGGTGGGGCGGCGAATGCGTTGGCACTCGCTGATTTGATTATGGCGTTTAACTTACCGGTTTGTTTACGTTTACTGATCCCGGCGGTAGAAAATTTGGTTGCAGGGAATGCGTATAAACCTGGAGATGTCATCCCGATGCGCAATGGTTTACACGTCGAAGTCAGTGATACAGATGCAGAAGGGCGACTGACCTTAGCGGATGCACTCAGTGAAGCGAGTACCGAACAGCCAGAGATACTCATTGATTTTGCGACGTTAACCGGCGCTGCACGAATTGCCTTGGGTACCGAAATAAGCGCCTTCTTTACTCGCCAAAATAGTTTGGCAACCGAGTTGCTTGAGCATAGCGAACGCGCGCAAGACCCTTTGTGGCGCTTACCGCTTTATAAGCCTTATCAAAAGCTACTAGATAGTAAGTTGGCGGATATTAATAATACGGGAACTTCTTCTTATGCTGGAGCGATTACGGCGGCATTATTCTTAAGTCAGTTTGTCCCAGAGTCGTTAAATTGGGTTCATATTGATTTTAATGCTTACAATGTCATGAATCGACCCGGTCGTCCCGAAGGGGGTGAAGCGATGGCGATTTTGACTTTAATCCGCTACTTATGTGAAAAATACGTTACCTAAATTGATTGATAGAAATAAAAAATTTATTCTCAAAACAAGATAAAGCACAACGCCAAAGTACTGAAGATAGGTCTGTTTAAGCAGAAAACATTCGTTTAGGCTGTGCATTCCAGGAGCGTGTGGGTTCAAAAAAAAGAGTGTAGGGACACCAAACTCTCATCCTTATTTTGGCGGTGGCGCAACCGGTTAAAATTTTTCCTGCGTATTAATTAGGAGACATTGCAAAGCACGTAAAAAAGTTTTTTGTTACGGCTAAGTGGAGTCTCTTTTTTATCACCTATACATAAGACAATATTTATAACATAACATTATTTTCATAAGATTAACTTATATAAAAAAAATAGTGTATACTTACCGATTCTAATTTATGTTAGTTATTTGATCGATATGACCACCTAATTAAGATAATGAAATCAATTTGTAAAAAAATAACTCTAAGTACAGCAGGTATTATATGTCTATTAAAAATGAAAAATTACTCGCTCTTTTGTCAAAGATTCCCTCTGCTATTAAAGATGAAGGAACAAAATGCTTAGAACAAGAAGACATAAAGTTGACTAAAAATCCAGAGCACCAAACCGATCATGATAACCTTTTCAAGAATATTTATCTGGCTTTTAATCAAAAGCGTCTTCGCTTGAAAGCCCTTAAACAAAAAGAAAGCTACAATATACTTAAAACTGAAATGTATGAATTCGACCAGGCATTCTGTAAGGCGTTTCCAGAATTTAATAATGGAGAATTACCTCATCATCCAAAGCCTGAGTCAGTATACAAATTGTGTTATAAAGGCCTTAAGTCTTTTTTTCTTAAAACTAAACAAAACCAACCAGATCATAGTAATCATCATAATCAAGCAGTATTTTCTAATCTGAATTCATATCGACCATAAAATATGGAGGCTATCACCTAGGTTGATAAATTTGTTAAACTTATAAATCAAACTAGGTGGCATTATCAGGCGTTTCGCGCTGCCAAAAAAGAGACTAGTAAATAAATTTACTTACCCTAGAAAGGAATTTCTATTGTAAATGTAGAACCTTTCTCTAATTCACTTTCTAGAGTTATACTATTACGCTACCAAATAGCCATCATGAAACAGCATTTAGACCAAGGGAACAAAACCTTACCTATAGTCGTTCCCTTGCTTTTCTATAGAGGTAGAAAGAGTCCATACCCATTTAGTACCAATATCATAGATTGTTTTGAAAGCAGAGATTTAGCTCAAGAAATATTCTTAAAGCCCTATCCCTTGATTGACATTACTGTCATACCAGACGATGAATTACGCCAGCACAAAGGCATAGCCATTTTAGAACTTGTTCAAAAAAACATCCATCAAAGGGATGCAGTAGAATTTATAAAGGACATTGCTTTACAGATAGCCAAAAAGCTTCTAACTCATGAACAGTTCCAAAGTTTATTGTATTATATTAGCCAAGAGGGTGAATCTAAGGATATTGAGCACTTTTACTCAACTTTAGCTGATACCTTACCCAACTATAGAGAGGATATTATGACTTTGGCACAGCAATTAGAACAAAAAGGTCTACAACAAGGGCTACAGCAAGGTATAGAACAAGGCGAATACCGAAAAGCTATAGCCATAGCTAAAAATCTTCTAAACGATGGAACTTCCCCTCAAGCTGTCCAAAGATTAACCGGATTATCTGAAAAAGAAGTGATGGAATTAGCTTAAAAGCTCTATTTATAAAATAACAAGAAGGTTATATGCGTGACCCCTTAATCCTGAATTCGATGCAAGATTGAAAGAAATATTTGATGAAATCGGTTACCCTAAAGAAGGACAAGAAGTCCTCTTAGAATTAATGGATCGTGCTGCTTTATCTTTTGCTGATAAAGTGCGTTTCCGTATAGCCAAAAATCTATTAGAAGAAGGTCTATCTACCGAAAAAATTAAACGCATTACTGGTTGTGATGTCGACTATACATTAGTAACCTTTACCTTTCTTTCTAATTTACTTTAAAAATCCTTGCGCGACTGGGCATGACACACATTGCCATTATTATACATTTGTAATGGGTCGTCCTGTTTATAATAATGTTTTTTTTTCAATAACTTATAATTTAAGTATCTAACTTAATGATAGCGTGTTTACCGACCTACCACAGCGCAGGAATAACTGCCGCGCTATTATTGGTTTTTTACGTTTCGTTCAGGGATTTTCTATCAGTGGGGAGCTCCCTGGCGCTTTAGTCTTTGCCAGCGAATCGGCGCCTAAACATCAACGTGCTTGGAGTTGTTCGTTTATTTTTTTAGGTGTTGGTTTTGGTTCTATTCTTGCTTCGTTTCTTTCAAGTAGTTTATTTAATACCCTAAGTTCAAACGCTTTACTGAGTTGGGGATGGCGTATTCCATTTTTTGTGGGCGGTATTTTAGGTGTGATTGGTTTTTATTTGCGGCGTCATCTGCAGGAAAGTCCGATATTTCTTTCTCTGCAGAAAACGAAACGATATGTCGCTTTTCCCCTAAAAACATTGTTAATGAACTATCCTGTACAGCTGTTACAAGGTGTGAGTTTGACAGCGTTAAGCGCGATTCCTTATGTGCTTTTTTATCATTCATGCCGACGTATTTGAGTACTTTTTTTCACTTCCCCTTAGAAAAATTAATGTGGCTAAATACATGGTTGATTCCCTGGACGGCATTATTTCCTTTAGCCATCAGTGTTTAGGCAGGTAAAGGCTCGCATTTAGTGACTTGGCGCATCGGGAGTATGGGGCTTCTTTTTTTAGTTATTCTCTTTACACCTTATTTAATAGCGACCCGTTTTATCTGGCGGTGCTCAGTCTATTCGTTTTAGTGATGATTACGAGTTTTATCTTTAGTGTCTTTAGTAGTCTGTTAATGGGTTTATTCCTGACAGCGATTCGTTATAGTGGCGTGGCATTCGTTTATAACTTAGGTTTTTCGGGATCGGAGGGATCACGCCCCTCTTATTAGTTTGGATGATTCATCTGAGTAATAACCGCTTTGCGCCAAGTTTTTATCTCATGTTTTTTGCAGCACAGGGTTTGATAACAAGTTTTTTTATGCGTGAAACCCAAAGCATGAGTTTACAGCAAGAATAGCAAATAGAGTAGGCTACTTTTTATTAATTCGTATCAAAAAATAGAGGCGCTACAAGATTTGCTAAAACAAAGTCAGCTGATTACCTTTATTTTTTTCAAACAATTTTATTTCTATGGAAGAACATTGACAGAGTTATCTAAAAAAAGCTAGCCTAAGTCAATTACTTAAGGATATTCACTTCTTTGCCCATAAGCACTTCCAATGGATACTTCATTTACGTCCGAACAAAAAAAAATATTGCTTCTCACCGGATTAGGCGGCGCGCTTGAATTTTACGATTTTATTATATTTGTTTTTTTTGCGAAAACGTTAGGGACTCTTTTTTTTCCAAATACTGATCCGTTTGCTTCCTTGATGGCGAGCTGGACCTTTGTCGCAGTCGGTTATTTAGCACGTCCTTTGGGAGGGATGATTCTCGGGCATTTGGGTGATCGTTTTGGCCGTAAACGAAGCTTTATTGTTACTTTAATCGGTATGGCCGTTCCCTCTTTTCTTATTGGTTTGTTGCCTAGTTATCAAGCAATAGGTTTGTATGCGCCAGTCTTGCTTGTTATCTGTCGTTTGTGTCAGGGATTTTTTATGGGCGGGGAATTACCCGGCGCGTTAGTTTTTATTACCGAATTAACGCCACAAAACAAACGTGCATGGGTTTGTTCGTTAATTTTTTTAGGTGTAAATGCGGGCTCTTTGTTGGGTTCTTTTCTTTCAACGTGGATTTTACATCACTTCAGTGTGGAAGAATTATTAGCTTGGGGCTGGCGTATTCCTTTTCTTTTTGGAGGCATATTGGGGGTGGTCGGTTTTTATTTGCGCCGCCGATTAAATGAAACGCCTTTTTTTTATCACTCTCCAGAAACAACAAAAACAAGCGTCTTTTCCTTTAAAATCAGTATTGACGTGTTATTACCCTGAAGTGGTGCAAGGGCTTATCCTGACTTCACTCGGTGCTGTGATTGTGAGTTTATGTTTGTTCTTTATGCCAACGTATCTGAATACGTTTTTTCATTATCCATTAGATAAATTGATGTTTATTCCCTTGATCGTCGGGCAATGGGCGGATCATTGGTCTTATTTGAAAGTATTGCGTTTGGGTGCCTTAGGTCTTTTTCTTTTTTCTTACCTTTTTTATAAGGCATTTGGCTATCATTCGTTAACGTTAACGGTATTCAGTCTCATCGGCTTAACCGTGATTTCCAGTTTAGTCATCAGTGTTTTCACAAGTTTATTAGTCAGTTTATATCCGACCGCAATTCGTTACAGTGGCGTCGCATTGGTTTATAACGTTGGGTTTGCTTTGGCGGGCGGTCTGACTCCTCTTGCAGTGACGTGGTTAATTCGGATCAGTGGCAATCCATTGATTCCGGGCCTTTATTTAATGCTCTTTGCCGGGTTAGCGCTTTTTACCAGTTTTTTTATGCGTGAAACACGGGGTACCACCACGGGGTACCACTTTAAATAACCCGATTTAACTGTTTCGAAAATAAGGCAGTGCATGTGATCTTTACGTGCTGAGCCATTGATTTTGCTTGAGCCAAGTGACGAGTGCTTGTGGGGTATCGAGTAAACCACTGGCGTTCCAAGTGCCTACCGGATCTTGTTCGGGTAAATAACCGTAGAGAGCCACCAAGCTTGTCATTCCCGCGGCTTGCGCGGCTTCGATATCGCGCCGTGCATCCCCCACGTAAACGCAGTGTTCAGGCTGGCAATGTAGACTCCAGCTTGCATAGAGCAAAGGTTCAGGATGGGGTTTACAATGAGCGACACTATCACCACTGACCACGCAGTGTGCTTGGCGAAGTAAAGAAAAATGGTCAACCAATTTTTCAGTAAAGATTTTGGCTTTGTTGGTTACGATCCCCCAAGGAAATTGTTGCCGGATTAAGTCGTTAAGTACGGATTCCATGCCGGGAAACCATTGGGTGTTCTCACAGAGGTGTTTGGCATAATAATCGAGAAATTCACTGCAGAGGGTCTTTGGCAGATAATTTGAAACCTCGCTCCAAGAGACCTTGTACGCCTTCTGAAATAAAGGGCCGTATTGCTTTCAACGGCAAATGATGTGCACAGAGCAGCGCATTCAATGTGGCAACCAGATCCGGTGCCGTGTCGAGTAACGTGCCGTCTAAGTCAAATAGAATTGCTTTTTGCAAGACGATGGGTTCCTCTGAAGTCAGCGTATTGGCCATAGTATTTAAGTTTACTTTTGAAAAGAAGCTAGATAATTCACACGTATCGAAGCAGAAAGTCTGACTTGATCGGTGAAGGGATTATAGTGGAGACCTTGGAGCTTCACCAAACGTAACCCGGCTTGACGCGCCGCGGCACTCAATTCCGAAGGACGAATAAACTTTTCGTAAGTATGTGTGCCTTTGGGTAATACATTTAAACAATATTCGGCACCCAAAATCGCTAAAAAGTAGGCGGGAAGACAACGATTAATAGTTGAAAAGAAGACCCAGCCGCCGGGTTTGACCAAAGTACTACAGGCTTGGATCAACGTCACTGGATCGGGAACATGCTCCAAAAGCTCCATACAACACACCATATCAAAATTTTCTGTTTTTTCTTTGCTCAAGGCTTCGATTTCGGCGACTTGATACGTGATCGGTAAATGTTGCGCGACAGCATGGGCTTTAGCCACCTCAATTAAGGTTTCACTTTGATCAATGCCAAGAACCTGCGCATGTTCGCGGGCTAAGGCCTCACTCAGTACACCACCCCCACAACCGAGATCAATCACCCGTTGTTGAGCCAAAGCAATATGGTTTTTTATAAAGGCTAAGCGAGCGGGATTAATCGCATGCAGGGATCGAACGGGGCCGGTTGGATCCCACCAATCCTCCGCTAGCGATGAAAATTTATGAATTTCGGCCGGATCAAGATTAGAAATTGACATAAAAACGAACTACCACGTTGGTTTTTTGCATAGAGCGTATTACAATAGGCCCAGTCTACTTGACCCCCCATAGTGTGTCCATTAGTCATTGATAGGAGTTACTGAAACTTTTTACGCCATTTAAAAACGTGTCGTGCGTGGATTGATCGTCAATCGTGGATGAGTTTTTAGGCATTACAACCTTAAATTTAGTTTGGGAATGTAAGCCAAAAAAGTATAAAAAAACGTATCAACAAATTTATGTCAAATCGGTATTAGGGAAAGTCATTAACTGCATCATGGGGCCTGATTCTCTACCTTATTGTAGCTTCATATGAATAATCTAACGAACCATACGTATCAGGATATTTTGGAAAACCTGCTGAGTAAAGCCCAATCACGGTTGAATGTCGAAGAAGAACCACTTTTCCGTGCTTTTTTACAGCAATACTATGCATACACCACCGTAGAGATACTTCACCAACGTTCACCGGAACAGTTAGTGGGCAGTGCGTTAACTCATTGGCAACTGGCTTATCAACGGCGTCCCGGCCAAATCAAAGTTCGGGTCTATAATCCGTCTCTTGAAAAAAGAGGGATGGACATCAAAGCACACAATTATTCAAATTGTCACCGAAGATAAACCCTTTTTAGTCGACTCGATTCGCATTGAAGTCAATCAATTAGGCTATGATATTTTTTATAGTTTGCATATTGGCGATGTAAAAGTGATCCGTGATTTACATGGTCAACTTCAAGAAGTCTTACCGCTCAATGCCGAAGACGCTGACCGACAAGTCGAAGCGTTGGTTTATTTAGAAATTGATAAGGTGTCAGAAAACGACACGTTACGTACGATCACCACTAAATTAGAAAGCGTCATTAACCAAGTGAACGTAGTAGTAAAAGACTGGTCTGCGATGCGGGCAAAAATGGAATCGTGTCTTCAGTCGTTAGAAAAACAGGCGCCGGGTTATGATCCTCAAGATGTGTCTGAATCAAAAGATTTTTTACGTTGGCTGATTCAAGATCATTTACTTTTTAGGTTGTCGTGATTACGAATTAAGTAAAGATAACAAAAGCTTACGTCGAGTGAAGTCTTCGGGTTTGGGGGTCTTACGTGAAGAAAGTAAAAGCAAACAAGAAAAGTCTTTAACCGCTTTACCCCCGGAAGCGCGCCGTATGGCTTTTTCACCACAAATATTGGTTATTTCTAAAACTAATAAAAAATCGAAAATTCATCGCCCGGTTTATCCAGATTATATTGGCGTTAAGCGTTTTAATGATAAAGGTGAATTAATTGGTGAGCGTCGTTTTATTGGTCTTTATACCTCGACGGTTTATCACAGTGACCCACGGTATATTCCTTTAATTAGAAGAAAAATTCAGTTAGTACTCCAAAAGTCACATCTTCCTATTAAAGGACATACGGGCAAAGCGTTATTAGATATTTTAACGAGTTTGCCGCGAGATGATTTATTTCAAGCGACACCGGACGAGTTAGCGGAACTGGCGTTTGGTATTTTACAACTGGAAGATCAACGAGTCGTTCGATTGTTTGTACGTCAAGATACTTATCGGCGTTTTATTTCCTGTTTAGTTTATTTGCCGAAAGAAAATTTAAATACAGACTTACAAAAAGAAATGGAAAAAATTCTGGTCCGTGAGTTTTCAGGAATAGAAATCGGCTTTTTCCCATTGTTTGGCGATTCAAATTTAGCACGGATTCACTTTTTAATTCGCACGGATCCTAAAAAAGAACTCAACTACGATGTTAAAAAAATTGAAGCACAGCTGGCTGTGGTCGCACGTTCTTGGAAAGAGGAACTCCGTCAAGCATTGACCGAACATTATGGTGAAGAACACAGCCGCGATTTAATACAAAAATATAGTTAACGCTTTCCCAAGTGGTTATCGAGATACTTTTCCAGCCGCGACCGCGGTACATGATATTGAGCATATTGAACGGCTCTCCACAGAGCGTCTGTTAGAAATGAATTTTTATCATCCGCCACAAGCAACCGGCGTCCCTTTACGATTCCGTTTATACAAACCCATCATCTTATCGGATGTCTTACCCGTATTAGAAAATATGGGCTTGCGGGTCATGGACGAATGGCCACAAGAAATTTTACTGGGCGATAAAAAGCGTGCTTGGATTAACGATTTTGGAGTGATCCCTTTGCAAGCGGACCAAGTGGAGGTCGCGCAAGTTAAGGAAATTTTCCAAGAAGCGTTTCGACGTATTTGGTTTGGTGAAGTTGAAAACGATGGCTTCAATCGACTGATTCTGGCGGCACAACTGACTTGGCGTGAAGTTTCGATTTTAAGGGCTTATACGAAGTACCTTCGTCAGATCGGGGTTCCGTTTAGTCAAACATATATTGAAACCGTAGTTGCTCGTAATGCCGGGATTGCGCGTATTTTGGTTAAATTATTCAAATACTATTTTGACCCACGTCGGCAAGGTGAAAGTGAAACAAGCAGCTTAATTGCCAGTCTCGAAAAAAGTCTTCAAACGGCGCTCGATGCGGTATTAAGTTTAGACGAAGATCGGATCCTCCGTTGTTTGTTTGAAGTGATTCATGCGACGTTACGAACCAATTATTTTCAAAAAGATGCCGAAGGTAAACCGAAAAATTGGTTAGCGATTAAATTAAATCCAGCACGAATTACCGATTTACCCCTCCCACGTCCGTTCTATGAAATTTTTGTGTATTCACCCCGTGTGGAAGCGGTGCACTTACGTGCAGCAAAAGTCGCGCGTGGAGGAATCCGTTGGTCGGATCGCCGTGAAGATTTTCGTACCGAAGTATTAGGTTTGATGAAAGTTAAAAATGCGGTGATTGTACCGGCCGGTGCCAAAGGAGGATTTGTCTGTAAATGTTTGCCAGAAGGCGGTGATCGCGAAGCGGTCATGCGTGAAGTGATACATTGTTATCAAACGTTTATGCGTGGTTTACTGGATTTAACGGATAACTTACAAAATGGCGAACTAATCCATCCGCAAGACGTGGTACGTTATGATGAAGACGATCCCTACTTAGTCGTTGCGGCGGACAAAGGAACGGCCAGTTTTTCTGATATTGCGAATAGTATTTCTGCAGAATATAACTTTTGGTTAGGAGATGCCTTTGCCTCAGGAGGCAGTGTTGGCTACGATCACAAGAAAATGGGGATTACGGCGCGAGGCGCTTGGGAATCGGTAAAACGTCATGGCCAAGCACTGGGAATTGATCCGGCAAAAGACAATTTTACGGTGGTTGGAATCGGCGATATGTCGGGTGACGTATTTGGGAATGGGTTATTGTTGTCGCCGCATATTCAACTGGTTGCGGCGTTTAACCATTTGCATATTTTTATCGACCCAACGCCGGATGCCGAGCAAAGCTTTTATGAACGGCAACGTTTGTTTAACTTACCACGTTCTTCTTGGCAAGATTATAATCCAAAACTCATTTCCCGAGGGGGCGGTGTTTTTAATCGCTTACAAAAATCAATTTCGTTATCGCCAGAGATTAAACAACTACTCGATATTCAACGCGATTTTATTACGCCAGATGGACTCATTCGTGCGATCTTAAAAGCAAAAGTGGATTTATTATGGAACGGTGGAATCGGTACCTATGTGAAAGCCGCAAATGAACGCAATGCGGAAGTAGGCGATAGAACAAATGATAATTTACGTATCAATGGTCAGGAGCTCCGTTGCCGAATTGTTGCAGAAGGTGGAAATCTTGGTTTAACCCAATTAGCACGGATTGAATATGCTCAAAATGGTGGATTAATTTTCACCGACTTTATTGACAACTCAGCTGGTGTTGACTGTTCTGACCATGAAGTCAATTGTAAAATTTTACTGAATATGGAGATGACCGATGAAATTGCAAAATTAGTGTTACATGACAATTATTGTCAAACTCGAGCGATTAGTTTAGCCGCGGTGCATGCGCAAACTGAATTGGAAATTCATCGACGTTACATTGAAGAGTTGGAGCAAGCCGGAAAGCTGGATCGTTCCTTAGAATTTTTGCCGGATGAAAAGGCCTTACTTGAGCGTAAAGCGTTAGGCAAGGGATTAACGAGCCCAGAGATTGCTGTGTTGCTGGCGTATACCAAAATGTGTGTCAAAGCCGAACTGCTTGAATCGCATGCGTTAGATGAAGAATATTTAACTCGCGAATCCGCTTTTCCTAAACCGTTACGCGGTCGTTTTGCTGAATTTATGCAATCTCATAGTTTGCGGCGGGAAATTATTGCGACCAAAATTAGTAATGCGATGGTCAATGACATGGGTGTTACGTTTACGTTCCGGCTCAAAGCAGAAACAGGAGCGGATGTGGCCTCGATTGCGCGCGCCTATGCGATTGCACATCAAGTGTTTGGTTATGCGGATCTCATTGCACGAACGGAACGACTTCCAGAAGCCATTTCGCTCGAAACTCGCTATACGTTAATGCGTCAAATTCATCGTCTAGTGCGGCGTGCGACACGATGGTTTTTATGTAATCACCGCGAACAACTTCCAGATATTCTCAAGTTAGTAGAACAGTTTGCTCCGTCAATTCGAGTTTTGCATGAAAAACTGCCTGATTTATTGATGGGTGAAGAAAAAGAGCAATGGGCAATAAAAGTAGCCAATTTACAAGAGCAGGGACTTCCCATGGTTGCGGATGGCGAGTATTGATCATGAATATGCATTGCTGGACATTATTGAAGCCGCACAAAAAAATAATTTATCATTGTTTACCGTGGCAGAGCTCTCAAATCATGAAACAAACGATGGAAACATTATGGGATACCTTAGGGCGTGTGGTGTTATTGGACGACTTAGACATCCAGCAGCGTCGATTAACGGTGACGATTTTACAATGCGTTGTTGACTCTCATCGTGACAATAAAGTTTGTTTAGAGCAATGGGAGGCGGCTAATCCGCATTTTATGCAACGTTGGAAACGTTTTCTGGCTGATTTACGGAGTACCAGTGAACTTAAACTTATGATGTTTTTTGTGATTGTCCGTGAGCTTGTGCATATGGTGGCGGAAGTAGAAAAACCCAGCCTAAAAATCGATATGCCATCGTAGATCCCTTTTTTTGAAAAAACACGCGCTTGCTCATTACGGTGAGTACGTGTTTTCTTTCTTATCCTATTTTAGGTTTATCCTAAAAAAGATCAGCACATAAGCATTTTTCAATATAAAAAATAACAAAATCCCCTTATTTTTTTACAAAAAAGAGTAAGAAGAAATAAGAATAAAAACATAAAAAAGTAATAATATTTTATTGGACATTCACAGTAAAAATGAATTATCTTAACTACGAGTAGGAATCTAGGGTTACTTTTCTTTTTGTTAATCAATAAATAAACATTCACTATCCAATCATTAAAGCCAAGGTTGGTTCATCTCAAAATTCAAAAATAAAAGGAGTTATATATGATTATTTTCTCAACATTCAATGCCAAATATCTTCATGAGCCGCTTAATTATTTAATTAATAAATTCAGCCATGAGCAAGTTGAAGTTGATTATGGCAATATTTTTTTTAATCTAAAAAAATCAATTCCGCTAGAAAAAGCGATTGTTATATTAGTACGGTTTAGTGATCTGATTGATTCTGAAAAAGAATCAATTGATATAAATACTTTGCAAAAAAAATTCAATAAAATTATCAGTCAAATTGAAGATCGTAAACAAGAAAGTACACGTCCTGTCTTAGTTGTTTTATGCCCAAGTTTAGAAGAAAATTTTTTAAAGGATGTGCAATTGAAACAACAAGAACAAATATTTATTAATCAACTTAATCGACAATCTTTTCAATTATCACTCAGCGGATTCTATTTTTTAACTCCTTAGCCGATCAAGAAGCGCATATTCCCTATTCACCAGAATATTTTGTTTATTTGGCCTATACGATCGATATGACAAAAACAGTACCTTTTAAAGTCATTGTTGTCGATTGTGATAATACTTTATGGGAAGGTGTAATATTTTTTAGTTAAACAATGTCAATTAGGTAAATTAATTTGCCTTTGTAGTAAAAATGATGAAAATTGTATAACAGAGCTCTTTTCTGAAAGAGAAGAAGAAATGCCACTAAAAATTCAACATTTGACGGCAATTAAGGCAAATTGGTCTCGAAAATCAGACAATATTCGCGAATTAGCGAAGGAATTAAATTTAGGGCTTGAGCAGTTTATTTTTATTGATGACTCAGATCGTGAGCTTATTGAAGTGAAAAGAAATCTCCCAGTATTGTGTATGAAAATGCCAGAAAATTGCGTTGATTTGGAACGAGTTATTAATAATAATTGGATTTTTGAGCAGGATGCAGATCGCGCAGAGTTTTATAGAAGAGAACAGGAGTTTAGAAAAAAATCAACCACAGCAACGAGAAAGGTTATCTGAATTCGTCAGTTCATTAAATCTAGAAGTTGTTTGTAGAGAAATAAATGAGCAAGAAGAGCAACAATTAGGAAGAGTCAGTCAACTTTCAGAGCGTACTAATCAATTTAATTTAAATTTTTCTCCGGTAAATGTCGCCCATTTAAAATCTTATTTAAAAGAAAAAAATAATAAGATGATTACAGTTTCTGCTTCAGGAGGCTATATAGGTAACTATGGAGTTATTGCAGCAGCGCTTTTTCGTTTTCGAAAAAAAATATTAGAAGTCGACTATTTTTTTTTGAGTTGTCGCGCCTTTGGGTTAGGTATTGACTATCGATTAACGCATACATTAGCAGAATTAGCTGAAAAGAAAAAGATTGATCAAATTCAATTTACGTTTAAAAAAACAAATAAAAATAGAGTTGCGCAATTATTTATAAAAAATTTACTTATTGCTACAAATAAAAAAGATCTCAATATAGATTTACTCACTGAAAACCAAACAATAAAATTTATCTTTTTAACACAAGAATTACTACAGCTCGATATCGATAAACTATTAGATCAAGCCGATCAGCTAAAGACAATAATACCTGATGAAAATAAACAACACTCTTTACATGAAAAACAAATAGATTCATCTTGTTCTCAATATAATAGTAGCCATTATTTGCAGTCTATTCTGGATGAAACTCAAGATTTTAATCGTTTTGTAAATCTTTTTTTACAAATAATAGAAATTTATTGAGTCTAAGAAACAGCGAGCAGTTGATTAGTGAAATTATTCTTCGCGTTTTACGTAATAAATCACTTGTTTATCTAGGATTAGATTCAATCAAAGCAACAGAGTTGGGTTATTATCTCCATCAAATGACAGGAGTAAGTTTTTCACTATCGGAATTACTTTGTAGTAAAACAACAATTGCCCACTTAAAAAAACAAATCTTAGAAAAAACGTCTTTGCCGGCTATCGATCCATGCAAACTAGAAAATTCAGATGTTAGTTTTGCGTCTTGGCAGCAAGAAAGACTTTGGAATGCAGAACAGAAAGAAATATTAGAAAACGGAACTGCGGAATTTCAAATGCTGGCTTGTTATGAAGTCGCTCGATTAAATATCGAACCTTTTCGAAAAGCTTGTCAAAAACTGATTACCTATTATGATGTGTTTGGTATGAAGTTTTTTATGGATGAAGGTTCTCTGAGGATAGCAATTTTTAATCCTCAAGCGAGAGAATTATTTTTTGAAGTAAAAAAAATACAAGAGATTAATTTAATAAAACAAGCGATTGAAGACGAACTGAAAAAAAAATTTTAATACAGGATACCCCGCTAATTAAGTTTATAGTTTATCAACTAGAATCCCCATCAGAAAATAAATACTACCTGCTTTTTTTGGTACACCATGCTATTTTTGATGCGGTTTCACTCAAGACGACTTTAGATTTTTTAGGGCAAGCGTATCAAAGTCATTCTCTCGATGCCCTTCTTATAAAACCTGTACAGTATAGAGACTATATTCAGTATCAACGCAGTAACCTTATTAATCACCTGGATCGAACTATCGATTACTGGACGCAACGATTGGCGCATATTGATACCCTTGCTGAGTTAAGAATAGATAAAGAAAAAGAAGCCCAGCCACCAAATAGTGAAAAACGTGCAAAAAGAAAAACCTTTGTTTCTTCCTTTGAAACGTTTTCTTGTTTAAAACAAGTTGCGCAAGCGCAGGGTGTTACTTGTTACGGTGTGATCAGTGCACTATATAGTATTTTAATTGCACATTATACTTATCAGGATGAAATCGTTCTATTAACAGTGAGTACAGGAAGAACCAACCCATCTTTTTATAAAACGATTGGTTTTTTTGTCAATTTACTGGTGCAACCCTTCACTTTACAAGGGGATCAATCATTCAACTCTTATATAAAGGAAAATTATAAAAATTGGTTACAAGATAAGCAGCATGAAGAAATTCCATTTGAAAAAATACAAGAAATATTAAAGAAAAAAGATATTCAAAATATTTTTGCTATTCCTGCGCTAATTTATCAAAATTATACTCCTCCAAATTTAATATTAGATGATCAATCCGCGCAATTATTTTTTCCGCAAGATTCTATTCTCTTTGATCAACGTACAACTTGCCATTTTGGCCCATTTACTTTATTTGTTTCAGAAACTGAACAAGGTTTTCATTTTCTTATTGAATATGAACAAGCTTGTTTTAGTGAAAATTTGATTGAAAAAATAAGTACTAGTTTTCTAGCGCTGCTTGATAATGTTGCAGCGAATCCAAATCAAAAAATAAAGGAAATAACTTGTCTTTCTGCACAGCAATGGTCAGAAATTGAGTCGTTCAGCCAAGGACCTATTGTCAAGTATGATTTAGAAAAATCATTGGTACATAAGTTTTATGAGCATGTTTTGCAAAGTCCAGAACATATCGCCTTAAATTTTGCAGATAAAAAAATAAGTTATGCTAAATTAGACCAATTATCTACCGAATTAGCTCGCCAATTAAACCAGAGAAACGTCCAAAAAAATGATAAAGTGGGTCTTTGTTTAAAACAAAAGTTCTTATTTCCGATTGCTGTATTGGCTATTTGGAAGCAGGGAGCTATTTGTGTCCCGATTTCGAATGAAGATACATCTGATCGGTATGAATATATTCTCCAAGAGTCTAGATTAACCACACTTATTTTACAAGATAATCAACCGCTTAATTCATGGTTTAATGATAGAGCAGAGCAGTTTTAAATTTGAAATATTACCACTCAATTTTGCTAAGTTAGTCGAACAAACAGAGTTAAATCAAACACAGTATAGTGAGGAATCACTCAAATCACTTTCTGCACGACAAGGAAGCTTTATTTATTTCACATCTGGATCAACAGGTAAGCCAAAAGGGGTTATTTTATATCAATATAATATTCTACGAGTAGTTGATTCGCCAAATTATTTAGCGATTCATTCTCATGATAAGGTAGCGTTGGCTTCAGATATCGCGTTTGATGCCGCTGTTTTTGAAGTATTTATCGCTTTATTAAATGGCGCAACGTTAGTGGTTTTTGAAAAAGAAACAATTTTAAATAAAAACCGATTTGATGAATTATTACACAAAAATGGAGTCAGTATACTTTGGTTAACAGCGGGTTTATTTCATCAATATGCGTTAACTCATCCAGAACTATTTCGTTCATTAACTTATCTGTTGGTGGGTGGTGATGCGATTCAGAAGCAAGCCATAGAACGTGTTTTTAGCTGTCAGCAGGGTTCACCGCATTATATTATCAATGGTTATGGACCGACTGAAAATTCAACATTTACCGCAGTTTTAGTCATGACACAGGCTACTTTTTCAAAACAGTTGCCTTGGGTACCGATTGGTCGACCAATTAATAATACCTTAGCATATGTTGTGGGTAAGTTTGGACAACCTGTTCCTCTGGGTGCCGTCGGTGAGCTGGTGATAGGCGGGGAAGGTTTAGCGCAAGGTTATCTCAATCACCCAGACTTAGAGCAGCAACGCTTTGTCTCTTATCCTAATTTAAGCACAGTCAAATTATATCGATCGGGTGATAAAGTTTTTTGGAGTCATGATGATTTTGGAAGAGAGCAGCTTTGTTATTTAGAACGCATAGGCGAAGAAATTAAAAGACAAGGTTATTTTGTTTCTTTGGAGGAAATTAGCCATTGTTTGAAACAACATCCTGCTATAGCTCAAGTCGTTGTGCTGAATACAAGCTTTGCTTCTAGAGAAAATAGGTTAGTTGCCTTTTATGTATTAAAAAAAGCATGCCAAATAAAAACATCGCTTGAAGATTATTTAATGGCTCGTTTGCCGCATTATATGTTACCCAATGATTATCAAAAAGTTTCCGCTATTCCATTGACTCGAAATGGAAAAGTCGATAAAAAACATTTGCTTTCTCTCTTATCGATCAACCATACACATTTTAGTAAAGAACAGCCAATATTAAATTCTATAGAAAAGAAAGTAAGTGATTTATTTAGAAAAATAATTGCACTACCCCATGGTTCGACTTATGCGCTTGATATTGATAAAAGTTTCTTTTTATTAGGCGGATCATCTATTAAAGCAGTACAACTTATTGCAGAAATTGAAAATATGTTTGCTGTAGAGGTGGATTATAGTTTCTTGAAAAAATATCCAAGTATTCGTAAATTAAGTAATTGGATTAGTCAACAGAGCTCGCAACAGACGATTAAACATCAGGAGGATATTTTATTAAATTTAGGAAAATTCGCTACTCACATAGATGAAAATTTATCTATTATTTTTATTCATCCAGCAGGAGGAACAACCGATTGTTATCAAGGTTTAATCCCTCATCTGCCAGAAGCTTATAATTACTTTGGGATTAATGATCCAGTTATTACAAAAAAAAGTAAACAACCTAACTCAATTTCTGAGATGGCAAATAATTATTTAGAAAAAATTCAGCAAAAAATTAAAGGAAATTTTATCCTCGCGGGTTATTCTTTTGGAGGAATGCTTTCTCTAGAAATCGCTGCCCAAGCAGAAGAAAAAGGTATTTCTACCCTCTTAGGTGTTTTCTTATTAGATACTTGGATTGTGTCTTGTGCGACAGATCAAGCACAAAAAGTACTTCGAGATCGAGTCAACGCCTATTTTGATCAAACAAAACAAGTGATTTTAAGTAAAGATTATGATTCTCAGTATGTAGAGAATGCTTCAAACGTTCAAACACAGCAATTACTCAAAAAAGAGACTGAGCGCATGCGGGAACAATATAATCAATTTAGGGTTTAAATTTATACCAAAAAGATTAATAAAAACAAAAATAAATTTATTTAAAGCTACAGAGCTCGATGATTCATTTCAAGATATGAATTTAGGTAAAGACAGTGAAAATAACTATCTTTCTGGTTTTGTAAATAAGGAATTATTTGTTAAAATACTCGTCGACGGCGATCATTATTCTATTTTAAATGAAAATAATTTAGTAGAGATCGCTCGCAATTTTTCTATGCAATTACAAAAAATAAAAATTGAACTTGATGTAGGTTTTATAAATAAAAGTCGATCGTTGTTTTTTAGATCATCAAGAAACGATAGTCATTTTTCAGAAGATAATTCAAAAGATTATCATCAAGCAAATAATGTTTTTAGAGTAAACTAAATGTATCTTGAAGCCTCTATTTTAAATACACTGCCTTTTTCTATTTATTGGATTGATCCCAAAAAAATATTTTAAAAGGAGGAAATCATTTTTTTATAAATTTTTTGGATAAATCATTAAAAGATAATTTTAAAGAAAAGCCAATAGAGGCTATTTTTAAAAAAGAGCAAATGACAATTATTTGTCATTTGCTTAAGCAATGTTTAAAAAAAAATAAATCCTTATCTTTATGCGGAGAATTTTATAAAAATGTTGGTAATCATTTACAATTTGTACAAATACACTGTTGTTTTCTTATAAAAGAAAATTTAAGTATTTTTGTCGAAATATTCGTTCCAGAGAAGGAGCTAGTTCAAAATTTGCGAACAGAAAAAGAAAAACTTGAAATGTATTTAAATAATTTGATGAATTTTATCCCAGCCAGTCTTTATTGGAAAGATAAAAATGGTGTCATTTTAGGTGGAAGTCGGCTACACGCTAAACTAGCTGGCTATACTGATCCTAAAGAAGTGATTGGAAAAACAGATAATGATTTTGTATGGAGGAAATATGCATCAGATATTAGAGAAAATGATCGGTTTGTTATCCATCATAATCAGGTGGTGAATTTTGAAGAAAAAGCAATATTAGAGGATAAAAAAATACATACGTTTTTAACAAATAAGTTCCCGCTAAAAGATAAGTTTGGAAATTCTATTGGTGTTTTAGGTGTTTCAATTGATATTACTCAATTAAAAGAGATCCAAAAAGCGCTGATGGAGGCAAAAATCATGGCAGAAGAAGCCAATCATGCTAAAACAATATTTTTAGCGAATATGAGTCATGATATTCGTAACCCGTTGACAACAATTATCAGTTTAGCCAGCTTTTATGAAAAAAATACATTGGGTGAATCAGCGATTAATTTTGGTTCAATTGCTTCATTAGCTAAAAAACTCCTTGAATTACTTAATGATATATTAAAATCTTCCGAAACCGGTCAATTTGATGAAAAGCAACTCCATAAGGAAACGTTTTCTCTGAAACAGTTTCTTGATAATTTACAGTCTTATGTATTACCTATGGCCCAACAAAGCCAACTTGATTTTTTTTTGGATGTTGATCAGACACTAAGTGATTATTTTATTATCTGTGATCGAAGTAAACTCTACCGAATCTTGTTTAATTTACTCAGTAATGCAGTTAAATTTACAAAAGTAGGTAGTGTTCAGTTGAAAGTAAATAAAGTAGCTGATTTAATGGAAAAAAAGGCTGTTACTATTCAATTTGAAGTTTGTGATACCGGTCCTGGAATTGATCAAGATAAACAACCTTTTATTTTTGATAATTTATTCCGCATTAATAAACAAAGTAATGTCCTTGGTAATGGAGTTGGGCTCTATATCGTAAAAAAATTTGTTAATTTACTAGGTAGTCATATTCAGGTTAAAAGTGAGCTAAATAAAGGTTCAGTTTTTTATTTTTCTTTAACATTTCCATTTGAAAAACGAACATTAAATTATAGAAAAATGGAATCATTGGCGTCTCTAAATAAGTCCCCCTCAATTATTGAAGAGCTTAAAAAAGACTATCCAGTGATAGAATCTAAAAGAGAGGCTATTGAAAAAAATAAAAAAAATATTCTCGAGCTAAAAAAAGAATATTACTTATTGAGGATGATATCATTGCAAATAAAATCGCTAAATTAATATTAATTGATGCGGGTTTTCATGTTTCTACAGCGAATAACCCTATTCGTGGATTACAGCTAGCAAAAAAAACTCATTCGATTTTATTATTACCGATTTAAATCTACCGAAAATGAGTGGCCAAGAATTTATCATTCTTTATCGTTATTGGGAGAGAATACAAAAAAGAACTCTATTCCTATTTTTGCCTTAACTTCTTTAATTAATACTGCGGATAGTGTTGTTGAAAAATATGGATTAGAAGAATTTGATGCAATTTGGCCAAAACCTATTTCAGAGAAGAATATAGAAGAATTACTCAGTTATACGGTTGTCGGTCAGTATAATGTAATTCGGCCTTCTGTTTTTTATAATAATCAGGAAAGCCTAGGTAATAAAGGAAAAGATACTTCGGCTCTTTCTTTAGAACTTGAGAAAATAGTGGGGTACCCGATTTTTTTCTTACCGCTTAGCTTATATACGTTAGGAAGAGATGAGCCCTTGCAAAAAGAAATTTTATCTATTTTTCATGATAATTTAGAAAAGAATATAATTGAAATTAAAGAAGCCTATCGCGATAAAAATTTTAATAAAATATATCAACTTGTTCATAACTTAAAGGGTAGTACTGGATATGTCGGTGCGATGAGGCTCGATGCAATGTGTAAGTTTTTTCTAAATATTCTAGTTCTTTATAAGAATAATCTTGAAAAAATAAATAAATTTTATTATTATTTAGAAGATGTTTTATTAAAAACATTGCAAGAATTATAATGAAAAGATTAGAAATCTTTTATGTTTAATTAAATAATAAAGGATACGAGGCTACTTATAAAAAATTAAAAATTTACTCTAAAAAATAGTATCTGAATAAGGAGGTTATTATGTCACCTAATAAGCGTAAATTTTATGCTGCGGCAGAGAAGGGCGATCTACAAAAAGTAAAATGTTACATGGATTATAATAATGTCGATGAAGCAGATAGATTTGGTCGGACTGCACTTTTTTTAGTCATTTCTAAAAATTATTTATCTATTTCTCAAGCGCATCTTTCTGTTATTGAGTTTCTCTTAGAGCATAAAGCAAATATTTATAAAATGGAAAATCGTGCTGGAAATACATCACTCAATGTCGCTAAGTTAAGTTCAAATAATGCGGTATTAAAACTTTTTCTTGAAAAAAATCGAATAGACGACTCATCAAAATATAAACTGATCAAAGAGTTAGTGATGATAAATAATCATGATGCGGCTCAAGTGCATAATATCTTATTAAAAATAAAATGTGTTAAAGGGACGCTTGCTGAAACGCAACCTGTTTATAGTAATGAGAATTTACGAATTGAAAAAATAAAGTTACTGATCGCCCATATTGAACAAGTCAATAAAAAAGAGATTAATGATCTGTTATCTTTAGCCATTGAACGTAATAATATTAAAACTGCTAAAGTATTTATTGACTTGATTTTAGAAAAAAAATGGGAAGAAAGAAAAGTTTTGTAAAGAATAATAAATATTTATCTCTGTACTGGGATGAGCAGCTTAAAAAAATAGATCAACCTTATCAAATACAAAGTACTGCAGGGCAAGGATTAAATCGATCAGTGGGATATGCGGAAGGCTTAGATAAGATGTTTGCTTCTTATCGTAAAACATCAGCTATTACTGAAGAGGATTCTCTACTTTCGAACAGTGAGCTGTACCAATTTAGACAATAATTTAATAGACTTCATCAAGATTAGATCGTAGTCGTTTATTTTTAGCATCCTTAGCTCTGATATGAAAAAACTAAGATTTTTAGATGATATTAATCCCAGGCTTTCTATCATGTATGATTCTAGACACCGTAAAAATAGCATGCTTAGTCTTTTTTTAATAGAAATGACGTTTGTTCGTATTTATTCTATCATTCTCTTGAAATCACTATACTCTATTAACCAATCTATAAAATAATTATCATTGAGTTGAGAATAGAGTAAATTATTAAATATACTTTATAAATTTTATTTTAAATTTATATTATTCACTTTTAATAAAGTTTTCTTATTATTTTTTATATATTCAAAATATATTTTTATAATTTGTTTATACTATTTTCTCATCATAAAACCAATTTTTTAATAAGAATAACAATTTATTATTTTTTTATTAAAAAACAGATATATTTTTATTTGTTAATTTTTATTATATTAAAAAATCGATCTTGTTATTTAATAATGATGTCTTTGTAGTGTAGTTAAATGAAATAATTTTTCTACCATTTTTGATTTTTTTATCAAAAAAAGTAAATTATCCTCTTAGTAATAAAAAAATAAAATGATTTATCGGTAGGTATTCTAATGATAAAAATAAATTTTGATCAGCTTATTTTAATAAGAGAACAGTTTAAAATTCATTTGCAACAAGCGAAAATGATACATCCATGGAAAAATCATCCTTTTATTTGTCGAGATATCGATAAGTTGGTTAGGGAAATCGGTAACAATATTTTTCTTAGCGTCGCCTGTGCTTTTCTCTGATCAGATTCATTATAGACACCATAATTTACTTGCAGTATTTAGCCTTAAAGCCTGAGCAAGCCATATTATCTTCTGCGCGATACCGTGCTTTAAATTGTTTTCGTTCTCAATAAGGGCATGATACGCAGGTAACCTCTAAAGAAACAGAGCAAAACTCTGTTGTTAAAAATGAACGGGAAGAAGATATACGGAAAAGTGTTAGATTTCGTATGTTTGGTATGTATTAATAAGATGAAAAAAACTCAGATCACGCCATAATCTTATCTAAGATATAAATTTAAAAAATCATGAGCAACGGCCATAAATCGAATTAGAGAATTATAGCGTGGAATGAATATTAAAATTTCTAATTTTAGATATACTTAATTTATTAAAAGAAATCGTTGGCTTGAGTGAGGGTTGTTTTCTAAATTGAAGATTATCTTATAATGACTACGCTTTATCGCGAAGTGACAATCTATAATACATAACTTCAATATCACTGATACGGTAAAGTATGTGGATTGAATAATCCTATTTTACACGATATAGTCAAACGTATTACTTATTAAAAATAAAAATAAATTAAGTTGGAAAACAGGATGTATTCCAAGATTGCTTTCACGACAGCAGGCTTCACCCTTGTCGAGGTCTTATTCGCAGCGTTTATCTTAAGCTTCGGGATTTTAGGCTTTTTACTAAGCGAACTGATGGCTTTGCAGGTGACGCAAAGGATGCAAGCGTTAAGTATCGCGCATATAAAAAGCTATGCGTTTGCTGAAACGATCAAAGCGATTGACCATCCTGCCTCGACTTACGCTCTCCAGGCGCGATGGCAAATGGAACTGCAAGCGCAGCTTCCGCATACTCGTTCGCGGGTTCATATAGCAGGCCAAACTTACCAAGTCGAAATAACAGAAGTTTCTTCTCAAAAAATCGGGTCGTCTGTTCTGTACACGTTATATTTTAGTGTATGAAGTGTATACGACAACAAGGTTATACGATGATTGAGTTAGTGATCGCTTTAGGGTTAGCACTTTTCTTAAGTACATTGGGTATACAGACCTTTGTCTACGCTAAAAAAAATTATACGACCATTTACCATTTGAACCAATTGCAAAATAAAATACAGCTTGCGATGATCTGGCTCAGTCGAGATATTCGTAGATGATCTGGCTCAGTCGAGATATTCGTATGGCCGGGTTCGTAGGTTGTGTTCCCTTAGCACGGGTTTCCAAAATAAGTGATTCTTTTGCCTTTCAAAAACGCTTAGTGGTTTGGCATAATGATCGGCCTTCGGTGCCTTTTCCGACGTTACCACTGCCACCTGTTGAATCTCATAGCGACAAAATTTTGATTCAAGCGATGGATCCGGACGTTTATCCCGTCGTTTTTGCGCAGGGCGATCACGTTAGACTATTTGACCGATCACCCTTTCAGAAGGGTGATACGCTGATTATCAGTGATTGCCAACAAGCAGAGCGGTTTTATTGGGGACAAGCACGCTTACAGCATACGTACACTCGTGACAGTGAGGTCGCTTATTTGAATAAAATAGTTTATTACGTTGCGAAAACGGAACGCTATAATCGACAAGGCCAACCGATTTATGCGTTATATCGCCGTGATTTAAATCAATCGTTTTATAGACCGAGCGAATTACTGGCCGGTGTGAAGCAATTGACAGTTCGTTTTGGGGTAAACGATCCTGCAACCGGTGGTGTTAAGTTTATTGCGCCTGGATCATTGACGTTATCTCATCGATTGCGTTGTCTCGAAATCACGTTGTCTCATCAAGAAGCGAATCAGCAAGAGACCTCCTGGCAATGGGTGGTGGCTTTGCGTGAACCAGCCACTTGATGAGAACAACATCGAAAAAGCGCTGTTATTTGCTTCTTGGTGCTTATTTTGATAGGCCGAGAGCGAAGCAGTCGGGTTTTATTCTAGTTATGTTTTTATTATTGGTATTAATGATTGGGCTGTTTGCCATGACACTTCATGAACAGTTACAGCTTACGCTACGTACACAACAAAATTACGCGAGAGGATTACAACAATTTTATGCAGTGGAAGCGGTATTGTCTCATGCTGAAGTATTTTTGCTTAATCATCGCGTTGTCGAGCATCAACTTTATAGCGAAGTGTATGCCGGATATCATGTTTTTTATTCTTTTAAGCGATTACTGACCCCTTTTTGTTTTCGGCAGCAGCGTGCGTATTATTATCGAATCACCGCTTATCTAACGCCGAGTCATGAGCGTCCTGTTTCAGCCATCACCTTGCAAACAACCTATGCATGCGTTACACCGGAATCTTGCCAAGAGAAGGATGCCACCCTCGGTCAATTAGGACGCAGCGCATGGCGAGAACAAAACCATTAAGTGGCTGAATCGCTCGAATAAAGTCTTATTTCTGACCATTTCCTCTTCTTTTTCAGTGTAGACTGGATGTAAGTGATTGCAGTCTAGCGCAAGATATTCGATAATAAACCGGTACTTAACCCGTTCAGGGAATGGTTCCTGAGTTCACAAAGGGTTAGCAAACAGTTTGAGAATAATAAATTTCCTTTATTCATAGCAAGGGGTTGATTTTCAAATGAACACCATTCGGAAAAACGCGATAGTTATCACTATCCTTGGATTAGGCGCTTTATGCTTTTCTTTATCGGCTTCTGCTGCGGCACAAAAGCCCGCTGTGCAAGCCGATCCTGCTCTGCAAACGGCTTCCTCTTCAGCGCCCAACACACTCAATCAAGAAGTCATTTCGTTAGATGTGGTCAATCCGATTGATGATTTAGTGCAAATTGATAAAACGTTTGATCGATTGTTACGCATTAATACGACACTCGCGAAGCAGTTTTTCATGGTCAATCATCATGCTTTTGCTTCAGAACTGCATGAAGAGGCGACGCAATTTGTGCTGTCAGTGGATCTTCCTGGGGTGGATCCGAAAGCCGTGCATCTGACAGTGCAAAATCGGATGCTGATGATTCAAGCACAGCGTGAGATAACGAAAAAGACAGATCAAAAAAAGACAGAATCTGAGGCAAAAGAGTATGTGTATCGTTATCGTTTTGCATTACCTGATAGTGCCGATGCAGATAAAATTACAGCGAAATTGAACCGTGGGGTATTAACCATCATTCTCCCGAAAGGAAAAGGCCCTCAACCTCGAACGATCCTGATTCAGGATCATTAGACCCTTCGCTTTTTGTTTTATCTCTAGAAATAGCTTGTTATTTAACTATTTTAAAAAGCCACTATGAATGTATAAAAATAGTGGCTTTTTTATATCAGTAAAAATAGGTTATTAGTATAAATTAATAACTTATAGAGAAATTATCCTTTTTACGAATTATAAAATTTTTTGAAAATTTGAATTATCGATTAATTTTTAGAGAAATTTTTTGCTCAACATTAATTGATTCAAATTGCTATAGTAAAGACAATCATCAATATTTTCTTATTGAAAATTGTATTTTTATACAAAGATAAAAAGTAATATTTTTTATCTAGACCAGAAACTTGTTTTATAATCTGACTTGATAAAAGTTGATTCAAGAGTGCTGTTTAAGCAGAATCTTATTAATTAGAAGTATTATTAATAATTTAAGCCAAGATTTTATTTGCTGTCCTAGTTTAAAATACTATAATTTAGCGAATAAAAGACGATTAAAACTAAATACTTTTATCAATCAAGTTAGAAAAAATTATTTATTAAAGATAATCATAGACTGAGGCGAGTGAGCAGTATAATTTGTAAATTCGTTATTGATGGAAATTTATTTAAAATCGCATCTGCTTGTTAGGCCGTTTCTATTTCTTCTTCCTCATAAGACTCATGAATTTTCAAGCGGTTTTCATTGGCAAATTTCATGATACATTCGAATATATCTGGATGGGTTTCTTTGAGTTTCGGATCAAGAATAAGACTTTTGGTATGACTTTGATCGTCAACAATCGGACGAAGTTGAGGTGAATAACAGATGCGCCGATTATCAAAGCTCGCCAAACAACCGCACATTCGCTCTGCCCAGTCGCTGGGACGAAAGACATCGCCTTGTTCAGTAATGCCCTCAATAATAATACGTTTTTCTTTTGTGCGTTTTGGTTGGGTGCATGCCATACAGGACCATTCTTCAATTTTTATCAGTGGAGGAATACTACAATAATAACACGTTAGGTACTAGGCTTTTGTGGTTGAGAGTGGTTCTTCCATATAAAGTGTATAACCACGCTCAGCTTTACTACGGGTTTCCAATAGGAGGGGAATGGTTTCTTTGAGCTGTGCGGCGAGAGTATAAAGCTGTTGTTCATCGCCTTGTTTGAGCTCGAGTTCAATTTCGTGGATTGGGCTTTGTCGAAAAGCAGTATGTACGGCTCCTTGATCCAATACTAACTCTACTTGAGTATCCTGGCCTACGGATAAATTCCACTGTGTTCTTTGAAAAGACGTATAAAATAATTCGATTAAGGGCTGATGACTCAATAATTGACGTAGTGTTTTTACGACCTCGGCATCGTTAAATGCTTCAATTTCTAACTGTGTTCCCGGAACCGGTTGATCCCATTCATGCCGGTGATGGAGATCACCGATTTGCTGACCTCGGCTTTTGAGCGTTTGGATGGTACGACCTTCTGCTTCTCGAATGCGTAAGGAAAGACCATTTTGCCAAAGTGTGAGTTGTGGCGTATCAAAGTAACGGCTTATTAAATGAGTAGTTTCCGGTACTTGAGTGGCTTGAGCAATGATAGGGTGCGCATAGAATTGTGCAGTATCTTCAGGCCGTAAGCTGAGTTTGAGTTCAATTTCAAGAAACATAGATTGTTCGCTTATTTAGGATGATCCGGTAAGAGTGTTTTAGTACCCGGTTTTTTTTGATCGCGAGAGCGGAAAATCATTTCGTAAGTCGCGATTTCTTGTTGTTGTGAAGAAGACTTATAGGGAAATTGGGTTTCAAAACCGGGCTAACAGATGATCGGCTTCACTGATTTTATTTTGCACAATCGGCGTACCAAATAAATGTTTTAGCATGCGTCCGCCTGTTCAATGGCCAGACGAAGGTCTTTAATTGCCTTTTTTTCTAATTGGCGCACACGTTCGGCAGAAACTTGATAGCGATTCGCTAATTCTTGCAGCGTCGTTTTTGGGTGGCCTAACCAACGCTCACGAATAATAGTTTGGGCACGGGGGTCCAAATTGGTCAAAGCACCTTGTAAACGTTCTTGACCCGATTCAGCGGAATCACTCGCTTCAAGTAAGCGTGCTGGATCATAACGTGAGTCTTCAAAATAAGTATCAATGAGTGGGTAAGTGGGTCCATTTGCCTCATCACGATCTTCTGCGCCGATATCCAGGCTAATGTCATGGGCAGCTAAACGCGATTCCATCTCACGAACCGCTTCGGGTTTCACGCCGAGATCGTCTGCGACCGCTTTAATTTCTTTTGCATTAAACCAACCGAGACGAGATTTCATACGTCGTATATTAAAAAATAATTTACGTTGTGCTTTGGTCGTAGCAATTTTAACGATACGCCAATTTTTTAAGATAAACTCTTGTATTTCGGCCTTGATCCAATGCACAGCAAAAGAAATAAGACGAACACCGACTTTTGGGTCAAAACGCTTGACAGCTTTCATTAGGCCAATATTTCCTTCCTGGATGAGGTCAGCTAACGCCAGGCCATAGCCCATATAGGTTTGGGCAATATGGACGACAAAACGCAAATTGGCGATAATCAATTTTTTAGCGGCTTCTAGATCTTGATGATAATAATAGCGCTCCGCTAACTCGCTTTCCTCTTGTGCACTCAAAACCGGAATTTGCCTTAATTGTGCAATATAGGCATCCGTACTGTTAGTGGGAAGAGATGGACAAAGTTTAGGTAAATGCATATTATTTATCGGGCCTCCGTCGCGATTTTTGAATTATTTTGCAGTCATTCATTGGACCGTGGAATGCTCTGATTATAGCGCAACTTGTTTTTCATTGCATCTGTTTTTCTATAAAATAGCTTAATTATATCGGTAAATCTATGGATTCTGTAACCCGTCGTCAAAGTATTGCTGTTAAAGTTGGTTCGGTGTGGATGGGTGGTGGGGCACCGATTGTTGTCCAGTCGATGACTAATACCGATACCGAAGAGGGTGCTGCGACCGTCCAGCAGATTCAGGACCTGGTTCGCGCCGGATCAGAGTTAGTTCGGATTACTGTTAATACGGAAAAAGCAGCTCAGCAAGTTCCTTTTATCCGCGATAAACTGTATGAACTGGGTTGCCCAGTCCCACTTGTGGGCGATTTTCACTATAACGGCCACCGGTTGCTCGAGCAATACCCAGCCTGTGCGCAAGCGCTCGATAAGTATCGAATTAATCCAGGGAATGTCGGTTATGGTGAAAAACGTGATAAGCAATTTATTCGCCTTGTGGAGATTGCGTTGCAGTATGGGAAGGCCATCCGTATCGGCGTAAATTGGGGGAGTTTGGATCAGGACCTCAGTGCGCGTGAAATGGATAAAAATGCCAAAGCGACACGACCCCGCCCGGTCAACGAAGTCCTACGAGAGACCTTAATTTTATCGGCACTGCACAGTGCACAGCTGGCTGAAAAAGTGGGTTTAACTGCCGATCGAATCATTCTATCCTGTAAAGTGAGCCGTCCGCCAGACCTGATTGCGGTGCATCGCCAATTGGCGGCACGTTGTCAGTATGCCCTCCATCTTGGCCTGACTGAAGCAGGGATAGGATCCAAGGGGATCGTCGCGACGACCGCCGCGTTAGCGATATTATTGCAGGAAGGAATTGGCGATACCCTGCGTGCTAGCCAGGCGGCGATCGGACTCAAGAAGTGTTGGTTTGCCAGCAGATTTTACAAGCACTCGACTTACGTCGTTTTCGACCTTCTGTTTCAGCATGCCCGGGTTGTGGACGGACCACCAGCACCTATTTTCAACAACTCGCTAGTGAAATTGAAACCTATATCCAAATCCGGATGCCGGTATGGAAACAAACTTATCACGGTGTTGAAAATCTTACGATTGCGGTCATGGGCTGTGTGGTCAATGGTCCCGGGGAAAGCAAGCATGCGAATATCGGGATTAGTTTGCCTGGAACCGGTGAGAATCCAGCGGCTCCGGTGTTTGTAGATGGATGTAAAGTCGCGACGTTGCGGGGTGAAGCGATTGCCCAGACATTTATGCAATGGATTGAATCTTATATAGAAACACATTACACACGCATTCAAACAGTGACTGTTTAGTAATGAGTAAACAATAAATCGGAATAATTAAGTAATGAAAAATAAGGTGAATAAAAAAGGCGTTTCATCTCAAGCAAAATTAATGATGGGTGTGCTTGGATGGTGTTTTATTTCGGGGGCTTGTGAAGCGTTGACTGCGCCGTTGAATCCAGCGGTGCAACGGTTAAGTGATAGCTTAACTTACTATGAATCGTTAGCAAAACAACCTTGGCAAACCTTGCATCTGGCACAAAGGCTCACTTTAGATCAGGATGACCCCGCGGTTCCGCGATTGCGCACACGCTTGTGTCAATATGGCGACATTCCCGCGGAAGTTTGCGCGGTATCAACGAATGAACAGCACTATGATGAACGCTTAGAGAAAGGCGTGATCCACTTTCAGGAGCGGCATTGTATTGTGGCGGATGGGATCGTTGGACCGAGAACGCTGCGTGCACTGAATGTTTCACCCGCGCAGCGTGTCCATCAAATTCAAATTAATCTTAAGCGTTGGCATCACTTGATTGCCTTGGCCGAACCAAATTATATTTGGGTGAATGTGCCGGATCACCGTTTGCGTTTAGTTCACAATCATCAGGCGGTTTTTATCGCGCGCGTGATTGTCGGTAAACCTTCACGACAAACACCAGAAATTCATTCAGAAGTGACACGCGTGGTCTTAAATCCTTATTGGGTGATTCCACCTGGTATTGCGCGCCGCGATATCCTTCCCAAGGCGCTAAACGACCCGAGTTTTTTAACACGCAGTCATATTCGTGTGTTTTCTGTACAAGCGCCACAACGAGAGCTAGACCCTTCACAAGTCGATTGGGCGACCGCGTTACGTTACCCAGGACGTTATGTTTTACGTCAAGATCCCGGACCCCATAATGCGTTAGGACAAATTAAGTTTTTATTTTCTAATCGGCATTATGTGTATTTACACGATACGCCGACCAAGCATTTATTTGATCAGCCGGTTCGTTTATTTAGTTCAGGTTGTGTACGCATGGAAGATCCGTTTGATTTCCTAAACGCACTGACGCGGTTTGATTCATCACTGGCGTCTAAGGTGGCTGAATTGGACAAATATCTTGAATCAGGCAAACAGGTTTCGATTCATTTACAGCAACCGGTGCCCATTCATATTACTTACTTAACGGCTTGGACGGATTCAAAAGGCGTGATCCATTTTTGGGATGATGTCTATAGTTTAGATCCTGTGTTTACCCATTTACCGAATCAAAATGAGCAGGATGAGTATCCCCATCCGATTTAAGAAGACGTAGGATTAATTAATAACGCGGCGGCTACTTGACGATTCTCTGCAAGTAGGAGGCTATAGGTTCGGCACGCTGCCGCAGTATCCATCACTTCAATACCAATATTTCGTTGATAAAACTCAGTGAGTAAAGCGGGCTCTAACCATTGAAATTGACGTCCGGTCCCTAATAAAACAAGCGCCGGCTTTAATTCAAACAACGGGATCCAATCTTGCGGATGGATGTCAGAAGCCGTGTTAGGTCGCCAAGGATGGTAAAGTGTTTTGGCGCTGACCAGCAGACTATGGGTGATTTTTTCATCATTAATTTGAATAAACGTATCGCTATACGCACGAATGTGATAAGAGTCAGAAGGCGCCGTGTCGAGGTGTAATTCCATAATAATGAGTCTGAGGCATGAAAAATCATTTTGGTCAAAAATACTAACATTCTTCGTCAAATAAAACTATGATATAGCCCGAAAGTCAGCGCTATTTTTGTGAACTGAGTCGATCGCTTGCAAAATAAGCTACGATGAGAAGAGACAATATCCCTATTTTTAGGTCCGTTAAGGACGGCATAACGTATGCAAAAACGATTTCAACGTCGTGCGTTCACGCAATTACCGAGCTTAGCATGTTTCCATCCCGTTTTAGCACGGGTGTATGCGGCAAGAGGTATCCAATCCACTGAGGATTTAGATTATCGGTTAACACAATTAACGCATTATCAATCATTACGCGGGATCGATAAAGCAACCGAACTCCTCGCGATGGCGTTGAAACAACAACGACGTATTTTAGTGGTGGGAGATTTTGATAGCGATGGAGCGACCAGTAGTGCATTGGCTGTCTGTGCGTTGCGTGCATTCGGAGCCACGCACGTCGATTTTTTAGTCCCTAATCGTTTTGAATACGGTTATGGACTTTCACCGGAAATTGTCGCCGTGGCGTTGGCACAAAAACAGCCAGATCTGATTATTACAGTCGATAATGCCGACCATCATTTACCTGGCTTGACGTTGCCAGAAGCCGATGCCATCGTGAACCCACAACAGCCGGGTGATACTTTGTTACGTCAGCAGCTTCGTCAAATTCAGTGGTTTGATCCACTACAGCGACCTGAACCCAAAATGACGGCTTTTTTAGATTTAGTCGCGTTGGGTACCGTCGCCGATCTCGTGACCTTGGATCACAATAATCGTTTGCTGGTCCATCAAGGTTTACAATGGATTCAATCCGGACAAGCGCGTCCCGGTATTTATGCCTTGCTCAAATTAGCAAAACGATCGTTTAGCACCTTACGCAGTAGTGACTTAGGCTATAGTGTTGCGCCGCGTTTGAATGCGGCGGGACGTTTAGCCGATATGTCATTAGGTGTAAAGTGTTTATTGGCGGAAAACACGGATCAAGCGCATCACTTAGCGGTGCAATTAACTCAACTGAATGAAGAACGCCGGGTGATCGAAGCCGATATGCAGCGCGGTGCGTGGCAGATTTTAGAAAAAAAATTGCGGCCGAGCCCTTAGAAAAAGGGGTCTGTCTTTTTAGCCCGGATTGGCATCAAGGTGTGATCGGATTGCTGGCCTCACGGATAACCGAACGTTGGTATCGCCCGAGTATTGTTTTTGCTCCAAGTCAACCACACAGCGTTGAATTAAAAGGTTCTGCGCGCTCGATTCCCGGTGTTCATATTCGTGATGTGCTCGCAGCGATTGCGGCACGAGCACCGACATTAATCCAAAAATTTGGTGGTCATGCGATGGCCGCAGGCTTGACATTAAAACAAGCTAATTTTGCCGCGTTTTCTGAGCAGTTTCAGCAGGAATTAGATCAATGTCTTGATGAAACGCTTTTACAAAAAATTTGTTATACCGATGGTGAGTTAACAACCGAACAGTTTTCTCTTTCTCTGGCGAAACGTGTACGTGAGGCTGGCCCTTGGGGGCAGGGTTTTCCTGAACCGTTATTTGAAGGACGTTTTCGTGTGTTAACACAGCGACTTGTCGGAAATAAACATTTAAAAATGACTTTGGGGTTGGAACAAGACGCGTTGCAGATTGAAGCGATTGCGTTTAACGTTGATTTGGCATTGTGGCCGAATCATCGTACGGATAAGATTCGTGCGACGTATCGACTCGATATTAATGAATATCAGGGTCGTCAGAGTTTACAGCTGATCGTAGAGTGGTTCGAGCCGATTTCGTCCGCTGCAGTGTGCGTGCCCATGGAAGCTGTAATTTAGAGAGACAAATAATAAAGGCCAGTGAAAATAACTGGCCTTTACGGTTGGGGCAGAAACCTAATTTTTATCAGTTTCTGCTGCAGGCTTTACATCAGTAGGTTCCGTTCCTTTTGCAGTCAGATCGTTTCCTGCTTTATTTTTAATCGTCTCTTCAATTCGTTTCGCTTCTTGGCTATCATTAGTGAGACATTGTCCTTTAGGGGGTTGTGCCGTATCTTTTAAGGCTGTGCTCGGTTCTGTGAGCTCAGAAGAAGCCTTAGCAGAGGGGTCAGCCGGCATTTTACTTGCGGCAAAGGCAGGAAGTGCTAAAACGGCTGTCGCCGCACCGAGTAGTAGCGCTTTTTTTAATTTCATGGCTCAGGACTCCAATTTGTTATTAAAATAATATATATATATAACAATTTTTCTGTTAAGAAAAATGAAGGGCTATCATACCGTTTAAAAAATGGCAAGGGAAGCCTCTTGTTTAAAATTTATGCTAAAAATAACGAAAAATCCACTTATTTTCCCGATTTCGATTGCGCCTATGTTAGGTTGGACGACGCGTCATTTCCGCTATTTTCTGCGTCTTATTTCGAAAAAAACCCCACTTTATACCGAAATGATCACCTCCTCAGCATTATTATATCATTCAGATAAAAATAGCTTATTAGTGTTTGATGAAGGCGAGCAACCGTTAGTTTTTCAAGTAGGCGGCTCTGATCCGCAACAACTTGCCCAAGTAGCGTCTTCTATTGCAAAACAAGGTTATAGTGCGATTAATTTGAATGTGGGCTGTCCCAGTCATCGTGTCCAATCTGGGGCGTTTGGAGCCATATTGTTTAAAAAGCCAGAAATTGTCGCACAATGTGTTCGGGCGATGCGATCCACTGTTTCTTTACCGATTAGCGTGAAAACGCGTATTGCTGTCGATGAGTATGAATGCTATGACTATTTGGCTGAGTTCGTTAGACAGGTCGCCGCAGCGGGGTGTGTCACCTTTATTATTCATGCCCGAAAAGCATGGTTGTCGGGTTTAAGCCCTAAAGAAAATCGAGAAATCCCACCTTTAAACTATCCTTGGGTGTATCAGCTTAAACAGGATTTCCCAGCGTTAAGAATCGTTTTAAATGGTGGAGTGAATACGTTGCAAGAGGCCAATGAACACCTAAAGTATGTGGACGGTGTCATGATTGGGCGTGCGGCTTGGTACAATCCCTATCTGTTACGTGCTTTAGACCAAACTGAGGCATTGAGTTTATGCGATCAAATAAACGATCGGCTCATGATTGCACAGGCATATAGACAGTACATAGACAGTACATCACCACGGCGGAGCGGATAGGGCAAAATCGTAGTATTGGCGACAGCAATTGACATCGGCGATACAAAGTAGACAACCGCTTGCCCAACAACTCGATAGTTTATTGCAATCGATAACCACTGATAATGAGTAAATGCCTCTAAACTACATGTACTACAACGCGTGGCGCAAGCGGGTGTGTTACAGCATTTTTTTACATAAAATTCTAAAATAGCGAGTATTTCAGTTGGACTGCCTGCAAAAGCAGTAGAAAGTGCGGCTAAGGTGACCGTTTTTTTCTCAGCAATAAAATTTTTTATAGCTAATAAGCTAACCATGACAATCTCCTGAAGACGTTTCTTTCGGTGTTGAAGAAGGGATCACACAAGCAGAAGATTGGGTTTTTCCTGCTTTTTCTATTTTCCCGCGTAGTCGCAGAATCAGCCCTAAAAAAAGCAAACCGATAATCAAAAAATACAGTAAAGATTGTTTAGGATGTTCTGTAAATGTGGCCCCTTGGTAAAATAACGTTGCGACGCCATACGCGATACCGGTACTCCACAAGACTGAAAAAATCGACCAATAGCGTCCAATTTCACGGCGCATGACTGCCATGGTCGAGACACAGGGAAAATACAGCAGAATAAATAATAAATAAGCAAACGCACCGATTTTTCCATCAAAGTTTTGTGCCATGACACCATAGACACCGGAATTCACTGCGGGTGTTTCCATTTTATTGGCAAGAGGATTAAATAAATGTTCACTTAACGCTAAAAAATTATTCGGAATCGACAATGCCGCGGCTTTTAACTGTTCAGGAATGCTGGTTTGTTCTTCAACTTCTTCGCTTAAATGACCGGCCTGTGAATAAAGGGTATTTAATGTTCCAACGACGACTTCTTTGGCTAATAGACCGGTGGTTAACCCGACGGTGGCGGGCCAATTTTCTTTCTGTAGACCCAGTGGATAAAACAATGGTGTAACAGTTCTTCCAATTTGCGACAAAATCGATTCGGAGTTGGCTTCACCCGAAAGACGAGTACCCTGCAGACTAACTGAATTTAAAAAGCCGATTAATAAGCAAATGGGAATAATAAAGCGACCCGCTTTGACTAAAAATAATTTGAGTCGTTGCCAGGTATTAAGTAGCAAAGTACGCCAGTGAGGGAAGTGGTAATTTGGGAGTTCTAAAATCATGGGCGTGCTATTTCCTTTTAAGGTAGTTTTTCCTAGCAATAAGCCAGTTAAAATCGCCATGACAATTCCGATAAGATATAACGAAAAAATGATTAATGGGCCACCATGGGGGAAGAATGCCGCAACAAACAGCACATAGACGGTACATGAATGGCGCCATCATCGACGTTAAAATTCGATCACGTGGCGCCGCCAACGTCCGTGTTCCCATAATGGTGGGCACATTACAACCGAAGCCAACAATCAAGGGGACAAAGGCTTTTCCCGGCAAACCAATTTTGGCCATCAGTCGATCAATCACAAAGGCTGCACGTGCCATGTATCCCGAATCTTCGAGCAGCGATAAAAAAAGAAACATCGCCCCAATCACAGGAATAAAGGTGACCACCGTATTGATACCTTTTCCTAATCCGTTTGCAGCGAGAGCAACGAGCCAGGGTGGACATTGCAGTGTTTGGAGAATCGAGGAGGTTCCATGAATAAACAGTGCAGTACTCCCTATATCAAAAAAGTCTTGGAACGCTCCACCAATATTAATGGCAAAGAGAAAGAGGGCGTACATCATTAAAAGAAAAATCGGAATGCCCAACCAGCGATTTAACACAAGACGATCAATTTTCGTTGTGAAGGAGGTTGGACGTTTCTGATGCGTACAACTTTGTTTGACTACCGTTTGTACCCAGCGATAACGTGCATCGGCGATGAGTAAGTCCGGTTGTTCGCCGAGTTGCATTTTGAGTGTATTGTATTGAAGTTTAGCATAAGCTTGTTCGCCATCGGAAAGACCATTTTTAGCAAAGGGATCCTCTTCAAGCAGCCGTAAAGCATGCCATGAGGCCGGATAATTATCTTCTCGGTGAGCGAGGCGTTGCTGCAACGATTCCCAGGTCTTTTGTAATAAAGGACGCCAAGTATAATGAGGCATGGATGTGTTGTGAGGAGGCTGTGCAAGCGCTTGGTACAAAGCGGTGAGTCCTTTGCCACGATGGGCCACCATTGGAATGACCGGGCAGCCTAATACTAAACTCAGTTGATCACAATCAATGACCAGACCTCGACGTTGCGCAATGTCCATCATATTGAGGACCACAATGATGGGTAGTTGCATTTCTAATAATTGGGCCGTGAGGTACAGTTGGCGTTCAAGGTTACTGGCATCGACAACATTGATGACTCGATCAGGTCGATGTGAAAGTAAATAATCACACGCGATATATTCATCCATCGCGCTATTTTCGGCAACAATGCTTAATGAATAGGTTCCAGGCAAATCGACGGCCGCATAACGTTGCTGGTTAATCGTGCAATAACCGGTTTTTTTCTCGACGGTTACGCCCGACCAATTACCAATTTTTTGTTTACTCCCCGTTAATGCATTAAACAGGACACTTTTTCCACAATTAGGGTTCCCTGCAATGGCAATCGAGCCAACTTGTGAAGGTGTCGATACTTTCAGTGTCGACGTATTGGAAATATTATGTCGCGGGTCGACCGTGCGCGGACGATTATGTGGAATGGGTTTCCCAGCTTGTCTAGTTGTAATCGACTCAATCCACTTGCGAAGGCACCTTATTTTATTTTTCATGATTGATTTATCGGATTTTAATTTGAAAGTGCGACGTAAATATGACACGCTTCAGTAGAACGTAAACCAAATTGACTGCCTCGAACCTCGAGTTGTAATGGGTCACCCAACGGCGCGCGGCGCACAAGTCGGATGGGTGTTTGCCGAACAAGACCCAAGTGTTGTAAAAATTTCTGATAATCGGCGGCCATGTTTGGGCTAAACTCTTGGACAATCGCTGATTGTCCAGGTTTTAATTCGGTTAAAGGGATAATTTTTTGTGTCATAAACCGGATTTAAATGAGAATGATTACCATTTATAGTAAGGGTTTTGGGTGACCGAAGCAAGTAATCCATGTATGCTTTTTTCAATTATTTTTCCTAATTTGACCGGGTCGGCCCATATTGTAAGGTCCTCATTCTATGTATTTTAAGCAATTATTAAAAGGGATTGTTGATTGGCCCGTTGCGGAGGGCGCCAATCCTTGGATTCAGGGTCTTTGTCAAGATAGTCGGCAACTGAAAACCGGCGATTTGTTTTTTGCGTATCCGGGGAGTCAAAACGATGGTCGTGATTTTATCGATGCGGCGATGGCTCATAACGTCGCCGCCATTTTATTCGAGTCCAGAGCCGATGGGGTCGTGCCGGCAACAAACATACCCTGTATCCCGATAAAAGGGCTCGGCGCCTATCTTGGTTTAATTGCGGCACGTTTTTACGGTTACCCCAGCCAAAAAATGGCAGTGATTGGGGTGACGGGAACCAACGGAAAAACGTCTTGTACCCACTTTTTAGCGCAAAGTTTGCAGCGTTTGCAACGTCGTTGCGCGGTGATTGGGACATTGGGTAATGGCTTGTATCCGCAATTAACGCCGAGCGCGTTAACAACACCCGATGCATTGGAATTACAGCAATTACTCGCACAATTTCATCAGCAAGGCGCGGATACCGTTGTCATGGAAGTTTCTTCACATCGTTTAGCACAACAACGTTTAAATGGAACGATTTTTTCAAGTACCGCCTTGACCAATTTAACACGCGATCATTTAGATTATCATCAAACCATGGCGCACTATGCGCAGGCTAAGCGCTCATTATTTTATTTTGCCAGGTGTTGAACACGTGGTCCTCAATGCAGAGGATACGTTTGCTCAGGCATGGATAGCCGATTTAGCCATACAACGTGCACTCGTTCTCTATTCTTTACACGCGCCTCAAGCCGCGGTTGCGCAGATTTCCCATGTTTGGGTTCGACGTTATGTTTGTCAGCAACCCGGTTTGCGTGCCGACGTGGTGACTCCGTGGGGAGAAATACAGATTGAAAACCCGTATTTAATGGGGGTTTTCAATTTAAAGTAACTTGCTGTTAGTCTTAACTTTGCTGAAACTGCAGGGTTTTACGTTAACGGCTATTGCCCAAGTTCTACATGAAATTCAGGGGGTGCCTGGACGAATGGAGTCGTTTTATGCGCCCAATCAACCACTGGTTATTGTCGATTATGCGCATACCCCAGATGCCTTACAACAAGTTTTATTGGCACTGCGCCCCCATTGTCGTGGTCAATTATATTGTGTGTTTGGTTGTGGGGGCGATCGTGATCGCGGTAAACGGCCACTTATGGCACGCGTGGCTGAGCAATATGCAGACCGTGTGATGTTAACGGACGATAATCCACGTTTTGAAGATCCAGAACAGATTATCTGTGAAATTCAACAAGGATTTTCAGGGTTAACACCGGTCCAAATCGAACGAGATCGAGGAAAAGCGATTCAGAAAGCTTGGCGGCAAGCGCAAGCCGGCGATGTAATTCTCATTGCAGGGAAGGGGCATGAACCTTATCAACGCATCGCCGGCGTAGACCATCCCTTTAGCGATGCGATCGAGGTTCAGCATTTAGTAAACGCTCATAAAGCCTGAGTGTTTTTTCAATAAACGGCTGGGCGGCAAATTCCGTAACCGCTTTTTTTCGGGCCTGTTGACCCAACTCTGTGAGCGTTTCTTTTTGGGTAAATAGAGTAGTGAGCGTACGAGTGAGCGTCGCTAAATCATCGCAGGGCACAATCCAACCGTCTTGTTGTGGCGTGACATTTTCTGGTAACCCACCATAGTCGGACACCAACATGGGTAAACCCATCGCCATCATTTCGCGACAGGCAAACGAAATGGTCTCTTCAGCATTCGATAAAACAAAACCGATATCCCCGACGCCGAGCATCGGTCGAACATCCGTTAAAAACCCAGGAAAAATCACTTGAGAAGCCAAACCTAAATTTTGAATTGCCAATTGATCGGTAGTACTGGGTAACGCGCCAGCAATTAAAACCCGAATCGGGCTTCGTAATTCAGAAGGCAGCGCAGCCATGGCTGTTAACAACGAAAACCAGTTTTTACAACGCGCGGTTCCGGCATTGGAAACAAACACCAGATTTTTTTCATCTAAGCCATATTGTGCGCGTAAACGCTTCTTTTCAGTTAGAGAAACGGGTTGATAAAATTCGGTATCGATACCATTAGGAATTGTCTCAATTTTGTGGGTAGGCAACCCCGCTTGTAAAAGATGACGTCGCGTGGCTTGACTGACCGCAATGATCGCATCGCTCCCAGAGTGCATCCTTAACCAAGCACCTGGTTTTATTTTTAAGGCATTATGTTTGGTGACTACTAAGCGAGGTCGATGTTTTAAAAACGGATAAACACAGAGTACGGCACGATGATCTGCCGAACCATTAATATGAATGACATCAAAGGCTTGCTTTTCAAGCCAACGTTTGAACTTCCAAAGTGAAGCGATCTGCCACTTTCGAAAAATCGCTTTATAATTGATCGCAAAACAAGGGAAGGTATCTTCAAGGGTAGTATAGAGTCGAGAGTGGGGCGGACAGGCGACGGCAACGGTGTGTTGTGTGCCCAGTGCGTTGATTAATTGTAGAAGATAGGTATCTTGGCCACCGCCCAAGGCTTCATGAAAATTACACAATAAAATACGCATATTATTATTGTTAGCTGAAATTTGAAAAAATTATTACACTACAGTATATAGATGAGTCGCATTTTTTTCATTAGGATCATTGTGTGAGATTATCCGAATTAGCGCATTGGCTAAATGGACAACACGTTGGAACGGATCCCATTTTCAATAGCGTGAGTTTAGATTCACGCGTGCTGGAAAAAGGTGCCTTATTTATTGCAATAAAAGGCGATCAATTTGATGGGCATAAGTTTATTGAGCAAGCGCAACAACATGGTGCCGTCGCGGCGTTAGTTGAACAGGCCATTCCTTCATCCGGTTTGCCTTATGTGCAGGTAGCGGATACACGTCAAGCGCTGGGTATTTTGGCGCATCGGCATCGCCAACAATTTACGATTCCAGTCATTGCATTAACCGGTAGTTGTGGGAAAACCACGACAAAAGAAATGTTACGTGCGATTTTGCAGCACAGTGGTCCTGTATTAGCGAGTATTAAAAGCTTTAATAATGATATTGGTGTTCCGCTCACCTTACTTAATCTTAATTCCAGCCATCGTTTTGCTGTCATTGAATTGGGAGCCAATCATTTAGGTGAAATTGCGACGCTGAGTCAAATGGTTCAACCAACTTTGGCGTTAATTACCAATATTGCACCCGCGCATTTACAAGGTTTTGGTTCAATTGAAAAGGTAGCGGAAGCGAAATCAGAAATATTTTTAGGGTTACCGCCCACCGGCGTCGCTTTGTTTGAAAAGGCAGCAAAGTTTGCTGGTATGTGGCGTGAAAAACTGACTGAGCATCGTATCGTGGAATTTGGATTACATCACGCCCCGTTTTCTGTCGAACATCTGCAGCTAGATGAACAAGGGTGTGCCCACTTCCACTGCGTCACGCCTCAAGGTACTATAGCCATCCATTTAGCACTACCTGGACAACATAATGTACTGAATGCGTTGGCGGCGACGGCGGTTGCAACCGAGTTAGAGATTCCTTTAGCACAAATTAAACGTGGTTTAGAAACCATGGCCGATGTGCCTGGACGTTTGGCACGACAAAAAAGTCGGCAAGGCACTTGTATCATTGATGATACTTACAACGCGAATCCAGGTTCTGTGCAAGCGGCGCTACAATTTTTAGCGGCATGTTCTGGAAAACGTATTTTGTGTTTGGTGAAATGGCCGAATTAGGTGAACACGCCGCGCGTTATCATCAACAAGTCGGTGATCTTGCTAAAAAGCTGGGTATCGACGCGCTCTACACGTGTGGTGAACTGACCGCGTTGACTACTGAAACGTTTGGTGGTGGCGCACAACATTATGCGACGCAACAAGCGTTACTGGCTGCACTGCAGCCACAGTTACAAGCGGACACAACGGTATTAGTAAAAGGATCACGACGTGCACAAATGGATAAAATTGTATCGGCACTACTCGCTTAATTTAGGCGTGTTAATGGGTCTCGCGGATGAATCGCGATAAACTCTTTTTTAGGATAGCCATTCATTGTGTAAAAACTTAAAGCAATCCTGCGGCGATTGATGGGGACGGATGTTATTGTGGTTAACAGCATATCTAGCAAATTTTTACCGTGTATTTCATGTGTTTCAATAATCTGACGCTGCGTGCGATCCTCGCAACGTTAACCGCGTTTACCTTGTCTTTATGGTTAGGCCCGCGGTTAATCCAACTACTCAGTCATTATCAATGGGGACAGCCGATTCGTGATGATGGTCCCCAGGCACACTTAAGTAAAGCCGGAACGCCGACCATGGGTGGGGCGCTTATTTTAATTGCGATTCTCTTGACGACGCTTCTTTGGTCTAATCTTAGCAATTTTTCGATTTGGATCGTTTTATTCGCCATGACCAGTTTTGGTTGCATTGGGTTTGTCGATGATTATTTTAAACTCATTTTAAAAAATAGCCGGGGGCTAATCTCGCGGTGGAAGTATTTTTGGCAATCTGTGTTTGGTTTAGGTATTGCGATACTTTTGTATGTCCATGCGCAACTACCGATTGAAACTCAATTGATGATTCCCTTTTTCAAGAATTGGTTGATTCCTCTCGGCTGGTTATACATCCCGTGGGTATACTTAGTGATCGTTGGGAGCAGTAATGCAGTGAACTTGACCGATGGCTTAGATGGACTGGCTATTTTGCCGACGGTATTGGTCGGCGGGGCGTTAGGTATTTTTGCTTATTTAACCGGAAATGTGACGTATGCAAAATATTTGGCGATTCCGTTTGTTCCCGGAGTCGGTGAAATCGTCGTCATTTGTGGTGCGCTGGTCGGTGCAGGACTGGGCTTTCTTTGGTTTAATACTTACCCTGCGCAAATTTTTATGGGTGATGTCGGTTCATTAGGATTAGGGGCAACGTTAGGATGTATTGCCGTGGTAGTGCTTATTCTCCAAGTCATCTCTTTTCGATTGACGGGCAAACGAATTTTTCGGATGGCACCGATTCATCATCACTTTGAATTAAAAGGATGGCCCGAGCCGCGAGTGATTGTTCGTTTTTGGATTATTACCGTTATTTTGGTTTTATTTGGGTTAGCGACGCTTAAACTGCGTTAAAGTATTTTTAAAAATAAGTTTACTGATTACAATGAAACAACAAACAGATAGTCAGGATGTCGTATTGGCATTTTCAGGTCGCGGTATTGGTACGTGATTTGGCGCGTCACGGCGAAACGAATGAGCACGCCTTACAAGCAAGTTTACAAACTATTTATTGTTTAAACCCAGAAACTGTCGTTCAGGTTTATGGTGACCCGGCACATTTTCGTTTAGGCTTGCAAGCGTTGGTTCAGACATTTAGGCGTTCAAAAGTGGATCGTGACAAAGATATTGGGCGCTATTTGCTTGGCTTATTGCATCTAGAACGTAAGTTGCATCGTGCCCCAGAACAAAAAAAAATCTTGGCGCAACGTATGAAGCATGCTTTAGCCCAAGCCAATTATTTTGCTTCTTCCCCTCAACGCGTGATCCAAGCGCTTGCAGAAAGTTATGTCGCGACCTTGGGTAAATTATCTTTTCGTTTGCATGTGATCGGGCAAACAAAATTCTTGCGTCGTCCAGAAATTGTTGACCGAATCCGTGCGGTTTTATTAGCCGGTGTGCGCTCAGTGATTCTTTGGCGACAATTAGAAGGGACACGTTGGCAGCTTTTTTTCAAGCACCGCCATTTTGCAAACGTTGCCCAGCAAATGTTGGCAAGGTTGCCTGCGGATAAGTGATGAGTCAACCTTGGCAAGCGGATATTTCAATCACCCTGACTCAGGCTCAGCGTTGCATTGAGCAACAATTTCCGGATCTGGGGCGGTTAAAAAAATTCAATTTATCAGTGAACGCTGGGATAACCGTGTTTTTGCGGTGAATGAAACTTATTTTTTTCGTTTTCCAAGTAGAGAAGTTGCGGTGGCACTCTTGGCACAAGAAAATCAATGTCTTCGCTTGCTTCAGACGCGGTTAAGTTGCGCGATTCCAAATCCTCTTTATCAAGGGCAGCCTTGCGCAGATTTTCCTTATCCGTTTCAAGGTTATGTGCGTTTAGTTGGGAGCACAGATGAAACGTTAACACAGGTTTAACGATAGAATCACATTAGAACCGTTTTGCTTGCTTTCTAAAACAGTTACAGTATCGATGCGCAGTAAGCTTGCGCTCTGGACGCAAAGGTCCCTGTGTTTTATCGAACTTATCTCCCGAAAATCATCGCAAACTTTACACAGCGTGTCGAAAAACTAAGGGGCGACCTTATAACAAGAAATTAAATCAATTGCAGCGACTTCTTTTTCACCGACTGAGTTTGTTTTAGTTCATGGCAATCTTTACTATAAGCATCTGTTATTTCAGCAAGGACAACTCAGTGGCGTGATCGACTGGGGCGATATGAGCATTAGTCATCCAGTGGTTGATTATGCGATTTTATGGAGTTTTTCCCAAAAAGTAGTCATACGCATTTTTTTGAACAATATGGACCGGTGGACGAACCCATATGGCGTTACGCACGTTTTTTCGGTATTTATACCGTGATTTCTTGCTTAATCCATGGCGTGGATCAGTCTAATCAGATCATGGTTCAAAAATCCAGTGCGGCACTGCAGCGAGTTTATACAGAGTAGCGTATTGCTTGCAAACGATATCCATTTCATAATCGGATATTCTTTAGCGAAATGTTTAAGTATTACCTTGCTTTAAAGCCTGTTTACGTTTTTTTGAATAACGTTTTTGATTGAATGCAGCGTCTAGGGTAATCTCCTATTATTTTTTTGAGTTTTTATAAGAAACTAAGATTTATTTAAGCACCACGAACAGGATTTTTTTCAAAGCAAACGTTCAAAATTAGTTTATGTGTAACAAGATTAACTCTTGAGGATAAGGATTTTCTCGATAAATAGGAAGTATCATAATTTGTAATAAAAATAGAGCTTTATTTTTTTAAACAGTTATTCATATAACTTTTAATAAGAATAATTTTTAGATGAGTTTAATATTTTATTTTTAAACGTTTCTTTTTTAGATAAAATATTAGATTAGGATGGCTAACAAATATCTTGCTAAAGATATCCGAATGTTCGTGTCGGCTTGACGATCGTTCTGCCTCTTCTGTGAATACATCTTTGTGCACTTTTAGAAAAAGTGCACAAGAGACGTTTGAAAACAAGTGATTATCAAAAATAATAGGGAAAATGTATGATGTATTACGAACTGAGTGTCACCTCTGCCCTCTACAACGCTTTTGTTGCCTTCGAGAAGGAAGAGAAACAAAAAATTTTTTAAAAGTACGGTGATTGGGAGACACAACCACTTTTTAATGTATTCGCTGCGTATTTGTATTGGCGTGAACCAATATGAAATATAGCATAAACAAAGAAAGTTAATGACGATTGTCGGAAGTGTCTTGCTTGGCATGCTCCTCCTAATCTTTGTGTTATATCCTTTAGGTTTATTGAGCGCTTGGTGGCTTGCGCTCTTCATTTCTCCTTTTTATTATCGAGGAAATCCAAGAGTTAACCCAGTACTGTCTGGCTTCGTCTTATTGTCAGAAGCTAGAAGAAGCACTGACAACAGAAATCAGGTTGACGACAGAGTACACAGATACGTTACGTCTCAAGAACAAACGAGCGCCTCAATCACACAGAGTGATTGAATCTTTTGATACACCCCGTTGCCGTTGATTCGGCTGAGGACGATTCCTCAGAATATTCAGTAACCAACGCAACGACAAAGAACACACCACGGCGATAACCGATTACGGGACAATGACGCATAGGAAGCATAGTTAACTAAAAGTCTTTGTAACGCTTGCGACGCTCAATAATCGGGAATGAATTTTTTTCTAGACTCTTTACTGATAATTAATTCATCTTTCCTTAACACTAAATATTGTTGGCTAATAATCTTTTGTGTTTTATCCGAACAAATGAGTAGCTCTTTGGGTTTAAAAAGATAAGCAAATGCTTTGTCTCCTAAAGATTGGTCAATAATCGTAAAATCCAAAGTATTAATGGCTAATTTTCCCTGCATAAAGCGTTTTAACATCGTGACGCTATGGATTAAAGGAATTTCGGACAATGAGCGTTTATCCGGTCTTCCTACACCATAAATCAACCAATCCGGATTAATATCCAGTGATTTAGCAATGCGTGGAGCCAACTTTGAACTTTGCAGGTCGCGATTAATCATATAATTCATCGACTGCTGTGAGATTTTACAGATTTTCGCGGCTTGTGATTGTGACAAGCCTTTGTCATGATAATATTTTTTAGTCTTTGAGAGAAAGACATAACAACGCCTTTTATAAAATAGCGATGAGCGAACGCCTCTTTAACATGTTGTTTAAGTTTTATGCGTTGACTAGTTGCTAAACGAACCAATCTGTTTTATCATTAACAGATAAGTTGATTAAACAAAAAGCAAGTCGAATATATCTTAAACGGTCCCGAGAGGGGATTCGTCATCATTTGTTTGTTAGATAATTACGAATAGTTGATGATAATTCTTTTAATAAGTAAATGCAAAAATTACTTAAAAAGTTATTAATATAAAAAATAGTGGCTCTAAGCGTGTGCCATCAGAAAACAATAAAGTACTACGATTGTATTATTTTATGGCATAACTTATTAGTTCAAAGCAAGCAAAAAAGCGAAGCTCCATAAAAACGGTCTGTTATCAGTTCAGTGTTGCTTTCCTTTAAAATAAAGAAAGTCAAGAGTTTATAATTCATTAAAATTTTTAAAAAACATAAAAATTAATTAGTTATATAAAATGTAGTCCGGTAACCGTTGTGACTCCCTTCCTTAAGTAGTTTTAGGAAACATTATGTTTAATAAGCTGCCTCTTATTTAATACAAAAAACATAAAGGGTTGAATGTGTAGTTTAACTTTATTAATTATAAACTCTAATAAAGAATAGTGTATTACTGATATAAGCAATGCAATTTAATCGTTCCTTGACTCAAGCTCTAGTAGAGAGGTAAAGCTGAACCTCAGGTATGGCTGTTAAAAGATACTATTATTCTGAATTAAATCGTTAAAATCTTTTCAATTAAACACTAAATAAAGGTTGATGTATAGATAGCAAGATGCGGGCATAAAGATGAAACTATTGATTCAAAAAATTTTATTAATTAATTACACTTTAGAAATAGAACAAAAAACTTATTTCAAAGGAAGGTATGTTAATGAGCTATTTTTGGAAAGTATAAAATTTTAAAAATGTATTAATAAATATTTCTATATAATATAATTCCTCTGACATTAAAGTATTTTATTCTAAAAATTATTTAAAAGTCACTCAGATATTTTTTCAAGGATAAGTAAAATGGACAGAGAATTGGACTTTACACCCGAAGTTAATTCAAAAATTTTTTTGAATATTTTAGATACTATAGAAGAACTTTCATTTGCAAATACCTTAGACGTAACTTCCATTGAAGTTATTCTTAATACTAAATCTGCACAACAACTATTTGCCTTAAATCATTCTTTATCCTATTTATCTTTTAAAGAAAGTCTAACTAGGAATATCTTTGATTTTTTATTAGAAACCCCTCATATAATATTAATTAATAAATTTCTGATGTGGTTTAAAGAATTGATATTTGATAAGCCTGAATTAAGATATTAGATAAATTAACGCAATTTTCAGATTTAGAGAGAATATTGAATCAATTAAATCAACTAAATTCAGACAATATAATCACTAAATCAGAAGAATATGATGTAGTTTTTGCTTCATTGGAGCTTATTGAAAATAAGCTCAATTCCGTAGAATATATTCATTTGCTTAAAAATTCAGAACAACCGTATATTTTAGCAAACGCTATTATATCACTAAAAAATGAAAACTTATTAGTTCCCTCTTATCTAGAATTTGTTAGTGATACTAGTACAACCCAATATTATCCAATCATTAAAGTGCTGATATTAACTAAGCTCAGTGAAGCTAAGATCTTAACTCAAGAAAACTTTGAACTTTGTGTGGTACATAGCAATCTAGTGTCTTTAGAAAATATTCTTCAAATCCTATCGGAACAAAAAAAAAGCTATCTGGAAAAATATTTTACGCACATTATTAGAAAAAAAACAAAAACAATACAAATATATCTTCATTTTTTTAAAAAAAATATGTTATTAGAAGAATTATATTTAGATCTATTAATGAGTTTAAATGGTTCTAAATTAGAATATTTTGTTGAAATTCTATCATTAAGTGAAAGTTATTTGAAAGAAAATGTTAATAAATTAATAATTATAAGTTCGATGAAAAAAAACTATCTGAGAAAAATAGTTGAATCAATTAATCTAATAAATTTTGAAGGTTATTTAAATAATAAAGTACTAGATCTTCTATTATCAAATCGCATTCCTTCTAGCCAAGTTCATGAATTTTCCCAAAGTTATATAGTTTTATATACCCATGGATTAAATGAAGAACATTGGGTAGATAAAATTTTTTTGAATCCTAAGGGGTTAATGCTGAGTATATGTATGGTTAATCTTCATAGAATAAATATTCTATCCTTAGAAAAATTTAACAAGATAAATCACATAGAATTGATAGAATATTATTATCGAATAATTAAAAATTTAAATATTTTAAAAATATTCAATAAGAGTAATTTTGAAAATATAATATTTTTAAGTAAAAATATTGATTTAGATAACTTTAAAAAAATTAGTCTAAAAAAAAATGTTGTTGAAGATTTTTATTTAGATATATTTAATGTTGTTCGTGATCAGAAGATTAATCAACTTGATAAATCAACAAAAATTTTAGAATTACTGGATAAAGATTATTCTAAGAAAAGAACATTACCAATCAATCCAGTTCAAAGTACTCATTTAGCTTCAATAAATCAAGGATTTACTAATTCAATTCAGAAATTTAAAGAAAGTTATGGTAGAATTCTTATCAATTTAGATTTAAATGAATATTATAAAGAGATTGAAAATGATCTTGATAATGAATTTAAAGATGATGACCCTGTTAAATTTTTAGCGGCAAAAAGAGCATTAAATGGAATTATTCGCGATCCAAATTTTTTTGATGAACAGTCTCAATTAAATTTAGAAAAAATTTTTGTTTTATTATGGCAAGGCATTCAAGATGAATCACAACGAAGTGGAACTTTAAGTGATGCAAAAAAACAACTTTTGGAAGGTCTTTATGAAATTCAGCGCGGGGGAAATTTTAATACCCAAGGAATAGATAATAATTTACCTGATGAGCCTATTTGTTGTAGGGGTAGTATTCATAAATTGCTCGAAAAATTAGTAGGAATACATAGTTTTTTATATTTTTCTTATATCACACCTGAACTTGCGAGTTTAAAGCTTCCAATTATCATACAAGAGGAAGCAAATAACTACTTATTAAGTATTGATCCTTACTATGTTTTTCAAAATTATGATCAGTTAAAAGAGCAAGGAGTTTCTGCTATTTGGAGGGAAATTGAGTTTAAGGTTCGTGAAAGAATGTTGGATGAATTTGGAATATTATATACATCGTCTGAGAGCGGACGTGTTAGTGATTCCTTTGAAATTTTGCTAAATAATTATCAGTATATAGATTTAAACTCTGATTTATTAAATAGTATTAAAGTATCTCAAAGTTTAAAAAAATTGGAATTTTCTCTTGTCTCTCAAGAAAGTTGTATAAGTAGCGAACATTCTTCCTCTATAAAGAAAAGAAACATAAATCGATGTTTTGAAGGTAAAATGAAAGGAAAAAAAATTTATTGGCCTGCTTTAATTAAAAGTAGTCAAATAAAAAAATCAATAAGTTTTTTAATGGGTATTTTAGATGACAAAAAAAATATCTAGCTTTGATTATAATAAAGCCTCTTCAGAAGGAAATAATTTAGAAAAATTAGAATCTATACTTCAAGAAAAGCTTCTAGACACTGATATCGACGATCAGGTTGATATAGTGGAATTAGAAAATACAAGCGGCAGTAAAGCATTTTTAAGTGTTAAGAAAAATGATGAAATTGAAAAAATTAATTACCATTATTTATTGTTCTGATATTAATAGTAAAATTTTCTTAAAATTTGACTTAGATCTTAATTTTGAAGATATTATTGAACTCTATAAACAGCTTTTATTTCCTCAAGAAGCGTCCTTTTATATAAAAACAAAATTTTTCAAGTATACGATTCCTAAAGATCAAATTATTAATGAACTTGAACCTTCCCTTCCTATAAAACTAAATTGGATAAAATCTTCCTATCATCTTGAATCATTTGATAACTTATTAATCAATGAGGAACTATGGTCCTTTTTTTAGTTGATGATGAAGTCATAACAAGCGCAAATCAAATTAATATAATAAAATTAGATTTAACTCGACGCCCCTTTAAGTTTATTTTAGAAAAAATAACAGCTATTTTTAGCTTAGATATTCAACAACAAATTAATTTAGGTAATATTTTAAATAGTCCTTATGTAGAGGTTGCACAAATTCAAGATCCCGATATAACTTCTGATAATTTAAATGAGTTCAGAATCAATTTATTAGTAAAAATAATAGAGGCATCTAAAAAAAATTATCGCTTGATCCCTTAGTATTAACAGAATTGGCTAAAGATTTCTTTTTTACTGAGCTGAAACCATGTTTAAACAATCAAGAAATAGATTTAATATTAAATAATGTTATTAGATTCCATGATTTTTCTGTGTTAAACATACATAATCTCGTAAGTTCTTCTAGGCAGATTACAGTATTGATGCCACCTCTACTCCAAGCTATGAATGGCCACACCGATAATTTAGAAAAATTAACTCTTATGATGGGTAGTGATTTAACTTTTAACTACATCTACCAAAATTTAATTAAAGATAATAACTTTATAAAATTGTTTCCTAAAACAATTGATGTTTTAAATGAAATAAACTTTGCTATTACCTCACCAATTTCAAAATTATTACTTCTTAATAGTTTTTATGAAATAGCTTTAATATTAAATAAAAATCATCCTTTGACTCCTGAGTATCAATTAGCAAAAAATTTATTAGTCAATAATAGTATCATTTTTGGAACAATATTAGTGGAGTCTTTAGGTTTAGATTTAGGTTTTGCAGGTTTAATTATTGATTTAGGTATTACTATTCATCAATTAGAAACATTTATTTATTATTTTCGTGAGAAAGAACATCTAGATATATCTTTTTGGGAAGGTATAAAATTTGAATTAGGTTTTTCTAACAGTATTACCTATTTATTTGAAGAACGTGAAATATTGCATAAGTATACACTTTTTGTTAACAGCTTATATGAAAAAATATCCCTTGATTACCAATTTTTATTATTGAAAATTCCAAACTATGAAGAAAAAAAATCAATATTTATATCTAAGCGAGAATTTCCTATTGATTTACAGGATCAAATAAATAAAGGTAAATTAAATTTTATTTCAACATTTGGTTATCGATATAGCTTAAAAATTCCTAAAAGCTTTTATAGAACACCATACCTTCATTTATTTAACTATGAAAAAAAACAATATAAAGTTACTAGATTGGATAAGTTCCTCACCGTTAATTTCACTCATGCTTTTGAGCAATTTGAAGAAAATAATATTTTTGTACATAAGGAAAAAACGTGCTTCGATCATTATTTAGAAAATTGTTTATATAGCCTCAGACTAATATCTAATTGCTATATACGAAAAAGGTGTAGGGAAAAATTTTATTTAATTGATAAATGGAAAGTTGTCTCATCAACTGAAAAAAAACAAAATGATATTGGAGTTTATCTACAAAAAAAAGCCAATTTAATTATAAAAAATGAACTGGCTGGTTTACTTGAAAATACTCACCCAAGAAGTCCTTCTGTATCAAATAATAAATTATTGGTTTTATTTTGCCCGCTCTTTGGAAATATGGAGATAATCGATGGTGATTTTCTTAAAAATATATCGTTAGATATTTTAATTCATAACTCTCCCTACGATGAGTTTTTTATAGATGATAGATCACTACTAAATAGTAATTTTTTTTTAAAAATGATGGATATGCTAATAAAGTCCGTTATTTAATTTCAAGCACCAACATTTTAAGTTCAATTTATGATAACAGCAAAAATTTATCTATTGTAACTATTGATCTATATCAAAACTCGTTGTCAGAACCCATAACTATGATTGATAATAGAACTTTAAAATTTGGGAATATAGGTCCTATTTTTAATGAATTAAATTTAAAAAAAATATAAAAATTATATTAAACATGAATTTTTACTTAAAAGGAGAATTTAATTTCTTTGCTAATTCAATCTGCATGGAAAATATTCGAAGTTCTTCTACTGAAGAAGTTAGTTTTAATTTAATGAAAGAACAAATCTTTTTTGTTAAAAATATTATAGGAAACTTTGTTTTTGTTAATCCAAGTGAAAATTTAAGAATTAAATTTTTTTGAAAAAATTGAGTTATCAGGTACTTATTGAAAAAAATAATAATTTTTTTCATGTGATTACTACTATTAATTCAAAAGATTTAAAAATTACCCCCTTTTCAATTCATAAATTAACCAATTACTTCTCTGTTTCAGCATCGAATAGAGGCCTTTTTTTTAATTTGGAAGGTTTTTTAGGTAATTCTTATCAAAAACTAATTTTAGAAAATGTTTATTTTGTGAATAATCAAAGTTTTAAAGTCAAATTTAACTTTCAAAATAATCAATGGAGCTGTCTTTTTTTTGGACTATCTGTCAATAAATTCTTACTTGGTGATATTAAGCAATTAAAATCTTTTTTAATAATAATTTTTTTAAATATTTTTTATTTGAGATGAGTAATGGCCATGAACGTATTGATTACACTGATGAAGAATTAATAAAATATAAAAATATCTCCTATATAATAGATTCAACATTAGGATTACTAGCTGTTGGTGGAAAAATAATAGAAACTATTCATTTTGGTGAGAGTTTTAAAGATATATTACCTAATGTTAGTATTGATTTTCGCCAGAAAGGGTTGTTAAAAAAAATTAACTCGACGGCGCTTCGCGTTGGAGAACGTGAAGTGTATGATATCAGTTTTAATCAACTATTATTAACTGATCAAGGTAGTATTTATCTAGGGTTGCTGCCTATTTCAATTGATTATGTAAATGCAAGACAAAAAAATGTTTTGGCAATAAATGAAGTTAAGTATAATTTAAATCTATCTAAAAAAGAGCTTGAATCATCAAATGTTAATCAATCGGTTAGCATAGTGACTTTGGGATTAGGCGGGATAGGTTTAATTTTGACGGCAGTGGGTTTCTTTTTTTATTATAAACATCATAGATATTTACATCAAAGTTTCCCTAGTCCTTTAATAAATTTAGTGGTTGCCTATACTTTAGTCAAGCCAACGCAAGCTTCATTGGATAGTAAATCTAACTCTGATTTTTTTAAGAACCATTATGAAGCAATCCATTATCATAGTTCTACTGAAAATAGTAATGAGTTAACACATAATTCGATTCGTTATTTTTTTGATAATTTGCCTAATAATATTATCTTTGCTAAGTATTGCTGTAACTTTTACATTAAAGTGAATAAGATTTTTTCTGATTATATTGAGGAAAAACTATTTAATGCTAATCAAGTTTTATATTCATTGGGAAATGAAATAAATAAGTTTTTAGAACTAAATTTACCAGAAATTAATTATAATTTTATTTATAATTTTCATAAGATTATAATAAAATTATGTTTCTTCAAGATTAAAGATAATTCTACTATCTTTATTGAAAACATATCTGAGTTTTATTGGTTAATAGATTTTATAAAAAAAATAAATACTTTAAAAAAAATATTAAGAAATTATAATTTAAATAAACTAGATTCTATTAATTTTTTATTAAAGCAACTTTCTAAAATTTATTTCTTTATTAGCAATGAAGTTCACAAAAAATTAGCTTTACCAAGTGAAAATACTATTTTAGATCTAATTGAAAAAATTAAAATAAGTGATAAAAACTCAAATAATTTTTTCTTGTATGTGCAGCAACGTTTAAATATATTGAATGATAGTTTATATGATTTTAGAAAAATTAATAAAAAAAATTTTAAAGAGCTCTCCTACTTCTTACTTAATGTTTTCTTGGAGGCTAAGCGTTTAAGTTCCTTTCTAGATAAAAATTGTTTATTTGAAAATATTGAATTAGTTGATTTATTTAATCATGTTAAAATGAAAACAAGATCAAAGTTTACTAAATCCTATTCTTTATCAACAAATAAATACCCCTTTTACTTTTCTCAAAAATCTAAATTTATTGATAAAAATATTGATTTAACTGAACAATTAAATGTTGATGTAAGCTATTTTAATCATTATTAACATGTTTATGTCTCATTGAAATCGATAAATGATAGGATATTATGTTTATCATTTTACAATTATATAATGAATAACCGAGATTTATTTCTGTCTTTGTTTGTCTAAAATAAACAGATGATCTTCGTATCTTACGAAAAGATAATATCGCTGTTATACTGTATCCAAAGTAATGTTGATTTATCCTATATAAGTATTATTTTCAATAGAATGTACCGAGTTATTTGTTAAGCTAAAAAAGTATTTTAGAATATTAATTATGTGTTGAAAATCATTTAATCTTATTTTCTTTAAAAATATTGAGTATAATATTTGTGCTTTTTTACGCTACCCTTACCGCTGTTTTTCATGAAGCCTTACACTACGCTCGGTGAACTTAGATTATTAAAAACTCTGTAAAACTAATTATCTGATCCAGAAGTCACTGAAATTTTATTGAATAAACCCGAGGAAGTTTACATCGAAAAAAGTCAACTACAACGTTATACCGTCCCTCAATTGAGTTTATCACTTTTAACACGTCTTTTTCAATTAATCGCTAATGAGAATCACCAAGACATAATTTAAAGTAAACTGTTACTTATAGGAAGTCTCGCTAACGGATCGTCTATCCAGCTTATATTTCCATACACGGTGTGTTGTCGGACTTTTTTATGTGTCGGGAAGTAAGTCAAAACATTAGCCTCTTTGATTATAAAAAAAAGATTTTACGAGCATATCGTAAACTTTTACGTAAAGATTTTAATCTACAATTAAATTCTCAAAAAAGAACGTGTTTTACAACAGCCTTATTGTACTAAAATTGCTCCTTGTTTATCCGAAAAGTACTGGCACTGAAAAAAAGATTGTGATTTCAGGTAGAACATCGAACGGTAAAATAGCTTTTTTTATGAACTGTTTACGTCTAATTTCAGAAACAGAACGTGTTTTATTATGAGAAGATACCTGGGAGGTGCATGATCCTCATCCGAGTCAAGTTAATTTACTCAGCTGTAAAATGAACAAGGCTTAGCAAGCGATTTTATGAAGGCTTCGTGCAGTGTGCACTGCGTTTACGTTCGGATTACATTATTCTCAGTGAGATTCGTCGTCGTGAAATTTTAGATTTTTTAGGTGCCAGCTTTACAGGGCATGAAGGTTCTATTATATCCATTCATACGAGTAATTCACAGATTGCTTTGATGTGTATAAAACAACTATATAAAAAAATAATATACCTTCAAGGTCTGACGACGATATTTTAAAAGAAGTTCATGCGATCGTGGACGTTATTATTCAATTAAAAAAGACCCAACCACACGGTGTATGCAATCGATTTATTATAAGGAGGGTTTGCCCGGCAAGCCGCTATAAAGAACGTACTTATCTCGGGAAATTAGATCTTTTCTAGCGTTATTGATTGTATGAATATATTTTTCGGAGAAACTGAATAGACAGTAAAAAAATCAGAGATAGCACGGTGTTGGATGGGTATCCTTGATAGTCCTTGTCTTCGAGATAAAACAATGCTGGTGGGTCCATAAGCAAAATAGGTAAAATTTCTCACCTGTATTCGGATGTATGGCGGATTATTTTAAGAATCTATGTTGAAAGAAAGACTGCCCGTTTAATTTAGGCATTCCTATCAATACGTTAACAAAAAATAATTATTCTTTACTAAAATAAGGGTTCATGAGTGGTTGAGTCTTCATGAATCGACGCTTGATTGGACGAATCCAGCGTTTGCTCGATTTCATCTTCCGAGATACTTGATTCTTCTTCTGGTACTCGGGGAAGATTATCTTTACGGAAATATTCTAATATGGAGCCTGGTGTTCCTTGAGGTAAACGATAACCAGAAACCGGATCAATGCTGGCGGTCACAATATCAGGTGGTTGTGGTAGAGTGTGTTCTGGTTTTCCTTTGAGTGCAACACGCATAAAATTAATCCACATGGGTAACGCGGCTTTGGCACCGTACTCCAAAACAGAGCTTGGCTGATCAAATCCAACCCAGACCGTGGAAACTAAATCTCGATTAAAACCAGTAAACCAGGTGTCCACATAATCACTGGTCGTTCCCGTTTTCCCAGCTAAATCATGTCTTCCTAATGTTTTCGCTTGTGAGCCGGTTCCGTAATGAATGACATCTTGCAACCCTGAAGTAATGAGAAAAGCGATGTCGGTTGGAATAATCTGGGGTGCATAAGGATGACCTTGTTTATCCATGACGGGAATCCATTTTTCATCCACAATACAATCTTCGCAGGCGGTTCTGGGTTCTGCTTGATAAATGACGTTTCCTTCGCTATCCGTAATATGATCAATCAGGTACGGTGTTACCAGATAGCCACCATTCGCAAACACGGCGTATGCACGGGCTAATTCCATAGGAGTAACTTCACCGGTCCCTAACGCTAAAGAAAGGTTGCGCGGTAATTTTTTTGCATTAAACCCAAAACGTTTGGTATAGGTTAACGCATAGGAAACATCAATCGCTTGCAGTAAACGTACGGAAATAAGATTAATTGATTTAGCCAGCGCAACCCGTAAACGAGTCGGCCCACTAAAAATATGGTTATCATTTTGTGGACGCCAAGGTTCATCACGACCCGGAATGTCAAAAACAAGGGGCGCATCATTAAACACATTGGCTAAGGTATACCCTTTGGCCAGGGCGGCGGCATAAATAAATGGTTTAAATCCTGATCCGGGTTGACGTTGTGCTTGAATAACACGATTAAATTTACTCAAACGATAATCAAAGCCACCGACGAGTGCGGTAATGGCGCCGTTTTTGGGATTTAATGCGACTAAAGCCCCTTGTATTTTAGGGATTTGCGCCAGTTGCCAGCTCGAATTTGTTTTTTGGACGCGAATAATATCACCTACTTGGACTTTATTTTTTAACGCTTCAGGAGGTGGACTCAGTTGTGTGGCGTCCAGTTTGGGGTCGATCCAAGCCAGGCCCGACCACGGCAGAAATATGGACTGATGATTCGCGAGGAGTGCCTGAACACCTTGTTCATCTATGGTAGTGACGATAGCCGGTTGCAAATTATAAACAGGCGATAAATGATGGAGTAGGGAAAGGGTATGGTTAAATTGGCGGGCATCTGTAGAAAGGCGATTTTGTTCTGGGCCACGGTAGCCATGGCGTCGATCGTAGGCAAGTAACGCGTTGTGAAGCGCACTATTGGCAGCAATTTGTTGCGTCGTTTCTAAGGTGGTATAAACATTATACCCTTTTTTATAAATACTCTCGCCAAAGCTTTTGTACATCATATCACGGACCATTTCGGCGACGTATGGTGCTTTAACAATATCCCCTAGGTCCGTTTCAATACGAATTTGCATTGGCGTTTTAATCGCTTCTTGATAAGCGGATTTAGAAATATAACCGAGTTCAAACATTCGGAACAACACGTGATCACGACGTTGTGTGGCGGCAATAGGATTGGCGAGAGGATTTATTGCGGAGGGTGCTTTGGGTAAACCGGCGATAGTGGCCATTTCAGGGAGGGTCAATTGACTTAAGGTTTTGTCAAAATAAACTTGAGCCGCAGCGGCGATTCCGTAAGCACGGTTTCCTAGAAAGATTTTGTTTAAATAGAGTTCAAGAATTTGATCTCGCGTGATAGATAAAAAATTTCGAGCGACCTGCATAGTAATGGTACTTCCGCCTTGGGCTTTGGTTCCAGTCAACACGAGTTCGGCGGCAGCACGGAGCAAACCATGCATATCGACACCATGGTGCTCTAAGAATCGTTGATCTTCAGTTGCTAAAAAGGCATCGACCATGAGAGTGGGGACATTATTGAGCCGGACGAGATTACGATGTAATTCTCCAAATTCAGCAATCGGTTGGCCATCTTGCGTATAAATCCGCATTGGAATAGGTAATTGTACCGAACGGAGTTCTTCTACATCGGGTAATTGGTGATCAAGATATAAATAGAGTGCACACAACACAACGAGAGCCGTGAGAAACAAGCTGAAGAGCATAAGCAGTAGATTGCGGACCCAATGCGGAGATCGTTTCATAATTTAAGACAATAATACTGAGCATCCATCATATCGTATCTGTTCACCAATGTCTCAACGAAGACAAGTGTGGCATGCGTTTTGCTAAAAAAATAACCGAATACGATAAATATTATGTATTTGGTAATTGACAAGCTTATCTTTTGGCGCATAATTAGATCATAAGATAAATTGATAATTATATCCTCATTAAAGTAACAAAAAATCCGTTAGACAATGTGTTTTACATGAATCATCAGGGTAGGCAAGTGATCCCTCCCTCAACGGGGGTTGTGGGTTTAGATATTGGAAGTCAGTCGCTCAAAGCGGCTGTACTTGAAAAAAAGAAGCTTTTTTTATCTAAAACAGAGCCACCTTTCTATTTTATCCGCCGATACCCTAACTCCGGCGCAACGCGCCGATGCGATTAAAAAATTGTTATATGAAGCAGATATTGCGACCACACAATGTGTGACCGCTCTTTCGGACGTTGTAGTAAATAGCCGCTGGTTGCGTTTCGACCCGTCTGTTGCTCAAGATTTAGACACAGCGATTCAATGGATCATTGAAGAGCAGGCACCGCGCTTGCTCGATACGCTTTATTTTGATTATCAAGTCTTTACGGGTGAACCAACCGACTCGCATGACGCTTACTTAGATGTTTTATTAGTTTTATGTCGTAAAGAATATTTAGATCGTCATTTAGAGGTACTTGCCCAGGCTAACTTAACACCACTGTTTATCGAGGTAAATTCTCATGCGCTCGAACGTGCGTATACCACGTTTTACCCACATGAATCGATTAATCAGGTATTGGTAATTGAACTTGGGACGAGTCAAATGACTTTTTTGTTTACGATGGAAAATCAACGTAGCCATAGTTATAGCGAAACAGTTGAGGATCAAATCGATTTAGGCGCCCAGCTACAAAAAATTCAGAGTATTGTGAATGGATTATTAGTGTGTTACACACATTTGTGCTGGACAAAAATTTTGTTGTTGGGTACAAACCACACGCTTATTGCCTGTTTGCAAGAGAAATTAAGTAAACATTATTCATTTGTTGTTGAGGTGATTACGTCCAGTCCTTATTTGTTCTTTGATTCAGGGCCACCCAATCAAAGCAGTGAAAGAGAATTTTTTTCCAGCCTCTTCCTCAGTTTGGGGTTAGCATTGAGGGGATTATTGATCTGAATAGCCCAGTTTATTCTGGAGAAATCAAAATCATGAAAAAAATGAATCTTTTACCTTGGCGGCGCGCACAACGTAAACAAAAACAACGTAAGGCACTCTTCTTATTTTTTATGGTGATGTTAGGTTATTTATGTACGCTCATCTTTTTTGATAAATTACTCGACATCCATGTGAAAAAAATGGCGATCTATCGTGATCAAGAGGCAATAAAATGGATTTACTTACAATCAGCACTTCCTTTATCATTAATATACCGTCAATAGCGTGATGGATCGATATCGAAGAATACTAGATAATTTTTTCTTATGGTACGAATCAAAATACTACCATAAAATATTTGTATTTTTTTCTTCTTTTTTATTAATTTTCTTATTAAATAATTTTCTTTTTTTGAAAAAAAATTTTCTAAAAAAAGAGAAGATTAATCAGGATTATTTAGTCATCCAGCGCGCATTACGACCTTTTTATTTGCCGGTCTGCGCTACTTCCTCTTGTCGATCCACCTTGACAATCCCTTTATTTGATTCACAACAATTTATTGTGAATACGATGTTATTTGGATCGGAACACCGTTTTTTTTATGGCCATTTATCAGCAATCCCTTTGATTTTTTAGTCAATCCTTCTTTGTATGGATTAAGTGCTTACTCCATTTGTTATTTTTTTTTTACAATTCAAAAAATTTACGCTACTCTAAATTATCTTTAAAAATTAATTGGAATTTTTTTTATCCAATTATGTTCTTAGGCCAGAGTAAAGATCAGGCTTCCCTTTTACTTGCGCACATTCAACCGCTTCATTTTTTACAACTTAAATCTTCTGAAAAGGATCGAAATATCATTTTTGAGGAGGTATCGGTTTCTCAATTAAAATTTGTGGGTTTATTTTTAGAGACGCAATCAAAAAAATGTTGGGCAATTATTCAAAAAGCCAATGAACAGATTCGTAAAGTTGAGATAGGTGATACCTTAGGTTTTGAGCATTATGTAGTGATAGCGATTGAATTAAAGAAAATCATTGTGCAATCAAGGGATATGAAAGAAACCATACAATTATTATTATAAAAAAGGATGGCGAATGGATTACCGTAAACAGCATTTTGTATATCAGGTAGCAGGTTTTCTGATGAGTATCATTTCTTTGTCTAGTACGCCTGCATTAACGTTACCTTTATCAGAAAAAGTTATTTCTGTTAAACAGGCCAATAAATCAATCTCATTAAATTTAAAAGAAGTGAACATTCGTGATGCGTTGCAGTTATTGGCGGAGTGGAGTGGCTTTAATCTGATTATCGATGAAAAAATACAAGGTAAATTAAGTATTCGTTTAAATAATGTTCCTTGGGAAGAAGCGTTAGCATTGATTTTAAAACCCCAAAATCTTGTTAAAGAGCCTATCGATCGTGGCTGGTTTATTTTGTCCAGAGAGTCGGAATTAAAGCGTAAAGAAGTTTCCCGTGTGCTCGAAGCAAAGCAGATGGAATTGAGCGAACTGTCTACTAAACTGATTCCTGTCTATTACTGTAAAGCGGCGGATGTCGCCGAGTTATTAATGACAAAGAAAAATGGCTTCTTTTCCCCTCGAGGAAGCTTAAGTATCGATAAGCGGCATAATTGTTTATGGATTCAAGATACTCCGTCTGCACTACAGAAGATAGAGGCTGCAGTGCGTACTTTAGATAAACCAATTAAACAAGTTTCGATTGAAGCGCGTATTGTGAGTTTAGATAAAGATAAAGGTCGTGAGTTAGGTGCTCGGTTACGGTTTAAACCCGTTGTTGTCCCCGTTGTTAATTCGAGTTTCACACCTAAAAATAGCAAATTGAGCTCGCTTAATATGGATCTTCCTTTGATGGGCTCAACGAATCTTTTGGATGGAGCCAATTCAACCCAGTTTCGTTTAGGACGGTTGGGTGCAAATATTTTTCTCGATCTTGAATTAACTGCCTTGGAGAATGAGGGTGGTGCGCAAGTGATTTCGGCGCCCCATTTAACTGTGGAAGATCAGCAAACCGCACTGATTGAAACGGGAGCAAGTATTCCTTATCAAGAAAAAACGTCGAGTGGTGCGACGAATGTGAATTTTAAAAAAGCAGTGTTATCGTTAAAAGTGATTCCGCGGATTATGCCGGATCAACACTTATTCTTAGAGCTAGAAGTCAATCAAGATCAACCGACGTGTGTTGGATATGCCAGCGATTCATACCCGGCGCATTAAAACAAAAGTTTTTATTAATAATGGCGAAACGATCGTGTTAGGCGGTATTTATGAAAATTTTCATAGTCAATCGGTTGAACGTGTTCCTTTTTTAGGCTCATTACCTGTTCTCGGTCATTTTTTTAGTAATCGTAAATCTGTGGATAAACGTAACGAACTGCTTATTTTTGTGACCCCTACGATTTTGAACGAAACTGGCCATTCATCGCGTGAATTGGCTCCCGCTCCTAAGCCGTGACTTTCGTTTTTTATCGGGTATGTTTACAAGATGCTTGCTTCTTTATCACAGCGGATTAAGTTAAATCCGAATCGTCTTATTCATAGCCTAAAAACGGCCATTGCCTTTTTACTGGGTCTTTTCATTGCACGGTGGTTACATTTTCCACTCCAAGGTCAGTGGGTGTTGATCAGTATTTTGGTGGTGATGTGTGCGCAGTCGCGCGTGGGTGCGTTACTGCAAAAATCCTATATGCGTCTTTTAGGAACACTGATCGGCGCGATCATTGCGGGGTTAACCCTTTGGTTAGCGTACTGGGCCGTTAGGAGCGGTGACGGCGTTGTTAAGCCGTTTCTTAGAAATTAGCTTAGGCATTGCGATCGCACTGCTTGTTTCTCGCTTTATTTGGCCGCTGCATTCACGGACCCAGCTTCGCTGGTTGATACGGGGTACGCTCCGTGATTTACAAGTTTTGGCTAAACAATTGGGTCAGGTTCCTATTCAGGAGTTAAGTAAACAATATGATCCTTATGAAGAAAGCATTATTAATGATTTTGCGCGCCAGAAGCAGTTGACAGGAGAAGTCAATCGCGAGACCTTTGGTCGAGTGAAAATAACCAAACGTTTTCAAAGTATTTTGCGTCGTGAACGTGAGGCGCTTCGTTACCTGAATTTAATGAAAAACGTATGGGTACATGCTTCGGACCGAGCACGTGAACGACTCACCCAGCAAACCGATTTGTTAGCTATTTATCAGCGTATCGACTCATTATTTAATGCGATGATCGCGCACTTGAGTGATAATGCCGATCCCCGCTCTTTTTCGGTGGTGAGCATGCCTTTGATTTTAGAGAAAAGCCAGGTGTTTACCCAAAATAGTGACGATCAATTTTATGTTGACTTATTTCGATTTGCCGCTAATCATCTACTGACTCATTTAGAAAAACTTTATCTACTTATCAATAAGATTTAAACTATGTTGACTACCTCCCCGCACCGTTTTCTTCGTGCTTTGTTGCGCCAACCTGTCGATAGAACACCGATTTGGATTATGCGCCAAGCGGGACGTTATCTTCCCGAGTATCGCGCGGTTCGCGAACAAGCAGGCGATTTTTTAACGCTCTGTAAAACCCCAGAGTTAGCATGCGAAGTGACGTTACAGCCTCTTCGCCGTTTTAAACTCGATGCAGCGATTGTTTTTTCTGATATTTTGACGATTCCTGATGCGATGGGGTTAGGGCTCCATTTTGTTGAAGGAGAGGGCCCGCAATTTGAACGACCCGTTCAAACGCGTAAAGCGATTGCTGCCTTAAAAATACCGGATCCCCATCAAGAATTGCGTTATGTTTGCGAGGCCGTTGCACTATGTCGTCGTAAGCTTAATAATCAGGTACCGTTGATTGGTTTTGCCGGCAGCCCTTGGACGTTAGCGTGTTATATGGTGGAGGGAAAAAGTAGTCGTGAATTTAGAACAATTAAAACGTGGTTATATCAAGATCCCGAGGCGGTCCATCAACTGCTCAATCGTTTAACAGAGGCGACGATCCTTTATCTCAATGCCCAAATTGCAGCGGGTGCACAAGCGATTATGTTATTTGATACATGGGGTGGTTTGTTGACGCCACATACCTATCAAACCTTTTCTTTAGCGTATATGCAACGTATTTTAGATGGACTGACGTTATCGACTGCGCAAACCAAAGTACCGACCATTTTATTTACAAAAGGTGGAGGGGGTTGGTTAGAAAATATTGCGCAATCGGGTTGTGATGCGGTGGGCATAGACTGGACGATTGATTTAGGCCAAGCACGTCAACGTATCGGTCATCAGGTGAGTTTACAGGGAAATATGGACCCAGCGGTTCTTTATGGTTCAGCCACCGAGATACGCCAAGAGGTCGCGACGTTACTCAACGCCTATGGTTCAGGAACCGGACATATTTTTAATTTAGGTCATGGCGTGACTCAATACACCGATCCAGAAAAGGTTCAGGTCTTGGTTGATGCTGTTCAAGAATTAAGTTTACCTTTTCACGCGATGTGTAATGATTAAAATATAAGCCTGATTTCTTATCTGCAAAGTGATATACGGCTTTTCCTTGTCATTATCTATATTTAGAAGCCCTAACCAACTCAAGAACGGGGTAGGGCTTCAGAATCAAATGTATTGTTATTTAACAGACTAAAGTCTTACTTACCAACTCATACACATCCGTAGAAAGGCTGGTGGTATGAAGTAGCGTTTCGAGTTGTTGTTTCATTAACTCTCGACGTGTTTCATCAAAGCGTCGCCAACGTGTGAACGGTTTGACAAAGCGAGCGGCCAATTGCGGATTGAGCTGGTCAAGTCGTAAGATTTGTTCGGTTAAAAAATGTATTATCCGTTTCCCGAAACTTGGTGAAATTGCACTAAATTTTTTGTACAAAAAGTACCAAGTAAGGCGCTGACTTTATTTGGATTTTTCCAATCAAACGCCGGATGTTGGCAAAGCAAACGAACTCGCTCTAGCACTCCAGGTTGTGGGCTTCCCGCTTGCACGGCGAACCATTTACAGATAATTAAGCTCTGATCACGTGCACGGTTAAGAAAAGACGTCAAACAGTCCTCATATCCAGGCACTTGATGATGCACCAGTGCAGTGAGTGCGGCCAGGCGATCGGTTAGGTTGTCTGCCTGTTGATATTGTTTAAAACAGAGTGCAGCGATGTTGGGATCATTCAGTAACATCAGATAACTTAAGACACTATTTTTTAGGCTACGTTGAGCATACAGTGTTGTCGTAAAATTGATAGGGTTGCACATTCGTTTGCGTGGCTTGATAAAACGCGTAAAACAAAGGCTGTAACGTGTGCGCAATCTGTGAACGTAATCCATGACGTGCGTGATCAAGGCCATTGATATCAATCTGTTTTTGTTGGTCTACGAAATAACTGACACTGGGTAGACGCAATAATTCAGCAAGTAGAGCGGGATCTTGTTCGGCTAAAGTGGGGAAGAGCGATTGATAAGCGGTCAAAAATAAATCCACGGCGTTTGCATCGTGCTGTGTGGGTGCGTTTGCTTGATTTAAAACAATGCGAGTGATGAAATGCTGTGCCGCTTCCCAACGATTAAAGCCATCATTTCTTTTTCTATTAAAAAGCGAGAACTTCATCTGAATAATCAATTTTTATTTTAACCGGTGCTGAAAAATGACGAAGTAATGAAGGAATGACCGGTTCAGAGACTTGTAAAAAACGGAAGCGTTGTCTTTTTTGGTTGAGGACAAGGATGCATTCTTTTTCCGAGGAATGATGAGGCTCATCTGCTTGGTAGAGAGGGAGCGATTGCCCCGTTTTCGTTAACAAAGCGAAACGGATCGGAATGGTTAAAGGTTGTTTTTCGGTTTGTCCCGGTGTTGGGGGACAAGTTTGTTCTAAAGTTAACTCAAAACTATTTTGGTTTGGATCGTAATGATACTGAGCCGTCAGTTGTGGTGTCCCGGCTTGCGTGTACCAGCGTTGAAATTGACTTAAATCCTGTATGCTCACTGTGTCAATGCTGTGGATTAATGCTTCAATGGTGACGGCCTGTCCATCATAAGTTTGGAAATAGTGATCCATCGCTTGACGAAAGGAGTCGGGTCCCACGAGAAGCTTCATCATGCGAATCAGTTCTGCTCCTTTTTCATAGAGTGTGGTCGTATAAAAGTTATTGATTTCGATATACGAATCCGGTTGTACGGGATGAGCGAGCGGGCCGGCATCTTCCGCAAACTGAATCGTTCTCAGTAAATTAACGGTGCGAATCCGTTCAACGACCGGTGAACCCAATGTTTCGCTAAATTCTTGTTCACGAAATACCGTTAAACCTTCTTTTAAGCTTAATTGAAACCAATCCCGACAGGTAATTCGATTGCCTGTCCAATTGTGAAAGTACTCATGGCCCACCACTTGAGTAATGTAATGGTAATCATCATCTGTTGCGACGTCCGGATCTGCTAAAATAGTTTGCGCATTAAAAATATTCAGTCCTTTATTCTCCATCGCCCCCATATTGAAATCATCAATCGCGACGATCATGAAGGTCGCTAAATCGTATTCGCGGCCATAAGCCTGCTCATCCCAGCGCATGGCTTGTTTCAAGGATTGCATTGCATGTTGACATTGTGCGGACTGTCCTGGAGCGGTAAAAATTTGTAATAAAACTGGCTGGCCGGACTGGGTGGTGAAGGTATCCTCTATCGAGGCCAAATCACCGGCGACTAAGGCAAATAAATAACTCGGTTTTTTGAAAGGATCGTTCCAAGTGACTTGATGGGTGTGTTCATCGATGTCAAAAGAAGCGACTGGATTACCATTGGAAAGTAACACTGGGTAGGCTTTTTTATTCGCTACAATCGTCGTAGTGTACGTAGCCAATACGTCAGGACGATCAATAAAATAAGTAATGCGACGGAAACCTTCCGCTTTACATTGGGTACAAAAAATGTGATCGGGAACCGAAGATACGATTAATTGGTGATCTGTTTTTTTATATTCTGTGTCGGCTAAAAGACGATCATTTAATTTGATTGTCAGCAAGGTTAATTGTTCGCCATTTAACGATAACGGTGCATCGATGGTGTGGGAGTGTGGATTACGCCTCACTGTGCAGCGTGTAACGACTTCGGTCGCTTGTGGGTCTAACGTAAAGTGTAAGTCAACGGTTTCAATCAAGAATTCAGGGGGGGTATAGTCACGTAGCAAAGTTGGAGTGTGTGTTGAGTTGATCATTGGGTTGTGTCGGTGTGTTGTTTGAATAAATAAAATAAACTGGGTAAGAAAAGACTCAAGAGTAAAATTGATCCACCATAGTATATTTCTTTCGATAACGGTTCGTTATTCAGGGCAAGACCGAATGTACTCGCAAAAACCGGCTCTAGGGCATAGATTTTGTAAATAGTAAGCAAGACTGGTGGCAAAGATCGCACAAAATAAAATTCCCGTTAGTGCCGCAGGTTGTAGAGCGGCGGAGAACGTAGGATGTTGTAATCCCAACATAACATACGGCAGGGTGAATAAAATCTGGTAAAAAGTGAATAAGGGGTAATGGGTGATCGTTTGGTTTAAGCGTTGTAAAAAGAGAATTTGCAAGGCGAAACTGAGGGAAGTGAGAATGATCCATAAATCACCGGAGGTAAGTGACTGTTGGCCGGGACTCGTTAAAATATAAAGCCCTAAAAAACCGAGGCCTGCACAGATAAAATCCAGACGCGTCGGCCAAGTTAAGCAAAATAAGGGACTGAGTAACGGCACCCAAATCACACTGGCTCCGGTAATAAACGCGGCACGGGCGGAAGATACGGTTTGAAGGCCGATGGTTTGGCTTAAATAAGCGACTGCATTAAAAAAGCCAATCAATAATCCCCCCCAAAGGAGCGCAGGGGTAGTTTTTTTAAAAAATGACTACTAAAAGGAAGTAGAACCAGCGCGGCAAGCATAAAACGCAAAAAGACAAAGGTGACGGCATCCACTTCGTGCAATGCATTTCGAATTAACGGAAAGGTCACCCCCCACATCAATGTGGCAAGTAGCAAATAAAGGTTTGCTTTGCTCGATAATTTCATGGATCTGAGTATAGTCTTCTCCTTAATTTCTCACAATGGTTGCTATATTATTTTGTTTGCCAGACAAGCCAGTTGGCTTTCTGCAAGCGGCACGTTAAACTGCTTCACTTAGCTAAACAAAAAATCAATCATTAACATTGATAAAAATTATTCTGCAAGCGAGGTAAGTGTGGCAATTCGAGTATTGGTAAATGGTGCAGGCGGCCGGATGGGGAGTACCACCGTGAAAGCAATTCAGCAGGCCCAAGATCTACTCTTAGTACAAGAGACCCATCATACGGATGATTTAAAAAAAGCAATTCAATCGTCGAAGGCCGATGTCGTTGTTGATTTTACGAATTCAGAAGTGGTGTTTGCCAATACCAAAAAATTATTGCCGCCGGAGCGCGGCCGGTGATTGGGACAAGTGGTTTAACTCCGGTACAAATAAAAAATTTGCAACAACTTTGTAGCAAAAAGCAATTAGGTGGCTTAATTGTCCCGAATTTTTGTATTTCCGCTTTATTGATGATGCGCTTTGCAGCGCAGGCAGCGCATTATTTTTCAGAAATTGAAATTATTGAAACGCACCACGATAAAAAATTGGATGCTCCTTCCGGAACTGCGCTGAAAACAGCGGAAATGATTGCCGAAGCACGCGCGAAAAAACCGACCAAAAAGAAAATCTACGTTTGCCCGGTTTCTTAGCCAAGCAAGAGGTAATTCTTGGTCATTTAGGGGGTCGACTGACCATCTGTCATGAAACGATTGATCGCGAAGCGTTTATGCCCGGTGTGCTCTTGGCATGTCGCGAGGTAATGCAGCAGAATCAGTTGCTGTATGGTTTAGAGCATTTACTGAAATAATATGTGTTTCGCAGCTAAATTATCGACGCGGCTTGCGCATTATCTGCAGCAAAATGCTTGGATATTGTCGGTAGAACAAGTTCAGCAGTTGATTGATTACGTACTCCTGCTCGAAAAATGGAATCGTATTCATAACTTGACCAGTGTTCGTGATCCAGAGCAGATGTTGACGAAGCATCTGCTCGATAGTTTAGCGATTGCTGAGTTTGTGCAAGGCACCCAGGTGTTGGATGTGGGCAGTGGTGGCGGATTACCCGGCATTCCACTGGCGATCCGGCAACCACAAAATCAATTTACTTTACTCGATAGTAATGGTAAAAAAACACGTTTTTTGACGCAAGTTTGTCAACAACTTGCGTTGCCGAACGTTCATGTTGTTCAATCGAGAGTAGAGCACTTTCAACCAAAAGGAGTGTTTAATACCATTGTCACGCGCGCGTTGACATCTTTGACTTCACCAAAGGCTTTTGTCGAAACACTTCAACCGCTCTTACAGCAAGACGGTGTTTTTTTGTTAATGAAAGGCCAACCCCCACAAGACGAAATCGCACAGATTGATAAACCTTGTTTTTCAGTGGCGATTCATCCTTTATTTATTCATGGCCTTGAGGCGACACGCCATTTATTAATTATTAAAAAAAACTAATAAATTAATAATTATTTTTAATCAAGATTCCTATATAAGATAATACCGCCTGCTTAGCCGTACATTATTTTAATAAAGGATATTATTTATGGGTAAAAAGGAAGTGCTGTTCCCAGGCAGTTCGTGAACAAGTTTCCCTTCATATCTGCAGGGCTCAGTGCTTTTTTCTGTGTATTACCTGCTTATCTTATGGCCATAACGGATTTACCTGAACACCCAGTTTCAGAGAGTGAAAAAGTCCTATAAAGTGTTGCTGTCGTTATTTTGATACTTGTCAATTTTGTGGGTTCAAAAAAATTAATTGAAGCCATCTTAAAGCAAATTTATTCTCAAGATCGTTGCCGAGTGGAATTCATGCAGCAGACACAGCGAGGTAATCTTTTTTGGGCGCTTCCTGAGAATGAAAAAACAACGCAAAAATTGACCGAGCTACTTCTTTTACCGCCGAAGCAGCACAGTACATTACAAAAAATGATTCGTTATCCCATTCAAACTGGATTGGTTCTTGTGGCTTCAACACAGTTTGCCGCATTTGTGCTGCTTAGCTACTTTGGAACAAAAGAGTTTGTGACAAACCACTGGACTTTTTCAGAGTCAGCCAGTACGTTTGCTGGAAGTCTTGCCGGCATCGGTAATGCGATTCCGAGTGCGGGATTTCTTTATATGGTGATCACCTTACTTTCATCGATGTTGTTAGACGATACATGGGGTTTACCTTCGGCCTCCAGTGGCCGCGGCACTTTTTTTAACTTATTTTCAGGGTTTGCCGCGACTCAGGGGATGAAACTCACTTTAGATTATTTGCAGGTTGAAGGTGCCGTGGTGCCCATGTTGCAGACGATTGCAAATGCCAGCAGTGATTCTTTTTTCTAGACGTTTATCCGATCGTTCTAAATGATTATCTTCAGCAGAAATCCAAATTTTGCAGCAAAGTTATGTGAAGTTATTAGAACAATCCGCAGGACACAGTAGACTCGATCCTACAATATATTTTTTGAGAAAAGAGCTGCTTGATTTGTTGAGTTCAGCACTCAAACGCGAGGATATAACAGAAGAAATGAAAGAAAGCATCAATTCATTAAAAAATAAGCAAAATAAGATTGAATGCAAATCAAGACAGGATAATACTGCTGCGCAAAATTTAGTTAGGTATCGACAATTTGGATTGTTGGTACAGGCAACTTCTTCAGAGGACCAATTAGTACAGCGAGAAAAGACAACGGATGATGCAGCCAATTGTCAATTGAATAGAGAGTTAGTATCTTTTTCCAGACGTTAAAAAGAACATTCTAAATCTTTTTTCTCAATGATATAAAAAGATAAACCATTGTTGTCTTGCTAGCGGTTGCGCACGTTATGAACGCAACGTAAGTTAGACCCAAGCCGTGGCAGAAAATCCTTTCTGTTTGAAGAATGGACCTCCAAAATAGACAAGGAGCATATAGTGAGGGTAGTGAAGCGTCATTACCCTATGGTTTAAGTGAGACGACCTTGTTAAACTAAGCGCAAGGTGGAATAGTTTGCTGAATATTAGTGTATTATTCTAAAGATAAAAGTGGTGTTACACCACATATATTATCAAGTAACAAAACGCATTTGCGGTAAAAAATAGCAAAGAGGCTGGAAATAGAATGAAATTTGGCAGAAAAAATCAACGTGGATTGACCTTACTTGAATTGATGATTGTCATCGCCATCGTCGGTATCTTAGCTTCGATGGCGATTCCGGGCTATCAACATTATAGTAATCGTGCAAAATTTACTGAATTGCTCCAGGCCGTCGCCCCCTATAAACTGGCCGTGACCACTTGTGCGCATGAACAAGGAAATCTTGAAGTGTGCGATAAGCCTGGTGAAAATGGCTTGCCGGCTAATTTTAAAGCCGAGAATCCTAATAAAGGTTATGTTGCAAGCATTGAATTGGGTAAAAATGGACAAATTATCGCGACATCACAACGGATTCGGGTGAATAAACTCGATCAATTCACTTACATTCTCACTCCGCGTATGGCGGCTGATGGTTTACATTGGGAGATTGACGGTACTTGCCTCGATCATGGTTTGTGTAAAAAGAATTAGCTTTTTTTAACAACTTACCAATTTGAAACGCGTAGGTTCGGCGGATGGTTGAGTTTTGTTACAATCCGTTGACCGGTATGTAGAGTGATTTATCATGACTGACTATAAAAATACTTTAAATTTACCGCAGACTCTTTTCCCTATGAAAGCGAATCTCGCTCAGGTTGAGCCAGAGCTTCTTAAGCATTGGGAACGTATCCAGCTTTATACACGTCTACGTGAGAAAAATCGTGGGAAAACGCAATATATTCTCCACGATGGCCCGCCGTATGCGAATGGAGACATTCACATTGGTCATGCGGTGAATAAAATTTTAAAAGATATCATCGTTAAAGCGAAAAGTCTGAGTGGTTTCGATGCGCCTTTTATTCCAGGATGGGATTGTCATGGGCTACCGATCGAACTGAATATTGAAAAAAAATACGGGCCAGTCGGTCATAAATTATCGCCTCAGGCCTTTCGTCAAGCATGCCGTGAGTACGCACAAAAACAAGTCACGATTCAGAGTACGGCTTTCCAAAGACTGGGGGTCTTAGCAGACTGGACACATCCTTATTTAACAATGGACTTTAAGTTTGAAGCCAATATTATTCGTGCTTTGGGTAAGATATTGCAAAAAGGACATCTGCAACAAGGTTTTAAACCGGTGCATTGGTGTGTTAACTGTCGTTCGGCGTTGGCAGAAGCCGAAGTTGAGTATCGTGACAAAACGTCCTTGGCCATCGATGTTCGCTTTCCGGTGGTCGATAGCGCAGAGATTTGGCAGCGACTTAACTTGACTCCACGGACAATCCCAATTTCTATCCCCATTTGGACAACGACGCCTTGGAGCTTACCGGCGAATCAAGCGGTCGCCCTGAATGCAACGGTTGAATATGTATTATTGCAAACAAAGCGTGAAGGTTTAATTCTTGCGAAGGAGTTATTAGAGAATTGTGCCCAACGTTATGGATTGACGGATTATCAGTGTTTGAGTTCGTTTCCGGGTCAGTCACTCGAAGGTGTTTTACTGCAACATCCCTTTTATGCGCGGCAAGTGCCAGTGATTCTCGGCGATCATGTGACGACTGAAACAGGTACCGGTGCGGTCCATACTGCGCCCGCGCACGGCGTAGAAGACTATTTGGTGGCCCAACACTATCAGTTACCGTTTTACGCCGGATACCCCGCTTTTTGCGGGCCAATCCGTTTTTAAAGTCAATGACAGTCTCCTGCAAGTGTTAAGTGAACAGGGTCATCTCTTAGCACAAGCCGCCATTCAACATAGCTATCCGCATTGTTGGCGGCACAAAATCCCACTCATTTTTCGGGCCACCGGCACAAAATCCCACTCATTTTTTCGGGCCACCCCACAGTGGTTTATCAATTTACAGCAACAAGGGTTGCGTGCAGAAAGTTTGACTGCGGTTAAGGCGGTTAAGTGGATTCCAGAGTGGGGACAAGCGCGTATCAAATCGATGCTGGAGAATCGGCCAGATTGGTGTATTTCGCGACAACGGACATGGGGTGTCCCGATTCCTTTATTTATCCACCGTTATTCCAATGAACTGCATCCTAACAGCGCGGAACTTTTAGAAAAAGTGGCTCTGCAAGTTGAAGAGCAGGGCATCGATGCGTGGTATGCATTAGAGCCAGAAACCCTGTTAGGTGCCGAGGCGCAGGATTATCAAAAGCTCACTGACTGTTTAGATGTTTGGTTTGATTCTGGCGTCACGCATGATGCATTACTCAAAACCAATCCAGCACTGGCTTGGCCCGCCGACTTATATTTAGAAGGTTCCGATCAACACCGTGGTTGGTTTCAATCTTCATTGCTGACTTCGGTCGCGATGTATCATCAAGCGCCCTATCGAACGGTCTTAACGCATGGTTTTACTGTCGATGAGCAGGGTCGAAAAATGTCAAAATCCCTCGGCAACGTGGTGGCACCGGATAAAGTAATTAAAACCTTAGGTGCGGATGTTTTAAGATTATGGGTGGCTTCGACCGATTACCGTAAAGAAATCACTGTTTCGGATGAAATTCTTAAGCGTACAGCTGAAGCCTATCGTCGCATTCGGAATACACTCCGTTTTTTATTAGCGAATTTACATGATTTTGATCCGATAACGGATAGTGTGGCGCCCGATCAGCGTTTATCGTTGGATAATTGGATTTTAGCGCATGCACATCACTTGCAAAAAGAAACTCATCACCGCTTACGATGAGTATCAATTTCTATACGATCTATCAAAAACTCCATAACTTTTGTATTAATGAACTCGGTGGATTTTATCTGGATATTATTAAGGACCGGCAATACACGCTACAGAAAGCGAGTATCGCACGACGGTCAGCGCAAACCGCGTTATATCATGTCGCACAGGCGATGGTCCGTTGGATAGCACCGATCTTAAGTTTTACCGCTGAAACTCTCTGGCAACATTTGCCCGGACCACGTGAAGACAGCGTCTTATTAACAGAGTGGTATGCGTTGCCGTTGAGTACGCATGACCCATTAACTGCGATTTACCTTGAAGAAAATGGTTTGATTTATTGGGAAAGTCTTCGTCTTGTCCGTAATGAAGTCAATAAAGTGATCGAAAAACAGCGGATGAGTGGTCAATTGGGTTCTTCACTTGAAGCGGAGGTCCGATTGTATCTTATGCCCGAGACGCCTTTGGCGCGCGCATTAAGCGCGATACAATCCGAGTTAAAATTTGTGTTGATTACGTCAGATGCTTCACTTGAACTTGGAAACATTCCGGAATCAATCCCGACGGTGACCGTAGAACAGCAAACATTGGGCATAGAAGTGACGTCAACGCTTGGTCATAAAGAAAAATGTGCACGTTGTTGGCATCGCTGTGCCGACATCGGCCAAAATTCAGAACATCCCACACTTTGTCAGCGCTGTGTTCTGAATCTTCCACACGGGCCGGGGGAAGTACGACATTATGCGTAAACTTCCTTTTTCTCACTTTTTTAATTAACTATTATTATCATGAAAACTCAACCGAAACATCAGCTTCACTGGCTTTGGCTCAGTGCATTGGTTTTAATCCTCGATTATCTTAGCAAACACTGGATCAGTCATACGTTGGCAGGGGCCAGTGGTATGCAGGTAGCGTCCTGTTTAAATTTCATTTTAACGCATAATACGGGCGCGGCGTTTAGTTTTTTAGGTGGTGCCGGGGGCTGGCAGCGTTGGTTTTTGATTTTTGTTAGCTTGGGAGTCAGTATTTATCTTATTTTCCAGTTATATAAAGGTGGAATTCATCGTGGTATTGCTTTGGCGATGGCGTTGATTATTGGGGGAGCCTTAGGCAATCTGTATGATCGTCTCGTTTTGGGCTCAGTGATTGATTTTATCGATTTTTATTTAGGCCACTGGCATTTTGCAACCTTTAACTTAGCCGATAGCGCGATTTCTTTGGGCGCTGTCCTTTGGATCATTATTAGCTATCGTTTTGATAAGAAGTCATCTAGGCAGCGCTGGTAAGTGCTTTCCTGACAGAATATGGATGTGTTTGAATTCTAGACAAGCAACCGCTATAGTCAGCAGGTGTTCTTTTGCTTGATTCTGCCTGGGTCAATGCGTGGATACCGTCCCAATAATTAGCGTTAACAAAAAATAGAACAGTCCCCTATGCAAACGGCTTACTCTAAAAAACCACTTGGTTTTTTTAGTCTGGTTATGATCAATGTGATGGCCGTGGATAGCTTGCGATCATTACCGATTGCCGCGCAATTTGGTTTAGCCGTCCCCTTTTTTTATACGGTTGTTGCACTCTTCTTTTTTATTCCTTCAGCGTTGATTACTGCCGAAATGGCGACAACATTCCCAAATACAGGTGGGGTCTATATTTGGGTACGCAATGCATTTGGCCCACGTTGGGGTTGGTTTACGATTTGGTTACAATGGATTTATAACGTCGTTTGGTATCCAACGATGCTGGCTTTTATTTTAGCCGCATTAACCTACTTGATTGACCCGCACTTAATTCAGAATAAGACCTTTGTTTTAAGTTTGATGTTAATGTTATGGTGGCTGGTGACAGGGATGAGTTGCTTAGGAATTCGTGCTTCGAGTCGGGTTAGTACGTTTGGCGCGTTAGTTGGCACGCTGATCCCGATGTTATTTATCATTGGGTTTGCGGCTTATAGTGTATTGCATACTCAAACCTGCGCGTTAACTTTTTCAAAAGCGGCCTTCTTTCCTTCCTTGCGAGACTCACATCACCTTGCATTTTTGACTACGGTGGTGTTTGGCTTAATGGGCTTAGAAATGTCGGCAGTTCATGCGGGGGATGTCCAGCAACCACAAAAAAATTATCCACGTGCGTTATTTTGTTCCGTACCGATTATTTTAGGCACCTTAATGTTAGGCGCATTAGCTATCGCCTCCATTGTGCCGTCTGGCCAATTAAATATTTTATCGGGTCTGATTGCAGGATATGCATTATTTCTCAATCATTATCATCTTGATTTTTTAATGCCAATATTAATTATATGTATTGTTTTAGGGAGTTTATGTAGTGTATCAACCTGGGTGATGGGGCCGACTCGTGGTTTATTGATTGCCAGTGCGGAAAGTCAACTTCCTTATTTAAAATGGTTATTAAAGCAGAATCGCTTTGATGCGCCGGTTAACGTGCTTCTTTTTCAAGGCGTGTTAGTTTCACTCTTAACCGGGTTGCTTCTCTTGGTTCCTTCGGTAAAAGAAGCGTATTGGTTATTGAGTGTGATGACCGCACAATTAGCTTTATTATTTTATATTCTTTTATTTTTAACGGCATTTCGTTTACGTGGTCAATATCCAACCCGCGCCCCGGGTGCGTATCGCCTACCTGGAGGAAAAGTAGGAATGGGTTTGGTGACGTTACTCGGTTTAACCACGTGCCTGACGACGTTTATTTTGGGTTTTCTGGCCCCAGAAGTTACAGAGTCTGTACGTTGGAGGGGATGGTTAATCTTTGGTGTCGTAGTGTTGTGTTTCATTCCGTACGCGGTGATGTATTTTTGTCCTCAACAAATTCAAAGAAGAGAATAAATGAGCGCGCTGATTATTCATGATGTTCCGATTGAATGCATTAATCGCGCGGCTTTAATGTACCAGGTTCCCGCTCGCTTAATATTGGCTGTGTTAGCCATAGAAGGTGGACGAAGGGGAAGTGCCATTCAAAATAAAAATGGCAGTGTAGATTATGGACCGATGCAAATTAATTCGTGTTGGTTACCTATGTTACAGACTTATGGCTATACGCAACAACAAATTCAATATGATCCGTGTATCAATGTTCAGGTCGGTACTTGGATTTTAAGTAAAAACATTGCTCAAGCGGCCACGTTATGGCGAGGAGTGGGGAATTATAATTCCAAAAAACCGAATTTAAATAGACGATATCAAAATAAAGTGGCTGAAGTGGATCGTTTGTTGCAATCGTATCTATCGAGTTCGCCAACCGCTTCTTAGTGTTTGGAAGTTTTTTGCCTAGCGAATGATTGATCATCGGTCGCTAGGTTATCAATAAGAGTTTGAATTTTTTCGCTTTTTGTGGTGAATCAGGACAATAGAATATAAAATATCGATTTTTTCCTATTTGAGCCGATTTTCCGCCTATTTTTGATTGAGTAGCTTTAATTTTTTCAGGCGGTTTATTTTGGTCTAATTGAGATATTAAAAAAGTATCTTGATGCATTACTTGTAGACAAAAAATCTTTCTTTTTCATTGGTATCTAATTTATAAATAGTGTTTCATTCATAAACCAATGGATGATGTATTCTTTATGAAAGTTGACCTATATTTTACAGATAACTAGTTAGGCGTAATCGCTTGAGTGAAGAGACATGACCGCTATAATTTAAGGGTATCTTTAAATAAGATTGATAGTTAAAAGAGAAATCAGGAAAGTTTGAGTGGCTAGTCAATAAACTCTCTTTTTTTATAGTGTTGAGATAGCACACTTTGAGCAACGACTCCTGTTACCGCTCGTGCAAACAGATCATTCGCTTTTTATTGTGAGGTTAAGTTCGGATAAAATAAGGATGTAATGTTATCGAATTCAGTATAAAACTGTTGTTCAGGGGTAGGATCGATTCGTAAAGATTCAAAGGTAGAGTGAATAATAGTAAGTATCTGTGTAAAGAAAGCGTGGGCGGGATAAGCAGAACAAAATAGTTTGTACCAATGCAAACGCTTTTCTCCTCAATATAGGCTTGAGTATCAATAGTGAGTAAAAAACCAGAGGAACAATCAACGTTATTTGGTAATGATTGCTTCGGGATAACCCCTATATCAAAATAAAAGCCAGGCTCTTTATTTAATATAGCGAAGCGTGCGATATCACTGGCCGACCAGTAGCCCCTTTTCTGAGCTTGTGATTAAAATTGTGTAAATGCTTATTATTAACTAAGCTGATGTATTGGAAAAAGCACAAGCGATACATGATTGGATAACGGCTATAAATTGATTTGCTATTGAGTGTGATGGTAGATTTTCCTAACCCAGTATTTACACAAAATGATTTACAACCTCAATATTTTTCTCATTCATTTAATGACATGTTTTTCACTGAGTTTATCAGTTTAAAATTGATGATAAAATTAGCTTTAATCATTGTTTACTGAGATCAGATATTTTTTCTATTAATTTTCGATCATTATTTATTGAATATTTAATTCTCAGCTCTTGATAAGAATTTATCACTAAAATTTTATATTCTTATTTCGATGATAATTTAATTATTTTTATTTAAAATAATTTATCAACTATTTTAAAAATAGGACGATAAATTATAAAAGTGTATATAAATATATCAAGATGCGTACTATCTTGGTTTATTAACTTTGTTCTATATGATTTTTCGTTAAAAGTGTCTATATTTATAGCTGTAAGCGAATACAAACAAATAGCCACTTTGTTTTTTTATTATAATAGTACAAGTATTAATTAGTTTGGACGAAACTTAATAATAAATAATTGTGTTTTAGATTCTTTTTCTTCGGTGCAGAATAGATAAATAGCTTTACCATCACTTACAGCTTGTCCAGCTTTTGGCTTCATGTTGTGTTTTTCAAAAAGTTGATCTGGCAATCTAATAGATTGCCAAACGTTATTATAAAAGTCATAAACATAAAAATATCTATCTATGCTTTCTTTATAATAAGCAGATGGCTTTAAAACATAGATATAGTGATCCAACACACAAGAGGTATATTCGGTTGTATCAATCAGATTAAATGGTGCTGTATTCTCAGGTATAAAACAGCTATGATTAACTTTCTTATTTTTAATATCGAAGGTATGTACTTCTAGAATAGGGTGTTGATCTGCAGAACCCCCTAAACAATAAATTTTTTCTTGTATAACGTGTACGAGCGGTTTTTTTCGAGGATAAGCTAATTGAATAGCAAAGTTATTCTCTTTATCGATATCATTCCCTAACAATAATTTATTTGACTTTTCTTTAATGCTACCAATGATACAAAAATTTTCGTTATAAAATAGTAAGCTGCCAGTTTCTTTATTTTCAAAATTGGCTAATTGTTTGTGATTTATTTTATCTGAACCAGAAATAGGAAATTCAAGTTTCCAAACTGTATTTTGCGAAATGTTATAATCTTTAAAAGCTAAACAATTTAGATGGTTTTGGTCATAACCATTAGATACACTGGGAAGATAAACAAAATTTTCTTCTAATGTTAAGGAATCCTCTTTATTATCTATTGTATTCGCTTCTATAGAATAAGTGATTCTTTTAAATCGTTTACCAAGCCCATCGTTTTCTACTTCCATGAATAACCCATAAATTATATTTTTTCTGAAAAAAAGACCCATGAGTAAAAAATTACTTGTTATCGATAAATCAGTAGTATAAATAACTTCACAAAAATTTTCCTGTATTTTGATCTTTATTCGAATCTATAAGTTCTTTAAATTTTACTATATCTAATTCTTTTAAAAACTTTAACTTGGCTTCGTCAAGATCTATTAGCGCGTCTAAATGAGAAGTAGAGAGAGCAAGGCCAGGTGTCTTGGCCTTGATATCCATTTTACTCGCAAATTTAACAGCGCCATATGTATCACTTGTTGCGTGAGGAATACTAAAACGAGGTTGTAATTCGGGTCCTTTAATTATTATCTGATTGTCTGCATCAAGGTCTTTCAAAGTAACGATAATATCAAGCAATAAATCTACTTTCCGTGTTTTTTTGCTATTGCTGATTCTGAAAAATAAATACCCCATAATGTATCTGCCTGCAATTTTTTAATATCATTAATAAATAAACCAATTTCGGTAATGTCATATTCTAAGTCAGTGGGTGAGAAATGAGCGTTGATATGCCAGCTATTTTCTTTAGGATTAATTGTACTTAATAAGGTTATTTTTCCCTCTTCTTGTTTTTCGCTCAGTGTTGTTGTCGCTTTACTCGGCTTTTTCTGACCACTGCCTAGGGCAATAAACAAACTAATCTCACTTCCTTGAGCTATTAACTCTCGCATACGCTGCATACCTTTATCGGTCATAAGCAACATCATTGCATTATTTTCCATAACTGATTCCTTTTTTATTTTCATTCCTAATTAACAATTTTTTTAAATAAATGTAACGTTACGACTATGCATTCGTTGAGCATAGGCGTTAAGTAGAGCAGTAGGAAATTGACCTATCGGTTTATACATTAATTTTGCTCGATTAGCGAATAATAAGTTTTCTATTTCTTTATCAACAGGAACTTGTATTAATTTAGCTTTATTAAAATTAATAATGTCTTTATCTAATTTATCAATACTGTTATTAAGAATTCTAAGTTGTAGAGTTATTTTTCCTTTTATCGAACTAAAATTATTGACATCGTTGTTTTTTAAATTAGATATTTTGGTTTGGATGTTTTCTAAATTATCGCGTAATGTATCCCAAGCCTGAGCCATATTACTAACAGTTGTAATAGCATTTAAACAGTCTTGATGTAGCTTAGTAAATTCATTATGAATAGTAGTTAAATAAGCTATTCTTTTTTCAATACCTGCTAAATCAGCTGTTTTATTTGTTAATTCTATGCTAGTTTATTTTCATCTTGTTTCCACGCGGAATACACATTACTTAATTGCTTCTTATGGATAGCTAAGGAAATAATCCCTGGAATTGAGAAAAAAAATAAACCACTAAGAGCTATTTTCCTCTTTAATTCCCCGGCCTTTACCTTTTTTTTAGTGATCTCTTGATTAAGATCAACAATATCTCTGTTAATCTTACTTATTTCTTCTTGGATAGACTTAATATTTTTTTCTTCTAATGTTTTTTGTTTGTCTATCTCAATAAACACTTGACCATAATTTCGTGCATCTTCTTCTAAAGACTCTCTAAATTTTATTAGTTTATCTGATAAATTTTTTACTTTTTCTTCTATTAATTTAGTATCATCTATATACAATTGCATTACCCCAGCAAACTCTTCACGCTTTTCTACCTGTTCTAAGCTTGTAATTAATTCCTTAAAGTATTCTTTAGCTGAATCTCGAGTTATTTTTAAACTATTTTGTATATTATTATAGACCTCATTAATGGCTCGCGATACATTGCTAAACCAAAAGTTAGCTGTATCGCGTGCATGGCGCTGTGTTTTTTCTAGAGAAGGGACACCTTCAATTTCTCGGTAAGGCTGTGTGTTAACAGCTCTAGCATAGCCTTCTATAATTTCATAACCAACAAACGAATTTTGTGTAGTAATTTCTAGTTCTTCTGGAACTAGCGATTCGTCATTATCACTATTTAAGATATCAAATCTGGTTAATTTAGGAAAGCTTGAGTGAATTATCATTATCTTATTCCTTGTTAAGAAAGTTTTTTTGATGCATGCGTGCTGCATAAGCAAAAATTAAGTTGCTAGGGAGCTTGCCGATAGATGGAAGATGTAGTGCAGCACGATTTTGAAAAAATAATTCTTCTCTCTTTTTATCTATCTCTACTTTTATTAATTTTGATTGTTCAAATTTTTCAATATCCTGATCGTTTTAACTGTTTAAAACATCGAGACTGACCTCTTTAGGAAGACTTAAGTGACTTATCATTTTTGTATTCCTTTAAAAAGACCAGGATAAACTATTATTAAAAATGATCACTATTTTACCTATTTTTATATTTAGTTATCCTGGCTATACTTATATTAATTTTTAAAAAAATAATTTAGCATATGGCTTTTTCTTATATTTTTTACTGTTTTAGTAACAATATTTCCTGAGTTATCTTCTTTGTTTAAAGTTATGTCAAAATTAGTTATTTTTTTGACGCTCTGAACAGTATCTCTTATTGTTACAAAATTATCTTTTAGTTTATTTAAAAAAGGTAATAATTGTTCTTCTATGTAACTTTGATCTGTCTGACTTATTAGATCTTCCATTGCCAGTAAAAATAATTCTAACTGCACCCAGGTTTGATATATTTTTTTAGTTTCCTTTATAAGGCTAAAAATACCTGAACGAAAAGGTACCGCTACAGTAAAAATTTTGTTTAAATTAGCATAATCACTTTCATAATCCATTAATTCACGCTTTAATTCATCTATTTTTTTTATTTTATCTTTATTGTTTTCTTTGTGTTCCTCTTTAACAGGTTTATTTTCCTTATTCTTGTAAACTAAAAACGATATTGGCTCTTTAATTTGATAAGATTTTTCTATTTTTTTTACTTGTTCTTGCTCTACTTCTTTTTCTAATTTCTCTAATTCCTGCTCGATAGATTCAATGGCTACTTTTTTGTCTGTTAAAAAATTTTTAGCATGTGATTTTAAGTAGGACAAAGATTGAAAGTTAATTTCTATATTGTCAGAAAAAGTAGTTAATTCCTTAGAAAGAACGGTATTCTTATTTTTTTTATTTTCGATTTCGTTTATGAATTCTTCTATTACAACCTTATATTCTTCTTCCGTACTTCCCTTTATTTTTTCTTTGATGCTTCTGTCTAGCTCATCAAAATAGTCAATAAACAGATCAGAAAAATCTTGTATATCGTTAAATAAATTATTTAATTTTGGACTTAAAATATTTAGGTATTCACCCGTATACTCACGTAATTGCTGCTGCTGATTTTCACCATTTAGTATTTTTTCCATATTCGTATCGCAATCGGCATCAAGGCAGTATCGATAAACCGCCATAAACTTCTTCCAATTAAGATCGGGTGTGGTATTTACCGTAATGCAATAGTATTGCATACGCTTTAAGGTTTTATAAAATTCTTCTAATTGTTTATCAGCAGTGGTTTGTAAATCAGCTATATCCGTGTATTGTGGTAATTTATCTATAAACTGTGTTTCCATAATATGATTTCCTTGTGAATTTTTAGTTTAGTGAAGCATAATGGCTATGCATGCGAGTGGTATAAGCTAAATGTAAGGATGTGGGTAAATAAAGTGATGGTGCAGATGTGAGTTGGCCATAATAAGGCTTTAACATACTGGCAACAGGCCCTTCTAAATATGATTTGATCAAAGCTCTTTCTTTATGTGATTGAATCACTTCACTAATTTTTTTTACTGTATTGTCTAAATTTTCAACTTGTTTAGCAATTTTGTCGCTAGATGTATTGCCAGTCTCAGTAACTTGTTTAAGAAACCGATCAAAACTATCTAAAATTTCACTCCATCCTTCAAATAAATTTTGCACGACTTGAATGGAATCCCTTAAAGGTTCGTATTGTTTCTGAATCGCAATAGCTGTTGCCGTCTCTGCTTGAATTTTTTGTAAATCTTCGTTTTTTATTTTATAGTTGGCTTTTTTCTTTTTAATTTCACTGTTAAACTGTTCTAACTTAGTATAGCTAGACACTCCAGCAGTTAGTCCAATAACACCACCGACAATCGCTGGAGCGCCAAGCCCTCCTGTTGCTACGGTTACTACCACAGAAATTATAAATGCCAACATGCCTATGGTTCCAACACTTGCTGTTATAGCTATTTTTTTATTTAAATCTTTGATCTGATCTTTTAATTCATTTATTTCATCTTCTAGTGATTTGATCTTAAACTGATTCCCTGCCTCTATTTTTTTAGCTTCTTGTATTATCTCATCAAAATTCCTAACATCGGTTTCAAAATTTAACCTTATCTCATTCATCCTTTTATTTAAGAAGTTTATTTTCTTATTTATTTCACGGACTTCGTCTTTCAATCCTTTGATCTCTTCGGCAAAGAGTTCTTTATTACTTGGACTAGCCATATCTTTGGCAAGTTCTATCAATTTTTCAGAGGAACTACTAAATGCATCACAAAAATAGCCTGTTGTAGAATAAACACTATTGATAGCTGGAGAAATATTTTTTAACCATATACTTGCCGTTTGACGTGATTTTTCTTGTATTTTCGGTAAACGTGGGAGTGCTTCTAGTCTTAGATTTGTTTGTTGATTTACAGCTAAACAATAGTTCTTGACGACGGTGGCTTCCCAATTTAAATTTTGTAGGTCATCGATTGCGCTTTCCGGTATTAAAGAACAATCTCTTTCAGAAGAAAATAAGTCGAAAGGGGCAAATTTAGGTTCCGTCATTGTAATAATACTCATATCCTTTTATCCTTGCTTAATTTTATAATTCCCAAAAATTTTAACACTAAAAAAAGAATATATAAGATGATATCAATAAGTTGTTTCTTATAAGAAATATGATAATAGATATAGAAAAAATAATGATTTTTTATATATTGTTTTACAAATCGAAGGCCTATTAAAATTAAAGTTTTTATAGGTGATTAAATAGGACAAAGTGTGAAAAAACTTACACTAAAAATACTGAAATCTATATTAAAAATAATTTTTTAATATAATTACTTTCAGCTTTAAGTAAGTAAAAATAGGTAGTTTGATGAACTAAAATATAATTTTCTGCTCATACGTATGATTCGGTCAATAACTAGAGAAAGAGAACCTGCTTTTTGGCAAATGAGAAAAATGAAAGATAACTTAAATTATATAAATAGATATCAAAATTTCTTATCATTAAAATGATGTGTTTAATCTTAAGACAACAACTGTTTTTATGATCTTTGTTTATTAGAAAAGTAAAGAAAATCATTATCGGTTATTATTGAGAGCATTTATTTTTTGTTTCTGACTCTATATTTTTTAGCTAGAATATTTGTCAAAACTGTTTTAGCATTGAAGCTATTTTCATTTTCTCTCCTTGCTTTGAGCAATTTTAAAGTAAAAGTAGAATAAATATTGGAATTTATTTGATTAAGATACCAAAAGGATTCAGGTCATGTTTTAGGTAAGTTTACTTCTCTTTTTTTCCTTCTTGCTTGCTTCGAGTCAATGCGGGTTACTCTTTTGTCGTCCATTACCCACATTAGGTTTGGCACGCTGTTTAAGTAGTTTACAACATACGTTAGTTATTTTTCTTTTTTTTAGTTTAATGTGGGCGTTTGCGCGCAATGATTTTTCTTTGGCCTATGTGGCGGAAAATTCAAATCGTTATTTACCTTTATTTTATCGGTTATGTGCCGTATGGGGAGGACATGAAGGATCAATTTTATTGTGGGTTGTTATTCTGACTCTGTGATCGAGTATGTTTGTCTTGTTCAGTAAAACGATTGAACCGCTTATTTTTCTAAGGATTAATGCCTTCTTGGCTGCGATCAGTGCAGGATTGTTATTTTTTGCATTAACTTTATCAAATCCATTTTTAAAAGGATCTTTTTTTTCAGAGGTTGGACAAGATCTGAATCCATTACTTCAAGATCCAGGGCTTATGTTTCATCCTCCTTTGCTTTACATGGGCTATGTCGGTTTTTCAGTCACCCTTGCTTGGGCCATGGCGACACTTTGGCAGGGTAATTTTGATCGATGTTGGGCGCGTTGGATGTAACCTTGGACCTTAATGGCTTGGTGTTTTTTAACATGGAGTATTATTTCGGGTAGCTGGTGGGCTTATTGTGTACTAGGTTGGGGAGGAGGGTGGTTTTGGGATCCGGTTGAAAATGTCTCTCTTTACTACTTTGGCTAGCCGGGACGGCGTTAATTCATAGTTTATATCTTCTAAAACAGAGACTCTGCAAAAGTTGGGTTTTATTACTATCTATATTAATGTTATCAAACGTTAGCGGACTCCGATTCTTTATTGGCTCAAGATTTACGTGCGATGATTTATGAGCGTTTACAAAGAAGGGAATCCGTCAAGCAAATACAAGTTGATCTACAGCGTAGTTATGGCCATTTTATTTTTTTTAATCCACCTTTTGAGTTCAGTACTTATATTTTATGGCTAAGCCCTTTTTTTAGGCGGATTGGTTTTATTTAAGTGTTCTGCTAGAAAAATAAAAAAAAGGTGAGGTAATATCGTCACTACCGAAACAAATTACCGAATGATACGCGCTATACTTATATGTTTAATGACGGTTTTTTTAGGCAATGTTCTTAGTGATTCTTCTCTTATAAGAAAGACAGAGGTCTTGATAGGTTAAATAATGAAAATAAACGCATGTGCTGAGCTTATGATAGCCAGCCATTTTTTGAAGAGATTACAGACGTCTATGGTCGGGGTGAGAGGATTTGAACCTCCGACCCCTGGCTCCCGAAGCCAGTGCTCTACCAAGCTGAGCCACACCCCGATTTGAAAAAATCGTTGACTATTCTACCCGTTTCAAGTCGATTCAGCCAGCTGAAAAATAGTTTTTCATTTTTGGTTCGGTTTTTTTCGTTAACCTTCGGAAAAAATCTTTCTTTTTCGTCAATTTTATTAAGCTATATTCCGTATTTTAGAAGAAGGTAGTTTTTCTTCCTCTACTATAGAGCACTCGTAAAATGAAAACGTGACAGTGAAAAGATTGTTAAAGATATCTTAAGACCCTTTTTTAGAAAAAATAGGGTCTTAAGATGGAAAGATAGTGGGTATTTATCCAAATAAATAACGTGCCGTTAATTGGATACTGTGTGCCTTAAAGTTACCTAAATCAAACTTTCTTTCACTCGTTGGTACAAACACTGCAATTTGTTCTTCCCCTTCATTATTTTTTCCTGTTACACTAACTGTAGGTGGTTTGACTTTAACTACTCCATAATTGTCATATTGGTACCCTAAACTCACCCATAAGTTATAGTTGGCTATAAAGTCCACACCAAACCCTAAACTATGAGTGAATGACCGCCCGCTCCAGCCGGGAGATTGGATTTGAATGTCGTCTATTTCTGTTTTCTCGGCACTTAACGCCCCGGCACGGACGTTGTACGTATCTTCAGAAGAATGATTCCATGATTGACCTAACCCTATTTTTACATAAGGCATAAAACTTCCTTGACGGTATAAATCAATTTTAACATCGGCACTTAAGCTTTTCTGATGGAAAGAGTAGGGAAACATAAGCCCCAGCAGGTCGACTCCTTTTTGATCGTTGTCGTTCAGTTGCCCATCTATCATCATGCCTAACTTCGCACGATTAATGTTATTTTGCTTATAGTGCACACCAAAGCTAACGTAAGGAAGATAAGGAGAAGCGGGCCCTAAAATACGTGACCAAACCGATCCGAAGCCAATTGAGAAGTTATTCGCTAAACTTTTTCGCCCTAAGTACATCGACAGATTGCCTGTCATGTCAGCAGCTTCAGGGTCAGCCAAGTTCTCATAAACAATGGGTATGCTATCACCATTAATTTGGTTATTAAGCGTTTGGCCGACACCGACGTCGAGGTAATAGCGCGGGCAATCCGGTAGCGGTGGACAGCAGCAAGCCGGTAAGGTTTTGGCAAGTGCCATATTACTCATTGAACCTAACAAAGCAAACCAATAAAGAGAAGATAAACGTTTCATGCATGATATCCTTATGAACAATAAACAAGATTAGATTCACTTTTTTTTGTTGTTAGAATGATTTCAACCAAAGAAGTAACGCCCGCTGAGTTGTAAACTATGCGTCATTAACTTTCCAAGGTAAAAATTACTTAGCTTTATTCCTTTCGGAAAAAAGGACGATTGGGTTTGAGGGCTCAATACCGGTGCCCCAACCTCAATTGAGCCAAAATTATCGTATTGATACCCCAGTGTTAGGGTCCAAACGCGAGAAATCAAAAAATCGAGACCAGCACCCAGGTGATAACTCAAACTGCTGTTTTGCCAATTCGAAGTATTTTCTTGAGCGGGTAAATGCGTGGGTGGATTCAACCAAAATGCTTGGCCAGGTATCCGCTTCCAAGAAACACCTAATCCAACATTGACGTAAGGCGAGAAAGTATCTAGACGATACAAATTTAATTTAACGTCACTCGTTACCGTATGTTGGATCAATGAAACGGGAAGGAATGTTTTAATAAGAGGTTGTATTTCTCCCTCTTGCTGGCTGTCTAACGAAAAATTTAACCATTGTTTGGCACGATTTGTGCTACCGTATTGGTAGCGTAAACCGACACTCCATGCCGGGAAGGGGGAGAGGGAGTGGTTACGTGTCCACTGTGAGCCGACTCCTAACGTAAAAAAATTAGGGAGTGTACTATGATGTGTGGGACGGATAGAAAGTGTTTTTTCTATGGTGCCATCACTAAAAAGGGTAAATTGATGATTATCATGACTAAATTGTTGGTGTGATGCCTGGCTAATGCCCAGTTCAATATACGGTTTTGGGTATTTAGGTGTGTCGCAACAAGAAATAAAGTTGTTTGATAGAATGACCTTAGCCCATAAAGGATTGCTCAATAATAAAGAGAACAAAAAAATATGGTGATACCCAAACCTTTGGCGCATGTATTCTATCCCTATAAACGATAACAGAACAGTAAATTATGTAAAAAACGAATTAATGAATGTACTTCTGTTTTTCATTACTATAAGTACTACATTCAAATAGAAATTTCCATTTTTTTTTACAAAGTAATTTATTTTTAACAAATAAATTATCCTTTTAGTATTTAAAATAAATATATATATATTTAATAAATAAAAAAAACATATAAAAAAGATTTTATTTTTTTTATATGTTTTTTTTAGATATATAGATCTTTTTGTTGATTTATATAACATATTTTAAGCGCGATATATAAGAAAGAGAAGAGGTCTATCGTTTTTTATTTTTTATTGATTTTTAGACTAAGGGAAAATCGATAAAAAATGAGGAAAAACTAATAAATCGATTTGTTTTTTTAGTCATTCTTTCTGAACAGGGAAAATAGATTGAATCAATACGTAATGCATATAGAGTATCAGTACAAACGTTTATACGATTGGAATCACTGAAAAGATAGCTGTAAAAAAATAATAATTATAAAATCTAATTTTAATTAGATAAAAAATAGAATGAACAAATTTCTTTAGATCAGTATGCTTACTTATCCAGATTAGTACCTATTCTTTACTTGAGCGCACAGATTAAAAAATGTGTATGGATGGCTTATAAAAATTAGAGAGGCTAAGAATCGTATGTGACCTATTACTGAATTATATGTCTATTTCAGGGTATTCGTTATAAAGGAAAAGAATTACTGGATTGAAAACAGTTGGTTCAATAAAATAAGAGCGCTTTTTATCTAAAAAATTTAATTTTGGATCAAAATTAAGGTGGCCTGCTAAGAGAAAGCGGGTGATTGTCTAGAGTTGGATACAGGTACTGTGCATAGGCGTCAATCGCTTATCATTGTCTTCTTTGAGAGGTCGCGATTATAAATTTTTTTATCTTCATCTAGATTTTTTGCAAAGAAAAAATAAGGTACGCTTTCCTGTATTAATTTGAAATTCTTATCTCCGTAACGTAACCGTCTACAAATTGCTATAAATTCAGCGAAGGTCGGCGAATGAACTAGGTATTGAAAATACGATAGTGTGGTCTAGTTAAGTGTTATACGAAGGTGTTTAGACGGGTAGGTTATTTGTTCTAGAGGTTGCGATTGGATAATATCGAAAATAAGGTTTGTTGTTTATTGATGTGTATCGAGTTGAATGATTATGGATCGTGTTTTATCGAATGAGGTTTTAAAATAAGAAAGGGCCGCAGAACGGCCCAAGGGGGTATATTTGTGTTGTTGACATCCATGTAGCATCCTTACTAACGCCAAACAATATGGCTTGAATATCCTATTCACTCCACAATACACAGTTTTTCTAAATCAGTGTCCGTGTAAAATGATTATCCTTTAAAAACTAATTTGAGATGAGTCTGAGTATCTTTAGCAACACAGAAACTAGATTAACAAATTAAAATTTTATTACAATGGGGGTTTACGATATTCAGTGTTTACTTACTGTCATTTAAGAAATTACTTACATAATTTTTTTTATAACTTAATTTAGTTCACAGATATTAGAAAAAATTATTTAAGAATGGATTCTTCTTATTTTATTTTACAACTTATTTTTTTCATAAGAAAATAAGTTGTAAAATAATGGTTTTCTTACTTGAAAATACTGATTCGTAAAGCATACAACAGTTAGCTAGTTCAATAAAAATAAGAATGAATTATTTTTATTACATTGAGCTTATAAATAATAAGGTAAATCGCTTTTTTATTTTGGCGAGAAAAAAGATAAAGAGATTATTCTTTAGTGCTTTTTTGTTATACTTGCCCTACTTTCTCATAAGGCATACTCATAGACATGAAAGAAATCGATGGTGAAGGAACGTTAGTACTCCGTGTCAAGACGAGGCCTAATGATGCGAATAAGGGCGGAGATATTTTTGGTGGCTGGTTGATGTCACAAATCGATATTGCCGGAGCTATTGCGGCGGCAGAGTGTGCGAAAGGCCCGGTGGTCACCGTGGCGGTGAAAGACCTTAAATTTATTCAACCTTTGTTTATCTATGATATCGCAAGCTTTTATACCAAGGTGACACGCGTCGGTTCAACTTCGGTCACGGTTGAGGTCGAAGTGTTTGCGCAACGTTATCAAGAGGGAGAAAGACCGCGTGATCGGGTAAAAGTTTCCGATGCGACTCTAATTTATGTTGCGGTTTCAAAGCCCGGGCAAAAACGTACGATCCCTTCGTAAAACAAAGCGCTAAAGGATCCGTGTGGTTTGTTGAATCTACCTGCTCAAAGATACGGTCTACGAATCGCTAAGCTTGTTTAGGGTATTGCGGTTGAACAGAGGCACCTTGCGCAAAAATGAAAGCAAGTTGATACAAGGCGCACAATGAAAATAAATAGAAGAACTTATTTTTGTTGTCCAACGTTACTTAGTAGTGACTTCTGCGTTAGGTAAGGTAATATTTAATTCAAGAATCGAGCAATTCCCAGCACGTTCTAGCTCAACTTTTACTTGATCTTGGTCAATAGCGACATATTTAGCAATCACTTCAATTAACTCACGTTGTAAATTAGGTAAGAAGTCTGCATTGTGCTCTGCTTTGCGTTCATGTGAAACGATAATTTGTAACCGCTCCTTAGCTAGAGAAGCGGTGTTTTTTTGCCGATTGCGAAAAATATAAGAGAGTAAGTTCATGTGGTCACCTCCTCGCGACCAAAAAGACGGCGTAAAAAGCCTTTCTTTTCCGCTTTAACAAATTTAAAAGGAACTTCCTCGCCCAATAAACGTGATACTGTATCCACATAGGCTTGGTTCGCATCACTGTCACCATTGAGCGTGACGGGGATTCCCGAGTTGGAAGCACGTAAGACCGCTTGTGACTCCGGGATAACACCCAGCAGTGGTATCGACAAAATATCTAACACATCATCGAGGCTAAGCATATCGCCTTTTTCAACACGTGTTAAAGAATAACGAGTGAGTAATAAGTAAGGTTTAATCGGTTCAAGACCGAGCTCAGCACGTCGCGATTTACTATCCAAAATACCGAGCATGCGATCCGAATCGCGAACCGAAGAAATCTCTGGATTACTGACTACAATCGCTTTATCGGCAAAATACATTGCCAACGTCGCACCGCGCTCAATACCCGCAGGCGAGTCACAAAGAATATAATCGAAATCCGCTTTTAATTCTTCTAAAATTTGTTCAACACCTTCGCGGGTTAAAGCATCTTTATCTCGGGTTTGCGAAGCCGGTAAGACGTAGAGATTTTCTAAACGTTTATCTTTGATCAGTGCTTGTTTCAGCTTCGCTTCACCACGGATAACATTTACAAAATCAAAAACGACACGTCGTTCACAGCCCATGATTAAATCCAGGTTTCGTAACCCAATATCAAAATCGATGACTACGGTTTTAAAACCGCGGAAGGCGAGTCCTGCCGCTAAGCCGGCGCTGCTGGTTGTTTTACCAACACCCCCTTTTCCTGAAGTAATAACAATAATTTCAGCCAATGGAACTGCTCCTATGAAATTAAGCGCTCGAAGAATTGTGAATCTTTTTTAGTTGATTTACTAGGATGGATCGTTAACTATTAACTTGCTGATACGCCCCATAAACAGCTAGATAATAACACAACTATATGAAGGATATTACTGAATTTCCAGTAGAATAGGAAGCAGAAACGATACCGATTTATTTATGCATATTTTTTATACAAAAAAGATTATTAATATAATTTTTTCATTATTAAGCAACATTTTTAGCTAAAAACACTATTTCTATGCGGATGACATCGGTTTTACAACCCACTTATATTTTACATACGCGCCCCTATCGTGATACAAGTTTATTGATCGATGCGTTAACGCTTGAGCAAGGCCGTATCAGTTTGATTGCCAAAGCAGGGCGCAGTCCTCGCGGACGGTCTGCACGCTTTCATGCCGTATTACAAGCTTTTACACCGTTTATGTGTACTTGGCGAGGCAAAACCGATTTGTTCCAGCTCATTAAAGCCGAAGTACGTCCCACGCCACGAATCGCTTTATCAGGTAAACAGTTACTCTGTGGATTTTATCTCAATGAATTATTAACTCGCTTACTCCCCCGGCAAGATGCGTACCCTGTCTTGTTTCAGTATTATGAATCGACATTATTAGATTTAGTCAATCACCCACAACGTGCGCTGCGCTGTTTTGAAAAAAAAACTACTCGTTGAGTTAGGGTATGCTTTACAACTGACCCAAGATAGTCAAACAGCAGAAATAATACGCCCTGAACGTAATTATCAGTTTATTCCAAGCCAAGGTTTGGTTTATTCCTTAAGGACGCCCAGTCATGCGGCGGCTGTTTTTTCTGGAGAGTCTTTATTAGCGATTCATCAGGAACAATGGGATTATCCACCGTATTTGCTTGAGGCCAAACGGCTTTTTAGGTTAGCGATTAATCATTTACTTGAAGGCAAAAAATTGCATAGCCGACAACTCTGGTTTACTCCATTTTGAGCGGTTTTAGCAAAATTTATTCTACACATGAATAATTCTAGTGGCTTTAGCGCTTCATTTTAATACTCTCTGTCTTAGGCTCATCAGCGGTGGGTTTGAGTATTTGATCAATTGACTAATAAACAGGGCTTGATTACTATCAACTTATCTCGTTTTAGATTGAAAACGAGGGAGAATGAATCAAGAGAATAATAAAATTTCTATTAGTAAGAAATGATGATGAAACCAAGAGCCTATGTTGTTGTGATGGCGTTGGGAGTCGGGTTATTAGCCGGTTGTGCACCGACGCTCTCTCCCGATGTGTATAGTCTCCAAAATGCAGGTCAAGTCAATCGAGTGAAGCAGGGCGTGATTGTCAGTGCTCGTGTGGTCAAAGTAACCGGTAATCCGGATGATCTCGGTGGCGGTGCCATTGCAGGCGGTGCGTTAGGCGCATTAGCGGGTTCGCAAATTGGCGGCGGGACAGGTAGTGTCGTGGCCGGTATTGGGGGAGCTATTTTAGGGGGCATGGCCGGGAATCAGGCGCAAGCTAAATTAAGTAGTCAAGCCGGAATCGAGTATGTCGTGCGTTTGAGAAACCGAAAGTTGATTTCGGTCGTACAAGGTCCACAACCTACGTTTATACGCGGTCAGCATGTGTTGGTGCAGTATAGTCGGAATGGGCGTTCTCGAATCACCCTCGATCCGAATTAGTTTGGTTAACCCAGGTTCAGCGAGTTTAGAAGAGTTTTTTCTTTTTTTGGTTTAGGAACTACTATGCAAACAATCCTTAATAAAAGGAATTTACTGATCACTTTTTTACTTGGGTTTTCTTCTGGACTACCTTTAGCGTTAACTGCCAGTACGCTTCAAGCTTGGTTTACGGTTACTGGGATGAGTATTGTGGTGATAGGGAGTGTTGGTTTGATCGGCCAGCCGTATGTTCTTAAGTTTTTATGGGCGCCATTAATGGATCGCTGGATTCCTCCATTATTGGGACGGCGGCGTGGTTGGCTGCTCATTACCCAGCTAGCGTTACTTCTGGGTATAGCGGGTATGACGCTCGCTGATCCAAATCTTTCTCCTTATTTACTGATGAGTTTGGCGTTTCTAGTCGCCTTTCTTTCTGCTTCACAAGATATTGCTGTGGACGCGTATCGTACCGATATTTTAACGCCTGAAGAACGTGGGCTAGGGTCAACGTTGTATATGTGGGGATATCGTATTGCGATGTTGGTTTCGGGGGGGTAGCGCTCGCGATTGCACAGCATTACGGTTGGCGAGCAACTTATCTATTAATGGCCAGTTTAATGATAGTGGGGTTGATCGCGACTTGGTTTGCTGAAACGCCGGTAACAGACAAGCAAACTCAATACCTAGAACCGTTTACTTTCAAAGCGGCGGTTATTTATCCCTTTAAAGATTTTCTAACGCGAAAATCGTCTATTTTAATTTTAATTTTTATTTTACTTTATAAGTTAGGGGATGCGTTAAGTGTTTCCTTAACTACGCCTTTTTTAGTACGTGGGCTTGGTTTTTCTTTAACGACCGTAGCCGTAGTCAATAAGGGCATTGGCTTTGCTGCAACGATGGCCGGCTTATTCATCGGTGGACTATTGATGACGCGAGTGAGTTTGTGGCGATCCTTATTTTACTTTGGCCTATTACAAGCGGCGGCGATTCTTTCCTTACTACAACTTTCTTTACTTGGCCCCCATTATGGTTTTTTGGTGTTTACTATTGCGTTGGATAATTTCTGTAATGCGCTAGGTAGCCTACACAGCGACGCAATTTGCGTTATTAACTGCGTTTGCTTCAGTTGGGCGTGTTTTTATTGGTTGCGGGCATGATTGCGAGTCATTTTAATTGGCCGACTTTCTTTATCATCTCCCTTTTGATGTGTCTTCCTGGTTTAGCCTTACTAAGATATTACCCCTAGTGCGCCGATTTCCGTAAATAGTTTGGCTTAAATACGGATGGATAAACTAATCTGTGCGCCTTAAGGTGAAAACCTTTATTTATTGGATTTTGACGGATAAAAAGGCTTTTTTATCCGTTTCCTAAAACTTACTTCCCACTCGTTATATGCCCTACTCGTGTTCGTAATAGGTTAGCCGATCTTGCTTTGGCTTCATTTTTATCCGGGAAAAGGCTCAAAAGATATGATAAATAGCGATAGAACCGATCTCTTGAGGTTAAATACCTTGAATTTCTCAGGCTTGCCCCCATATACGGGGTAGTGATGGTCCACGCTATAGCATATGAACCCGTTATAGTGGATCGATCCCCCTTTTCTGAAACTATAAGTAGTCATCTTAAGGAGAAAAATATATGAGTGTCGAAACCTTAAAAAATCCTTCTGCAGAGGTCGCTATGCTCAAACCCCTCAATGATCGTGTTGTGGTTGAGTATGCTTTGCACGAAGAAAGAACGAAAGGAGGAATCGTTATTCCTGATACAGTAAAAGAAAAACCTGCAAAAGGGACCATTGTCGCGGTAGGGCCTGGGAAACGCCTGGAGTCTGGAACCCGACAACCAATGTCCGTTAAAGTGGGTGATGTGGTTCTTTTTGGCAAATATGCCGGTACAGAAGTTGAATTAGACAAAAAATATATGGTGATGCGTGAAGACGACATCATGGCCGTTATTCAGTCATAATTTAAAAGTTTTAACTTGAGAGGATATTAAGAAATGGCAGCAAAAGATTTACGATTTAGTACCGATGCCCGCGCTAAATTAATGCGTGGTGTTGAAGTGTTATGTGACAGTGTTAAAGTCACTTTAGGTCCTAAAGGCCGCAATGTCGTGTTAGACCGCGGTTTTGGCGCACCGACGATTACCAAAGACGGGGTATCGGTCGCGAAAGAAATTGAACTTAAAGATAAATTTGAAAACATGGGCGCGCAAATGGTCAAAGAAGTGGCTTCGCATACTTCAGACGAAGCGGGCGATGGAACCACCACAGCGACGGTATTGGCGCAATGCATTTTACGTGAAGGAATGAAGTCTGTTGCTGCGGGTATGAACCCGATGGACTTGAAACGTGGTATTGATTTAGCTGTGATAAAAGTAACAGAACAACTCAAAAAAATATCAAAAAGCTGCGACGATATGCGTGCGATTGCGCAAGTGGGTACGGTTTCGGCAAACAATGATTCAGCGATTGGTCGTATCATTGCCGATGCAATGGAAAAAGTTGGTAAAGAAGGCGTTATTACGGTAGAAGATGGTTCCGGTCTAGAGAGTGAACTCCAAGTCGTAGAAGGAATGCAGTTTGATCGTGGGTACATTTCTCCTTACTTTGTCAACGACCAGCAAAAAATGACGTGTGAACTAGATACGAAGGCGAAGCGTTAGCAACCCTCGTTGTCAATGCAATGCGTGGTGTTGTGAAAGTATGTGCGGTGAAAGCACCTGGTTTTGGTGATCGTCGTAAAGAAATGCTGCGCGATATTGGTATTTTATGTAACTCGGTGGTCGTTTCTGAAGAACTGGGTCTCGATATCACCAAAGTGACGATTGATGACCTCGGTTCTGCGAAGCGAATCATCGTAACCAAAGATACTACGACCATTATTGATGGCAGTGGCGATCGTAAAGATATCGAAGCACGTGTTGCTGAGATTCGTGCGCAGATCGAATCCACTACTTCCGATTACGATCGTGAAAAACTACAAGAACGTCTTGCGAAGTTAACCGGGGGTGTGGCGGTCATTAAAGTGGGCGCGGCAACTGAAACCGAAATGAAAGAGAAAAAAGCGCGTGTGGAAGATGCGTTACATGCAACACGTGCTGCGGTTGAAGAAGGCGTCGTTCCTGGGGGTGGTATTGCCTTGATTCGTGCTTTAAGTGTTTTAGCCGATGTCAAAGGTGAGAACGCCGATCAAAATGTAGGGATTCATATCGTGAGCCGTGCATTAGAAGCACCTTTACGTCAGATTGTGAGTAATGCCGGTTTTGAGCCTGCCGTTGTAGTGGATAAAGTTAAAAACTATAAAGAAGGCGGTCCAAACTATGGTTACAACGCTGCAACCGGTGATTACGGTGATATGATCGAGCTCGGTATTTTGGATCCAACCAAAGTGACCCGAACCGCATTACAAAATGCGGCTTCCATTGCTGGATTAATGATCACCACCGAATGCATGATTACTGAGTTGCCGAAGAAGGATGATCAAGGCGCTGGTATGCCTGCTGGAGACGGCATGGGTGGTATGGGCGGAATGGGTGGTATGGGCGGAATGATGTAACACATTCTGTTCTACAGACCTGTTTCTGAAAAACCCCGCCGAGTGCGGGGTTTTTTTGAACTAAAACCCATTAAAATAAGATAATAAAAAGTAAAATTGATAAATATGTCGAGCTAACAGAATGATTGACGTTGATTTCTTTTTTTTTCAAAGGGTGTCCTACAATTTAATGAGGGTCATCCGTAGTGAAAATAAATGGCTAGTTCAACTAAGCAAACCGATTTACAGCGATTGACACAAAAATGGATTATGAATTCATAAAAAATAAGCGAATAAAGTGGCTAGGTGACGAATGGATGCTTTGGATTAGGAGGTGTTCAGGTGAACCCGTCTGCTAAACCGAACCATCCTTATTTTATAATAAATGAACCAAGCAAAAATCTAGGAGGAGAATAGAGACATGTTTAAACGAGTTTTATTATTTTTGGGAACGAATCTTCTCGTCATTGCCACAATATCTATTGTGACGCGTTTGTTAGGTTTACACTCTTACCTGACTGCTCAAGGTATTAACTATCAATCATTAGCTATTTTTTGTGTTATTTGGGGAACAGCGGGTGCGTTTATTTCTCTATTTATGTCGAAAGTGATTGCTAAAAAAACGATGGGAGTGCAGTTGATTGATCCAAAGATAGCAAGTAGTGAAGAGCGTACTTTAATTGATTTAATTCATAAACTAGCCAAAGGAGCAGGATTAACCGTGATGCCGGACATAGGTATTTATCAATCTCCAGAGTTGAATGCATTTGCGACAGGACCGTCTAAAAGCAATTCGTTAGTGGCTGTTTCCAGTGGACTGTTACAAAAAATGAATTGGGATGAAATTGAAGGAGTCCTCGGCCATGAAATTTCCCATGTGGCGAATGGTGATATGGTGACGATGACGCTTCTCCAAGGCATTATCAATGCGTTTGCTTTATTTTTATCACGCATTTTAGCGTATATCCTTTCAGCCAGTTCACCGGGTCGAGATGATAACGTTCAACAGACGATGACCAGTTCCGGTGGCGCAAGTTTTTATTTTTTAACGACGATTTTCGATATTTTATTGACTTTCCTTGGGAGCTTATTGGTTGCGGCTTTTTCACGATATCGGGAGTACCGTGCAGATAAAGGTGGCGCTCGTTTGGCGGGCCGTGAAAAAATGATAGGCGCGTTACGTGCATTGCAACGCTCGGTTGAGGCAGAGGATACGCGAGGATCGCCGTTAGCCAATTTGAAAATTTCTCACAAAGATAAAGGGGTTCGTGCTTTATTTTCAAGCCATCCCCCACTTACCTTACGCATTCAACGACTTCAAGAAATGACAATTCGCTAAGTGGATTATTTTATTGTCGCGGCGGAATGATCGTTAAGGCGACCATTTCGTCGGTTGCAGGACATTGAATTGAATGCAGATGCTTATCTAAACAAATTCGAATTTCAGTTAATTGCTTTTTGTAATTCAAAGTTTTAATCGAATCGTAACGTAATGTAGGGTTTTTTTGAACCAAGGCCTGTTTTATTTCATCGTTGCGTTTAACAATCGGTTGATTACTATAAAAAAAGTCTGGGAATTGAATGGTATTGTAGGCTTGTTTCGCTAAATTAAAAATATTTTTCTGGCGTAAGACCACTACAGGTGCCATGTTTCTGCCATTCATGTTGAATTAAATTTTTATCGGGCATAATCGATAACATATCTTGGATGATTGTGTCATCTATACGTTGCGATGAGAGATTCAGGATTCGCATCGTGAATTTTGTTTGGCCAAAGACCATGCAGAACAAAACGGTAGCGCGGTAAATGTTGGCATTGCGTTGATTTTCCTTGATGAGTTCGACAAAAAGCGGGAGACCAGCTGAAAGATAACAGGTAATAATCAAATGAAGCTGTACTTCTTGTTTGCTTGGCTGGCAACTCGCCACTTACAGGTGGTTTTTTTTCAGAAGCAGGTGGTATAAAAGAAGTAGATTTTATTTTTAGATCTTGTTTTATGGGTGTCACACTCATTTTGTTAGGCTGACAAGGTACCGGTTGAGTTTTACACGGATGATCTTGAAAATAACGAGTACAACCTATATTCAGTGAAAGAAAAAATACTGCGATAATGGCCGTTTTTATCTTAGTAGAACACATCAAATTATTCCTAATTAAATAATAAAAAAAGAAATTATATTATAATAACTGGAGTGAAAAGACTATAAATAAAAAACTAAACTAAAAGATAGTTAATACTTAAAATACTTAGTTTTTAAGGGGTATTTTGCTCTTTAGACAAAAGTAGACGACCTCGAAAAGCAGGAAAACCCATTCCAAATAATAGGCCTGCATCAAGTAAATCACGATCATCAACCACCTGTTCACGTAGACAGCGTAAAGCTTCTTGCTTGAGAGGTTCAAGTAAGTTAACGATGAATTCTTTGCGGTATAATTTTCTTTCTAATGGTTTTTCTGAAAATAGTTTTACATCCTCATAACAATAAAACCCTTGCCCCGTTTTTGTACCTAATTGTTGTTTCGCCACCATTTTTTCTAAACTTTCTGGTATAGACCAATTAAAAGCAGTCGCTAACATGTTCGTTATCGCTAAACAGTGATCTAAACCTAACTGATCGGCCAAGGTTAATGGCCCTACAGCAAAACCAAAACGACACGCGGCACGATCAATGAGTGCGGCGGATATACCTTGTTCCCATAAACGAATAGCTTTGTAAATAAGTAAGAGAAAAAAAGGCGATTGATTAAAAAGCCGGGTGATTGATGAACCGGTAGCGGCAAGCGATTCAATTGACGGACAAAAGCAAAACCTTGTTCGAGAATTTCTTTATCCGAACACTCTGAATAAATGATCTCAATTAAAGGCGATCGTTCGATTGAATGAAAACAATGTAAGCCGATTAAGCGTTTTGGATTTTTCAGTGATTTTTGTAATTCAGCTAAAATAGATTGTGGAGAAGTTGTGGCGAATAACGCGTGGCTAAGGCTTTGTATTTCCCACTGTGAAAAAAGTTTTTGTTTCAGAGCGATATCGCCATAAATCGCTTCAATAATCCAATCTGCACGGCGAAGACCATGACCTTCTGGATCAGGTATTAATCGATCAAGTGCCGTACGAACAAGAGAAGGTGTCGATAAACGTTGTTCAAATAGACATTGTGCTTGGTGTAACGTTGCCGCAATGGCTTGCGGTTTTGGATCGTGTAATGTCACAATAAAACCGTGTAGAGCACACCATGCAGCGAATGTACTGCCACGTTGCCCTAAACCAATGATATGCACAAACTTTATATTTGTGCGGGCCTTTTTACTGAGTGTATTTAAGCGTTGACGTAGAAAATAAACATGCATTAATCCACGAACAGTGGGCGTCATCGCCAAATGACTGACAGAAAGCGCTTCATCTCGAAACGCCCGCGGAGACACTCCTGTTTTTCGCCAGCGACTAATAATCTGGTAGGGCGCGGGATAATGTGTTGAATTGACTTTTTTGCGTAACCGGTGTCGAAAAACGGTAGCAATGTATATTTCTTATTCCAGGCCAATGGCTCATTTTTCGTAGCCAATAACGCTGTGTAGAACGTGGTTTAGGTGCTATTTTGGTATAATAAAATACTGCACGTTTAGTTTGTTCTGCAGGAATAAGACAATCCACTAATCCCAATTCAAAGGCTCTTTTAGCACTGAGACTTTTTCCATCCAAAAGCATACGTAATGTATCCACACCACCCAGCAAGCGGGCTAAACGTACTGTCCCACCCCAGCCCGGATGTAAACCGAGTTTAATATCCGGAAAAACCAAAGCGTGTATATGGACTGATTACGGCAATACGGTAATGACAAGCTAAGGCGAGTTCTAAACCACCGCTAAAGCACAAGCCTTCAATCAACGCAATGGTTTTTAATTTGAGCGCAGCTAACCGCGCTAAAACACGTTGGCCTTGATTCATGATTCAGTTCAGAAAGTGCTTTTAAGTCAAGACTATTTACCCGACTACTTTTTTTAAGAAAGACAGCCAAATGAGCCCTTCTTGTCGGGTAACGGTCCAATTATTGCAGAGATGCTCTACCATAACGTGCTTCTTGTTTTGAGGTCATTAACCAGTAAAAGTGCTGTACCTTGATGGAGATCGATTGACCCGGTGGCAATACCTAAGCGTGCTTTTTCTCGGTGTAACACGTGTGCTAAATGTAAAGTAATCCGTATTCCACTGGCATTCAAAGGATGGCCCATGGCCAGCGAATCGCCATCAACATTTATCTGTGTGGTAGGGATGAAACCGAAGGGTTGGGAACGATCCCAATGCTGTTGACAATAATCCGCCTCTTGCCAGGAAGCTAAGCAAGCGAGGAGTTGACCGGCAAAGCATTCATCGATTTCCCAGTAATGAATATCATTTAACGCTAAATGTTGCTTTTTGAGTAAGCGGATGACTGCATAAGCCGCACCTAAACCGTTTTCTGAAGGGGGAACTCCGGCCCAATTGACATCCGCTAAGCGGACCAAGGCGTTTAAATGATATTTTTTTAACGCCACGTCACTTGCTAAAAGTATAAAAGCTGCGCCGTCACAGTATTGTGCGCGGTTTCCTTTAGTAATTAGGCCAAAAGGAGGGGTCATATCAGGACGACATTGTGCTAATTCTTGTAGAGAAAGAACGTGTTTCAACCCTTCATCATCGGTGTAATATCGACCGTTTGTATCATAGAGAGTAACTTGCTCTTCTTTAAATAAACGACGTGCTTGTGCGGCAATAAGACGTTGCTGGCTTTGTAAAGACCAATGATCCATTTGTGCACGATGAACTTTAAATCGATATGCTAACGTTTCAATCGCCTGACCAATTGCCTGACCGGTTTTTGACTCACCTGCGAAGAAAAAAATGTGACCAGTTGTTGCCAACGTAGAAAGTTGAGTTCAGTGGTACGCCAGCGGGAACTTTTTGAGTGAACCCATTTAGATAAAGTAGAAAACCGTTCATAATCAATCCATAGAGGCGCACGACTCATGACTTCACTGCTACCAACCAAGGCCAACTCACAGCACCCACTACTAATCGCCAGTGCGGCATTATCTAAGGCTTGAAAACCAGAAGCATCGTGGCTTTGTAGCGTATAGACGGCGGTTTGTGAGCCACACCCTAACCGGGAAGCAAGCACACTTCCCAAGTTTATTTCCTTAGGACCCGATTGTGTACAACCGACGATGAGATGTTCTATCGTTTGCGGAGTTAATGTTTGGCGTAATAATAAAGCACGGATTGTTTGCAGGGCTAAATCTGTAGCAGAAAAAGGGCTCTTTTTTAACCAAGGAGTACGTAACCCATCGATGAGATAAACGGGTCGGGCAAAATTCGATTTGAATTTATAGCGTAACATCTTATCGTCGGTATCCCTTTCTGAAAGCAGAAGTCCTCTTTAAAAATAGCATATAGACGTTAAACATTGAATTTTGTTTTATCCAGGCCAGACAAGTAAAAAAATAATCGCGTGTATGTTACTTAAATAATAGGTTAGCTCTTTAGAAAATAGGTTTATAAATAGAAAAATTAAAATAATTTTTATCTACCTATTTCAAGTATCAAATAAAATTAAGCACATCATTTAGCTGTTTCTTGCTACGTTAATTATTTTCTAAATTTTAAAAAATTCTTTTCAAATGGCTATGCTTTTTAATAAAAATGTTAAAATGTCTTAATAAGATAAAAATTAATTTAAATCGATCTAAAGATAAAAATAATAATCTTTGGTTAATGGCTTATTTATAAGGAGATTGAAATGCCATTTTTTCCTAATGTTCAAAAAATAGTTCAAAGTGAAACGGTTGTTCCAGTCCGTTTTAAGGATTTATCAGCAGAAGAACAATCGATTATTGAGCGTGCTTATAAGGCTTATTATGAGGTAACAGAAGGTAAAGGTTTTGGCGTCAGGATGAGCACGGCCAGGCGACGCCGATGATGGATAAACAAACGGGAGCACCGTTGAACATGCAACCGACTTTAGCCGATATTATAAGTGCCGGACGAGAATATACGGCCAATGCTTGGGCTACTTTTATTGCCATGATCAATAATCACTTATATCATCAACAAGAATTAACACAAGAACACATCGCAGAAGCATTTGATAAGGCCTATCGAGCGGGAGCTGAAGATAAAAACTATTTTGGTGAAAAAATTCCTGCTTTCAATGAATTACTTGACCTTCAAAAAAAAGCTTGGCTATCTGCCGTCGAAGTAGCTAAAAATTATTATCTTGAGATGCAACAGCAACAAGAAGAAGCCTCCGGGCTTTATTCAATGTCTTACATTCGTTAGATTAATTAGGAAAAATAAATAAAAAAACCAACACTTAAATAAAAGCGTTGGTTTTTTTATGGGTAGAACGTTTATGGCAACGCAGTTTGCTTGAGAATTGGGTCTAACCTGTACTTTGCTCAGTAGCTTCAACGCTTACTTTTTTCAAAGGCAAACGTTCTTTAATTCGTGCTGCTTTACCACGTAGGTTACGCATATGATACAGTTTAGCTTTACGAACCGCGCCAGGACGTTTCATTTCAATGGCAACCAACAGTGGGCTATACAGTGAAAAAACACGTTCAACTCCTTCACCATGCGATATTTTTCTAACGGTGAAAGAAGAATTAAATTGGCGGTTACGTCGTGCGATCACTAGACCTTCGAAGGATTGGACTCGTTCACGAGTACCTTCTTTTACTTTGATCTTAACGACAACGGTATCACCCGCACGGAAAGCAGGAAATGTACGCTGTTTATTTCGTTCTGCTATTTGTTCTTGTTCAATTGCTTTTATCAAATGACTCATCACTAGCTCCAAAGACTATTCACTATTCTCATCGATGAATTCAGCCAATAATACCTGCTCTTGTGGCGTAAGTACACGTTTTTTTAGCAATTCTGGGCGGCGTTGCCACGTCCGTCCTAAAGCTTGTTTTAAGCGCCAGCGGGTAATGGCCTCATGATCGCCACTCAAGAGGATTTCCGGGACCTTGTGTCCGGCAACGCTCGCCGGACGGGTATAATGCGGATAATCGAGTAACGTATTGCTAAATGAATCGTTGAGCGCGGATTCGGCATCGCCTAAAACTCCTTCTATAAGTCGCGTCACGGCGTCGATCAGACACATTGCGGCCAGCTCTCCACCGCTTAAGACAAAATCCCCTAGTGACCATTCCTCATCAACGACTTGATCAAGCAGACGTTGATCCACACCTTCATAGCGTCCCGCAATGAGGATGAGATGTTGACGTTGGGCGAGTTGTTCTGCGGCCAGATGATTAAATAGACGACCTTGTGGCGATAAATAACTGACTTGCGGAGGGGGTGTATCACAATGTTTTGACAAAACGGTCTCTTGAGCAGTTTGTATGGCCTGATACAACGGCTCAAATTTCATCACCATCCCAGGTCCCCCGCCATAAGGTTTGTCATCGACTGTTTTTTGTTTATCGGTAGTGAAATCACGGGGATTTAAATACGATAGAGTGAGTAAACCTTTTTTTTGGGCTCGACCTGGAATACTGTGCGCAAGGGCCGAAAACATCTCTGGAAAAAGGGTAATGACCTGAATATGCATATGTTTTACCCGCTGAGCAAGAAAAAGAATCCTGAAAAATCAAGCCAATTTAGAAATCAGGATCCCAATCTACAATGAGTTTAGCGTGTTCTCGGTCGACGTGTTTGATCGTTTTTTCAAGTAAAAAAGGAATCAGTCGCCGCTTGTTATCTTGCTCGTTTTCAACGACGAGGACATCATTCGCTCCGGTTTCAAGGAGGGTTTTGATTGTACCTAAATAACCGCCTGCCAAATCATACACGGACAGGCCGATTAAATCGGTCCAATAATAACTTTGATCATCCAATGAGGGCAATTGTTCACGAGAGACATAAATACATTGGTTCGTTAACACCTGTGCCGATTCGGGACTATTATACCCTTCAAATTGAACAATGATGCGTTGATCATGAATTTCATGCTTTACAAGCACAACAGGAGACGACACCGCTGCGACTTCAGAAGCGGTAGCCAAGTACCAAGGTTGATAGGCTAAAATATTGGAGAAAGGTTCGGTATAAACCGATCCTACGAGAACCCATTTTTTGCCTATCATACTGAATTAAAACACAATAAAAAGAGAGGAAATGAGATTAACCGGCAACCGCAGCACCACCACCTAAATCATTTAGTGCTTCTTTTACTGATTTTTTAACTAAATGAGTGACGGTAGGAGAAAGCTTTGCCCCTTGCGCCATCCAGTAATCAATCCGTTCTTTCTCTAAAGATAAAGGCAGTTCTTTTCCAGAAGCAACCGGATTATAGTAACCTAAACGTTCGATATAGCGACCATCGCGCGACTGACGACTATCGGTTACAACAATATGATAAAATGGGCGTTTTTTACTACCGCCACGCGACAAACGAATAATGACCATGAATGCTTTTTTCCTCTTAAGTTCTTTACAAAGCCTGTGTAAGTGAAGACTACCACTAGATCGAGTAGAATTCACGCCCTAGGAGACTTTACGAATAAAGACCTTCTCCGCGATTCTACTCAAGTTTTATACATTTGGGAAGAGCTTACGAGCGCGGAAGATTTTGTAGCCCTTGTAATAGTTTGTTTAAGCTACCTGGTTTGGCAAAGCGTTTCATCATTTTTTGCATTTGTGTAAATTGCTTTAAAAGACGATTGACATCTTGAATTTGCGTGCCTGAACCCATAGCAATCCGCCGTTTTCGTGAACCTTGAATCAATTCCGGGGAGCGTCGTTCTTTAGCCGTCATTGAGTGAATCATCGCTCGTAATCGTACCGTGACCTTTTCATCCAGCTGACCTTGTGCCGAAGCGAGTAGAGAAGGAGAGGGTCCGCCGGGTAATTTATTGAGTAATTGTGACATGCCCCCCATTTTATCCATTTGCTGCAATTGCGCTAAAAAATCGTCAAAATCAAATTTTTTCCCTTTTTTGAGTTTTTGGCTGAGTTTCGCAACAGATTTTTGATCCACGTGGCGTTGAACTTCTTCAACGAGCGATAACATATCGCCCATACCCAAGATTCGTGAAGCAATGCGGTCTGGATGAAAGACTTCGAGCGCGCTGATTTTCTCACCGGTGCCCATAAACTTGATCGGTTTGCCGAGTGTATGTCGAATCGATAATGCCGCTCCACCGCGTGCATCGCCATCGAGTTTTGTGAGAATCAGACCGGTTAGCGGAACGACAGCATCAAAGGCCTGAGCCGTTTTAACGGCTTCTTGACCCATCATGCTATCAAGCACAAATAAAGTTTCAATCGGTTGGCAGGCAGAATGAATGGCTCGAATTTCTTCCATCATCCCCTCATCCAAATGCAAGCGTCCGGCGGTATCAATTAATACGACATCAATTCCTTGCACACGTGCGGATTGGATCGCGGCTTTCGCAATCGCGACGGGAGATTCTGCCGTAGTACTGGGATGAACTGCGACGTCAATCGATTCGGCAAGATTGGCTAATTGTAGAATTGCGGCCGGACGATGAATGTCCGTACTGGTGACGAGGACCGATTTTTTATGCTCTGTTTTGAGCCAATGCGCCAACTTAGCAACATGCGTCGTTTTTCCTGCCCCTTGTAACCCAACGAATAAGAAAACAGCCGGCGGCTCGGTTACCCATAATTTCAGTTAATGTCGTTTGAACTTGTTTGATGAATGCCTGGCCTGGCGTTAAGCTGGCCATGACTGCTTGTCCTAAGGTTTGTTGGCGAACCTGTTCAACAATCGCTTTAACAACGGGGTAGGCGACGTCTGCTTCAATGAGGGCTTTTTTGACCTCTCGCAAACTGTCTTTAATATTATTTTCTGTTAAACGACCTTGCCCACGTAGCGTTTTGAAAGCACGGGAAAAACGTTCAGTTAATTGGTTAAACATAATTAATTCTCTAAAAATGTCGCAGGGCAAGTATTTTTAATTTTGGTAAAAGGTTTGTTGTTTACTGTATCCACTTCGCACCTATTCTCTTCCAGGATTGCAATCCAAATCAAGCCTAAATTTTGACAACACATTTGAAATAACACCGATTATGCAGGTGAATGACAGAAAAAAATCTGCTATTGTATCTTCTTCGTGCTAGGATAGGTTAATTCGTATGGCCGAGTCATGGGCTGATTTGATTCATTTATTTCTGTCTACCATTGTGTTAGTCATCCTCTGTCTGGCGGCTATCCAGTCTTTATTGTTGGCTAGCCAGGAATGGTTATTAAAGCATAAACAATCGGCGACGTTTATTCGTTATTTCCCGCCACTGGAAATAATGGAATCTTTATTGTTTGCATTGATTTTCGCGGCCTTATTTTTTTTAACGCTTTTATTAATTAGCAGTTTTGTTTTATTTCAACCGTTATTTGAGCAGGGATTATGGCAAAAAGCGGTCTTATCTATCCTTGGTTGGTTTGTGCTCCTGATCTTACTCATCGGTCGCCATCATTTTGGTTGGCGAGGTAAAGTTGCCATTCGTTGGACATTAATTGGTTTTACCTTGGTGGGGGGGGTTTATTTAAGCGCGCTCCTGTTTATGCCTGTTTTTTAAAGGAATGGTTTGATCTGTGTATTCCCCACAATGGTTGATTGTTTTATTAATTTTTTTATTAATCTGTGTCGTTTTTTTCTCTTTAGCTGAAGCGGCCATCTTATCAATCAATCGCTACCGTTTAAAACATCTCGCGCGCCAACATCGGTTGGCAGGACGCCTACAAGCGCTTTTAAAACGTCCCGATCGTTTATTAGGTGTGATTTTACTTTGTGGAACGCTTGCCGATATTTTGGCGGCGTCGGTAACAACCCTTATAGCAATACATTATTTTGATAATACGGGTGTTTTTTTTGCTACGTTACTTTTAACGTTTGTCGTTTTGATTTTTGGTGAGGTGGCTCCGAAAACACTCGCTACTTTGTATCCGCTGCGGATTGCTTTTTTTTCAACCTGGCCATTAATTGTTTTGTTAAAAGTTTTGTACCCACTGGTCTGGCTAACCAATTTAATTGCCAATGCCAGTTTGCGGTTACTGGGGATTAAAATGCCGCAACTCCAGGTTGAACAACTGTCCCGTGAAGAGTTAAGTAGTTTGTTGCGAGATCATACTGGGCATATGCCAAAGGATTATCAAAGTATTTTGCTGAAAGTACTCGAAGTGGAACAAGTACGAGTCGATGATATTATGATTCCACGGCAAGAGATTGTTGGTATTAATATTGAACAACCTTGGGAAGTGATTTTAAAAGATTTGATTAATAGCCAATATGCCCGTTTACCGGTTTATCGGCATTCACTTGATGACATTATCGGCATTTTACATTTTCGCAAGGTTTTGAACAGTCTCGGTCAAGCTCAACTGACTAAAGAGATTATCTTAAAAGTCGCTGAGCCTGTACATTATATTCCTGAAGCGACAAAACTCAGTCGTCAATTAATTAATTTTCGTCGTGAGAAGTGTCGAATTGGTTTTGTCGTCAATGAGTATGGTCAAGTACAAGGTTTAGTGACACTTGAAGATATTCTTGAAGAAATTATTGGTGAATTCACCACGGATTCACAATTGATGCAACGCGAAATTTATCAGTACGCCGACGGGAGTTATTTGGTTGAAGGCAGCATGGCTTTACGAGATTTGAATCGAAAACTCAATTGTTATTTGCCTTTACGTGGCCCAAAAACCTTAAGCGGTTTAATTATTGAACAACTTGAGCGCATTCCTGTATTGGGAACGGTCTTGGAATTAGAAAATATTAAAATGGAAGTGATTTCTGTGAAAAATAATCGTGTTAAAACGGTAAAAATCTATATAAATTCGGGGGCTTTGCCTAATCAATCTTCTCATTGAATGAATAAATATTTAAAATTTTTGAAAAAAGTAAATAGTTGTTATACTACATAGGAACAATTTAATTTTTTTAGGTCAAATCCATGTTGAGGGTTCAATCACGATTAATCAATAATAGAATTAATAGAAATATTATGGAACATGCTCGAACTGTAAAAGCTATGAGAGCTGTCTCTAATAAGCGGGACCACGACCAAGTTACCAAAGAAAGCTTTCCCCAAACAGGGAATACCTCGCTGGTTGAGAATAGATCCGATACTATGGATACATTTCCTTCTGTTCAAAACGCAAAAAATAGCCCCTCAGCTAATTTTTTTGACTCAAGAAATTTAGCCAGAACCAGAGAAGACATTCCTCAAACAGTAAAAAACGAAAAGGTTCTTAAAAAGGTAAGTGTAAGTGAAGAGAATTCCCAAGAAGATTCACAACGACGACCCGTTCCAGGTAGCTAAGTTGATTAATTCATAAGCTTTATTATAAAGCTGAGTAGAATAGCTAAGTTTTTTTCTGGTTATTATTTTATGTTGTAACGCAAAGAATTATTTTAAGCCATCCTCAGTATTTTCAGTAAACAGCACGACACGAATAGTGGATTAGTTTAATAAATATCAGTTCTTCGTAACTTCTTGAATAGATCTGTTTCTAAATGTCTCAAGCAATAAGGTAGATGGTCACGTAAAAAAAGAGAATCGATGCCTAAAAATAATTTGACAGACTTACCCTTAAAATAAGTACATGGCCAATTAATGATTGGCCATGTCTAGGCGATAGGTTCTAGGTATTGGGTTTGTCGTGTTGATCGTCCCTGTATTTCCTTTTTTAATCAAAAGATTAACCCAACGTACCCTATTTAAGGTGAACGACTTGGTTGTGGCAAAGATGACTGACCTGGAAGGGTGTTTGTTAGGTATTCCAATAGTTCTCGAGTGTTTTCTTCATTATAAATATGAGTATTTAATTGGCTTTTCTCAGGTAGACAGTTCAGAGGATAGAGGTGATGATAGGTTTTACTTAAAAGGTTATCTAGCTCTTGATATTGAGTATGAACATCATTCCTTCTGGAGAAGGATTTTGAATGATGTGCTTTTAATTTAATAACTTGACAAATTAAAAAAATCTTTTCTTCATGGGTAATGATGTTAAAGGTATCATTGGTATCCTTCTTTAAAATATTTCTTATCTTTACGATTCCATCGGGCGTAATTTTATTAAAAAATAAACAGCCTCTTCCTAATGGATCCCATTCCTTTTTTTCAAAAAATAGAGTAAACGCTTCTTCGAGCCGGGCAGCGAATGAATCCGATTTTTGCATCGCTTCACTATTTTGAGTATTTAGTGATTCTACTGCGGTGGATTGATCGATTTCCTTATTTAAACGCCTGTAGATGTCTTGCATTTTACCGCTTATATTTTTGAATGAGGTTTCAATAGCTCTTAAAATTTTAATCCTCTTGTCAAGAAAACATTCTTTAATTGTATTATGAATATTTACCAATACACCTTCGATTATATCAATATCGTTCTCAATAGAAAGTGGTTCAAGTTTAGTTTGGATTATGTTTTTCGTGTCCTTAATATTTATTGTTTCTTTATTACCTGATAAATCCGATAAACATTCTTTTAGTCTTTCTTCCCATATGGAAGGTCCACTCTCTATGTTAGTAGAGGTGTTTTTCCTTGTTTTAGAGATAAGTTGCTCTACTTCAGCGATACCTTGCTGAGCAAGAATACAAAGAGTTTTTACTTCCATTGTTTCTTGTGTTTCTTGGTGTTGTAGTACACAGCCCAGTAAAACACATAAAACATCATGTTTTATCATTTTCTTCTGACGAAGGTCTAATTGAGTTTTTACCTTATCAAGTACGTATTGATAAGAAGTATCTTTTATTAAATTAGAAAATTTGTTAATCGCTTGATAAAGTGGGGCAAAAGTATTATAAAAAGCTGAGAAGTGAGTGATTGTTTTCCTGTTCTCTAAGTCTTGTATGGCTGTTTCAAAAGGTGTGAGAACGTCCTCTTCTTGTTTCGTTTCTTTGATTTTGCTAATTGATCTTCTAGTTGTCCTAATTGATCTTCTAGTTATTCTGTTATTGAATGTTGTGGTTGAGCCACCTCATTTTTTAATATTCTAAATAGATTCTGGTGTCCTTGAATATTTTTTATTATAGATTCAATAGTGTTTGATGCCGCTATTGTTTTATTTTTAGGTGTATTTAAGGGCATAGGTTTATATAGATTAAAAATTAAATTATCTATATGATATAATTTAGACAGAGGTAATTACAATGATAATTTTATTTTTTTATATAAAATAATTATTTGATTAAGGTGGTTTTTATTTATATACAGTAAATTTTGTTTTAATTTCTTATCATCCATTTATTTTTTATTAAAAACAGATCATAAGATAGATGAGATCATGTAAATAATTACTTTAGAATACATAGGATCAATAAGATTAACGCATAGTTATGAGTAGGAAGTGTTGTATTATCAGATTGTTTTTATTTTGTAAATTTTATTTGTTATATTTTGCTTCGGTTAGGCATAACGTATTTTGAAAAATAATAAATATTTTCCTAGTTTAAATTGTATTCTCCGCCTTGATTTTTTGTTAAAAAATCAATTTTTATTACGATATCTATCAGTATTCGTATTGTTAGAATGAGTTTTTCATTTCCTTAGCGCTATTTTATTTTTTTTATATTTGTCATAAGGGACACAAGGTTCAAGCGCTGTAAGTAAATCTTTATAAAGTTTATTTGTGCAACTTGCTCTAAAAAAAGAACGATTTTCACATTTTTTCATGAGTATAACTTTTATTGCTTTTAATTTTTGGATTTCTGTTAACTGTGTGTTATCTAATACATTTGTTAATTTTTTAATTCCCTCTGGAATCTTTTTGCCAAAGAAAGAAATTCCTTTTTCACACCATATCTTTTGGTTCACGAGTTCCTTTATGTCTGTTAAAACAGAATGTAAATCATTTCCACTTATTTCATTATTTTTATTCTCAGAATGATTAGAATGTTCTGTATGAATGTTTAAGTTTTTTTTGGCTTGACCGATACAATTTTTTGCTTTAATTAAAGGTTCCTTTAGTAATAAGTTATACATCCTCATATATTTAGTGGAGTCGATGCCCATAAAACAGTAATTTACATCTAAAAATGCGTCTTTAAATACACTTGATTGATTTTTTATTTCTTCATAAATAGTTGTGTATTCCTCTCCAGAAAGACATTGAAGAATAAGATTGAGATCATGGGGTGTTTTAATGAGTTCAGTTAAATCGTCTTTTTTTTCTGGAGAATAATTTTTCGTTTATCTTTAGGAAGAAATCGTAGAGTAAAATAGAGATCATGTGATGTCTTAATGAGGTTAATTATATCATCTTTTTTTTGCTGAAAGAGAATTGTGCATTCCTCTTCGGGAAGGAATTGAAGAATAAGATTGAGATCATAGGATGTCTTAATAAGGTTAGTTATATTATCTCCTTCCTGCAGGAAGAGAAGTTTACGTTCTTCATTAGGAAGAAATTGGAGAATAAGATTGAGATCATAGGATGTCTTAATGAGGTTAGTTATATTATCTTTTTCCTGTTGGAAGAGAAGTTTACGTTCTTCGTCAGAAAGAAATTGAAAAATAAGGTTGAGGCTACGTGGTTCCTGAATGAGGTGAACTACATTGTGTTTATTTTCGTTAAAAAGAAATTGGCTACGTTCGTTTTCAGAAAGATTTTGCAGAATTAATTTAAGATCATACGGTTCCTGAATAAAATGCGCTACATCGTGTTCATTTTCAGAAAGATTTTGAATGCTTAGAGTATTATGTGATTTATCTAATTTTTCTTGGTCTTGTATGTTAATCAGTAATAATTTTTTAGTATTAGGATGAACCGTCGCTAAAGATTCCGCAAATGATTCTCGATTTTTTTTCATAAATAATCTGAAGTTTTATTATTATTATTATTATTATTTTATATAAATAAAACAATAAATTCAATAAAAATGTAAATTAATAAATTAGTTAATAGAATTTTATTAAAAAGGTAAATTTATAGTTTTTTATAAAATTATTAAATTTACTTTTGCCGCTAAGTAGCATAGCTTATCTGAAAATAAAAAAAACAAGATTTAATCTTGAAACATTATTGCATTTACGAAAAATCTGATTTCTCTTGTCAATACTGTTGATTTATGCATTGTTTAATGCGCGCCTTGTGTTTTTTAGATTTTTGTACAAACTTGCTTTTTTAGCATAAAAAATAATTTTCTTAGAGATATAATCTTGATGCAGTTTTACTAAGGGATGTGCTCTGCTTGAAAAAATAAAATGATTAAGGAAAAGTATTCTTTTAGTAAAAGGACGTAACGCTGCGGTTACTTTTCTTGATTGTAGCTTTTAGAGTGATGATTTAATTGGTTTCTATCCAAATCAATGTCACCATCCGTCCTGTGATGTGATCACGGCGAAATGAAAAAAAACGTTTCTCATCCGTATAGGTACAATAGTCGCCTCCATACACTGCAGTAATTCCCGCTTGTTGTAAGCGAATTTTTGCCAAAGCGTAGAGATTAGCTAGCCAACCCTTTGTACCATGATATTGAAAAGCGGAATACGCTTGCGCATGTTGCTGAGTAAAGCAATCAACAACCGGTTGTTGAACCCAAAATGCATTTGGGCTAATCGCCGGACCGAGCCAAGCCATTAATTCATGACCAGGACAGTTAAATTTTTGGAGTGCATTTTCGATAATGCCACAGGCTAACCCTTTCCAACCCGCATGAATTGCGGCAATAGCTTGTTTTTTACGATGACAAAGCAAGAGTGGTAAACAATCGGCCGTTTGTATCGCACAAACCCGTTGCGTCTGTTCGGTATACAGTGCATCGCCTTCGGGCGTTGCTTGGCAAGCAGGATCTTCAATAACGACAGTATGATTACCATGCACTTGGTGAAGCCACTGTGGATCGCTTGGGAGAGATAATGCCCTGCGCAGACGTTGTCGATTTTGTAAAACAGTATTTGGCTGATCACCCACATTTAAACTGAGATTTAAGCTGGCAAAAGGAGGTAAGCTCAACCCTCCGATACGCGTGGTGGTGGCTGCTTTGACCCAAGTGGGTGCGGGCCAAGTGGGTGTGATCCATTCAAGCATTTAAGGACTCCTGACGTAAACAAGTCAGCAATTGTTGGATATCATCGGGTATAGGGGCTTCCCATTGCATAGTTTGTAGAGAGTCGGGATGGACCAGTTGTAAGGATCGTGCATGTAATGCTTGTCGTGGAAAGTGGCGTAAGCAGGCGATTAATGTTGGACTTGCTTTTTTAGGCAGTTGGAGACGCCCTCCGTAAGTTTTATCGCCTATTAAAGGATAATGTAAATGCGCCATGTGGACACGTATTTGATGCGTCCGTCCAGTTTCAAGTTGTACTTTGATCCAGGTATGGTGAGCAAAACGTTCAATGATTCGGTAATGCGAAATCGCTTCCTTGCCACCCACGGCGAGTACCGCTCTTTTTTTACGCAAGCGTGGATGTCGCCCCATGGGGGCATCGATAGTACCCCCTGAAATTAAAACGCCTTGTACCACAGCGTCATAATGACGTTGTATCTGTCGTTGTTGTAATTGTTTTACTAAAGACGTGTGAGCGGGAAGGGTTTTAGGGACCACTAATAACCCGGAAGTATCTTTATCTAAACGATGAATAATTCCGGCGCGGGGTAATTGTTCTAAAATTGGGTAATGATGTAACAGCGCATTCACTAAAGTGTGATCTGGATTACCGGCTTATTCACAACAATTAATCTTCATAAAGGATATTTAGTGCAATCGCTTGTCCTTCCCAAGTGACTTCTTTTGGCAAAGTGGCCGACAAGGTAATCAACGCACCGGCTTTGATTTTGTCACGTGGGCGTTTCCGTTGTTGATCCACTAAGATAGCGCCACTGCGCACCCATCCTTGTAAACGGGTTCGTGAATAACTGGGAAATAACTGTGCTAAGATTTGATCAAGTCGCTTTTCCGCAAAATCATCCGGTACAATAATCTGACAATCAATAGTTTGCGCTGTGTTTTTCATAGAAGAATCGCTATAATGCAGGCAGGAACGATGCCTTTTTCTCACCACTGTACTAGAGGATACTATCTATGTTGAATGTAGCAAGCAATATCGGATCCAATGAGCGTCTTGCTCGCTTAGTCATTGGGGCGGTTTTGTTGATTGGCGTTTTATTAGGATTACCTCGTTTGTTTTCATTTTTGGTTGGGGTGATATTAATTATTGAAGGTATTATTGGATGGTGTGGAATTCCTATCCTCGCTGAAAAATTCAAACTCAACGATTTATTTCGAAAAAAACCGTAAGTCTGCTCAAATAAAGACGGTAATCCTAATCGATAAGTGATCCGCTTGTCCGGGTGATTGTCCCGGATAGGCGTGCATTTTAGGTGGTTATCTGGAATAAAAATGAATCATAAAAATATGGGTGTGTGGTGAACGTAGTAAAATTAGTTGTGATCACTTTATTAGGATTGTTGCTGAGCGCGTGTGCAGCAAATTCGGCCGATCCAATGATTGCTTTTCAGGGACAATCTGCAACGCAAGTTTATCAACGTGCAAAAACCGCGTTGGCGGCCGGTCATTATGAACAGGCCATCAAGGCCTACGAGGCATTGGCGGTAATTTATCCTTTTACACCCTATTCGGAACGTGCGCAGCTTGAATTAGCCTATAGTTATTATCAAGAAAATAACTCAACGGCGGCACAATCGACACTCAATCATTTTATTCAACTTTATCCACGTAGTCGGTGGATTGACTATGCGTACTATCTCAACGCCGTGGTCAATATGGACCAAGATCGTGGTTGGTATTTACGTTATGTGCCGATTGATGTGGCGCTGCGTGATCCCGGTTCCATGCGCCAAGCGTATAACGATTTTGATCAGTTTATTCGTCGTTTCCCGCAAAGTCGTTATGTGCCGGATGCACGGCAACGATTGATTTATTTACGTAATACTTTTGCTGAATACGAATTACAGATTGCCGATTATTACTTCCGACGCAAAGCCTATATTGCTGCGGCGAATCGTGCTAAAGATGTGGTGCGTAACTATCAAGGGGCACCCGCTGTTGAAAAAGCATTATTACTGTTGATTAAATCATACCGTAACTTAGGCTTAGATGATTTGGCCACTCAAAGCATCGCGGTATACCGATTGAATTTTCCTGGCCATCCTTTTTGATTTTAAGCGATAGACGATGAAAATCCAGAACTGATCGGATAGCGTCGTTCACGTCCGAAAGCACGAGGGCTCACCCGTGGTCCAATCGCTGCTTGACGGCGTTTATATTCGTTTCTATCCACAGTGCGCAAGACGTTTTCGACTAATGCTTGCGGAAAACCTTGCTGCACAATTTCGTTGAGGCTTTTATCTTCTTCCAGATACAACCCTAAGATACGATCTAATTCTGAGTAGGGAGGCAAAGTATTTTCATCATATTGATTTTCAGCCAATTCAGCACTCGGTGCGCGGACTAATAACTCTTCAGGAAAAAGTGACGAGAGCGTATTCCGGTAACGAGCGAGTTGATAAACTTGGGTTTTAAATACGTCTTTAATCACTGAAAAACCACCCGCCATATCGCCATAGAGGGTGCCATAACCCATGGCCAGTTCACTTTTGTTGCTTGTATTCAACAGTAACTCACCACTTTGATTCGATAAAGCCATTAACAAGACGGCACGACAACGTGCCTGAATGTTTTCTGCCATGGTTCCGGGAGGAGGGTTGTCTGGGTCGAACCCCAAGGTAGTTAAAAAAGTGGTAAAGCTCGGTTCAATCGAAAACGTAGAATGGCGGACTCCTAGCGTTTGTACTAAGGTCGCAACGATTGAATCACTCAGTTCGGAAGTATAACGAGAGGGTAAAGAGACTGTATGGACCCGGTCCACACCTAAGGTCGATTGCAATCGCTAACACCAGTGCAGAATCTATGCCACCGGAAAGGCCTAGGAGCACACCTGGGAAATCATTTTTTGTAACGTAATCACGTATCGCGAACACTAAAGCCTGATAAAGTTGTGCCTCGTCTGCCTGGTTACTAGGGAAGTGTTGCGAGAGATGCGAGTCTTGATGAGAAAGGTCCCAAGCATAAATAGCGTTTGTTGTCGATGTGGTCGAGATTGAGCGTGTTGGTTTGAGATCAATAAACCACAATTGTTCGGCAAAAAAATCCGCATGCGCGCTGATTTCACCCGTTGCCGAGACAGCGAAGGAACCCCCGTCAAAAACAAAATCATCTTGTCCGCCCACGCCGTGAACATACAAAATTGGACAGCCCAGCATGCGGACTGCTGTTTGTACAGCCAGTAAACGGCGCGGTGCTTTTTGTCGATCAAAAGGCGAAGCATTAATACAAATCACCAACTGTGTTCCAGCGTTTTTTAAACTAAGAATCGGTTCTTCTCGCCATAAATCTTCACAAATGAGTAAACCAATGGTAAGCCCTTTTAAATGAATTAGACCGGCAGTGGTTCCCTGTGAAAAATAACGCTGTTCATCAAAGAGGCCATAATTGGGTAAACAACGTTTGTGATAATTTGCTACGATATGCTGTTGATCAATCAACGCCATGGCATTGTAAAGACCGGTTTCGGTCGAGTCGGGATAACCGAATAAAATTGGTACAGGACTGGGCTGCTGACAAATCGTTGCGCATGCGGTTTGAATACGTTGTTGAAAATCAGCACGTAATAATAAATCTTCCGGCGGATAACCACTTAGTGCCAGCTCCGGAAAGACGACGATGTCTGCTTGCTTCTGTTCAGCGAGGCGTCGTGCCGCCATCATTTTTTCAGCATTCTCCTCAATGGCGCCCACCGAAAAATTAAATTGTCCTACCGCAATACGTAACCTTGACATACGGACCTCTTTTTTTGATAACCCAGAAGGATAAATAAATGGCTTTTACTCAGCTGAACACATTGTAGACGGTTTTTCTCTGGTTAGGCGGATCGATAAAGAAATAAGGTGATCGTCATGAAAATAAATAAAGGTAATAGGGCAGCTAAAATCGGTGGCCATTGATAAACAATCGCCACTGGGCTAAAAAATTGATTGAGTAGATAAAAACTAAAGCCAACCAACGTTCCCATGATGGTTCGTAGACTGGTTGCCGCATTACGCGGTTGTGTAAACGTAAAAGGAATGGCCAACGCCATCATGATCCAAATGGCTAAGGGTTGAAGTAAGCGTTGCCAAAAAGCTAAGCGGTAGTTTTGACTGCTCAAATGATTTTTTTCACGGTAAGTAATCGTTTCGCGTAACTGGTGTTAGCGACATATTCTCTGGATTAATCACTGAAATTTTGAGTAACTTGGGGTTAAATGAGAGCGGCCAAATGGCTTTTTTAAGCTGCGCGGATTGGATATTGGGTAGGTTAAACGTACTATAAGCGATATGAGTGGCTTTCCACTGTTGATTTTCGTATTTCACTTCTTCAGCAAACGCGACACGCTCTAGATGTTGTTGTGAATTAAAAGTATAGCGCGTCACATTTTTTAAATGGGTCGGTGTTAAAATAGAATGAATATAGATAAAATCTTGTCCATCGCGGATCCAAAGTGTCCCTTGTTTTGTCATGAAAGTTTGTCCGCCGGTGGTGAGAAGGGTTTTATGATTTTTCTGCTTAAACGTGCCGCACGAGGCGCAAGTCCTTCACCGATGAGTACCACCACCGCAATTAAGATCCATGTGGCTTTAAAAAGTGCCCACGCCAGTTGTCCTAATGAAACACCATTAATCCGTACAACGTTGAGTTCATTATATTTCGCCAATGCACCGAGTCCGAGTAAAGTGCCTAACAATAAAGCAATCGGCGCAAAGCTATAAAGTTGAGAAGGTAAGGTGAGCAAAACATAAGTACAGGCACTGAGTAAGGTATAATTTCCTTTGCCCACCTCGCCGGTTTCCGCGATTAAATTAATCAATGCAAATAAAGCAATGAGCACCGCCAGAACAGATAAGGAAGTGTGGATGACTGTTTTTCCAAGATGCCGGGTGAGTATTTTCATGATCGGTGCGAAAATAAATGCAGAATGGCTTGTTTTACACGTGACCTGCCTAATAAATAGCCCCACACAATTAAAACGATACCTCCGAGTGCAGCGTGCGCCCACCATAATCCCCAACGGTAGGAGATCACTTCATTTTCAATCCAGCTTCGGCCGAAAAGTAACAGGTTAATATAAAAAATATAGATAATAATTGCGGGCAATAAATATAAGTATTTTCCTTGCCGCGGATTGACACGACTCAACGGAATGGCAAGCAGGGCGAGGAGTAGGGTGGCAATCGGTGCGGCCAGACGCCAATGTAATTCAGCCAGATAACTGGGTTTGTTGGGAGGAGTGGCTTTCCATAATGCCCAACTGGACAGTGCATCTTGTGGATTTTGAATCGTACCTAATTTCATATGAATGGCCATTCCATAGTGTTTAAACTGCGTGATCGTGTAAGGATTGAGTCCGGGAGTCCCTTGATATTGGCGGCCATTGACCGCAATAAAAAAGAGTTGTTGTGTGGCGGGATCAAACGTCTGATAACCACTTTCAGCGGTGGTAATTTTCCACGGAGGCGATAATTTTCCTGGTTTATGTGATGTACTTTGGACAGGTGAATCTTGTTGAGCAATGAAAAGATGTTTCACGGTTTTATGATCTGCAGAGATATTTTCAACGTAGATAATTTGTCGTCCGCTATGGCTTTGCTGGAAGCTGCCGGGTTGAACAGTTTCTAATTGAATCGCAAGCCCAGTTTGTGCGAGGAGTCGGTTGCGATGAATCATCAGTTGCGGATTAATCCACAGATTCAAACTGGCTACAAATAGGCTGATGGCCAAGACCAGTGGGAAGGTAAATTTTGTCAACTGTGCCAGACTCAAACCACACGCTTGTAAGGTCGTCATTTCATAGTCGGCGTACAGTCGACCGTAAGTAAATAAAATTGCTAAAAATAACCCAAAGGGTAGTAATACGGTTAAAAAACGCGGTGCTTCGAGCAGAACCAGTTTCCATAACAAGGTTACTGCAATTTTTCCGCCTGCAATTTGATGTAAATAATGAACAAACTCATTACTTATCAAGATAAGAAATAATAAGCTCGTAATTAAACATAAGCTGGCAAAGAGCTCACGCGTTAAATAACGAAAAACAATCATAGTGTCATCGAAAGCGAATAAGCGCTAAATTATTTCACAAAGGGTCAGGAGACGCCAGTCATGAGCACCGTTTTAAAAAACTCAATAAATGCTTATTAAGCAATCAAAGCAAGCACGATGAAAAAAAGATCGAACGCATGTGTGGCGTTAAAAAAGGAGACGCATTCAATTCTGATCAGAAAGCGGATTGCAAAAAATAAAAAAAATCTTATATAGATTGTATAATCTTAAAAAGATAAATAAGATCGGATTAGGTAGCCCTGCATAAAAAAGGATAGGCGACCCACTTAAGGATGAACTTAGTTAAGATGATATCTTTTTTTAAACTACGTTTTGTTTTACTCCTCCTGCTTCTGTGTTTCGAGACATCTCCACTGTTTGCACAAACGATTCCTGCTCGTTTTTCGAGTGATATGTATGCCAGTGATCGGGTTTTTGGGCAAGCGAATGCGTAGTTACCTTTATCTGGGAAGAGCGATCAGGCTTGGTATCTGAATCCACAAGTGGTTTATGGGGCCGATGGCCAAGGTTATCTGGATTTAGGTTTAGGATATCGTTGGTTGTCTAATCAAAATACTTTATTGGGTGTGTATTTATTTGGTGGTTACTCAAAAATAGCCGAAGAAAATCATTTATGGACAGTGAATCCAGGTCTTGAAGTTTTGGAACACCGTTGGGATGCACGGCTAAATGGCTATTTTGTGACGGACAGGACGCAATCATTAGTTTATTGGTTTGGTTATCAGGTCGGCCGTAAGAACTTACAATTCAAAGGTTATAACGTTTATGACGATTTGTATTTTCTTCGGCAACATCAAGAGCACGGTGTGGATGCATGGGTAGGATATCAGTTAATACATCGAGCGAAGAAAATTTACGCGCTTATATCCAATCCATTATTTCTATCGTTATTCAATTAAAACGCAGTGCCAACAAAACACGATTCGTGGAGATAGCCGAAGTTGATTTTGCTTCGATTTAAATTTCACCATAAATAAATCATTTAAAACTTGTCATATAGGCCATGTCTTTTTTCTCCTCTGGTTTATGAAGAGGAAATTAGGCTTTTTTTAACTCAATTAAATCTAAGTCGGTTAGTTTAATTACTTCTTTTATAACATCTAAAGGGTAATTTTATTGCAAATAATAGACAATAAAATAATAATGAACCCGTTTTTTTAAAATGAAAGGTGGCCTATTAGTTAATTGCTCTCGAATTGATTTTTCATTATACTTCTCGTCCTATATCAAGGGGCGAGGTTTAGTGAAGAAAAACCTTGTGAGTCTCTATCTGCTTGTTATACTCTCTAAAGTAATGGTTTAATTCAATCTAATATTCTACGGATTTTTAGAGCTAAAAATAATAACTAAATGCTAGCAAAGCATTCCTCTTTTAAACTGAAAGACTTTAGTAATGATAACAATCACATCTACATTTACGTCCGATCCTATTGCAGAACCTTTAAAATTGTTTTTAAAGTTAATTAATGAAGTTCCTGAAGTAAAGATATCTCCTTATAGACAAATATTTCAACAATTACTTGATCCAGATAGTTTATTTAGACAGAACCAAGATACCAATATTATTTTAATTCGTTTTGAAGATTGGTTGCCTTTTAAATCTGGAGAAGATAAAGAATTATTTACAGTTAGCCATACTAAAAAAATAGCCGCTGATTTTTTATCAACGCTTCAGGCAAAGGCGGGTGAATTACAAGGTAATCTGATTATAGGGATATGTCAATCTAGCCCAGTTATTTATGAAAATCCCTTTTTAAAAGAGACATTTAAAGAGTTAGAAATAGCATTCAACCAATTGGTTTCTCAATTAATAGGGGTTTATTTAATCACTTACGATGAGATTAATACTTATTATCCAATTTCTGACTATCATAATTCCTATGCGGATAAATTAGGGCATATCCCTTATACGGAAGATTATTTTTGTGTGTTGGCAGCTATGCTGACCAGAAAAATTCATGCGATAAAGCGCGCAGCTAATAAAGTTATTGTGCTGGATTGTGATAATACTTTGTGGGATGGGGTCTGTGGTGAGGAAGAAAATGTAACGAATTTAAAAATAACAGCCGTTCAACAAGCGTTACAACGTTTTGTTATCCAGCAGCAACAAATAGGAAACTTATTTGTTTATGTAGTAAAAATAAAGAATCAGATGTTTGGTTAGTGTTTGATAAACATCCGGATATGTTATTAAAGCGCGAACATATTACTTCGTATCGGATAAATTTGAAGGAAAAGGCGGTTAATATAGCTGAAATAGCAGAGGAGCTTAATTTATCGCCCAATAGTTTTTTATTTATTGATGATAATAGTCGTGAATGTAAGTTTATGAAAGAATTTGGTTTTTGGATAAGCTGAATATAACCGTAGAAGATACACAACGTACTAAATCCTATCAAGGAAAAGTGAAATTATCTGCTTCAAAAGCCTATCGTTCTCTTAGCCAATTTATTAATGATTTACAGCTAGAAGTTCAATTATTAGAACTTACGATGGATCCTTCCCAGATAGAGCAATTAAAGAGAGCAGCTGAATTAACGCGAAAGACCAATCAATTTAATTGTACAACAGGTAGATATACAGATAAGCAATTACAACAGCTTTTAAATAGTTCAAAGGTTGTAATCCTTCATATTAAGGATAATGAGAGAAATTATGGATTGAAAGGGGTTATTATTTTTAAAATAAAAAATACTGCTCTTGAAGTATTAAATTTTTTACTAAGTTGCGAAGTGCTAGGTCGTGGGGCAGAGCATCGTATTCTTAATGAATTAGGTCTTATTGCTAAAAAATATAATGTACCTTTTATTAAGTTTGCTTTTATACCAACAGATAGAAATGAACCGGCTAAAAATTTCTTAGCAAATGTTTGTGATCCTGTTTTAAACGAAGAAGGTTTGATCACTCATTTTAACATCTCCGCAGAGAGCGCTTGCTTGGTTAAATATGACACAACACAAAGCTTTGCTAAGTATAAAAAAGAAAAAACCTTAAATACGGTAGAAAAAAAGAAAAAAAGTGAAAATTCTATAGACTATCTCACGCTCGCAAATAATCTTTCTACAATAGAACAAATTCAGTCGTGTTTGAAAATAGCACGTCGAAAAAATTTCATTGATACTCATTTTATAGCACCTGAAAATTCTCTTGAGAAAAAATTGGTTAATTTATGGGAAGAAACTTTAGGTATCTCAGGGCTTGGTTGTACGGATAATTTTACTCATCAATAAAAGCTACTCTACTCATAGCTAAAATTTATAGCATTTACGCTGTAGAAATAAAAATAGATGAACTGTTGACTAGTACCGTAATGGATCTTACTGCTTTAATTGAAAATAAACAAAGTGAACAAAGCGCTTACCCTAAAAAAGTGACTTTAATTGGACACAGAGAAAATAAATTATTTCCACTTTCCTTTGCGCAACAACGACTTTGGTTTATGGATCAATTAGAACCAAATAATCCTCTTTATAATATGTTTGTTGCGTTTGAGTTTTTAGGTGAGTTAAACAAAGAAGCTTTAAAACAATCATTTTTAACTTTATTAGAGCGACATGAGAGTTTACGTACGGCGTTTATTACACAGGAAGGACAGGCCTATCAAACTGTTTTACCTTATACAGCCGTAGCTGAGTTGTTTGATTTTAATTTGGAAGAAATCAGTGATTTATCCGAACTTTTTTTACAAAAATTAGCACATGAGGAAGCGCAACAAGTTTTCTACCTAAATAATGCGCCTTTATTAAGAGTTAGAGTATTGGAATATACGGCAGATCGTCATGTGTTGATGTTATCTATGCATCATATTATTCATGACGGCTGGTCATTTGTAATGAACTCTCAGAAATTTACTCGGCATTAATTGAGAAAAGACCGACTAATTTACCAAAAAAGTATTGGGATTACGTTGATTTTTCACAGTGGCAGCGGCATTTATTAGACGAAACTAAACAAGAAAAACTACTTGGTCATTGGTTAGAACAACTATCTGGTTTTTCCTCTACAAAATTACCGCTAGATTACTCAATAGATGATGTTAGCCAAAACAGTTATAAAGGGGCACGAATCCCCTTTTTTATTAAAGCAGAAACTGTAGCGGCTATTAAAAATCTTTCACAAGCTAATCAAACTACTTTGTTTACATCTTTATTTTCCGCGTTTTCACTATTGATAGGGCATTACACGGGACAAGAAGATCTTGTTATTGGTACACCGATTTCAGGTAGACATTCTCCAAATCTTGAGCATGTCATTGGATTTTTTATCAATATTTTAATGTTACGTACGGATACAAGTCTTGATCCTAGTTTTGAGGATTTTTTAAAAGCACAATAAAAAAATGATTTTAAAAGCTTTCCAGCACCAGGACTTGCCTTTTGAAAAGTTGGTTTCTGCTTTAAAGCCGTCGCGAAGGTTAGGAGAAAGTCAACTCGGTAATATCATGTTTATTTTCCAAAACTATCCTGTAAAGCCTATAGAGTTAGCTGGTTTAAGTTGTAAACGCATATTATCTGATAATGAATCTTTATTATTGGCTGATTTTGAAAGCGCGAAAGTGGATTTATCTTTATATCTACAAGAAGTTGGAGACGAGTTGCAAGGTCTCTTTGAATATAATACCCAGTTATTTCAACGTTCAACTATCGAAAGACTTATTGGACAATTTCAGAGGTTATTGGAAAACATCATAGCCGCACCGGTATTAGCTATCTCAAAAATATCTTTACTAGATAAAGAGGAACATACTCAGTTGTCGGCGGGACTAAGCACCTGTAATAAAGATTATCCAATTAACTCGTCATTATGTGAATTATTTCAACAGCAAGCTGAAAAAAATCCTAATAACATTGCAGTAAGTTTAGGCAAAGAAGTTATTACTTATCAACAATTGAATGAACGTGCAAATCAATTAGCGCATCATTTAATTGATTTAGGCTTATGTCGAAAACAAATTGTTGGGCTTTATTTAGACAGAAGCGTTGAATTATTGATTAATTTGCTGGCTGTTTGGAAAGCAGGAGCAACCCCTATCTGTATCGATCCAAATTACCCTAAAGAACGGGTTCAGTTTATTGTCAATGATTGTGAACCCGCGATGTTAATAAGCCAGGGAGATTTATATAGCAAGTTAGAGATAATATTGAGTCAACCTAATAAATTAGGGAGCATTGTACCCAGCATAGATTTAAACCAAGAATTTTGGCAAGATCACCCTTCTAAAACAGACTTAATGACTATAGCCTCTCCAGATGATGTGTTTTATATCATTTATACCTCTGGTTCTACAGGAGAGCCCAAGGGTGTACTTATTGAACAACGGGGCGTTATCAATATGGTTTACAACCAAATTGAACTGTTAGGTATTCATTCTAAGGATCGTATTTTACAGTTTGCTCGCCCAACTTTTGATGCTTTTTTTTGGGAAATACTGGGAACCTGGTTGGCAGGTGCTCAATTATGTTTAGTTTCTAAAGATATTAAATTGGTAGGTTCTGAATTAATAGAAGCATTGAAAACGGAATCTATTTCTATTGCTACATTGACCCCTTCGGTAGTGGAAATTATTCCAGAGGGAGTCGTATTACCTAAGTTACGGTGCTTAGTATTAGCCGGTGAAGTGGGCATTGCCAAGTTATTAATGCCTATGGGCCTACTGAAACGACTGTTTGTGCTTCCATTGAGAAAGTAGATTTATCCAGTGGTAAATTAGGTATTGGAAAACCTATTGCTAATGTAGAGATTTATTTATTAGATGCTAATTTAGAACCTATTCCCATAGGATCTGCTGGAGAGATGTATATAGGTGGAATGGGTGTAGCAAGAGGCTACTTAAAACGCGAAGCATTAAATCAGAGTAGCTTTTTGACTATTTCATTGAATGGTCAAAACAAGCGTCTTTATAAAACGGGTGATATGGCGCGATGGTTATCTGATGGGCGTCTGGAATATTTAGGAAGAATTAATGAGTAAGAGCCTATGACCAGCATCTTATTGCTTATTTAGTGGCTAAACCTACTCATTCTTTCGAAAAAGCCGTCTATCTTTCTCATGCGGAGGATCAAACTCAGCAGTGGCTTAAGCTGTATGAAGAGCTTTATCAGCGTTTGGATGCAACGCAACCGCTTAATTTCAATTGTTTAGGCTGGAATAGTTCGTATACTCGGGCACCTTTTTTAGAGGAAGAAATGCAAGAGTGGATCGACACGACCGTCCAAAGAATACTTTCCCTTAAGCCCAAACGCGTTTTAGAAATTGGTTGTGGGGCTGGATTATTAATGACACGACTAGCACCTTATTGCGACTTTTATAGAGCAACTGATTTTTCTGAGGCGGCGATCCAATATTTAGAGAAGGTACGATTGAACTTAAATTTACAGGAAAAAATAAGTTTATTACAAAGAGCAGCAGGCATTTTTGATGACGAAGAACAATCTGATTACGATGTCATTATTATTAATTCAGTGGTTCAATATTTTCCTGATATAGAGCATTTGATCCAGGTGATAGAAAGCTCAATTGTTTGTATGCAGCCTGGTGGGAAACTATTTATTGGAGACATTCGTAGTTTAAGGCATTTAGAAGCTTTTCATCGTGCTACTCTTTTGTCTACCGAAAAAAAGCTATCTGAAAGGGAAGTCGCGTATAAAATAAAGCATGATCCAAGACAATTTTTTTGAAAAATTCGCACAAAGCCATCCTTTGCTTGAATGTGCTATCACACAAATTCGTCGCGGGAGGCACATTAATGAGCTAAACACAGTTTCGTTATGATGCCGTTCTATATAAAAAAGGGCTTCAGCCTGTTCCAAGCTTGCTGGTATCTTGGATGGAATGGGGTAAAAATTTTACAACACAAGAAATGATTGAAAGGACTTTATTACATGAATCACCTTCGCATTTGGCTATTCAAGGTATTCCTAATGCTAGATTGCCTATTTCTGGAGATAAGCTATATGAAATAACGAATAATCCAGAAGAGAATCCTGAAACATTATCCGGTTTAGCTGAAGAATTAGGCTATCGAGCCGTTATTAACTGTAAACAAGATCCCGTACATTGTTTTGATATTGTTTTTTATCGGGGAGAAGAATTAGTTCATATTGTTGAACAAGATCGCCGTAATGACCATTTATTAAGTTTAGAGAATTGGTTGACCTATGCAAATCAACCACAAACTATTAAGATACAGCAAGGGATTCTGATTGATTTAAAGGAAAAAGTTAAAGAAATACTTCCAGATTATATGATTCCTGCCAATTGGTATTTTATTGAAGAAATGCCGTTGACACCACATGGAAAAATTGATGATAAATTTTTAAGAAGCTTACGTTTAGAAAAGGCTAATTATTTATTTAATCCTCCGACTACGGAAACCGAAAAACAGTTATGTTTATTATGGGATTCTTGCCTAGATATTAATAATTTAGGTATTGATGATAATTTTTTTGAAAATGGGGGAGAGTCATTACGTGCGGTTGAATTAATTTCTAAAATAAATGAAACGTTCAATCTAGATCTTCCTGTAAAAGTTATAATGGATTTTCCAACTATTAAAGCATTAGGCACTGTTATTGAGAAAAAACAACTGGGTGAAAAAGAAGTAACCTCCTCTTCTTTAATAAATTCAGTAGTCACGTTAAAAAAAGGGTCTAATGATGAATTGCCATTATTTTTAATACATCCAGTGGGTGGAATGGTATTTTGCTATAAAGCATTAATAGAGCAATTAAATTTCAATGGTGCTTGCTATGCCTTGCAAGATCCCAGTATTGGAGCCAAAAAATTAATTTTTTCTAGTATTAAGGAAATGGCGGCCAGCTATATCGAGTGTATTAAGCACTTTCAACCTAAGGGTTCTTATAAGCTAGCAGGGCATTCTTTCGGGGGTACGGTTGCTATTGAAATAGCTCGACAGTTGATGGAAATGAAAGAAGAAGTTCAATTTGTTGTTTTATTTGATACCTGGGCTAGGGCAATTAATAAAGAAAAATTACATCATCAAGTAAAAGAATCGCTTGTTAAAGAATACGAATCGACTAAACGAAAGGAGTATAGCGCTAAGCTATTTCGAGCAGGGCCTATTATAGATTTGTCTTTTTGGATAAAATTAGGTGCGGATCGTATGAATTTATCTTTAAATTATCAAGTTCCAAGAAACTTAAATTTTCCTATTATTTTGTTTAAAGCTGAGGAAACCTCAAATAAAACAATAGGCGAGCAAGCATCATTAACTAATTATTGGGATAAAATCCCTATGTTAGCCGGACTGCCTTTTTACTGGATTTTTATTTGAGAGCCGATCCCAAATTACAGCATGAACATACTCAAATGACTAAAAGGTATAGCATGAATTATTAATATATTTTTTATAGGTTAGGAAATTACCTATGTTAAAAGAAGAGAAAACGTATAAGAAAATGATGGATCTTTTGTCTATAGGAATTTATTGGAAAGATAAGAAAAACCGCTATGTTGACTGTAATTATTGGGAAAAATGATGAAACTCTAACTAATGAAATTCATTACAAGGATACTTCTAAAACGGTAGATGGGCAAACAACGGTTTTAGAGAAAAGTATTATCCATAAAAATGGTATTAAGAAATATTTGCTTATTCATGAGGTTCAGTCAGAGGATAACAAGGATAATGAAATGAAAATTATAGGGGTAGTGACAGAAGTTACCTCTTTAAAAAAAGAGATTTCGTCCTTAAAAAAAAGATAAAAAAGGAAGCCCAGATTTATTTAGAAAATATTATAGCCACAATACCAGGTAGCCTGTATTGGAAAGATAGAGAGGGTGTTTATTTAGGATGCAATGATTATGTAGCTAAAATAGCAGGTGTTTCTTCTGTAAAAGAGGTAATAGGCAAGACAGATTTTGATTTCTCTTGGAAAGACGAGGCTCCTACTATTTTACAAACAGAACGTGAAATTATGGAAAGTGAAGTTCCTAAAGAGTTAGAAATATCAGGTAGATTATCTGATGGGAAAAAAGCTACTTTTCTAGTTGTTAAAGCACCTCTATACAATGCTAACAAAGAAGTTATAGGTATTCTAGCTACTTCTTTAGATATTACAGAAAGAAAAAAGGCTGAAGAAGATTTAAGGCTAGAGAAAGAAAAAGCCGAAGCAGCGAATGAAGCCAAGACAGCATTTTTAGAGAATATGCGCCACGATATTCGGACGCCATTAAGCGGTATTGTAGGTTGTGCGCATCTGATTCAAATGCAAGCGGATATTCCCAAAAAAGTAAATGGGTTTGTTGATGATTTGGTGCTATCAAGTGATGCTCTTTTAGGCTTTCTAAATAACATATTAGAAAGTATAAAGGTGGCTAAGGGTGAAATTCCGATCTTAGAGAAGAAATTTAACCTCAAAGAGCCTTTAGAGCAAAGTATAAACTTAAATAAATCAAAAGCCGTCGTAAAAAATTTGGGATTAAGCTTAGATTATGATAAGAAAATACCTACTTATTTAAGGGGTGACGCTTTCCGTGTTCAACGAGTCATCGTAGAATTACTGACCAATGCGTTGAAATATACGGATAAAGGCGAGATCAAAGTCAGTGCTCGTTTGAAAAAAGATGAAGAACAAACGGTAATGATTGAATTACGCGTTAGTGATACAGGGATGGGTATTCCTCAAGATAAGTATCAAGAGGTTTATGACCGTTTTACTCTTTTAATCCCTTCGTACCAGGGTACTCATGAGGGGCAAGGCTTGGGACTTTGGGTTGTTAAGCAATTTATAAAAGACTTAAATGGTGAAATTCATATAGAGAGTGAAGTAGGAAAAGGTACGACATTTATTTGTTTGATTCCTTTTCGAAAATCATTGTTAGATGAAACTAAGGTAGAAGATTCAAAAGAATTGGTAGAGTTAAAAGAAACTCATAATCTACCGAAAAAAAGAGTAATGAATGAATCCTCTGCTTATGAAGTGGCTAATGTTAATGGAAGTCATATTTTAGTGGTTGAAGATAATCCGATAGCGGTTACAGTGGCAAAAAACGTGCTATCCGAATTTGACTGTCAGATGGATATTGCACCGGATGGGAAGACGGCATTAGAGAAAGTAGAAAAAAAACTACTATGATTTGATTTTAATGGATATGGGATTGCCCGATAATGACGGTTGTGAGGTTACCCGTCTGATTCGATTAAAGCAATTACAAAAAAATCCTTCTGTACCCATTTATAGGATTAACAGCGCATGTTGAGCATGAAAAGAAACAGCGTTGTTTTGCCAATGGAATGAATTCAATCTACAACAAGCCCTTAACACCTGAGAAAGCTTCGAAGATACTGAGTGTATTTCTATTACATTCACAAGCACCTGTTTCTAAAGAAAATCGTGATGAATCCCTCAATGATTTACAATCATTGTCACTTTTAGATAAAGAGAAAGCGATAGAGCTAGTGGGTAGTGAAAAAATCCTTCATGAATTGCTGGAATTACTGGTAAGTGGCCTGACAAAAGAAATAACAGAGTTAAAACAATACCATAACGATAATAATTGGCAGGGTATTGGCGCGTTGGCGCATAAATGGGAAGGCGGAGCTAGTTATTGTGGAGCAATTCGCTTAGAACAAGTTTGCCAAGAAATGCAAATAATACTGCTATCAAAGTCATCTGAAGAGCTTGAAATGCTTTATCAGCAGTTACTTCAAATTGCTGAAGAGACTAACGAGGCAGCAAAAAAGGAAATTGATTCTAAGTAATCAATTCGATGAGAAGGGATAAATTTTTATGGCAAGAACCACCTAGCCAGTTGTGTGTTTTTCGCCCAGAAATACATGTTTGGAAGGTGTGCTTAAGCATTATTTTCAAAGAAAATAAAGACCTATTAATGCTTTTTAGTGCTTTTTTCGGAAGAAAAGAATAAATGCGCTTAAGAGTTGTGTTTGGACTTTGATTAGCTTTTAGGTTAGAAAATTTTCAATGGTTCTGAGGTCATCGAATCTATTCCAGCTTCTTTACAAATGTGTTCCATCTTTTTAAAAGGGTAGCCAGTTAAACCAAAGATAGGAACATAGGGTTTGTTCATTTCTTTTTCCCAGTTACGATAATATTTTACGAGATCGATTCCATCTACTTCGGGTAAAACGATATCTAATAATGCCCAATCACATGTATAGCTTTTCAAATAGTCAAGTGCCTTAACACCGTCTTCAACTGCCGTAACACGATAACCTCGCGGTTCAAGTAACTTATTTATAGCGCGTATAATAAGTGGATTATCTTCAGCTAAAAGGATTGACTTTTTTGGAAAAAAATCCATTTTTTGTAGGTGCTCTTCTTGTTTGAAAGAGCATGGGCGACGAAATAGTCGGGTGATTTTTTTCATTATATTGTTGTTTTTATCTAAATATTTTAGATTATATATAACTTTAACTATCTGTTAAATAGTTAATACGTCTGAATGGGGCCTAAATAGAAAGTACGAGGCTATTAAGAAGGCGATAGGGTCCTGATTTGGTTCCTTTTCTTTATTGTGTTATCTTCCGTCGGTTAGGCTGATACACGGAAAGCTTTAGATTTGATAGGTTTGCTAACCTTTTCTTACTTGTGCTGAAATATTAAAACAATGAGTAGTCTAGTAAAAATTATTTTTCTAAATGGTGTAGGTAGTGTAGGAAAAACATCGATTGCTAAAAATCTACAGTCTATTTTAGAAGAGGCTTATTTGCATGTGGGTGTAGACCAATTTATGGCGATGATGCCAGAAAAATAGATCGGCCATGACCAAGAAATTAATTTTAAAGCCTCATAAATAAACGGTAAACCTATTGTAGGTATTACTATTGCGGCACTTGCCCATCAGGGTAATAATTTAATTATTGATGAAGTTATTATCGGTAATGAGATGAAAGAGTACACTCAGCTTCTTTCCCGATTTCAGGTATTCTATTGCGCCTCTTGATGTGATAGAAAGCCGCGAACGTGGTCGTAAAGATAGAGTTATTAGTTTAGTACATTGGCAATATGATCTTGTACATCAACATAAATCTTATGATTTAGAAATTGATACTACATCGTTATCTTCAATGGATTGTGCGGAATTAATTAAAAGTAAATTTAATTTAAATTGACTTTAGTATGATTGATCCGAATGAAAAAATAAAATGTGTTGAATTAATCCAATATAATCCAAAATGGCCTCAGGTATTTACGGATGCTGCCAATGAGATTAAATCTATTCTGCAAGAAAACTGTTCAGCGGAGTCAATGGTAATAATACCGCCGTCGTGGAGAATGTGATGGTTTGGGCGCGAAACATGGGTGTGAGTTTTGGTGGGCCCTCTTTAATATTGAAGAATAGTATTATCAATTCGGGTTGTATTCTTCCTGGAGACACCTCGATAGGAGTACGTACTGCACAAAGCAACAACTCAATAATTAATTTACAAAATATACAAATCAATGTGCGCTCTGATTTTTCTACTTCGTTATTTGGATTGCAAGCCGGATTTCCTGGAGCAAACATGACCGCAGATCATGTCAATATTCAACTGAACGCTTCGGAAACCAATGTGCAGGCCGTTGCATTGCTTGTTGGAAATAGTACGACAAGTTTGACAGTCAATGATAGTTTTATTCTATCGAATAGCCCAGATGGAGCCGCTTATATCGTAGGTGGTGCGGCGGTAAATACAGATTCTATTCATATCAATCGAAGGGTGTTAAATATGAATGCACCCACAGCGGCAATTAAAACTTTATTAAGTGGTTTTAATGTGAGCATTGATGGATTATCAAATTGTTTTATTAATGGCGTCCCTATAAATTGTGTGTAAGAAATTATTTTATTAAGATACGTCGTGAGTAAGAGAACCTTTAAAAATTTAGAAAAGGTTCTCTTTTGAGTATCGCAGCCAAAGGTTAAATTTTATCTATATGAAATATGCTTGCTTGTTTCACGTTGGTCAGGATCTTGTTTATTACGAGTACTTTGATCGTTAAAAAAACGAGGAGAATCGTGTGAATAAGTTGAAGCAGATGTGAGTTCGACTGTATTCGCCTTTTGCTCAGCGCTCACACTTGGAATCATCGCTTCATGAGGTTGAGTGGTCGTATCAGATGGTTTATTGTTATTCTTATCTGAATCCTCTGGTGCAAGAGCAAGGGTTTGCTGTTTGTGATCTTCGGAAGATTCAATAGCAAGAGTCGATTGTCCCTCTGGATATAAACTAGCAAAAAATTGCAAACAATAACTCTTAATAACCTGTATAGGGCTTACAAGCCATTGCAAAGGAATAGTAAACATGGCTAGATAACTTGAACTCGTATTTCCTTGTTGAGGAGGAGTCTTGATCAAATGGTCTTGCGTCGTATCTCCACAGAAAGAAAGTCCAGATGTTTCGGCTTTATTTTTATTTTCTAGAGTGGGTGAGTGATTATCTTCTTCTATCTTGTGTAAGTCATTTATTGAAGGGTGTGTCTCAGATGTTAGATCTGGGATAGTGGCAGATTCGTGTGCAGCCTTCAATGAAGGACTTGTCGTCGTCTTTTTAAGGGATGTGGGTGTATCGAAAGAGGTTTTATTCCTTTTTAGAGACTGTATCTCATTAATAATATTCTGAAAGCTATGATTATTTAATTTTTCTTGTTTAACGAGTTTTCCTATTTGCTTTTCCATTTCCAATAGGTTTTCGCAGTTTATAACTGCATCGAAATGATCATCATTTAAAATGTTTGCTTGATTAAGATTTTTGATAATAGAAATTACAAGCCAAATATGAAAAATATCAAAATTTTTAATTTTTGCAAAGTTTTCTTCAGTGAGAATTTTGGCATTATTCAGTTCAGTTAATATTCGGGCAGATGAAAATGAATTACCTTCATTGGTTTTGAGTAGCGCTAAATTTTCTTTGGTAAAAATTATTGCATCATGAAGGGTGTTTAGCGCTAGAAAATATTCTTCGTTTAAAAAGTTTATATGTTCCTCTATAGATATAGAGTTCTTTTTAAAGAAGGATAATATTTTTGCTATTTTATATCGATTCGCTTCTTTTATTATTCGATCAAAATTCTTTTGATCGAGCAGCCTATTTTCCTCAAGTATTCTTATTGCACTGTTTAAGTCATCAAGATTAGTTTGTTTAGAGACCAGTTCAAGATTTTCTTTTGTTAAGAGGTTGTTGTTATTGAGAATATCTATTATCACAGCGATTTCAGTTGGATCAGTACAGTTATTGAAAAGCTTGAATTTATTTTTTAATACTCTTAAATTTTCTGATTTATTTTTTACTTCTTGAGCTAAGCGTTTAGCTGTGTGAAGCATATATGTGTCTTCAGCGAATTGCAGAGGACTCGATTCTTTAATAATAGATTAAAACTACCTTGATTTTACACTTAATTTTTTGAGAAAATATATCGAGTGCTTTCGAAAGATGAGACATTTTATCCGCGCTCTCAATCTCAGTACTCGTAGTTTGGTTCGCGTAGGTTAGGATAGTTTGAAAATTTTTTTTGTCTAAAATGTTGTTTTCATCTAAGATTCTTACTATTTTAGCAATCTCTGTCAGCTCAGTATCAGTATATTGATAAAGCGTTTTAGCATTGGTTGCGCTAAGTAGTTTTTTTCTATGGAGTATTCTTAGTGCATACGCTAGCGAAGCAGGATTCGATTGATTTTTCAGGGTATTAAAAGTCTGTTGATTTAAGAGGCTTGCTTGATTAAGCATTTGTAATGCACTGATAAATGCATTTGGATAAGAATGTTGGGTAATGGCCTGAATGTTGTTAGGGGTAAAAAGCTTTTGTTTGTGCAGGGCTAATAGTACTTCCCGGTATTTTTCAGAATTTAGTCGACCGTTTAATCTACCATTGAATTGTTCTTGAGCCACCGCCTGAAAGACTGAGTAAGAGGCTTGTGATGGTTTAGGCATTGCGGTGACAAAGCATTTAAGGAAAGAAAATGTGTACTTTTTAAAATCACTTCTCTCGAGTTCCCGTAATTTATTAATGCACGGCGCGTTGCCACCTGGTGAAAAGGTTCGTCTAAAAAACCCTTTATTTTCGTCATATTTTTTTAAAGCATTTTGAATAAAAGAAGGAAAAGCCATATATTTTCACCTTGCTTATTTAAAAGCATTATTTTTTTCTTATAAATATATCTATTAAAGATTAAAATATTATTAAGAGATTTAATTAAGTAAGATCTGTGTCTTCCGTTCCAGCCGTGCTTTGCTTGACTGAATAAGATTTCAAAGAAATTAAGAGTCCGTTTATCTAGGTAAATCGCCTAAAATTCGGTACACTAGCGCGACCCTTTGTTAAAAAAATCAAGAGGAACATAACGTATGCGCTATCGTATTTTATCAACGCTTGCGACCGTAGAAGTCGCCGATTGTTGGGTGGCGGCTATTTTTAAAGAAAAAACGTTATCTCAGGTGGCGCAATACGTCGATACGGCCAGTCAAGGCTATCTCACCCAACTGCTCAAGCAAGGGGATTTAACAGAAGAAATCGGACAGACATTGATGCTGCATGCTGTACCGGGTATAAAAAGTGCTCGTGTGTTACTTGTTTACGCCGGACAAGCGGAGAAACTAACCGCCAGTGATTGGCGTAAACTCAATCGAGCGGTGGCCGACACATTGAAAGGGTATGCGATTCAATGCGTACTGAATGGGCTGGGTGAACTGCATGTCACCGAGCTGAACCCGCAAGCGCAAATACAACAACTGATCGCCGCCGTGGAAGCGAGTTTTTATGAATTTAATCACTATAAGAGCCAACCCAAACCGGTTAAATGGAATGTCGAACTCTTAGAGTGGTTAGTGTATCGTCCCAATGCCGATAGCACGGGACTCAATCTCGTATTAGAACGTAGCCAACATCTGAATGCCGGTTTGCGCTTAACAAAAGATTTAGCCAATCAACCCGCGAATGTTTGTACGCCGACGTATATGGTGGAGCAGGCAAAAACTTTAGCCAAAACACTTGGCCTAACGTGCAAGGTATTGGATCAAGCGGCCATGCGTAAAGAAGGCATGGGTGCGTTGCTTGCGGTAGCGCAAGGTTCTGAACAGCCCGCATTTTTAGTGACTTTGGAGTACCACGGCGCGGAAAAAAATCAAAAGCCGGTTGTTTTGGTGGGGAAAGGCGTGACATTTGATTCCGGAGGCATTTGCCTTAAGCCCTCAGCCAGTATGGAAGAAATGAAATACGATATGTGTGGTGCCGCTACGGTGTTAGGTGTCATGCAGGCGGTGGCACAAATGAAGCTTCCGATAAATATTGTTGGCGTGATCGCGCTCACGGAAAATTTACCGAGTGGTCGTGCGGTGAAGCCAGGTGATATTGTGACCAGTCTTTCTGGTCAAACCATTGAAATTATCAATACCGATGCCGAAGGACGATTAATTTTAGCCGATGCGTTAACGTACAGTGAACGCTTTGATCCAGATGTTGTAATTGATATTGCAACGTTAACCGGCGCGATCGTGGTGGCGTTAGGCGATGTAGCCAGTGGTGTAATGAGCAATCAAGATGAATTAACGCAAGCCCTTTTAAAAGCCGGAGAGCAAAGCGGTGATAAAGCCTGGCCATTGCCCTTATGGGAAGATTATCAACCACAGGTTGATAGTCCAATTGCGGACATGATGAATATTGGCATAGGCGGGGCGAAAAGTATTACCGCGGCGTGCTTTCTAGCACGATTCGCTAAAAATTCATTGGGCACATTTAGATATTGCGGGCACGGCGTGGAAAAACGGTAAAACACAATCGGCCACCGGTCGTCCGGTTTCTTTGCTGGTCCAATTTTTACTGAATCGCTGTAACCACTAGATTTTTTCCATTTATCCGTTCGTGAAGTGATTGACGCTGGCATAGGCAGGCCCTTTTGAAGAAGGGGGTAAGGCCTGTGCCAGATACCGGATACCATCGTGTTATGTGTACAATAATACGACGTTATTTTTCTATCGCCAGGCGTATTTCTCTAGCAAGAATTAACGACAAACTGTGTGTGATCGCCGTCGTTTTTAAGAATGTTTTTTGTTAAAAGAATAGGCAATTTACATCGGGAGCTTTATTCTAAGCGCAGTTGTGGCACAATAACCTCACTCAAGCCATGCGTTCGTCAATGCTATGCCATTCTCTTTTGTTCATCTTCATCTGCACAGTGAATATTCTCTCAGTGATGGGTTAGTTCGGATTGATGACCTGATCCATGCGGCGGTGCAACAGGGTTTTCCTGCGGTGGCATTAACCGATCAAGCGAACTTATTTGCGGCGATCAAATTTTATCAGGCCGCCGTGCGCGCGGGGATTAAACCGATTATCGGTGCAGAGTGTTGGCTTGAAAATGAAGCGCGACCAGATCAGCCATTTGGTCTTGTCCTGCTTTGCCAGAATCAAAAAGGGTATCAAAATCTAATTCAACTGCTTTCGCGCGCCTATTTAAAGGGGAAAGTACATCAGTATCCCGTGCTACGTAAACAATGGTTGGTCACTCATGCCAGCGGCCTGATTGCGTTATCGGCGGGTATTGACGGCGATATTGGGCAAGCGTTACTCGAAAGTAAACGTGAGCGTGCCCAAGAACGGCTTCAGTTTTGGATGAGTCATTTTCCAAATCGTTTTTATATCGAATTGCAGCGCTTAGGTCGTCCACAAGATGCGCTGTATGTGGCCGCGGCAACACGGCTCGCGCAGGAATATCAAGTGCCGGTGATTGCAACGAATAATGTACGCTTTTTGCAGCGAGAAGATTTTGAGGCACATGAAGCACGGGTTTGTATTCATCGCGGTGAAATGCTGAACGATACCAAGCGTAAAAAAGATTATACTGAGCAGCAATTTTTTTGTTCTGCGCAAGCGATGCAATCTTTGTTTGCCGATATTCCTTCGGCATTACAGAATACGGTTGAGTTGGCCAAACGTTGTAATGTTTCTTTAGAGTTTAATAAAACTTTTTTACCTAATTTTCCGATTCCAGAAGGAATGACCACGGAAACGTTTTTAATTGCAGAAGCGAAAAAAGGATTACAACAGCGTATTCAGCAACAAGCATGCTCACCCACACCAACAAACGCATTATCAACAGAGAATGATTCTTCTCCCGCTTTGCCCCAAGAAGCCAAACTGACGCGTTCTATCTATGAGGCTCGTTTGACGACGGAATTAGCGGTAATTAATTCAATGGGCTTTGCTGGATACTTCTTGATTGTGGCGGATTTTATTCGTTGGGCAAAAGAAAATGGGATCCCAGTGGGGCCGGGTCGAGGTTCCGGTGCCGGTTCGTTAGTGGCTTATGCACTGCAAATTACCGATTTAGATCCTCTTCCTTACGGATTACTGTTTGAACGTTTTTTGAATCCTGAACGAGTCTCGATGCCCGATTTTGATATCGATTTTTGTATGGAAGGTCGCGATCGGGTGATTGATTATGTGGCGCAGCGGTATGGCCGGGAGGCCGTTTCACAAATTATTACCTATGGCAGTATGGCGGCACGTGCAGTGGTGCGTGATGTCGGACGTGTTTTAGGTTATCCATACGGAATGGTCGATAAAATTGCGAAATTAATTCCTTTTGAATTGGGGATTACTTTAGAAAAAGCACTCAAACAAGAAGAAGAGTTGCAGCAACGTTACGATAACGAAGAAGAAGTAAAAGTATTGATTGATTTGGCGAGGAAGTTGGAAGGCTTGGTGCGTAATGTCGGTAAACATGCCGGAGGGGTCGTGATTGCGCCATCAAAGCTCACCGATTTTACCCCACTTTACTGCGAAATTGGCGCAGAAAATGCGCATATTATAACCCAATTTGATAAAGACGATATTGAAAAAGTTGGTTTAGTAAAGTTTGACTTTTTGGGCTTGCGTACTTTGACGATCATCGACTGGACCGTGCGTTCGATTAATGCCCGCAAAAAATCGGATGAGACGCCATTGGAGATGACTGCGGTGTCTTTAACTGATCAAAAAACCTTTGCTTTGCTCAAGGCGTGTAAAACGACCGCAGTGTTTCAGTTAGAGTCACGCGGGATGCGTGATTTGGTACAGCGACTGCAACCGGATAACTTTGAAGATATTGTCGCGTTACTGGCACTTTTTCGTCCGGGACCTTTGCAATCTGGGATGGTCGATGATTTTATTCATCGCAAGCAGGGTAAAGCGCAAGTCAAATATCCGCATCCTGCCTTAGAGCCCATTTTAGGCGCAACGTACGGTATTATTCTCTATCAAGAACAAGTGATGCAGATTGCGCAAGTGTTGGCCGGTTATACCTTAGGCGCCGCCGATTTATTACGTCGTGCAATGGGGAAGAAAAAAGCTGAAGAAATGGCCAAACAACGTGCTATTTTTATCGAAGGCGCGACACAAAGACACGTCACAGCGGAGCTGGCCAATCAAATTTTTGATTTGATGGAAAAGTTTGCCGATTATGGATTCAATAAATCACACTCAGCGGCCTATGCGTTGTTATCTTATCAAACTGCTTGGTTAAAGGCGCATTATCCTGCTGAGTTTATGGCAGCGGTGTTATCTTCTGATATGGAGCATACTGAAAAAGTCGTTTTCTTTTTAGAAGAATGCCGGACGATGCAATTAACAGTTTTGCCACCGGATATTAACCGCAGTGCGTATCTTTTTACTGTAACGCCCGGCGGTGAGATTGCCTATGGTCTCGGTGCGATTAAAGGGCTTGGTGCTGCGACGATTGAAATGTTGATCGAAAAACGCGGGCAAAAACCGTTTCAAGATTTATTTGATTTATGTCAGCGTGCCGATTTGCATAAATTGAACCGGCGTGGGTTAGAAGCTCTGATCGATTCAGGCAGTCTCGATCATTTGGGTTTCAATCGAGCGATCCTTAAAGAAATCTGGAGCCGGCGTTAGCCGTCGCGGAGCAACAACTTTCGGCGGCCCACTCGGGGCAACATGATTTCTTTGGATTGAGTATGGTGGCACAACAGCAAGCGATGACTCTCGTGCCGGATTGGTCAAAGTTAAAACGTTTGCAAGCAGAAAAAGAAGTACTTGGCTTCTATTTGAGTGGTCATCCTTTAGAAAATTATGAACAGGAGTTACAGCATATTGTAACGTGCCGTCTTGCTGAATGCACAGAAAGAGAAGGGCAAACGGTGATGATCGCCGGTTGGGTGGTGACGATCCGAAGTTTATGGACAAAACGTGGCGACCGTATGGCTATTTTGACTTTAGAAGATCGGCAGTCGCGATTAGAGATTACACTTTTTAGTGAAGGGTATACCACTTATAAGGAAAAATTGCATAAAGATCATTTATTGATCATTGAAGGTGAAACACAAAAAGACGAACTAACGGGCAATATTCGAATTTTAGCAAAGAAAATTTTCAATATTGCCGAAGCGCGTGAAATGTACGCAAAAAATGTACGCATTTGTTTTGCTAGTTCGCAGTTAAAAGAGCATGCAATCAAGGAACTAAAAAATACACTGCCTGATTTTATGCCCGGTGTTTGCCCGATTTTAATGGAGTGTCAGCATCTTCCTTCCCGATCAAAAGTCGCTTTTTTTCTTGGTGATCAATGGAAAGTGAAACCCGAGGAGGCTCTATTGATTCAAATTCGGCAACTTTTTGGTGATGAAAGTGTCTCCATAGAATATTCATAACAGGCTTCATTTCAAACAAGCGCTTGGTTTTGAAACAAAAAATAAATTGACAGCTTTTCCTGTTATAAGTAAAAAAGATAAAAAAGGGGTTCTGCAAAACCAATAAAAAATTTTTATTCAACATCGTTTAAGAACCTAGGGTACAAAACTGGCAGAAATACTAGAGATAGATTATTATCCTTTTTTGCGCTATTTTTTTAATGGTTCCGTCATGCTCAAACAGGGCAAAGTCATTGCAGGACAATCGTTTTCGAAACAACACCATCCACGAAAACGGATGCAGTCGACGCGCGCGCATTTTTTTTGGCTGTATAAGCGCTGGTTTTTTAAATTCTCATTGACCTTATTGATTGGCCTGAGTGGTATTTTACTTTGGCAAAAAGCGGGCGATCCACATCTTTTTCCAGTTAAGCATGTTAAAATTGTGGGAGATTTAGCGTACGTGCAAAGCGCTAAATTACGAAAAACTATTTTGCCCTTTTTAGATAAAGGGTTTATTCGTTTAGATAGCTTAAAATTAAAGGACCAGCTTTACAAGTCGAACCTTGGTTACAATCGGTTCGAGTACAACGCTTTTGGCCTGCAACGTTAGTGGTTTATTTTTCAGTTAAACATCCCGTTGCGTGGATGGGACAGCAAAATCTATTGGATACGGAAGGAAATGTATTTCGTGTCGATCAACTCGGAACGTTGCCGTCCACATTGCCGCGGTTTATTGGACCACTTGGCCAACAAAAATACTTGATGGAAGCGTATCAACAATGGATGCCTTTGTTAGCCCCACTGGCCTTAACGATAAAAACCTTACAGTGGAATCCACGCCAATTTTGGTCTTTGCGACTGAGTAATGGTTTGCAGCTGTATTTAGGAAATGAAAAGCCTACGCAACAACTGGCTCGTTTTGTAAAAGTATATCCAGATGTATTAGTAAATAAAGTGGCCATGATAGAGTACATCGATTTGCGGTATGCACAGGGCATGGCGGTTAAATTTCGTCATTGATCTGGATATCCGATGTTTGTAAAAATAAAAGCAATTAATAAAAAATGAAGTGTGTTGAAAACTATTTATTGAGGGTGAAGGTAACGCATTATGGCAAATAAACCGCCTAAAAATTTGATCGTCGGTTTGGATATTGGTACTTCTAAAGTCAGCGCCTTAGTGGGTGAAGTGACTCCGGAAGGGTTGGAAGTGATTGGTTTAGGGACACACCGATCGGTCGGCCTGAAGCGTGGTGTGGTCGTGAATATTGATGCAACCGTGCAAGCCATTCGTGATGCGGTGCGTGATGCGGGAGATATGTCCGGTTATTCGATCAGTCAAGTTTATACCGGTATTGCCGGCAATCATATTCGTAGTTTAAATTCAAATGGTATACCAAGAAGTAACGCAATTCGATGTAGAACGAGTAATTGAAGCGGCACGTGCTGTCGCGATTCCCGCCGATCAGCAAATCCTTCATATTTTGCCTCAGGAATTTATTATTGATAATCAAGAAGGCATTCGCGAGCCGATTGGAATGTCAGGCGTTCGTTTGGAAGCAAAAGTGCATATTGTGACCGGAGCGGTGAGTGCCGCGCAAAATATCACTAAATGTGTCCAACGTTGTGGGTTAGAAGTTTCTGAAATTATTCTCGAGCAATTAGCCTCGAGTCATTCTGTATTAACTGAAGATGAAAAAGAACTCGGTGTTTGTTTAATTGATATTGGTGCAGGGACAACGGACATTGCCATTTTTGTAAAAGGCGCCATTCTCTTTACCTCGGTGATTCCAATCGCCGGCGATCAAGTGACCAATGATATTGCGGTGGCGTTACGAACGCCGACGCAAAGTGCGGAAGAAATTAAAAAGAATTATGCGTGTGCGTTGACGAGTTTAGCAAGCTCTGATGAAATGATTGATGTTCGAGGGGTAGGCGATCGTCCCGGTCGTGCCCTGTCCAAAAGAGCGTTGGCCGAAGTCGTTGAGCCTCGTTACGAAGAGCTGTTTCATCTCGTGCGTGCTGAGTTGTATCGCAGTGGTTTGCACGAGTCTTTAGCGGCTGGGGTGGTGTTAACCGGGGGTGCTTCAAATGTATTGGGTGTTGTCGAGCTTGCTGAAAAAGTATTTAAATTGCCGGTTCGTTTAGGAAATCCTCAATATATTTATGGGAATAGTGAAGTGGTCAGTAGCGGGATGTACGCAACCGGGGCCGGCCTTTTGCTCTATGGTTACCAGCAGCAATTTGAGCAACGAAAACCCAACTATACACGGTTACGTGGTAGTTTAGCGCGCGTAAAAGAATGGCTTTTTAAAAATTTTTAAAGATAAATAAAGAGAAATACTAATCTAAACAATCAGACAGTTTTTTGAGGAGAGCGATCATGAATTCCCTATATGGTTTGGTGGATACTCCCATCCAAGACGCCATCATTAAAGTGATTGGTGTCGGTGGCGGGGGTGGAAATGCGTTAGAACACATGCTCGCTCAAGATATTGAGGGTGTTGAATTCATTTGTGCGAATACCGATGCGCAGGCGCTCAAAAATTCATCGGCCAAGTGTTTATTACAATTAGGCCAGCAAATTACGAAAGGATTGGGTGCTGGGGCCAATCCAGAAATTGGTCGTCAGGCGGCGGAAGCGGATAGGGAACGTATTCGAGCGGTTTTAGAAGGTGCCGATATGGTATTTATCACCGCAGGAATGGGCGGCGGTACCGGTACGGGTGCCGCACCGGTGGTCGCTGAAATTGCGAAACAATTACGTATTTTGACGGTCGCTGTTGTGACAAAACCGTTTATATTTGAGGGGCGAAAACGGTTACAACTGGCTGAAGAAGGGATTAAACAACTTAGCCAATACGTTGATTCGTTAATTACGATTCCAAATAATAAATTAATGAATGTGCTTGGCAAGAATGTAAGTCTTTTAGATGCCTTTAAGGCGGTGAATGATGTATTATTTGGAGCAGTGAAAGGCATTGCAGCTTTAATTACGCGGCCAGGACTGATCAACGTTGATTTTGCGGATGTTCGTACGGTCATGTCGGAAATGGGCATGGCCATGATGGGAACCGGTATTGGTTCAGGGGAAGAACGAGCACGTTTAGCCGCCGAAGCGGCGATAGCTAGCCCTTTACTTGAAGATATTGATTTGGCGGGCGCGCGCGGCGTATTAGTCAACATTACGGCCGGCCCGGATTTATCAATTGGTGAGTTTGAAGAAGTCGGAGAAGTCATTAAAGGATTTACTTCAGAAGGCGCAACCGTTGTGGTGGGTACAGTTATTGATCCTGAGATGAGCAATGACGTGTGACGATAGTGGTGACTGGTTTGAACACCCTGTTTGTCGGGCAGCCTGTGACGGAAAGTAGTAGCTTATCGCGTGCAGCGGACGGTTCTTTAGATTATCATCACCTCGAGCGACTTGCGTAAACAGAGTCCGCTGGCGGCGGCTTCCGCGAAACCGGTTGTCGAACCAAATAATACTGATCTGGACTATCTCGATATTCCAGCTTTTTTACGTAAACAAGAAGAGGTTTCCTGAACGTGAGTAAAATGAGCGAACGCCGTTCTCCTTCCGGTCGTACTGTGCAAGCGTTGAAACAGCGTACTTTGAAAAATGTGATTAAAGCAGCTGGAATTACTTTACATAGCGGCGAAGCGGCTATTTTAACGTTACGGCCGGCTCCGATTAATACCGGAATTATTTTTCGACGGATTGATTTTAGTCCTATTGTTGAAGTACAGGCCAGAGCAGAATATGTTGGTGACACCACGTTGCAAACCACCTTGCTGAAAAATGGGGTACGCGTCGCAACGATTGAACACTTGATGTCAGCGATGGCTGGATTAGGTATTGATAATGCGTATGTAGATATTACGGCGTCTGAAATTCCTATTATGGATGGGAGTGCCGGACCGTTTGTTTTTCTCATTCAGTCAGCCGGAATAGAAGAACAAAGTGCGTTAAAGCGCTTTATTCGTATAAAAGAAGCGATCAAAGTAACCGAAGGGGGATAAATGGGCGGCATTTGAGCCGTTTGATGGCTTTAAAATTTCCTTTGAGATTGATTTTAATCATCCTTTATTCCGCAGTCGTAGCCAAAAAACAGTGATTGATTTTTCAAAGATTTCTTATGTCAAAGAAGTCAGTCGTGCACGAACCTTTGGGTTTATGGCGGACTATCAAAAGCTTCGTGAAGTGCGTTTAGCTTTAGGGGGTAGTTTAGATAATGCGGTGGTGGTCGATGAGTATCGTGTTCTCAATGAAGATGGTTTACGTTATGAAGATGAGTTTGTTCGCCATAAAATTTTAGATGCTGTGGGTGATTTATATTTACTAGGCTATGGTTTAATCGGTGCTTTTAGTGGCTATAAATCGGGTCATGCGTTGAATAACTTATTAATTCGCCGCTTATTAGAGAATGCCAAAGCCTGGGAATATGTTGAATTTGAGGATGAAGTGAAAGCCCCTTTTGCTTACCGGCGTGCGTTGCTTGCTGCAAATGAAAACCCGACATAAACCCTATTCCTATAAACTCAGCAAAGTTAACTGAGTGAAGAGTGCTTATAAAAAAACGATTTTCCGTGACGCGTGCGACGTAAGTCAGTTTAGAATAAGTCGTTTTTTATAAAGATGGGGTGTTCGCCTTTTTCTTAAGACTGTTTGAGCTTATCTAGCGCGATGTTGGCAAGTTTATCTACGCGTTCGTTTTCAGCATGCCCACTATGCCCTTTGACCCAGCGCCACTGTACTTGATGTCGCGCAACCTCCTGAACAAGTTGTTGCCAAAGATCGCTATTTTTAACCGGAGAACGATTGGCGGTTTTCCAGGCACGTTTTTGCCACTGTGGAACCCATTCAGTAATGCCGCGTTTAACGTACTGTGAGTCGGTACTCAACACAATTTGGCAGGGTTTTTTGAGTGCAATTAATGCTTCAATCGCGGCTTTGAGTTCCATTCGGTTATTCGTTGTATGGGCTTCAGTTCCCGAAAGCTCTTTTTCTTGGGTTTGATAGCGCAATAGTGCTGCCCAAGCGCCTGGGCCAGGATTGCCACGGCACGCGCCGTCTGTAAAGATTTCAACGCGAGGGAGTAGGGGAGTCACAATCCACTCCATTGTTGAAGCCGCTTTTGCGCAATAACCAAATAAAGTCCCCCTAAGTAAGGAAATAACCAAGGCGAAATTTTTTCTAGCCAGAATAATCGACGAAAAAACCATTGGCCTACGGTTCCTGAGAGTGGAGGACGAAAAAAGAAGCTTTCAATATGGCAAATATCACCACGAAGATAATGAATCCAGCGACAAACCGTTTGTAAGGCTAACAAGTGTTCTGGACGGGGCAATACCTGGGTTGAGGCGAGCAGACGTGCTAAACCTAAAAAACTGACCGGATTGCTACCTAAAAGGATTAAATAACCATTTGGGCTTAATACTCGCCAAGCTTCTTTTAGTATTGATTTTGGTGTTTTTTCGAGCTCAAGCGTATGAGGCAGTAAAACCAAACTGAGACTATCGCTCACAAAAGGTAAATGCGTAAAAGCACTATATAAAAATGGAGTCTCTTGTGAAGCAGAAGGTATGGATGTAGGCTTATTGCTTACATATATTTTATGAGTAATTTGCGGGGTATTGGGGCGCCATAAAGCATAATTATCTAATTGTAAAAGCTGTTTTCCTAGATAACGTGTCAGTAAAACACTTAAGCGTTCGTTTTCTAGGTGTAACAGGTCAATGTAATTCAAAACAGTCCATCCACGCAAAGACTTTGATTAAGCAGAAAGTTCTACAATAGCTTCATTATGTCATAGTGCAAAAGGCTGTAAAGTCTTCTGCATGACAATAAATGACTTAGCTTAAGGATTAAATAGCCTGGAAAAGCATAAAAATGTAGGTTTTATGCCTACATAATAGTGTTTTTCTTTATTTTATGTCAGCCAATTTGCTTGACCTCACTAGGTGGGATCCGTAACATCTTTCATTATGAATTATAAAACGATTAAAATTTGTACCTTAATATTTCTGATTCTCTTTGGTTTCTCTGCAGGGATGACCGCCTGTATGCAGTCGCCAGTCAGCTTGGGAAGTTTCGGAGAGAGCCGTGTCGCTTATTATGCAAGAGAAGCGGATGACGCGTTAGCATTAGCCCCTTCTAAACAGAAAGCACTTTATCAATCGATTGATAAAGGCTCACTGTGGGGCCCTTTACGTGAGCGTTTTCAATTAACGGCCAGCGATGAAAGGCAACCCGCTGTTCAGGAGCAAATCCGTTGGTTTGTTCAAAGGATGTAGTGAGTCGCGCAACCCCTTACTTATACTATGTGTATAATCAGGTCAGTCAGCGCCATTTACCTACCGAATTGGTGTTATTGCCAATGATTGAAAGTGGGTACGATCCTTCGGCAACCAACCCAGCTTCCGGAGCCGCTGGACTCTGGCAGTTGATGTCTGCAACCGCCCGAAGCTATGGTGTCCATGAAGATAAAGGATTTGATGGTCGTCGTGACTTAGCGAGCTCAACTAATGCCGCGTTAAACTATTTAACCTACTTACATGGCTTTTTTAGTGGCGACTGGTTATTAGCGATTGCTGCTTACGATACGGGTGAAGGGAATGTCCAAAATGCGATCCGCCGTAATACGCATCAGGACAAGAATACGCACTTTTGGGCGTTGCCTTTAGCCCCTGAAACACGGACCTATATTCCACGTTTATTAGCTTTAGCGGCGATTATTAAGGATCCGGGCTAAATACGGTGTGACCTTGCCTCCACTGAGTGATAAGCCTTATCTCCAGCTTGTGGAGACGGGCAGGCAAGGAGTCAGTTTAAAGCAGGCCGCCAACTTGTCTGGAATGAGCTTAGCTCAGTTACGGCGGCTCAATCCGGCTATAAAAAATAGCACGGCTACTCTAAAACAGAAGCAATTTGCTTTACCTATTGAACGAGTGGCTTTATATCAAAAACAACTTGCCTTACAAGGACATTCTTCTTCAGCGAACAGAAAGCCACATAAAAAAGTGGTTGTTGCGAACAAAACCCAGTCATTGACACCGAGTAAAAAACACCTGAGTTAATTTGAATAGGTCCTTTATTTTTAAAAAGGGTATATCCGTCGATATACCCTTTTTTATTTTAGGCAGCCTATGTTCAGTAAAAGACATTGTTTGCTATACACTATCCACGGAACGTTGGATACTCAATGGGGTTTCTTAACTCGATATTCATTTCTGACTCGGTATCTGATTCTAAAAAGTAATCCTCAAAATTCGAACTGATAATAGAAGAAGCTTCTAATGAGTCAGTTTCGTTAGAGGAGCTTGTTTGAGCCTCATCATCATAGTGTGGTGGTTCATTGCTAAGCAAGTGGGGTTGAATCTGCGTAGCTAAAAAGTTATCAAGGAAACAGAATAATGCCTGTTTAGTCTTAGTTGAAAGCCGAGCATAATGATTTTTTTCAATATTATGTTTTACTTTATCGAGAGCTAAGCCTATTTTTTCTTGAGGTAGTTTTAATAAAAGAAATCGTACACGATTATACTGTTGATTAGAAAGAAGAATGGTAATCAGATTCAGATAGGATTTATGCGACAAAATCGACTCTCGATTTTCGGGAGGTATCTTTTCAAAAATAGGTGCTAAAAACAATGGTGTACATCGTTCAAGATGATTATAGACAAAACCATTGGCTGTGGAAAAGATTGAACGTTGAGTTGCAGGCGGTAATAAGTGACAAATTTTATGAAAAACTTCTAAATTCTGGCTACGAATTGCTGCGTCTAAGTAATAAATTGCCCCATTATTGAGTATCCTCGGCAAGAGAGAAGAAGGAATTGTCGTTAATAAAAAATTGACCGCATCAATTTGACCACTCAAACAAACTTGAAATAAGGGATCATCGTTGCGAATTTTTCCAAGACGGGTTATGATAGCTTTTATCATCGATGTTTCGCCGCTTCGACAAGCCTTTGCAAACATTTTTTCAATACGTAGGTGTCGTAATTTTTTTGCAGACTGGTGCAAATTTTTTTAAAAAAAATGAGACGTCCATAACGACAAACCATATTGGTTGTTTTCTGTAATGCTTTGATTTTTTTTTCTTCAGTACAGTCAATTAAACGCAAGTTTTGTTCTTGCCAAAGCCCATTCATCACTTCCTGATCACCTATTTTTAGTGCAGCTTCTAAACAAATAAATAAATGATTGAGTGTTGTAATTGCTGGATATGTTGTAGCGATCTCATGAGCGAGAATCTTCTTATTATGCGCACAAGCTAACCAATAGAGTCTTTCTAAAGCAAATGGAGATAGCGCAGATAAAAAGATTGGCGTTGTGCAGGCGGTATTTCAATTTCATTGATATATTGAATCACCAATGAATTACAATAAAGAGGAGACATCTCTTTGATGTAAAATTGAATTGTTTCTAAATCATAAGGTAGAGGCTCTTTAAGCCATGGAAACTGTGAAATTTGTTGTAACCGATCAGGGTTACTCATAATTTTATTTTTTTTTTGATACCAAACATATACAAGCCGTTTAATTACATTGAATTTAAAAATACGCGGGCGGGGAGGCAGGAGTTCAGAATATAATGATTTTGTCCTTTCCAAAAGAAAGGAAGTAATCTCAATTAAACATTCTTTAACGAGTAGATTCATTCGGTAAATTTCTTTTTCGGGGAGTTTCATAATTTATTCATAATTTTTTTAGATAAAATCATTTTAGCATTTGTAAAGTTAACTTTGAATAATTCTTGTTTTTTATTTCTTTATTCAGTTAACTAAATTAAAAAGCACTATAATTCTTAATTAAATTTTTTTTGTTAAAAATAAAAAACCTTTTAAATCATTCAGAAAAATATTGTTTTTAGTAAGATCGCTTACTTGGGGGGTAGTTTTATTCAGACTCATAGCGTTTGTTTGCTCGCTAAAAATGAAGTAACAGACTCGTATTTGTTTACAAAGAGCGCTACTATAATGACCAGTAATCACTTGAGGTGGGTATGATTGTATTAAACCAGGTAAGTATGGCCTATGGTGAGCGTCTTCTTTTTTATGATGTCAGTTTGAATCTTAATTCAGGAAAATGTTATGCCTTAGTCGGTGCCAATGGGAGTGGGAAATCAACGTTTTTCCGAATTATAACCGGAGAAGAGACCTTGACCTCGGGGGAGATTATCAAGCCTAAGGATGCCACCGTGGGTTGGCTAAAACAAGATCAATTTCGCTACGAAGAGACGTTAATTAAAAATATTGTTTTACAAGGAAAACTTCCGTTATGGGACGCACTACAAGAGCGTGAATCGCTTTTGACCAGTGATCATTGGGATGATAAAAAGGGTTTTCGTTTTGCTGCCTTGGAAGAAGTGATTGCTCATCATGACGGTTATTCTGCTGAAGCTAAAGCCGAAACCATTTTAACGGGATTGGGTATCGCGAGCGATTATTTACAAAAACCACTCAATGCGTTGTCGGGAGGATATAAGCTCCGCGTGCTTTTAGCACAAACGTTGTTTCAAAGCCCTTCTATCTTGTTGCTCGATGAGCCAACCAACCATCTTGATATTTTATCTATCCGTTGGTTGGAAAAATACTTGAAAAATGAATATAAAGGGTTAGTTGTCTTTATTTCTCATGATCTCGAATTTATTGATAATTTGGCCGATTCTATTTTAGATTTAGATTACGGTGAAATTAGACCGTATTCGGGTCGTTATGAGAAATTCTTAGCTGAAAAACACTTATTAGAAGAGCAAAGAACGCTTGAAAAAAAGAGTGCAGAAGCAAAAATTGCAGAGATGCAGAAATTTGTCGATAGATTTAAAGCCAAAGCTTCTAAGGCCGCGCAAGCGCGATCACGAATGAAAATGATTGAAAAAATCAAAATTCCAGATGTCAAACACTCTTCTCGAGTTGCACCACATTTTAATTTTTTACCTAAAAAAAAATCAGGAAAACAGGTTATTCAAGCGAAACATTTAAGTAAATCGTTTAAAGGTAAAACCCTATTTGAACGTTTCAATTTAAGAATTGATCGCGGAGAAAAAGTAGCTATTTTAGGGGTTAACGGGATTGGTAAATCGACTTTAATTAAAATTTTAACAGGCATGTTGCAAGCCGATAGTGGAGAATTGACGGTCGGTTATGAAGTACATATGAGTTATTTTTCTCAGGATCATCATGAGTTATTAAATCGAAGTAAGAGCGTGTTAAGTTGGTTAACCGATAGTGTCAATGGCGTAACCGAGCAACAGATTCGTCGTGTTTTAGGGCAAATGCTGTTTGTCAAAGAAGATGTTGAGAAGGATATTTTAGCGTTGAGCGGGGGCGAGGCGGCACGTTTGTTACTGGCTAAAATTATTTTAGAATCACCTAATTTACTGATTTTGGATGAACCAACCAATCATATGGATTTAGAAACCATTGAAGCGTTAGCGCAGGCTCTTGTTCAGTACACGGGTACTGTTATTTTGGTCAGTCACAATCGACATTTTGTTGCTAAAATTGCCACTCGGATTTTATACTTTGACGCAAAAAAAGGGATTATTGATTATAGAGGAAGTTACACCGAATTTGCTCAGCGTTACCTAACTGTTTTGCCGATCACAGGTTGAATAGATGGCTTGGAGAATCAAGCGTAATCAGAATGCCCAAGATCAGGGAGAGTTTTTTCAATGGTTAGACTGTGAGAAGTCTGTCAAAGAGAGAGTAAGTGGTTTTTTTATTTTCAGAGCGGATCAACCTATATCACCATAATTGCTCTTATTTCAGTTCCAATCACCTGAGTCATTCTACGTTACAAGTAGTAGAGTGCTTACTCAGGTGATTTTAAATAAAAATATGAGCTACTTTATTTAAAATACAGAATTTTTTAGGATGATTTTGTATTTTCTGCAATTAAATTACCAGAAATAATACCTTCTTGTAATTGCTGTGCGATATCTTTTAGTGCGCCGGGTGAATGCGGTAATAGAATCGTCGAACTTTTGTTATTTGCGCCAATATCTTTCAAGGTATCACAATATTGTGTGACTAATACTAAACTCATAATATCTTGAGAAGAGACATCTGGGACAGCCGTTTGAAACTCATCGATAGATTGACGTAGGCCTTCAATAATCGCTTTACGTTGGTTCGCAATTCCTTCACCTTGCAATCGTTTACTTTCTGCCTCCGCTTCAGCGGCTTTTACAATTAAAATTTTTTGTGCTTCACCTTTTTCTTGTGCCGCCAAGCGTAAACGTTGTTGTTCATTAATTTCATTCATCGCTTGTTTGACTTTTTCATCGGGTCGAATATCGGTAATTAAGGCTTTAACAATTTCATAGCCAAAGGTTTGCATGGTTTCGGTTAATTCTGTTTTTACTGCATTGGCAATAATTTCTTTCTGATCAAATACCGTATCTAAAATCATTTTAGGAACTTCTGCTCGGACAACATCAAACACATAAGAGCGGATTTGTTGTTGACCATTATCGAGCTTATAAAAGGCATCATAAATGTTGGTTTCTTTGACACGATATTGCACAGAAACTTGGACTTTAACAAAAACATTATCTTTGGTTTTTGTTTCTATTTCGACCTCTAATTGCTGTATTCTTAAGGAAAGTTCACCAGCGATTTGATCAATTAACGGAATTTTTATACGCAGTCCAGCTTCTGTCGTACGATTAAATTTTCCTAAACGCTCTATAATGACGGTGGATTGTTGTTTAACAATGAAAAATGCATTTGTAGCAATGAAGAAGATTAGAAATATAAGAAAAAATAAACTGAGCATGGTGAACATATAGTTTAGTCTTTAAGTGATGTTAAATGAATGATTCTCTATCTTTAGTGGTATTTATTGTTTCTTAGCCTTGATAAACTAGGTATCTTGTTATTTTCCCCGCTTGGAGAAAAGAAGAAATAAAATACACGCGCAAATCATAACATACCCCTTATAAAATTCGAATCATAAAAAAAGTGCATTTTATACTGGATAAACTTACGTTATATTTTATCTGAATTGACTGGCTAATAAAATAAACTCAAGGAAGTAAAAAACGTCAGGCTAACGTGCTACTTATAATACAGTATTCACTGTTAGCCTTTTTAATAAAAAAGAGCTCGTCTTACAATAGAAAATTTATAATTATAAGTTATAAAAGTATTTATTTTTCAAGGCAGTAAGCAACGGGTTCTAAGTCAGAATAAGGCATTTCGGGTAAAAAATTATTGGTAAAGGATTGAGATAAATCAAAGTTTTCATCAGTAATATTTAAATGCTGTGTATAACAACTGACTTTTTCCCAGTCCCCTTTCTACCTTATTTAAAAAACGTAAGGTATGGATAAAAATCTTTTGATAGGTTGGTGTGCGTAATTGTGGTTTCGCTTGGCAGAGCAGCTCGTAAGCTTTTTCTGGGTTTTCTGTGGTAAACGTCGCTTCATAAAGGGTGCCAGGATAACAAATTTGAAATAGCACAATTGTTTATTAATCAAATTTTTTTAAAAAACTCAGAGGAGAAAAAGCCTGACTACATTGAGGATGATCCTCAATTATTAGAATTTTGGAACAGTACACTAGAAATAAATAAACTTAATGCTTGTTTCCATAATAAACAAATTAGTGTGTCCGCTAAAAATTTCAAAATAAATAGCCAAAATGAACTAGTTAGAATGCTTACTTTGAAAGATATAAATAAAATAGCTGATCAATTTAATTCTTCTGACTTTTATGAAAAATATCTATCCATGCTAATCTTTTAAAAACTAAATTTGAAGCAGTAAAATTTTTAGTAGAGAAACGATATAATTGTTTAAACGCAGCTAAAATACTTGATACTTATATGTTTTCAAAGGACGATAAAAAGTAATACTTAATCATGATATTATATATTATATCAAAATATTTATCTAATAATGATGTTAAAAAACTGTTGCTAAAGCCAGAAAAAAATGATGATTTATCGACCCTATCTTTTTCCCTAAGATTTTTTGGAGCTCCCAAGTTGTACTCAGATTTAGAAAAGATTCCATTGGCTTAGAGTAACTTTCAATTATTAAATCCTAATTCTTAAAATTACAACATAGATATATAATTGAGTCCTTAACCCTTGCCTTAACGCTAACGTGCAGATCAGAGATATTCGCACGTAGCTATTGAGTCATTAATAAGACATCAGATATTACAGTTTAATCTCCAATCAGGTATTAGAAATCGTAGGATGTTAAGTGCTGAAATAGATTTTAAAAACATAATTTTCAAGAGTCTTTAACTTAACACCTAAGTTTTTTTCTGAGTTTCCAATAGGTTTGATATTATTGCTGCTATGCCTGTCCACTGTTTGTATAGATTTTCTTTAGTTCTTCGATAGATGGATGCTATATCCACATATCATTTAGATATTTTTTATATAATGATTGTTTCGTTATTGCATGATTGATTGTTTAAGATCTGTGAGACTCAGCATTGAGGATCGGTAGACTTATTTGAGCATAAGAATGGACGAATTACCACCATGACTCGCAAGTTGTGTTAATTAACTTAACTCAAGAGGCAAACAAAGTATGCGAGGAAAATCATCACCGACCTATGTTAACCATTCGTAGACGAACGGATGAATAGAACTTGGGTTGCGCAAGAGGTTTTTTGGATTGGTTTATAATTGATGTAAGTACTTGATTTTAGTGGCGCGCCCGGAGAGACTTGAACTCCCGACCACCTGGTTCGAAGCCAGGTACTCTATCCAACTGAGCTACGGGCGCTAATGGAAAAGCGAGGCATTTTAACAGCTTCACTTAGATTGAGCTAGCCTTTTACTCAGTAAACCTTGTCTTGCTTTTGGTCTAGGGTCGGTTTTATAGATATCCTGACTAACGGGAGGCGGTAGGGTTTAGCGTTGTATTAACGAGACTGAAATAGCGCACCTCAACGATAAAATTTTCTTTTTGTCATCAAACTGCCATATTGATCAATTATTCTAAAGAAATAATTTTTACACCTTAATGATGGAGAGCCATTTTTGCCTTATTATCCGCAATGCTGGAGGTCCGCGAAAACTAAATTAATTTATTTGGATAATGAACGCTTGGCAATCGGGGCGGTAACCTTCATCGGTGTAGGGTTATTAATTCCTATTTTAATTTTGACGCCGGAATTAATCGAATCGTTTAACCCGACCTTTCTTTTTGAAATTTTGGCTCAGTACGGTAGTTTTATTGCGGGTGGCGCGTATCTCGGTCGTTTTGTAAACATTATGACGGCTTGTTTAATTGAAGTGCCACCCCTGTCTAAAAAAACACAAGTCACAACCGTTTTTAATGATAAAGTACTGGTTGGTCGACCTATTCTGGGTTGTGAAAAGACGTTAACGCCTATCGGTATGTTATTAGGGGCTAGTTTAGCCATTGCCTGTATTGTTTTTGCATTGTACGGTTCCTTATCTAAGCGTGTTTTCCTATTTTGCTTATGTTCTATTTGCCTTGGGTGGCGTTTGTACCGTAGGCGGGTTATTTAATCGAATCGGTAGCTCTTGTGATGGAACGCGTTTAGATCAAGAGAAAAAAACGATTTTAGTAGGCAGTATTCTTGGAATTCTATTGGCAGTGGCGTTAATTATCTTTTTATGCTTAACAGGAACCTTACCTTTTGTGGCAGTTGCTGGGGTGACGAAAGTATTTTTTGGCTTATTTGCGAAAAATAAGACGCTTTTTATTTTAATGGGTGGTTTGACTTTAATCAGTGTCACGACCTCCTGTTTTGATTATTTAGCTAAAAGTTATTGTTTTCTTAAATATCGCTTCCAGTTTGGAGCACAGGATGCGTGTTTAGAGACACGATTGAGTACCCGTTATCATGAATATCAAGGTGCTTTTTTAGGTGGAGTGACCGCTTGTCTGGTTATTATTGCAATAAGTACTGCGTTGTTTCTATCGGGTGTTTTTATAGGTGCCGCGCCTTGGGTGATCGGTGCGACATTATTATTGATTGGCATTACCTGCCTCAGTGTGATTGTTTATTTTCGAGAATCGGACGATTTATAGATGGGATCCAGCGGAGTACGCCCACTACGGCAGTCCTCTCTCCTGATCAATTTGTCGACTCAGAAAGACTTGCGCCAGATTCAGTAGACAAAGTCAAAGAAAGTCATGACTTAAGTTTTGAGTCTGAAAAAGTTTTGTCTCCGTCTCGACCGAGAAGTGCGAGTGATTCGTATGCTTTTTTTCGTTCGCAGTCTAATCTTATCAAAATGAGCCAGGCTCCAAACCTTTCTAGCCGTCAGGATAGATCGATTTATCGAACTCCTGAGGAAGATAAGGAGGATCCGTCTAGAACGCGATCGCACAGCATTTGTTATGACCCTTCCTTTTCTTTTTTTGGTTCGCGGTGTGAGGCTAGTATTTTAAGGCGAACGAACAGTATCCCGAATCTTGCTAACTATGCGGAAAAATTGGGACAGCAAGAGCATAATTTGAATGAAAGTATTACGTCAAATCGATTAATGAAATCTACATAGAAAAAATGATTTCATTGAATAGGCTCAGGATAAGAACTATTATCAAGCTATTCTAGCATCAGGCGCGTATATAAATATAAAAATAGGCTTATTTTTTTGATTTTAGCATTCATTCAAGTTGAAGTTTATGGAAAGGATAGATATAAGCGAAGTTTTTTAACGAACAATGACTAGATTCAATTTTGTAGCCTGTCAAGAATGACTAGGTTGATGGATCTGATCAAGTTGAATAACAAAAAATTTTTTAATGTTATTGATAAGAAAATCTTATGATTGGTATTTTTATCGCGAAATAGAGAGAGTTTAGGCGGAATAATAAGAAGATTTCTCATTAAAGAGAACAGAATAATGACCCATCAATTCTTTAGGTTTTTATCTGTTATTTAGTTTATCTGTTTAGATAGATTTACAGCTCGTTTTATATAAATGAAGCGATATGATGCTTCTTTTTCTATTGAAAAAACAGTACAATTACAACTTATTATAATAATAAGTATCATTAGCTATGACCGTCAGTATTTTTGACTTGTTTTCCGTAGGAATTGGCCCTTCGAGCTCACATACCGTCGGTCCAATGAAAGCGGCCCAAGAGTTTGTCAGCTATTTACCTGTCAGCGAAGTAGAACGCATCCAAGTACAGCTCTATGGGAGTTTAGCGTTAACTGGACGTGGGCATGGTACAGACCATGCGTTACTCAATGGGTTAGAAGGTCAACTGGTTAGAAGGTCAACTTCCTGAAACAGTTGCTCCCGAAGCGGTACCACAGCGTGCAAAAACGATTATTGACACTCAACAATTATCTTTGGCCGGACAAAAAACAATTCACTTTTGTGTCGCAACAGATTTATTATTTCAGCAAAAAGAAGAATTACCTTTACACCCCAATGCTATGCGTTTTACTGCCTTCAATCATCAAGGGAGCCCTCTGCAAAGTGAAGTGTATTATTCGATTGGTGGTGGTTTTATTGTGCGCGAAGCCGACTTTGGTCGGTCGAGCACGCAAGAAAAAGCTATTCCTTATGCTTTTACCAGTGCGCAGACCTTATTTGAATTATGTCGACAGTATCAGCTAAGTATTGCTGAATTGATGTGGGCGAATGAACAGGCCTTGATGCCGAGTCGGGACCTTGCTGCAGACCTCTTGAAAATAGCAAATATTATGAAAGATTGCGTTGAGAAAGGCTGTCACGCGGAAGGCGAATTGCCAGGGGGATTACATGTGAGACGTCGTGCCCCAGCGCTTTATCAACAGTTGAAAAAACGTGAAGTCAGTGAGTCGTCTACCTTGAATCATTCTTTTTTGTGGCCAACGGTTTATGCGATGGCGGTCAGCGAAGAAAATGCGGCTGGGGGGCGGATTGTGACGGCGCCGACTAACGGAGCGGCGGGTATTATTCCGGCCGTGTTAACTTATTTTCGCCGTTTTCATCAAGATACTACACCACAATTGATCATCGATTTTTTATTAACAGCGGGGGCGATTGCTTTGTTATATAAAATGAACGCCTCGATTTCGGGCGCAGAGGTGGGTTGTCAAGGCGAGGTAGGCGTCGCTTGCTCCATGGCAGCGGGGGCTTTAACGGCGGTGATGGGAGGTTCCTTAGAACAAATTGAGAATGCCGCAGAAATGGCGATGGAACATCATTTAGGTATGACCTGCGATCCGGTCGCCGGCTTAGTCCAAATTCCTTGTATTGAGCGTAATGGTGTGGCGGCGGAAAAAGCAATCAAGTTGGCTTATTTAGCGTTACTTGAAGATGGAAAAAATAAACGTGTTTCACTCGATAAGGTGATTGAGACGATGTGGGCAACCGGCTCGGATATGATGTCTCTTTACAAAGAAACTTCGCTGGGCGGATTAGCAAAATCACTGGCAGTGAATAGTCCGGCTTGTTAGATCACTTCGAGCGGATCGACATCGATACACCAACGTACCCGTCGTGTTTGTGAAAGTTTGGGAATCTGTTTGCTTAAAGGTGCTAGGACGTGATGCAAGGCAGCACGATGTGTGGCTTGCAACAAAAGTTGGGCACGATAATAGCCGGCTCGCCGTGGCTGTAAACAAGGTATTGGTCCCCAGAGCGTCACTGCATTTCCTAACGTTTGAGCCAAGGTTTTAATTGTACTTAAAAAATCCAGAGGTTCTTCTGCTTTAAGCGCTTCCGCTTGAATCAATGCTAAATGGGCATAAGGTGGTAACTGAGCAGCGCGTCGTTCTTCCAATAAAAGTCGGCTAAAGGCCAGGTAACCTTCTGTAATTAACTGTGTGAATAAAGGATGCTCAGGATGATAGGTTTGAATCAAGACTTCACCTAATTTATCGGCGCGTCCAGCGCGCCCAGCTACCTGGGTAATCAATTGCCCGGTTCGTTCTAAGGCACGAAAATCAGCGCTAAATAACCCCGTATCGGTTTCTAAAATACCAACAAGGGTTACATTGGGAAAATGATGTCCCTTCGCAAGCATTTGCGTACCAATTAAAATTTGTTTTTCTCCTTGTTGAATTTTACTTAATAATTGTTCTAAACAACCTTTACGTTGTGTGCTGTCTTTGTCTAGACGAACGACATCAATATCAGGAAAGTATTTTTGTAGTGTATTTTCTAAACGTTGTGTGCCCTGGCCCAATAACGTTAAGGGTGACGTCACGCATTCAGGGCAATTTTGTAAGGGAGGGGTACGAAAACCACAATAATGACATTGCCAGTGCAACGGCTTTTTATGGGCAATTAGCGCTTGTTCGCAACGCGGGCATTGTGCAGTCCAACCGCAGGAGAGGCAACGTGTTAAAGGCGCAAAACCGCGTCGATTTAGGAAGAGCAACACTTGGCCGTTAAGCTGTAAATGATTTTTCATTCTTTCAAGTAATAACGGGGAAAACCCCGCGTCTACTTTTTGTTGACGTAAATCAATTCGCTTAATTATCGGGGGATGAGCGGTCCCCGCGCGTTGGGGTAAGGATAAGCAATGATAGCGTTGATGTTCGACATTCGCTAAACTTTCTAAAGATGCTGTGGCAGAGCCAAGAATAATCGGAATATTTTGCGCGTGATAGCGTAATCCTTGTTGTTGTTTAAATGAAGCATCATGTTCTTCATCAATAATGATGACGCCAGGCCGAGAAAGCGGGGTAAATAAAGCGGATCGAGTCCCTAAAATAATCGCCGCTTCGCCACGCTGAGCACAGAGCCAATGGGTGAGCCGCTGTTTTTCCGTGAGTTTGGAATGAAATAAAAGTAACGGAGCAGAAAATCGCTCGGCAAAGCGCTGCAGCATTTGTGGGGTTAAGCCAATCTCAGGGAGTAAAACTAACGCTTGTTCTTGACGTTGAAGCACGGCCGCAATGACATCAAGATAGACTTCCGTTTTTCCACTGCCCGTAATCCCATGTAATAAAAAACGGTTAAATGTGCCTAAAGATTGGGTAATGGTTTCCACTGCCGCATGCTGCGCGGTATTTAAAGTATGTTTTGCTTGAAAAGGGGTGGTCCAATTCGAGGGCGAGGACGTTGAACATGCCGCTTTTTTTAAAAGCCGGATCGCTGTTTTTTTTGGGTACCTTGCGCAGTAAAGTGGGGAACGCGTGGGCAAATACTTCGCCGAGCGGATGATGATAATACCGATGAGTCCAATCCAGTAAACGAATTAACTGGTCCGGTAATAAAACTTCTTCATCTAGGAGGGTGATGACTTGTTTTAATTGCGTAACCGGAAGACAAGAAGATTGACGAATTCCGACAATAAAGCCTACTTTTTCGCGTTGGCCAAACGGAACTAGGACGCGTAACCCTTTTTTTAGCGCGCTAATGGGTACATGTTCAGGGGCAAGATAATCAAAGCTCTGATTCAAAGGAACCGGCAAAACAATTTCAAGAATCGGAGTCATAAAAAGAAATTACTCTAAAAACCAATCTCTAAAATAAGAAAAATCGCATTGTTATGGATAGAGCAGATAAAGAATAATTATTCGTTGCGATTTAGAATAACCAGACTACCATAAAAAATTGCGTAATGTGCAGTCCTTTTCTTGCTCTGAAAGGAGGTGTGTCGTCTTCCATGCACTATTTTCCGGAAATAAATGCCCAGCACAGTGATTTTTTAGGATTTTATTGGTTGAGCTTTGTTAATCGATTAGTCATTTAACACAGTTTGGAGCGCTTGTGCGACTTGGTACAGTGAAGATTCTTTTGTTTGGATACGATTGGGACTTGAGACAAAGGAAATATGTTGTTGATTTTGACCCAGTGTCCCAATCCGTTGTGGGTTGGTCTTTCCATACAAAGTGATAGCCGGAATACCGAGCGCTGCGGCTAAATGGCTGAGTCCTGTGTCGACACCGACAATACAACGTGCATTCAGCCAAATACGTGCTAGTTCTATGAAGTTTGGGTAATACGATGACACGCGAATCGAGGGCACTTAGACGTACTGCACGGGCTTTTTCGTTGGCGTTTCCCCAGGGAATGAGGAGTGGCCATGCGCCGGTATAAGCGTTAATCAATGTTGACCAATTTTCTTCTGGCCAACATTTATCCTCACGACTCGCATTGGGAATTAAAATCAGGTATTGCTTCGGTAAGGCAATCGGGCAAATAGGTAATTGATTCGGATCAATTCCATACTGTGGCTCGGTATCAGGCAGGGGATAACCCAACGCTTGCGCAAATAATTGGCGAATGCGTAGAATCGCATGTTGTGCTTTAGGTATAAAACATTTTTTCTGATAGGCCCACTGTGCGCCGACTTCCCGTACGGAACGTTTGTCCATTCCGTAACGGGGGCCATGAGCCAGACGGGTGACGATCGCACTTTTGATCGAACTTTGGGCATCAATCATGCCATCATAATGTCGATGACGTAAGTTTTTAATAAAGTCGCGTATTTCTTTGCAAGAGGCGTTCCAAGTGCTTTGTCGTCGCCAACGACGCAGCCCTATCGGAATGACGTGGTCAACTTGTGGATGCCATCTTGGAATTTCTGTAAAAGCCTCTTCAGCGACCCAATCGAAGCGAATATTCGGTATAGCGGCCCGTGCATCACTGACGGCCGGTAACGTATGGAGAAGGTCCCCCATCGAGGACATTTTGATAATTAAGATACGCATAAGTTCATTTTTACTTTCTAACAGAGCAAATTGAAGCAGGCTTTTTAAATCAGAGTATTCTAAAAATTAAGACGTAGCGAATTATTTTTTTCCAATATCTACGCAATCTCCTTATTTTGGGATAAAAAATACTTTTGTTTTTTCTTGCGTCACTTCAGTGTCTCAATTAAAATCGAACCACTTTTTTGTACGAAGTGGTCAAGAAACGGACGATGTTCATTGAAGCGCTTGATCAAACAACCCATGCATAAAACAGGGATGGTGTTCACCTCAATGAAGGAAAGTATCGAATGAGTTATCAGTCATTTGCAATAAAAAAAATCGGCAAGAAAAGATTGTGATGTTGACGTGCTATGATTATAGCGCTGCTAAAATACTCAATCAAACCCGTATCGATGCGCTCTTAGTGGGAGATAGCGTGGCGATGACGATGCATGGTTTCAATGATACCTTAATGGCAACCTTGACGATGATGGAACTCCATACCGCTGCGGTACGTCGTGGGGCGCCTGAAAAATATATCGTCAGTGATCTACCCTTTTTGAGTTATCGACAATCTAAAAAACAAAGTATGTTGGCGGCTCAGCGTTTAATTCGTGCCGGTGCGCAGGCGATTAAGTTAGAAGGTGCCGACGGTAATTTGTCGTTGATTCGTCATTTAGTCGAGTCCGGTATTCCCGTTATGGGGCATTTAGGCCTCACGCCACAGCTTGTATTAGGGTTAGGGGGGATACAAAGTACAAGGTAAGACACTGACTGCGGCGGAAAAATTAAAACACGATGCGCAAGCACTCCAAGCGGCAGGTTGTTTTGCCTTAGTTTTAGAATGCATGCCAGCGACTTTGGCTGCAGAGATCACACAAAGTTTAGAGATACCCACCATCGGGATTGGTGCCGGACAGGCAACCGATGGTCAAATTCTCGTCTGGCATGATTTGCTGGGTTTAAATCTCGATTTTAAACCTAAGTTTGTGAAGCAATTTCTATCTGGTGCGCAATTAATTACAGAGAGTATCGAACAGTATATTCAATCAACTCAACAACAAGAATTCCCGACTGATGAACATAGTTACGCAAGTTAATCAATGGCAATCATTACGTAAGAAATTAACCTTACAGCGAATCGGTTTTGTTCATACCATGGGTCATCTCCATGCCGGCCATTTGAGTCTCTGTGCACGCTCGCAAGCAGAAAATGATCTGACGGTAGTCGCTATTTTTGTGAACCCTACACAATTTAACGAAGCAAAAGATCTGTTGAGTTATCCGCGAACATTAGCCGCGGATAAAGCACTGTTGACGGTACAAAAAGTAGATTATTTATTGTTATTTTCAGAACCTGCTATTTATATCGATGGTTATGATATTCAAGTACAAGATAAAAGCGAGTTGAGTACTTGTTTTGAAGGTGCTTTTCGTCCTGGACACTTCTCAGGGATGTTAACCGTGGTTTTAAAATATTTAAACTTAGTACAACCGACTCGTGCGTATTATGGAGAGAAAGACTATCAACAGTTAATGCTGATAAAAAAACTCGCAAAGGCTTTGTTTCTGGAAGTGGAAATTATGGGTTGTCCGACGGTTCGTGCAGAAGATGGTTTGGCGTTGAGCTCAAGAAATTCACGTTTAACACCTCAACAACGACAGAAAGCCGCTTCTTTTGCACAGTTACTCCAAAAAAAACAAGCAATAGAAAAAACCGTTCAGTCATTAATTGATTTTGGTTTTCGTATTGACTATGTGGCCGATTATCAAGGGCGTCGTTTGGCTGCTGTTTGGTTAGACGATGTTCGACTGATTGATAATCAGCCGATATAAGAAGAATCCTCTTTCTAGTGATTCATAGCGAGATCCACGAGATAGATTGAACACTTATTATTTATTCAGTAATGAAGATAGCCAAGGGTTTAAATAAGAGATGCTCTGTAAAGTGTTTTTCTCTATGAAGTTTGTTAGATCTGATCTGTAAAACACCGCTACCTTTACTTTAGGAGTAACGATGTTTTTTGTCACGGAATCGTAGTGTTTAGTAAATAATGCGCTTCGCTCTTTCCAAATAAGAAAGATGGCTTTTACCTAACCGTTAATGTTAATCGATTTAAAAGAAGTGTTTTATCGGTATTAAGGTTTGTGCTGATTAAAAATAAATAAGTCGCTTCCCGAGAGCGATAGAAACGATTATTTTTTCTTTGTCGTCTTTTAATAAATTCTCAATAAATTGCTTTCCTTAATTCGTAAGTACCAATTTAAATGAAGAGTTTTCCATAATTTTCCTTTGTTTTATAGGTATAGAATTTAGGTGTAGTTTTTTGTTATTTATCAATAACAACGCTTACTATTTTGTTTATAAAAGCGTATCTATTGATGATGCAGCTCTAGGTTTTTATTGATACATCTAACCTTATATTAAAAAGAGGTTATTTCTTTTACTACAAAATTCAATATCTTGTGATGTTTGAATAGATTCAGTAATAATAAAATGGCTTTTTTAAAAATTAGTAAAATGGAGAGTAAAGCTTCATCTAAGTAGAAAACCAATGGTTATCTTTGATCACCTGTGAAAACCAGGCTATTGTTAGAGATAAGAAGATAGGCCATAAAAAGTCCCTCGGTCTATGATAGAAGAGGGCTTTATTTTTTAAATTGAAAACGTTTTTTTAATAGAATATTATTCTGTTGCTCGCCATGTGGGCTGATGTCGCGTAATTTTGATAAAAGGTTTTATCATCCGTAATAAGCGAATCACTCGCGCTAAATGTTTACGGTTGCGCACCGATAAAATAAAGTGAATGACACAGTGTATATTATCGCGTGGTTTGATTTGGATATTGTCGATATTCGTATCGGCTTTAGCAATACAGTGAGTCAATTTTGCTAACATGCCGCTTCGGTTTATCGTTTCAATCAAAATTTCTGTTTTAAAAAAGCCATTGGCTGTTTTTTCCCATTTTAGAGGGATTAACGCATTTTTTTCTTTTTTAAACAGTTTATTTGCATTCGGACAGCGTATCCGGTGTACTAAAACCCCTTGTCCTGTAGTGAGTACCCCGATAATTTCATCTTCTGGAATCGGTAAACAACAGCTCGCACACGACATTAAGCTATTTTCATTGTTTTTTAAGAATAAAGGTAAAGGATGAATGATTTGTTGTTAAGCAAAGATGTAGCAATAGATAACGGGTGAACTTGTCCAAGATCAAATAATTCTTCTAGCGAAGCATACTGAAATTTAGCTAATGTTTTGTTTAACTGTTTGACCGGTAAATGGGCGGTATCTTCCCCGAAAGGAATTAATGCGTTGTCGAGTAAGCGTTGTCCAAGTTGAACCGCATCATTATGTTGTTTTGATTTAAAAAACTGGCGAATATGGCTTCTAGCACGACCGGTGACCACAAAATCAAGCCAACCTAAATCAGGGGAGGATCGGTTATAATTTCAATCGTTTGTCCACTTTGCAATGGCGTACTTAATAAAGCAAGTTGCTTATCAATTTTTGTCGCAGTGCAATGATGACCAATATCCGAATGAATTGCATACGCAAAATCAATCGGCGTTGCTTTTTGTGGAAGCTCGATAATGTCGCCTTTAGGCGTGAAAATATAAATATCCGTCGGAAACAAATCGATTTTAACACTTTCTATAAACTCTAATGAGCTCGAGGTCGTTTGTTGAATATCCAAAAGCCGCTTTAGCCATTCGCGTGCGCGCAGATGAGGTCGTTCACTTTCTTTATTTTGATTTAACCAGTAGCTTGCAATACCATGCTCAGCACAATTATCCATTTGTGTGGTTCGGATTTGTATATGAATAGAAGTAGTGGGACCAAATAAAGTGGTATGTAACGCTTGATAACCATTGGCTTTAGGGAGCGCAATATAATCGTGAAAATGATCGGGGAGTGGTTTATAGCGATTATACCGCCCCGAGTGCACGATAGCATTGATCAATATCATCCACCACAATGCAGAAAATTGGAATATCAATCACTTCATTAAAAGTCAGGTGATTTTCGCGCATTTTCTTGTAAATGGGGTATAAATGTTTTTTCTTATGCCACAGTTTGACCGAGTAGGGCAGATTTTTTTGTAAACAAGTACCTAATTCGGATTCAATTTTATGGATTAACCCACGACGCTTACGTCTTGATTTTTGTAGCGTCGTTTGCAAGACACGATAACGCCAAGGATGTAAATTGCGTAGGCAAAGATCCTCAAGCTCAACACGAATGGCATGCATGCCTAAGCGTTGCGCAATCGGCGCATAGATATCGAGGGTTTCTGTGGCAATACGCCGTCGTTTCTCGGGAGAAACCACATCTAAAGTCCGCATATTGTGGAGTCGATCAGCCAGTTTAATGAGAATGATCCGAATATCTTTGGCCATGGCCAGAAGCATTTTTCGAAAGTTTTCAGCTTGGGCGATCGCCCGGCTTTGAAATTGAATCTGAGTTAACTTGCTCATGCCTTCAACTAACTCAGCAATTTCTATCCCAAAAATATCGATAAGCGCCTTTTTTTCGATTGGGGTATCTTCGATGACATCATGTAATAACGCTACAATCAGTGTTTGCGTATCCATACGCATCGACGCTAAAATTTGTGCAACTGCAAGAGGATGCGTGATGTAGGGATCACCATTTTGACGTTGTTGGCCGGCATGGGCTTGCGCTGCAAATTGATAGGCCTGATAGACTCGTTCGATTTGTGCCGAGCAGAGATAAGTTTTTAGAGTTTCTTTAAGCTCGCCAAACAGCCGCATGCACACCGCCTCCGGATAAATGATGAATAATTATTATGCATGCCATAGCGTAGGGTTATTCGGCAACGTCAGCCGCTTCGTTCAATCTTCCTTGAGCAATTTCGCGAAGGGCAATGACGGTCGGTTTATCATTTTCTGGATCAACCATTGCTGCTCCACCTTTTGCAATTTGTCGTGCCCGTTTTGCCGCGACAACCACTAATTCAAAATGGTTATTAAATTTTTTTAAACAATCTTCTACTGTAACGCGTGCCATAGCTTTTCTCTTTATATATGTCAAATCAAGATTGATGTGTTTGTAAGTGACCAAGGATCAATATTTTTCTGCATTGTTGAAACAATGCAGAAAAATATAAATTGAAGCAAATACCTATTGTCGACCATCACTCATTTTAGCCTATTTAGATCGATTTTGCTTTAAAAAGTCGAGATTTTTGCTAAGTAGGCCGTTAGGTCGAGCATTCGATTCGAAAAGCCCCATTCATTGTCATACCAAGCGAGGACTTTAACTAAATCACCGATGACTCGAGTTTGGGTTGCATCGACGGTTGAAGAGGCTGGGTCGTGGTTATAATCAATAGAAACCAAGGGGAGTTCATTATAATTAAGGATGCCTTGGAGTGGCTTTTCATTTGCAGCGTGTTTTAAGATTTGGTTAACTTCTGTCACATCAGTAGCTCGTGCGGCACGAAAAGTTAAGTCCACGAGTGAGACGTTGATCGTCGGGACTCGGATCGCTAAACCATCGAGCTTTCCAGCCAATTCGGGCAAAACCAGACCGACCGCAGCGGCGGCACCGGTTTTTGTTGGAATCATCGATTGAGTTGCCGAACGTGCACGATGCATATCACTGTGGTGAACATCCAATAAAACTTGGTCGTTCGTATACGCATGAATCGTGGTCATCAATCGGCGCTAAACAGTTGGTTGTGCACGATGCATTGGGTTTTAAACTTAAATGATTGACGCCATAAACGATCGTTGCATCGACATCTTTGCCCGCTGGAGCAGAAATAATCACTTTTTTTGCGCCGGCATGGAGATGTTTTTGTGCTTTTTCACGCGTTGTAAAAAGTCCCGTACATTCGTGGACGACATCAATATTTAATTTTTTCCAAGGTAAATTTTCCGGATCTCGTTCAGAAAATACTTCAATTCGGCGCCCATTAATTACAAGATGATTGTCTTCAACGTTTACCTCGCCTGAAAAACGGCCATGCGTGGTATCGTAGCGTGTTAAATGGGCGTTGATATCAAGACGTCCTAAATCATTAATTGCCACAATTTCTAAGTTTTGTTTCTCCGCACGCTCACACAGCGCGCGGAGAATATTTCGTCCAATACGGCCATAACCATTAATTGCAATACGAGTCGGGGTGGTCATTTTACGGTTCCTCTTGCAGATAATTTAAATAAATCATGTAGGGTTTGAATAATATGTTTTACCGTGAAGCCAAACGCTTGCAATACGACTTCACCTGGAGCCGATTCACCAAAGCGGTCGATACCTAATACTTTTCCTTCAGGACCGACATAACGATACCAGAAATGTCGACATCCGGCTTCAACGACAAGGCGTCGGGTCAAATGAGGGGGTAGTACTTTGTCTTGATAGCTTTTCTTTTGTTCGGCAAAACGCTCTGCAGAAGGCATCGAGACGACTCGAACAGGCAAACCTTCGTCAGTAACCTGTTGTGCGGCTTGGTAAAGCAAGTGAGACTTCGGATCCGGTGGCGATAATGAGTGCTTGTGGCAGTGTGGGCGGCTCAAACAGAATATAACCCCCTCGTTGAATCGAAGCGAGTACGGTTTTGTCGCGAGGGAGTGTTGGAACCGCTTGCCGGGTTAATACTAAACAACTCGGTCCATTCTGTTGTAACGCTTGTTGCCATGCGACTAACGTTTCGATTGCATCGCTTGGCCGCCATACAGTTAATCCTGGAATAATACGTAAACTATTGATTTGTTCAATCGGTTGATGGGTGGGACCGTCTTCGCCTAAAGCAATCGAATCATGACTATAAAGAAAGATAACACGTTGTTTCATCAACGCGGCTAAGCGTACGGCATTTCGTGCATAATCGCTGAAGACTAGGAAAGTGCCGTTATAAGGAATAAATCCACCATGGAGTGCTAGACCATTGCTGATTGCAGACATCGCAAATTCACGAACACCATAATGTAGATAATTGCCTGCTGGATGGGTTTTATCTAATACGGTCGCGCCTTGCCAAAAGGTTAAATTCGATTCAGTGAGATCCGCCGATCCTCCTAAAAGTTCAGGGAGCCAAGGCGCTAGTTTATTTAAGCTCGCTTGCGACGCTTTGCGAGTAGCCATCGCCGCCGGCGGGGCAGCATGCCATTCTGCTAGAATCTGCGCAAATTTTTCAGGCCCGTCTTCTGGAAGTTGTCCTTGAATGCGCCGCGAAAACTCGGTGGCGTGTGTCGGATATTCCGTTTGATAACGGCGCCATTGCGTATTCCAAGCCTCTTCTAAGGCCTTGCCTTTTTCACACGTGTTCCAGGCGGTATAAATGGGCTCTGGAATTGTAAAAGGGGGATAACTCCAGCCTAAGGCTTCTCGGGTCTGCCGAATTTCTTCTTCACCCAGGGGCGCACCATGTGCTTCCTGACGCCCAGCAAAATTGGGTGAGCCAAAGGCAATTTGCGTTTTACAACAAATCAGACTGGGTTTATCGGTGACACGTCGTGCTGTTTCAATGGCCAGGCGAATACTTTCTGCATCATGCCCATCCACGTCTTCAACAACATGCCAATCGTAGGCTCTAAAGCGTTGAGGGGTATTATCTCGGAACCATCCGGATACGTCGCCATCAATCGAAATCCCATTATCGTCCCAAAAGGCAATTAATTTACCTAAGCCGAGGCAACCGGCTAAAGAAGCGGCTTCATGGGAAATACCTTCCATTAAACAACCATCCCCTACAAACACATAGGTATAGTGATCGACGAGAGGATAATTCGGTTGATTAAATTGCGCGGCGAGCGTGCGTTCAGCCAATGCAAATCCGACCGCATTCGCAAATCCTTGTCCTAACGGGCCGGTGGTGGTTTCAACACCTGGCGTCATGCCTTGCTCAGGATGACCGGGTGTTTTCGAGTGCCATTGTCGGAAGTGTTGCAGATCTTCCATGCTGAGATCGTAACCACTTAAATGTAACAGTGCATACAACAACATTGATCCATGTCCATTAGACAATACGAAACGATCTCGATTAAACCAGTGTGGATTTTTAGGGTGATGATGTAAAAAATCCTGCCAAAGTACGGTAGCAATATCGGCCATGCCCATGGGCATACCCGGGTGTCCGGATTTTGCATGTTGAACCGCATCCATGCTCAGTACCCGAAGGGCATCTGCAAGCTTTTTTTGATAAGACATGATTGGAATTCCAACGCTAGATTGATCGTCCTTGTTATTTAAACCGATGCACTTCGTGTACAGGGCAGACTAAAATAAAAAGGTTCAGAACTCATTCCTGGTTTAGTCGATAGTGTATCGGATGTGTGGCTTCTTTTCAGTAAAAAAGAATAAAAAAATAAATTATTTTATTTTTATTTCCCTAAAAATGTCATGATCGATCGGACAATGATAATCGAGGTGGCAAGAATGACCAAGCCTAATAAGGGTTTCCCCCCGCGTACTTGATAAGCAGAAGTGATTTTTTTTTTGATATCGTCTCGACCAAGTCATTAATGCAGGCAGTAAGGCTAATAAAATGACACAACAGACGCCCGCGTAATTCAATGCGCGCACAAAGGTGTTTGGAAAAAAGAATACAATCAATAGTGGCGGTAAAAACGTGAGAAGTGCGGTAATTGTTTTTCCAGAAAATGTATTTTTTAAGTTTAAACCGTCACGTAAAAAATCATAGAGACTTAAACTCACACCTAAAAAAGAGGTCAGAAGACAGATCGAGGTAAAGCTCCAAATGAAACCGGAAATGAGTTTTACGTTGAGTGTTTGGCTTAACTGGTGGCTTAATTCGCTGGTTGAGCGTTGGGTATGAGCAATGTATTCGAGACTGCCTGGACCTTTAAAAGGCAGAATACCCATCACCGCCGCATTCCACAGAAGATAACAAATCAGTGGAATCAGGCTGCCGATCACGATAATACGACGTAATTGTGCGACATCACTGTGAAAATAAGAACGTAAGCTGGGAATAATCGCGGCAAATCCAAACGAGGTAACCATTATCGTTAAACTCGTTGGGAACAGGTCAAAGGATTCACGATGAAGCTGAGTCGATGACAAGTAAGGAAGTAACAAGAGAATGAGTAACGCATAGATGAGTAATTTACCACCCATGAGCATGCGATTGAGATGATCGACCGACTGGATACCTTGATAGACAATCAAGCCAAACGCAAAAACAAACAGAATTGCGCTGACTTTGAGTGAAATTGAAAAATGGATTGTCTGGAGTGATCTTTGTAAAAAATCAGCGCCACCGGCTGTATACGCTGAGAGTAGTGAGACCAGGAGGAGTAGATAACAAAGCCAAGTGAGCATCGCACCCGTACGTCCTAATGTGGTTCGAGCCATGGAGACAAAATGGCTTTGTTCAGGAAATTCGAGGTTGACTTCCAACAAAAGTAAACTCCCCGCGAGCATCAGTGCCCAACAGGCGATAAGAAATAAACTACTATTAATAAAGCCAAGTTGTGCCGTGGCCAAAGGTAAAGCGAGCATTCCTCCACCCATCGCATTTCCCGTAATCAATAAAATACCACCCAATTGTTTGCCATTGATCATGAGTTGCTTAAGATCCGATAAAACGAAGAAGAAGGAGCCCACAGGCTACTAAGCCTATAAAAAAAAAGTAAGACTTTTCCACCCAAGACACGATAGCTATTTGTCTGCGACTGCTGTGAACGCCCACTCCAAGCCATGCCGACGGGTAAGAGGATTAACAGGAGAATACAAAGAATACCCGCCTGTGAGAGCGCTTGAATAAAAATATGGGGGAAGAACCAAACGAGGATTAAGGACGGAGTAAATGTGAGGAAATAGAGCCCGCTTTTAGGTACTTTTTTAGTGATACGTTGGCAGCCATCCTTTAAAAAATCAAACAAACTTAAGGAAACACCGAGAAAAGAAGTGGCTAAACAGATAGAGGTAAAGACTTGCGCAATCTGCGTAATTCGAGGTCGATTTAACCAATAACCTAGGGTAGCCATTAGATTCCCCGTAGCGTGTCCAGAATGCAGCAGTGTCGTTAAACTTTTTTCTCCCGTGTTTGGAATCACACCTCTTATCACCAGCACCCACAAAAGATAGCAGATCAGCGGAATAATACTGCCAAGGAGAATCGATCGTCGCAGTGAGCGTGTGTCCCCGCGAAAATAGATGCGTAGACTTGGGATCACAATCGCAAAACCAAAAGACGTGATGATGACCGCCAGACTCTGAAAAAGAGTCCCCTTCTGGGCGGTAGGTGAACTTACATACGTGGAGGTGAGGAGTGTCGTTGAGATAAAAGGAACCAGTAAGCTTACTAAGCAAACAAAAAGGAGTAATTTGGCCCACATCAATCCTCGATTAAGATGGGCGACCCATGCGATGCCTTGATAGACAATACTGCTCAGTAGCACTGTAAATAATAAACTGGCACTTCGACTTCCGAGGTTAACTCCTAAGTGAAGAAGAAGATGACGCAGCACATCGCCTCCTCCCGCGATATAGGCAGAAAGTAGCGCATAAAGTAGACACAAATAAATCAACCAAGCAAATAGCTGTCCCGCCCAACCCAAGGTCGAGTGCGCCATGCTAATTAGATTATTGTCGGCAGAGTGCCACAGATTGACTTCTAATAACAAAAGGGCGCTGATTGTCATCACCGCCCAGCAGGCGATGAGTGCAAAAAGCGTTGCCATCAAACTGAGTTGCGCCGTGGCGACCGGTAAAGCCAGCATTCCTCCACCAATACTCGTACCGATAATAAGCAAGATGCCACCGATTAAAGAACGATTCATTTTGGCGATCCTGTATAGAAATCGGTTTGTGTGTCAGGACGAGTTTTAAAACGGCGATGAATCCAAAAATATTGTTCAGGTGCGAGAAGGATCGCTTTTTCTAAAGCTTGATTTAAGCGCGTGGCCGCTTCTCGTTCATTGAGATGTGTGAGATCTACGGGGCTTAGTGTAATTTGATAGCCTTTCCCGTTGGGTAAACGACGATAAAAAGCAGTGAATGTTTGCGCAGAAGTGAGTTCAATATAGCGTTGTGGGGTGGTAATTGTCGCCGTTTCAATTCCAAAAAAAGGTGCAAACACACTGTGTTTCGGACCGTAATCTTGGTCATAAGCATACCAAACGGTACCATTATTTTGCAAAGTGCGAATAATTGATCGAATACCAGAGCGTGGGATCGACTGCATTTGTTGGATATTACGTTTGCCTTTTAAGAAAGAATTGAATACTAAGTTTGTTTGTTCTCGGTACACAACCTGGATCGGAAATACTTCAGAAAATAAATGACCACACAATTCCAGTGAACTAAAGTGCGCGCTTAAGAGTAAAACGCCTTGTTTTTTAGCGAGCGCCTTTTCAAGATGTTCCCGGCCTTCGATATGCAACAAAGGACGTAATTTTTCGATAGGTGTCCACCAAGCCATCGTCGATTCGACCACGCCCATACCGAGTGAAGCAAATTGTTCTTTTAAAAGTTGTTCACGTTGAACTTCCGATCGATTTGGAAAACAACGTGAGAGATTAATCCGGGCAACATGACGAAACCGCTTTAAACTATAAAAGCCGATCCATCCAATTCCTCGACCTACTGCCAGTTGCTGGTGATAGGGGAGTTTATTCACGAGATATAAGAATCCCAAACCTAACCAAGTTAACCAATACTTGGGATGAAAATGTTTGACGCGCTCACGTAAAGATAGCTTCATTTGTGTTTTTGTAGCCGAAACCCTTTAGCGCATCGGTTTAGTCTGTGTGACATAAAACCTTTACATAATGGGCAAAGAGAAAATGGTACAATAATAGGCATCGTGCCTGGATTGTCAACCTTTAAGTCTATCGGCCGCGTAGGTTTTCACTAGAGCTAGGTTCCTCTAACGCTTAGTTTTCGGTAGTAGAGGGGGCAATGTTCTTTCCGGGCGAGCGGCAAGCCAGTTCTAAGCGCGGGACGCGCTGCTGTAAAATAAAATGACTGGTAATAATTTCATCAATATCTTGATGTGTGCGGCAATGGTACCAAATTCCTTCTGGATAAATGACTAATACCGGTCCTTCCGAGCAACGTCCTAGACAGCCGGCTCGATTGACACGCAACCGCTGACTTTTATTAGGTAGTTTTTTTATCTGTTCTTTTAAATAAACGAACAGGGCTTCAGAACCGCGTTGTGCGCAGCTATTTTTACCTGAATCGCGGTGATTGATGCAGAGAAAAAGATGTTGATCGTAGTAGGACATTGGGTTTGATTCTCAGTGAAAAAATGGAATTCCGTTTTTTGCTGGATGTTTGGCCTTTGTGAGATTGGATGGATCAACAAGGCAGGCCCACGAGAAAACTTATTTTCCAGGTTAATGGAAATAGAACATGATTTCTTCTTTACGTCAATGCATTTGCTAATTGTTTAAATAATGAGTGTAAGTAGACATTTAAGAAACGGCTTCCTTTGGATGCATAAAGTTTTAGCCGTGAGTAAGCGTTATGTGTCCTAAAGATATTGAATTATAAAGTGAGTCTATTAAAGAATTAGAAAAGGAGATTGAAAGATTACAAACTACTAAAGAAAAAATGAAAATAGAGTTAGATAAATTTAATGTATACAGATTTTTACTGCAAAGCACTAAAAAAGTGCCAGAACTGTTAGCAAGGATCGAAGCTCATATCGATGAAGGGAGGCAACATTGTATCGTATTAACTGAAAGGTTGAAAAGCTTGTATCAAGGGCTTCAATTTTTTTCACAAATCAATGACCCTTTGCACGCTCGTTTTCAAAGACCTCCTGAAAGTCCTGGTCCATCTTCTTCCAGGTAGGAACTTGAGACGACGATGACTGAACCTATGACTTTAGGTAAAGAGATTAAATTTTAGCGTGTTATTGCGGTGCTGTTTTAAATTCTTTCTGTCATTTCTTGAACATAAGGAAACGACAAAAAGGCAGAAGAAATTCAGTAAAAAATTATTTTTTGTTTATTTAAGCGATGATACGCTAATTATTATTTGACAAAATTTTCTCAGTTAGAGATACAAAGTATATTTTTTAAAAGCGCAGAATATAACAAATAAAACAGGGTCGATGAGCGTTTTGAATGATTGTTATTCCCTATTCTTTGAATTCAATTTGCTTAATGCGTCGAGTAAATGAATATTTCTTTAAAGTTCTATTTTTATGAAATAGGATTAAGCCAGCCCTTATTTTTATGAGCCGGGATCACTATACAGACACTTTTACAAAATATAAAACTACTGCATCGTTATCAAGTCGTGTTTGTCCACAGTTTCTGTGTAAAAAACTGTGGATAAGATGTTGTTGTAAGCGGATAAGCGTTATCATGGTGTTGGGAATAAATTTTGGTTAAAAAATAACCTAAAAAGAAAGTTTGCGTATTGGGTACCGCGCACCCTCAAAAAAAGCATCCTTTTTCGATAAGTCATTGAGAGAAGGTAGGATTATTTGATTTTTCAGTTAAACTAAATTGGCTTTTGGGAAGACAAGGAAACGTGATTATGTCGAATACAGCGTGTTATCGATCTGCCACACTGTTACAGCACTTACAACGTTTATCTCAAGAGTGGGATCGTTTTTTTGAGTTGTACCCATTAGAAGATGGTTCTTTAGTGGAAACCAGTCATTGGGCACCGTGCGTAGACATAAAATAAGAGTTCAATCGGTTTATTATCTATGCCGATCTTCCTGGCGTCGATCCGAGCGATATTGAGGTATCGATGGAAAAAGGCGTGCTGACCATAAAAAGGACAGCGAAGTCCCATTCAAAAGAAAAAAAGCAGGTTATACACGAGTGGAGTATTTACAAGGTTGTTTTTATCGTCGCTTTTCCTTACCGGATACGGCGGAAGCGGAAAAGGTAACGGCTCAAGGGAATCAGGGCGTATTAGAAATTATTATTCCTAAACGTCAAAAGCCAAAAACAAAGAAAGTGAAGATTGTTGCCAAAAAGCAGAGAACACGCGCTTAACCGGTCGGTGGGAAGCCCTAACTCATCAATGGTAGTAGAAGTGAATGATGTACTTTAGAGTACGATGATTAGGGAATAAGGCGGCCGATTTGGGCGTTGGCGTGTTGAAATTTGACGTAATAGTTAGGTGTGTTGACTCAGGACAAATGACCTAGAAGCAGAATGAGACCCGGATTTTTTCTTGAATAGAGGTTCTGCTTGCCAAAGGGGGGGGACACCTACTAAAGTAGGCCGTGAAATAGGCGGCTATTAATTTAAAATAGGTAGGATCTATGGAGTACGAAAAATCTGATGTCTTACTAGAAGAAGACGAAAATGACCCACATAGTGACGTAGAGTTACCTCTGAATATTTTATATGATGAAGATGATGATTTAGATGTAGAAGAGTTGGCATTAGCCGATGATTTAGATAAAAAAACGAAGACTCTACCTCCGCGTTTTTCTCTGGAGAAGCGACGAGCGATTGAGGACTATTTAGAACAAAGACGTTTACGAGAAGAATTTGATTATGAATTTGAATCGGAAGTCGCTGATCAAAATAAAGCAACTGAAAGTGAGTAATTATGGGACTCAATTTTTTAGATTTTGAACAACCTATCATTGATATTGAAACGCAGATCGAAGATTTACGTCAGGTTGGAAACAATACAAAAATTGATTTGAGCGATAAAATTGAACGTTTAGAACGTGATCGTATTAAATTAGCGCGTTCAATTTTCAGTCAGCTAACGCCTTGGCAGGTGGTTCAATTAGCACGCCATAGCCATCGGCCTCGTTTTCTTGACTATATTGAACATATTTTTGACCATTTTGATGAATTACATGGTGATCGGCAATTTGCCGATGATCGCGCGATCATCGGTGGGTTAGCGTATTTAGGCACTGAACCCGTTATGGTGATTGGTCAGCATAAAGGACGTAATACGGTGGAAAGAGCGGCGTGTAACTTTGGGATGCCGAAACCGGAAGGCTATCGCAAGGCCTTACGCTTAATGCAGCTCGCTGAGCGTTTTCGACTACCTGTTTTGACGTTTATTGATACACCTGGCGCAGATCCGGGCGTTGCTTCCGAAGAGCGCAATCAAAGTGGCGCCCTTGCTGCGAACTTGCAAGCAATGAGTCAATTGAATGTACCCGTGATTGCGACGGTGATTGGTGAAGGTGGGTCGGGTGGCGCATTAGCGATTGGCGTGGCGGATCGCTTATTAATGCTGCAATACAGTGTTTATTCTGCTATTTCTCCAGAAGGTTGTGCGTCGATTATTTGGGGTAATAAAGAGAAATCCTCTGCGGCCAGTGTCGATCAGGCGGCGAAAACAGTGGTTAATCACGCAGCAGAAGCGGCAGCTATTATGGCAATGACTGCCGATCGTTTGTTAGATCTTAAATTAGTGGATCAAGTGATTGAAGAACCATTGGGAGGCGCTCATCGAAATCCAGCAGAGATGATGAGACGACTCAAAACAGTACTCCTTGAGCAATACGCACAGCTTCGTCAAGAAGATCCACAAAGTCGTTTAGAAAAACGCTATCAACGGTTGATATCACTCGGTCTTTGATGGGTTGCCCAAGCCGAAGTTATGGATAGACAGAGGGTCTGCCGAGTGAGTTGGTTTAGATAATAGGGGTAAATAAAATAAACGATCCGCTAGGTGGTGTGTTTGCCTATTCATTAAAATAACGCGTTGCGCTGATTCATGATGCGGTTTAAATAGACTTGACGTAAAGTCAGGACAATCAAAAATAAAAATAACAGTAAAGACCACATCGGGATACTTAAACCTAAGAAAGACCATGGACTTGCGCCGCAATTACTCGTTCCTTTAAAAAACAAGTCAATCACTTGCTGAAAGAAAGCCGATTGATTGAGTTCGGCTAGACTGGCTTTGCAACTGATCAGCTTATCGGAAGGGAAATGTTCTAGCCATAATTGTCGACTCGCAACGGCTGCGCCGATGGCGGACAATAAAAAAGTGAAGGTATGTAAAAAAGAGCGAGTCGTAGGTGAAAAATTAAACAAAGCCCCCATCAAAAAAAGAATACCCAGACAGGTGATTAAGAAGCGTTGAATGATACACAGTGGGCAAGGGACAAGTCCTAAGGTGTATTGTAGATAAGCACCGATGACTAGGAACGTGGTGCAAATCAGAAAAGCAATAAAATCCGTCCAACGCGTAACGGTTAAACTCATAACTGAATCCCAATATAATTGTGAGGCCTTAGTTTACTATAGATCTTTTTAATTTCCATATACTTGTCTTAAGGTTATATAATTATCTTTTTTGGCTCTTTATTGCGGTATGAAAAGTTTGATTGTCTACGCGTTCATTAAAAAAGAGTATTCTATTTTTATAGTAAATTTTTTCGTATAAATCGATTTTTACATTTGCGATGAATTCTCTTTAAAGGATAGTCGAATCGATCGTCTTTAAAAAGAGACGATCGATCAATGAATGTCGCTTATGCAGAGATTGACGAGCGTCGTCTTCGATCAAGCACTATAATCAGCAACATGGATTGTCGGAGTCAATTCGCGTCAAGGAGGATTCACGTGTCATTAAATTTAGCTCAAAAATTGATCCAAACCCATCTCGTACAAGGGGATTTACTGCCGGGTAAAGAAATCGGTATTAAAATCGACCAAACGCTTTGCCAGGATGCGACAGGGACGATGGTGATGCTTGAGTGTGAAGCAATGAATTTGGATCGAACCAAAGCAGAAGTGTCGGTGCAGTATATCGATCATAATTTACTGCAAACCGATTTTAAAAATGCGGATGATCATCTTTTTCTCTTAAGTGCCTGCCAACGATTTGGTCTTTATTATAGTGGCCCGGGTAATGGGGTGAGTCACCCTGTGCATATGGAGCGTTTTGGCAAACCAGGAAAAACGTTCTTGGGTTCGGATAGCCATACTTGTGCGGCCGGCTCATTGGGGATGTTAGCGATTGGTGCGGGTGGACTTGAAGTGGCAATGGCCATGGCAGGTAAACCGTTTCATTTTACGATGCCTAAAATCTGGGGCGTCAAGCTGATCGGAACCTTGCCCAATTGGGTGAGTGCAAAAGATGTTATTTTGGAGATGTTACGACGTCACGATGTAAAAGGTGGGATCGGAAAAATTATTGAATATTATGGACCAGGATTACAGAATCTTTCAGCGATGGATCGTCATGTGATTGCCAATATGGGTGCAGAGTTAGGAGCAACGACTTCCGTGTTTCCTTCCGATGAACGAACCCGTGAATTTCTAAGTTCACAACAACGTGAAGGCGATTGGTGTGCTTTGGCCGCTGAACCTAAAGCACATTATGATGAAGACGAAGAAATTAATCTTTCTGACTTAGAACCATTAATTGCTTTACCTTCGAGTCCTGGGCAGGTGGTGCCGGTCAAAGACGTTGTTGGTCGACCTATTCATCAGGCGATGATAGGTTCTTCTGCGAATCCAGGGTTACGTGATTTTGCAATGGCTGCTGAAATCGTCGCGGGTAAACAAGTTTCCCCGGGTGTTTCTTTTGATATTAATCCGACATCACGCCAAATTTTAGAGAATATGACAGAGCTTGGTATTCTAGAAAAATTAATTCGCGCAGGGGGACGAATTCATCAAGCGGGTTGTAACGGTTGTATTGGGATGGGACAGGCGCCGGCCACTGGAAAAATTAGCTTACGGACGGTCCCGAGAAATTTCCCGGGGAACAGAAGAAGATCAAGTTTATCTCTGTAGCCCCGAAACTGCGGCCGTTTCAGCGTTAATGGGTCAAATCACTGATCCACGAACATTCAGTGCACAAAGGGATTATCCTGTTTTTCATGAACCCAAAACGCTACGTATTAATACTGCGATGTTAATTGCCCCGGAGAATATACGAGCACCATCTCGGCTGGAAAAAGGACCGAATATCCAGCCTTTACCACAGTTTCCGAGTTTAGCCAGTCAAATTGAAGGGCCCGTCTTAATTCGAGTGGGCGATAATATTTCAACCGATACGATTTTACCCGCGGGCGCGAAAGTATTACCGTTTCGCAGTAATATCCCTGGAATTAGCAAATTGATCAATTGGATCCGAGTTATCCAGAACGTGCTTTAAAGTTTCAGCAAAGCGGCTCATGGATTATGGGTGGACAAAATTATGGGCAAGGTTCTAGTCGTGAGCATGCCGCCATTGCACCCCGTTACTTAGGTGTTCGTGCGGTGCTTGTAAAAAGCTTTGCACGAATTCATCGTCAAAATTTGATTAATTTTGGTATTCTGCCTTTAGTGTTTGCACATCCAGCAGATTATGATGATATTGATAAAAATGATGTCTTACAGATATGCCACCTTAGGCAGCAATTGACACAAAATCAAATCCTGACCGTCACTAATAAACGAAAGGCAATGCCTATGCCGTAAAACACTTGCTGAGTGAATTGCCTGAAAGCGATCTAATCGAAAAAAACAAAACACATAGAATATACAGAAGAAAGCATTGAATCATTTCAGAGTAGATCTCTTCTCTGTACAGGGATCTTGTTGCAATGATTCTAAAAAGTGTTGTATTAAATTCTTAAACATCGCAAGCCTTTGCTGAAATGAAGTATCTGCCACGCTTATTATACGTATGTTTGAGATTATGAAGCAGTCGTTTGGTTAAAAAAATCCAAGAGTATAGTCATTGGGGCATGTTTGTATAAAATCCGGTAAACCGCTGTACACAAAGGCGCCTCGACGTGAGGATGTTGTTGCAGAAGATAAAAAACATGTCGCGCAGCGACGAGTCCCTCTGTCGTGCCGATGGATGCACTGGCTTTCTCTAACGTTTGTCCTTGCCCTAATGCTAAACTACGGGATTGATTATCGGTGCAGGTCAAAATTAAATCGCCTAAACCAGATAGACCGAGAAACGTTTCTTGTTGTGCGCCCAACGCACGTCCAAGTGCGATCATTTCTGTTAAGGCTTGAGTCATCAGGGCCGCTTTCGTATTCGCACCGAATTCCAAACCATCGACAATACCCATTGCGATAGCAATTGTATTTTTAACTGCGCCACCCAGTTCCACGCCTAAGACATCTTGCGTACAATCTACTCGAAACTGTGGACTGCGAAAACGTTTTGCGAGGGCTTCTAAAAACGGTGGTTGTTGCGAAGCTAACGTGACCGCGGTGGGAAGTCCGACCGCCACTTCTCGCGCAAAGCTGGGGCCAGATAAAATGGCTTTGTCAATCGATCCCAATATAGCTTGTGCTATTTCATGAAGTGGTTGATGCGTCGTTGCATCTAACCCTTTTGTGGCCCAAACTAACCGATGATGGGGTTTTAAATCCGCCGCTAAATGATGCAAGGTATCGCGAAAAGCGAGGCTAGGTACTGCAATCAGAATATCTTCTACTGGAGTAATTGTTTCAGCAATGGTTTTTAATGCAACAATGGTTTCAGATAGACGATATTCAGGAAAATAACGAGTGTTATGATGCGTTTGATTGATAGCGGCTACTTGTTGTGGATCATAAGACCATAATCGTACCGCTTGACCTTGACGTGCAAGATGAATCGCTAAGGCCGTACCCCAGGCACCGGCACCGAGTATCGCAATAGGGGGCAGTGAAGAACAATTTAGCATCGAGCATATCCAAAAATAAATCAGGTTGAGTGAAGTCGAAGACGAAATTCAGTCGTCGACACAATGGTTTTTTAATGCTTGCTTGATGTGAACTCTCAAAGAAAATCAATAAACAAGAATATAAAAATGAGCGCACAACGCTTGGTCATTATAAAGAGTTCATGACGAGGAGTCGATGGTGAGTGAATATATAATCCTTAAGGAATAAGGCGTTAATGAGCGCTTTTATTATTTATGACTCGAAACAATTTGTCGAAAAAGCTCGGTAGCAGGAGGCAAATTAAAAGGGTAATGTAAGGAAAAAAATAAAAGCTAGTTTTCTAAACAACGTATTTCTTGTTCAGAAAGATATGTTTCTGAATAAGCTCTAAAAGCTCGAGTTTATGATGATTTGAAAAAGTTTCATCCGGTATCCAGCGTAAATCTATGAAGATAGGCACTTAAAAAGTGTTGGTGTGTAAATCGGATCGGCAAAACAGTCAATCAAGCTCAGGCTATCGGGATAAGGCGCTACTTTATCATAGTAAAAAAGCATACAAGCCACTACAGGCAATTTTTATATCCTTGATCAAGGTGTTGCTTCATGATAGCTAACTTGTAACGGAGCATCCGAAACCGTATCACTTTATGTAGTGAACTTTGATGTTCAACGTTGATATAAACATAACCTTTTGTGCCGTCGATTTTAAGGGAACACAAGATCTCGGAATGTTGTTGTGAGCGTTCTTCTTCAATCAAAGAGCCGATTCAATGTTTAGAGAACTTAAATTCATTTTTGTTCGAGAATGAGGTCTAAGTAGTTTTTAATAAAGGTTCGTGCTACATCAATATCACTGAAAAGTTTTTTAAAAATTGCATCAGGTGGATTATGAATCTGCAGTGAAATGGATGGTGATTTTTCTTCTCAGTAGGAAAGTTATTTTATTTAATTCTATTTTAGTTTGAATCCGTCGTTGATCCATCGCACTTGCTCTATTTTAAAATTCTCTTCTTAAGATCAATCTAAAAAAATAAAAAAATAAAATTTCTCCTATTTAGAGTAATATTTTTGTTGCATAATTTTTTTATTATTATAATATTAAATCTGGTTCATAAAAAAAGAATTTGTATGAAAAATCAATCCAAAACTAGTGACTTTATTGTTGAAAATAAGCCTTTATTTTGTGAAGAACAAAAAGGAAAAATTTTTTCATTATATTATTCTTATGAGCATTATCGACACTATAAACCGTGGCTTGTCAGGCTTATCAAAAAAAGACAGGCAACGTATATTATCGCAGATCCCCGATCGACCTAAAAGCTATCCTGTCCATAAAAAAGATTATTATGATAAAGACTTTGTTGAGCGCATGGATGTTGCCGAATACCTTCTTAATCAATTAGGTTTGGTTCATTTAAGTCATCAATTTCCTCCTCATGAGGAAAATATAAATGATGATCCACTTGTTTTTACAGTTGCTTCTGAAGAGTTTGTGAACGTATTATATCGCGAACAGGTTAATGGTGTTTGTGAAGCTTGGAAAAACGGGTTTGCTCCCTCCTTGATAGTTTGCAAAAACAATATATTACTATTTAAATATTATGGCGTAGGTTTTCTTATTCATGAAGTATTTCATTTACTCAATATTCCACATCTACACGAAACAAATCCCGAAGAAACGAATCAACTTTTAATCTATAACGCGCCTACTAAAAAAGGTTATAGTCTTGTTAATTACGGGATAAATTATACGCCACTTTCTCTTTTTTCTATCATGCATTATGATTTACCTCGAGAAGGTTTTCGTCTTAATGAAACCAGGGCACAAGAATTATTAGTCAATTTTAATTTTTCAAACGATCAGATCACACACTATTTTAGTTTGCTTGAAACTTTCGGAGGTGCAGATAGGCTGTTAACTTACCAAGATATTCAATTATTAGCTCAAGCAGTATATATCCATAGTCCGACCAGTTTGATGGGGCGCAAATTGCAGTTACCTTATTATTATTTTATAGACGCAGTTTACTCGAAATCCGATCAAAAAAAGCAGATGATTGATTTTATTAATGCGTTTAGAATAGCAGAAAATTTCACTTATTCATTATTAGCTCAAAAAGATATTTTTTAGAGTTAACAGCAAGAATACCCTTTACTATAAATTTGAGAAACGAATTAAAGATAGTCAGTTTAAACGATCAAATAATTCATTGTTTTCTAAATTATTCTAACCGTTTTTCGAGCATTTCAGACGATTGTATTTTACAGGCCAATATTCCACGTGATGCTGAATTTAATATCACAGTTTACATTGATGATACTTATAATAAAATTCAACGTACAATAAGATTAATAGTAAAAAATCCGATAAAAGTTTTGTTATTAGGAAGAGCTCAGCCAATCTATGAAAGTCGTAATACAACAGTAGATTTAAGCTCTCTGTGTGCCGCAGTTGCTTACCCAGTACACGATGAATTTCAGTGTGCAATTGAAGATTTACCTGAAGATTGGTTACAGAATAATTGTTCAGTCTTTAGGAAAAATTTACAAAATAAAAATATTAGCGTTACTTTTTTTAATTCAGCAGTTAATAAGACTTGTCAGATACAGTTTATGCCCAGAGCTGAGAACATAATATTGAGTAGTTTACTAGAAAATAATACTTTATCTAATAGTTATCTATCTGTTAATCAGTCGATCAACACAAGCGAGATCATTTCTTATTGGCCAGGGGGTGATAGTTTATTGAATGAACATTCATCTTTTAATGAATCAATAAATTCAAGCGCTGTAAGTGCTTACGCGGCCTATTGGCATAATCCATATACTGTAAATGAATCACAATTTACCAAGAGTTTACGTGATCAGGTAGATTTATCTGAACTCATCTCTGAACAATTGATTAATGATCTCAAACACGTTTTTTATATAACGGGTATTCCCATTTTACAAGGTGTTTTTGAGGGAGTCATCGATGAAACCCAGTTGTCGGCAATTAAAAAATCTATTCTAAAACTAATACCACGTATTGGTTTAATAAGTCTAGGTTATTTTTCATCTTTACAGATTCCAATCTTATTATTTTATAGTCTTTCTGAGTACTTTATCAGTAAGCATCTAATAGAGAAGCAACGAATCGGCATCAATCATCTTCTTAATGGATTATTGTTTTTGATTGTTACAGAATTAGAATATGGATTTTCTAATTTGTGGGAATTATCTGATAAGCTAGAGTTTTGGCCTGAGCTCTCAGCGCGATTTAACCAATTATTTCTACAATTTTTATTTGCTCCTACGTTAAAATCAGCAAGTTATTTAACTACATTAACTTTTTTAAATTTTATTCGATCAAATAATAAACAAGAACAGAATCAGCAAGACATCGATCAAGACATGGATAAAGCTTTCATTGATAATAGTACTACTAATTTAGCGAGTAATCATTGCTCTTTTTTTAATTCATTAAGTAATGCAGCAAGTGTTGTCTTTTCTAAGAAAATACTTCGCTTACCGGGTTTATTTATTAGAGAAATCTCTGATAATTTAACAGAAAAAGAAAGCCAGAATTCTAGTAGAATTTATGCTTGCAAATAAGGAAATAAATTTATCAGTTTTAAATCTTATGATAAAAGTATCATTTAATTGGTCCGATAGTTAAATAAGTATTGGTTCGTTATTTTTATAAATAAAGAAATTTATTTATAAAACTTTCAGGCTGTTTCAAAACTTAATTTTTTCTAGTTTAAAAAAAATGAGAATGGACTTATTTTAGGGTGCTTAATTCTGTAAGCACTAGAGCAGAAAAAGAAGTTATTTTTGGATGCTATGAAAAGTAAGTTCACTTTATTAATATAAAGACTAAAATAACTCTCAAGACTTTGAAAGTTATTTTAATCAAGCGTATCTAGATGAGATGATTCTCTATTAATAGATGATATAAAAAATGTTTAGTCATTCTTTAACAATGTTCTCTTTATCTCATCATAGATTGTTTGTTGCCTTTCCCTTTCAGGCCTCAGCTTAAATTTTAAGTTATTAAAAAAATAAGATTATTAATTGTGGCGGTCATTATAATTGTCACGCAAAAGCATATAAAAGCATGTTGCTGTCCCATAAAACTCCCGCACGGTTTTTTTTCGTTTGTTATTGTAACTAATTCTGGTGAATAGTTTTTGAGAAGGCTAGCGTATTATGAGTTTTTTGTTATAAATTAGCTAACTAGTTGATGAAATTATGTTTTGTTTGTTTTTGAGTGATAAAAAAGTCACATTTTGTGTCTAGGTGATTCATCTTAAATCAATAACTTAGGTTTGAATTTTGCCAAAGTCTTTGATAGCTATGGGTCACTAGTTGATCCGTTTTAAACTATATAGACCACCAATTTGGATGGATGATCATCGATCAGTTATTGATTTAATAAAAAAATTGTTATGTGAAATATTTAGAGATATTAAAAAAGTTCGCTCCTTGGAAGCAGAGCACTATCACGATGCAGTCCTAACAGATAATAAAGCCACACTTCAAGGAAGTGATATTCCAATAGTCAGAAAAGCAACGATTAATTTAAATTCTAAGAAACCGATTCTAGGACTTGGCGATGGTTGTATTAAACGATCCTATTGGTGGACAGGGTGCTAATAGTGCGTTTAAAGCGGCTGCTTTCTACCTTAAAGAAATTAATGTGCGTTGTGTAGGTAATACTGGCTGGCACAAGCAATCATTTATATTAGGGGATAAAATCTATTACCCTTTCCTCTGAAAATGAAGAGACTTTAATTTATCATAGCGATTACACTCTGCATAACTATAGGCAATTAGGCGCCAGATCAGATGAATGGACTCATAATATTTCCTCTTATTGCGCCGGTAATTCACGATTGATGCTTGCAGTAGCCATGGCGTTTGCTGGCCCCACTCGTGGGCTTATTAGGTTTAGAAAGTGATAGTTTTCATCTTGTGGGAGAAAGCAGCATCGGAAAAAGTACCGCTTTAGCCGTGGCCGCTTCAGTCTATGGGAATAAAGACTACGTCCAGACACTACGTGCCACAGATAATGCTTTAGAAGGATTGGCTGCACAACATAATCATGCATTACTTATCCTAGATGAACTATCGCAGCTTAGTGCGCGTATTGCTGGCGAAGTATTTTATATGTTAGCGAATGGTCAAAGTAAAGCATCTGCATTTAAAACCGGACAAGCTAGAAACAGAGCGTTATGGTGTTAGTTTTCTTAACCAGTGGTGAATTAACTTTAAGAGCGCACTTAGAAGCAGCGGGACAAACCATTAAAGCGGGACAAGAAATTCGTTCTGTGAATATTTCCGCTGATGCCGGCAAAGGTTACGGGATATTTGAAGACTTGCATGGTCATAAAGATGGCGCAAGTTTATCTAATTACTTGAAAGCCCAATGTCAAAAGAACTATGGTACTGCTATTGACGCTTTTTTAACCCATTTAGTGAAGGAAGATAAAAAAATGATTCTGAAAAAAAGAAATGAGATAGCGCAGATTTTTTTGACGCGTCTCAAGGGAGATGACGCACACGGGCAAGTTAAACGCGTAGTGGAACGATTTGCTTTGCGTTGCTGCGGCTGGAGAATTGGCGATAGAATGGGGTATTGTAGAGTGGCTGTGGGTGATTGCATCGAAGCGGCGTTTACCTGTTTTGAATCATGGATAAATGACCATCGGGAGAGTGGGTTGAGCTCTTCTGAAGAAGAAAAAATAGTAGAGCAGGTTCGTCATTTCTTTGAGTCACGGTCATCCCGTTTCGATACGTTCATAGCTCAATCATCCTTTAAAGGAAATCGAGCCGGTTTTAGAAACGAGGCACAGCAGGGAAATACCGCCGGTGATTATTTCGTTTTTACGACGACCTTCAAAAAGGAAATTTGTGAAAACTATGAGAGCCTCGGTTAGTGGCAACTATTTTAAACAAAAAAGGTCTTTTATATCCTCCTAAAAAGGAAAGAACATGACTATATCGATACGTGTACGATCAGATAATAATAAACAGTATCGTTTGTACCATTTTCCTTCTCGGATTGTTGAAGCAAAGGTGGAGGAAAAAAATCAGGAATAGCAAAAAACCTCTGTAACAGCTGTAACATTTATAATAAGATAAAAAATGTAGTTAAATCAATGATTTATATTGATATTACAATGTTACAGGCTATTTTTACCAAACCTGAAAAATAGAAGGAAAAAACAGAAAATGAAATATCAACCAGGCCAGAGCGGTAATCCCAAGGGTAAGCCGAAAGGAGTGTTAAATAAAAAGACTCGTTGGCTAAAATTGCTTGAGTCTCACGCCGATGAGTTGGTGGAACAAGCCATTGAATTAGCAAAGTCAGGCGATACTAATACCCTGCGTTTCTGTTTGGAAAGAATTATACCTAAAGCAAAGGATAGTTCGATTAATTTAAAGTTACCGCAAGAGCTAGACCAGCCTAAAGCCTTGCTCGAAATAGGTAACGCTATCTTAAGGAGCTTGGCTGAACAGGAAATAACCCCTGACCAAGCTAAGTTTTTGATGAGTGTACTTACTGCTTATCGAGACACAACTTTAATGGAAAAGCTGTGTCATTAAATTAACGAAATAAAATTTTCACTAGGTAATATTACCTAAAAGATAGTTGTATTGTTCTTTCAATTTGAGCCAGCTCTTGCTCGATTTGGCTAGTGAAAAATAAGGAATTTTTTGGGCGTTCAGGAAGAGTTTTTATAGGCGCATAATAACTATCTGGCCCATCTAATAAGATAACATTATGCTCTGTAATAATATGGCGAGTGTAACCTTTGCCGGTTATAAGATTAATTATTTCGAAGAAGATAGATTTTACCTCTAACAAGAATTTTTCTGATTTTGTTTTAAAAAAATTATCTTTAATAGTTTCGCTTATAGATTCTAATTCGGATTCAAACTGTCGCATATTTTTCTTGATTGTATCTAAATCTTTCTGTTCTATTTGTTCATTAAAATCAATTGTATCGCTTAATTTAGTTAAGTTACTGCTTAAGTCAAGGTAGACTTTAGTTAAGGACTTAAAAGCTTTATTCAACTTATTTATATCCTTTGTTTCTGCCTCAATCTCGACTCCTTGGTGGGTTATGTCAGTTAAATGATTTGTTTTTCGTTGATAATTCTTAATTTCTGTGTCTAATTCTTGGTAGAAACCACGAAATTCTTGTCTAAGTTTGTCTGTCCATTTTGTAATAGCAGCAGCTTCGTTATTTATAGTCATATATACCCTTCTAATTGTTATTAAACTTGTATAATAATTATATATGTTTATTAAGCCAAATTGAATATGTAGCGTAGGTTAGAAATATATTTCAAAGATATTTAACGCGAAAGTAAACTTATTTAAGCTAAATTAAGCAAATCTTGATCAGATAAGCCTGTTATTTCCTTAATGAGTTCATGGTTTAGTCTTTTAGCTAACATCTTTTTAGCAATAACAAAGTTCTCTTCTCTTCGGCCTTGCTGTAGGAAAGGCCTTAATTAGTTCTTCAATTAAATGTTGAGCTGCCTTGGGCTCAGTCTCATCTTGAGTCGTTGATAGTACATAGTTTAGCATATCATTCAGGTAGGAAATGTTCAGCTGTTTGATTATATTTTGCACAAGCTGGTTTTGTAGCATTTTCCTCATAATAGATAAGAAGTTCTTATCTCTCTGATGCTTAAATAGCATTTCTATGAGAGCAGCAAGACCATGCTGGCTAATTTCCTCATCCGAAAGTACAGTAAGGTCTATAAGTTTAAAGGGTTTAAAACCAGCTTACGTGCCAACTCAGGATCTTCGAAGGTATCATAAAGATCATTCGTATAAGGATAAGGCGATGCTTCCCCATGGTATATGCAAAACGGCAAGATAATGGGTAGTTTTTATGTCCTTGCAAAAGATGTTCATAACTTAGGGAAACTGTAGAATGTAAAAAACGAAAGGCCATCAAGGAATCAGGTGTTGATTGATGCTCAAACAGAAAATTTAAATAACCTGGCTTATTATTAATAAGGCACTTATAAATTATATCGCTGCGGATCTCACGAAGCTGCGGAATAACAAAGCTTTTTTCAGTTAATGCCAAGGAATTAAGATCAATTTTTTCGTATATTTCTGGTTCAAGGTGAGCTTTTAGAATATCAATCGTTACTTTTTTTCCTTTAGATTGCGTTTAAAAAATTTGTCATGGGGCTGATGAATGGCGATGGTCATTTTTATTTTCCTTGCTTTAAAATTGAGTAGTAAGATTTTTATTTTCGTTTACTAAATGGTCAATGAAATGGAATTTAGATAAAGATGGCTAATCAAACCCATTTACCAAATGGATTAACTCAAAAGCAATTCACTTTCTATAACAATCTTATAACCCAAATGAAAGAGAGCGGAAAGATGGACGTTAAGCGAGCTGCTCTGAGTGCTGCGTTTTCGCCTAAAAATTATTCGTCTATAGCAAGTCGTCTTCTCAAGAAGCCAGAGGGTCAAGCTTATCTCAAGTCGCTACAACAAGAGTCTATTTATGCTGCTGTCGCTCACTTAGACTGGGTGATGGAAAAGCTGGTATGAATTGGCAAGCTGGCATTGCAGATGATAGAACCATTAACGCAAAGTATGTTAAAGATTCTTTAAGTGCACTTTCTAAAATTAATAAAACTTAGGGCCATTATGCCACAGAGAAAAATTTTGATCGCAGTATGGAGGTGGATGATGTGCAAAAGGCTAAGCTGCACGAGCTGATGTTTAAAGTATGAGAGGAACTATTTATGTCCAAATTCTCTCGTTTGATTCAAAAATTTAGTGCTGATTACGACACACGATTTTTAATATTTTCTTCAATCTCTTTCATCTCTTGATTTTTCTGGTGGCCGAAGGCGGAATCGAACCACCGACACAAAGATTTTCAGTCACGCACTTAAATTATAAGTAATTGAAAAAACAATATTTTTATTTGTGGCGGCCATTACAATTATCACGCAAAAGCACATAAGAGTATAGTTCACTCCCGCAAAAGTCCCGCACGGATTTTTTAGATAATAAGATACTCGAATATTGAAATTAGCATTTAAACTTAGTAAAGTTAAATAATTATTTAATTCAACAAAGTTTTTTAGAACGCAGATAAGTATATTTTTTATAAGATTATAATAATATGAATTCGATTTTATGGGAAAGGCCGCCAGTCAACTTATCGATTTCTCGATCAGAATTACATATTTGGCTAGTCGATCTGAATAACGTTAACCACCCGTTCAATCTTTCACCTGAAGAGATAAAGCGTTCGGAACGTTTTAAATTTGCGCGCGATCAATATCGTTATCAAGTAACACATAGCATGAAGCGGTTGATTCTGGCTAATTATTTAGATTGTGATCCGCAATGCTTACATTTTAAAATCGAAAATTATGGAAAACCTGCACTAGCTAATTTACAAAGCCCATTGAAGATTCAGTTTAATATATCACATTCGCACGACCTTATTCTTATAGCAGTAACAGTGGAAGATCCGATAGGTATCGATATAGAATATAACGATAAAAAGAAATCAATAGAAAGTCTAAGCGAAACTATTTTTTCTCCATCTGAAAAGAAATTTTTTTTAACTTTGAAGAGTCAACGAGAAAAGGAAGAAACTTTTTTCGTTGTTGGACTAGGAAAGAAGCCTTTTTAAAGGCTAAAGGAATAGGTTTGGCGGTAGATCTTGCTAATATTTCCGTTAATCTGGACGAAATTGCAGTGACGCTTGACTGGTTGAAAATTTCGACTGTTGAGCAAACAGAGCTTTTAAACTGGAAGCTTTTTCCATTAAGTATTGATAATTTATATACCGCCGCTGTAGTTGCTACTTCTTTTCAAAAGAATTTATTCACTTATGATACTCAATTTTTTATAAAGACCTTAAATGGCATCTCTGGTTTTCAGAAAAAGAATATAGTTGTTTATTAGGCTTAATTAATTATAGTATATTACTTATATGTTTAGTTAATTACCGTATATGCATTTGATTTGAAAATTAGAGTATTTTATTGATGAAGAATTAGTATTTTTATACAGATGGCTACTTGTAATGGACTTTATGAAAGAGAATAAATGTTATTTAGGAAGTATTGGTTACGAATTGGGCCAACAAAAAAATATTTCTGAGCTCCATTTTTTTGACCATGAAAAAAATTTGTTAGATATTTTTAAAGCCATAGGCTTATCTAATTATACTGAAAGTCAGTTAAGACCACATGAATTAGCGAAAGCAGCGATTGAAAAAACTTTAGCAAAGAATTTTTGTTTGCTAGACTTGATCGATTGTATAGTGCTAGCTACCGATAGTTTCTGGGATGAAGCAATCTATAGCAGATCGCAATTTAATATCATAATGAATGATTATTGAATTCAATGTTATTGCCAGGTCGTGATATAGTTGGGAAGGTCATCAATGAACCTGTCCAAGCATTCAATACCTTTTTAGATCGGTTTGAGTTTGAGCTAATGCCAGAACGCAAACTAGCTGTTCTTACAATCAAGGAGCATAAGAAAAAGTTAGTCCATATTCGTAAAGAGTTAGGTGACAAATTAATTGATGAGTTATCGATTAAAGAAGTTTCAGAGTTTTTAGATAAATTCCCATCGGTTTCGTCAAATCGTTATCGAAGTTTACTTATAGTAATTTTTAAGTATGCAATAGTGAAAGGTTTATGCAAAGAAAACCCCGTTGAGAAGACGCTGCCAAAAATGGAAGAAAAGAAGCGGCAGCGATTGGAGTTAGAAGGATTTTTGGATATTTATAATTACCACGAAGCAGAGCCGTGGTTTAAGAATGCAATGGACTTAGGTTTACAGACTTTGCAGAGACGGGAAGATTTAGTTAATTTAAAGTTTTCAGATATTAAAGAGCGTTATTTGTATGTTATCCAGCATAAGACGGAGAAACATGGAGATTCAGCTTATCTTAAAATTAAGATAACGCCTATATTGCAAAACGTTTTGAGTCGTTGCCGTGATTGTTTTTTAAGTCCTTTTATTCTCCACAGAAAACCTGATAAACATAGTAAGCAGAATTATAAAGCAGAAAGTAAGCAACATTTCACTCAGATAACACCAGATTATCTGACAAGGACATTTTCTAGTATCAGAGATAAGCTGCCGCGATTCAAGTCAATACCAATGGCGAAGCGTCCCACCTTTCACGAGATTCGTTGATTAGGAATCAAACAATATGAAAATCGTGGAATTGATGCACAAGCGCTGGCTGGGCATGCAACACGAGCGATGACAGATAAATATAAGGAAGGACATGAGCCACAGTGGACAGAGGTGGAAGCTGGATTAGATTTAACAAATTCAGATACCGGAAAGCAAGCTTAATGAAGATCAATAATTTCGAGTTAGTTTTGGTATTATTTTGGTAATACAAAAAATTGAATCTGAGGTAAAGAAGTTAACTTGTTGATTTTAATTGAGTTTTCTGGTGGCCGAAGGCGGAATCGAACCACCGACACAAAGATTTTCAGTCTTCTGCTCTACCGACTGAGCTATTCGGCCAAAAGATAAGCGTGGCAATTATAATCGGCCCATTCGATTTTAGCAATCCCTATCGAAAGGAAATGGCGTAAAACAGTAGAGGGGCTCTAAGCATCGAGTTAATTAGCTTATAAGATGCAGCGGCTTTAGGCTTCTTCATTCATTTGGTTTAAAAGATTATCTCTTCGCTGATACTTTGGATAAAGCTTAAATTTAATCAGCAGGAGTGATTTAACCCATGCTTTAAAACAGTCGGCTAAACGATTTAGTGCGTATAGGGGTAGCGCTCAATCGCTTGAATAAATAGGCGATGAGTCAAAAAATGAATGGAATTAAAACTCATTATGCGTAATGTGCAACAATCGAAGCAGATTATGTCGTACGTATAAAATGCTTGCTCATAAAAAAGTAATCACTCTATCAAAAAACTTAAAATACTTAACTAATTTTTTAAAGATAAGTAATACCATATCGTATTGAGAGTAAATCGTTAGTTTACTATTTGTAGAATCAGTTTATATTTAAATAAATGATGATTTTTATTTATTTAGTATCGGTTTTGATTATTAAAATATAATAATTTCCATATATTAAAATATTGTATTAAAGATATTTTATTATTATGCTTTGACTTTATAATAAAAAAATTTTTATATTATGACTGGCGCACCTAATTATATTGATAGCTGTATTAATCTTTCCTTATTAGATTTTTTCTATATTTAATTTTTCTTGTAGTAGACATTTCTCAAATAGATCTTTCCATAGATTTAACTAAAGCCGGTCTTCCTGAGGTAGATCTGGCCAAGGTTAATCTGACTAATGTTGACTTGACTAAAATTAGTTTGAATAAAATTGACTTTTCAAAAGTTGACCCGCATCTGATCTGTTTAATGATTTTTTTTCCTTATCTTAAGCAGAAGATGAGTGAAGTAGAAAAAACAAAAGAAAAGGCTTTCCTTTTGCAGTCTGGTTTTTATGATTATCATTGGATACATCCGGAAACAAAACAGCGATATAATTATAGGTTTGAATTTAATGGTAATATTTTGGTTCGTCATCAAGAACAAAAAGGAAATTCTAAAAAACCAAAAGATGGGTATCGTATTGAAGTGCTCGGCAAAGCAGAAGATAAAGGGGGCGCGTTTAGTCTGATTTATCCTGTCTTAAAAACAATTTGTTTGAATTCTGATTTTACCCTTAATGAAAAAAAACTATATTCGGTTTCATCGAAAAAGCGAATAGTAAAAAAACAGAAATTATTTAAATATTCCTTCAGCGAGCAGTGGAATATAAAACAGAAAATAGGAACAGATACTGATCCTATTTTAAAGCATACAGTTTCATTAATAGAGATAGAAAGAGAAGCGACCTTACTTAAAGCTTATTCTAAGATAAGCGCAAAAACACCTATTAAATTTGAAAGCCATCTAAATAAAGATCAATTTGTATTTCAAGTTATGAAACAAGTACCGGGTGAAAGGCTCGATTATTTTTTGGGGTTACATACAAACAAAGAAGTATTTCCTAGTTTTCAAACTCGATTAAGAATATTTTCAGCTCTTATAAAAGAAGTTAGAGGTTTACATTGTAATCAAAAAATTATTCATTGCGATCTTAAGCCAGAAAATATTTATATTAATTATGATGAAAATAGTTCTGCTGCTGAAATAACTTTACTTGATTTAGGTGGAGGATTTTCCAAAGATCAAGGTGAGAAGTTAGGGTGTTCTAGACATATGACGAGTTTTTATTATGCACCTGAACAGCCAACTCAGGAATTCCCAACTGAACAAGTCGATATTCATGCGCTCGGTCAAATGATAAAAAGAGATTTTTTTCCACTTGATTTGCAGTTTGAGAGTCGATTCAGCGAATTGTCGGTAGATGAGAAAAAAACTTTTCTTCTTATAGGGAAAAGATTGAAAAAGAAACACTTTCTAACAGTGAAAGAAAGCAAAAAGAAGCGTTACAGAATCTAGCTAGGTGTATGACCTATATTTTTCCCGAAGCTAGGTGGAATATAGATCAGGTGATTGAAAAGCTAGATTACATTCAATATCAGATGCCTAGACAAGAAAATCAAGCGTTAACAGAAAATGATGATGTGTTTCCAGATGGAAAATGAAGAAAAAGCTAAAAGCAGAGGATCTAACTATTATCCAACAAAAATGATGATTCTTTATTTCAAGACGAGGCTTCTTTTGAAAGAAATTCTGATGGCTCAGGGGTCGGTTTAACAACCCCATGGTTTTCTTCATCTGAACATAGCTCTGATATTTCAGACTTAGAGGATGAGGTCATAACGAATCATTCAACCGTATTTGCTTTCGCCAGTCAGTGGCCTTCTCACGAAGAAGTGACAGAAAAAGAAAGTTCAGCGATAGCAGTAAAAGAGCTAAGACAAATCATATTATTAGAGAGGTTAGAAAAGGAACTGACTAATAAAAAGCTTGCATTTTGTTATAATAAAAACGAGACGTTAGGGGCTATCGTAAAAAATATTAAAGAACACGGTGACTATAAAGATGAAACAGTGTGCGCAAAAAAATTAGAGTCAATCCAAACGATTTCATTAGATGTTGCTTTAAATAATGTTTTGATTCGCATCCTCCAGGAGGTGTCAGATAGTCAAGAAGAATTCGATTTATTTGATCTGAATATTCGTCAAGCGCTTATTCGCTATCTTGCGCAAACTACTACACCAGAAAATATCAAGAAGCAAGATCGCGCGGCTTCAATACGTAGAATTAATAATATAAATTGTTTGTTAGATCAACTACATGGAAAGTCTACTCAGGATCAGGTGCCAAAGACTAAATTAGATCTTGAAGATATAGTAAAAGGTTGGTCTAAGGGTGTAACGAATAGACTAGGATTTTTTGGTAAAAGTGCTTTGCGTTCTGGGGTCCTGGCCGCGGTGGGTTTGGAGCCGAATACCGCTCAGGTTGAGCAGTGCAAACCGGCTTCTGCCCCGATTGGATTGCGACTTTTCTTGAGATAATAAAAGGGCGTATCGCTTGTGAGATAAGGCAAACGTTTGCTTAGATAAGCCCGGAACGGGCTTTATCGTATGTCGGTTGAAGTGCTGTGTGGTCAAGATATACAATAAAGCTTTTTGGCTATGGATCAATCTCTGCATGGCGAGTGGAGCGCGATGGGCGTTGGCCTAAAAGATAGATTAGCAAATTTTTCTATATGTAAAGTGATTTGTTTAGCGAACAGAGGTTCGGGTTTTCGTTCCAATTCTTTGTTGATCCTAATAAAGGAAGGACCTTTCCTTAGAATAGTACATGCCGTTTTGAGCCGATTCTTTAACTTGTAATTAGATTAAAATTTAATAAAATTATCAATTTATAGAATTGATATAGAATCCGGCCCATTGCTTTAAATTCAGTGATACATGCGGTATGATTCGTGCCACAAGGCACTGCTTCAAATTTGTGCTTAAGCTCTAAAGCGCCACTGAATGCAGTGTTTAGAATAAAGGTAAGAAGTAGGTGGTTTATGGCTCGTGTTTTAACAGAAGCGCATTGGCGAGATTCTGCGCGTACCCCACGGTTTTTTGTAATCGATGCGCGGGCGGCGTTTCCTTTACTGTTATTTTTGATTCATATTCGTCTTTGGAGCTTTCTGTTGGCGTTAGCGGCCATGGCTTTTTTTGGGCTACTGGAGCATTATGGCTTTTCAGTACCAGTATTTTGGCGCTGGTTACGCAATGTCTTAGCGGGTCCTCGTAAAGTAGCGATTCCCTGGTGGAAGGAGTAAAACAGCGATGGAATTAAAAAAAGCACTTTGTACCATTATTAAAACGTTTGGAACCACGTTTACGCTCAAGGGGCGAGTGATTACAGAAGAAGAAATCTTTTCAGAAAAGGGAATTTTCCCTGCGATTGCACGTCGAGCGGACCAGCTGTGTTCTTTATGTTTAGGGTATGGGATTGGCGCAACCTTTGATGAAGTAGAGCAATCGTTACTCGGCGTGAAAGTTACATTTGACGAAGTAACACCGAATATTTTGCGTTATTTGTGTATTACGGATGTGTTGCAGGAGTTAGTCCAAGCGGGCGGTTCAGAGAAGCAAACGGCGTTAGATGAACTGCTGTATGACTAAATTACTGTCCTGATTCTTCTTCATTGCAATGACTAGAGATCCAGATTTTTTATCAAGATAGTTTAGGCGTGGCGTGATTTGCCGAGTGGTTTTTCATCAACGCAATGAACCCACAACACGGCGCCACATTGAAAAAAACAATTTTATATTTTATGCGAGGTTCGGATGTCTTTTCCCTTAATGTCGATGCAGGATGCTTCTTTTCGTCAAGCTATCGCGGATGCTTACTACGCAGATGAAACGGAAGTTGTCGAGGCGTTGCTAAAAGAAGCGGCATTGCCGGTTGAAGTGGCGCAGACCGCGAAAGAATTGATCCAGAAAATTCGTGCTAAACGCTTATCCACTGGAGGCTTAGACGCTTTTCTGTATGAGTATGATTTGTCGAGTCAAGAAGGCATTGCTTTAATGTGTTTAGCGGAAGCGTTACTCCGGATCCCGGATAAAACAACGGTGGATGCATTATTAGAAGATAAAATTAGCGGGGTAGACTGGACTTCGCATGTTGGTCAGAGCCATTCTTTTTTGTCAATGCGAGTACTTGGGGCTCCTTTAACAGGCAAGTTGCTTAAGTCAGATGAAGAACAAGGCTTATCGACTCAACTGTGTCGTTTTTTAGGACGAACCGGTGGACCGATTATTCGACGTGCAGTGAAACAGGCGATGCAATTATTGGGTCGTCAGTTTGTGATGGGGCAGACGATTGACGAAGCCCTCAAGCGCGCAGTACCACTGGAAGCACGTGGTTATCGTTTTTCATATGATATGTTAGGTGAGGCAGCGCGGACTCAAGCCGACGCAAACCGCTATTTCAATGCATATCAAACAGCGATTCGAGCCATTGGTCAAGTGGCACAAGGGAAACATTTAAAAGATGCGCCGGGTATTTCGATTAAACTATCGGCATTACATCCGCGCTATGAGTTTGCCAAAAAAGAAGAAGTGGTCCCGTTTTTAACGCAGCAACTAAAAGTGCTCGCACTCCAGGCGAAAGACAATAACATTACTTTGACGGTAGATGCTGAAGAAGCCGAGCGGCTGGATATTTCACTGGATATTATTGGGAATGTGTTTTGTGATGGTGATTTAGGAAATTGGGAAGGATTTGGTTTAGCGGTTCAGTCTTACCAAAAGCGGACGCGTTTTGTCTTAGATTGGTTGATTGATTTAAGTCAAAAACAGGGTAAGCGCTGGATGGTTCGCCTGATTAAAGGCGCGTATTGGGATACAGAAATTAAAAATGCACAAGTCAAAGGACTGAAAAGTTATCCGGTCTTTACCCGTAAGACGGCAACCGATGTCAGTTTTATCGCATGTGCTAAAAAGATGTTGGCGCATACGCGACAGATTTATCCACAATTTGCGACGCATAATGCATATAGTTTAGCGACCATTCTTGAAATGGCTGGTGATTATCGCGATTTTGAATTTCAATGCCTCCATGGAATGGGCGCCACGCTTTATGATCACGTTGTGGGTCTTGAGCATCTTAATATCCCTTGCCGAGTCTATGCCCCGGTGGGTGGCCACGAAGACTTACTCGCTTATTTAGTCCGCCGTCTTTTGGAAAATGGTGCGAATACTTCTTTTGTCAATCGAATCGTCGATCCAAATGTTCCGATTGAGGGGAACTTGCAAGCGATTCCGCATCCTAAAATTCCTTTGCCTGCGGATATCTATGGTCATGCCCGTAAAAATTCACGAGGAATTGATTTTAGTGATACGAATACATGGGCAGTTCTTGCAGAACAAATCACCGCAGCGAGTCAAGTGCAACGGGTTTCTGGCCCAATTATTGATGGTCAATTACAGTCTGGTGAGAAAACAAAAAAAGTAGTCAATCCTGCGCAGACAGAGCAGGTGATTGGTGAGGTGACGTTAGCGAGCCTTGAACAATTGGAACTGGCACTAACCAGCGCACATCAAGCGTTTGCGAGTTGGTCGCAAACTCCGGTTGAAATACGGGCGGCTTGTTTAGAACGGGCGGCTGATTTATTTGAAGAACGGTTGGCTGAATTTATAGCTTTAGCGGTCAGTGAAGCCGGTAAAACGTTACCGGATGCTGTGGCTGAAGTGCGTGAAGCCATTGATTTTTGTCGTTAAGACTGTGTTCCGCAATTATTACCTGGACCAACCGGTGAAGAAAATTGGTCTAGTTTACATGGTCGTGGTGTCATTGCATGTATTAGTCCTTGGAATTTTCCATTAGCCATTTTTATTGGCCAGGTCACCGCCGCTTTAGCCGCGGGAAACACGGTGATTGCAAAACCAGCTGGACAAACAACGCTGATCGCCGCCGCAGCGGTTCAGTTACTCCATGCTTTACATTTAGTTCCCGTTATGCGGCGCATGATCGTACACAGGTGATTGAAGCGATTAATCAAACCGGTTATGGTTTAACGTTAGGGATACAAAGCCGTATTCAAAGTATAATCAATACCATTACCCGGCAAGTACATGTAGGAAATCAATATGTAAACCGCAGTATGATTGGCGCAGTTGTGGGCGTACAACCTTTTGGTGGTGAAGGATTATCGGGCACCGGACCGAAAGCCGGCGGACCTTATTATCTGCCACGTTTATGTGTGGAGCGGACACTGTCAATTAATACTACGGCGGCCGGTGGGAATGCGTCTCTACTTTGTTTGGAGGAGTAACGCACATGGATCACAGCTTCGTCTTTTCTACGTTCATCATTTTTACGGGTGCAGCGGTGTTAGCGACCATCGCACTCTATACTCGACAGTCCTTATTGGTGGCTTATATTCTGTTAGGTGTTTTGTTAGGCCCGAGTGGTTTGAAATTAGTACCTAACATTACGGTAGCGCGTGGTTTTGGTGATGTCGGTATTATCTTTCTGCTATTTTTAGTGGGTCTTGATTTAACACCACAAGAGTTTTATCGAAGTCTGCGTAAAACGGCGTTGGCCACGTTAGTGTTCAGTGCGCTATTCACGACGATAGGTTTTGCAGTCGGCTATTTCTTTGGTTTTGCACTCCTGGAAAGTTTACTCATTGGTGCAAGTTTAATTTTCTCGAGTACGATTATCGGCTTAAAGCTTTTACCGACGATGGCTTTACATCATAAGCCGATTGGTGAAACGATGATTAGTGTGTTGCTGTTACAGGATTTGTTTAGCGATTGGCATGTTATTGATTGTTCACGGCGCCCACTTAACTGGATCAAAATGGATTGATTTAGGACTGACGTTTATCACCTTTCCTTTTATTCTTGGGTTTGCGTTTGTTGTCCAGCATTATTTTATTAGTAAACTGTTTGTTCGGTTTGATCGGGTAAAAGAATACTTATTCTTGGTCGCGCTCGGGTGGTGTTTAGGTTTGGCAGAACTTTCTCGTGCGCTCGGACTCTCTGCTGAGATCGGTGCGTTCTTAGCGGGAGTTTCGATTGCTGAAGGACCGATCGCGGCGTTTATTGCGGATAACTTGAAGCCGTTACGTGATTTTTGTCTAACGATGTTTTTCTTTGCGATTGGTGCAAGTTTTGAATCTTACCGGCTTTATTATTGGCTGGCCTCGTTCTGCTTATCAAGCCCTGGTTGTTTGCCGTGTTACTTCGTTGGTCTGGCGAGAAGAAAAGCATTGCTCGCGAAGTGGGTGTTCGTTTAGGGCAAGCGAGCGAGTTTTCTTTGTTGCTTGCGTATTTGGCGGCTGAAGCGACGCCGGCTTTGATTAGTGCGAAAGCAAACTATTTAATTCAAGCAGCGACGATTTTAACCTTTGTGGGATCGTCCTATTGGGTGGTTTTGCGTTACCCAACACCCTTAGCCTTGAACGATAAGCTGCGAGTAGACTAAACTATCATCCTCAGGTCAATGAATTAAAAATTTTGATCAATAGCGCGCTTTACTGTATTGCAGACTGAATTGAATAAAGAATGTTCCAAAAATAGTTCAATACTATGAAGCGTTGCGCATGTGTACGATGTTAAAATCCAGGAGTCAAGATACACCATGACATTTATTACTCTTTTACTTTGTTTAAGTTTAGAGCGCTTTCTTTCTATTGGGAAAGCACTGCACCGTTTTAACTGGTTGAGTGCGTATGTAAACAAAGTACAACAATGCTTTGGTCAGTATGCATGGGCAAAAAATCCTTATATTTTCTTTTTGTTGATTGTCTTGCCGATCGTCCTACTGTTTGCTCTTATTTATGTTCCAAGTCATACTGTTTTATGTGGTTTTGTTGGATTCGTACTGGGCGCAGCCGTCCTCTTTTATTGTTTAGGCCCAGACAATATTTATGAGAGTAAGACCCATCACCGATTCATTTTTAACAAAGCCAATGAAACGCTTTTTGCGGTGATTTTTTGGTTTGCTTTGCTTGGACCGATTGCCGCGTTAACGTATCGTTTGGTGGAACGTTGTGCGCAACAAGTTACCTCTCATCCTGGATTAGGCGAAGTCGCTGCAAAATTAAAAGGATTCCTTGATTGGCTGCCGGTTCGATTATTTACAATAATCAATGCTTTGGTGGGTAAGAGCCATTTTTTCTTGAACTATCTATTAAGAGATCCTTCTTTTAATGGGGAAATGATTGAACGGGGCAGTCGTGTTGCGTTAGGCTTGCCAGATAATACAGAACTTAAAGATGAGAATTACCCTGAAGCACTCCAGCTTATTGATCGAGCGCTGATACTTTTTTTACTGATTGTCTTTGCGGTTACGCTCGGTATGTTACTGTAGCACATCTCAAATCTTGAAAAACAAGTCTATCTTACCGGCTGTTTGACCCAAAAAAGCCGGTAAGATCATTCTATAATGTATTGGCACGATAGTCTTAGGGCAGTTTCTTTATCGTAGAAGAGGACAAACCCTCACCAATCCCGGTAGAATGGATCCTATTATTTATAAAAACTCTACTTTTCTGAGGATGAGCACCGTTTATGACGCAGTCCACGTTAAATTTAGACCTAGACCCCATCGAAACCAAAGAATGGCTTGACGCGCTTTTATCCGTATTAAAAGTCGAAGGCAAAGCGCGTGCTGAATTTTTGGTTCAACAATTGCTTGATACGGCGCGTCAACGCGGGGTCGTCTTTACCGCAGGCGTTGGTAACTCCTTACGTGAATACGATAGCCGTTAAAGACCAACCTGAGTTCCCAGGAGATGAAACGTTAGAAAAGCGTATTGCCGCCTTGATTCGTTGGAATGCGGTCATGATGGTATTAAAAGCGGGAAAAGTCTCTTCAGAATTAGGTGGCCACCTTGCCTCCTATGCATCCGCCGCGACGCTTTATGAAGTCGGGTTTAACTATTTTTTTCATGCCGCCGATGCGCAGCATGGCGGTGATTTACTCTATATCCAGGGACACTCTTCTCCGGGAATTTATGCACGCGCTTTCCTTGAAGGGCGATTAACGGAGCATCAGTTAGCCCATTTTCGCCAAGAAATTGGTGGGCAAGGGATCAGTTCATATCCTCATCCATGGTTGATGCCAGATTTTTGGCAATTTCCCACCGTTTCCATGGGGTTAGGTCCGATGCAAGCGATTTATCAAGCACGATTTCTCAAGTATTTACATTATCGCGGTCTTACCGATACACAAAAGCGAAAAGTGTGGGTGTTTTGTGGTGACGGCGAAATGGATGAGCCAGAATCTTTAGGCGCTTTGACGGTTGCTGGACGTGAACAGCTCGACAACCTTATTTTTGTCATTAATTGTAATTTACAACGTCTGGATGGTCCGGTGCGCGGGAATGGAAAAATTGTTCAAGAGCTGGAAGGGGTCTTCCGTGGCGCGGGCTGGAATGTGATTAAGGTGCTGTGGGGTAGCTCCTGGGATGAATTATTTGCCAAAGATAAAAAAGGGTTATTGCCGCGATTGATGATGGAAACCATTGACGGCGAGTATCAGAATTTTCGTGCGAAAGATGGTGCTTATATTCGTGAACATTTTTTTGCAAAATATCCAGAACTCAAAGAACTGGTCGCGGACATGACCGATGAAGACATCTGGCGTTTGCGGCGTGGTGGACACGATATCAAAAAAGTTTATGCTGCGTACCAAGCGGCAGCGCAACATACGGGTCAGCCAACCGTGATTTTAGCGAAAACGATTAAAGGCTATGGGATGGGGACGGCGGGAGAAGGACAAAATATTACCCATCAACAAAAGAAAATGACGCACGAGCAACTGCTCGCGTTTCGTGATCGTTTTAAATTACCCTTAAGTGATGAAGAAGTGGAAAATTTAAGTTTTCATCATCCCGGCGTACAGAGTCCGGAAATTCGTTACTTACAAGAAAAACGAAAAAATTTAGGGGGCTACTTACCTGCACGGCGGACACACACCAGTGAAAAATTAGCAACACCGGATTTGGCGGTGTTTAATAATGTTTTGCAAGGTTCAAAAGAGCGCAGTATTTCGACGACGATGGTTTTTGTTGAACTTTTGCGCCAGCTTTTAAAAGATAAAGCCTTAGCACCACGGATTGTACCGATTGTTCCCGATGAGTCACGTACTTTTGGTATGGAAGGTCTATTCCGACAAATTTTTCAGAGTTACGTAAAGAAGCGTTAGCAGTTGAGCGACACAATTTACTGCATCCGACGCAAACCCCACGCTTGAGTCACGTTGCACAGTGTTTAGCGGATCGTCCGGGGCCAGTCGTTGCAGCGACCGATTATATCCGTTTAAACGCGGATCAAATTCGTGGGTTCTTTAAACAACGTTATGTGGTACTTGGAACGGATGGGTTTGGTCGAAGTGCGACGCGCGAACAATTACGTCAATTTTTTGAAGTGGATCGTTATTATATTGTGCTGGCTGCGCTGTATGCTTTACAGGCCGAAGGGAGTGTGACTTCCCAAGAAATTGAACAAGCGTTGGCGCGTTACTCAATAGACCCGAAAAAACCGAATCCTTTTGAGGTCTAATGAACGCTCATCATCTTATTATAACTAGTGAGGAGAATTTCACTTGTCTAACTTAAAAGAGTCGGTGATACGGTGCAACCTGAAGACGCATTAATTACCCTGGAAAGTGATAAAGCATCGATGGATGTGCGTGGAACCGTGGCCGAGATTTTAGTCAAAGTGGGTGATAAAGTTTCTAAAAGTGACTTGATCATGCACTTTGCTGAAGAAGCCGGCGCACAAGCGACGGCAACGTCGACCCAAGCAGATGCATCCGCTGCGACAACGGAACCTGTACAGAAAACGTCAACAAGCATTTCGCACAGCGATACGGTGAAATCATCTGCGCAGACATTGCATGGAGCTTCGCACTTGAATTTAGATCAAGAAGAGGAAGTGGGTGATCAGCATGCCGGGCCAGGTGTGCGGCGTTTAGCGCGCGAATTCGGCATTCATTTAGCTTCCATTCGGGGGACGGGACAAAAGGACGGATTATAAAAGAAGATTTACAAAACTATGTAAAATCGTCCTTAAGTTCCTCTTCGCGTGGTTCGGAAGGCGATTTTCATGCGCCGAAACAACCGGATATTGATTTTAAATCGTTTGGGGAGGTGGAAACGAAACCCCTTTCTCGGATTAAGAAACTCACGGCCCAAAATTTACATCGTAATTGGTTATTAGTTCCGCATGTGACGCAATTTAATGAAGCGGACATTACGGAACTGGAAGCGTTTCGTAAAGCGCAGGCTAATTTTGCGATACAGTCCGGTATTAAATTGACACCCTTAGCGTTTATTATGAAAGCCGTTGTGACAACGCTTAAGGCGTTTCCTTCATTCAATGCGTCCTTGTCGGCAGATGGTCAGCAACTGATTATAAAAAAATATTTTCATTTTGGAATTGCCGTGGATACACCAGAAGGTTTGGTTGTTCCGGTGATTCGTGACGTCGATAAAAAAAGTTTATCTGAACTAGCCAAAGAATTAGGTGAAATAAGCCAAAAAGCACGTGCCAAGCAATTGACGAGCGCAGATATGCAAGGAAATTCTTTTACGATTTCAAGTTTAGGTGGAATCGGTGGGACCGCGTTCACGCCGATCGTCAATGTTCCGGATGTCGCGATTTTGGGTGTTTCAAAAGCACAATATAAACCGCAATATCAAGGCAGCGAATTTGTTCCTCGCTTAATGTTGCCATTATCGTTATCCTACGATCATCGCGTGATTGATGGGGCCGAAGGCGCGCGCTTTATTGTCTATTTGGCCGATTGTCTTGCGGATATTCGACGTTGGTTGCTCTAAAGACGAGATCATCCACTATTTTGTACGAATGAAATAACATAACTCATATTACTGCATAAAAGAGGAAAGTATGGCTGACTTAGAAACCAAAAAAACTGAAGTACTCGTCTTAGGGAGTGGGCCGGGCGGCTACACCGCTGCTTTTCGTGCGGCGGATTTAGGGAAAAAAGTAACCTTGGTTGAACGTTACAGTACCTTAGGTGGTGTTTGTTTAAATGTGGGTTGTATCCCTTCTAAAGCTTTATTGCATGCGGCGAAAGTAATTGAAGATGCGGCAGCTATGAAAGAATTCGGTGTTGAGTTTGGCAAACCAAAACTGGACATTAAAAAATTAAAAGTCTGGAAAGACAGTGTTGTGAAAAAACTGACGGGTGGTTTGGCGATGTTAGCCAAACAACGTAAAGTGGAAGTGATTCAGGGTGAAGGACAATTTACTGGGAAAAATGAGTTAACTCTCACGATCGATGGAAAAAAACCGCAGCCGGATCACAGCCTGTACAACTTCCTTTTCTGCCAAGCGATCCACGCATTATCGATTCAACGGGTGCGCTGGCACTGGAAGCCACACAGGGCGAAATGTTGATTTTAGGCGGTGGAATTATCGGTATGGAAATGGCGACTGTCTATCACGCTTTGGGAGCATCGATTACCGTTGTCGAAGCGAATGCCCATATCATTGCCGGTGCAGATGAAGATATTGTTAAACCGTTATTTAAACGATTAAGTGCGCAGTATAAGTTTTTATTAAATACCAAAGTGACGCAAGTGGAAGCGAAAAAAGACGGCCTTTGGGTTCATTTTTCCGGAGAAGGTGCGCCAGATAAACCACAACGATTCGATCGAATTTTATCCGCGGTTGGGCGTAAACCAAATGGTAAACTCATTGGCGCGGAGGCATTAGGGATTGAAGTGGATGAGCGTGGTTTTATTCAGGTGGATAAACAACTACGGACCGCTGTGCCGCATATTTTTGCGATTGGTGATATTGTCGGTAACCCGATGTTAGCGCATAAAGCAGTGGCGGAAGGACGCGTTGCGGCCGAAGTGATTGCCGGTAAAAAACATTATTTTGAGCCACGTTGTATTCCTTCTGTTGCGTATACCGATCCCGAAATTGCTTGGGTAGGCCTGACAGAAATGGAAGCAAAAGCCCAATCGATTGCTTATGAAAAAGCGGTTTTCCCGTGGATGGCCAGTGGTCGTTCTTTAGGTCAAGAAACACAACGATTTAGGTGCAGGAATCGTGGGCCCCAATGCGGGAGAACTGATTGGTGAAGTCGCGTTAGCCATTGAAATGGGTTGTGAAGCCGAGGATATTGCATTAACCATTCACCCACACCCAACACTTTCGGAAACACTGATGTTAGTGAAATGATCGAAGGCACTATTACGGATCTATACGTACCAAAGAAAAAACAAGTTCAATAGGAAAATAAGGATAGATTCGTATTCTTGTTGTTAAAAACCAATGAAGTCGCCAACTAGGTGACTTCATTTCTTATAAGAAAATACAGTTTTTTTGTTAAAAAACGATTGTTCCTTTGTTCCTTCTAGATATTCCGGTTTTTTTGATAAAGCTTGATGTAAATTCTTATCCAAAAAATGATCGAGCGATAGTCATTACATGATATGTTGAGATCTTTTTCTAAAAACTTTAAACGAATTATTTATTATTTGGACGGGTATGATTAAGCGGTATAGGCAATCGTTTGTTGGAAAAATTATTTTTCTAATAATAAGCTTTATTTGTAATTAGTTATGTATAACATTTTTTCTAGATTATTTACTATTGCTAAACTATTTTTAATATAGTTTAGCAATAGTAAATAGAGCGACCACCAACCAATGCGTATTTATCGAGGTTTATTCGGCCTCGTATCGCTCTTGCAATGGTCTCCTTGTCTCTCTCCTGGGCTCATCGAAAGAGTGTTATAATTTTTCTTCATATTTTTCTTGATTTCTTGATTTCTTGTTGTAAATTATATAATTTTATTCTTACACAAACTATATCGGGCTTCATTGTTTCTTGGACATAATCATATTGTAGTTGAATAGCGGCATTAAATTTAGTAATTAGGTGTTGGTTATCACTAGTTTGACAGGATGAAATGACTTGGCTTTTTATTTTTTTTATTTGCGCTAAGTAATAAGCGCGTAGCTTAGGGGCAAGTATATTATCACGACAAAATATATTCATATCTGATAGTTCAGGCGCGACTTTTATTGAATGAATATAGCTTACAAATTCTTCTTGGCTTATTTCGAAATCAAGTATTTTCTTACACTTAATTTTTTCAAGTCGTTTTAAAAATGCATTTTCGATTTCATTCATGTAATTAGAAATATAATTGAAAATATGAGCATCATATTTATTTATTTATTTTGCTTATTAATTCTTCATTTTTAAATTGATCATCTTCTTCTTTTGAAAAATCGTTTTTCAGCTCATTATGTAGTTTTTCTTTTCTTAATAAAGTATTACAATAGACAATTGTAGCATCAATTGCTTGATAAAAAGCCGCTTTATTTTCTGTAAAAAATAATGTTTTTTCATCTATACTGTTAAAATTTTCTAATTGATCAAATGCGTTGATGACTTCAGGTAAGGTTAATACACTTACATATTCATTTAGGCTGTGCCCTCCTGTTTGATATAACAGGACTGAGATAACACATCGAATAAAATTCGCGAAGTGTTTACTGTTTTTAAAGCTTAACGACGATTGATCTAACAAATACTTTGCTACTCTAAGATGACACAGTATTGTTCCAGAGATTGAGCTGGAAAATGGGTGGGTTAGCAATCTAAAATTTTTACGGGGCCATTGTGCATCACTATAAAAAGTTGTGTTATCAGCACTTCTTAAATAGGGAAACGGTTTATTCTCTCTGTAAGCAATATCACTTATGGGCAGGGGCATATAACTTTTTACAATACCTAGATGATTAGAATGAACATTCTCTTGTCTAAATAGAGTTTTTACGCCTCGATTTTCTTTTTTAAAAAGACCTATATTATATATTCCAATTGGAAAGGAGATAGTAGAGGGTTTATTTGTCATAAGAAAGACACTAAGAATTGAACACTTTATTAATAGACACATCTTTTCTTGATCTAACTCAGACGCTTCTTTGTAAGAAGGTGTATCGTTTAGACTTTTAAGAACACTAACATATTCGATATTAAACTGACCCAAAGGTAAAGTCGGATTATAAAATATTTCGGTGACCTCTTTTTTCTTTGTTTCAGAAAGTAAGTCATAAAGAAATTGATGGTGAGATGTTAAATCTTCTATATCAAGCTTTTTCAAGCTGTTTTTTAGTGTTATTGCGGCTAAATGAGTTTCAAAATATCGTCTTGTGGGATCGTTATCAATGATTTTATAATCATAAGAGAGCGTGTAGTTTGTTAGCGATTCATCAGTAACTAATTTTCTAAAGGCATAGCCATCTATTTCATCTTTTGTGCCAGATAAATACAATAAATATAGCTTTTCGAGAGCATCTTCTAACTTCTTTATTTTTTCATTAATTGATGCCGTTTTTTCAGATTTTCCTGAAAGTGTTTTTAATTCATTTTTATATTGCTCGATTAGAACTAATAATGCTCTTCCAGGTGATAAGATAATTTTTTGTAATTTTTTATTATTTTTTTTGGCATATAGATAATAAGGATAGTCAATTAAATATGAAAACCTAACTTAGGCTCTATTTAATTGTAAGATATAATTATTAAGAAAATATTATTTTTAGATAAAATATAATCTATATATCTTATATATCATCTAAAATTAAAGAATAAAAAAGTTTTTGATGGGGAATCTGATAAAAAGATTTCGTGGTTATAGGCGATAAGAATAGATAAAATGCAATAATTCATAATTAAGTTATAAGTTATTATTTATTTATTTTTATATTATAAAAATAAATAAATAATATTGACCTGTGCTTTGGAATAAAAGATGACTTATTCAAAAAGAGCCTTCAATAGGTATTTTTTTATCTGCGTGAGGGATCATCATTTTTGATATAGAGCGAATCATTAACAAGTCAAACTTGTTAATAAAAATTAAATATAAAAAATGAAAAAACAGCATAAACTATCAAGAAGAGTACAGTAGAGGCCTCTGTTAAAGAGAGTATGTTTTAGAACACATCATTCAAGTTTTTCGACAGGTTTCCGCGGTCGTTTTTAGCCAGCGTTCAATAAGTGGTTTAATCAGATAGGGCGCTTGATCCATAATATATTGCGCCAGCGGTAGGACCTTGGGCAGTAGATATTGATCCCGTGTAAAATCCGCGATTCGTAACGGTAACCAGCCGGTTTGCCGAAACCCAAATACTTCGCCAGGACCACGGAGTGTTAAATCACGTTGTGCGATGACTAACCCCTCTTGACTTTGCTGCATAATAGCTAGGCGTTGTTGCGCAATGGGGGATAGATTTTGATACAGTAAAATACAATAGCTTTGTTCATCACCACGACCGACACGACCACGGAGTTGGTGCAGTTGTGCGAGCCCTAAGCGTTCGGCGTTTTCAATGACCATGACCTGCGCATTCGGAACATCAATCCCCACTTCAATTACCGAGGTGGCGACGAGGAGATCAAACTGACCGCTTTTAAATTGCTGCATAATCGTTTCTTTTTCCTGAGCGCTGAGTCGGCCATGAATCAAACCTAACTGTAATTCGGGTAAACACGCTTGTAAGGTTTGAAATAGGGTGGTGGCGGCTTCCAAAGACAGTAATTCTGACTCTTCAATTAAAGGACAGACCCAATAAACCTGTTTTTTTGTAAACCCAGTTGCCGAATTCGCTCAATGACTTCTCCGCGCCGCCCAGCCGATAAAACAACGGTTTTTATCGGTAAACGACCTGGCGGCATTTCATCAATGAAGGATAAATCTAATTCTGTCATCGTCGTCATGGCTAATGTCCGTGGAATCGGTGTGGCCGTCATGAATAATTGATGGGCTTGTTGAGTGGCTTGTAAACCTTTCTCCCAGAGCGCGAGACGTTGTTGAACACCAAAACGATGTTGTTCATCAATAATGATTAAGCCTAATTTTTCAAAACGGACCGTTTCTTGAAACAGTGCATGAGTACCAATCACCATCGCGGCTTCACCGGACTCAATCGCTTGTAGCGCCGCGCTTCTCGCTTTAACACGCATTTTTCCTGTTAAATTGACCACTTTTAGGCCCAATGGCTCAAACCAAGTACAAAAATGATGTCGATGTTGTTCACTGAGTAACTCAGTGGGTGCCATCAAACCGACTTGGAATCCATTTTCAATCGCTTGTAGAGCGACCAGCGCGGCAACAATCGTTTTTCCAGAACCGACATCCCCTTGCAATAAGCGTTGCATGGGATAGGGTTGCTGCATATCCGCACTGATTTCTTCTACGGCACGTTGTTGTGCCGAAGTCAGTTGAAAAGGTAATGCTTGCATTAAACGCTCAATCAAGCCCCGATTGGGTGGCAAAGCGGTAGCACACTCTTGACGGCGCGCCTGTTTACGTTGTTGTACGCTCAAAGCATGGGCGAGTAATTCCTCTAAGATAAGGCGTCGTTGAGCGGGATGGGTTTTATTCAACAACTGGTCTAGAGGTGCGTCGACCGGGGGTTGATGTAAAAAACGTAACGCGTGCCAACTATCGGGTAGCGATTCATCCCCTATTTTTTGTAAAAAAGTGGTTAAGTAATCTGTAAAAAAAGTTGAGGGGGCGTTTGTCCGTCGTCGCGCGAGGTTGAGTGGAAGCCAGAGTGAATGTTTGTGTAACCAGCCGTCGCCAGGTCGTTTGTGAAAGTCCCTGTGTGGTCGGATAAATTGCCGTGAAATGGGTGGGTAAGGTCATTTTTTCATTCGCATGGAGCCATTGAATTTCTGGGTGTACCATTTCCCAGGTGAATCGACTGCGCCCAGAAATACGTGGAGTGCCAAAGCAAAGTAAGCGGCGACCCACCGTAAAAAGTGCTTGTTGCTTCGGGTGCAAGGAAAAAAAACGTAAATCAATACTTCCGGTTTCATCTTCTATACGACAACAAAAAGGCTGACCACGCGGATTGCGTGGTGTGAGCAGCGTGCACAGTGTCCCGTACATTAAAGCAGGTTTTCCAAAGGACAACTGATCAATCGGTGTGATTTGTGTGCGATCTTCATAGCGAAGCGGGAGATGGAGTAATAAATCCTCTAAAGTTTGTACCCCGCATTTCGCTAACAACGCGGTTATTTTCGGCCCAACGCCACGTAATCGATGGCAGGGGATGGATCCAAAATTGTTTGTCATCACCGTCTAGCTTTGTCGAAAAATGGATTCAATTATTCCATCCTAGCCAAGCCGTTTCGTTTTCACAATAGAGCCTCGTATCGATGGGATATATCGATTGAGGTAATTAGCAAGTTGTTTCTCAGGATTCGCTTTCTAAAGACTAGCCAAGGAGAAGTGAATATGCTCCAATAAGCGGCTGAATACCTGGTTGAAAAAAGAGGTTTGGTTTCTATGGATTCTGAAAGAATTAAACAGCTCATTAAACTGCTGGATGAACATCATCTCAGTGAAATTGAGTTCACCGAAGGGGCACAGTCAATACGTATTAAGCGTGAGCTGACCTCTGCAACGACGTTGGGTATTACGCCCCCCGTTTCGGCTCAGGTGATCACGAGACAAACTGCTGAGCCAGCGGCCAAAGTCGGAACTGGTTCGACAAGTGAGCCAACGGGCCACAAAGTTCGATCGCCTATGGTCGGTACGGTCTATTTAGCCCCTAATCCGACTTGTGGAAATTGGGCAAATCGTTAAAAAAGGGGATGTGCTTTGTATTGTTGAAGCAATGAAAATGATGAATCAAATTGAAGCGGATAAAGCGGGTGTCCTCAAAGCACGTTTAGTCGAAAATGGGATGCCTGTTGAATACGATCAAGCGTTGTTCATTATTGAATAGGTTCTACGGATAACCGTGGACGAGTAAAAAAACGTAATAATATTTTTTGTGCAATGCGAAACACAAATAGGTCAGAGCCATGCTAAATAAAGTAGTGATTGCAAACCGAGGTGAAATTGCCTTACGTATTTTACGTGCGTGTAAAGAGATGGGCATTCAAACGGTTGCGATTCATTCCGAGCGTGTCCAGCAAGGTGGCTTTATTTTTGTGGGCCCTGAGCCGGATACCATTCGAAAAATGGGAGATAAAGTCTCAGCGATTGCCGCAATGAAACAGGCTAAAATACCGTGTGTTCCTGGCTCAGAAGGGGAATTAGGTAATAATGATGCTGAAAATTTAAAAATGGCGCAAAAAATTGGTTATCCTGTGCTGATCAAAGCTTCAGGAGGTGGGGGTGGTCGTGGAATTCGGGTTGTGCACAGCGAAGCCGCTTTACTCAATGCGATTGCTTTAACACGTTCGGAAGCGCAAGCCAATTTTAAGAATGCTAGCGTTTATCTCGAAAAATTTTTAACAACGCCTCGCCATATTGAAATTCAAGTTCTCGGTGATGGTCAAGGTCATGCGATTCACTTAGGTGAACGCGATTGTTCCATGCAGCGTCGCCATCAAAAAGTCATTGAAGAAGCGCCGGCACCGGGCATTACGCCCAAACAACGGAGCCATATTGGTGAGCTGTGTGTGAAAGCCTGTCGGGATATGAAATATCGTGGTGCGGGGACCTTTGAGTTTCTTTATGAAGACGGTCATTTTTATTTCATCGAAATGAATACCAGGATTCAAGTTGAACATCCCATTACGGAAATGATCACCGGTTTTGATTTAGTGCGTGAACAACTGCGCATTGCTTCAGGCGAAAAACTAGGGTATCGACAAAGTGATGTCCATTTTCGCGGGCATGCCATTGAATGTCGTATTAATGCCGAAGATCCCGAAACGTTTATGCCTTCACCGGGCGCCATTACGTTGTATCATCCGCCCGGTGGCCCTGGGATACGCGTGGATACCGCTATTTATACCGGTTACCCGGTACCCCCTTACTATGATTCTTTGATAGGGAAATTGATTGCTTATGGTGAAACACGGGATATTGCTTTAGCGCGTCTGCGTACGGCATTAGATGAAATTGTGATTGAAGGGATCAAAACCAATATTCCAATGCATCAACGCTTATTGAGAGATGCCAATTTCATCAAAGGTGGCACACATATTCACTATCTCGAACAACACTTGGCACGTTGATATGGCTTGGCAAAATTTATCTTTACTGACTCAGGAAGCGTATGTTGCGGCAATGAGTGATTTTTTGGAAACCTCCGAGGCCGTGGCGATTACTTGGCAAGCGGCAGATGAACAAGCTTTGTTTGAACCAGACCCTGATACCACCCCTTTATGGTCTTTGGTCGAGGTGAATGCGCTTTTTCCTGAGCACTTCCAGTTAGAGGAACTGATTCAACAATTACGACAGCGGTTTACCGAAAAAGTGATTTTAAATTGCCAAATTAAACCGATTGCCGACCAACCTTGGGAACGTCTTTGGTTAAATGATTTTCAACCGATGTGTTTTGGTCAGCGTTTATGGGTATGTCCTCATGGTTTTGCTGTGCCTGATCCTAAAGGGACTATTGTCTGGTTGGATCCTGGATTGGCTTTTGGTACAGGAACCCACCCGAGTACGGCACTGTGTTTAGAGTGGCTCGATGCACAGATGCAAATCGGACAGACTGTGCTTGATTACGGTTGTGGTTCGGGTATTTTAAGCTTAGCGGCTATCCAATGCGGAGCAAGTCAAGTGTGGGCGGTGGATCATGACCCACAGGCCTTAGAATCGACCCAAGCGAATGCCATCCAAAACCAGATTCGTCGTGAACAAATCCTTGTTTTTTCACCAGAACAGTTTCATCCTCCTGAAAAAGTGGATGTGTTAATCGCGAATATTTTAGCCGAACCGCTTACCCAGCTGGCTGAACGATTTGCTCAGTATGTTAAAAAAGGTGGGCGGTGTGTTTTAGCGGGTATTTTACGCGAACAAGTCACACGCATACAGGATCATTATGCGCAAGCCGGTTTTCGTCTAGTAGACGTGGCCTATAAAGAGGAATGGGCGCGACTCCACTTGCAACAAGAGACCTAAATCTTTATGAATCTTTTCGCGTGTGGTCTTCGTTATGCAACCATTCCGTTGGCAGTACGTGAACAAGTGGTGTTTTCACCCGCGAGTATGGCGACGGCACTCCGCGAAATTAAACAACTGACCCAAGCCGAAGAAGTGGTTATGTTGTCGACTTGTAATCGTACTGAGTTTTATGGAGTGAACGGCCAAGTCACCGAGCTGTGCAATTGGCTTTGCCAAACCAAACAGCTTTCTCCTGAATTATTACAAGACGCTTGGTATACGTATCACCATAATGCGGCGCTCCGCCATTTATTACGTGTGGCAAGTGGTCTTGACTCGGTTATTGTCGGTGAAGCACAAATTGTAGGTCAACTCAAACAAGCTTTTTTCTTGCTGAATCTTTAGGATTTGTCAAAACTCAATTACGACCACTTTTAAACTACTTACTCAAAACCACGAAACAGATTCGTCAACAAACTGAAATTAATGCTCATCCTGTTTCATTGGGTTTTGCGGTGGTGCACGCGGCCAAACAAATTTTTGCACGCCTGGCCGAAACACGCGTTTTATTAATTGGTGCGGGGGAAACCATTACTTTAGTCGCTAAACATCTTGTCTCTCAAGGGATACAGCATTTCTATGTCGCCAATCGAACACCTGAGCACGCTAAAAAACTAGTTCAAACGATTGGTGCGCAATTGATTTCGCTTGAACAAATTAACGAGCACATTCCCTATGTCGATATAGTGATTTCAGCGACAGCGAGTACTTCTCTCTTAATTACAAAACAAGTACTTGCAAGCACTTTAAAAAAACGACGACGGCGCCCCTTGTTTATCGCGGATCTTGCGGTGCCTAGTGATATTGAACCGGCCGTCAATCAACTCGAAGACGTTTATCTTTCTAGATTAGATGATTTCCAGTATTGGATTCAAAAAAATCAGGCTTCACGCCGCACCGCGGCCATCGCGGCCGAAGCGTTTATTACTGAAAAAGTAGCGGATTACCGGCGTTTAGAAAAAAATAAAGAAGCTTCGTTGCTTATAAAAGCTTACCGCCAACAAGCGAAACAGGATTCCGAACAAGAGCTTAATCAGGCTTTTTCTTTACTTAAAAAAGGATTTCCAGCAGAAGAAGTCCTCAAACGTTTTAGTTATCGGCTGACTAATAAATTACTTCATATTCCAAGTGTTGCGTTGCGTAATGCAACTTTATCGGATCAAAAGGAAACGCTGCATGCGATGACCGAACTTTTAGAAAAAAAGTAAAGGTTATGAAATGCCCGTGCTTTTTTAGCTTAGAGCTAAGTTATTTTTTGATAAAATTAAAAGTATCCATCAAAAGGGAAACAATAGCTTTTATGCCTTGCAAAGCACAGATAAGCCGGTAGAAAGTATTATTAACGATTATCCTGAAATAGCGAATAAACTAAAGATGTATATCGTTGTTCACTTACCTTTAAAAAATGAAACCATTACCATTGGAAATGGAAATTATAATGTTCTCTATAATAATCCGTATTATATTGGAAACGGTGGTGAAAATATTTTTCGTATCACTTCTGGTATGAAATTTTAGATAAGGGTCATTTACCTATTCCTGAGATCATCCTGTACGATGTTGATGTGGGAAATTTAATTAATACCTTAGATTTAACGGAAATAAGGACGCAACTTGAAAAAGATTTAGAGTTGAAAATTGAAGCACAAATACATTCATCAGATCATGATCTCTTAATAAATTTATTCTCGACTGAGCAAGCAGAATATACATTCGTAACTGTTCGCTTGAAGGATGCTTGGCGAACTCATTGGTATAAAAGGTTACATATTATTTTAAATCATGTGACCATGGAATTAAAAGGCTTAGATTTAAAACCATTACCATTACAATTTAGCCGGGATAAGGAAATTATAGTTATTTTTCCTGAAGATATAGAAGAAGAAAACGAATTAATGATTGATAAAAAATCTGGAAATTATCATTTTGCACGTTCAGGAAATAATTTAGTGATTACAAATGCCTTCGATCAGAATATCACAATGCGTGCACAGCGTTTTACATTATTATTAATTCAGTTTTATGAAATACTGAAAATAGAAACTTTACCTATAAGATTTATAGATAAAGAGATCTTTATAAACAGTGAAATACAAAGAATAATAAATGCCCCGCTGTTAGAAGAAAAAATCGCTGAGTATAAACAAGCAGGTTACCGTGTATTATTGAATCGTACGACAAAATTTCAGCGAAATCGTCGTTTTTTTTCTCGAGAAAAAGAAAATATCTCAAATTTAGCAATAAGCTTGTTTAGCCCAATTGGTCAGATTGTAGGCTGGGTAAAAGAACAGGGCCGTCAGTTTCTCTCCAGAGTAATCCCGGGAGGGTATCAAAGTTCTCCAGAAGCCCCCACGCCAATTTATAAACAGCTAATATTAGAACATTTACAACACACTAAAAGCGATGGAGATAAAAAGCATAATAGAAGTTTTGTTCGAGACGACAATTATAACAACTGGATAGGCAGTCTATATTTACTGAAGTATGTATTACATTATCTAGGTTGGAGTTCTTTCATGCATGAATCGAATTAATCAGGTGAAACGTAGGCGAGCTTACCCGCATACTGATATTGATTCATTGGATCTACTCGAGCAACGCGTAAAAAAGTGCTAGCGAGTTATGAAGTGATTGATGATCAGAATTGTAATGAGCAGGTTGTGTTGTATTCAGATGAAATGGGGGTCTAAGGTTAACTCAGATAGTTGGGTGACGACAAAGCAGGCGGATAATCGAGCGATATTTTTTTCACAATCCTCCGCGCAGAATGATTCACGGATGCTTGTTTCACGAGCAGCTTGCCCATTGATCAGGGAAAACTAAATAGTCGGTGAAAGTTGGATTGTGTCTATAGTCGTCTAGTAATCGTTTTTTCGTGGCGAGTGAATTGTGTTGAATAAAGAAATCACTCAACATATAGCAAGGTAAAAATTTGGATACTTGGAGTGTATGGGTTTTAAACAAGCGGGAAGAGAGTTTTGTATAAGTATTTGATTTAATAATATTTTTTGGTGGCTATGGGTGGGCTCGAACCACCGACCCCAGCATTATGAGTGCTGTGCTCTAACCTGCTGAGCTACATAGCCAAAGAGGCGCCTATTGTGCGCAAGGTCAGGCAAGTCTGTCAAGTTTAAAACCAATAAAAAACCACCTGGAGTGGTTTTTTATATAAAAAAGTTGTCATTCAGGTGAACCTATGGCGCACAAAAAATAGCTCATTGTTCATAAGCTACACCATGCATATGAGTGGAAACACCAGAATAATTTATTCTGACAGCGTAACACCGAATCTTTCCTTATTATTACAATTTTAGTTAAAGGCCATGAGGCCATTTTTTGGTAGAGAAGCAAAAAATCATAAATTTTTTGTTGTTGTTTTTGATGAATAAGAAAAGAGCTGAACAGAGTATAGCGTTAATTACGCGAGATCATATTGTTTTAGTTTTTTACGTAAAGTCCCCCGACTAATACCAAGCAAAAGAGCGGCTTTTGTTTGATTTCCACGAGTTTGTTGTAAAACAACATCTAATAAGGGTGATTCGACTTCAGCGAGGACCAGCTCATAAAGATTGCAGGGTAAAGTTCCTTCTAGTTGTGAAAAATAATTTTCGAGTGCTTGCTCTACACAGGTTCTCAAGGGTTGCTGCGGCATACCCGTGCTGGGGACCTGGATAGGAAGAACGGGAAGTTGATCGAGTGTATTTTGCATATCCATTATCCTTTGATTCTTGACTAGGTCAGAGGAGCTCCCATGATATATGAGGGGGGCTTTGGCGCTCAACCTAGACTTTAAGAAAAGCTTGAAAAAATAGGAAGTTATCTAATAATAATTATTATCAATTTAGATTATAATTTATATTATAATAGCGCTATTTTATCGATTTAAGGGTAAAATAACGATATTTAAATAATAAAAAGCATTCATTCGACCTAAATTAGGGCAGGGAAAGGTACAGTTCCTCCTAAAAACATGTTAGGCTCGGAACCATAGAGTAAAGATTCAACTTGTTTCTGAGACAAGTTCAATGAAAGAGGAGGGCTATGTTTTGTTTTCTTATCAAAAAGTAAGCAAATTTTGGTTTGCAAAGAGTGCATCAACCTTAAAAACAGGCAGTAAGTGGTTGGGACTCCTCTTGTGTTTGACATCGCTGGTTTCACCGAGCGATGCAAAAAACCCCTTGCCAGTTGATCAAGTTTTTCAAGTTGTGGTCAAGCCATTAAGTTCGGAAAGTGTCGAGGCGCGGTGGGCGATTAAACCGGGTTATTATCTGTACCGTGATAAAATTCATTTTCAGAGCAAACAGGCAAAAATTAAAGCGGTGGTTCTGCCGAAGGGGTTAGCAAAACATAATCGATTTTTAGGCGATTATCAGGTTTATCAAAATCACGTAACCGCGGTTATTAAGTTTACAAAATCTATTCCAGCTCATTTACCACTGACTATAGAGTATCAAGGATGTGCTGCGGCGGGATTTTGCTACCCACCTGTGAAAAAACGATCCAAGTGGTGACATCTGTCCCTAAAAAGCAGAATAAGATCGCTTCCCCATCCTCTCCTCCAGTGAAAGCCGCGCTCGTGGCGGCTGCGCCGACTTCCGCCGCTGCAGTGGCGAATCCAAAAATGGTTTCTCCAACCCCCCTCACTTCACCATCGGACACCACTAAAAAAACAGCACATCAACAATTAACAGAAGATATGAGTGGTGAACAAAGCAAGGCGATGAAGCTCTTAGCTGGAAATAATCTTGGTTTAATTTTAATCGGTTTTTTTGGTTTTGGTTTGTTATTATCTTTTACCCCCTGTGTCTTACCCTTGATCCCGATTTTATCAGCTATTATTTTAGGTCAAAAGCAACTCAATACAACCAAAGCCTTTACTTTGTCTCTCACCTATGTGTTGGCTATGGCCTTGACCTATGCGCTTGCAGGAGTCTTTGCAGGGTTAGCCGGGAGTTACTTACAAGCTTTTCTACAAAACCCTTGGGTGATTAGCGTGGTGAGCTTATTATTTGTCCTGCTCGCTTTTTCGCTATTTGGATTATACGACTTACGATTACCGACCCGTTGGCATGACAAATTAACTGAATTGACGAATCGCCAAAAAGGAGGCAATTATTTGGGTGTTGCACTGATGGGAGCACTCTCAACCTTGGTTATTTCGCCTTGTATTACGGCACCATTGGTGGGCGTGCTCACTTATATCGGTAATTCGGGTAGCCCAGTTTTAGGTGGTTTTTCCTTATTCATATTAGGACTCGGTTCAGGGGTTCCTTTGTTAATTATCGGAACGTCTGCTGGCAAATGGTTACCAAAATCAGGTCGATGGATGAATTGGGTTAAAATTGTGTTAGGTGTCATGATGTTAATGATGGCCGCCTGGCTATTGTTGCGTGTGATTCCTGTTAATGCAAAATCGTTTCATCTGACAAAATCGGCACAAACGACTTCTACCGATTCAGGTATACAGGTTGAAGCGATTAAAAGCATTCCTGGATTGAATCAGGCGTTACTCAAGGCGAAGCAGAAAAACAAGTTGGTTATGTTAGATTTTTATGCGGACTGGTGTTTGTCCTGTAAAGAAATGGAGCATATCGTCTTTCCTATGTAAAGCGTTTTCTTTCGCGTTTTATTGTCTTACGTGTTGATGTGACCACCAATGATGGATCCAGTAAGGCGATTGAAAAACGATTTAATGTGATTGCTCCACCTACATTTATATTTTTAAATCCAGAAGGACAAGAAATTCATAATACTCGTATTGTTGGGCAAATGGGGCCTCAAGCGTTTGCGGCGCATTTAAAGCGTGTTTTAGCGGCGAAGCGTGTGCATTCACCTAAATAATAAGCGACACAGAACTTTTTCTCGAAAATAAATGGCTGTGCACGGGGAAAGGGAGAAATATTTGAGTGACGATCAAGCCAAAAGCAGGTTAATTGGTGCATCGAGAGCGAGGCCATTGTAGAAAAATAATACTACCTAAAATGATGAGGATACCCGAACCCCTTCTGTCCATTGGGGGATGCGATGAAAGAAAAGAAAGTCCCAGAAAAGTGCCATAATTGGGACGAGATACATCACCGCACTCGCACGGACAGCATCCCATTCGCGAATCAAATATAGGTAAATTAGCCAGCCGAGGGCTGTCGAAAAAATACCTAAGTAAAGAGCGGAAATAGCAATAATAGGATGCTGGGTAAAAATAGTCGAGCTGGGCCAAGATTCAAAAAAAAGAGTCAGTAAAAGAACAAAAATAAAACTTGCCCAATGCTGATGGTAGATGTTGGTATAAACGTCTAATTTGAATGTAGTGTCACGCAGTAAATGTTGCGCAAGTAAACTACCTATGGCGTAACTGATAGCCATGAGTAAAATCGCAATCAGGCCTAAAACATCCGGTTGTAAGCCTTGTGTATCCAGCATCGGTCCAAAAATAACCGCTGTGCCAATCAGTCCCATGATTAATCCCACGCATTTGAGTGGCGAGATATCGCGTGTTTTTGGTGAAAATAAACCGAGCATAAAGGCCCAAAGGGGTACTGTTCCATTTAAGATACCGGCAAGACCGGGTGCAATGTGTTTTTCACCCCAAAATAACAAACTAAAAGGAATCCCTTGTGAAAATAAACCGGTTACCCAAAGTCGCCAACGTAGTGAGAAAGGAGCGTGTACAGGCTTACGTAAAAAGATAAGTAGGCCAATTAAAAAAAGTAAGGCAATCCCGATACGAAACATGGCCGATAATAAAGGAGGAATCCAAAGGACCATGGCCTTAATTGCGACAAAAGAACCACTCCAAAAAATAGCTAATAATAAAAAGAGTAGGTAAGTTGATTTTTGAATGGAGCAGTCCATAATTAATCCGTATCAACTGCGAGTTGATCGATGCGTTGTAAACCGCGAGGTAACTTATGACCTCGTTGTCCACGCTTTCCTTTATAGTTTTTTTAAGTCAGCGGCTTTCAGAGTGAGGCGACGTTTCCCTGCGCGTAACTCAAGCGTACTGTTTTGATGAGCTAAAAATAACCAGATCGACAACATATTCTTCACGAGTGGCTAACTGTTTGCTAGGAATTTGGATAATTTTATTGCCTTTGCCTCGAGGTAATTTAGGTAGTTCTTTTGCGGCAATGATTAATAAATAACCGGTATTCGTGACCACGGCAATTTGATTGTTCTCTAAATCGGTAATGGAGCGAACCGGTAAGACTTGACTGGATTCGGGGCATTTTAACAGTGTTTTTCCACTACGATTTTTTGAGTACAGTGCATTCAGTTCGGTAATAAATCCATAGCCGGCATCCGAAGCGACTAAAACCAGTTGTTCTGATTCACCGGTGACCATTGTGATGAACTGCGTACCCACCGGTGGATTAAAACGGCTAGTGAGTGGCTCACCACTCCCACGTGCGGAGGGTAATGTATGAATGGGCGTCGAATAACTGCGACCTGATCAATAAAAGCCACTAATTGACGACTATCTCCTTTAGCAACACTTTTTAACGAATCACCTGTTTTAAAGTTTAAGCCTCCCACATCAAAGTCATGTCCTTTTGCGGCACGGATCCAACCGCGGGTTGACAAAATCAGAGTCATGGCCTCCGCTGGGATCATTTCTACTTTCTGAAAAGCTTGCGCCGCTTGGCGAACAACTAAGGGTGATTGTCGTTCATCACCGAATTGTTCGGCATCTTTTTTAAGCTCAGTTCGCAGCAGTTGTTTTAATTGAGTTTTTGAACCGAGAATTTTTTGTAGTTGATCGCGCTCTTTGCTTAAATGCTTTTGTTCGGTGCGAATTTTAATTTCTTCTAATTTGGCTAATTGACGTAAGCGAATTTCTAAAATGGCTTCTGCTTGGGTGAGGCTCAGTGGGTAGCGGCGTATTAATTCGTCTTTGGGGGCGTCGGCTTCACGAATTAAGGCAATGACTTCGTCAATATGAAGATAAACGATCAGAAAACCTTCCAGTAAATGGAGGCGCGCTAAAATTTTTTCTAAACGAAAACCTAACCGTTTACGGACGGTTTCTTCACGGTAGGCCAGCCATTCTTGTAAAATAGTCGCTAAGTTCTTCACCTGAGGTCGGCCATCTAAACCAATCATGTTCAGATTGACACGATAGCTGCGTTCCAAATCGGTCGTTGCAAATAAATGATCCATCAGAGCCGGAATATCGACTTGACTGGAGCGCGGAACAATCACCAAACTGTCGGTTGTTCATGATCGGATTCATCACGGAGATCCTCAATCAGGGGTAATTTTTTTTCTCGAATTTGTTCAGCAATTTGTTCAATAATTTTTGCACCCGAAACCTGATAAGGCAGGGCTGTAATAATAATTTGTCGCTTTTCTTGATGATAAACGGCGCGAACTTGAATACTGCCTTTGCCTGTTTGATACATCGTTTCAATGTCTGCACGAGGCGTGATAATTTCTGCCGCCGTTGGAAAATCAGGTCCTTGTATAAACTGACAGAGATCGGATAGGGAGATGGTCGAGTAAGTGAATACAGGCAGAGGCCACTTCACGAAGATTATGTGGCGGAATATCCGTGGCCATACCCACAGCGATGCCGCTGGCGCCGTTGAGTAAGATATTGGGTAGACGTGCCGGTAATAAGCGTGGCTCTTCTAAAGTGGCATCAAAATTCGGCGCCCATTCAACCGTACCAACAGAGTTTGCGCATAAGGCGTCAAGCGAGATTCCGTATAACGCATGGCTGCAAAAGATTTCGGATCATCTTGTGAGCCCCAGTTGCCTTGCCCATCAATCAATGGATAACGATATGAAAAAGATTGCGCCATCAGAACCATCGCTTCATAACAGGCGGATTCGCCATGAGGATGAAATTTACCTAAGACATCCCCCACCGTGCGCGCGGATTTTTTATACATGGCATAGATGATGCGACGTTGCACCGGTTTGAGTCCATCGCCAAGGTGTGGCAAAGCCCGATCTAAAATTACGTACATGGAATAGTCTAAGTACGCTTTTTCAGCAAAACGATGTAAGGGCTGATATTCTGTGCTAGCAGTCACTCGAGCTATTTTTGCTTTAACCATAACAACGTGGCCTCTCCAATAGATTTATGCAGTATAAAAGGCCTGTTCAATTTTACAATACTTCCATGGTACAGTTTATTTTCTTGTTGTACTAAATATTATCCCCATTGCATCGTTAGGCTAAAAAAATGTTTGATGTCTATCCCTTGATTTGGCGGGTAGAGACCGGCATTTGAATAGTGAATGTAGTGATAACTGATCAGCCAATGCTGATTTTTATCTAAAGGGAACCCAATGCCAATTTGATCTTGAAAGGCAAAACGTCCTCCAAGGTGACGATGTCCCAATACAGATTGTTCTAAAAAACTGGGCCCAATACCCAGTTCAATAAAGGGTGTGAAGAAGGAGTTTCCTTTAAACTGAAGCTTTAAAACAGGAGAAAGCGCAAAGATATGAATCGACTGTGGGTGATCGATGTACCTGGATCTGCTGGATTTGACGTGCCAGTGTGCAAAGCTTAAATCCCAATAGGGTTGTAAGGATAAATAAGGCAAAGAAAGGGAAAGCCAAGTTCCTTTTGTAAGGCAAATCGTTGTCCTTGAAGGCGATTAGGTTCTCCGTAGCCATAACCAATACGTATCCCCATGTCTCCCAATGAAGCGTGTGCCATTTCACAAAAACCAGCAAAGAGCAGCAGTCCCCCCGACAACAAGGTGGGCTGGACGATAAAAGTACTCTTTTTAAACGGTCTCGTTTTCATAACCGATGGACGAAATATTATTATTCAGCGCTTTATTTTTCTGAGGGACTTTGATTAGCGCGGTTCTTCATACAAACATCCTTTTTTGTTTAGAGGGCCATTTTTTATGTAAATTTGTTAAATCATAGGTAGGGAAGATAACATAAAATGGAAAATGATTCTCACCTGAGCAAACCTAAAAAAGTAGGCAAAAAGCCTACTTTTTTCTCTTTATTCAGCCTCTTTGACGGACTGTTGCAAAAGAAACTTCCAGACGAAATTTTTTTTTAAGATTTGTTCTGTTATAATGCGCGCCTAATTTCTTTACAGGGGATATAAAAACGTATGAAGCCCAATATTCATCCGGCCTATCAGTTAATTACCGTAACATGTAGCTGTGGTAATCACTTCGAGACGCGTTCAACACTCAGTGACTCTTCACTTTCTATTGAAGTTTGTGCCAAATGCCATCCTTTTTACACTGGGAAACAGAAAATTGTTGATACCAGTGGGCGTGTTGATAAGTTCAAACAAAAGTATGGAAATCGCTCCGCAAAAATAACATCTGATAAATCTAGCGATACTGCTGAAGCTGCCTAGTTTTTAATGCCTCGGGCTAGGCTTCGTCATTATAGAGATACTTTTCTACAAGTATCTTATTTTTGCACACACTTAGCCAATTCTACTAATTATTACAACGGCGGGGAGATTTATGCCTAAAGAACGTGTTCGCTTGTTTCCTTGGTTAGTATGTGGTTTAGGAGCACTTTTTTACTGTTATGAATATTTTTTGCGGATCTTGCCCAGTGTGATGAGCGAAGATCTTCTAAAAATATTTAGTATCAGTGGTGTTGCATTCGGTCATCTGGTGGCTTTTTACTACTACGCCTATACTCCAATGCAGTTGCCCGTTGGGATTATGATGGATCGCTTTGGGCCACGAAAATTATTGGTCTTTGCTTCTTGTGTTTGTGCGATTGGGACCTACTTATTTGCCCATCATCATCTTCCTACGGCGCAAGCGGGTCGGTTTTTAGTAGGGCTTGGTTCGGCCTTTGCGTTTGTTGGAGTATTAAAATTAGCTTCCCTCTGGTTCCCGCCCTCACGCTTTGCTTTTATTGCAGGGATGGCCACTTCATTGGGCATGTTTGGCGCAATGATTGGTGATATTACGCTTTCAAAGCTGGTTCATGTTTTGGGCTCGAGTGCGACGCTTGATTGGGCAGCCACCGTTGGTTTAGTGTTAACCTTGCTGATGTGGTTGATTATTCCAGAAACCAAAACGATTAAAACGAAAGCGGCTGCGGCATCGAGTCAGCTCAACTATCGTGAGTTTTCCTTGGCGGTTTTTAAACTTTGTAAAAACCCACAAATGTGGATCGTCGGTCTTATTGGAAGTCTCCTCTATCTTTCGCTTTCTGGATTTGCTGAAGTGTGGGGTATTCCTTATTTAATTCGCGCCTATGGTCTGTCTAATCAAGCAGCGGCTTGGGATATCTCTTTTGTTTTCTTAGGCTGGGCAATTGGGAGCCCACTCGTCGGTTGGATTTCAGATAAAATCGGTAATCGGCGTTGCCCGATTATTATTGGTGCATTGTTCGGCGCGGTGTTATTTACAATAATTATTTACTGTCCACAAATTGTCCGTGCGCAATTACCCTTTTTACTGTTTATTTTTGGAGTCTGTAGTTCTGCTCAGATTATTGTTTTTCCGATTGCCCGTGAAATTAATGTGCCGGCTTTAGCTGGGACTGCGATTGCGGTGATCAATTCTTTAGTAATGTTTAGTGGTGTTTTTATCTCAGCCTTTGATAGGCAAGGCACTGGATGTCTTAACAGGAATCCCTGTGAAAGGCAATTTAATGGCATTCTCGGTAGAAAGCTTTCAATACGCGTTGAGTGTCATTCCAGTCGCCTTTATTTTTGCTGCAATATTAACTCTGTTTGTTAAAGAGACACGTGGTGAAGTGATCAAATCCAGTTCATCAGAAATGATGAAAAAATAATTCAAATATTTTTTCATAAAAAAGGCACCTTGCGGTGCCTTTTTTATTTTAGCGCTTTAAACACTTTTAACGCTTCGTAGTGCTTGATTTGTGGGTAGTGAACGCATCAGTAAGCATCAATGATTTAACCTACTTTACTTGATTCAAATCGAGGCAAATCAATTAGCTTTGGCAGTTATGTTGATCATAATAATCCAGATTCTATCAATAACGCCGTCAATGAAGTGATTAAAAAATATGAAGAAAATAATCAAAAAACAATAAAATGTAATTTATATGGCGATGAGTTTATTGATCAATTTAGAGTAGTAACTCTTACAAAAATACAACAGTGTTCCCAACAAGCAGAGGAAGAACAAAAACAAGTTTATGAAAAAGAAAATTCAAAATTAAATATATTCCAATTAAATAAAAAATCAGCTTTAAAAAATATAAAAAAATTGAAAATTAAAAAAATTCAAGCGGAGAGTCAAGTAAAGTAGGCTTGTATTCTCAAGATTGGAGAATTAGCAAAACAACATGGACCAGAAAATATTCTCCTGTATTTGAATCTTCTCTTAAATACCTCAATTGAATTATATGAAGAAGATTTACCCGAAGAAAAGTTAGGTTATTTTATTCGTCAGCAGAAAGTTGGACTGGTAGAGGAATCAAGTAAGATAATAAAAAAAGAATTAAATTTTAATTCAAATAGAGGAAAAGGAGATGAATACAAACTTTTAGAGAAAAAATGCGATCGTTTAAGTGGATGTTCTTTTTGGGAGGCACCGTTTCCTGTATCAAAAGAAGATGATTTGTTAGTTGAAAAATCATTTGAAACAAGCAGATAAAGAGTCCCTATGTCTAAATATAGTTGTTCATCAAGATAATATTAATAAATCAGGATAAGCCGTAATCAGAGTTAATATTTTTAACTAAATGATAATAAAAATAACGATACCTTACTCAGTATAAATATTAGTTAAAATAATGAATAAAAAATATTAGTAGAGTCTCGAAGTTATTTTTTGTTAAAATAAGTGGTAAGTGATTTGCGGAGTATTGAAATGAACTCATTAGAAAAGTTAATCGTACAAATCACAGGGTGTAATATACCAACAATTGGTTTTTTATTAAAGGGATTTTAACGAATACTCATTTGACGGACATCAGATAAGTATTCGCAAACAGGGATGGCTAATGGAATAATGAGTAAGGAATCGATGAGTGTTTTTTTTAAAAAATATAAGCTTATCTACACAAAGCATAAATCAAGCGGGTTTTTTATCAAATATTGTACAGCGTGTAGAAAGCTATTTAGAACGTTTAAATCGAATCTTGCTCTTAGAGAATTCGCCTAAAGAACGCTACAGTCAACTATTCGTATTTTTTAAAAAAAAATATGTTGATTGTATGTTGTGTAATTAGTTTTTGTTTCATCTTGTCGTTACCTCATATGACACTGAGCCGAAATCGATCGGTTACTCTGATACGGTTTGGTTCCTTTTCCAAAGTGCTTTATAAGAGTGCGCTTGATGATAAAAAAAAGAAAAATATGCGAGAAAATATCAACAAAAAATATTAATAGATCTTGATCAAGAACTCAGTCGAGTGAAAACGTATTGGATAGTTGAACATCGCAAATAACGTATCATACCCTATTTTATTTTTTATATAAGTGATTTTTTCAATACGATGCAAGTGATAGTCGATAATAAGCTAAGCGAATTAAATAAGAAGGATATTGGCTATGACTCCTTTTTTTCTGTTTGAACGAGCTGTTTATTCGTTAAAAAAAATGGGTTGTTTCCGATTAACGGACGAGAAATTGGGTTACTACCAATTGAAAGACTTACAAAGTTTATTGATAAAAATTCCCAAGAAAGCAGAGTTTATGTTATCAAAGGTTGTTATTATTCTTTATGAGGCGGATCAAATCGCTTGGTTTGATTACAAAGATAAACAGACGCCCCCCACGTTCCCAACACAACAGACTTTCTTAAAGTCAGATGTAATAAAATATCCGTTTTTTGAAGAAAGACAACGTAAATTAGAAAGATGAGTTATTACATTTACTAGTCAATTATGGGTGGGAAAAAATAATATTATGCAATGTGTTTTTTGTTTGGCGTTGTAAAAAAGTAGCCTTAAGTGAACAATTTATGAGCCAACTGTTTGCACAGCTAGAAAAAAAACAAAGAAAGGTCAAAACGTTAGTCTTGACAGGGTCTTTATGTGTCAATATACAACCCTTCATCCAGTATATCACTTATAACGATCAGTTAGAGGTTCTTCACTATGAAATCGCAGGTCCAGTGATACGGGAGTTTTATAAATGGTTAGACGATGGGCATGCACACCCGACTTTAAAAAAAATTATTTTAGGCCATAGTCATTTAGATTACGAAGCGTATCAAATAATTAATCATTTTCTTGATCATTATTATTATATTGAAAAAATTGACATCGAAAAGCCGCAAAATCAAAATTTGTATTCTATATGGCAAAAGCTTAAGCAACGTTTAACACTATCGCCTGTTGATCGTTTTAAAGCTGAAAAATTAAATCAAGCCAGTTTATTACAGTTAGCTGAATATTTCTTATACTCCAAAAAAATAAGTCCTTTAGATAAATTATTACGAAGTTCTAAAAAGAACGCGACTTCATCGCATGAAGATATAAAAAATAATGAAGTTGATGAACAGTGGCCACTTATGTATCAAAATTATCGTCATTATTTTAAAGCACAAGACTGGTCAGGTAAAATTGGCATTACGGATAAAGTAGAGGGTCAATCTTCTCTTACGGTCGGTGCTTATTTACTTTATAGGATGGCATTAACAAAAGAGGCGTGGGGAACTGAATTTTTATTAGAACGAGGCGCTAATCCATTTGAAAAAGTGAATGGGCAATCTTTAATAGCAAGACTTTTGGAAGAGAAAAACACAAGTCAGTGGAGTACGATGATTCTAAAACATATTACTCAAAGTACATGCGCTCTGTCGGTTTGTCTTGCTCAAAAAAATGATTTATGGATACTTTATTTAAGACTTTATGCGTTAGAGGAACATTTAATTTATTATTTTGGTTTATTGTATCAACGAATTCACTATCATTTCCTTACCCGAGTTTTCACAGGCCTTTTTTTTTGTTTAGACACAAGAAAAGAGGAAATCGCTGAGGCGTTTCAAGTGTTAGCCACCTTAATTGAAATCAGTGATCCACAAAAGGAGATGAGTGAAGCGTCACTTTATCTTTTACAAGAGTGCGTAAAACAATGGGTGGAACGTGCTAGCCAAGCAAAACGTGGCTTGCGGGGTCGTTCTATCTTAAATGATGGGATTAAAATTTTAGGTTTTAAATTAGAGAAAAGTATTATCAAAATACGTTTTTTGGCAAAAAAAAAGGAAATATCCCCAATTACAAGATAAAGACCAAGAAAATGATCAGCTAGAAACAAACGAGATGATTCGCCTCAATTTTTTTGTATGAAGATGCCTATCCTTCCTTTAAAAAGGAGAATCGCGTGGATAAATTAAGAATATCGTATGCTTATCGGGAGTTATTTTGTTTAATAGAAAAATAAACCGACGCATAACATGCTTAGATTCTTCCCAACATGGTTATGTGGCAAAAATCTAAGAGAGTATAACGTTTACTGAATTTTTTTTAAAGCTCAGTATGATGAATTGATCACTTATGCAGGTCGGCCAACGCATCCTTTAATTGTGTAAGCGCTTGTTTTAAGGTGGCTTCATCTAAGGCAAAAGAAAGCCGTAAATGAACCGTGGCTAAATTCGCTTTTATTGAGTAAATAATCAGCGAGTACGTAATCACTTGCAAAAGGAGTCGATTGACCGATCCACTTTGGAAACGCCGGAAAACAGTAAAACGCACCCATCGGTGGCAAGCAGGTGACACCTAGGAGATCGTTTAAACCTTGAGCGAAGAAGCGTTGTCGTTTTTCATAAATGGTATTCATCTCTTGAACACACTGTTGATCACCTTCAAAAGCGGCTTGTGCCGCAACTTGAGCAATCGAATTAGGATTAGAGGTACTTTGTGATTGAATATTTGCCATCGCTTGGATGAGTGCTGCTGGACCGGCCGCAAAACCAATCCGCCATCCGGTCATCGCATAGGCTTTAGAACAACCATTAATCAGGATGGTTCGTTCATAAAGCGTCGGGCAAACATTAATAATGTTTTACGAAAAAGGATGAGGTCCCCAATAAATATGTTCGTAGATATCATCACTCATTACCCATACATGAGGGTGTTGCTGTAAGACTTCGCCTAATGCAACCAGTTCTTCGCGTGTATAGACCATTCCAGTAGGATTCGAAGGGCTGTTTAAAATTAAGAGGCGTGTTTTTGGGGTAATCGCGGCTGCCAATTGTGAGGCCGTGATTTTTAATTGTTGTGCAAGATGTGTCTCAATAAAAACGGGGCGTGCTTCCGCTAAAAGCGCCATATCCGGATAAGACACCCAATAGGGCGCAGGGATAATCACCTCATCGCCTGGATTAAGCAGCGCTTGCATCAGATTGTAAATACTTTGTTTTGCGCCACTTGAAACAACAACTTGTTCTGGCACATAGGTTAATTGATTTTCACGATATAGTTTTTGAACAATTGCTTGTTTTAGGCTCGGTAAACCATCGACAGCGGTATAGCGAGTTTTATTCTGATCTAAGGCTTGATGCGCGGCTTGCTTAATAAAATCAGGCGTGTTGAAATCGGGCTCACCGACAGTAAGATTAATAATGGGTCTTCCCGCTGCTTTCAAGCGATTGGCTTGCGCGGAGAGCTGTAAGGTCGGGGAAGGTTTTATCTGCATGACACGATCAGAGAGTAGGGTTTTCATAAAATTGCGCTATTGTTAGAAAAAAATATTCGAATCCCAAACAGGGGATATTATCCGTGAGAGCTTCTATCGAAGGCAAGCCTTGTTTTACACCTAAGGGGCATGGCTTTAAAGAAGTGGCCGGTGGTGTGACGAGTTTTGTCGTGCCGTACAAAAATTGGTCAGAATGGATGTATTTTAATTTTATTAATTTGGTGACGAAAGAAGGATATTAGGCTTGATGACGACTCCAAAATTGCGCTTAAAAGCAGAATTTTCACCTGCCGGTGATCAACCACAGGCAATTAACGCGTTAACACAAGGTCTTCGTGACGGTTTAGCTCATCAAACCCTTTTAGGCGTCACCGGTTCGGGTAAAACATTTAGTGTGGCGCATGTGATTCAGAACGTGCAAAGACCGACACTGATTTTAGCGCCGAATAAAACACTCGCTGCTCAGCTTTATGGCGAAATGTGTGATTTTTTTCCAGAAAACGCAGTGGAGTACTTTGTCTCGTACTACGATTATTACCAACCCGAAGCGTATGTGCCGACGACTGATACGTATATCGAAAAAGACGCCGCCATTAATGAGCATATTGAACAAATGCGTCTTTCTGCAACCAAGTCGCTGCTCGAACGACGCGATGTGATCATTGTTGCGACCGTTTCGGCGATTTATGGCTTAGGTGATCCCAATCTCTATTTAACGATGATGTTACATTTACGGCAGGGAGATAAAATAGATCAACGACAGATTCTGCGTCGTTTGGCTGAGCTCCAATATACACGTAATGATGCCGATTTTCGGCGTGCTACTTACCGAGTGCGTGGTGATATTATCGATGTTTTTCCAGCTGAGTCCTCAGAAGAAGCGGTGCGGATTGAGTTGCTCGATAATGAAATTGAACAACTGAGTTATTTTGATCCACTCACCGGGAAACGTATTCGTACGTTACCTAGGCTAACGATTTAAGCGCATTCTCAAGACCATCGATGAAATTAAAGTCGAACTGAGTGCACGGTTAGCACAATTGAAAGAGGCCAATAAACAGGTTGAGTATCAACGTTTAGAACAGCGTACGCAGTTTGATATTGAAATGCTGTTAGAGTTAGGTTATTGCAACGGGATTGAAAATTATTCACGCTATTTATCCGGACGTGATTCTGGACAGCCCCCACCCACTTTATTGGACTATCTTCCGCGTGATGGATTACTCATTATTGACGAATCCCATGTCACCATTCCGCAGTTAGGTGCCATGTACAAAGGAGATCGTTCGCGTAAAGCCAATTTGGTGGACTACGGTTTTCGTTTGCCCTCGGCGCTGGATAATCGTCCTTTACAATTCCAAGAGTTTACCGACTTTGCATTGCAAACCATTTATGTTTCAGCCACCCCGGGTCCTTACGAGTTAGAACACTCAGGCCAAGTTATCGAACAAGTGATCCGACCAACGGGGTTACTCGACCCACAAATTGAAGTGCGACCGGCGACGACGCAAGTCGATGATTTACTGTCGGAGATTCACCAGCGAACGGCACAAAATGAGCGAGTGCTCGTCACAACGTTGACTAAACGTCTTGCTGAAGATTTAACAGAATATCTCACTGAACATGGTATTAAAGTACGTTATCTACATTCGGACATCGATACAGTGGAACGAGTTGAAATTATCCGTGATTTACGATTAGGCGTGTTTGATGTTCTGGTGGGCATTAATTTGCTTCGTGAAGGACTTGATATGCCTGAAGTGTCGTTAGTCGCGATTTTGGATGCGGATAAAGAAGGCTTTTTACGTTCTGAGCGGTCATTGATTCAGACGATTGGTCGCGCTGCACGCCATGTCCAGGGAAAGGCGATCCTATACGCAGATCGGATAACGGGATCTATGGAGCGCGCGATCAATGAGACACAGCGCCGGCGCGAGAAACAACAGGCGTATAATAAAAAACGAGGCATTACGCCCAAGGGAATTACCAAAGCAATTAAAGACATTCTCGAAGGTGCGCGCAGCGAGAGTAGGTTGCAGACAGATGCTCAGGCAAAGGACACGCTTGTCAATGATGTGAGCGCATTGACGCCTAAAGCGCTGGCTAAGCAAATCAAGCAATTGGAAAAAGAAATGTTACAGCACGCTAAAAATCTTGAATTTGAAGAAGCGGCCAAACGACGAGATCAGCTTAAAAAGCTCAAAGAAAAATGGATCGGATTGGATTAGGAGTTGCATCCTGAAAATAACAATGTTATTTTTGTGGCCGCGATTTTAGAGGAAGACAGTGCCTGACTGTTTTCTTATAATGCCGTGATCAACTGTAGGCACGTAGCTCAGTGGTAGAGCACCACCTTGACATGGTGGTGGTCGGTGGTTCGATCCCACTCGTGCCTACCAATTTTTGAATGGGCCTTCTTAAAGACATCTAGATTTCCGTTCTCAAGGAATGTCTATTACCACTATTTAGGGTATTTCCACAATGCAGGTGTTGGGTAGAATAGGATGGAAAAAAAGAAATGTCTTAAGAATCAATGCCAGAGCGCATTAATATTGTTCGAACAAGGTTTTTATGCCCACAATTCGCTTACCTGACTCAACAGAACTTACCTTTGCTGAACCGGTTACCGCACAACAGGTGGCGGAGAAAATCAGTCCGCGCTTAGCGCGGGCGGCGTTGGCAGCAGAAGTCAATGGCCAGAAGGTGGATCTTTCTTATCGAATCACAACCGATGCCAAGATACGTCTCTTGACAGAACGTGATCCGGAAGCGCTTGAAATTTTACGCCATTCAGCCGCCCATTTATTGGCGCACGCGGTTAAACAACTTTTCCCTCAGGCACAAGTTACCATCGGGCCAGTGATTGAGAATGGTTTTTATTATGATTTTGCTTGTCAACAACCCTTTACTCCCGAAGACCTCATTCGTATCGAGCAACGTATGCACGCTTTAGCGCAACAAGCGATTCCAGTGCAACGTTATACGTTATCAAGAGAGAAAGCGATCGAATTTTTTCGTCATCATAATGAAGTTTATAAAGCGGAGATTATTACAGCGATCCCGGAAGGCGAAACGTTATCATTGTATCAACAAGCGGATTTTACCGATTTGTGTCGTGGGCCGCATGTCCCAAATACGCGGCATTTGAAGGTGTTTAAACTGACGCATGTGGCGGGTGCTTATTGGCGAGGTGATGCAAAAAATGAGATGTTACAACGTATTTATGGAACGGCCAACTGGCTGAGGCCGAAAAACGCGATCACCGTAAGTTAGCGAAGCAATGTGAGTTATTTTATTTGCTCGAAGAAGCACCAGGCATGGTTTTTTGGCAACCCAAAGGTTGGACACTTTACTGCTTAATCGAACAATATATTCGTGCAGCGTTGGCCGAGTCGGGTTATCAAGAGATCAAAACACCGCAACTTTTGACGCGTCAATTATGGGAAAAGTCAGGTCATTGGGATAAGTTTTTCAAAGAAATGTTTACCACGGCGAGTGCCGAGAAAGCAGAGTTTTCCTGGCCATATCTTGCTTTTTAATCAAGGTCTTAAAAGTTACCGTGATTTGCCACTGCGTTTAGCTGAATTCGGCTCGTGTCATCGCAATGAACCCTCTGGATCGTTACATGGGTTTGATGCGGGTGCGTAATTTTGTCCAAGACGATGCGCATAACCGAGGCACAAATCCAGAGCGAAGTCAGTGATTTTATTGATCTGCTACAACGTGTTTACACCGATTTTGGATTTACGGACATTTTACTTAAACTCGCGACCCGTCCGGAAATGCGGGTCGGTTCTGAGGAAAGCTGGGATAAGGCGGAACAAGCACTGGCCCAGGCACTCGATGAAAAAAGGCTCCAATGGGTCTATTCGCCTGGTGAAGGTGCCTTTTATGGTCCTAAACTTGAGTTTTCATTGAAAGATTGCTTAGGTCGTGTCTGGCAATGTGGGACCATTCAGGTCGATTTTTCCATGCCGGGCCGTCTTGGGGCAGAATATATTACTGAAATTGGGGAGCGTAAAACCCCAGTGATGCTCCATCGAGCGATTTTAGGCTCAGTAGAGCGTTTTATTGGTATTTTGATTGAGCACTATGCTGGACATTTTCCAGTTTGGCTTGCACCGATTCAAGCAGTGGTTCTCACGATTACCGATAAACAGAGCCTTTATGCCCAAGAAGTCTTAGAAAAGCTCAAAAAACAAGGTCTAAGAGTGGCTTTGGACTTGAGAAATGAGAAAATAGGTTTTAAAATCCGCGAGCATAGTTTGAAAAAAATACCCTACCTGTTGGTTATCGGTCAAAAAGAAAATGAGACCCAACAGATAAGCGTTCGTAGACAAACGGGCGAGGATTTGGGTAGTATGTCTGTCGATGTATTTTGCCAGCGAATTCAGCAGGCGATTCTACAATATGGTCGAATTGATGCGGAGAAATAATTATTAGTAACGAAAGAACGACTCAGTCGGGGGGTAAGCCCGGCGGCTATCAGTCCAAGTATGGCAATAACAAGAAAGTACGGGTAAATGGCGAGATTCGGGCTCCCCAAGTTCGTCTGATTGGTCCTGAGCGCGAACAGCTCGGCGTGGTTTCCTTAGCGAAGGCTTTATGTCAAGCCGAGCAGGTCGGCCTCGACCTCGTTGAAATTGCACCGACGGCGGTACCGCCTGTGTGCCGAATTATGAATTACGGGAAGTACCTTTTTGAATTAAGTAAACAAAAGACCGCTCAAAAAAAGAAGCAAAAACGGACGCAATTAAAAGAAATCAAATTTCGGCCCGTAACCGAAGAAGGGGATTATCAGGTCAAGCTACGCAACCTGATACGTTTCCTGCAGCAGGGAGATAAAGCGAAAATCACTGTGCGTTTTCGTGGACGTGAGATTACTCATATTCATTTGGGCGCTAAGCTCATTGAACGTCTCGAAACCGACTTAGCTGAGTATGCAGTGATTGACGATAAACCCAAAATGGAAGGGCGACAGATGGTTTTAGTCATCAGCCCTAAAAAAACAAAGTAGCGCAATTTAATCAAAGCAAATGCGGAGTACACTCTTATGCCAAAATTGAAGACCCACAAAGGGGCGGCGAAGCGTTTTAAGCCTACAGCAAAAGGCTATAAATGCGCGCAATCGCACCATAACCATATTCTGACAAAAAAAGATAGCAAGCGTAAACGCAATTTACGTTCCACCAACCTAGTCCATGTAAGCGATGTCAACTCCGTTGACCGCATGTTACAAGGTTCTTAATAATACGTATGACGAGAAGAGGTCTTAAATAATGCCAAGAGTAAAACGAGGGGTGACTGCCCGAGCCCAACATAAAAAAGTGTTAAAAGCTGCAAAAGGGTACCGAGGCGCACGCAGCCGTGTTTTTAGAGCTGCAACGCAAGCGGTTGTAAAAGCAGGACAATATGCATATCGCGATCGAAAACAGAAAAAACGTGATTTTCGTGCATTGTGGATTGTGCGAATTAATGCTGGTGCACGTGAACAAGGGATGTCTTACAGCCGTTTTATTGCCGGTTTGATTAAAGCAAAAATACCCCTTGATCGAAAAATATTGGCTGATTTAGCGACTGCCGACAAAGCGGCATTTTGCCAACTGGTTGAAAAAGCGAAGCAAGCTTTAACCGCTCCTCAATAAAGCGGGCCATCAAAACGGACTCTCGCGCAAATAATCTTGATTTTAGCGTGAGGGTTCAAATTAATTCATCAGTAAGTTTTTTATTCCTGTTCGATTAGAACTCGAGCGTTGAGAGAGCGACTGAGCGTATTACCGTCAATAAATTCTAATTCACTACCCATCGGCACACCGTGTGCAATCCGACTGACTTGAATACCGTAATGGTTAGCGCATTCTGCTAGGTAATGTGCGGTGGCTTCGCCTTCTACAGTGGGATTTGTGGCTAAAATCACTTCGCGTGGAGGATTCACTGTTAAGCGCTGTATAAATTGTTGAATCCCAATTTCTTCGGGTCCAATCCCATCTAGAGGTGATAAGCGTCCCATCAAAAACAAAATAATAACCCGAATAACTCGCCGTTTGTCCAATCGCCATGACATCAATGGGAGTTTCCACCACACATAATAAGTCCTGATCACGATTGGGGTTAGCGCAGAGTGCACAAAGAGGCACTTCGCTTAAGCTGCGACACGTGTGTACAATGACCGACTTCACGGATAGCTTGATCTAAAATTTGAGCTAAAGCGAGGCCTTCTTTGCGTGCTCGTTCTAACAAATGAAATGCCATCCGTTGTGCAGACTTAGGCCCGACACCCGGTAAACAGCGCAGTTGTGCGATTAATTGCGTGATCAAGGGACTAAAGGTCATGCATTTTCCTTGTCTGAAGCCGATAAACAGCTTACATTTATTTGTCTTCTGGTAGTGAACCTTCTTTAAACTGATTCTGAATTTGCGCCGTCAAATCACCCAGTTTTTTACGGGAAGCTTTTTCAATTTTTTGAATGGCATCATTGAACGCTGCGGCTAATAATTCTTCAATAAAGTCTTTTTCTTCCTTAAGTAAGGAGGGATCTAGCCAAATAGACTTAACTGTATGGCGACCGTCCATATCTATCTTAACTAAACCGCCACCGGCTTCACCTGTAACAAATACTTTACTGAGCTCTTCTTGTGCCGCTTGCATTTGATTTTGCATCTCTTGCGCTTGCTTTAAAAGATTATTTAAATCAACTTTCATAATTATTTTCCTCTTTAAGATAGTAACGTTTCAGAAAAATCTTAGGTTTCATCGAGTAATTCAATCGACTCAGGCCGTATTGTAGTATCAAACGTATTCATAATCTCCTGCACAGTGGGATCATTCTCGAGTATTTTGGTGGTTTGTTGAATACGCTGATCTTTTTGCCGTGCCGCATAGCGCGCCGGGGTTAATAGTGTTTCGAGACCCAACTGGATGGTGAGTGAAACGGGATGCTCAAAATGTTCAGTCAACGCTTGCCGTAGTTTTTGTTCTTGGTTTTGCGTTTGTAGAGCGGCTTGCTTCGGATCCAGCCATAATAAAACCTGTTGTCCGGCAATTGGTTTTTGCAAAACACATTGTTGCGCTAAAGCCGCCGTGAGCCCAGTTAATTTTAACACTTTTAATAAATCAATCCAGGCTAATAAACAGGAGTTCGCTGCCAAATGATTGTTTGTCTCCGCCAAGGCAGTCGGTGGCGATTGAGCCTGTCTGGAAACGGTTAAGGGTTTCTCGGTGACTTTTGAATGAGACATTAGGTTGGCTTGAGGCGGAGGTGTTTGAAGCGAGCGTGGCGTGATTGACGAGCCCTTTTCAAGGATTTGATTCGGTTTGAACGCGAGCAGACGTAGCACCATCATTTCAAAAGCAAGACGAGGGCTTGGTGCTAACGCCAAATCATGCCGGCTCATCTGTACGATTTGGTAATACAGCTGTGTATCTTCGGCCGCGAGATGTTGGGCGAGGCGCTGTGTGGTTTCATCGATCTGAACGAGTGTTACCGGCAAGGTTTGAATTAATGCAATTTGATGTAATTGTTCAAGTAAGGCCTCCATGACTTGATTATAATCGACCGCTTGCGTATGAATCGCTTCAACGGCAGACCATAATGATTCAACTTGCTCAGTCAACAGGGCAGACAATAACTGCTGAAGATCGGTTTTTGCAATGCAACCTAATAACTGTTGAATATCTGCTGTGTGAATCCCTTGTGGTGCATAAGCAATTGCTTGGTCTAATAAGCTTAAGGCATCGCGTACGCTGCCTTGTGCCGCGATGGCCAGTTGGTGGACGGCTTCGTCCTCATAAGGAACCGCTTCTTTTTTTAACACCCAGGTTAAATGTGCCGATAGCGCCTCATTGGTGAGCGCTTTTAAATGAAACTGTAGACAGCGTGATAAAATGGTTGCAGGTAAACGTTGGGGGTCGGTTGTTGCCAATAAAAAGACTAACATGCGCCGGCGGCTCTTCTAATGTTTTGAGTAACGCATTAAAACTGTGCGTAGAGAGCATATGCACTTCGTCAATCAAATAAATTTTATAGCGTCCCTGACTGGGCGCATAGTGAACATCGGCTAATAAATCACGGGTATCTTCAACACGTGTCCGCGAAGCGGCATCGACTTCAATTAAATCGGCAAAGCGACCGGCTTGAATGGCTTGGCAGGCGACACAGTGGCCACATGGTTCGGCACTCATTTGAGTTTGGCAGTTTAGACACTTCGCCAAAAGACGAGCAAGACTGGTTTTCCCAACGCCACGCGTGCCGGTAAAAAGATAAGCATGGTGAATGCGTTGTTGTGCGAGCGCATTTTGCAAAATGCGACACGTAGAAGCTTGACCAACCAACTCACTAAAAGATTGTGGCCGATATTTTCGAGCCAGAACTTGATAACTCATGATCAGGAGCCTTCAATTGTGTTCAACCAAAAAAATCGTTTTTCGTTAGATAGCGCCATTGAGCGCCAATTTTTTCGGTCAGTGTCTTGAAAAAACAGTTACTTTCATCGTTTATACAAGTGGTGGCAGTTACACCAGCCACACCCCGGCACCCGCATCCACAACTACCGCTGCTTCCTTCCGGACCTGACGGGGTTCATTGCTTTGCGCTGCGGAGGGACCGATATAACCACCATATGAAGAAGGTGAGAGTATCTGCCTGTGTTCAAAAAAGCTATCTTAAACTAAGATGAAAAAGACAACGATGCACAACCAAACCATACTTAGCTTGCCTTCAGGACAAGATTATAGAGACCTCCTCTGAGAATAACAATCCCACACCGGTGTTTTTCAGAAAAAAACCATCTTTATACAGGTGCTTTCCTCGAAGTGTCTCACTCAACGGAATGTGTGTTCTGTTATAAACTAGCGATACGCTCTTGTATAAGCATCGATTGTACTCGCTAAAATAAAGTCACGTGTGCTTAATCCGGCGATTTCGTGAGTCCAGAGGGTGACACGACAATACCTCCATCCCAAACATAAATCAGGATGATGATTTTTTTTTCAGCGATCTGGCTGATGGCCTGGGCAAAATTCAATGCCTGTATAAAATCAGGGAATACATAATCATACAAAGATAGCCTTGGGCATTGATTTGCCAACCACTTTATAGTTGTGCGAAAAAGGAAGCAATTTGTGTTGGAGCTAAAGGTTGTATCGTTAGGTTGTATCGTTTCTTGACGAGGTGTGCTAGATGGGTCGGTAAAGATGTCATAAAAATTACCTCAAGTTGATATCAATTCTTGTGGTGAAGTAAAGCACCTTCTGCGATGAAGTGAGTGCATAATTCGCCTCAGCACGCGAAGAAATAAGACCGGCTCCATAAATTCGGAGCCCTTGTCCCGTTTGTATTAAACCAAACTCAATGTAAACCAATAAAACGTCGTCATAAACTTGGCTAAACCGTGTTCGATAGCTTCTAACCCTTTTTTCCAAAAAGTTGCATAAAGTCAGCAAGTTGCGGATCGAGTAGAAGAGGGACATGCCCAAATACATCGTGAAAAATATCTGGGGCTGCAAGATATTCTCGCTCATGGGGCCGACGGATAAAACAAGTACTGGGAAATTGTCGATTCGCTAAAAAGTGAAAAAATAAATCTTCAGGAATCAAGCCTGTGACCGGTATAATTGAAAAACCCGTCGCTTTTTTTAATTTAGTATTCAGTTCAGTAAACTTTGGAATGTTAGAACTCAGAGTGAGTGTTTTTATTCCTTGTCTAACCTGTTCTGCGGCGTGTGTTATTAAGCGTCTCGCTTTGTTTTTGATAGAGCCAACCCTCAAGTTTGATGGTCTTCGTCAGTACATTTTTCCCACTGTTCAATCGTTACCATCGGGTGATTACAATCGTAAGTTGATATGATTTACCTATCATTTTGGATAAAAAGTGATTAAGAAAAAACGATTAATAAGAAAAGGCGTCAGAACACTAATAAGAAGGAAAGATAATCGGGATAGAAAAAAAGAGAAGAAGTAGAAAACTAAGCGAGTAAATGTTTAACGTAGACAACATAATAAATTCCAAATCAGTTTTGCAAAAGGATAAATTAAAAAAGAGTTTAAGAAAGGATAGCCAGGCAGCATAAAGACTCCGTATTGTTTTGCTATATAAAGAGATATATTTATTTAAATGGATTTTTAATCCATTATCAAAGACGTTATAGAGTGGGTATTTTGTGTGAATTTAAATCATTTTAAGCTGCAATTTTAGAAGCTATTTATTAGATCGTGAATAGTTTTTTGTTTTTCAGCAGAAAAATCATTGTTTGTTGACTATCGACGAATCTGTTGGACACAGTCAATCCGTTTTTGGTTTGGATCAGGTTGTGTCGATTTTGAGAAGCACTCCTGATAACGTTGTACATATTGATTGAATGTTTCGTGCGCGACTTCAGAAGATTGATGACTGAGGTCCTCTACAAAAGCCGTGCTTCCCACTTCAAAATGTTGATAATCAATCGGTGAGTCCCATTCTCCTCCCCAAGTTAAAAAACCATATTGGGCGAAAATATTGATAACGGATTCGGCCATTCCAGGACGTGGATCTTTGTTTGGAAGAATCGTGCGCCGATTGATAAACCGCTCAGCACTAGATGGAGGCAATATCTTGGCTGTACCGGTGTCCGGAGTAAAAGAGAGATACGGACTTTGGATAGGATTGATATCAATCGCAAGCCCGTAGGCATGCTTAGACCAAGTTGTACCGCCTGTGATGGCACGACCATTAAAAGCCGAGGTGTTATTATCGGCCATAGCCGCTTGATCATTACCTTGATAATTTTCCATCACGATGGCTTTATGAATAGGAAAGCGTTGTTTGAATAGCTCAGAAAAAAGTGCTTCGGTGTGTTTTGCCACGGCATCCAAGACGACAATATTGCCTATTTCTATCAAGCCATGGAAATTAATATAGTTAAAGCAAACACGACGGAGACGTTCACAGCGAACCGGATTATTTTTTGTTAGCACACCCTTATTTGCATAGCGGCACATTCATTTGGAGAAAGCCGATAAATAGCGGCATATGCGTAAGTAGATATGAAGAAAAGTACGCTCATTAAAAGAAAGCGTGAATAGCGAACAACAGAGTACATTTTACTACCTATTTTCTTGATCATAAGTATATTAATTATATTGAAATTGATAAACTTTATCTATTGCTTTTATTTTTGAAATAAAATACTGAGTTGTATACTATATTTTTATATTATAAGCCCATTATAAAATAATAAAAATTAATATGTGAGCTATGTTAGAAAATATACGTTCTTTGTTTAATACTATTGAAAATGATGATTTAACGAGGGTCAAAACGGTATATCATAAGGTTAAAAATATAAATGAAGTAGCTGCAGCGGGTTTCAATGCCTTAACGAGAGCGGTTAAAAAAAGTAATATTGATATAATAAAGATGCTTATAAAAGAACAAAAAAACGTGGGGAATCGAAGCTTAATGAGATTCATCCGAGATCTGGTTGGGGAGTTTTACATCATGCCGTTGCGGCAGGTCAAGATAAAACAGTTTTAGCTACCCTGATTGAACAAGGAGCGGAAGTTGATCTAAAAGATGGAAAAGGTAATACAGTATTACATTATCTTGCCAAATCAACTTGTTATAGCGATGACGCAAAGAAAATATTGCAAAATTTCTAATAAGCAAAGAAGCTAGTCTTCTTACGTCCTGTAACAAATTAGGTGATACGCCTTTTGAAAGTGTTGTTCATACCAAGCAAAATGAAAAACTTATTGCCTTCTTTATAAAAAAGGTATTTCAGGATCTTCCTCCAAGCCAAACTTTATTAAAAGTAATCAAGAACTTCAGTTAAAACTTGATCATTCTGAAAACATACCCCCTATGAATTTACACCAATCATGGTTTAATATAAAACAACAGTCTTCATTTGAAGATTTAAAAATTGAAAAGCAAGCTGAATTTCAATCAATAGTGAGGAAAAATTAAAATAACGGTTAATTCTAATTTTCTTATGATATAAATAATGATTTATAATAAATGAATAAAAATTATTTTTATTTTAAATAAAAAGTTTTAGTGTTCTTTTCTTAACTATATTTAAGCTAAGAAATCTTAAAGAAAGAATTGCTATTCATCTTAGTCCACCATATAGATCCGATTTTCACCATAGCTTAAACAAACAGTGGTTGAGGAATATCCTAAAGTCAGTGGCTAGGATGAAGGTCATTTATAAGTACTGTTTTTTTGCTAATGTTGATTAATTGTTATTTCATCATAATGTAATGCAAGCCACTGAGTATGATCCTGTTTTTATCTAAAACAGAAACCGAAAAAACTTTAAGCCAATAAAAAAGAAGATTAAACTGAGAGCAACACTTAAAAAAATATAAGTCATCGCTAAGAGCCATTGATTTTTTTCAAAGAGCAGACCCACTTCCAAAGCAAAAGCAGAAAAGGTAGTAAACCCACCGAGGAATCCAGAAATCCAAAAATAGCGGGCATGTTCTGAGGCAGACCAAACAGATCCCATCATAGCGGTAATCAGACCCATGAGAAAACAGCCTAAAATATTTATAAATAAGATAGGAAATGGAACTCCCCAAGCGTTGTCGATCAATAATTTGCTGAGTGCAACACGAGTCATTGCACCGAGTGCGCCACCCAAGCCAATCGCTAGATAATGTAAAAACATGGCTACCCCCCGAATAGTAAATCACATCAAACCTAATCTCTAGAAAAAATAGACTTATTGCTAAGATGTACCGTTTTTTTTGAAAAAGTGATGAATGATTAAAATAGCTTAAATATTAATTTTAGGGGAAACAAGTGGCTTGTTTTGTATAAATCAGTGAGCCTGTAAACTACATCAGAAAAGAACGCGTATGGAGATGTCAAGGATGGACGTAATCTGGCGGAGAGGGCGGGATTCGAACCCGCGGTAGGGGTTAACCTACACACACTTTCCAGGCGTGCTCCTTAAGCCGCTCGGACACCTCTCCTAAATATGAGGCTGCCAGGTTAAACTAGAATCGTTTATTTGGCAATATCGATTTGGGAATCGATAGGGTGATGTATGCCGCGGTTGTGTTGAATACAAAAATTTAAACTTTAATGACTCAGTCGTGTAGAATACCCGGATTCACCCTACTTTTTATTATAAAACGGTTAAGACCGGCTTAAATCTATGTCAGCGCACCTCAATTTTCCACAATCTCGGCGAACGTTTGCAATTATCTCTCACCCGGATGCCGGTAAAACCACGCTCACTGAGAAATTATTGCTGTTAGGCGGTGTTATTCAGCTGGCCGGTACCGTTAAAGCACGTAAGGCCTCACGTCATGCGACATCGGATTGGATGGCCTTGGAGAAAGAACGCGGAATTTCAGTGACGACTTCAGTCATGCAATTTCCCTATCAAGATTGTTTGTTTAATTTACTCGATACGCCCGGCCACGCTGATTTCTCAGAAGATACGTACCGAACGTTGACTGCGGTGGATTCTGCATTGATGGTGATTGATGCCGCTAAGGGGGTTGAGCCGCGTACCAAGAAATTGCTTGAGATTTGTCGTTTACGCCGGATTCCTATTATTACGTTTATTAACAAAATGGATCGCGAAGCGCGTTCACCGATTGAATTACTCGATGATATTGAATCCAATTTGGAGATTCAATGTGCGCCAGTGACTTGGCCGATGGGGATGGGTAAGCAGTTTAAAGGAACCTACCATTTAACTGAAAATCAGGTTTGTTTTTATGTGCCATCGAGTCACTTACGTAAAAAAGAAGCACGTATTTTTACAGGGTTCGATCATCCTGAAGTACGCGCGCAAATGGGCTTGCTTTGGGAGGAATTCCAGGAAGAGTTGACATTAGTCCAACAAGCTTGTCCAAAATTTGAAGAAACGCGTTACCGTCAAGGAGAACAAACACCCGTTTTTTTTGGTTCAGCGATTAACAATTTTGGTGTGCAAGCGCTTCTCGAGGCGTTTGTCCAATTTGCGCCGGATCCTCAGCCGCGTGAAACCGATACACGATGGGTCCAACCAGAAGAAAAAACCTTAAGTGGATTCGTTTTTAAAATACAGGCGAATATGGATCCTGCACATCGGGATCGGGTTGCTTTTTTACGGATTTGTTCAGGAAAATACACCCCGGGAATGAAGCTCTACCAAGTTCGTACCGGACGTGAACTAGCGATTAGCCATGCTTTGACGTTTATGGCCGGTGATCGCAGTCATACTGAAGAGGCGTATCCAGGAGATATTATTGGTTTACATAATCATGGAACCATTCAAATAGGTGATACGTTTACTGAAGGAGAGTGTCTCAAATTCAGTGGTATTCCTGCGTTTTCTCCGGAGTTATTTCAACGCGTGCGTTTGAAAGACCCACTTAAATCTAAGGCGTTATTAAAGGGATTATTGCAACTTTCCGAAGAAGGGGCCATTCAAGTGTTTCGTCCTTTAGCAAGTAATGACCTCATTTTAGGCGCAATTGGTTCCTTGCAATTTGATGTTGTGGCGTATCGATTGAAGTTTGAATATAAAGTTGAGTGTGTGTATGAGTCGATTAATGTGGCGCTTGCATGTTGGGTGTATTGTGCAGAAGCCACGACACTGGAAGAATTTAAACAAAAAGCATTTATTCACCTTGCTCTCGATAATAAAAACGAGTTAACTTACCTTGCTCCAAGCCGTATTAATTTGAATTTGACTAAAGAACGTTGGCCCACCGTAACCTTTTCTCAATTGAAAGAGTTGTAATTGAGGGGGTATGAATAATAAACGATATGCGCGGCGAAGGACGGAAATCGCTATCTGAAAAGATTGGTTTGGTAAAAAGAATTAATGATGGAAGTTATTCAACGAAAAGCAGAATAACTTCCAATCGTCCTTATTAGGAGAGATTCACTAAAGCGAATCCTGTTCTCTTCTTATCAGCGTGGCTCGAGCACCGTTGTCAATATTTTCTTCTTTTATAAGCCGATATAGGTTCTTAGCATAGGGATGATCAGCTTCCTTTAAGTTTGCACTCAATTCAGCTGTCTTTTGTATACTCTCAAGAAAATCCTTGTTAAAAATTTTATTGTTTGAACTAAAAAAGCGCCAGGTCTTTTTAAAATCAATATCATGATTAGGAGTGCTGTTTTTAGCTTCTTTAACCCAAATCGCAACCAGGTTTTTTAGATCAGTATCATTTAAATTCTTATCATTTAAGCTTTTATTAATTATTTTTAGAAGTATGTTAATCATCTAGGTTTGTTTGTTCATATACTTTGATTTTTCTATAATTGATTTGCTCAATTATTATATTGGGTGGGTTGCGTAGAAGAATTATGCAATTAGTTTAAAAACATGAGCGTACCTTTTTTATTTTTATTATTAATCGGAAGTGCATTATATTAATAATGAATAAATATATTTATATTAGATATATAAATAGTATAAATTGATCAAAATTTTCTAGAAAAGATAATTTTTTTCAGAAAATATTTATTTCAGTTATTCTGAAATTAACAAGAGAGTAAGATAAATTTACAATAAAAATCAAAAAATATTTAAATAAAATTTTCATTGAATGAATTAAATTAATATTTCGTTAATTTTCTTTCGGTACGCTACGCAGAAATTTTATAGTATAAAAATTTAAAATTATGAATATCAATATATGACCAAAATAATCAAAAAGCGTGTAAAAAGAAAAAGGATGCCGTTACTCAGTAAACGGCTTTCAGTAATGGAACGAAAAAAAATTCAGAAAGAAATAGCAATGCGCTCATTTCGGTTAATTCAAAGTGATTAACCGGAAGAGGCCTTGCATCGCGTCTGCACGTTTGTATTGTTCAAACAAAAGGCCGTTATTTTTTCAAGTAAAATACGTGTTGCACAGTTCGCCGCTTGTGCACCACCTTGTGGATTATCTTGTGGTGCCCAGGTGACGACAGTGAAATCCTGGGTCGCTAAGATACGAGGCGTCTTTGCATTAATCAGTTGTGCGCGTAAAAAAATTCTGAATTGGCTGGGATGACTTAAAAAATCCTGCTGAAAACTGAGAAGTTGAGTATTTAAAATAAAATCATAACGCATCGTTGTGGCGGTATTAAGAATCGCTTCAAAGCGCCCTGTATTTTGTAAGGCTTTAATCAATAATGGATGCAGCATATGAGCAGGGGTATCGGCCCAGCGATTTTGTGAAAAAAATTGAAGCTGATAACGTCCGGGAATATAAATCATATGCGTATTGTTATAAATGGCATTGGTTCTGGGTTCAGTAATCAGCAAAATGCTCTTTTTTTGTGGCGCGCTAAGCGGCGCACCCGGAACAGAACTGGCTGCTAACGTGTAATAATGAATTGGTTTCACAGGCAGCGGTTTAAATAAAGTGCAAGCAGGCAGCAGGGTACAAACGATCACGCTGAAATAAAAACGTGTTTTTCTGAAAGTAGTCAGCAAACCAATCATTTATTTTTCTCCTGGCCCAGGTGGAAGCGCCGTTTGGCCTCGTAACAAAAGTGCTGGGTTGCGTGTTAATTCCTCTGAAAACTCAAGTAAATGATTGCTCAGAGTACCTAAATTAGTTAACAACTGATTACTCGCGGGTAAGGTTTGTAGAGTAAGGGTTTCCATTAAAGAAGGAAATAAACGTGTCGCTTGCAGTGTCTGTGATAAAAGACGATCCAGTTGTTTACTTTGCACCGCTAAGTGTTGCGTTGTGCCATCTAAATTACGGAGAATAGAGTGAAATAGTTTTGGATTTTCACCCCCCAATACATTTTGAATATTTTGCGTAATTTGATTCATATCTGTGGTGAGATTTTGTAACGTGCCGTCTAAGCGTGCTAATAAAGAAGGTTTGCTGTGAATAATTGGGTATGATTCTCCTGGTGGTTTCACTAAAGGCCCCTGATTTTTAGGATCGTACTGTAAAGCAATATACGCAATTCCGGTTAAACCTTGGCTCATTAACGTAGCGGTGGTTCCGGCATTAATGGGGGTATTTTCTTCAACTTTGAGTAAAAGACGTACTTGATCGGGATATTCTTTTGAAAGTGAAATCGCTAAGACACTTCCTACTTCCACGCCATTATATTTGACGGTTGAATTGGTCGTAATTCCAGCCACAGACTCATTCATAATGACCCAATACAGATGATAATGACGAGTAGAAAATCCACAAGAAAGCCAAGTGATTAATACCACAATGGCAGCAATTAAAGTGATAACAAATGTACCGACTAAGGTATAATTAACTTCAGTTTCCACGTGTGGATTTCCCATAAATGTTTTGTGTAATACGTCCACGGGGTCCTTGGAAATAATGACGAATGGCTGGCGCAGAAGATTGTGTTAACTGCGGCATTGGCAAACATTCGAGTACACGTCCTTCGCTCAAAAAAGCTACTTTATCAGTAATTTGCCATAATGTATCGACATCATGGGTGACAAGTAAAATGGTTAAGCCAAAAATAGTACGTAAATCGAGCAATAATTGATCAAATCCAGTTGCGCCTTGAGGATCTAAACCCGCTGTGGGTTCATCCAAAAGCAATAACTCTGGATCTAAAATCAGTGCTCGGGCTAGGGCCGCTCGCTTGAGCATGCCACCACTGAGTTCGGCAGGATATTTTATCGCCGCTTCTATTGGTAAACCGACGGCTAATAATTTAAGTAAACCCAGTTCATTCTGTGTTTTTTTATCGAGCCGGGTGTATTCCCGGAGAGGAAAAGTAATATTTTCTAATACCGTCAACGAAGTGAATAAAGCGGATTGCTGAAATAAAACGCCCCAACGTCGTTTAACGGCTAACAATGCTTTTGGCGGTAATGTGGCAATCACTTGGCCAAAAACGCGGATGGTCCCGGACGCATAGGGTTGTAACAACAAGATTTCACGTAGCAAAGTGGATTTACCCGAACCGCTTCCGCCAACCAGTGCGACAATTTCACCCGATTGAATGACCAAATCAATGCCTTTGTGCAACCATTGGCCACCTAAGTAAGTTTTTACTTGGTTTAATTCAATGATAGGGTGATAAGTCTTCATAAGAATATTATAGCTAATTTAGATATTAATTGTGCTAAATAAGATAGAAAATAGCGCGTCGGCAATGATAATAAAGAAAATTGCTTGGACCACGCTACGGGTTGTTTTTTGACCCACACTGTCTGCACTGCCTTGGACACGTAGTCCTTGAAAACAGGCCACACTGGCAATAATTAACGCAAAAATGGGGGTTTTTCCTAAACCAATTAATAAAGATGATAAATTAACGACCTGAGGAAAACGACGTAAAAAATCGCCAAAACCGATATGTAACAAATTTTGGGTCATAAACATCCCACCTAGAATACCAAAAATATCTGCCCAAATTGTTAACAAAGGTAAAGCAATCATCAGACCGAGGATGCGTGGTAAAATTAATAGTTGATTCGGTCGAACACCCATTGTCTGGAGTACATCGATTTCCTCTTTAATTTTCATTAAGCCGAGCTGTGCGGTAAACGCTGAACCACTTCGTCCAGCAATCATAATCGCGGTGATAAGCGGCGCGAACTCACGTAAAATTGACAGTCCCAGTAAATCAATAATAAACAAACTGGCGCCATAATTTTTAAGTTGTAAGCCCATTTGATAGGTTAATACAATACCAATCATAAAGGCTAAAATAGCGATGATGCCTAAAGCACGCAGACCGCTGTTTTCCAGAACGCCCACCAAAGCCTGACCACGAATCGTGTGTGGGCGGATTAACCATTGTAAAGATTCACTAAAAATTTGACCGGTAAATGTTAAAAATGCACACAGTTCTTGCCAGAGGGTATGCGCTTTTTTTCCAATAAAGGCCAGACCTGTGTAAACACGGCGTATCGGTAAAGGTTTTAACTGTTGCGCGGTGTGTGCAATGCCTTCAAATAAATGTTGATATTTTTGATCGAACCCTTGTAGTTCAATGTGAAACCCTTGTTGTGTTAGTTGTTCAGTCCAACGATAAAGCTGCCAGGCGCCATAACTATCCATCGCCGTGATAGACGCTAAATGAATTAATAGTTTCTTAGAAGTCTGATGGGTAAATCTAGGAAGGGATATAAAAATCGTCGGCACAAGATGGGTGAAGGTCCAAGCGCCTTGGCATTCAAGACACGGTGTTGATGAGAGTTCACCTACCCGAATCGTAGCAGTTGGGTCAGCTTTTGACATAGTGGACCTGCAGTAAAACACATGAACAAACAGCGTCCTTTCCTATCGGACGGATAATACAGAATATAAAACGCAAAGTCGAATGATTTGACGTTGCGTTATGATCCATTCTCTGTGGTAAGGGAACAGATAAGTAGATTTTTTTAATAGCAAGATTGTGTAGAGCTGTCGCTTTATGGATGGCCGGTATTATTATTTGGCTTAAGATCGATTCAACCATATGGACTTTGGCTAATATTTGACGTAAGCAGGCCGCATCATAGTAGGCATCGGAAACAAAACCTGCTTTCTTAAGCACTCAAGCTTGAAATGCGCAGGGATTTTGTCCAGAATACGCGGCATAACCTGTAGAAATAAAGCCAACCCAGGCCATAAAAAGCGCTGAAGTGATAATAAGTACTTTTTTCATACGATCTTTCTCTTTGCTGTGATCAAATAAAGCCGCATAGCGCCCGCTATCGTGGTTTACTTATTCTTGAGAATAGTCGATTAATTTATAAGATTAAATTTAATCGGATTTGATCGGATTTAAAAAAAGAGAGTAAGACTCGACTTATAAACACGCTTTCGGTATAAAGAAGACCCTTATGAAAAGCTCTTTATTAAAACGATTAACCGTATTGCTTGAACGCCATGAAGAATTAACGGCGTTGCTGGGTGATTCTCAGACCATTCAGGATCAAAATCGTTTTCGCGATTTGTCCAAAGAATATGTTCAATTAGCGCCTATCGTACAATCTTTTCAGCGATATCAGGCGAATGTCGCCGCATTAAATGAAGCAAGGCAGTGTCTAGACGATGCCGATATCGAGATGCGTGCACTAGCGGAAGAAGAAATAATTTGTTTAAAACAGCAGCAGAGTCAACTTGAAGCAGAATTAGAACAATTACTTATTCCACGTGATCCCAATGACTCGCGAAATATTTTCTTAGAAATTCGTGCTGCAGCCGGTGGTGATGAGGCAGCGATTTTTGCAGGTAATTTATTTCGGATGTACTCACGATATGCCGAAACACAGGGTTGGCAGATTGAGATTCTCAATAGCCATCCGAGCGAACAAGGTGGTTATAAAGAAATCGTCTCGCGGATCAGTGGTACCGATGTGTATGCGCAATTAAAATTTGAATCTGGCGCGCACCGTGTGCAACGCGTTCCTGAAACCGAAGCACAAGGGCGTGTTCATACTTCAACTTGTACGGTTGCTATTCTTCCGGAGATAGAGGCATTAGACGAAGTGAACATTAATCCTAGCGAACTGAAAATTGATACGTTTCGCGCTTCCGGAGCGGGTGGTCAGCACGTTCAAAAAACCGATTCGGCAATTCGAATTACCCATATTCCTTCAGGGCTTGTGGTTGAATGTCAAGATGAACGTTCTCAACATAAAAATCGAGCCCGGGCGATGTCTTTATTGCAAGCCAAGCTGTTATCTGCGCAACAAATGAAACAACAACAAGAAGAAGCGCAAGTACGGCGTAACTTAGTGGGTACCGGAGATCGTTCAGAACGAGTACGAACCTATAACTTTCCACAAGGTCGTTTAACAGATCATCGTATTAACCTGACGCTTTATCAACTTACTGATATTATGGAAGGGAATTTACAACCTGTGATTCAAGCCTTAATTCGTGAAAATCAGGCCGATAAACTAGCCGCAATGGGTGAATAAGCGAGCCTTATTACAAATTAAGAATAATAAAATAAAAGGTGAAATGTGAGCAGAGTTTAAAATTATTTTTACCTGTTCAGCTTAAGCCGGATGAAGAACTGTTTAAGTTTTTTATACGTTTATCATTCTACTTTTACTTATTTTAGGTGGCCACGTTGTGGCGGCCTTATTCAATGGAGCCGTTGCAATTAGTTTAACGGTTTTGGGGGCTTTTAATTGGTTTTTATTTTCTTTTTTTTGTTTAAGTGTCTTGCTTTTCTTTGTCCTGACTTGGGGTGGGGTGTTGATTTTAGGCGCGATTGCGGTGATTTGGGCGATTACGGCGACTGTACTGTTCCCCATTTTATTGCCTATCTTTTTACCGTTGTTACTGATTTTGCTTTTTATTTCGTATGTACGACGTAAGCAAGATCCCAACTAATTGTTGCGGGATGAATTGTACGCGATGCAGTTAAACTTCTTATGGCGTTGGGCGATTGTCGAGCTAACGGCAACCAGCACGACGCCTCATTTGGATGCTGAGCTATTGATTGCCGATGCGCTCGGTTTAACTCGCGCACAATTGTATAGTCAACCTGAAGCGCAATGCCTTTCTGCAGATCAACAACGATCGATTCAAGATATTGTTAAACGTCGAAAAAATGGCGAACCGATGGCCTATTTACGGGGCGAACAAGAGTTTTGGTCGCTGACGTTGAAGGTGGATGAGCGCGTCTTGATTCCACGTCCTGAAACTGAATTATTAGTCGAATTACTTTTAAAACATTGCCCGCCACAAAAGAATATAAAACTTGCTGAATTGGGAACTGGATCAGGTGCGATTGCACTTGCATTGGCGAGCGAACGCCCTAACTGGAAAATTGTAGCGAGCGACTTCTCTGTGGAGGCGTTACAATTGGCCAGCGAGAATTTGCAACGACATGGGCTATCGAATGTTGAACTGCGTCACGGCGATTGGTTTCAGGTGTTCGGTACATACGAATATTTTGACGTTATTGTAAGTAATCCACCGTATCTAGGGTGGGGCGATCCACATCTATCTTCTGAATTGAGTTTGGCATTTGAACCAAAAACCGCTTTAATTGCAGGGAAAAATGGTTTAGAGGATTTAGAAAAAATTATTCAGCAAGCTCGAGCTTATCTTCCGCAGTCGGGCCAATTATTTTTAGAGCATGGGTCTGAACAAGCGTCGATGGTTACCCAATTATTCAAAAAATATGGTTACCAGGCCATCCAATCTTACGCCGATCTAGCCGGACATTTACGTGTGACAAGCGGAAAATGGCATTAATTGAAAATATGATCTATAAACCACTAATAACAAGAAAAAGCCAGCGCGCCCTTGCCAAAGAATGAGAATAGATTGCCACGGCAAATGTTTTTTGGTATAGATGTGTTTGGTTTTTTTGGGTGTGCCAAATATTGGCAAATTTAAATTCTCAAAAGGAGCTTTTTATGTTAGCGAAAAAAACGCCAGTAAAACGTAAAAAACGTACTGTAGCTAAGAAGTCTACCGCTGCACGTAAAAAAACGACAAGAACCGTGAAACGCAAGACAACAGCAACGCGTACAAAATCAACTCGTGGTCGTAAACCGGGCCCAAAAAAGAAAACCACTGCTAAGCGTAAAACAAAAGTGGCTGCGACAAGAAAACGAAAAACCACCACAGCTAAAAAACGTAAAACCACTGCGGTAAAACGTAAACGAACAACTACGCGTAAAAAGAAAGCGACAACAGGAACAGGTGTTCGTAAAAAAAGAGTCACGCGACGCAAAGTGAAAAAACCTTCATCGGTAAAAAAAAGCCTAGTAAACGCAAAGCCTCGCAAAAAACGTCGAAGCCCACGCAAGCTAAAGTCGTAGCCAAACGCACTTTGAAAAAAGTGGCCGCAAAGCCAGTGACTGCAGCGAAGGTTATTCAAAAGACCGCTCGAAAAAAACGAAAGCAAACGAAGTCTGATTCCCAGGCGCTACCTGTAGTAGAACAAAAATCATCACTAGAAAATAACATGGCAGAACTTAAAAAATCGAAAAAACAGACTGAAAAAAAAGCTCCTTTTAGTGAGCAAAGACAAGATTCGATCACGGCCAATACCGCTGTCGATCTGAATATAGCGCCTTATAGGGAACGCCCTGGGGAAGACTATATGAGTTCTAATCAACAAGCGCACTTTCGACGCTTATTGCTCGAAAGAAAGCGGATGTTATTAGAAGATATGGGTCGGACGATGCATCACGGGATCGTGAACATAAACTCATTAAAAAAATTGAAGGTGCTTTACAGCAACTGGATGAAGGACACTATGGTTTTTGTAATTCGTGTGGCGTGGAGATTGGTATTCGCCGACTCGAGGCACGGCCGACAGCAATACTTTGCATAGATTGTAAAACCTTGGATGAAATTCGAGAAAAACAAATGGGCGGCTAGTTTTCTACCCAAGGGGCGGTATAATATCCGCCCTTGCTGGGGAAACTAATTTTATGCCAAACGCACTCCGTCAACTCTATCGAACTTCTTTAAGCTTACTTACTGATTTTTACCAACTGACAATGGCTTATGGCTACTGGAAAGCGGGTATTCATGAACGTGAAGCGGTATTTTATCACTGTATGCGATTTGTGCTGGGTTAGGGACATTGATTGATTATCTAGTTGACTTCCAGTTTACAGAAGAAGACTTGAGTTATTTAGCTGAACTGAAGACGGCACAAGGTCATCGCCAATTTCCAGATGCTTTTCTTGAATACTTACGAACGCTGCGCTTTTCTTGTGATCTACACGCAATTGAAGAAGGATCGGTGGTTTTTCCTCAAGAACCGTTGGTTCGTATCCAAGGCCCTTTATTACAATGCCAATTATTAGAAAGTATTTTACTCAATATTATTAATTTTCAGACACTGATTGCGACCAATGCGGCACGAGTGGTTCAAGCGACGCAAAATGAGCCTGTACTTGAATTTGGTTTACGACGTGCTCAAGGTTTTGATGGTGCATTAATGGCAAGTCGTGCTGCACATATCGGTGGTTGTAGCGCGACATCGAATGTATTGGCAGGTAAATTATTTAATATTACAATTCGTGGTACCCAAGCGCACAGTTGGATTCTTTGTTTTGATTCAGAGCGAGAAGCGTTTCGTGAGTATGCCAAGACGTTTCCGGATCAAACCGTTTTCTTAGTCGATACGTTTAATACACGACAAGGTGTCAAGCATGCGATTGAAGTGGCCGATGAGTTAAAGGAAAATGGCTTTCGTTTAGCCGGTGTTCGTTTAGATTCAGGAGACCTTGCCTATTTAAGTGAACAGGCACGACGCCAGCTTGATGAAGCGGGTTATTGTGATGCACAAATTATTGCGAGTAATAATCTAACTCCTCAAGTGATTACCAGTTTAAAAGAGCAAAAAGCCAGTATTGATAGTTGGGGAGTGGGTACACATTTAATTACAGCATTTGAGCAGCCGGCTTTAGATGGCGTTTATAAACTCAGTGCGATGCGTTCTGCGCAAGGCGATTGGCAATATAAGGTAAAACTTTCAGAACAGACACTCAAGATATCGACGCCCGGTATTTTAGCTGCACGACGTTTTTATTTAGATGAGAGTTGTCAGTTTGCGATGGCGGATATGATTTATGATCAAAATACGGGGGTGCCGGAAGAATGTATTATTATTGATCCTGTTGACCCAACACGTCGTTGTCCTATCCCGAAGGGAACACCTTATCAAGAGTTAATGCAACCGATCTTTAAAAAAGGTCAATTCATTTATAAGCGACCTACTTTGCAAGAAGCACGTAAAAAAACACATCAGCATTTACAACATTTTCATGAAAGTATTCGGCGTTTATTAAATCCTCATCTTTATCCTGTGGGGGCTGGTTGAAGAACTGTATCATCATAAACTAAAAATTATTCTTAAAGAAAAAGGACTATTAAAAGAGTCTCTTTAGCAGAGTTTATTTTAGTCATCTTTATAGTAATCAATTTTTCAAATAAACTAGTATTTGAAAATAAATATCGTTCTGATTATCTATCAGATATTTAAATGGATAAAATGTCTGTAAAATAAATTTCTTGCAAAGGATTGTCTCTATGAATCCCGACTTGCCTTTTACCCAAAGTTTCTTTACTTTTTTTAATAATCCAGAACCCGAGGATTTATTAAGAAAAGATCAACAAGAACTTACAGAATTAATTAATAAATCACTTTATGAACAGGTTAGAGGCCAGGTAAAATATTATACGCAATCGAGTAATCGTTTATCACAATTAAAAGATGATTCGAACTATATACTGATTCAAGTTCAACTTGAAACCATTAAAAATAAATTAAAAAACTTTTATTCAATGCAAGGTACGGGTTCAGCAGCCATGCTTGAATAATTTTTTGATCGTCTTTTAAATCCGACGCCTAATCACATTACCTTATTTTATAAGGAACAAGGCAAACGAATTCTCGAAGAAATTTCAATATTATTATTCGATAATAGTATTGATTTTAATCAGCGTATTAAAATTATAAATGAATTTTTTGCTAGTGATGGTTTAGCACAATGCATTGATAATTGTTATTTACTTATTTTAGATGTAAATCAGAAGCTAAAATCATTGAAAAGAGCAAATCAGCATATTTATTATCTTATTCGTAACTATGCAACCGATTTAGCAAGTGATGTTGCAACTAGCCGGCCTTTTGGGTCCCCTAAAACTTATGTAGAAATAGCTTGTGAATTAGCTAATATACCTATTTTTCTCATGAAATTCATGGGCGAAATTTTTTTCTACTTTATGCTAAAGATAATAATTTTCCAGTTAATGTCTTACCCGATGTGATTGCCGAAAATTTACGCAGTCGTTTACTCGATTTACAACATACTTATCTACAAGATTTTAAAAAGAAATTCACTATTAATGGAATTCTTGATTATCTGAGTGAAACTTATTATCGTGAGATAGCAGAAATTATTAAAGATAGTTAGAAAACCTACCTAGAAAAGCAAAATCTAGTACAAAAAAAATTAGAGTTATTCGGGCTCGATGATCAGTTTTCTTGGCATAAAATTTTTTATTTAAAAGAAGATAATTTTGTTCTTAAATTCTCTAACAATCTAAAAATCACAATTATTGACCGACTAACCAGAAATCAATGGTTAAGGTATTGGGTGGATTTACATGTAATTAAAATAGCAGATAAGAAATAGAATTTTTATTCTTATAAAGAAAATATTATGGTTTCTTGGCTGTCATTTGAAGATGACAATGACAAGAAATTAAAAAGAATAAATTTTTTAGATTTATTGAGCCAGGTTGAAATAGAGGGTTTAAGATCAGAAAAAAAGTTTATGTTTTGAATTAATAAATAAAGGAAAATTTATTACTAATCCTATATTTGAATCCTATATTACAAAAGATCACTGTGTAAAAATTATTAAAGATAATGATGATGTTAAAGTATTTGCAAACTTAATAAAAAACTTATCAAAGGAATCAGGCATTTTTATTATAGAAGAATTATCGGAACATTTTGTTAAAAGAATATTGGCGCATGCTTTTCTCTATGCAAATATCGAAACTCGAATTAAAGAAATACCTAAACATTATATTTATGATCTTTCACCGCTGGCTGTTCAAGAGGTGAATTCACTTACTCATCATTTATTACGAAATTTGATTGATAAGGAGTTTTCTCAGTTTAAATCGGTTGATTCTCTTAATAGAATTGATTTTTCTTACGCAAATCTTGCATTTGTTAACTTTAAAGATATTTTAAAAACACAAATTAAATTAGATTTTTCTCATGCTAATTTAGAAGGCGTTGATTTAAGTAAAATAAAGTTTTTTAATACTAATTTAAAAAAACTTACTGGGTAGCCTTTTCCGGAAGAAAAAGATTAATGAGTATCTTCTTGTACACGAGTGAAAATAGATGGGTTGACAGTCCAGCTATTTCATTCTGCTGGTATAACGAAGTTTGATCAAGTAAATATAGTTTAAGTAATGCAAAATTCTTGTCAGGAATTGATAAAAAATATAGTCTATTAATTAATATTCTGTATAAAAAATGTAATTTAAATCAGGTACAATTTATTTCAAAGTTGTGAAAGAGGGGCTTTTTTTCTACTTACAGTTTATTCCTGCAGATTTAGTCAGAAAGCGAATGTATAACTGGTATGATTATCCCTTATTGGTTAATTTTATAAAAAATATTGATCACACTTATGCTGCGTTAGGTTTTCAATTTGAATTGAATGGATGGTTTAATGAAGTAGACTTAGCTGGATTGTTATATGAATTATGGCTTGCCTTAGATCGTCAAGGTGTGACCGATCAAGCTGATCCACGGTTTATTTTAGAGTTACTGAAAAAAAGAGTTTGTTAAGTCAATTTTCTCAACAAAAAGTCAAGAAGATAGCTATTCTAGCTTCGATCAAAGTGATGACGCTTTAGACGAGCCCGATGTCGGACAGAGGATACAACGATCGGTTTCTTTGGAAAAAAAGGATACATTATTTTATGCCGAGCAACTTTTTTCTAAAGCAGCAAATTAGCCGCTGATTTTAGTACAACGACTGACTCTCCCTTACTTGATGTCGGCAGTAATGACTCTATTGAGAAGCAAGTCGATCAATTAAGCCAAGATTTTTTTCAATATCATCCCGCTCAAACAAACAAACAAACAAACAAACATGCTTGCTTCTCAGCGATTTCCTTTATGTTTACAGGCGGTCAAAAATAATATTTTTCTTAACCTATCTTATTAACTGTTTTAAATATTATTTTATATCTAATAAAAATAGGAAAATCAGAAATAAAAATGCGTTATTTTCTTTTGGGGTAACTTCTCAGGAGGGGAGCGGCCAGTTTTCTGCACAAAATGATAGTGCTTATCTCAAAATTTAGAGATGAATCCTAGTCGTTAAGAATGAAGAGTATCTTTGCTTGAATGATGTAAAGTTTTTTAGATAATAAGAAGCCTCTAAAATATTTTGTTACGGGAGATTTGTTGATAAACTGGTTTTTTCTGGATTCGCTGCATAATATGAAAACCGCGCTATTACTCGTTGATTTACAAAATGATTTTATGCCAAATGGATCGTTACCTGTTCCAGAAGGAGATGAGGTGATTCGTGTGGCGAATCGATTACAGATCTATTTTTGATAGAGTCATCGCCACGCAAGATTGGCATCCCCCTCATCACATCAGTTTTGCGGCGAATCATCCAGGTCGACAGCCCGGCGAGCGCATTGCTTGTTTTGGCGGAGAGCAGGTTTTATGGCCAATCCATTGTGTCCAAAATACAAACGGTGCGGCACTTGTCTCGCAATTAAATGGCGAGACAATTCACAAAATTATTTATAAAGGCACGGATCCGGCGATTGATAGTTACAGCGCATTTTTTGATAATGCACGTCAAAAAGAAACGCCGTTAGCCGACTATTTAAAACAATACACTATCCAGGAACTTTATGTGATGGGTGTGGCTTTAGAGTATTGTGTACAATACACGGTATTGGATGCCTGTGCTTTGGGATTTAAAACCTATTTAATTGTGGAGGGCTGTCGAGGTATTTCACCGGATGCCGAGCAAAAAGCGATTAGGGTAATGCAAGCAGCCGGTGCACAGCTGTTTTCGAGCGCCATGCTTTCTGAACACTTCCATCTAAATAAATAAAAGAGTTAAGCACGTTCGATGGGAAACGCTAGAACGTCCTGAATCGTTTTTGTTTGCGAGATTAATAGCAGAAGCCGATCTAAGCCTAACGCTACCCCGGCACAGTTTGGTAAGCCTTGTGATAAAGCGGCGAGTAAATGTTCATCAAGAGGAATGGCTTCATAACCTAACGTTTTGCGTTGTGTTTGATTAATCAGAAAGCGTTGGCGTTGTTCTTCTGCAGAGCTCAGTTCATGAAATCCATTCGCTAATTCTAGGCCATTCACATAGACTTCAAAACGTTCGGCAACCGCTATCTCATCATTGCGAATGCGTGCTAAGGCAGCCTGGGACGCAGGAAAGTCATAGATAAATACCGGATAATCCGGGAGTTGTGGCTCGATAAGATGCGTCATTAATAACTGAAGCCACGCATCATGGTCAAGCGTTTGTAAGTAATCGGCGGCAATTTGGTGATGTTGCGCACATTGTTGGAGCACTTCAATACTTGCTTTATGCGGATCGATCTCTAAATAGCGTTGAAAAACTTGTTGATAGGTTAAACGTTCACCGGCACGACAAGATAACAGCATTTGTAACAATGTATCCACTTCAGTCATTAAGTCATGATGAGTAAAATCAATTCGATACCATTCTAAAAGTGTAAACTCTGGATTATGATAACGTCCGGCTTCACCCCCATTTCGAAATGCTTTGCTAATTTGATAAATTGAACCGCTACCGGCCGCTAAAAGACGCTTCATCGCAAATTCAGGCGAAGTTTGCAGATAAAATGTTTTGCTTTTTGAATAAGTTGTATCAACAAAGTAGTCAGTTTTAAAACTGTGTAGCGCTGGATCGGGAATGCTCGCGTGTGAAAGCAAAGGTGTTTCAACTTCTAAAACTGAGCGCTCAGCAAAAAAAGCACGAATTTTTTGGAGCATGTGTGCGCGCCAACGCAGTACATCCAGCGAGGCACTCGGCAGCCAAGTTTTGTTAAAGTCCGGCATCGAGATCCGCTCGTTCACCGATTGCCATCAACCGTTGATATTCTCGTTTGCAAATTTACGTTGCGCATCCACTGACATCGGTTGACCGTATTCTTTTAATAAACGTCTTGTTGTGGCATTGATGTGCATTAAAGGGGAGTGAAGGAGTTGATCACGCAGCGTTTCATTAAAGACTAAAAATTCTCTTAACGCAATACGCTTACCGTCTGGCGTGGGTACGAGTTGTTGCCAGATGACTACACGTATCGTTTCAATAATATCAACCGCTCGACTATGTGCTTCTTCAGCGGGGAATGAATTGACTAAGCGCCGTAGGGTTTCTGCGACACCATTACTGTGGAGGGTGGTATAGACAGGATGCCCAGTAAGCGCTGCTTCAATCGTTGCACTAATGGTTTCGGCATCACGTGACTCCCCAACTAAAATGAGGCGTGGTTTACGACGTAAAGCGTTTCTTACACCGGCCGCAAAAGAGGGTAAGTGACGTGGAATTTCCGATTGACTAACAATAGCGCTCGGTTTGTCGATGCTGTCATAGACAAATTCAATCGGCGCTTCATAAGTGAGAATTTTACGATGACTGTCTTGTTTTTCCGCGATATCACGCACAATCGCCGCCAGAAGGGTACTTTTACCCGAGCCTGTTGAACCGGTTACATAGACAATTCCTTGCGAGGGAGCTAAGGCATCCCTTAATTCAGGTTCTAAAGTTAAATCCGCTAATAGAGGAGGCGTACTTGGAATCGTTCTAAAAGTAATTTGAATGGCATCGTGGCCTTCAACTAAACAGCCGGTTGCATTGACACGAAAGCGATAGCGTTCATGACGTTGCGGACGAAACTCATAGTGCGTATCAATATCGACCCCACTCAGGATTTGCGCACTGCCATTGGGACCATAAACCAGGTTTAAGAATTCAGAAATTTCCGTGTTCGATAAACGACGGCGTGTTACACGCAGGAGTCGACCGTAAACTTCTGCAAAAACCGGCTCGCCGGTTTGTAAGGTAATATCAGAGACTGACCGTTTTAAACAATGCAATAGCAGTCTCGAAAGACAATCCGGAGTAAAGCGCGTTGGTTCATCAGGAAGTAGGTGGGTTTCGATCATCGGTCACCACGGGTCGCCATTTTTTGGCATTCGGTTGTAACTGAGGTAAAGCCGTAATGCGATAAATTTGATCATTAATATGTAAATCAGAGCTATCGCCGGTGACACCTAAGTTTGTATGTGCAACAAAAGGTTGGCTGACCATGCCTTTCAGTAATAAAGTTCGATAAAGGGCCATCCCATTATAATCGCGTTTCAATCTCGATAAATTTTCGTTAAAAAATAGCATTCGCTTGCGATACACCTTCTTGCCAGCCAAGGGTAGCATATTTTTTCCAAACTCCACTTTCTTCAACCGTTTTCGGTAAGAATGCGGGCAGTGGTTTTTCAGGTGCTTGGTAGCTCATAGTGAGATAGTTTTGCCATACAGGAGGCACCGTAGTGAAATGTGCTTGGCAAATAATTTTATAAAAACGGTCATCCACACGTAAGGTTTGTGAATCGGCTAAATTCAGCGAGCGATTGGCTTGCACTAAAACCGGTGGGACAACATTATGATTGAGGAGCATCAAGTTAAAATTAAAAATTTGATCTAAATAGCGTGTATTTTTTTCCAATGTGGCATTAATTACCTTTGAACGCCAAGCTAAACCGGCTTGTGCGCCCAAACTCATCGCAATATCTTTTATTGCTTCTGAGCGCATCTCGGACATATTTTTCTTTTTTGAATCCGGGATAGGCTTTGCATGTAAGTTTTGCAGCTGATCCAGAGAATTTAAATTGCCCACGGTTTCGTATTGTCCTGTTAAACCGAAGATTAACGGGGTTAGAAAAATAAGATGGCGTATTTTGTAATTAGTTTTTTGCATAACGTAATTCCAGCGTACGAACACCTGGGTAGACAGCAATATTTGCGTGTTGACCAGATTGTAAGTCAATATTACGGACAATATCCGACAGCGGTGTATTTTGTGCAGAAATCGTGACCAGGACCGGAATAGAAGGGGTACGACCCATGATAACTAAACGGTAGCCGGCGAGTTTAGCAATTCGTTTGAGAAGTGGCTCTATCGGGCCTGACCAATCAACCGAAGCGACAATTTTATCTAAAAGGCCCGCAGCAGTTGGATAAGGAAGTGCTTTAGGCGGTGGGTTCGAGGCTTTTTCAATGGCTTTGAGCTCATTGAGCGATTGGCTGACTGAACGTGCAGCCTCAGCCAGAGAAACGCTTGCATCATCAGATGGCGCATTAATTCGCGGAGTTTCTGAGCTGGGGAGAGAACCTGAAGTGGTTGCACAACCGGCCAAGGAACCTAAAACAAGCACAAGTATTGTTTTTTTCATGTTATCTTAATTGAGATAAAATTCATCATATCCTTGGCGCATTGAAACAAGAAGGGGTGGGCAAGTCAAGTATTAGTTTTGATCAGTTGCGATCGGACATCCCCTGTGACTTTCTCACGTAAAATTTCCCAAGAGTGGGGTAAGCACGGAGTGGGTTTTTGTGCCGCCATTTCGGCGTAAATGAGGGCTTGTTTCGCTAAAAAACGGCCTTCTATCAGCCAATCAAAGGCGGGCTCTAATAAAGGCTTGGCAAAGGGAGGGTCTAAAAAAACTAAATCAAAACAGACTTTTTGGGATCGCAATAATGAAGTGGCTGGATTCGGAAAACGAGCACAATACGCCCATGCTTTTTCTTGAGCGGAGAACTGCTGAATTTGCGCTTGTAAATAACGAGTGAGCATGACGGACTGTTCGATAAAGGTCACTGAAGCGGCGCCGCGTGATAAAGCTTCAAAGCCTAATGCACCACTGCCAGCAAATAAATCCAGACAGTGGTGCCTTGGGCCTACTGATAACGTATCGAGCCAGTTAAATAACATTTCCCGAACTCGGTTTGGGGTAGGGCGCAACCCTTCTATGGCAGGGAAACAAAGCGTTCGGCTCCGCCATTGCCCGCCAATAATTCGAACCAGACCTTTTTTCATATCGGTATTTGTATCACAATAGATGACCTTGAATAGACAATGTCCTATAGTACGCGCAAAAGGGGTGAATGAACGATATGTTTACATTTTTAAAACGAAAAAAAACACCAGACGAAACCCCAGAGGTCAGTAAGCCAACGTTATTTCGACGTCTTAAAGATAGCTTACAGAAAACGCGTCATCAACTGGTCGATGGGTTAGCCAGTCTAATTTTAGGTAAAAAAACGGTTGATCAAGACCTGCTGGAAGAAATTGAAAATTTATTACTCAGTGCTGATGTAGGATTAACCGTCACAGAAGAAATTATTAATGAGTTAACTCAGAAATTACATCGTCAACAGCTCATCGATGGCCAAGCTGTTTGGACCGCACTCGAGCACGCGCTGACGGCCTTACTCAAACCCTGTGAACAACCTTTATGCATTGAGGTGTCCAACAAGCCGTTTGTTATTTGGAGTCGGGAAGACGACGACGATTGGTAAACTCGCCCATTACTTTAAAAGCCAAGGTAAACAAGTGTTATTGGCGGCCGGCGATACGTTTCGCGCAGCGGCAACTGAACAACTTGCGGCTTGGGCAGAGCGCAATGAAGTCCCCATAATTGCTCAACATCAAGGCGCGGACAGTGCTTCAGTGATTTATGATGCATTGCAAGCTGCCCAGGCACGAAATATCGATATTTTGATTGCGGATACGGCCGGGCGGCTACACACTAAAGAGCATTTAATGCAAGAGCTCGCGAAGGTGAAAAAGGTGTTGGCTAAACTCGACCCCGCTGCGCCACATGAAACATTATTAGTGTTAGATGCGAGTATCGGTCAAAATTCTTTAGCACAGGCACAATTTTTTCATCAATCGATTCAATTAACCGGCTTAGCTTTAACGAAATTGGATGGTTCTGCGAAAGGAGGCATTGTGTTTTCCATAGCAAAACAATTAGGTTTGCCGATTCGTTTTATTGGAGTGGGCGAACAAATCGACGATTTACATGTTTTTTGCGCGCAAGAGTTTATTGATGCGCTGTTTGATAAATAGATTATTAAAAAAATTAATAGATTTTTTTTCATAGATTTTTATATAGAAAAAATCTATATTCTTTTCTCTTTTTATATCATATATTCTTATTATTTATTTTGAATAAATAATTATTTTTATTGAAAATAATATGTTAAGATACCCTGGCAGTTAAAGAGAAGAAAATCGAGTTAAAAGGAGTCTTTACTTTGTTTTATTCTTGTTTAGTGCTTGCTGAGATGGATCGTCAAAAAAGGAGTTTTTATGCGACACCGACACCCCCGAAAAAAAATACGAGCAAAACGCTTTTTCTTTCCTAAAAAAAGAAATTTACCTTTATTTTATAGCCAACCTAGAAAAATATTAACGTTAGCCTATGATTATGAAGACGATATCCGTAATGAAACGGACTATCTTGAACGAATTCAAACCGCTGTTGAGCAGTTTAATTCGTTTGGGTTAGTTCATTTTGTTTATCGACAGCAAAAAGAAATCAACGTGACCATTATCCGCAACTGTCCAGTAAATGAAATGGCTTTGAAAGAGAAGCTTTTAAATCAGATTATGTTCGATAAAATCGAGAATTTGGCGGATAAAAAATTGGGATATGCGGCAGTTATTCCCCTTAATAGTTATTTTAGGTATTTAAGTTCATTTTCTAATGAAACAGTCACTTCAATATCGAGCTTTGCTTCCTTGGGCTGTAATCTCGCAAATCCATCTTACCAAAAGTTAGGGATTGGTGTTTTAGTGCATGAATTAGGCCATATTTTAGGTATCATCGATTTAATCCAATATAACCCAGAGCATACCCAAGGTATTCTGAGTTATAATTTGACACAAGACGCATTGGCTGCGCTCGAGCAGGAGTGTATCAAAAAAAAATATGATCGTACCAACATGAATTGTGTAAAAGCAGATTTGCTGCGTACCGCACAGCGAAAAGTAGAGGATTACTCTTATATTATTCCTTTTACCCCAATTTCCATGTTTTCTCTTTATCAATATCATGGGAATATATTAAAACCTTTTATTATTTTTAATGAGACACGAATTCAAGAAATTCTCACTGAATATGGTTTTTCGGAAACTGATCAGGATACTTACTTCGCATTACTTAATGAGTATCAGGGACATGCTCACCTCTTAACGTATCAAGATTTATTAGCGTTAGCGTACACCGTTTATGGTATTGCACCGGATACGTTAATCAAGCGCCGAATTTACTTACCTTATTTTCATTTTATTGGAGGAATGTATCGTCCCCTCGAACAGGAGCAACAGTTAGTAAGCTTAATTCAAACTTTTGTGCAGGCTGAGAATTTTACTTACCCAATTCTTTCACAAAAAACGGTTACATTTTCGATTACAGCGGGTATTTTTTGGCAAGAAGATTTAATCGATCTTTTAAAATTAGTCAGTTTGAATAATAGCCCACTATATTGCTATTTAGAATCGTTTGTTCCCCCTTTCTCGGTATTTAATCTTACTCAAGCCTGTATATTGAGCGGGGTGATTAATCAAGTTGGGACGTTTCATTTGAACATTACGGTTAAAGATGATTGTACACATACTAAAAATATACTGAAAATAGAAAGTTTACCCGGATATAATCTACCAAAATATGAAATAAAATATTCTATTTTTATAGGTAAACCCGTTGTATTATTGCAAGCGAATCAAACCCATATTGATAATTTGGTGGCCACATGTTTTGCTGCGGCTTATCCTCCTCATTTATATGACTTGAAATGTGCTGTGATGACGCCACATTTACAGTCCTATCTTAAGCAATGTACTTTAACCCTGCCTGAGCAAGAAGAGCTGACTGAAATTAAAATAAAAAATATTTAATGATTGGACTCATAAATTTTGTACATTGAAGTATCCTTCCTTTCAGGAAATGACGTTAAATAAAACTAATTTAAGTCTTGTCGAACCTTTATCTGCTCAGAGATTTAAACGTTCGTCTCAGGAAATGACGTTAAATAAAACTAATCTAAGTCTTGTCGAACCTTTATCTGGTCAGAGATTTAAACATTCGTCGGCGCCATTGAGTGACCGTTATTTAGGCGTTGTTTCGATGATGCCGGCATTCGATTATTTGCTTTATAGCAAACAATTTAACTACTTGTTTACTTTGCCTCTTTTACAGGGTGTTTTTGAAGGTATGGTCGATGAAAGTCGCTTGTCTACGGCGGTTTGTTCGATATTGAAGCTTTCACCACGCCTGAGTTTAATTGGATTAAGTTTGTGGTCTGATTTTCAGTGGCCTATTTTTTTATTTTATACATTATTTGAAGTAAACTTTGCTAATTTTCTCGAGAAAAAAGTAAGTCCTAAGCTAAAAAATTTTATTGTGGGTCTCTTTTTTATGTTACTGACTGAATTTGAATATGGCTGTTCAAATCTATGGGAGCGTGCAGAAAATCCACGGTTTTGGCCGGGTTATTCTGATCAATTTAATCAACTATTTATTCAAGCACTGTGGGTTCCTTTGATAAAAATCATGGCTTACCTGACAACGATTGCGGTAACAGAAAGTTGTCGTTGTATAACAGATGACATAACCGAGGCGAGTAGCGAGGAGGAAGACCGCTTAGAGAATAATATGGCGATAATACTTGATTCAAGTGAGCCTATCTTGCTCCTGCGAAATAAGTCGCTGGCGGCGGCTAATGCTTCTTTTTTTGGGAAAGCAGCCAACTCAGACATCTTTCAGAATCAGTTAGGAGAAGCGTTATGCACATTGATGCCGAAAGGAAAGTAACCGTTGTTTATTCAAACAAGGATTAGGAGGTGTAAGTGATCTAACGCTTGTGTGCTCAGAGAAGAACAGTGTTATTTTTCACCGCTCCAGAATCTAACGACTAAGATATAATAAAAAAACTAGGAAAAAGCTTTGCCAAATCAAAATAATTTTATTATAGTCAGGCAACTTAAGACAATAGCGATTGTTTTCTGAAATAACACGAGTGAAGTAGGTAAAAAATGTTAGAAGAAACCAAGGTATTCAGAAGATATATGTGTTTACAGTGTGGGTATATCTATGAAGAAGAACACGGTTGGCCTGAAGACGGTATTCTTCCGGGTACGCGCTGGGAAGACGTTCCTTTAACCTGGCGTTGTCCAGAGTGTGGTGCAATGAAGGAAGATTTTGAAATGATAGAAATCAATTAGCCTCTTTGCTAAATTTAGGTCATTCTTTTTATGAAGTGAGAATGACCTGTTCCTTTTTCATCGAGAAAGCACAGCTAAAAAGGGCGAAGTTCTACCAGTAAAACCGTTCCGATTAAGATAATTGTAGGAAATTCATTCCAACAACGGTAAAAAAACGCAGAGTGCGTATTTCGACCTTCTTTGAAAGCTTTTAACCACTTACCACAAACATGGTGAAAGCCTAACAGTAGGCCCACTAAAATCAATTTTGCGTGCATCCAGTTGGCGTGCCAGTAGGAGTAGCGACCAGCATGGAGTAAAAGCATGCCAAAAAAGAGAGTCGCCAGTGCTGCAGGCAGCATAATATAGTAGTAAAGCTTATGTTCCATAAGCTTAAAGCGCTCATTGCCGAGAGGATCTTTTGCCTCAACGTGATAGACAAATAAGCGTGGGAATTTTTCTCATATTCACGGAGCACAGTTACCACCCAGCGCTACGCAACGAAATCCACAGATCGCAGAGCAGCCTTTTGAAGCCATGGGTGTTTCACTGATTATTCATCCATTGAATCCGTATGTGCCTACCGTACATTTTAATTTACGTTTTATACATCTTGGTAGTAAAAACGCGAATCTTCAATCGCCACAATGGTGGTTTGGAGGTGGTTTTGATTTAACCCCTTATTATGCTTTTACAGAAGATTGCCAACACTGGCATCAAGTAGCTAAGCAAGCATGTGATCCTTTTGGGGCGGATGTGTATGATGAATATAAGCGAAATTGTGACGAATATTTTTATTTGAAACATCGTCAAGAAGCGCGTGGGATTGGGGGGCTTTTTTTTGATGATCTCAATCACTGGGATTTTGATACCTGCTTTTGCTTTATTCAAAGTTTAGGCAACCATTTTTTAAAGGCTTATTTACCGATTATTCAGCAACGTAAGCATATGCCTTATGGTTCGAAGGAGCGTCATTTTCAGTGTTATCGACGAGGCCGTTACGTTGAATTCAACTTAATTTATGATCGAGGTACCTTATTTGGACTACAAAGCGGTGGGCGTGTTGAATCGATTTTAACTTCGATGCCTCCTCAGGTTACTTGGCTTTACGACTGGCAACCAGAACCGGGTTCGCGTGAAGCAGAGCTTACCCAGCGATTTTTAATTCCACAAAATTGGTTATCTTCTTCTGTGATCGGCGGATGCTTAAAAGAGTAGTTATCCTTACAAAAAGGATAGGATGACTACAGAGCAATCAGTTTGTTGAATACGAGCAGGTAATATCTCTCGAGGTTGACCCACTCAAGTAAGTTATCCTAAAGGATTTAACTTTTTCTTTTTAGCTGAAGCATGGCGCGCGCGCATTTCAATATCAATGTATTTGTCAGTGACCGCACTAGAGCTATGTCCGGCATCGTCTCGGACGTGTTCCCGTGGCCGATATTTTACATCTTCCGAAATACCTGTATGACGTAGCCAATGCACGGTTGCGGTTCGTAATTCGAGCGCATCTTCTTTTAAGCCGTCCGCTACCATCTTTTCAAAGGCGCTGTCAAAACAAGCTTGTACGATACTGCGAATTTGGCGTGTACTTTGAATGGGCCCACGACCTTTTGTTTTACAGATTAAGGGCGTGGTTTCTCCTCGGGTAGGTAAAGGGGGTAATCCCAAGCTTTGCCGATAACGTCTTAGAGCATCCAGCATGGCATCGCTGACACTAATCATGCGTTCTTTATTCCCTTTTCCAACGGTCATAAACCACCAATTACCATCCATATCTTTTTGAAAATGACCCATTTGTGGTTGCCAACGTGCTGAGGAAGCCAGTTCGGAAATACGAAGATACATTCCGTAAAGCGCTTTCACCACAAATAAGCTGCGCTCATGAAGTTCAGGAGCTTGATGGGCCATTTTTTCTACGACCTCAATTACATAGGCCCACTGTAATTCACTTAAACGGCGTACGATACCTTTAGTATTTTTTTTGCGTAGAAATTTATTTTTTTGCCGGATTTGTGCAACAGGGTTGAAACCTATGTAATTTTCTTGAATTAAATAATTGTAAAAACTACCACAAATAGCAAAAATAGCTTGTAATGCTTTTTGCGATAAAGCATATTCTTTTATTTCAGGTGCCAGCCCTTGACGACTCGCCACCTTAGAAACAGTTGCTACAAAGGGACGCCAATCTGGATTGGGTTTCCGTTCTCCTGCTTTTTCAATGAAACGCGTGGTATGTTTGATTCCAATCCAGCGTTCAAGTGGTTTTTGGCAAAAACTAATAAAAGACTCAAAATCTTGGCGACAAATTTCTTTGATCGATTTTTTTTCTATAAACCAGCTCCATTGCAGAAGGCGCTCTATTTCGCGACGATAAGCATTAAAAGTTGCTAAACTACCACGGTAACTATATAAAAAATAAAGTGCTTGGCGATAATCCGCTTCAGCAAAAGGCAGGTTTATAGTATGCGCTCTCGTTTCATTGAGGTTTGTAAATTCAAGTGAATCAAAAAGTGGTATCGGGATTATTTGTGCCATAATATGCTAAAAAGAGGATAATGCTGTTTAAAGTTTATCATTTTTTCTCCTGTACGTACCTACCTTTAAATTTCAGTTTTTTACAAAGCCCAATAGAATCAGTCAGTCTCTCGTCAAGATTTACGATAAAATAGTATTTTAACTTCACAATAATACCGAGTTTATAAACTTTTTTAGGGACAAGAAGGTAATAAATACGACATATTTTACTTTATGCCGTTTTATCGCCTTTCTGTTAAGCAGTAGTTAAATTTTTAAGGGGGTGGGCGGATAGTTATCTTTAGCGATCTTTCTATGGTAGATTTTATTTAAAAAATTTTATTTTTAATTTAAATAATAGGATTAGGATAAGTTTAAAGTAATAATAATCAATGCGATAAATAAAGTTACATCAAGATAGTTTAAATCTATTTTTTAAATAAATACAACGGGAATTATGAGTATATTTCTTATTTAAAATAATGTTATCTTTTAAGTAGCTTTCTTAACAGGGAATGAGTAAATTTATGAATAATAATACCGAGAATTTTGGACAAATATTTTTCGAAAAGCTTTCTTTTTTATTGGAACAAAATAAAACAATGATTGAGTTATTTGAACAGTACACTAATAAATTTAGGGACTTATATTTAGATATCTCCAATATGAGTCAAATTAGTGACTCATCGCTGTCAAGTGAAAAAAATCTTGAATTTCAAGAAAATTATCAATCTCTACAAGAAAGAACAGAAGAAAATAAAAAAATTTTAGATGCGCTGAAAGAAATTTACCGAGAACAAGAGAGAATCTCAGAAAGGAACGAATTGAAAGTAGAAGTTTTAGAAGCATTTAATCAAAAAATGCAAGAAGGATTAAATTCGACTAATAAACTTCAAAGAATAAATTCTTTTTTTACGAATTATTTAGAAGAATACAATAAAAAAGTTCCTGATAAAGAAATGACAGCTATTTGTTTTCAAAAATAATTAAATAAAATTGTTTTAAATTAGAAAAGTTTATACTATTTTCTTTTCTTATTAAAGTGTTATCCATTTAATATGCTATATTTTTTAAATATAACAATAAGTTCTATTATACTTATATTAATTAGAGAGATTAAGTGATTTTTCTTATTAATGCATATCTGTAATGTTTAAGTTTATTAAATTTTTTATTATAAAAATCAAGAGTTAATTATAGCTTTTCTAATTAAGTTATTTGAGTATGTATGATCTCTTCATGCTACAGGGTGTTCAAAACCTTATCAGAATACACTCGCTATCATTGAAAATCTTTCTAAGAGACTAAAAAGGGTACTAGGTATGGTTATCTAAGCCATCAGATAAACGTTTAAGTAAAAATCAGGGAAATAGATAAAAAAGAGGATATCTTGACTTAAGACGAGTTGCGACATTACTAGGAGAGTAGAAAAAGTAGGAAGAAGATTGATGAGGTGCGTTTATTTAAGGATCAGTACGAATAGGGGCTTATTTTTGAATAAGGTGGATTTGTGTGATGAAACAGTTGTGTAGATAAATAACGATAAAAGAGAGGTAACAATAAAGAAATGGGGCTTGCTATCGCTTAGTAAATTGCCTATAATCTGCCATTCTGTTTTGGGCCGTTAGCTCAGTTGGTAGAGCAGTAGACTTTTAATCTATTGGTCGATGGTTCGAATCCATCACGGCCCACCAAAAAATAAGACTAAAATCAAAGACTTATACTAAGCGCAACTTTGCTTCCCCTTCCTTTAAATTTTCTTGCGCGACTGACTTCGAGAGAATTTTTTCTGAGTATTCTTAAGTGTTTCCCTACTTCACATACTTTATTTGCAGCGTAAATAAGATTACCTATAAAGCCTGTCTACTTAAAACAACCAAGCGTTTTTCACGGTTTTTAACCTCGGCAGCGGGAATGATAAAACAGAGCTTTCAGGTATTTTTATCTCCCATCTCCATTTTAAGTGACAGACTTCATGATCACGACAACCTGTATTAACAGCGAATAACGCCATGCGCCGTAAGTGCAAAGGTAATTCCACTTAATAATTTCGCTTGTTCATCTAATTGAAGCGGATAAGGTTCTCTTTTATCGGTTTCACGAAGCAACTTAATTTTAGGTGCTTTATGTAACCAACTTAAATTATACTCATCCTTCCATTCATGTTCAGCGAGATTTAGAATATGTCTTACCACTTGCAATCCGAAAATTAATTGTTCGGTTCTTAAGTCCTGCTAATTTACGTTCTTTAATGTATCGTCTTAAGCTATCGATATGCACTGAGTCCAAAGCCAAATCGCCGATGTATTTATCTAAAGTTTTTAAATAGTAAGCGTCCACGTGTAAACTTGATTTTTCTTTTTCCTCTAAATACTTAGTAGCCGCTTCTCTAAAAGTCCGCTTAGGTCTGACTCCATAAACGCTAGCTTGCCGAATCTGCTCAAGTCGATGAACTAAATAACGTTCAGCTTCTTCGAGCGAGCTTGCGCCAGTGCTTTCTGAAATGCGACGGCCGTTGACTTTTTTGTTAATGTGCCAGATGTTCCCGAGTTTAACGAGTCCTGGCATTTTTTTTCTTCCCATACTGATCTCCTCTGTAATGGAGGACGACCCTTACATTGCACCAATGACACCGACATTTCGAGACTCATAAACGAATTACCGAAACAAGTCTTCACCATCAGTGCCAAAATCTTAGCCAAAAGAAGATTGTTAACGCAAGATCGCTCTATTCCGCATATCAATACCCATTTATTCCGCTTTGACTTTCAAAGTCCGCTCTACGATCTACAAAAACAAGATGATTTAAGTCCTTTTACGACAGCAGCGCAAATATTTCAGCAGTATTGGGGCGAAGGTTCAGTGCTTGCAGCTACCAAAGAAGAAGTTGTTCCATTTTTAGTAAATAAGTTAAGTTTATCCTCCAAACTTTTTAAATCTAAAGAAGAATTAGCTATTTTTATTAAAAAAATGGCACAAATACAGCAAAGTCAAATGCCAACGCCGCAATTATCGTCACCGTCAACCAGTGCTAGTCCAATTGCCATTCCTTCCCCTTCAAAGGTGCAAATGTAATGTTAGAAAAATTGAATCAATTATTAAAAGATAAAATTATTGATAAGTTCTTATACGATACTTATCTACTCTTTGAACTAGAACCAAAAAGTAAAGCTTATTTAAACGATATGATAACGGATAGTTGTATGGAACATGCACGCGCTTTTACTGGTGCTGCTTTTGCTTGGCAAGATGGTCGTCGCTCCGTGTGGCGGATGATTCAAGAAAATATCTATCAAGTTTGCCATGCCTTGAAAGATAATTTTTAGTGAGGTACTTGAACTATGATAGAAACCAAAAATAAACAGGATGGGCAAGAAGTAGATGTTACTATTTTAGAATCTAATGAATCGACTAAAGCAGAACCTAAACTCTATGCCGGCAAAATATAAGTCTGTAGAAGAATTAGAAAAGGCGTATAAAAACACCTCGACGGTATTTAATGAGAATAAAGCCTTACAGGAAAAACTAAAAAGCTTTGAAGCACCCAAGAGTTATAGCTTGCCGAAATCACTTTCATTACCAGAGCAAGAGATTCAAGGACTACAAAACATAGCCAAAACAGCCGGCTTGAACCAAGAGCAATTTAATAAGACTCTATCTGCCATGTCAGAACAGCAGCAATAGTATCAAAGCCAGATCGAAGAAAGAAAAAAGATTCTCGGTGATAAGTTAAATATCATCAAAGACTATGTCACAAAAACCTATCCCTCAGCGTTACAGACGACGATTTTAAATACCCTTATCGGAGACGAAAACGCTATTTCAGAAGCCTTAAAACACCGCGATCAAACACTCAATACGCAAGTTCCTGGACTTAGCAACCAACGGGGTCGTTTTTCTGACCCGGAAGATGCTAAAGAAGCCTTAGCTAAAATCTCAGACGAATATCACAAAAATCTGACTGAGAAAAATAGAAAACGTTATGTTAACCTCGTCAACGAAGTAACTAACGAGGTTAACAAATTGGGTTAGTACATTAGCACAGTTTAAATGATCGGAGATGAGCGCTGTCTTCTTCCATTTCTGGTGCACTTGGTTCTACATTTCGTGCAGCCAACATCCGCATCTTGTCGTTCGGATTATTTGAAGCTAAGAAATTAGCGTCATAAAAATTTTGCAATTTTTGATGCGTATCACTTCGTCCTACCTCGATAATACTTCGATGAGCCGTTAAATCTTTATCGCGCAACATGCTTTTGGTAAGCACCTGCAAATTAAAAAGCGTAGAAGTGCTATCTAACTGCATTAAATAGTTATCAATAGTCGCTCTCTTTTTAAGGTCCAAACGTGGATTGAAGAACAATAATTATAAGCACTATTTTCTTATCATTCAAGATCTTTTTCAAGCACTCTTTAAGCGAATTTATTTTATTTTCTAACTCGTTATTATCAAGGCTAGGATCGCATTTATTATTTTTATAATCTATAAAAGATAAAATCACGTTTATTGCTTTTTTGACATTTTCTTCTTCGTATGGTCTATCATGTTCATCCACTACACAAACAGAAGAGGTCCAATGCGATTCCTTCCTAGCTTCGTCGAAGGCTCCCAACAATCCGTTTAATACCTTTAAAATACTGCTTACCTCTTCAGGATGATTGGTTAGTATTAATTCAGGTTTTTGCTGTATCAATTTTGTAACCCAAATCGTCCAGCATTATTTTTTTTTTGTATTTTAGTACCTTGCTAGTCATATTTACTTACCTATTTATTAGAATTGTTGTGGATTGCTTATCATTATAAAAAATTAATAAGAAAATATCTAATATATATTTCTTATATTATTGATAATATTTTTTTATAGTCGAGGGGGCATTGACAATTTTAGAAGTTTGTTTCTTTTTTCAAATTACCAACACGCCCTTAAATAACTTAGCAGACAAATTAAAATTTAAGTTTCATAACCCTAAAATTGTTACTCAAAATCTTCCGCCCACTCGATCTAGGTGTTGGCACTGGAATGGCATAGTGAGGTGCATTTACGCATAGGAGAAATTAAAGAAGGTACTTTTATTAAAATTAAGAAAAAATCTAGATAAAGTACCTGTAAACGCTATCGTTAGAAGCTATAATTGAGCTATCAATCTAAAAAGCCCGCAAGGTTACCTTTTTAGAAAGGTCGAACGCATTATCAGCCCTAAGTTTTAGGCAACCTGATAGATGAAATTATTGAATTAATTTTTATTTATCAGGTTATTTATGTCCGATGAATGAGGCTTTATCAACACCGCATCAGCACCGAGATCGGACTCAAAATCTGATTGACTCAACTGTGCACTGCACACAATAAGCGGTGTGCCTTGGTTAAGATCAGATAATCTCGCCGCCTTTATCACTTATATACCTGATTTGTCGGGTTCCTTATCAGACCAAGATTTACTTAGTTTAGAAGATTGATATTTTCAAAAGCCGGTGGCCGGTGTAGCCTTGAAGAAGGCTTATTCGCCAGAAAAATCAAACGAATCATCGGCTATTCAATCAGTGAGCTTGATATCTCTTCTATCCACCACTCACCACGGCTGAGTAGTTTTGGAGTTGAGTGAGCCTGCAAGCTCAAGCTGTTGATTATTGCCTTCTCTTTTCGCTTTCATTCCCCATTCTCCAGTATAAGGATTTCTATTACCTTTCTTCGACCAATTATTATTGAAATTACCATCAGGATTACTGCGATAATGAGGTCTGACGATGATAGTCGTGAACAAACACATCGCAATAAACGCCAAATGAAATCAAACTGC
>NZ_AJGC01000003.1 GCF_000257395.1 Rickettsiella massiliensis 20B
CCTCTTCAGCGCCTCAGAGATAAAACACAAAAACACCGCAATTTAAACACATTTTTTAACTCTGTCAAGGGTCTATTTCATTTTAAATAATTTGTCATCTCACTTGAATTGACTGACAATATTTACGAATGATCTAACTATCGAGTACATCGCTATGGGGCCTATTTTTCTTGATCTAAATGACACAACGCTTTCTGCCGAAGAACGTGAACTGATCCAACATCCACAGGTCGGTGGTCTCCTTTTTTTTACGCGTAATTATGAATCGCCCATGCAATTAAAAGAACTGATTCGTGAAGTCCGTGCACACAGTCGGCAACGCTTGTTATTAACGGTCGATCAAGAAGGTGGAAGAGTACAACGTTTCCAATCAGGATTAACCTGCCTCCCCTCGCTTGGCAACATCGGCGCGCTCTATCGAGAAGACCCCATCCGTGCCGAATTGCTCGCTGAAACCCATGGTTGGTTAATGGCGAGTGAAGTCCTAGCGCTTGGTGTGGACCTCAGTTTTGCTCCGGTCTTAGATCTCGATAAACAGCTTAACGCTGTGATTGGCTTACGTGCCTTGCATCATGATCCTAAAATCGTGACCACGCTCGGGCGTGCGGTCATACGAGGCATACAACGCGCTGGGATGCGTACCGTTGGCAAACATTTTCCAGGTCATGGTTGCGTCACACAAGATACCCATACCGAAGTGGCGCGCGATACTCGGGATTACGCCACGATGGCTACAGAAGATTTATATCCTTTCATTGAACTCACCTCTGACTTAGACGCAATCATGGCCGCACACATTATTTACGAAAATATTGATAGCCTACCTTGTGGCTTATCGAAAAAATGGCTACAGACGATTTTACGGGAAAAACTACGGTTTACCGGTGCGGTTTTTAGCGATGATCTTTCGATGAAAGGCGTACACACCGTCGGCGATATCATCGAACGTGTCTCTCTTGCGCAGCAAGCAGGGGTCGATGGTCTCTTGATCTGTAATCATCGCCAAGATGCGATTGCCGCCCTTGAGCACCTTGAACGCACAACAAAACCGTTAATCGATCGTAGTAATCGCTTGCAAAACTTGTTAGCACCCCGCACACTAGACGGCGCTGCACTTCCCCGAAACGGCGCTTGGCAACGTGCAGTTCGTCTGCTAAGCGAATTAAACGAACATTAGGTTTTATTCATGCTAATTCCCACACATATTCAAGAAATCGAAAAAAAGGCCACTCGTCTTAGATAACATGGCCAAAGCCATTCATGAAAAATTAAGTGAAAGCAACCCTGTGGTATTGTGCGTCCTCATCGGCGGCTTAATTCCTGCCGGGAATTTGCTCCCTCGTCTCGATTTCCCCCTAGAGCTCGATTATATTCACGCGACACGTTACGCAAAAGAAAAGGTGGGGCAAGATAAAATTGACTGGGTAGCCAAACCACGTGTTTCCTTAAAGGATCGGACGGTATTAATTATTGAAGATATCTTGGATGGGGGCGTCACGCTAGCGGCCATTATCGATTATTGCCGACAACAAGGCGCAAAAGCCGTCTACACAGCGGTACTGCTTGATAAACGTAAAGTCGTGCGTGCACCAGGCGGGACAAAAGAAGCCGATTTTACAGCGATCAGCATGGATGACGGTTTTGTGTTTGGTTATGGCATGGATTATGAAGGTTACTTACGTAACGCGCCGGGTATTTATGTCGTCGCGCCTGAATAAGCCTCATTATTCGCTCCAACCTAGATAAAGAAGGCGCTCAACTCAATAGCCTTCTCTATCTGGAACGAACATCCTTCTACGCTTAACTTTACGAAAACAGTGGTTTATCTAACGTATAGGATCTTTTTTTTCGTGTTTAACTTGACATCGATACTTTATTTAAATAAGTTGTACTGGTTATATTTAGAATAACGTTTCAATTGCTTGTATTACACTACTAAACCATGAGATAACTTGCATCATTGTTTTTTTTGAGGTCAAATTGTTATGTCTGAAAATGATTCTTCTGTTGTAACGATCACGGATGCGTCGTTTGAAACGGTTGTTTTGCAATCCACCTCTCCCGTTCTTGTCGGGCAGAATGGTGTGGGCCCTGCAAGAGATTAGCGCCAGAGATTGAAGCGATTGCAAAGCAATACGCTGGAAAAGTGGTCATTGGTAAATTAAATGTTGACGATAACCCAAAAACACCGGCAAAATACGGGGTCCGTGGAATACCAACTTTAATCCTTTTTAAAGACGGAGCCGTGTTAGCGACAAAAACAGGTGCCTTAACTCAAACACAGTTGAGTGGTTTCTTAGAAGATCATCTTTAATCTAAGTGATTGTTGCATAGGTGTAGCCGCTGGCTATTTTGTAGCGTAACAAAATTTGTTGGCGGCTTTAAGTATTATTTTAAAGGTGCAAATTACTGTTTTTAAGTTTTTTTGGCCTATTATCGACTAGATTATATAAATTCAGATATATTTGTGGTAATCTCTGATTGGAGTTCTGTTTCTTATATTGTTGTTAACTTAACTTATTTAATAAATAAAAGTGGCGATAAGACCGCTTTGGTAACTTTGAGCTCTTGAAGCTGTTTTTCTTAAACTTTAATTATTCCACTTGGCTTTAATAATAAGGCTATTCAAATATTTTCACACTTCCCTTTATGAAAGAACCAATACTATGAATTTAACCGAACTCAAAAAAGAATCTCCTGCTGGACTCGTTAGTATCGCTGAAGAACTTAAAATTGAAGGATTAGGTCGTCTCCATAAAAAAGATATGATCTTCTCAATTTTAAAGGCGAATGCCAAACGCGGTGAGGACATCTATGGAGATGGCGTTTTAGAAATTTTGCCCGATGGGTTTGGTTTTTTACGCTCGGCTGAAGCCTCTTATCTCGCCGGCCCGGATGATATTTACGTCTCGCCAAGCCAAATTCGTCGCTTTAATCTCCATACGGGTGATACCGTTTCTGGAAAAATTCGCCCTCCCAAGGAGAGCGAGCGTTATTTTGCTTTATTAAAAGTCAACGATATTAATTTCGATACCCCTGAAAATGCAAAAAATCGAGTTTTATTTGAAAACTTAACCCCACTCTTTCCTGATGAACGGATTAGTTTAGAACGAGGGAATGGTAGTACAGAAGATATTACTGCTCGGGTGATCGATTTAGTGGCGCCGATCGGGAAAGGGCAACGGGGTTTAATTGTTTCACCGCCCAAAGCCGGTAAAACCATGATGATGCAGAATATTGCACAATCGATTGCGCATAACTGCCCAGATTGTTATCTCATTGTCTTGTTAATTGATGAACGTCCAGAAGAAGTCACCGATATGCGGCGTTCCGTTCGTGGTGAAGTCATTGCAAGTACCTTTGATGAGCCGGCGACACGTCACGTGCAAGTTGCTGAGATTGTGATTGAAAAAGCAAAACGTCTTGTTGAGCACAAAAAAGACGTCGTTATTTTATTAGATTCAATGACCCGCTTGGCCAGAGCCTATAATACGGTGATTCCTTCTTCTGGAAAGGTGTTAACTGGAGGTGTCGATGCGAATGCGCTACAACGTCCAAAACGTTTCTTTGGTTCTAAAATGGATGAAGTCATCTATGAAGAATTTAAAGGGACAGGTAATATGGAAATTCATTTGGATCGTCGTATTGCGGAAAAACGTATTTATCCGGCCATTCACTTGAATCGTTCGGGTACTCGTCGCGAAGAATTACTTGCTAAGCCTGATACACTACAAAAAATGTGGATTTTACGTAAAATTCTGCAATCTATGGATGAAGTCGCTGCTATGGAATTTTTAATTGATCGCTTACGTGCAACCAAGACCAATAACGAATTTTTTGATTCCATGAAAAAATAAGTTTATATCCATTTTCTCATTCGCTCGCTACGGGTGAATGAGAAAACAGGTTACCGTGTCAATTCACTTATCAGCGCCCTAACAAGCAACGTATCAACGGTGTACTAGCTAAAATTCAGTGATATAAGTTTATTTTAGTTTGTCTTGACACCCATTTGCAAAAAAATCGTTATATTCAACAAACGGGTACTCTAAAAACACTTCTCTCCAGCATAAGTATAAATTTTCCTTTTTCAGCAAATAAGAAATACGTCGAGAAAGCGTACCTCTAACGAAAAATACAAAATGCGGGTTAGCTATAATATAGTTAATGATTTTTTCTCAATTTCATTAGCTTTTTATCTAAATTTTATATTATATGAGCGCGGTGCAGTTTAATTATACATTAAATAAGCACGGTACTTACTATGATTTTCTTACTTTTTACATAATACAGATATGAAAAAAAATTATTTTTTGCACTCTTCTTACTCCTATTCTCTACTTCATCTTTACTTGCCGCAAGTGACAAGGTGAGTTATCAAAATCCTTATTTAAAATTACATCCAGAAAATATGCTTTATTGCGCAAAACAAGAATTACCGATTTTGCTGCTTTAATGGAAAAAAATAAGTGAAGTCAAAACTGCCGCCTATACCGAATATACTTATCATTTTATCTCGCTTTCTTGACCCGATAAAATACAGCAAGACGCTATTTATCCTAGAACTTGGACACATGAAATAACTATTTTTACTCCCACAAAAAAAGAAGCTTATTCTAGTACGGTTGTACTCTATGTGACAGGTGGTTTTAATAAAAAAATAACTAAAAAAGAAAGCTATATTGACCCTATCTTAAGCGAATTAATCAAACATACCGTTGTTATCGTTCTTAAAAACATACCGAACCAATTTCTCAATATAAATCGGAAAAATATAAAAGAAGATCAAATTATTACGTTTTCTTGGAATAAATTTATTTTAAATCCAAATCTTTCCTTTTACCCGCTACATGTGCCCATGGTGGTCGCCGTATCAAAGGCGATCGATCTAACACAAAAAATCTTATTAGAAAAAAAGATTTCAATAAGAAACTCTATAGTAATAGGTCTTTCAAAACGAGGTGGGGCAACTTGGTTAACTGCGTTATTGGATCACAGAGTTGTTGCGATTATTCCGATGGTGACCAATATTTTAAATAGGCGGGAACAAATTCCACATATATTTAAAACCTATGGCCATCATTGGCCAATTGCCTTTCTCGATTACTATCAAGAAAACATTCCCAATTATGCAATGCCAACTAATCCATTTTATCAAAACTATTTAAAGTTGCTAAATATCGAAGATCCTTTTACTTATTTATCGAGCAAATATTATCGAACTAAATTAGCCAATCTTCCAAAATACATTATGAACTCAAGTGGTGATGATTTCTTTGTGCCAGATGCTTCGCGATTTTATTTTAATGCGTCCAGTACAAAAATTATTGTTTTATGTTCCGAATTCCAATCATTATGTTGAATATTCGACGCACGTAAACATGCTCGCTTCTTCTCTTCTCGCGTTTTATAATCGAGTCATCCATCACGAAGCGATGCCTTCATTCGACTCAAAAAGACTTCAAGATAGAAAAAATAAATTTATCGCCCTATCAAAAAAGTCCAGATAAACTGATTTTTTGGTTCGCTCAAAATCCGATTACTCGAGACTTTCGTTATGCATGTGGCATTAGATACCAACCCACCCATTTAAAAATCGGGAAGAATCAAACCATTATTTCACTTCCCAAAACGAACCTTAAAGGTTGGAGTTGGGCCTTTATCACCGCTAGTTTTCAAGGCCTACAAGTGTCTACCCCGATTTTCATTTATCCAGAAACTTATCCAAAAGAAAATCAAATTATGCTGCAACAAGGTGCATGTCGATTAATCATGTCTATAAAAAAATGGAGAACCATATGAAAAATATAACATCCTCAGACTGTTTTATTGTCAATTTATCAGCAATACATAAACTACACCCTATATCCGCTGTCCTAAATGAATTTTCTAAGTTACACATAGATTACTCAAAAAGTTGGCTAAATAGCTGGTTATATAGCTATCTGTAGTTTAGCTGGAAGTATTTATTTATTCGTCACGATATTAACGAATATAAACTTGGAAATATCAACACCGATCAATTTATTGAAAAGCTACTTGATATTTTTTCTTTTCTTAAAAATAACGAACAAGTGCCAGACTCTCAAAAATTATTAAAGGAGGCTTGTAACTCTTTAATAATTGTGGATCAAGACTCAAAAAACAAATTACAAAATTTAATAAAGTCAGGAAAGCCTGTTTATTTCATTTCTAACTCAAATTATTTAAATATCGATAAGATCGTATCTGAATTTAATAATCTTTTAACAGAAAATTGGAAATTACCTGCAGAAAAAGATATTAAGGGTGATAATTTCAGGCCCATAGAAATTACAAAAAATCTTTACATGCCTTATCCTTTCAAGGTTCTTTGTTCAAGCAGGGTACTCATGGCTTGATTGACAAATTAATTAATTATCTTGAACTTAAAGAAAACACAGATAAAAGTAAGATTTTATTGATTAGTCAATATTCTAAAGATTTAGAAAAAGCGGATAATCTAGGTATCAATAAAATAGGTAGTGATAATTATTCTAAAGCAGAAGAAGCGACTGAACAAGATCCAAATAAAAGAAATAGCCTTACTCTTATTTCATCTGAGGAGACAACGTGAAATACATTAATAAAAGCAGGATCCACTTCTGCACAATCTAAAAAAACTTCGAAAATTTTTAATCTACCCCTTCCGGAGCAAAGTTCTCAAAGCGATTCATTCGAAGATACAGATACAAATACGTCCGAGAAACAGATGCGTACGGGAATTGTAATATTGTTATAAGAGAAAAGTAAAGGCGGCCACGGTTACATCACCGGACGAGTGGCCAATGCCGAACATCTTACTTTAGTCTTGCCCGCACACTTTAGAGAAAGGTCGTCTAAACTTTTCAATGATTAACTGTTTTTTGCCAGCTCAATAGCATAGCCGAGATAGTTTTCAGGTGTCAGCTGACAGATTTGTTTTTTAATCGTTTCCGAAACATCCAATTGTTCAGCTAATGCGAGTAAAGTCGCTTGACTCCAAGTTTTGCCGCGAGAAAGTGCTTTGAGTCGTTCGTAAGGCAGCGGCACACCCTCTTTACGTAGTAATGTTTGAATCGCCTCAGATAAAATTTCCCAATGTTGATTCAAGTCTTCTTTTAAACGTTGTTCATGAACCGCTATTTTTTTTAATCCTGCTTCTAAGCTCTGATAAGCAATCAAGCTGTGTGCGAGCGCTACACCAAGATTACGTAGAATCGTCGAGTCTCGCAAATCACGCTGCCATCTTGATTGGGTAAGCGTGCGTGAAAAACAGGCCAATAAACTATTCGCAAGATGCAAATTTCCTTCTGCATTTTCAAAATCAATCGGATTAATTTTATGTGGCATCGTTGAAGAGCCGGTTTCCTGTTCATTTACTTGCTGTTTAAAATAATCTAACGCAATATAACGCCACATATCTGCCGCAAGATCAATCAATACGGCATTGAATCGTTTGAGGGCATCGCTGTATTCAGCAATCGTATCATGGGGTTCAATTTGGGTGGTATAAGGATTTGGCGTTAACCCTAAAGAAAGAATGAACTTATGTGTCAACTCAGGCCAATAAATTTGCGGGTAAGCGACACGATGTGCATTATAGTTACCGACGGCGCCATTACATTTTCCCAACAATTCAACCTCGGCAAATTGTTTTTTTGCCGGGTTAAACGATGAACAAAATTAGCAAATTCTTTGCCCACGGTCGTGGGGATGGCGGGCTGTCCGTGTGTACGCGCTAACATAACCTGCTCAGCATAACGATGAGCCAAAACCGTCAATTGCTCAACTAATTGTTGCATACTCGGTAATAATACTTTTTTACGCGCTTCTTTGAGCATCAACGCATAAGCCAGGTTATTAATGTCTTCCGAAGTACACGCAAAATGAATCCATTCAATCTTATCTTTTAACTCGGGAATCGTGACCAGCACTTCTTTAAGATAATATTCAGTGGCTTTAATATCATGATTCGTTACCGCTTCAAATTGTTTAATTTTTTGCACAGCCGCTTCATTCAAAAACCCGTGATAATTGCCTCAAGTTGTTGTTGTGTCTCAGTAGAAAACGGTGCTAACTCTAAAAAAGCCGGATCGGCAGCAAGCCACTGCAACCACTGAATCTCAACAAACACTCGAAAACGAAATAATCCGGATTCACTGAAGATAGGTCTCAGAGCCGCGACTTTATGTGCATAACGGCCATCGAGTGGAGACAATGCATTTAGGGAGTTTAAGGACACAAGCCACCTCATTCAACAACAATTCATTTTGATTGACACACAATCATTCACACTCTAAGTGAGATCATTGTGTGTCTACTCACACTTTTTAGTGTCTTGCTCACTCAGGTTTCATTCTCATCAAGCGTCTGCTGGTCATCGGCTATCCATCCTTTAGGATGACTGCGTCGCTTTTCTTTTTCTCTTTCTTTATGCTTATTGACTTGTTGTTCCATTTTATCAACCAACTCATCGAGTGCAGGATAAAGACTTTCCGCTTTAGCACTGGCATAAAATTCTGCGCCGTGGGTATGTAAAAGACCTTTCGCCACTTGTTCAACATGCTCAAGGCTAAGGGTAATATGCAGTGCCGCCGACTCCGTTGTGATCCGCTCTAAGCGTTTGAACTTGTCGAGGATATACTGACGCAATGCTTCGGTTACCTTGATGCCATCATCGGTAATGGTAATTTGCATAATGGGCCCCTTTTTCTATATTATTTATAGCAATCTATTTGAGTATATCGCAGCTTCCGTCCATAAAGTAGATTCAGCAAAAATCTGTGTTAATTTAACTAAATTAAACATCTTATTTTATAAAAACGCAGCGCTTATAAATCAAACTCATTTCCTAAATACACTTCTCGAACGCGTTGATTGGCTAATATTTCTTTCGGCGTCCCGTGGTAAATGGTTTCTCCTTCACTGACAATGTAGGCGCGCTGGCAAATTGTGAGTGTTTCTCGGACATTATGATCGGTAATTAAAATACCGATATCTCGTTGACTTAAATGCAGAATCATCCGCTTGATATCGATAACAGAAATGGGGTCAACACCCGCAAAGGGTTCATCAAGTAACATAAATTTAGGTTCCATGGCCAAAGCGCGTGCAATCTCAACGACGACGCTCCCCCCCACGAGAGACTAATACCTAATGTATCGCGAATCGTATGAATATTAAATTCGTGAAGTAATTGTTCTAGATGCTGTTGACGTTGTTCAGAAGTTAAATCGCGGCGTAATTCCAAGATAGCCAAGATATTGTCTTGCACAGAAAGTTTACGAAAAATAGAAGGTTCTTGTGGTAAGTAACCCATCCCAGCTCTAGCACGAGCATGGATCGGTAACTCGGTAATATCCTGATCATTGAGTTTGATTTGACCTTGCGTACTGCTGATAAGACCGACCATCAGATAAAAGCTTGTTGTTTTCCCGGCGCCATTAGGCCCCCAATAAGCCAACGACTTCGCCGGTTCGTAAGGTAAGCGAAACGTCTTTGACCACGGTCCGGTTCGGGTACTTTTTGCAAAGATGTATCGCCTGTAATGTATTCAGCTAATAAAATATGGGTCTGTCCTTGCTTGGAAGGTGGGGTTTCCAGCGTTTTGCTTTTAAAATCATAATACAAGCGTGGTCCTTTAAAGTGATTACTTCCTTGTATAATCTGTGCATCCCCTACCGCATCCAATTGGTCTTTTAACGGATAATAATAAATTATCTGGGCCGTCGCGATAAGACACGGACGATTCGGGAAAACGAATGCACGATAGGTTGCAGGATGACCGATAGCTACCATTTTTTTAATGTAACCTTGCTCATTTGTATAGGTAATCAGCCGCTCTGCAGTCAACTGGCGATCGGCTTGTTTGAGAACAATACGCCCTTGGAGCGTCATACACTGTTTCTTTTTATCAAACAAAATTGAATCTGCCTTAAAAACCAGAAAATCTGAAGGCCGAAGTGGTTTTGCGTGGCAAACGCTATCGTTGGTCAGAAAACTAAGCACACACAAGATCATGCCCACCCACTTAGTTAGCCAGGCCTTGTTTTGTTTTCTGATAAGAGAGTAAACGGCTTTTAACATCCCATTCACTCCACTAGTGCTTAGGTAATTTGATTTGCCCTTGAACATCCGACAATAATTGCAACGTTTTTTTATTCAGATCGGCGTTAAGCCCAGTTGCGTGAATCACTTGGTTCGCTTGCGTAATCACGACGGGCGCTTGCGTGTGTGCCGTTTTTTCCTTTAAATGCAGCGTCAGTGTGGTTGTCTTTAAAGTCGTCATCAGGGTTGTCTTGTGATATTGCTTAAGTTGAACATCTTCCCAAAGTTGCAGGGTATCTTGATCATTCAATAGCCGACCATAACGTGCCGAGAGCCACCAATTTTCTTGATTGTTGGTGTAAATTTCAAACAGTGGCTGAGATAATTGTAAATGATTGTCTTTCGGGAAATGAACCAGCAAAGGGCTGGACAAGCGATCAGCAGGATGTCCTTGGTCATCGGTTTGCAAAATAGTGACGTTCACCGCGTAAAAATCTGGCTTCGAAGAAGGGCGCATATGGGCAGATGGAATCATCTGTTGTACCCAAATCAGTCCCAAACCGAAAACGATCAAACAAACAAACGCAATGTTGAGCCAAAAAGACTTAAAAAACATGTTATTTCAACAGACACGACTCGCGACGTGTCATAAAAAAGATACGTTTTATTGAATGCCTTGGCTTAAGATATCATGAATATGGACAACTCCTTGCAATTTTTTCAGCGGATCCACTGTCACCAGCGCAGTTATTTTGTTTTCTTCCATGACGCGCAAAGCTTCAGTCACTAATCTATCGGCATCAATAATCTTGCAATTCCGAGTCATAATGTCATCGATCGCAGTGGTATATAAATTTAACTGTTGCTCCAATGCTCGCCGCAAATCACTATCCGTAAAAAGGCCTAAAAGTTCTTGTTCTTGATTGGTTACCACAACTAAACCTAAGCGTTTTCGTGAAATTTCCATCAGCGCATCGATCACACGTGTCCCGGATAAAACCTGCGGAATGGCTGACCCAGTGTGCATAATATTCGCCACACGAAGCAGTAAACGTCGTCCTAAACTACCACGAGGGTGTACTTTGGCAAAATCATCGCTTGTAAAACCACGTGCTTTGAGTAAGGCCACCGCAATCGCATCACCCATCACCAGCGCCGCGGTACTACTTGAAGTCGGAGTCAACCCAAGCGGACAGGCCTCTTCTTCGATAGCAATATTAAGGGTGACCGTCGCTTGCTGTGCTAACGTCGAGCGCGGATTACCGGTTATCAAAATAAGCGGGATATTAAACAGTTTCAGCGTTGGAATAATACTAATTAATTCATCGGTCTCGCCGGAATGAGATAACGCCAAAACAACGTCTTTGGGGTTAATCATTCCCAAATCACCGTGATTCGCTTCTGCGGCATGCAGAAAGAAGGCCGGACTCCCCGTGCTCGCTAGCGTTTACCGATATGCCCAGATTTCCCTAAGCCGGATACGCGGCAAGCTTCTTCAAAGCTAGGACCCAACTGATTAGCTAGCCCAACAATGGCTCTTGCCTCCGTTTCGATAACACGGCGTCCAGAGAAACAGAATTTTTGTCTGGTCATAAATTGTGGGCATAGGTGTCGGTAACAAAAAGTAATGCGTTTTTATCATAAAAATAGGTACTTTGCATTAGTTTATTGCGCTATCAGACTGTTTTTCAGTAAAACACCTAAAAATAAGGGCAAAAAATGTTTATTTTATAATATATAGTTAACGATATCTGATTTCATCTAGATCTCTTCGCTGAAAAACAAAGCGATAGGTTTATACGCTTGTTTTTAGATCAATATCACTTCAACCCGTACTGCTTCTTTGCCCGAAGATCCTAATTTTCTCGGCGTGATTCGCTATCCACATGCGTAAAAACTCAGCACGAGGGGGAGTACTTTACTATTCTAGTTATAGATAATCGCTGCCAATCTTCAAATAAAATGTTAATTTTTGAGCAATCAATGATGATTTAACAGTACAACTCACACACACGCTATGCTTATATACTTAATCGATTAATGCATCGATTCGAAAATCAGTAGAAAATGCGTGCAGAGTACTAATATTGGGATAGCGCTTATGTTTAAGTTAGCACAATCAAAAACAGACGCTATACAGCAAACCGCTCATGCCTTATCTCGCTTTGCCGGGCAACAAATTAATTCAAAAGAGAGAAAAAGTCGCTCAGAAAATGATTTATTTTGATCTCTATCCTCCGGTTGGGATACCTCTCATTTCTCACCTACTGATTCGCTAGGCCTCGACCAGGAAAATTTATCGGCTCATGTTCATTGCTCTCATCGTGGCCGAACGCCTTTTCCGTCTTTTACTCAAAATCAAAACTCTGCTTATTTATCAAGAAATGACTCCGAAGACAGTGGCTATACCAACTTATCGGATCTTAATGCGGTTCTAGATCAACTGGTGGATCAAAATACAACTATTTATTCTGATTTTAAACAATTGACCACAGCCACCGCTCCGCTCTATTCAGACGTTCTGCAAAAGGTTGCAGAGAAAAATAAAGTCGTCATTGGGCTTCGTGATCCAAACAAAATGGGTCAACCTCTTTTACAAGAGGGTTATGGCTGTAAAGGTTTTCATATTAAAGCCAAATCCAGTACCGAAGGACCGACCCCAGTTTTGTAGTGACGGATCCCCTTCTTGGAAAAAATGGTATCCAAGATAAAGAATGGCAACAAACTATGATTGATAAAGCGCTCAAGCAAGAGAGATGTCGTACTTTCCCTCTTTATCTCTCTACCGAATGAGTCGAAACCTTACTGCAAGAAGGTAAAATGCGCGCGCTAAATACAAGTGTAAATGAATGGTTAGTCGAAACCCAATATAAAGATTACACTTATCAATTTATTCTAAAAAATAATTCAGAGTACCCAGAAACACCTTGGCAAGTGTTTATGCTTGAAAAAATAGACGATCAAGAAATACTAACACCCAGAGAAGGATTCGTTAATCCGCCGATTGCGAATGAATCATCCCCTATTGGCCCTAAATCGATTGTCACCGCAGACTATGATCTGTTTTGTGTTTTTCCAAACAATAATAAAGCAAACAATATAACGCCCATTCCGGTTACCGATCGATTAGTCACTCGCGCTGAAAGTAGCATTACTAAAATTTTTAATCAACTACTTGAAGTCAAAAAGATTCTACCCTCTCAACACAAAAATAGAATCCAGAACTCAGGAGGCCGCTTAGTACACCACGGCGCAGAAAATACAAATCCTTTTTCCAAGAAACCAGATTTTCCTTTAATTTTTTCAAATGAAAAAGAATTACGCTCTTTTAAAACTGCTTTGACGAATCAAGGCCATGCAGCACAACTGAATCGACGGTTTTCAATCTGCAATGATCAGCTCCCTACAAACGATAAGAATTAGGTGACATTACGCGATCTACAAAGCTTCTCTTGTGTGCATTGTACTATGAGAGACTTAGCTAGCAAAATGGACTCTCTGGCTCAGTTGGGATTCTCCAAACTGAGCATTCCGGTATTATTAGCATAAGCAAACAGTTCAGCATAACGTAATACACGTTCTGCTTCTCGTTCTTCTAAAACTTGGCGAATATGTTTTGCTAACGGCACATAACGTAAAAGATGCGCGGCAAATATTTTCTTTCGTTCCAAAATATCCGCATTGACAAATTGTTTACCCGCCTCCGTTAACACCAATTCACCTGCACTGACTTGTGCAAAACCAAGAATATCTAATACTTCAGTTAGAGGAAACAAATCATCGACATCCAAATGCAACGATTCAGCTAATTCAGGCAAACTGATATGGCCAGAATATTCTGCTTCGTCTAACGTTTCCAGTAAACCACTTAATTCCGAAATATCGGCATCCGGCAAACGATAACCAATATCGGTAATACGCGGCAGTTGGGCTTTATGAAGTAATTTTTTACGTTCATCCATTTGTTTGGTAATCAAAGCATAAACTTGATCGACCAAATGACGAAATTCAGGTGTTTGCTCCGTTCGAGGATAAGGTAAATCAACGGCCAATTCGGCACGGATAGAGCCTGGGTCACTATCAAAGACAATAATCCGATTCGCTAACAAAACCGCTTCTTCGATGTTGTGCGTAACCAATAAAATACCCCGTGTGCCAGCTTGTTTGCTTTCCCATAAGTCTAATAAATCACTTTTCAAGTTTTCAGCGGTCAAAACATCTAACGCCGAAAAGGCTCATCCATTAATAAAACATCAGGATTGATCACCAGCGCGCGTGCGAAACCGACCCGCTGCCGCATACCGCCGGACAATTCTTTCGGATAAGCCGATTCAAAACCGTCTAAACCAATGATATCAATCGCTTTGAGCGCACGAACACGTCGCTCATCACGGGAAATACCTAAGGCTTCTAAACCCAACTCTACGTTTTCGAGAACCGTCAACCAAGGCAATAACGCAAAATTTTGAAAAACCATCGCCATTCCCTGGACGGGGCCTTTTACTTTCTGATCACGGTAATACACCGTCCCAGAAGTTGGTGCAATTAATCCAGCAATAATTCGCAATAATGTAGACTTCCCTGACCCAGATTTACCGAGTAACGCAACGATTTCGCCTTCATACATTTGAAAATTAACGTTGTCTAAAACCAACAACTCTTGTTGATCGGCTTTTTTAAACGATTTCGTGATATTTTTTACACTGAAAATAGTTTGTTTTTCCATGGTCGACCCCTCTTAATCGAATTTATAACGGGATTGCGCTAAACGGTACAATGGTTGCCAAATTAAGCGATTCATCAGAAAAACAAAGACACTCATGACCGCAATCCCTAATGCCACACGTGGAAAATCACCTAATGCAGATTTTTGCGTAATATAAGCACCTAAACCGGTTGCTACAAGCGTCGTGGAACCCCAGCTGACTGCTTCGGCAATAATGCTGGTATTCCAACAGTTACCCACTGCCGTTAAGGTGCCGGTAATCCAATAAGGAAAAATGCCCGGCAAAATAAGATGTCGCCACCATTGCCATCCTTTCACCCCGAAATTAGCAGTGGCTTGTTTTAGATCTTCTGGCAAAGCAGACGCCCCCGCCACGACATTAAATAAAATGTACCACTGTGTGCCTAACAACATTAAAGGTGTGACCCAAATATTGACATTCAAGTGATATTTTAAAATTAAAATAACGACAATCGGAAATAACACATTCGTTGGAAATGCGGCTAAAAATTGCGCTACCGGTTGTACGATCACCGCGGCACGTGGATTCAAACCAATCCATACCCCAACGGGATCCAAATGACACTACATAACAAGGTCACAACTAAAACCCGCAACATCGTCACCAGCCCGAAACCAAAAACATGGATGATTTCGCTCACCGCAATGTGCTGGATAATAAATTCAAGTAAGAGATAAAACGATCCAACCAAACAAGCCGTCAGTAATCCATACCCGAGTAAATTCATAAGTAGGTTCCAATAGGGATTTTTCCCCTCGGATCTTGTTGACGAACGAGTAAAGAAAGGTAAGTTAACAAAATACTCGCTAAACTGCGCAAACCCGTGGCCACAGTATTTCGCTAACTGAGAACGCTGTAATAATAACGTTAACCAAGAAGGGGTCTGCTGTATTTGACTCACCGTTTCAAAGGTAAATTTCTTTGACCAATGAAGAAGCGGTCTAAAAAAAAGCTGGTCATAAATTAAAATGACAATCAGCATCGTCAAGATGGTATACAATACCGCGCTGACGCTTGATTGACTGATCGCTAAGCCTAAATAAGAACCGATTCCTGGCAACATAATGGTTTGCTGATTAACCGAAATACTTTCTGAGGCAATCAAAAATATCCAGCTGCCCGACATCGATAACATCATATTCCAGAGTAATCCTGGAATACTAAACGGCACCTCTACACGCCAAAAGCGCTGCCAAGCAGAAAGATGAAACATATCCGCTGCTTCTTTCAATTCAAGTGGCACTGAACGTAAGCTTTGATAAAAGCTTAAAGTTATATTCCACACTTGAGCCGTGAAAATAGCGAAGATTGCCGCGGCTTCCGGTCCTAAACGACTTCCATGGAATAAGACAATAAATCCAATCACCGTAATCGATAAAAAACCAATCACGGGCACAGATTGTAAAACATCAATGCAAGGCAGGATAAAACTGGCCGCGCGTTTATTTTTAGCCGCTAAAGTACCGACTGTAAACGTAAACAGCAACGAAAAAACCATCGCTGTCACTAAACGTAACACGGTAAATAACGCGTATTTAGGGAGTTGCATGGGGTCTAAGGAGATCGGTAAACTCTGACCCAGCTCATAAGGTGAGGCCATCTGTTTAGCTCCCCAAACAAATGCCGCTAAAATACCTAATACTAATAAAAAGGCGATTAAATCCCAACGATTTAAGCTATTTCGAGCAAAACGAGTATTGTAAAGGAACGTATAGAGCTTAGACATAGTGCCATCCCCCAAATCTATTTTTGGGGAGGCAGATATTTACCCCCACTGTGCACTCTTACAGAGGAGAGGTAGATATTTGCCCCCTAGAATTTCAGGGAAGCCTAGTCTCGTTCTTTTTATTTGTCAATATTTAATATTTTGTTCTGCATTGATGTCAAAGTTTATTGGCCATTCTGTTCTTTACCCTGACAAACTGCGCGATAAATCAAACCCAAAACAAGTAACGTTGCTAAAACACCCAACAAGCTCGCTACATTTTCGAGGTGGGCGGGCATGACACGCAACGCACTGGTCGACTGCGCTAAAGTAAAAGGGATAGCTAAAACAACGCCCATTAAACAGGCGCCCGCCACTAAACCACAGGCCAACGTCAACCCCTTTTGGCGTTGTGCAAGCATTTTCTCTTGAGCTTGTTTTTCCCGGAGCGTTTGATGTTGCTTCGCTAAGGTTCTTTCAACCCAGTATGAAGCTAAACCTCCTAAAATAAGTGCCGAAGAAGTATCCAGGGGCAAATAAATCCCTAAGCCAACAGCCAATACCGGTAAACGTAAATGACGTTTTTGTAGAAAATGATCGATCACTATACAAATCGCGGCGACACCAAAACCAATACCGATTAATCCCCAAGGCAAATTGTGTCGAAAAGCACCCATCACCAGACTGGCCATTAATGTAGCCTGTGGCGCTGAAAGCATTTGTGCTGGATCCATATGACGTCCAGGAGGCGAAACACCACCAATTCCGTAGGCATTAAAAAGAAGTTCCAGTGTCGGCGCCAAAACCAACGCGGAAACAACCACTCCTAATATTAGAATGACTTGCTGTTCCCAAGGTGTGGCACCAATGATTTGACCTGCTTTTAAATCCTGAATGGTATCGTTCGTAATTGCACAACTGCTACTCACTAATGTTCCAATGATAATAGCGAGCCCTTCGCCGGCGAGTAAATGTTGCGTGTCCGGAGTAAAGCCAGGCGCCCAGCTAAACAAGCCGAGTAAAACGAGCGAGGCTAACAGTAATACGGATAAAGAAACACCTGAAATAGGACTTTGGCTACTGCCCACTAACCCCGCAAAATAACCACACAGCGAAGAAAAGAAAAAACCCGTCACCAAAATAAAAATCACCCCAACGATTAAGGTCGTCAATTGGATGGGTAAACTTAAACCTAAGGATGGATTCCAAATCACATTGACTAAAATATAAGCCAAAGGAATAATTAAGACCAATAATAAAACGAGGGTGTAATGAATCGGAATATCACGTTCATGCTTGGGCAACGCTGCATAACCACTTTGCTTAATGGTTTGCAAGGATTGAAAGGAAGAGTGAACACCGCGAAGGATCGGTTTGATTAACAAAGCCATCGTCCACAGTCCCCCGACAAGCATCGTTCCAACACCAATCGGACGGATATAAGTTTGCCAAACCGACATCGCGATACTCTCTGCACTAGAACCGACGATAATGGGGATGTAAATAACTGAACAAGGGAATACCAATCACCCAACCCAAGAAAACACCGAGTAAAGTACTCATCGCAACGCCAACACCAACAATGTACCCGGCGGCCAAGAGTGCCGGCTCAAAACCAAACGTAAAACCATAAACAAACTTATTTGCCGCCTTATACCAAAGATGAGTATTGTCTGCGACAATTTGAAATCCACCCTGAAATAAGGCAATGATCGCGCCGAGTAAGCCACCGTGAGTCAGCTCTTTTAGATGACCTGAGGCGCCTTCACTGATTTTTAAAACTTGACCAATCGCCGTACCTTCTGGGAAACGTAACGTTTTATCAGCTAATAAGACTCGACGTAAAGGGATCGAAAATAGTACGCCCAAAATACCGCCGGTCAAACTAATAAAGACCGTATGCCAATAATCGAAATGTTGCCAATAATGTAAGATGATCAGCGCAGGCAAAATAAAGGCGACTCCGGCAACCAACGCTTCACCCGCTGAAGCACCGGTTTGGACAATATTATTTTCCAGGATGGAGGGGGATTTAAAGAAACGTAAAATTCCCATAGAAAGGATTGCTGCGGGAATTGAAGCAGAAATAGTCAAACCAACTTTTAGCCCTAAATAAGCATTCGCCGCCGCCAAAACGACAGCCAAAATGATAGACAACACCATGGAGCGAAAGGTTATTTCATTAGCTGGCAACGACATATTTACTCACGATTTTTTTATCTAATCTTCTTATTTATCACATTGTCCGGTAATGGTCAAAATTCATCGGCCCACCTATATTACAAAATGATAAATAAAATTAAATTTTATATAAAAAATTTATAAATTTTACATTTTTATTTTTTCTCTATAGATAATAAAAAATGATTATATCTTTGACAAACTATCTTCTTTTAGTTATAAATAGTTAATTAGGACGTCTAAAAGATTTCGCCCCTAACCCTTTTTAAAATAAAACGTTACCATGCCCCCCATCGAAAAATTAGCGCAACTGAACACAAAAACTTCTGTAGCGATTCTGGTTAAAGCCTTAAAAAACTATACGCTAAAGTCTGAATGTATTGAGGTAAAATTACCCACTATACCTAATCCCGCAATTTACCTTATTGATGAACAAAATAAGCAAATTATTTTTGCCACGCCGCTTAATACAGTAAACGTATCGGATTACTTATCGGCCCTTCAAGAAAAATTAGGCGCGGAACGCTTAGATAATTACCACCTTATCCTGCCTGTTATTGGAAACGGAATCGCAGGGCAACATATTGCTACCCTCTATAAGCCAAAAGGCTGCGCAAAAAAAGCATTTGTTATTGATTCTAAAACCAGTGATCCAGAGTCTTTCTTCAAACCTTCAAAGCAAAACTTGTTACAAACGTTCAAGGGTGCTTTCAAAGGTGTTTTTCGTGCATTGATTCCTAACTATCAAACAACTTTACAGCCTAATGACTTTTATTTTGAGTCCATTGACTATTTAAGTACCGGCTATCAGTCTTATTTTGATGGGATTTCTTGCGGCTATCATACTTTATCCACTATTCTGAAATTAGTTTTGATTATTGAGGAAAAAGAAGCGCTCTCCTCTAAAGCGCTTCGCTCATCCTTAAATTCAGTTTCAAACGATCCCCTTATTAAAGAAAGCCTGCCTCGTGCTTTAAATGAAATCATTTATTTAGAACAAGAAAATACTTCTTTTCTTCGTTATCGCGATTATATCGCCCTTGCATGGAATAAAACTTTTTTTAATGGTGTCGATGAACAAACACGTAAAAAACAAAAATTTCAGCATATCGTATTCGGTTGGCCATTAGAAAATCGCCTGTCTGATCAGATAATTTATTTCTTATCTTTAACGTTTATTCTTCATCCTCTGCAATTATTAATAAATTTGATCATTACCTTACCTATTAATCTAATTACTGAAACGTTTCAGTACTGGCAAGATAACGTATTTTTAGCTGAAAACAAGGCATCGATTACGCAATATGCGCGCAGTGCTTTGCTCTTAATTATTTATCCATTACTTGACTTAAGTAAAACGCTCCGCTTTATTACAACGCAATTATTTTCGCTTCTGACACCTTTCGAAAAAACGCCCGGGGTCAAAGAAAGTAAACTGCCTGCTAAGAATACACTCCTAAATAAAGAAGAATCGTTTGCTGAAATTGAGAATGATGATTATTTTCTTATAGAGAAGGCGTCTCCAAAAATAAGTTCTATTGAACAAAAGAACAAGTTGGACCCTAGCCAAGAAAAAGAAGAATATGATGAAGCAGGTGACCAGAACTCAATCGATCAAAGCCAAACTTCTCAGCCAACACGGTGTTCTTAGAATGCCCACCAATTCCTCGTCAGAGGGGCCTTTTTCCGACTCGCGTCAGCAGGAGCAAACGCCGTTGATAGGCAAAACTAATACATCATGCTGCGTATCATAACGTCAGATACAGCATGAAGACTCAGCAAAAAACGCTGCTTTACACAAAAAAGAGGCGAAATCAGCTGACATATTCATTGGTGACAAAACAAATTTTAGAGACACATTGATCTCTAAAAGAGGACCGTTGTATAAAAATTATTCAGCAAGAAAACTCTAATAATAAAATTACAGTGAATAATCGAGATCAAGATATGAAAGCACTTATATTTAATGGTCCAAAAAATAAACAACTGGTTGATCAAGAAAAACCAACCATTATTCAGGCAACCGATGCGATTGTTCAAGTAACCCATACCACGATCTGTGGCACGGATTTACATATTCTAAAAGGTGATGTTCCTGAAATGGCTGTCGGTAGAACTTTAGGACATGAAAGGGTCAGCAAAATAGAGGCGATTGAAGAAAATGTAAAAAATTTTAAAGTCGGTGACTCTGTGCTCATTTCATGCGTAACCTCTTGCGGCCGTTGTGTCAGCTGTATTCACATTGCAATGATGGTGGCTGGATTCTTAGACATTTAATCGATGGAACTCAAGCAGAATATGTACGAATTCCTGATGCAGACAATAGTCTATATCGAATTCCCAAAGGAATTGATGAAAAATCACTTGTTATGCTGAGTGATACTTTTCCAAATGGCTTTGAAATCGGGGTATTATCAGGATAAATCAAGCCAGGTGATACGGTCATGATTATAGGTGCCGGTCCTATTGGTATGGCGGCCTTACTGACTGCGCAATTTTATTCTCCTGCGCGTATTATTGTGGTTGATACCGATGTTAATCGTCTTAAAATAGCGGAAACATTTGGCGCAAATGACATTATCAATCCAAAAACTGAAGAGGTGATTGAGCGTTTATTGGTGATTACGGATCAAGTGGGTGTTGATGTGGCAATCGAAGCCGTAGGGGTTACAGATTCTTTTTATGCCAACAAATCATTGCTCTGGGAGGTCATATTGCTAATATCGGTGTACACGGAAAAAGTGTTGAATTACATATTGAAAAACTCTGGGCCCAAAATATCGTCATTTCGATGGGGCTCGTCAATACAAACACCGTATCCATGTTGCTAAAGATGATTCGCTCGGGAAAAATAAAAAGTGATTCGCTCATTACCCATCAATTTTCTTTTGATGATATTCTTAAAGCATACGCTGTATTTGAAAATGCCGCGCAAAATAAAGCATTGAAAGTGCTTATTTCTGCTTAAATAATAAAAGTAAAAATAAATCTTTGTTTATTCAATAGTTGGCTTGATAAATAGTGAGACAACCTAGGAAAGATTTTGTTAACGTTTACTTTACGTTATTTCCCTTTCGCTGAACAATATCTAAACTAAATTCAGTCAAGGAGCCTATTTTATAAAAGAAAACTTTTTATTTAACGAATCGGTCAAACAAACCAGTTTTTATGATTTGGATTGTCAGCCTAAGCCATTGTTTGGCGCGTATCTATACTTATCAACCCTTAGACCGTCTGACTGAAATTGAATGCGTTGAAAATCCGGCGGGGCATCTTAAAGAAAGTGATCTATTAACTGATCGACCCGGCCGTTATCAAACCTCACATACCGCACGAAGTGCTTATGAATGGCCCTCAGATCCACAGGAAGTTGAACTCGGTCGATTTACGCATTATGTCGCGGATCGCTTAAAAAAAGGGTTAAATGAAAAATCAATATACGCAACTTATTATTTGTGGGACACCCCATGTGAGTGGTGTTTTGCTTGCACAATTAGATAAACAGGTTAAACAAGTCGTTTTAGCGAATCTCTCAAAAAACTTTATAGATGCGGCTTCTGAAGATTTAATGGATTACCTCAAAAACAATTGGTGGGAAATTAAATCCAAAAAAGCATAGTATTAATCAATAAAATAAATAAAGGTTCTCTATGAAATGCAGTAAAATTGATTTTATAATCGACAAAACACATCCTTCTCCTAATTATAATGAACGTATTTTTTTATCTGGTTCTCCATTACACGGCGGCTAATTGTAAGAGCTCATTAAATCAATTAACTAATCCGAATGCACAAGTCAGTGCACATTATTTAGTTCCCGAAACACCGATTGAAGAAGAAAATAAAATCTTTCAATTAGTAGATGAATCTAAACGAGCGTGGCACGCCGGGGTAAGCACTTGGCAAAAACGGTCTGGCTTGAATGATTCTTCTATTGGTATTGAAATAGTTAACTTAGGCTACAAAGACGAAAGCGGGCAACGTCAATATTACCCTTTTCCTGATTATCAAATTGACTGCGTCATTGCATTAGCTAAACCGATTGTAGAACATTATCAATTACATCCTACGTGTATTGTTGCACATGGTGATATTGCTCCGGGTCGTAAAGTTGATCCAGGTCCGCTCTTTCCTTGGAAAAAATTATATGAAGCGGGAATCGGTGCTTGGTATGACGAACACGCTCTGGATTTAAAAGCGCACCAAACACTCGATATTGCTTTACTACAAAAAAATCTACGTACATACGGTTATCCCATTGAATTAACCGGGAAGCTAGATATGCAAACTAAGAATGTTGTTTGTGCTTTTCAAATGCATTTTCGACCGAGTAACTATTCAGGTGAACCGGATGCAGAAACACTCGCTATTTTAGAAAACCTCCTGCACAAATATTTTCCAGAAGTGAAAAATTCATCGGTAACAAACACCGCAACTGCATCCACTTAGAGAATCACTTCGATTTATTGTATGAAAAAATCGGTCCTTCCTCTTTTTTTAAAAGAGGGAGGCGTAACTTAACGTAAATTAATTATTTATTTTTATAGACTTAAGTATTTTCGCCTGAAGTATCTGCTTTACGAGTCGGGCGCTTCCAGTTCGCTAAACTACGTGCTTTCGCACGACTGACGGTGAGCTGTTCTGCGGGAACGCATTTGCTGAGCGTTGAGCCCGCACCAATCACTGCATTCTTACCCACATAAATTGGTGCAACCAGCGCAGTATTTGAACCCACAAATACTCCTTCTTCAATCGTCGTCCGATGTTTATTTTGACCATCATAATTACAGGTAATGGTTCCTGCACCAATATTGACATGTTGCCCAATCGTAGCATCGCCGACATAACTGAGGTGATTAATCTTGGTATTTGATTGAATATGGCTATTCTTAATTTCAACAAAATTGCCCACATGGACATTGGCTTCAAGCCGAGTTCCTGGGCGAATCCGTGCAAAAGGACCGACTGTACATTGATCGGTAATAATGGCTTCTTCAATAAAACAATTTCCTTTAATCGTTACATTCGCTCCAATTTCAACATTTTTGAGAACCGTATTGGGGCCAATATAGGAATTTTCACCAATGGTATTTTTTCCTTCAACAATGACATTCACATCAATCACTACGTCTTTACCGATAGTTAATTCACCTCGTAAATCAAAACGCTGTGGATCACGTAAAGTCAGTCCCTGAAGCATAAGCGCTTCCGCTTGCGACACGATCATTAATACCTTGCATTTCACCCGGGTTATTCGAAGTGACAGTCACAACAGGAATTTCATCCCGCACTGCCATCGCTACAATATCAGTTAAATAATATTCCCCTTGCGCATTATTTTGCTTAATTTCAGGAAGCCACCGCTTTAACAAAGCCGCCGGGACACAAAAACACCACTGTTAATTTCCTTTATTTTTTTTGTTCGGGCGTAGCTTCTTTTTCTTCGACAATTTGCACAACATTTTCTTGAATATTACGCAAAATTCGTCCTAAGCCAAATGGTTGCTCAGTTTTGACTGTAATTAAGCCAATTTGGTTTTCTCCCGTCTGTGCGATGAGCTCAGTGAGGGTTTCTAAATTCACCAACGGCGTATCGCCCAAGACAATAAGAACGCGACTTGTTTCCTTTTTTATATGTGGAATCGCTTGCGCGACAGCATGCCCAGTTCCTAAAATTTCTTTTGTTTTACCCAAATGACAGGTAAGTCGGGAAGTGTATTGGGAACTTGGGACCCGCCATTCCCATAGACCACAAAAATAGTTTCTTGGCTTAAGTTTGATGTACGGTTTCGGTACAATATATTGTCAGTAACGGTTTAACTGATGTAATACTTTTGGTAAATTGGAGTGCATTCGCTTGCCACGACCGGCCGCAAGCACCACAACCTCCAAGGAGAGGGGATAATCATTCATAGACAACTTGTCTGGCTTCATGATGAAAAGATAGGGAAAGTCCGTGTTGCAAATAAAGAGCTTTGATTCGCGCGCTTTCTTTGTAACCGTAAACGGTTCATTTTAGCGCTTTCCTGTTGCCTTCTTTTTCAACTTAGCGATCGCTTGTAATTGGGCCGCGGCTTGTGCCAATTCAACCGTGGCTTTGGCATAGTCAATATCAGTCTGCTTATCATGCAAGGCTTGCTGAGCACGTTGTTTCGCTTCAGCCGCTGCCGCCTCATCCAAATCGACTGCCCGAATTGCGGTATCTGCCAAAAGTGTCACACAATCTGGTTGTACTTCTAAGATTCCGCCTGATACATACAAGACTTCTTCTTCGTCATCTGCCTTAATAAAGCGAACTGGGCCGGGTTTAAGTGCCGTTAACAGTTGGGTATGGCCAGGATAAATTCCTAATCCACCAAGCAAACCGGTAGCGGTAAACTGCTTAGCTTCACCTGAAAAAATTTCCGCCTCGGCACTCACAATTTCAACTTGCATGGTTTTGGTCATAATACCCAACCTTATAAGGTTTTTGCTTTTTCCACAACTTCACTAATCTTTCCGACCATCGAAAACGCTTGTTCTGGATAACGATCGTATTCACCATCGAGAATCGCTTTAAAGCCATTAATCGTATCTTTAAGACTGACATACTTACCGGGTGCGCCAGTGAACACTTCTGCCACAAAAAAAGGCTGTGATAAAAACTGCTGTATTTTGCGAGCACGCGTCACAATTAATTTGTCTTCATCGGATAACTCATCCATCCCTAAAAATCGCAATGATATCTTTAAGTTCTTTATAACGCTGTAGTGTTTTTTGCACAGCACGCGCAACATCATAGTGTTTTTGGCCAACAATCAAAGGATCCAGTTGCCGACTGCTTGAATCCAAAGGGTCGATGGCGGGATAAATACCGAGTTCCGCAATCTGTCGAGATAAAACAACCGTTGCATCTAAATGTGCAAAGGTAGTCGCTGGAGAAGGATCCGTCAAATCGTCTGCCGGAACATACACCGCTTGAATCGAAGTAATTGAACCGGTCTTCGTTGACGTAATCCGTTCTTGCAGCGCACCCATTTCTGCCGCCAAGGTCGGCTGATAACCTACCGCAGAAGGCATACGACCTAAAAGTGCTGAAACTTCCACCCCTGCGAGGGTATAACGATAGATATTATCAATAAACAAGAGCACATCACGGCCTTCATCACGGAAATTTTCCGCTAACGTTAAACCGGTGAGCGCAACCCGCAAACGATTGCCCGGTGGTTCATTCATTTGTCCACGTTGGAATCTTTCATTTCATGATAAAAATCATTCCCTTCTCGTGTTCGCTCCCCAACACCGGTAAAAACTGAATAACCACTGTGTTCAATCGCAATATTACCATCATATTGACGGTCTTACCAACACCCGCTCCACCAAAAAGTCCGACTTTCCCGCCTTTAGCAAACGGACAAAGTAAATCGATCACTTTAATACCGGTTTCAAGAAGCTGCTCGTTCGCGGCTTGCTCTGAAAAATCAGGCGCTTTACGATGAATTGGCAACATTTGTTCGGTTGCAATCGGCCCTTGCTCATCAATCGGGTGACCCAGTACATCCATAATTCGACCGAGTGTTTGTTTCCCAACCGGCACGGTAATCGGTGCGCCGGTATTCTGAACAACCAAGCCGCGTTTCACTTGGCCCCATCGCAATGGTGCGCACGACGCCATCACCTAATTGCTGCTGGACTTCCAGGACGAGTGGGTGATCGTCGACCCGCAACGCATCATAAATCTTAGGGACTTGCCCACTTGGAAATTGTACATCAATCACGGCGCCAATTATTTCGACAATGGTTCCAGTTGCGTCTTGATTCATAATTTTTCTCTTCATAATAAAGTTAGTCACCTAATTAAACGGCTTCACTTCCTGCGACAATCTCAGCCAATTCTTTGGTAATCGCCGCTTGGCGAGCTTTGTTATAGGCCAATTGTAAGTCGTTAATGAGCTCACCGGCATTTTCCGTTGCACTTTTCATCGCCACCATGCGCGCTGCTTGTTCGCAAGCGGTATTTTCAACCACACTTTGGTAAATTTGGGATTCAATGTAACGTATGAGAACGAGTTCTAGCAAACTTTTGGAGTCAGGCTCGTAGAGATAATCCCAACGATGGTTTACTTTCGATTTTACCACCGGAATGATGGGTAACAACGACAAACTTTTTGGTTTTTGAACCATGGTATTGATAAATTCGTTATAGATCAAGGTCAGGCTATCTAACTGGCCAGCTTTATAATGATCTAGCAGAACCTTAATCACACCAATTAAATCCTGGACTTGCGGTGCTTCGCCCAGATGATCAACGTGTGCCACAACATTACCACCGACCCGTTTAAAAAATGCGCTGGCTTTACTGCCAATTAAGGCTAAGTCCACCGCAACCTCTTGGGCTTGACATTGTTTAAGCTGTTGTAAAGCTAACTTAAATAAATTGGCATTGAGTCCGCCGCATAATCCTTTATCCGTAGAAATAATAATAAAGCCGGCTCGTTTGACCTCACGTACTTGGAGATAAGGATGCGGATACTCACTACGACTCGTTGCCACATGATGAACGACATCAAGCATTTTACGCGCATACGGCCGTGATAAAGATCTTACTTGCTGCCACCATTTCCATTGCACGGGTAATTTTTTGCGTGCCTTTAATGCTGGTTATTTTTCCACGGATCTCTTGTGCAAAGCTCATGTGTATTACCAAGTCTGCGTAGCTTTAAAAGAAGTAATCGTTTTGCGCATTAAGTCAACAATCGCTTCATTGTAATCGCCTGTTTTATTGATTTCAGCAAAAAGCGGGTCTTTTTGTGAACGCATATAAGCCAACAATCCTTCCGCAAATGGAACAATTTGATTGAGGGGCACGTCATCCACATAGCCTTCTTTACCCCACTGCGAACAATAACAAGGCCATTTCAGCAGTGCTCAGCGGCTGATATTGTTTCTGTTTGAGCATCTCGGTAACACGTTGGCCTCTCTCCAACTGTTTACGAGTAATTTCATCTAGATCCGACATAAATTGATCCGACATAAATTGAGAGAAAGCGGCAAGTTCACGATATTGAGCTAAACTTAACCGAACATCGCCACCAACTTTCTTAATAATCTTAGTTTGTGCGGCCGAACCCACTCGCGAAACCGAAAGCCCCGCATTAATCGCCGGACGAATCCCTGCATTAAATAAATCCGTTTCTAAGAAAATTTGACCATCGGTAATCGAGATCACGTTTGTCGGAACAAACGCTGACACGTCACCCGCTTGAGTTTCGATAATCGGCAAAGCCGTCAGAGAGCCCGTCTTGCCTTTCACACAACCATGCGTTGCTTTTTCAACAAACTCCGCATTAACACGCGCCGCACGTTCTAGTAATCGGGAATGGCAAGTAAAAAAATATCCCCTGGATACGCTTCACGACCCGGAGGACGACGCAATAGCAAAGAAATTTGGCGGTAAGCCCATGCTTGCTTAGTTAAATCATCATAAACAACCAACGCGTCTTGACCCTGGTCGCGGAAATATTCACCCATCGCACAACCGGCATAAGGGGCGATAAACTGCATCGCAGCGGAGTCGGCGGCACTGGCCGCGACAATAATCGTATGTTTGAGGGCATCGTGCTCTTCTAGTTTACGCACCACCGCCGCGATTGAAGAAGCTTTCTGGCCAATCGCTACATAAATACATTTAACACCGGTGTCTTTTTGATTAATAATCGCATCAATCGCTAACGCCGTTTTTCCAGTTTGACGATCACCGATGATCAATTCACGCTGTCCACGACCAATCGGAACCATACTGTCGATCGCTAAAATACCAGTTTGTAAAGGCTGCGAAACACTTTGTCGCCAAATCACCCCAGGGGCAATTTGTTCAATCGGGGCCGTTGCTTCGCTTGCAATGGGACCACGACTGTCTATCGGTTGACCTAACGCATTGACCACGCGACCGAGCAACGCATCACCAACCGGAACTTCAAGAATACGGCCCGTACAACGAACTGTTTGTCCTTCACTCAACGATTCGGTATCCCCTAACACTACGGCGCCCACTGAGTCACGTTCGAGATTGAGGGCTAATCCATAACATTGGTTAGGAAATTCAACCATTTCACCCAACATCACTTCATCCAGCCCGTAAATGCGGACAATACCGTCACGCAGACTAACAATCGTCCCTTCCGTCCGCGTTTCGGCAGAAACATCAAACGTTTGGATACGTTCTTTAATGAGTTCGCTGATTTCGGATGTGCTCAGTTGCTGCATAACGTATGCCTCTTATTAATTCATTAGTGTTGCACGCAAGCGTTCAAGCTTTCCGCGCAAAGAGTTATCAATCACAAAATTTTCAATTTGTATGGTTAAACCACCGAGTAATTGCGGGTCAAGCACATACTCTAACGTCACTTTTTGGTGTAAGCGCCCTTCTAAAGCGTGTTTTAAAGCCTGTTCTTCCGTTTTATCCAATGGAACCACTGACGTTACTTTCGCATTCACTTGATTCACTTGTTTCCTTTTATATAGGACAAACAACTCACTGATCGCCGGCAAGGCTAAAAGGCGTCGATTTAAAGCAACGACCTTCAAGAAATTTTTTCCTTTCTCAAATAACTGTGGTTCACAAATTCAAGTAAACAGGCTAAAGCAACCTGTGGATCAATGCGGCGATCACCCAGCAACGCTTGCATCGGCTTCGCCTCAATGATTAAGCGAACTTGATTAAGTAATATGCCCCATGCTTTGAGTTGATTATCCTCAATCGCTTGGGTAAAGACCGCTTTGGCATAAGGCCTGGCGACGGATAGCTGTTTTTGCGGCGTCATCAAATCTCTTCCAAAGACTGTTTAAGTAACGCGTGCTGAGCACCACTATCGAGTGAGCGCGCAAGGACTTTTTCTGTCGTAGTAATGACCAGGTTCGCCACTTCAGCGCGCAAACGTTGCTGTGCGGCATGCCATTCTTGCTCAATATCTGCCTTAGCCAGCGCGAGCAAACGCTCACTTTCTTTTTTTATTTGCTGCTTGGATTCTTCAGCCAGTTGCGTCGCGCGCTTACTGGCTTGATCAATGATTTTTGCAGCCTGCTCTTTCGCTTGCTGCAATTGTTCCTCGACTTTTTGTTGAGCCAACGCCAAGGACGCTTGGCCACGCTCGGCAGCGGCTAAACCTTCTGCAATGTGTGCTTCACGGTCTTTTATGGCCTTGATGAGAGGTGGCCACACAAATTTCATGGTGAACCAAACAAACACCGCAAAGGTTATTAATTGGCCTAGTAAGGTAATGTTTATTTCCACGACAGTCTCTCAATAAAGTTTTTCTTAGCCTGTGATCGGTTTACTGACGAATTTCAACACTTCGCTCAGGAATGGGTTTTTCGCAAAAATCAAATACAGACCCATTACGATAGAAATCGCGGCAAATGCGTCAACTAAACCCGCCATCAAGAACATGCGTAACATCAGCATCGATGTCAATTCAGGTTGTCTTGCTACCCCTTCAAGGAATTTACCCCCCAAAATACCGAAACCAATCGCGGTACCGAGTGCCGCTAAACCAACGAGTAACGCGGCCGCAATAGCCGTTAACCCCTGTACATTTGCAACAACGCCTGCAACTTCCACCATTTTTTACACCCTCTCTTTATATTAAAAAGTTATCTCTAAAATTTTTCTTTGTATTCAGAACACCTTGCTTAACCGAGCTAAACCTCATTTCAGCCAAGGTTCCCTCTACAACGCTGCATGCTAACGAAAATTTCTTTCAATTTAAACTGAAAAATAATCTTTTTCATCTTTATTTTTTAATGTCCATCGTGCCCATGCGATTCATGAGCCATACTTAAATAAACAATCGTTAACATCATAAAAATAAAGGCTTGGATCAAAATGATCAGAATATGGAAAATCGACCAAATTCCACCAAATGTCCACTGTACCCACCAAGGGAGCAGCGCAACTAAAATAAAAATCAACTCACCTGCAAACAAATTACCGAATAACCGTAAAGAAAGCGAGACCGAAAAAGAATATTAATCGGAAAAAGATAGAGTCCAAACGGCGCAGTAAACATTTCCTTACCGACGCCTTTAATGCCTTTTATTTTAAAGTTATAGTAAACTATCAAAAAGAATACGGCGATCGACATGCCAAATGTTGCATTGGGATCGGCGGTAGGAACCGAGCGAAAATGAGTAATCCCAAATAAAGAAAGGATAGTCGGTAAAAAATCAACCGGGACCAAGTCCATAAAATTCATCAGGAAAATCCACACAAAAATAGTCAACGCTAAGGGCGCTATCAACTGACTTTTCCCTTGAAAAGATTCACGGACCGTCTTATCGACAAACTCAATTAAAATTTCAATAAAATTCTGAACTTTACTGGGCACACCGGCCGTTACGTTTTTGGCCACTAGGTAAAACAAAAAAAGAAAACCACTACCTAAAACCAACGATAGAAAAAAGGTATCGAGATTAAGATTCCAGAATCCCGTATCACCAAATTGGCCGGTCTTTAAATTAAACGTTAAATGCTCAAGGTGATGTTGAACATAATGAGCAGGACTTTGGGCGGCGTTCATACAAACCGCTCCTTATAATGAAAGCTTCTTACCAGATGCATAGCTAAAAAGACCTGTGACATGAAATAGCCGACAAGCAACGCTGGAATACTGATTGATATTTTTTGAATTAACATCACAAAAATGATCCCACTGAGTACAAGCTTTATTATTTCCGCACGATAAAAAACGTTAAGCTGCTTTGCCGGCGGTACCTGACCTAAGCTTTGAAAAATTTTATTCGTAAAATAGCTATTGGGTAGAACCCACAAGAACACACCCCACCACAGCGAATAGGTGATCAGCCAACTATAAAAGAAACACCCACCTAGGCTTATCCATAGTGTATTCAACAAACCAATATCCAAAATCTTACGCAACATTTTACGTGGGTACTGGGTTTTACGAATTCTTGTCATTCTCCGTCCCCTCCCGGGTTGGCGGACAGTATAATAAGGGGTTCTCTTGAATGCAATGCTAAAACGGTATTTGGCCGGAAAAAGGCCCTTGTTCCTACGCAATGATGACATTGAACCGAGTCGCGGCTGTCTCAGCAAGTGAAGTGGGCCAGACACACAAAAACTTCACACTTATGCGCTTGTAACGTGGTCAGTCCCCTGCTGAAAAGCAAATCGTGATTCGCCACTCTTGCCTACACGCTCGTTTATAACTCGTGCGCTCTCTTTACAGAGTTTGGCGCACGCTGGATTTTGCTCAATACAAACCGCGCTTTTGTCATTTAGGCAATATTTCTCTGTGTAGTTGTATCAATAATTGTTTTTTGCAAACACGTTGCACCAAACGTTACTAATCAACAAATTATTGAGAGCGGATGATCTAAAAGTAAATTCGGCTTTCTTTTCAAATAAAATTATGCCAGCATCTTCAACCTAAGTATAAAAAAATATGAAAATTGGCCTACACTAACGTGTCAGCTATTACTATGGCTTAAATTAAAATGTTTTTTGTTTCGGTCTCCTTATTTTTTAAGGTCATTTTATGCCACGACAACAAGCGTATATGAAAAAAAAAGCCGCCGAAGCGGCTCTCGACTTTATCCAAAAACACTCCATTATTGGGTTAGGCAGTGGGTCCACCGTCAATGCTTTAATCGATGCCCTCTCATTAAATCGCCATAAGTTGGAAGGCGTCGTCGCTGCCTCTACCACCACAGAAGCACGTCTCAAAGCCGCGCAGATCCCGATAGTCGACCTAAATTATGCTGGAGTCCTACCGCTTTATATCGACGGAACCGATGAGGTTAATGCACAATTACAATTAATTAAAGGTAAAGGTGGTGCCCTCACTCGAGAAAAAATTATCGCTTCGGCCAGTCAACAATTTATTTGTATTGCGGATGAAAGTAAGTTTGTGAGCCTGCTTGGAGAGAAAGCAATTCCAATCGAAGTCATTCAATGGGAAGAAGTTATGTAGCCCGACGATTAGTGAGTCTCGGTGCCTTTCCTGTTTACCGGGAAGGTGTTGTAACGGACAATGGTAATGTAATCTTAGACACCCAGTTTTTGGATTGTAAAGATCCGAGAGCGTTTACTCACCACAATCCCCGGGGTAGTTTGTAGCGGCTTATTTACTGAACGTCCGGCCGATACCTTGTTATTAGCCTCGGCAAACGAAGTACAAGTCTTGGAACGAAAAACATTACTTTGAAAGCGTTTGAAGAGAGCGGTGTCTCTATGACACGTTTCTCTTCTCGCTGAAATTATTCCTCTCTCAGGCTGACCGCTATATTAATAACGATAATAATCCGACTTATAGGGTCCCTCGACCTGAACACCAATATAACGCGCTTGTTCAGGAGTCAATGTTGTCAGCTTGGCGCCCACTTTATCAAGATGTAACCGTGCCACCTGTTCGTCCAACTGTTTAGGTAGCCGATAGACCTTGCCGACTTGGTAGCGTGCGGCGTGTTGCCACAATTCAATTTGCGCCAGCACTTGGTTCGTAAAAGAATTTGACATCACAAAGCTTGAATGACCCGTGGCACAACCCAAATTAACCAGGCGCCCTTCAGCAAGGAGAAGGAGACGTTTTTGACTTGGAAAAACAATTTGATCAACTTGCGGCTTGATATTGATCCATTCAAATTGGCGAAGACCCGCAACATCGATTTCCGAATCAAAATGCCCGATATTACAAACAATCGCTAAATCTTTCATTTGTTGCATATGTTCGAGCGTAATGACGCGCTCATTACCGGTGGCGGTCACAAAAATATCGGCTTTACCGGCCACTTCTTCTAAGGTGAACACACGATACCCTTCCATCACGGCCTGCAACGCGCAAATTGGATCAATTTCTGTAACCCATACCGTCGCACCGTACGCACGTAAGCTTTGCGCACACCCCTTACCAACATCTCCATATCCACAGACAACAGCCACTTTCCCCGCAATCATGACATCGGTTGCTCGCTTTAAGGCATCTAACAACGATTCTCGACAACCATATAAGTTATCAAACTTAGACTTCGTTACAGAATCATTCACATTGATCGCGGGTAAAAGCAGTGTGTTCTGCGCTTGCATTTGATAAAGCCGATGTACGCCGGTTGTGGTTTCTTCCGACACGCCTTTGACCTGAGCAAGCTGTGACGGATATTTTTCATGCATCAAAACGGTTAAATCACCGCCATCATCCAACAATAAATTCGGCTGCCAACCATTAGGTCCTTGTACCGTTTGCTCAATACACCACCAAAATTCCTCTTCAGTTTCCCCTTTCCAAGCAAACACCGGCACACCGCGTGCGGCCATCGCCGCCGCCGCATGATCTTGCGTGGAAAAAATATTACAGGAGGACCAACGTACTTCCGCACCCAGCTCAAGCAGCGTCTCAATTAATACTGCCGTTTGAATCGTCATATGCAAACAACCGGCAATGCGCGCGCCTTGTAATGGCTTTTGCTGTCCGTACAGCTGACGTAGCGCCATCAGTCCGGGCATTTCAGATTCGGCAATCGTAATTTCCTTACGCCCCCATTCAGCTAACGCCATATCAGCGACTTTATAATCCATATCTTGCACTCGGTTTTTTTCAATGATCATTTGTGGTTACCTTGTCTTGTAATGCCGCACGTAATAAGCCCGCCTTATCGGTTTTCTCCCAAGGGAAACACTCATCTTGTCGTCCAAAGTGTCCATAAGTGGCGGTCGGTTGATAAATCGGGCGCAGTAAATCCAACATTTCAATCAGACCATAAGGACGCAGATCAAAATGCTGACGAATCAGTTGAATAATTTGACGCTCTTCTAATTTTGCTGTGTCAAACGTGTTTACTGAAATAGAGGTCGGTTCCGCAACGCCGATGGCATAGGAAACCTGAATTTCACAGCGCTTGGCTAAGCCGGCAGCTACAATATTTTTTGCGACATAACGTGCCGCATACGCCGCGGAACGATCGACTTTACTGGGATCTTTTCCAGAAAAACAACCTCCACCATGACGTGCCATCCCACCGTACGTATCGACAATAATTTTTCGTCCCGTTAGTCCGGTATCCCCTAACGGTCCGCCAATAACAAAACGACCCGTTGGATTAATATGGTAGTGTGTCTGAGTCAACCATTCGCTAGGAAATAACGGTTTGATTATTTCTTCAATAATCGCTTCTTTTAATTCTGAATAGGCAATCTCTGGGGTATGTTGGGTCGAAAAAACGATGGTATCGGCTGCAACCGGCTTCCCGTCTTGATAACGAAGTGTCACTTGGCTTTTTGCATCCGGTAGCAACCAATTTAAAACACCATTTTTTCTAAGCAAGGCCTGTCTTTGCATTAAACGATGTGCATAAGTAATAGGCGCAGGCATCAACACATCCGTCTCATCACTAGCATACCCAAAAATGAGTCCTTGATCGCCTGCACCTTGATCGAGCTTATTTTTCCGATCGACGCCTTGTGCGATATCGGGAGATTGTTTCCCAATCGCCGACATCACCGCACAGGATTGCCAGTCAAACCCCATCGAAGAGCTATTATAACCAATCGCCTCCACGGTTTGACGCACAATTTGTTCCACATCCACAACACCATCCCAGTTTTCACAAGTGTTTCATGATTATCTTGAGCGAGCAGCGCATCCAAAATCGCATCAGAGATTTGGTCTGCGATTTTATCTGGATGCCCTTCGGACACCGACTCAGAGGTAAAGGTTGTATAATTATCCATTATCTTATCTCACTTAAAGATCAAATCAGTTTTATTGTGATGGGGTCTAGAAGCGTGCCGTGACATCGGCATTGCGTAAAACCGGAGGGTCATCGTAAAAGTAAAGAATTCAACTGTCAACTTGATTGGCTATCCGAACTCACAGCAACTATCCATTTATTAACAAATTAAAGAGTTTCTTCCTCTAAATTATCTACATTAAGATAAACGCAACCCCGGCGATGCCCCGTTCAGGCACACAAAGCGTTCAACCTTCTTTCAGCCATAACGTTGCTAAGAGCGCTATCAAAAAACCAATCGGCAAAATAATTAATGCATGGTGATAATCCGATAGACTGTAAATACTCACTTGATTCTTAACCGTACCTTTCCACGTCCAATCCATTAATCGACCAAATAAGGGTTGAAACACCGCATAACCACCGATTGCAAAAAAAGAAACTACACTCACTGAGGTCGCGGTAAGATGTTTTGGATTACTTTCAGCAACCAATGGATAGCTTAAAACTTGGCTACTTGTAAAAAATCCTAATGCAAAGAAGAGCGTTAGCACAACAGGAAAAGAAAGAAACTGGGGTAAACGAATAATAAAAAAGACAATCAATAAAGAAACAAACGCACCCCAGCGCATAAGAGGGATACGGCGCGCCATTTTATCGGAAATCCAACCCACTACGGGTCCACCAATAATGGCGCCTAAAAAAAGAATGCTTGGTGCGAAAGAGGCTTGTGTGGCTGAAAAATTCGCGGTTTGCTCTAAAAACAAACTACCCCAAAGTGCGCCGAACAACGCCATAGGTAAATTGGCTAAGCACGTATACAAACCACATAAGAGATTTTGGCGATTCAAATAAGCGAGTTGCCAACTTTTTAATAAACCAACCGGATGCGGTGCAGTCGATGAACCGGCACCCTCATTTTCCATTTTTTCAGGGGGGTTATCTTGCACAAGGAAAAAATAACGACAAAAATTAGCAAACCTAAGCCGGCATCAATTAACAACGTATTACGCCAACCCAAGGTTTCAGCCAGAAGCGTTAGCGGTGTTTGCGCGACCATCCCGCCAAACATCGCCATGGTCACAATTAAACCGGTCACTAAAGCCATCTTTTCAATTGGAAACCAACGTGAAGCGAGACGAATCGTACTTAAGAAACAAAAAGCGCTCCCAATTCCACTCATAAAACGGAAAAAACAAGCCAAGGCAAAAGAGTGTGTTTTTGCAAAACCAAGAACACCGATGATACATAAAAACAGTGCGATTAAAATGATACGCCGTGTAGAGAAACGATCCAGTAATGCCCCAGCAACCGGCAAAAAAAGCAAATTAGCGTAAAAATAAAATGCGGAAAGCCGGCCTAATTTGGTAGCATGCAATCCAAAATCATGCATCAAATCGGCGCTAATCGCATTGAACATATTGAGCTGAATAAATTCATAGAAAAAGAAAAGCGCGGCGGACAAACACACTATCCATGGCAACCCCCGTTTTGAATAATCGCTTACATTCAGTTGAGGTGCAGATAGGTTTTGCATAGCTTAATCCTCAGAAAAAGGTTGACAATACGTTTCTCGCAAACAATATGCGGCTAGAAAAGCAATCAGAAAAGCAATCGGCATAATCGCTAATCCATAGAGGTAGTTTGTCGGTGTATAAAGTGCAATACCGTGCTCCAAAGTTCCATCCCAATGCCGATCCATTAACCCACCAAATAAAGGTTGAAACACAGCGCCGCCACCCATAATTAGGATCGAAGCTAAACCGGTGGCCGTCCCAGTCAGCGGTTTCGGGTTACTCTCAGCAATTAAAGGGTAACTGATGATTTGTGCACTCGTAAAAAATCCGAGCAGAAAAAAAAGTATTAACAAGCTCAGTAGATTTAAATGCGGTAAAAACATCAAAGCAAGGATAATCAATAATGAAATCAAAGCGCTCATTAACATCGGTAGCCGACGTCGACTCAATGTATCGGAAAGCCACCCCATTAACGGTGCGCCCACGATTGTCCCAAAAAAAAGCATCATCGTCACCGACGCGGCCTGCGCTTTGCTTAAATGATGAACTTGCATCAAATACATGACTCCCCACAATTCACCGAGTAAAACAATCGGTAGATTTAACAGGCAGGTATACAACCCAGCTAAACTATTTTGCGTATTGGTCAAAACCAAAAAAATACTCCGTCGAATGGAAATAGGTTTTTTTTCAATCGCACCCTTTTTTTCAATCTGTGGTGAACCCTGAGGGTAATCTTCAACAAACCGCAATCCCCCCATTAATGAGTACAGCACCGCGCCATCCTAACGTATTCGCGAGTAAGGTAAACGGGGTTTGTGCGACCACCCCGCCTAACATCGCAATCGTCACAATAATACCAATCACAAAGGCCAGACGATGCGAAGGAAACCAACGCGAAGCCAGTTTTATAGCGCTCAAAAAACAAAAAGCATTGCCTATGCCTGCGACGAAATGACTTACGGCAGCAAGCGTTAAGGTGTGGCTCAACGCAAAAATAAAGGTTGCCACGACGACCATCGCCATTGCCGTGAGCATAATCGTACGCACCGAGAACCGGTCGACCAATATTCCAGCAAAAAGCAAAAAAATAACATCGGCGTAGAAATAGGTAGCCGACAAAAAGCCTAATTGAGAAGCCGTAATTGAAAAATCATGCATCAACTCCTGACTAATCGAGTTGAACATCCCCATTTGAATAAATTCATAAAAGAAAAAAGCGCCGCTGCGACACAGACAAACCAAGGCTGATATTGAGAAAAAAAGCGATCTATTTTTTGTCTGGGGCAAGATAACATCATACAAAATTCTAAGGGATGCGAATGGACGACGTTGGCGCGTAGTCTATAGCAAGAAAAGCGCCTTGTCTAAAAAAAAATCAAGCTTTCTAAGAAATTTCCCACTTATTCGGTCAAATTCTTACAACAAGGCAAAATGCTTACAAAAAACAGGGGCCCTGATTTAACGCGCCTGACCCATTTTAAAATGCTTTCGGCAAACAGAGACGTAGCGCTCATTACCACCTATTTCAATCTGTTGACCCGCCACTATTTTTTGAGCCTGCTGGTCCACACGCATATTCATCGTCGCTTTCGCACCACAATGACATATCGTTTTTATTTCATGAATTTCATCCGCCCAGATAAGCAAATAGAGACTGCCTTCAAAAGGCTCGCCAAGAAAATCACTACGTAAACCATAGGCTAACACCGGGATACTCAGTTGATCAGTCACATCGCTAAGTTGCTGCACTTGCTGTTTTCTTAAAAACTGAGCCTCGTCAACAAAAACACTCTTTATTTTAGAATATTCTGTCTTTTTATGCGCCACTAATGCGAATAGATCATCTTGATCAGTAAAGGTATGGCTTTTCGCGCTTAAACCAATACGCGAACAAATCTTACCGGATTGGTATCGGGTATCAATATGCGGTGAAAACAATACCGTATCCATCCCTCGTTCCTGATAATTATAACTGGCCTGTAATAAAATGGTGCTTTTCCCAGCGTTCATTGCAGAATAATAAAAATAGAGCTTAGCCATATCACCTAAAGAGTTTTTTGAGTTAAAGTGAAGAATACTTGTTTTTAAACTAGCATTAAGAAGTAAAATCAACACCAATCAAAATAGAATATTTTTAAAAAATAACCGTCAACATTGATCTCAAAGGATTAAAACTACTTTAAATAAAAGTGCGCAATAACCTACTATAATATCAAATAAACAAATAATAAAGCTAAACGTTTACTATCCTTAGTTTTTATTACTTAAACTTAAATTATATCTATATCGCAAAAGCAAGCTCACGGTTTAAGTAAAGTAAACGAAATATCTTTTTTCTAACTATTAAATGGTGCTTCTTGATGTCTTGTAATATCGCTTATATTCACCATCTGGTTTTTACCCTATCTTGTTGTTTACCTAATTTTAACAAAACAAGAATTATGTTATTGCTTTTCATTGCGTAATCTAATTCTTTCTTAAACTCGATTTGATCTTAACTTTAAGATCTCTTGTTTTTCTTTTTTACTTACATTATATGTATAATTTTTGATATTCATTACTTAAATTTTAATGAACAAAATTAAATAATAATTTACCTGATACTATTTTCATAACATGAGAAGATAAATAACTATGTCTTTGATCATTTTTGATTTGATAAGAAGAAAGTATAAATTTTTGTTACTAAAAAAAAGGGAGGAGCGCCTAAATCAAAACTCAGATAAAAGCTTTTTAAGAACGCAAACATCTTCTAACAACCAAAAAACATTCATTCAATCAGAGCTGGATCCAAGACCAAACACTCCATTGAAAAATCCTAGGTTCTCTAATAAGTTACCTGACTCACTCCTCTTAAAAAGCGCTATCTTATTGTTATCTATCATTTTTACTCCACTTAGTTTAGCATTTGCTTTAGCGTTAACTGTTATTATCTTTACTTTATTTCTTACTACACTGATTGTATTGACAGCTATTGCGATTATTTCAGCTCCGGTTGAACTTATAATCCGCTGTATTCACCCGAAAGAAACTATCTCTTTAGATTGTTTAGATCTAAAAAATTCTATAAGAGAAATAAAATGAACCGAATGAAATAATACCTTTTGTCATTTAAAAATAAAACATAGCTAAAAACTCTTTTTTTACTCAGCAACAAGAAGCAAATTTTTTTGTAGAAACATTTACCGAGAAGAAACATTATTCTATGGCCTTTGATTATCGAAAAAAAATAATTATAAATTGATGATTAATAGATAGATAAATTATTTTATTTATTTTATATTTACAGACAAAAGGACAATTAATGTGAATGTCGAGTAAGTATCACTTATATAGTTTGTATTCACTCATCACTCAAATTAACCGATTGCGATAATAAGGAATAGGTTTAATGCCAGACGCTTCGCTTACTTATAATACAAGCCTATTAAGAAGAATTTATGCTCTATGTAAATGGCCTTATTGGTTTGTACCAGTAATACTAGTGCTTGGTTTAACTTCTTTGATCGTCTTCTTGGCTTGCCCTAATCCTATTGGCACCGCAATTGCTGCATCATTATTCCTATCAATCATAGTGACTCTTCTCTTTAGCTTGTGTACTTTATGTAGCGTCTTGTGTATTTTAACAATAAGTGAAGTCATCGACGCATTCAATACACCGGATCAGAATCAATACAGTGATCAATTACCCACCTACGAAGAAATCAGACAAGAGGATGAAAAGCAATTACTCTCTTATGAAGAAGCGTGTCGTATCGAAAGAAAACAACTTGAAAATTTAAGAATGAGCACCGCCACAATCGCTTACCACTGAGCATACTTGCTTTATATCAACTACCCCACCGCCGCCCCCTTATGGGACTTTTTTTGAAGAAGCTAAGTCTTGTAAACAAATGCTATCTCATATCGAAGCAACGATTGATTTGCCTCAACCGAATCAGAAGATTCAACTCAATACCAATCTAGTCGTAAAAACCCCCAAATAGATTAACGAAGACGACATTTAACCTGAATACTTCTGCTGCTCGGCTACAAACACCTGGCTGGCCGAGGAAGTCCGGCTAACTTACTCGCCTGCTTGAGCACACCTTTAGGAAAGAGGTCGTTCAGATAAATACTTGTCGCTTTTTCTGATCCAATTTGCGCAGCAAGATGATTCATCAAGATTCGAATCGGTGGAGTTTTATGGTACTGCTGGTAAAAATTACGCAGGAAATAAATAACGTACCAATGATCTTTAATGAGTGTCAACCGTTCTTTTTCCGCAATAGCCGACGCAATACTTTCATGCCAGTCTGCAGAATGAATTAAATAGCCATACTTATCAGTAAGAATTTCTTCGCCATTAATTAATAAGCCCATTCTGTTATCCTTAAAACGAGAAAATACTGCCGATTTCTTTTAACGGTTAGTTACTGCAGCACTCAGTGCCACATGATGGAAATACCAGAAACTGATTATAGAAAATTTTATAAAAAAGTGTATTTTTTTTAAAATCAATTCACTATCTTTTTTTAATAAAAAACTAATTAAAGTGACGCCACTTTTATTTTTAAAAAATTTGATTAATATCTCTTTGATACTTTTCACTTCACTGTGATAAAGCCCTATACAGTTTTTTGGCCTATGTAAATCGATTGACTGCTTGACCCATTATTATCACGAATTATTTGACTCTACACCAGCGTACAAGGCTTGCTCTAGTTTATCAAAACGCAATTTTCGCCAAGCGGATATAACAAAGCACGAATATTAAAGATCGTGCTTTGGTTACCTTATCGAAAAGAAAAATGTTCTTTTTTAATCTCGGTTACCCGAAAAAGCGCCCAATAAGCTGAGCAAATTAACAAAAATGTTATATAAAGAAACGTACAGAGAGACCGTTGCCATAATATAGTTTGTTTCACCGCCATGGATAATTTGGCTAGTTTGTAGCAAAATGACGCCCGAAGATAAAAAGACAAACATCGCCGAAGTCGCTAATGCCAAGGCAGGAACATGAAAGAATAAATTTGCAATGCCCATCACGAACGCCACAATCATTCCAATCATAATAAAGCTGGACATAAAGCTAAAATCTTTACGGGTTGTCAACGCGTAAGCAGATAAAGCAAAAAAAACAAGACCGGTCGTTCCCAGCGACATCATCACCAGCTGGCTACCATTTGTAAACGTATCCAGATAATGGCCAAGCAAAGGACCTAAGGTGTAACCTAAAAAGCCGGTCAAAGCAAAGACCGAGACGATACCCCAAGGACTATTACGTAATCCACTTGTCAAAAAAAGTAAGCCAAAATAGCCAATTAAAGTCACCCAAACGTTTAAAGGGGGCGCATGGGTGATCAAGGCCATCCCCGCCGTGAGGGCACTAAACAGTAAGGTGGAGCCTAATAAAATATAGGTATTTCGTAAAACATCATTGGTTGATACCACCGATTCGTGTTGTTTCCGAGATGTTGTTTCAATAAAAGCCATATTCCCCTCTCTTCGTAATGATAATGGCCGATTTTAACATAAGGTCATTCAGTCCCATAGGGCGTATCGTTCTAAGCGGACGGGCTCATCAAAAAACCGCCGTGCCAAGGCTGAAAAGGCTTGAGTATAATCTGAACTGTAAAAGGTTCTTTGGGGTAATTGCCCTGCCGAGGCCAATAAATCTTGCGCTTGTAACTGGTTCTTTACTGCCTTGGCCACCATTTCGGTTGCGTCTATCACCGCGGTTTGCCCAGAGTAAAATGCATTAATTTGGTCTTTAATCAATGGATAATGAGTACAACCCAAAACCAACGCATCAATATTTTGTAATTGAGGGCTTAAAAGATACGATTTAATGACTTCCTCTATGACCTTCGGATTACGCTCACCCGACTCAATCAACGGCACAAGCAAAGGCGTCGCTAACGCATTGAACCGGATCGCTATTCCACGCTGCTGAATCTTTTTTCCATAAATATCCGAGCCGACGGTCTGCTGGGTACCAATCAACCCAACCCTTTTTTTACTATAATGTGTGGCAAGATAGTCTACCATCGGATTAACGACATCAATCACAGTTACTCGATGTCCCACGTATTCTTTTACTAAATCATAAGCCACTGCCGAGGCTGAATTACACGCAATCAAAATAAGCTTACAGTGCTGATGCAATAGGATGTCACAAATTTTGACGGCGTAAGCCTGTATGGCCGCAACCGATTTATCACCCCAAGGGGCATGTGCTGTATCGCCAAAATACACAATCGATTCACTAGGAAGCTGTTGAGTCACCGCTTTGGCAACGGTCAACCCACCCATTCCGCTATCGAAAATTCCAATCGGTGAAGACGCTTCAAACATAAGCTTTCTCTTTAAAATAAAAACAAGGTGAAAGAGACGACTAAAAGAAAAAAAGCGAACATTTTCTAAGTTTAGAACCAGATAAGCGTTGTCCCAAACGCACACCCAGGGGTACACAAAGCAGACTACCCAAAACTAAACCGAATACGGCAGGCCAATAAACAAAACTATGGATTCCTTCCGGTAAGCCCGATAAATGCAGGCTCGTCAACGTAAACAAAAACGTGAACCCAAGTCGTAATAAAATAGGCACCGCAACCGCGCCCCCACCGATGCCAAGTAAACCCGAAATCAGCCCAATAAACGCGCCCATCACCCATTGCACGATCAAAAGCGGATGTTCATTTTTATGAAGCTTTTCGTCTTTTTTGTACATGAATAATTTTAAGGCCATCGCCCATAAGAATAAACTAAATAAAATTTTAAGTGTTTCGGTTGATAACCGCAGAGAAAGAAACGCCCCACCTAATAAACCTAACAACATACCCGGCATTAATTGCCCAAAAATAGGCCAGTGAATAGCACCGCGACGCTGTTGATAAAACACCGCAATCAGCGCACTAAAAATAATCGAGGCCAACGCCGTGCTTGTGGCTAAATGCATCACATAATATTGACTAAAACTATTATATGAAAAAATAGAATCCTGGAACTAATAAAACACCGCCACCAATACCTAGTAAACCGGATAAAAAGCCCGCCATGGCACCTAAAGCAAAATAGAGAGGGTAAGCAGTCATTCTTTATGAATCTAAATTAAAGTCACAGGTCCTGTTTTCAGGGTTGGCAAAGTGTCGCTTGTGGGCAAGGATATTTCTCTTCTCCTCGTTCAATCTGCAACGTCACATGTTGAATATGAAATTTTTCGCGCATCACATGACGAATCATTTGGTAGCTCGCATCACTCAGATGCTGCTTAGGCATAATTAGATGGGCGGTCAATGCATTTTCCTGGGTACTCATTCCCCAAATATGTAAATCGTGTATAGCTTCAACACCCGGTAGTTGGCTTAAATAGTTGGCCACCGCTTGCGCATCGACTTCGTAGGGAACTGCGCCCAAAATTAACTCGACCGAGCGACGTAGCAAATTCCAACTGCCCCAAGCAATAATCAACACAATGATCAACGCTACCAATGGATCGAGCCATTGCCAACCCGTAAAATAAATGATTGCCGCAGCAACGAGGACACCCAAAGCGATCAGTGCATCATAAGCGAGATGTAAAAAGGCACTTTTAATGTTTAAATCGGACATTCTCTGATTGATAAACAGCAACGCCGTGCCACCATTGATTAAAATACCGATCCCAGCGACCACAATAACGATCAGTTCATTGATAGGAATAGGATATCGTAACTTAACTATCGCTTCGTAAACGATCAATCCTGAAGTAAACACCAATAATAAGGCATTCGTTAAGGCTGCAAGAATCGTTAGTTTTTTATACCCATAGCTATAACGAGCCGTACCACGTTTTTTGGCTAAGAAGGCTGCCCCCCAAGACATCAATAAACCGAGTACATCCGCAAAATTATGAGCAGCATCCGAAAGCAGACTGACTGAATTGGCCGTGAACGCATAAAGAACCTCGGCAAACACAAAAGCTAAATTAAGCGATACCGCCAAAGTAAAAATGATGTTTAACTTAACCGTGAGATAGTTAGGCGCAACCTGGGCAGAATGGTGATGGTGGTGAGCTGACATCTATTTTAACCTTGTATTACTTCAATATTCTGATTTTTAGGCACCACAAAATGAAACAATTGTGGCGTCAGATTAGGATTAACGACTACGTGATCAAAATCAATCACCGTTTCCTGATCTAACTTGTCCAATAAGCGCATTTCTTGAAGTTTATCTTTTTTAAAAATCAAACTAATCGATCGAAAAAGTGCATTTTTATCGCGTGGGATCAAATAAAAGCCTTGAACATCCATCAAAAAAGTAATGACATAATTTTGAGTTAAGTTCTTAGGTGCTTCACTTAACAGCGCAATCGGTGAATTTTCAGATTTAGGTTGTTTTTTTCTCGTCACTTGTTGTAACGCAATATCATAAAACCAAATTTGTTGACCGTCAGCCACTAAAAGTTGTTTTGTCGGCTGCGTTCACCTCCCAACGAAAACGTCCTGGGCGTTGTAAAAATAGGTGGCCACTTGTTTGCTGTAATACGTTTCCTTTCACATCGGTTACCTTCTGCTGAAAGTTAGCCTGCACGCTCTTGAGCTGATGCAGTAAATTCGATAGTGATTCCGATGCAGACATCGCCCAACACATTGGCGCCCCCGCCCCTCACGTGAATCACTCCAAAATAGGGCTCAGCCACTTGACTAACAGACTGTCATTTTAAACACTATAGCTTATTCACGTCGTTGAAAGAAAGGATAAGACGCTCAACCGTTTTGGCTATCTAGCTAAGTAGCCATTACTTATCGCAGCGGTTCGCTGCATAATTGTTTGCACATCCCGCCAGAACCCAAAGGGTTACTTAGATTATACGCATACGGGAGGCACTAGATAAATTGAAAATACCCCCCCTTTCAAACAAACATCCTTTTTAGTCACACCACCCGTTATGCGTCTAAATAGTAAGGTTTATTTTTTGAGAAATGAACGTTCAAAAATAGAAAACTGTACCTCTAATTTCCATTGTAAATTGGCTTTTTCATTTGTATTCAAAAACTGTTGACAAGGCACAGGAATCACTCCAGATTGCAGACTACTCTGACAAACCGGTACAACTTTTTGGTAGTGATCATCTTGCCACAAGGCTTTTCCTGGTAAAAAACTATAATGCAAACTATTTCGAATCAAGGTTTTTAAGGATTTATAGGAAAAATGATAAGTTAAAACCGCTTTTTTATATTGTTCACTTAGATTCGTCCTTAACACACCTTCATCATCGGTGGATAGGGTGACGGGCACGCCATAACGCCTATACAGTACAATAGGATGTGCTGCACCTTTTACACCAAGGATGGCTTCATTACTGCTTAAATTAAAGTAATTGTTCAGCATGATTTTCATAGCGAAATGCGCAATCTCGACCGCCTGGCGAATATGAAAACGTAAACCGCTTTTCGGAACCAAACTCGGAACTAATTCACCGGCATGTAAACTCACTCGTACGTTTGGATAGCATTTTTTCAAAAAGGCGATCATTTTCATCTGCTGTGTATAATCACGCATTGCTATTTTTCCATCTTCCGCTTGCACGATATTAATGCCAACAACGCGCGGATCGTGATTCGCGAGCTCAAACCCGGTTAGTAATTGAGCAAACACTTTTTCCGGTGGCTGTTCACGAAGCACTTGATAAAGATAGCGTAGCGTAAAATCGCTACAATATCTTTTGTTCTTTGTCTGCTGCTGTAAGGAAGCACGCAGTATTTTTTCATCTTGATTCAAGCGGGTAATGTTAGTATGTACGATGTCTTTTACACCATTGCGCATCACGTAATTGAGGTAAGTTTGCATGCCAACCTATTTTTGCTCCTAACTGGCCAGACGCATTATCATCTGGCGTAACCATCAGTTCTAAATAAAGTAAATTTTGTTGACAAGCATGTTCAACGACTTCACTGATCATTTCTCCAGGATGACGCGTTAAAATAGCATGATACTTACCAAACACTGCAAAAAAATGATCATGTCCAGATTCTTTTCCAGCTTGAAAAACGCATTGACCACGCATCAATCGTCGCATTGTATAAAACAGGATAACCCGGCAGATATTTTACAGAAGCGTCTGTAGAGCAATTCGGATAAAACCAAGCGACATGTGTTTTTTTATTAATACACAACGAATCGTTTTTTGCGTAAGCTAGCATATTTTCCGCTAAGCTCGCCCCACCAAGATGATTATGTAAATCACCCCCTTTTGGCATCGCTCGCAAAAACGCGCGAGGCGTGTCGGGTCTTCTTGAATCGTTACGAAATAATTTGCAGTGGCTTGCTCCGCTGTCTGTGCATAGACAACTGGACTCAGCAAAATGAATAAAAAAGTAAAAATGTGTTTTTTCATCAGAAATCTAAAAAAACGATAGGTAGGTTAAAATAAGAAAATAATTTACGTTGAAGATTGGGATGCTGTTTTTCGCCCACCAATTTGGTGAACCGCAATCTTAGCTTCATGAGGGGAGCCTGAGTCGCGCGTTTGCAGCGGTTTCCATGCTTGGCCATAGATAATCTCCCAAGTCACAGGTAGTTTCCCAGTACCCACCCGTAACTGCTCATAGTGATGCTCAAGTAGTTGAAATGTTTTTCGTGGGGTGAGTCCACAACGACGATCGGTCGCAAGATTCTGCACACCAAGGTCTTTTAAATCACGTAATAATGACTGAAAATACTGATAATTTACGGTCAAGGGAAAAAGATGAACATGACATTTATCATCCACTTTTCAGTTAACGTATCCACTCCAACGGTTGAAAATAAGAATAAACCGCCAGGACGTAAGCGTAATCTGCACTCCAATGTAACGTTAAGTTGGAATAGACGAGATCAAAGCAGTTTGACTTGAAGGGTAAAGGGGATGTCCCACTACAAACACAACCTGTCTTTTTACCGAGCGTATGTTCTTTTTTTCGTAATTGCGCTAAAAAACATTCTCCTTGTTCAACCGCAATTTGTTTTGCCGCTGGATAACGCTGGTGTAAGCCTTGTGTCGAATATCCAGTACGGCAACCTAAATCAAGGATCGATTCCGGTTGCATACGAATAATCGCTAATCGTTGTAATAGGGTTTCTGTCACGGTGCATGGTAAAAGCGCGGCACGATCGTACGTTGTAGCCGCCCGATTAAATTGGGGTCGAACTTGATTCGCATCAATGGGATTAATCATTTTTGAACTTATTTGGCTTTAATACAACCGACACTGCCAATTTAATGTGATCTTAGGGAAGAATGCAAGCAGGGATTCTACCTGTTAAGCGTGTCGTGCTAGCGCAGCAATGGAAGCAATAATCAACACGATTAACCAACTAAAACGATCTTTTATCGTAAAAGAGACCGGATCATCCTGAATTTTTCCTTGCGCGGCCAGGTACCATAATCGACTTATCCAAACAAGCAACAAAGGGTTAATGGGTATTAAGATGAAGGGGTGAGGATAAAATAAAGCTACTTTTTGTGAAAAAATATAGAAAACGAAAACAAGTGTCGCAGCATAAGCACTGAGATGACCTAGAACAAATACCGTATTACTATCTTGCCAGCCATAGGCGCGCCCCAACAAGGTCGATTGCCCCGTAGCGTGCACGCGACAAAGTTCAGCATATCGCTTCACGAGCGCTAGACTCATAAATAGAAAAAACCCGAGAAACAATAACCAAGGTGAATACCCATTTTCAACCAGTGTCATCCCGGCTAAAATTCGTAGCAAATAAAGCCACACCAAGGTAATAATATCCAACCATTTTCTCTTTTTTAAGAAGAACGAATAGAAAAAAGTCGTTAGATAATAGCTCACCGCCACTATAAAAAAAGTGATGGGTAAATAATACATGAGTGACAGCGCACTAAAAAATAAAGTGGGTATCAACCAATACACTGTTTGTGGAGATAATTGTCCTGAAGCGAAAGGACGATTTTTTTTATAAGGGTGCTGTGCATCGTGTTCCCTATCTACCCAATCATTGATAACGTAAACACTGGCAGCTAACAGACAAAACACCGTAAAACCAATAATATTTTTGCGTAATGCTTCAAGAGAATGATAATGATAACCGACCACCAAGGGCATCACGACTAACCCATTTTTGATCCAGTGTTGTGGACGCATAATCTGCAGTATCGTGAGGAAATAGTGGGTTTCCATTGCATTTTATAAGACCCTTTTTTCTAAAAAGCGTACTGAGCGATGGCTTATTTATCCATTTTTTAAAAGCTAATGCTTTTCTTAGACGTAAAAAGGTCATATCGCTCCAGTATTGCTTTCGTTCAGGATCAGCATGCCATCATTTTTTATTTTTCAAGATAATAAATTCAGCTTTTCCTAAATGTGTTCCAGTGAAAATTAGGTTATCTTTAATCTTAAAAAAATACTTATACAAATATTTATGGGGGGGCTTAGCGCAATGTTTATCTCTGAACAAGCAAGAGAGTCTCTTCGTATCCTAACAAGAAGGTGCTGGCTTTAAACGCTGCTCGTGTAATTTCCATCCATACCAAACAGCCAACACCCCGATCAGCTTACTTAAAGAAAGAATTACGACACCCAAACCATTGAATTGATTAATCATCCATAGAAAAACAATACTATCAATCGGTACACTTAAACTTGCCGACCATAAAATTCGCTTAGAAAGGGGGCGACGCGTAAAGCGTATATACGGCCCAATCAATAAATTCAGCGATTAAAAAAGAACTGACGCTCGCCAGAGCAATTGCTTTCTCCGAAAAAAAGTAGCTTAAAATACTACCAATTATCATTGCCACAATGACCTTATGCTGTAATTCTTGCTGTGCAAAATCACGTAATACATAGACAATCCCAACCATCCATGCGATGGGTGAAACTTCAGAGCCTACAATTTGCATCAAGGGAATGCGGACAAATAAGACGTTTAACAATACAATCAGTGCGATATAAACCAAGCTGTATTTATAACGATAAACTAAGCCGCCACTCTTTTTAACCAGGGCGTTGGCACGATCGAACATAAATATACGTTGGCTATTTTTTCTTATTTTCACTACCATAGCAAATAAACCATTTAGATTTGGTATTTTTGTAAGTGATATCCTTTAAAAACACAGAAATTTAGCTATTACCCCACTAGCAGAAAAACAAATTGCTCTTTTTCATGAAAGATTTCGGCCGCTTACCCTGAAAATGAGTCCTATCACGTAACTAAAAAATAGGCTTATCCATTGAACCTGATCTTGATTTTTTCAAAGTGTCTCTAACACTGACCGCTTTGTCTCAGGGAATGTTAAGGGCCGTCGTTTTCACAAAAATTGCAATCCTTCCAACTTGGAAAAGAATTATGCCACGCTTATTAAATAAATGATAATTTATCAATATTTTTGCAATAAAACGTGTTTTTTGTAAGTAATTTTATGACAATTTTCAGTTATTTTGTCGCCACAATCGCTATTTCAAGCGTGCTTCCCTTCTCCTAAGTAGGCTACGTTTCCTCCATAAACCTCATACTACAAGCTCTAAACAATAAAGATAATTGGATAAAATAACAATCTTTTTTATTAATTAGTTACATACCTTTAACCAAACCCACAGTTTGACCGACAAAGTTTTATAAAAATTTTCATTTAAGAGACGTAATAACCTATTTTATAGATAATTTTACAATTAAAATTTAAAACTAACTTATAAAACTCTGTTTGGTCGTTATAGCTTATATTTTGCCTTAATCTATCGTTAATATTTGTTTAGCTTTCCAGTCGTATTTTTTACTACCAAAATATAAGATAAATAGGTAGAAAATCAAAAATTTAATTATAAAGTTATTTAGTAATAAACCAAAAGGTGAAAGTAAATCTCATTTGATAATGCCATCTTTTTCTCTTCTGCGATAACTTAATAAGTTATCGCCTTAATTTACATCTATACTTTCTGAAAATGCAATAATGGTTATTCATTTCGTTTTGATAAAACACATTGGCCGAAACTCGAAAATACGCCCTGGCAAATTATTCCTATTTAGTGCGAAGATGACCAACTGCCCTTACAAGAAAGTTATTTATACCCGCATAAATACGTTAATTTCATTCTAAGGCTAACAGAAACTGAGTCTGTAAAAGAACAACTTAAAGTAATGCCTCAACAACCGGACACCTTGCTTTTTTTACATCAAATTAATAAATTGATCGTTAATATAGTAAGGGGAAGAAATTAACCTAGAAAGGAAAATATCGCAACAAGGGATATTCCAACGTGTCGATTTTTATAAAAATAAAAAAATAGCAAGTAGCTGGCTGTTAAAGAAATATGTTCAAGCGGTACCAAAAAAACATCAAAGAATTAACACAAGAGGCTAGTCATTTTATCTAGAGTCTGCAATAAATTTTTTGTAAATTAGTTGTAATGCCATATTAAATTCTGCCATCAAACTTGATAGTAAATCGAGCTAAGGCAGGTTTCCAGTCGCGAATAGGCATGGTCCATTTTTTGGCGATAATTTGCATAGCCAAATAAATTTGCTTAAACAGCAGAATTTTAGATTGGTTTTGTCCATCTTGTCGTAATTGGAGTACGATTAAACCCGATAGACTGTAATATGAAGAGAATAACCTAGTAACTAGAGAAGCTAGTTACTAGGTTATTAATTAACAAGATGTCGTCGTGATGATGAGGTAGTTGTTTGTGATTCGGTATCACTATACAGAGGCGTCCGAGCGTGGTTTGCTTGTGACTGTGCACTTTTCCTGCCTCCTATGAATGCATGTCCTGAATTCGCAAAGGAGGCGGGTGGCTGAAACTCTGCTCTCGCGGCCGGTGTACCGTTCTGATATACAGCTGGAGTATTTTCAGGAATCGTTTCGTAGATGTGCTCACTATGAGTAGAAGCGGCATAACTAAGGTTTGTTCTCGGAGCAGCGAGTGCAGATTTAAGTGCGGAAAGGAAAGATTGTTGTATATCGGATGTTTGTTCTTTTTGAATTAACGTTCCAATAACAGTGAGGCAAAAGCGCATTTGCTTACTAATCTCTCTATTTTTATCAAAATCGCTTGGAAGATGCGTCTCGACGATTTTTATAAGGCTTCGAGTCGTTGAGTAATTTTGATATTTTCTTAATTTTTCAGGGTCATTAGTTGCTTTTTTACTAATCTCTATCATTTTTTTGGCATTTCTTTGGGCCAATTGATAAAGCGCTTCTTCTTCTTGACTCAAGGTAGGGCTGCTACCGGGATGCATTATTTTTTGAAATAGATTAGAAATATTAAACTTAATATTAGCAATACCTTTTAATTTTAGTTTGGTATCGAGTTCTTCTATCATGGATAAGGTGGAAAGATGACCAATAAGATCCAACAGAGGTCCTTCTTCCGGTAATATACTGAGATCTACCGCGCTATGACGATTATCCCAGGCATTAATTCCGAGTTTAAAGCCATAAAAAAATAAATTATAAAGTCGCGGTACAGCAAGATAAAGCAGTGCAATTGGTAGAACAACGCCGATAACGGCTCCTGCAACACCACCTAATCCATTACCGATTGCCTCTGTAACCGGACGGGTAGCGAATCCTAGAAAGCCATCATTGACATCTTTGAAAGCATTGCTAATAGCACCGCGTACGAATGCTCTACCGCCGTTAGCCATTCCGGTGGTGACTGCTCCCGCAGCAAGTCCTCCCACAGCAACCGCTGCGGCAGCAGATACGACTCTTGCCCCTGTTTTTCTTAAATCGGTTTCCGTAGCCAGATGTACAGCGGTGTTACCGATGGCTTTAGCGCCTTTGACTATACCCCCTCCAACGGTATGTGCGGCTTGTATTCCTACAGCCAGTGCAGGATTGCCACTGGCTGCTGCTGCCGCAACAGCTTGGTTTTTTTTCGCTGTTATTGAGTTTTCTATTGCGCCTGGCCCAGCGGGTTTTTGCCGAGATGCAGGCTTGCTTACAGCAACGAGAGCCGATTTATTTTTTTCAGCTTTTGCTTTTTGTCTTAAAAACTCTTGTTCAAGTTTAGCTTTATAGTGCTCTGCTTTTTCAGGCGTATATTCTTCACCATCATGCTGTGAGATATAGGAAGCAATTAGTTCGTTAATTTCAATGATATTGAACTCTGGATTTAGTGCTTCTAATCTAGCTAATCTTTCTTTTATTTCTTGGCTTTGATAACGTGGCATTTTTTTAATCTCATTTATAAAAAGAATTAATGTGCTTAATGAAGCAATAAGGCTGGCTAGCCTTGTTGCTTACAAAAAACGTACTGCAGGTCTTACGGTCTAGAAGGACGTACTGCACTGTGATGAGTAGTTTCACTATGCTGAGAGCGTTTACTGCAATGAGAGTGCTCAGAGTCTGCCGTCGTGCTTCTATTGCTATGAAAAGCGGCGTGAGCAGCTGTCGAAGTAGGTGCAGCAGGCTTGTTGCTCTTCGTGGAAGAGCGATGACTTACCAGGCTGGCAACATCATAGCCGTTGTCGTTTTCCTCAACAGGTTCTTTTTGCAGCCAGCTTGCTGTTCGATCTTGATCACCTAAATCTTGTTCTTGCGCCATGGCAGTTTGTTCTATGCTTAAGTCTACTTGATCACGAAGTTTCTCTACTTCTGAATAAAAAAACTCCCCATGATGTTGGTATTCTTTGCTGACGACCATACTGAGAGCACCTAACCAAGCCGTTAAAACTACTCTATCTTGTGTTGTTTTTACGGATTTATTATTTTGTATGAATTCAGGTATCAGAGCGTCAAAGATTCGATTATTGATTCTATCCTTTTTCGTTTTATTGGCATAATGTACTAAGTTTTTAAATACTTCATTGGCATAGTTTTTTGCTAACTTTGCAATAGCTTGTTCCTGATCACTCCAGCTTTTTGTAATATCATCACTACAAGCGCTGGCAAAAGGATGCAGAAGACTGTTCATTAACGTCAGCAGTTTACTTGTATCAAATGAGTATTTTATGCCATGGTTTGTTTGTAACAGCGTATCTAATTTATCTTTAACGAGTAAAACAGTTAGTAAACTGATGACTTTTAGTATTTGGCTGTCTTCTCGAGGTAAATAACCTTCCACTTTTTTAGCAATCTCTTGGTCTTTTTTTAGCCATATAAAATTCGCGTACCAGGTAACCCACAAAAAAAGCAGTCAATGCGGCACCAGTCACGGCGCTTGCAGCAGGATTGAAACCCGCAAGAATGGTGAGTCCAATGCCAGCTAAACTACTGGTAGCAGTTACCGTACTTTCATTTTTATCAAAAACTTGTTTGGATAGTCGTGTGTTAGCGCGCATAGTGGTTTGAAGCACTTTTTTTCGCAGTTGATCATGTGTAGCTTGATGAAGGGTATGTCTATTTTTCTGTTGTTTCGTTAACTGTTCTGGACGTTCACTGGCATTAACGGGAATATCAAGCATAACCATGGCTTTTTGAACCAGCGTGTTTGAATAATCAGAAAATAATCGTTCTATTCCTTCGGCATTTAATTCCGCACTCATGGGAGGAAGCTCTTTCGTTCCACGAGCGGTATAACCCGAACGTGTTGATGCAGCGGAACCTACGGCAGAACCGGCACGTGATCTTGAGGAGTTACGCGGTGTATAACCTGAGGTGCTTGATACAACGGAACCGGTGCGTGGTGCGGAGTTACGCGGTGTATAACCTGAAGCGCTTGATACAACGGAACCGGGTGGTGCGGAGTTACGCGGTGTATAACCTGAAGTGGTGGAATGTTGGCTACTTGGCATAGGATTTCCTCTTATTATTTTTATAGTTAAATTAAAGTTAAGTATTGTTATTCGTTTTAAACATCAGAACTCATTAAGCCCATTCTTGGAGTTCTAGTTGGGGTTTTTCGTCACTTCTAAAAAAAGCTGCGCGAGACGATGATCTTGAAGCTGAAGAACGATGACTAGTAGTACTTCTAGTACTTTCATAAGTACTGTCGTTGTCACTGTTCTCGGAGCGCTGGTCAGTGGCGTTTTCAATGTCAACTAACCATCTTGATACTTTTGTATGAAGCGGCGAGGTTTGTGACAATGAGTCAGATGCATCAGATTAAGTTTTGTTCTGCTTGATCGTTTTTTTCAATTTGTACGATTTCACAATCTGTTCGATCACGTACCTTTTCCATATCTGCATAAGCCAGTAAAGCATCATGCGCGTATGTCTGATTGTTGCTTAATTTCATACTCAATGCGGCTAACCAACCAGTTAACGCCACTCTATTTTGGGTGACTCGAACCGAAACATTGGTTTGCATAAACGATGGAACAAGAATTTCAAAAATTTTATTATTTATTTGATCAGTTCTTTTCTGATAGGCATAATCTATAAGATTATTAAAGATTTCTGTTGCATAGCATTGCGCTAATTGAGCAATTTCTCTTTCTTGCTCAGTCCACGCCGATGTAATAAGGTCTACGTCTGAACCCGTATTAAGGCTATTAACTACATCTGATAGTCTACGAAAATCAAATTTCAGTTTTTTTGCTGTTCTATTTGCAGCTCGGTATCTATCCTATCTTTAACTACTAAAACAGTAAGCAAGCTGATTATTTCTAGTATTTCACTGTGTATGTGATTATTTTCGCCGGGTAAGTAGCTTTTCAGTTTGTCCGCATGCGCTTTGTTTTCTTTAGCCTTATGAAATTCGCCTGTCAGATAAGCCATAGCAAGAATAGCAATGGCTGCCCCAACGCCTGCGCCTAGAACAGGATTTATAGCCGTAGCAACGGTCATTACAGCTACACTCAGACCGCTAGAGACAGGCATCACATTTCCATTTTTCTTAAAAACTTGATTAGCTACGGACGAATTAAGCTGTGTCTGTGTTTTAAGGATTTTTTTAAGCAATTGATTATGTACACCGCTCTTGAGGTCGTGTCTTTTTTTCTGTTCAGGCAATAATCTTTCTGGACGTTGGCTGGCATAGACAGGAATGCCGAGTGCAACCATAGCTTCACGAATAAACGTATCGAAATAAAGCTTCATGGTGCTTTCTAATTTTTCTGTGTGTGCATCCTCATCTAAGCCCAGTAGACTAAGATGGTAACTAGATAAGGTCTCAGCACTCATATCATGCGCGTTAGGAGCTTGCTTACGTACGCTATAAACTGATCCGGTATTACGTGACGAGGCGACAGAGGCCATATCATTGAATGGCGCATTAAGCGGGGTGTAAATGGAATGATGTGATCGAGCAACCGAGGCAGCAGTCCTTGGATCCTTTCTAAGAGAGCCAGTTCTAGATGGCGAAGCAACAGAGAATGCATCACTTGCCTGGCTATTTCTTCGTGGATCTCTAGCAATCCTTGGATCCCTTCTAAGAGAGCCAGTAAGAGAGCCAGTTCTAGATGACGGAGCAACAGAGTATGCATCACTTGCTTGGCTATTTCTTCGTGGATCTCTAAGAGAACTACTTCTAGTTAAAGAACTATAGCCGGATGAACTATTGTGACGTGATGGTGACGCAATAGAGCCTGTGTCTCTACTACCATCTCTACCACTATTCCAAAGTTCTGCCCAGCTCCTTAAATTAAATATGGATGATTTTTTTAGCATGAAGTTTGGACCTTTATTTTCTTAGATATATTGGCCATGCATCTTATAATTAAATAATTAAACTAAAATGAGCACAAAATTAACGATAAATTAAGGACAAATAAATATTATCCAGCTTAGATATTATTTTGAGCTAGTAAATATAAGCATTTCCGCCATGCAATATTCGTTTTGACCTGAAAAAACAGCCTAAAACTGATTTTTCAGTAGTGAGATATTGCAATATAGTGAGATATTGCAAGATTTTGAGAGTATTGTTAAAAAAATCTTTCAATATCACTTTCGATAAGACAAGGAGAGCATTGCGAAAGCAATGCGCAGTCGAAGAGCCCGCGAAAGGCGCACGTTGACGGCAAAGCAGGAAGCACGCCGCGCCGTAGAGTCGATTTGTGGGAGCGAGGTGCGCACGCAGCTTAGAATGGGACTGACGTTATATTATTCAATCCATTATTCCTATCGTTATTCAATTAAAGCGCAGCGCCAATAAAACGCGATTCGTGGAGATAGCCGAGGTCTATTTCAATAACATTCTAACAAGGAATTTATGTTATTACATTTTCAAAAAGTATTGATGTTATAGCCGCAATGTTTTAACCAAGCGAAAGAATCATTTTTTGTCACGGAACGAAAACCCTTACAGATGGAGTGATATAATTTCTTGTTAGTCATAGCAGAGCTTTTTCTTAATATATTTTTTATCTTAGGCCAAGCTAGCTCAATAGGAGATAAATCCCATACGGCGGAAGATAAAGCAAACGAGCACCTACTTTTTCAATAGTTTCCTTCACACCGTCTACTTTATGCGCCGAAAGATTATCCATGACTACAACATCCCCTGGGTTTAAACTAGGCGCTAAGTTTTTTCGATGAATGTTAAAAAGATAGAACCATTGGTATAACCATGAGCCAAACAGACCAGCCTTAAATCCTTGACAACCTAAAGCGCCTATGAGCGTTGTTCGTTGGCCGGGATGAAAACGAGAAGATCCTTTGACACGCTTTTTTCCTTCGCTATTGCAACAGCAGTTATTTGTGGAGTAACGGCTTGTTTTAATCCTCTCGCCGCAGCCAAGTTAGCAATCAAATATGGTGATAAAGAAGAGATATTCAAAATCCAATAACGAGCTTTTATTTTCTCATCAATCGGTCGAGCTATATGTTAATCAACTCTCAGAAAAAATTAAAATCACGTGGGACACTTCGCACAATTCTCAGAGAAACTTAGGTGTTGGTTTGGTTCCTAAAAATAGTGCGAAACATCTCTCCGATCTTATCAATCACCTGGCCATGTTAGCGGCGATCACAAAGTTAAACGATCAACGTCAGCTAGCACATAGTGCTAGACCGAAGGGCAAATTTATTGATTATTTTCCTTCAATTAACTTCTTAAGTAGTAAGGCTGAATTACCCCCCCAAGAAAAACAATGGTTAGATTTAGCTCAATCAGACGCTAAAAAATTGAACGATATCATTGAAAAAATGAGTAATAAAACAGAAACTAATCAAGATAAAAAATTAAAGATCCATGAATCTATTGAAAAAATACTTAAAAATAAGCTGAAAGAGATTATGAAGAAGTATCCGCCGCTAAATGACAAAATAAAATTTTGTTGCGTCATCATTGGAAAATTACTCATAGATAAATACACTCACACTCAACGTGAGCGTTTTTTAGAATCGCTTGCAGCGGCAATTGATGAAGAACATATCTATGAGGAAATTAACTATGAGGAAATTAACGATGTAAAAAAAACCGAGGATTCATTACAGACAGAGTTTTAAAGATCATTGAGACGATCATCAAATACGGGGAAAACTATAAAAAAAATGAAAATTTATAAAACACTCAAATTAGAAGAAAAAATTGTTATCAACTTAGCAATCAAATATGGCGATAAAGTATTTGATACTTTTAAAGCAATTGTATTAAAAAAGAGCAGAAAGCGAGCTTGGTAGCGAAATTAGCCGCGCCTGTAAGCCAGAATTTATGTCTAAAGACCCGTCCGTTACTAATCAAACCTATCAAACGCGAGACACCTTAACTAACTTTCTATACAGCATTGGAATGGTTGTTTCTAATGATAAAAAACTCAAGCCATTCGCCACTGAATCTTTCATCGAAACATTAACTACTCTAAAAGAGAAAGCCGCCGAGAATACAGAAGATGAATTTCAACCTAATCCGCGTTTAATGCCACCAAATCATCTCGACACGCATTCACAACCATACCATTCTGTACTTTTACAGAATCCCATGATGTCACAAGGATTTTCACCCCAGCCACAATACGCCAATACCAATCCCTTCGCACAGACGCGTACCGAATCTAGCGCACACACTCAAACAAATCCATTTCTCGCTGGTTATGAGGATTCTTCGAGTAGATTTTTCCGACACACACACACTAACCATGACGGCGGGGAGGTGCTCCCAAACCAGCCCCATTCTTCACAGATCTGTAGGCATATAAGTAAATAAAATGAGTTTAGTCATAGACCTTCTGCTTTTTTGTAGAAGGTCTATTTTAAAAAAATGCATTAGATAAAATCAGGAAAATAAAAAGAAAGAATCACAAAACACAAACAAATCCCAAACTTAGAAATGGATGAAGAAGATCTTTGGGATCTTATTGGTCACCTAGCTACGTTAGCGGCAATCACAAAATTAAATGATCAACTCCAACTAAGCCCTGGTGTTAAAACTAAGCTTAAACTTAACATCACTAATATATTTAGAAAACTCATGGGGCATGAGGCAAAATTGACGCCCCAAGAAACACTATTGGTAGACTTAGCGAAAGCGGACGCTGAGCACTTGATAACAATCAGTAAAAAAGCGTGCAATCCAGAAAAAATTTGTAAATATGAAGATTTCGCGATCACCCGCTCTATTCAAAAAATAATCGAAACTAAGCTGAAAGAGAATGGGAATAAACATCCGTTAAGCAATAAAATGAAATTCTGTCTCGCCATTGTTGGAAAACTACTCATGGATAAATACTCGCTCACTCAACGTGAGCGTTTTTTAGAATCGCTTGCAGCGGCAATTCATGAAGAACATATCTATGAGGAAATTAACGATGAGAACCAAGAGCGTGATGATACCCATTCGAATATTGCTCAAACTGAACACCACACCAATAACCCACACCCTCAAACTCAATCCCCTTTTCAAACACAGCCTATGGGCGCACACGACGGTATATATCCACATCAAAAGAGTCCATGTGTGCCCATGATAGAAGGCCTTTTTGATACTCCTGGATACTATGCCGCTACAAATCCATTTGTTTCTCCAAGTAATACATTTACATTCTTCTCACAACCCCAGACTTCGAGCCATAACCCAACTCCCGAAGCAGGTCGTTCTTTTTTATATTGACACCGGTAGTATATAAGTAAATAAAACGAGGCTGGTTTTGGAGAGCCTCCTCGTCGTCATGGTTAGGGTGTGTGTCTGAAAAAACTACTCGAAAAATCCTCATAACCAGGAAGAAATGGATTTGTTCGAGTGCGTGCAGTAGATTCGGTGTTCATTATGTCATGTTCAGTATTTGGGGGATACCCTCCCCGAGTTATCTTTCTCATTAGAATGGTTAGAAGCACTATCAAACGTACTGCTATCGATATTTGAGAGGATATCATCCAAGTTATATTTCACATTTTTACTGATTTTTATCAAGTGCTCAACGTCCGCTTTCGCTAAGTCTACTAATAGTGTTTTTTGGGGTCTGATTGTTCTTTTTTTCTTTTCATCAGCTGATTTAAAATATCTCTTCATTAAAAAATCAGTTATGTTTTGATTAATTTCTTGAATTCTAGAAGAAGGGTTATTTCTTCTTGGTGGCTTATTTGGCTCTTGTGTCCTCGTCTTCGGTTGCATCATTTTTAAGTTTGAGGTTTGTGTCAAATGCGGCATTATTTTTATTCTCCTGATTTTATCTAATGAATTATTTTTAAAAATAGACCTTCTACAAAAAAGCAGAAGATTTATGAATAGAATCGCTTTATTGGCTCATACATCGCTACAGATTAGTGAAGAAGGGAGCTGGTTTTGGAGTGCCTCTCCGTTGTCATGGTTTGGGGAAGTGTGTCTGAAAAATCTACTCGAAGAATCCTCATAACTAGGGAGAAATGGATTTGTTCGAGTGTGTGCGCTAGATTCGGTACTCATCTGTGCGAAGGGATGGGTATCGGCGTATTGTCTAGTTTGGGCAGAATCTGAATCCGAAAAAATCAAATATTGATTAGGTTCAGGTTGCTGTACTGGAGGTTCATCGGGCGTTGTTGATGGTAGTCGATTAGCATATTGTGCTTGATATTGTGCTTGACTGCCATGGGGGTATTGTGGCTGGGGTGAAAACCCTTGTGACATCATGGGATTCTGTGAAGGTACAGAATGGTATGGTTGTGGATACGTGTCGAAATGATTTAGTGGCATTAAACGCGGATTAGGTTGAAATTCATCTTCTGTATTCTCGGCGGCTTTCTCTTTTAGAGTAGTTAATGTTTCGATGAAAGATTCAGTGGCGAATGGCTTGAGTTTTTTATCATTAGAAGCAACCATTCCAATGCTGTATAGAAAGTTAGTTAAGGTGTTTCGCGTTTGATAGGTTTGATTAGTAACGCGCGGGTCTTTAGACATAAATTCTGGCTTACAGGCGGTGCTAATTTTGCTACCAAGCTCGCTTTCTCCTCTTTGTTTATTCAATACAATTGCTTCAAAATTCTCAAATACTTTATTGCTATATTTGGCTGCTAACTTGAAATAAGTTTTTCTTCGTCTCTAAGCTGTTCATAACCCGCATATTTTCTGTAGTTTTTAAAGTTTAATCCGTGTTCGAGGATATTATCAATGATCCGTAAAATTTTATCTGGATTGAATATAAAACTATTTTCATTCTTAAATTGTGTTCTGATTATATTTTCGAGCTCTTTCTCAATCAAAGTAGTTACTATTAAACTGGTGATTTCAAATATTTCATCAAGATTTTCTACATCCAATGTAAAAATTAACTAATATTTCTGTAATTCGCCTTTGATCGCTGTCTACGACTGAAAAGCAGGTTCTGATTTTGAGCGCTGCTCGCGTAACCGCCACCAATACCAAACCGCTAGCACACCGACTATTTTTGCTAAAGAAAGAATCACGACTCCAAGACCATTCAATTGATCCACTATCCACAGAAAAACACTACTATCGACTGGCGCACTTAAACTTGCCGACCAGAGGATACGTTGCGAAAGCGGTCGGCGCGTGAAGGTGTACACGGCCCAATCAATAAATTCAGCCACTAAAAAAGCACTCACACTCGCTAAAGCGATGGTCTTATCGGCCAAAAAATAGCTCAACACGCTGCCGACTAACATCGCAAGAATTACCTTATGATGGAGTTCACGTTGTGAAAAATCACGTAGTACGTATACAACGCCAACCGTCCAGTCCATTGGAGACACCTCCGAACCCGCTATTTGCATCAAGGGGATCCGCGCAAACAAGGTGTTCAACAACACGATCAATGCGACATAGACAAAACTATATTTATAGTGATAAACAAAGCGTACTCCTTCTTTTGCCAAGCGTTTAGCGCGATCTAAAACCAGCTCCCCGGCTTCTTGACGCTTTTTTATTGTTTTCGTGGTACGTATCATTTTCGTGGTTATCCGTGGCTAAATTAGGAGTCTTATTAAAAGCAATTCATTCTAAAAGAGATAAAAACTTAGTTATCATACAATAAACTGGCAGAAAAACCTTGATCCTCCATAATCTTGCGCAAAGCCTTTAGTCCTTCTACCTGAATTTGCCGAACACGCTCGCGAGTCAAACCAATCACTTCGCCCACTTCTTCGAGTGTCATCCGATCACAACCCAGTAAACCATAACGCCGAGCGATCACTTCTCGTTGATTGGTGGTAAGCTCTTTCAGCCAACCTTCCAGCCGTTTGCGAAGGTTCTCATCTTCGAGAATATGCTCTGGATCATTCTCACGATTATCAGAAAGGGTTTCTAATAAGGGTTTATCGGCCTCACTGCTGGCGGGAGCATCTACTGAAGTAATATGTTCGTTTAAACCCAGCATTCTTTCAACTTCTTCAAAAGGCCGATCCAACCACTTCGCAATTTCATCCGCCGTCGGTTTGTGATCGAGCTTTTGTGACAATTCTCGTGCGGCCTGTAAATACACATTTAACTCTTTAACAACATGGATCGGCAAGCGAACCGTTCGAGCTTGATTCATGATCGCACGTTCTATCGCTTGCCGAACCCACCACACGGCATAAGTCGAAAAACGAAATCCTCGCTCTGGATCAAATTTCTCAACGGCATGCATTAAGCCGAGATTGCCTTCTTCAATTAAATCTAAAAACTGCAAACCACGATTGTTATAATGCCGCGCTACTTTTACAACAAGACGTAAATTACTTTCAATCATTCGTTTACGTGCATCTTGATCCCCTTTTGCAATTAAGCGGGCGTAATAAACTTCTTCTTCCGCAGTTAACAATGGTGAAAATCCAATTTCATTTAGATAAAGCTGCGTAACACCAAATGTTTCATCGCGTCGTGTCGAACGCGGCGTCGGCGGCGGCACCTCGAGTTCGGTATCACCTATTAATTCTTTTGTAACAAACGATTCTTCTTCTGCAACCGGTTTTTTTTCAAATGCACCAGTTATCGCACTGTTTTTTTTTCGAATAGGCCGTTTCAGCACGTTCTTTTTTCCAAACTCCTTTTGCATAACCCTCTCCTTTTGATTTAGGTATAACGTATGCCGATCGCTATAAAATATAAATCAGAAAATACTTCATTATTTTTATTCAAAAAAAACAGACTAGATGAAATTATGATTTTTATGATAGATTGTCGTCCACTCTGTAGTAGAAACGATTCTCTAATTAAATGAATTGTTATTCGCGTTGCCTCAGTGTGCAAGCCACTTGAGATAGATAATTATCAACAAAAGGGCTCCTAGAATAAACCAGGAAAACCGATCGATGTAAAGACGAAGTAATTTATCGACCCGTGCTCCACCCCAATGCAGCAAACAAGCCAGTAAAAAAATCGACCGCCTCGTCCAATTAAAGAACCTAAGATAAAGGGTAATAAAGAAACATGCAAGGTGCCCGCCGCAATCGTAAACAATTTATAGGGTAGTGGCGTAAAGCCCGCTAAAAATAAGATCCAAAAATTCCAGGCTTTAAAACCTTGCTCGATTTGTAAAAAAGCGCTTTCATATCCAAACTGGATGATATAAGGGTGAATCCAATCGAAAGCAATCCAGCCAATCCAATAGCCAAACAGTCCTCCTAACACAGATGCCGCCGTGGTTAACGTTGCATAACGCCAGGCCAAGCGTGGTTGCGCTAACATCATCGGGATAAGCATAATATCCGGAGGCAACGGGAAAAAAGAGGATTCAGCAAAACTGAGCGCAAACAAATAGTACGGTGCATGCCGATGCGCCGCCCATCGCAGCATTTTATCGTACAATTTAGCAAATAAACTCATTTTATCGTTAACAACCCACCCCTTTTCGCCGGGAAAAACCTTTAAACTTCACCATCCACAACCCACTCACGAACCTGCTCCCGTAGAGTGTGATGAGTTAAATCAAGTTGCAAAGGCGTAATACTGACTTGTTGGTGGTTTAACGCATAAAAATCCGTACCAGGGCCTGCATCATCTTCCTTACCCGATGTACCAATCCAGTAAATAGTATGGCCACGTGGATCAAGACTGGGTTGCATCCGATCGGCAGTATGACGTGTGCCCAAACGGGTATCGGTAAATCCTTTAATCGCATCAAAAGGGATATCCGGCACATTGACATTCAGAATTGTTTTGGCCGGTAATGGTTTTTCGTAAAGACGAACCACCAAACGTTTCGCGACTTCGGCAGCGGTGGAATAATAATTTGGGTCAGAGCCTGCTAACGAAAAGGCAATCGCCGGTATGCCTAAAAAGCGTCCTTCCATCGCTGCTGCAACTGTACCGGAATAAAAAACATCTTCGCCAGTATTCGAGCCGGCATTAATTCCAGAAACCACTAAATCGGGCATTTGGTCCGCTTTGAGTAAGCCCGTTAACGCAAGATGAACACAATCGGTAGGTGTACCTTGCACACTAATTACATTTTCTTCTAAATAACGTAATCGTAAAGGCTGTTGTAAGGTTAAGGAATTACTGGCCCCGCTGCGATCCCGATCGGGGGCGACCACGGTCACTTCAGCAATTTGGGCTAATGCATTTTTTAAAAAAGCGATCCCCGTTGCGTGCACACCGTCATCATTACTAATTAGAATTTTCATTAATTCACCCGAGAGACTAACTGTGAGCTTTCCGAAATTTTTACTACGATCGGTAAAGCCAATAAAATTAAACCAAACACCAACAACGTGACCGGTCGACTTAACAAGACTTGCCCTGGATTTTTTCGATGGTTACGGTATTGAATAAAGGCACCAAATAATAAAGCAACGCCTATGGCTAAACTAATGTTATACAGCGCAGCGGTTAACACCGACATCGGAAACAGAAGTTTATCTGATAAATCACCTAATGAATTAGGTGGTAATGCGTTTACTTGTTGAGCAAACCATCCCCCTAACCATACAAACCATTTTTTCATAAAATCACTCTCTATTTTCAATAACCCACCAGCAGAAAAGATACGCAAAGCACATAGGTTTCGTCAATGCTATTTTATTTCGTGAACACACGCTTGTTGATCGGCTAATATTTCGCTGCGAATCCTTCCCGTTGGGCTTATTTTTATTAAACGTCCCCGTGTTTTAGTCAGCACCTTAACACAAAGAATAAAACGACCATTATAACCTCGTGCCGACCCATCCGCCTGAAACGTTAAGTAATCGCGTCCGCCTGCACCGCGCCACAGGATACGCTCACTGGGATCGAAATGTGGATAAACACGCAAACGCTGCGCAGAGTGAGGGTGATCCGTATAACGATTCAAAAACAGTAACCAACCGGATTGCGATGTTCCACCACAGTGAAGACCATCCTGACTTTTACATAATGTGACCGGCGTGTGGCGATAAATCGCTTCACTTTGTGCCGAATATAAAACCGCTTGAAACCGATCTATTAAAGTCGTTAGGCGTGTCTCCAATAAGCTAGTTTGATAAAAAGTTAATGTAAAACCAGTTAAAATACTTAAAACCGTGACAGCAAAAAGGAGCTCGATTAAACTAAATCCCAAACTGATTTTTTCAAGAGACTGATCCGTATAGTTGTGCTTTAACACATTGCATATCCTGCCAAGCTTTCCTTTTTTCTCGTGGTGAACGCAACAAATAAGCCGGGTGATATGTCACCAATAAAGGCGTTTTACGAGGTCCATAATAAAAAAGGTTGCCACGTAAGCGGCTCATCGGGCTATTGGTTTCTAACAAAAAATGGGCTGCAATTCGGCCGACAGCGAGAATAAGCTTTGGTTGAAGCAACTCAATTTGTCGTAATAAAAACGGTGTGCACGCTTTTACCTCTTGTGGTAAAGGATCACGATTATTTTCTGGGCGTGATTTAAGAATATTTGCGATATAAATATCTTCACGCGCTAAACCTATGGCGAGTAACATCTGGGTGAGCAGTTGGCCGCCCCGACCGACAAAAGGTAAGCCTTGTTTATCTTCATTCGCACCCGGGGCTTCGCCTACCACAAGTAAATCTGCTTGTTTATTACCCGAACCAAAAACCGGTTGGGTTCGCGTCTTGTAAAGTGAACACGCTTGACAACGCGCCACCGCCGCTTCAAGCGCCGCCCAATCTAAGTGGGCAACATTGTTAGTCATCATGTCTTGTGGAGAGGGTTTTTGCGATGCGGGAGAAGTCATTTGCGGATTGTCTAGTGTATCTTTTTTTTTAGTGGTCCATAAAACTACACCCATTTGTTGTAGATGGTGACGACGTTTTTGATCTAACATAAAATGACTCACTTTTCCCAAAAGATTGGGTCGTATTTTATCACTTTTTCGCTTTACACAAGTAAATAATTAGATTTTCTTTACCTTCTTCTGTGAAGCAATAAGTGGTTCCTTTTCGTTGTTCTGGTAAAAAATAGGTATCTGGGTGGCAAGTGCCGCGAAAATAATGCCATTCTTCGCAATAACTCAAATCACGAAACAGACAAAATCCAACCTGTCCGCCTTGATCAAGAATAAACAGCTTGCCTCCATGTTGAACACAATGCACCGACGCCGGGTTCGGTACTGCGGAAGCAAAAGGGATCCAGAAAAATAAAAAATAAGAAGCGAAAGACAATTTCATGCTAAATTGGCTCCATTTTCAAGAGAACAAGCGAAATAGATCGCGGTTTTTCTGTTTATCTTATTTATTTGTTATCTTATCTTTAAATTATGATGGCTCATCAAATTCTTCTCAAACCACTCCGCCGCGCACCTTATCGGGTTATTTATCAGGCCATGCAGGAGTTTACAGTACAGCGTTCGTCAGACACCGCGGATGAAATTTGGATGATTGAGCATGAGCCCGTTTACACATTAGGGCAAGCGGGTCGTTGGGAACATCTCCTGAATCCACATGCGATCCCCATCGAAAAAACGGATCGGGGTGGTCAGGTTACCTATCATGGCCCAGGTCAGCTGGTCATTTATCCCTTGTTAGAGTTACGCCGCTTCCGTTTAAATGTTCGGAGTCTCGTCAGTTTATTAGAGAAAACAATCATCGACTTTCTTGCCGATTACACGATTATCGCCGAAACCCGCCAAGACGCGCCCGGTGTTTACGTGAACGGCGCAAAAATTGCCTCCGTAGGTTTACGTATTCGAAGGGGTTGTTGTTATCACGGTATCGCCTTCAATGTCGCGATGGATTTAACACCTTTTTTCCGGGATTAATCCCTGTCGGGTTTTGCAAAACTTCCGATCACACAATTAGTCGATTTGGGTGTTTCTTGTAATTTACCGCAAGTCGCTGAAGCAATCGGTTCACGTTTAGTAGAGCAATTAACCACGTTATACTTGAATCAAGGATTCGATCAACTCACAATTAAATGATGGTTTAAAGGGAGGTTAATCTGATAAAAAGCTATGCTAGAATGACTGCGCTGCTTCTCGAACCGGACGAACGCTTATGACAACGTTAGACCCTACAAAAAAACAACGCGGTGCTGCCAAAATGGCGCGAATTCCGATTAAAATCGAACGTAAAGAACCCTTGCGTAAACCGGATTGGATTCGTATTAAACTGGCTCAAACACCGGTCGTCGAACAACTCAAAACCATGCTCCGTGAAAATCGTCTGTATACGGTCTGTGAAGAAGCTTCTTGCCCCAATTTAAATGAATGTTTTAGTCATGGTACGGCAACCTTTATGATCATGGGGGATAAATGTACGCGGCGATGCACATTTTGTGACGTCGGTCATGGGCGGCCGGATCCGTTAGATCCAAATGAACCGATCAATTTGGCCAAAACGGTTCAACAAATGGGCCTTCGCTATGTGGTGATTACCTCGGTGGATCGCGATGATTTACGCGACGGCGGTGCGGGCCACTTTACTGCTTGTTTACAAGCGTTACGGCAAGCTTGCCCATCCTTAAAGATAGAAGTATTGGTTCCTGATTTTCGTGGTCGGATGGAAGTCGCATTAGAAGCGATGGCTCCGGCGCTACCGGATGTATTTAACCATAATATCGAAACCGTCCCCCGGCTGTATAAACCCGCGCGACCGGGCTCCGATTATCAGTGGTCACTGAATCTCTTGCAGCAGTTTAAAAAACGCTTTCCAGGTATTCCAACTAAATCCGGTTTTATGATGGGGTTAGGTGAAACCATGGAAGAAGTGGAAGCGTTAATGCAAGACTTACGTGCCCATGAAGCGGATATGCTGACGATTGGCCAATATCTTGCTCCGAGTCAGCATCACTTTCCCGTGGCACGCTACGTCACCCCTGCAGAATTTAATTACTTAGCTGAACTTGCCAAAAAAATGGGTTTTGAGCGAGTCGCCAGTGGTCCATTAGTTCGCTCCTCTTATCACGCTGATAAACAAGCTGCGGGAGAATCGATAACCTAATGACGTTGCAAGACATTAAGCCTTTTTTCGAGTGGCTACAATTAAATCCACTTGCCGCAGGAGGTGTCACCTTTCTGGTTTGTTTCTTTGAATGTCTGCTTTTGGTGGGCTTATTGATTCCTGGGACAGTGATCATGACCGCGATTGGGACATTGATCGGTATGGGTGTTTTACCGTTTACTTCGATCACCTTATGGGCCATTGCTGGCGCAATCGCCGGCGATGTCGTTAGCTTTTTAATCGGATATCATTATCGAGAACGAACCGCAACGCTTTGGCCGTTTTATCGCTATCCCAAATTATTGCAAAAAGGTAACGATTTTTTTGATAAACACGGTATTAAAAGTATTTTTATCGGTCGTTTTATTGGACCGCTTCGTCCCGTGCTACCGCTGATTGCGGGCATGGTGAGTATGCCTAAAAGTCAATTTATTATCGCTGATTCAATTTCAGCGTTTTTTTGGGCACCTATTTATATGCTCCCCGGGATTCTCTTGGGGCAAGCCTCGCAGCAACTACCGTCGGACGTGGCAACAAAATTGCTGTTATTTGTGGTGTTAGTCTTAACCCTCTTTTGGGTGATTTATTCCTTAATACGTTCGTGTTCAGCGTGGTTTAGTCATGCGCTCGATGCGCAAATTGCTCGGCTTTGGCACTTTACGCAACGACATCCTCGCCTACAGCCACTGACTTCTTTTTTGATGGATCCTTATCACCCAAAATCGCATACGGCGCTGACTCTGTTTTTAGGCGCTGTTTTTTCAGTGTTTGGTTTTATTTTAGTGGCCTTAAGTGTGAAAAATCATGGGGTTTTAACTGCCTGGAACGAACCTATCTATCATTTAATGCATAGTTTACGCAGTCCTGGCCTCGATCGATTTTTTGTTACGGTGACCGAAATCAGTCCACGTGTTTTAATTGTCTTTTGGGGCGTAGTACTACTGATTTTTCTTATAAAACGCTATTTTTGGGCAACCTTACATTGGGTGTTTTTATTGTTTTTTAGTTACGGCCTTGGCAATCTTGTCAAAAATATATTCCAGATTGCACGACCAACGGGATTAGTACAAACGCCTTCTGGATTCTCGTTTCCGAGCGGCCATACCTTCAGCAGTGTCTGTATTTTAGGTTTTTTTGCTGTGTTGATCGCACTGGATCGTAAGCAAAAAACACGTAATCTCATTTACGGTACAACCGCGTTACTTATTTCTGTCATTTTTTTTTCGAGAGTTTACTTAACAGCGCACTGGTTTACCGATGTGTTAGGTGGCTTATTCTTTGGTCTAAGTATCGTCTTTGCGCTCACTTTATCTTATCAACGTAAAAAAAATAGACCTTCTCTCACCAAAAACTCATGGGTCGGCTTAGCATTGCTTAGTTTAGTCGCGATCTGGGGAGGAAACCTTTATCGAGAGTATGGGAGAGAATTAGCCGGCTATCAACTAAAAAAACCGGTATTGCAATCTCAACGCTTAGAGGATTGGTGGTCACACACCCAAGATACAAAACCGCTGTATCGTACCAATGCGTTGGGTGAACGCATCGATATATTAAATTTACAATGGGCCGGTCCGCTCTCTTCCATCCAACAACAATTAGAAAAGAAAGGCTGGCGAGTGATTCCCATAAAAAATTTCTGGTCTGCATTATACCGGTTCACAACACGTCAAAATGAGGAAACGATGCCTCTGTTTATAAGACCCTTTTATGCAGGAAAACAACCTATCTTAGTAATGAGTCTGTGTTTAACCCAAACCCATCGCCGCTTATTACTTCTTTTATGGGAAACACCGATTCGCTTTGAAAATAATTGGCCACTTTGGGTCGGGATGATTCATTCACAACAAACTTGGCGTTTACAATTTCAAGCGACACATCATGTGTTAAAACAACCGAGTCCCGCAGCAGGTGAAGTGCTTTTTGAACAACTGACTCCACTACAAATAAAACGTATTGTTTATCCTGCACAACATAAGACAGTTTATCTTGTAAAATCTCCTGAGAATTAGTACACAGGAGATTTACGCTTATCTTGTATTGTTAAAATAAATGACCTTACTGTTTTAAGGAGCCGGGCAATTCACACGAAAAAAAACACCATCTTCTAACCGAAGCGCTGTAAGACAATGCCCCCAAACACAACCCGTATCCAGCGCAATCACATTTTTCTGATTGGTTTTTCCCTCTAAAGAAGCCCAGTGACCAAATAAAATTTTTAATGCCGCGCTACGACGACCTGGCACCTCAAACCAAGGTAGATAACCTGGCGGTGCTTGAGTCGACTTATAATCAAAACCCAGTGCGCCATGCGCATCACAAAAACGTAACCGAGTTAACGCATTAGTAATGTAGCGTAAACGATCCCAGCCTTGATAGGTTTCATACCAACGATTCGGTAAATTACCACGCATCTGTGCTAAAAACTCTCGATAATCGGGTCCTTGCAAAGCTCGTTCTACTTCGGCTGCATGCTGCAAAGCGTGTGTTAAATCCCACTCAGGTGGTAATCCTGCATGGACTAAAACGACCTTCAATGATTGATGATAATAAAGTAAGGGTTGATGACGCAACCAAGTAGCTAATTGATCGCTATCGGGCGCATCTAAAATAGAATCTAATGTATCGGCCGGACTGAGCGTCGCCTGACCTTCTAATACAGACAAAAGATGCAGATCATGATTTCCTAACACAATCTGGCTGTTTTTTAAGGAATAAAAAAAACGTAGGACGGCTAACGAAGACGGGCCGCGATTAACTAAATCGCCCGTCGTCCATAAAGCATCCCTGGCCGGATCAAAGTTTACTTTTTCAAGGAGCTGCTGCAATGGATCCAAACAACCTTGAATATCGCCTACGACATAAATCGCCATATTGTTGGCTTAAGTTAAAATTTCTGTGTCGGTGAAAGAGGTATTTAATATTACCTCATTATTTTTTAGAAGACTAATGGATAATTCTTTATGCAAAAGTGGCGGAGTAATTAATGCTAATAAACCGATTCCACCTTTTAAAAAACGTGCGTTTGAGGCCAGGTTATTTTTGGTGTTTTCTTGTACCGAAGCTAAACCACCGATAGCACGATAGCGTTTACCGATATCACCTAACCCAGAAATACCGCCATGTGCTCGATAACGCTGATCTAAATCACTAATCGAGATTTGGTAGAGCTGTGCGACATCGATAAATTGTTTTTCAACGATTCCGACATGGTTATGTTTGGGGTGCTTCTGGGCAAACGCTTCAAAAAGGCTTTTCGATAACAGTACTTCTTTTTCGGTCACGTAAATACTTGAATCTTTTTGATTAATGCTTATTTTTCCTTCTTGGAGCTGCTGTCGAAGCCAAACTAAAAATTGCTCTCCTGCGGGATGAACCGCCATCGCTTTCTGTCGGTTTTTATGATGATCAAGTAACTCAATGTTCGCTTTTGGAATCACCGCCATAAACGAAGTCATCGGAATACGGTTTTGTTCGCCCATGAGCATGGCAAGCCATGCTTCAAGAATCACCGGATCACTGGCAATCCAATTAAATCCTAAGCCCTCGTGCGTATCGCCATACGCCGCATCAAGCAATTGTCGTGCTAATAACGGAGTCACTTGTTGACGAAGATGGTCAAGATTTTGTTTAACATAGTCAAAACGATAGTATTGAGCCCCTTGTGTACGTAAAGTTCCCGTGTAGGGGTTCCATTTTTTTAAATTTTTTGGATTTTTTTGATAAGCCCAGATCGAATATTTAACCGCTATTTTCCCGATATCCAACAATAAAGAAGCCGTAAAAGCGGCATACAGCCATAAAGCCTCACGAGCAGTCAGTACAGAAAAATCACTTTCTCCCTCAAAAAAAGTACCTAAAATCAAGGAGAGTGTTCGTGTAGCACGTTCTAACCCTTGAGTTAAAAACTCACTTTCTCGACCAAAAAAACCGAGTTTTGTCTCCGGTAAATTTTGGACGAACTCTGAAAATTGATTTAGAATGGGTTCGTAAATTAAGGAAAAAATGTTGCGCAGGTTCTAAAAAGGAACGCATCATTGTGATTTGTTCTTGGTGGAGTTTCGTCGCTAATAATTTGGTTTAGAAATAACTTCATTTGATTTAAATAATCGTTATTGGTTTGTCTAGTTTATCATTTGCTTACAAAATTATAGCGCCATTTTTTAAAGGTATACCCTATGTCACACCCATTTCCTGATCCGGATCCAACCCCCTGCTTAATGGTTACCACCCGCCAACTACCACTTTCTTGCCCGTTACCGCAAGACGTGCTTTGGAATAAGCATCCAAAAGTCTATTTACCTATTGCTAAAACTGGTCGTGCAACTTGCCCTTATTGTGGCACAACTTACGTACTCGAGGAGCGTATTCGCTAAACATCTTGTGGTTTCATCCTCACAATCTCTCTTACTAGTCAGCCCAGCTTGGTTAGGCGATATCGTCATTGCGCAAGCCTTGTTCCGGTATCTAAAAATACAAAGACCTCAAGTTAAACTGGATATCATTGCCCCTGCTTGGAGTCATGGTCTAGTTAAACGGATGCCGGAAATTGATCATATTTTGGATCTACCCTTTGGCCATGGACAACTCGCTTTAAAAAAGCGTTGGCATGTAGGCCGATCTTTACGAAAAAAAGTTACCAGCAAGCTATCGTACTCCCTAACTCTTGGAAATCAGCGCTCATTCCGTGGGCAGCACAAATTCCATGTCGTGTTGGCTGGCAAGGCGAAATGCGTTTTGGTGTATTAACACATCAAAAAAAGCTCAACAAAAACGTTTTTTAGCCTTGGGAACACTTCCTATTGGTCATCAAGCGATCTCTAATTGGGAAATTTATCAGCCGCGCCTTCATCCTGATTCTATTTCAGCTCAAAAAACGCATCAACGCTGGCCATTTCTCAAGAGGCCGATCCGACGATTAATATTATGCCCAGGTGCCGCTTTTGGCTCGGCAAAACAGTGGCCTAACCATTATTTCGCCGAAATAATCCGCGTTAAACACAACGAAGGCTGGCAAGTTATTTTACTCGGTGCGCAACACGATCGGAGGGTTGGGGAGCAAATTCAACAACAAAGTGGTCAAGTCGCTTTTAATTTAATTGGACAAACAACACTTTCTGAAGCATTAGATATCTTGTCCGCAGCCACGTTAGTGATCAGTAATGATTCGGGATTAATGCATTGTGCGGCGGCATTACAAAAACCGCTCATTGTTATCTATGGGGCAAGCAGCCCACGTTTTACGCCTCCTTTAACCGAGCACGCAATCATTTTAAGTACTGCCCTCGCTTGCCAACCTTGTTTTCAACGTGAATGTGCCTTCGGTCACGTAGATTGCTTGACGAAAATAACACCTAAACAAGTTTTACAAGCGATACATGCGCTTATTGACTAAATTTTTGAATTTTATTCAACATAATCGCCGCCTTTTTAATTTATTTTTGTCTCTTTATAAAAAATAAATATTTTTATAAAAAACTTATTTTGTACGCAATTATTTTCCAATACAAAATTCGGAAAAAATTTTTCCGAGTAAGTCTTCTGTTGTAAATTCCCCAGTTATTTCGCCTAAATAATGTTGTGCAGTACGTAAATCTTCAGCTAATAACTCAGGTGTAGCGTGTTGCAAAACATTTTTTAATCCTCGCTCTAACGCTTTTTCAGCATGCATTAACGCTTCTAAGTGGCGGCGGCGTGCGCTAAATAAGGCTTCCGATCCTGAAATAAAACCACACTTTTCTTTCAAATAGTTTGTTAACAGTGACAATCCTTTTTGTTCTTTTAAAGAACAATGAATAATATCCCATTGTTTATACTGAGTAATCCGTGCTTCTTCTTTTTGATTGAGATCAATTTTGTTCCGTATAAACGTAAGGCGCGCCGCGGCTTGTTCGATTAAAGGCCACGTCTTGATGTGTTCGCACCAAGCACTGGGTTGATCTGGAATTTGATGGCCATCGACCAACCAAAGAATAAAATCGGCTTTTTCAATTTCCGCTAAACTGCGCCGAATCCCTTCTTTTTCAATTTGATTGCTTGTCTCACGAAGACCCGCCGTGTCAATTAATTGAATCGGTAAGCCCTCTAAATAGATTTTTTCACGAATCACATCCCGTGTTGTACCCGCAATTTCGGTCACAATAGCGGTATCTTGTCCAGAAAGTGTGTTTAATAAACTCGATTTTCCAGCATTCGGCGGGCCTAAAATCGCTATTCGTAAACCTTCTTGGAGCAATGCACCTTGGCGGGCGGTTTTTTTGATATGTGCAATCTTTGCTAAAATTTCAGTTAGCTTTTGCTCGACAGACTCTGAAGATAAAAAATCGATGGCTTCGTCGGTAAAATCAATCGCGGCATCCAGGTACATTCTTAACTCAATTAACGCATCAACCATTTTTCTGGATTTGCCGAGAAAATTCACCCTGCAAAGAACGCACTGCACACGGGCCGCGTGCGCCGATTCAGCGCCAATCAAATCGGCAATGGCTTCGGCTTGACTGAGATCAATTTTACCATTGAGAAAAGCCCGTTCTGAAAATTCACCGGGCCGTGCTAAACGCGCACCGAGAGTTAAAACACGTTTCAGTAACGCATCCAGCACCCAGGGACCGCAAAGAGTGCGGCCCAGGGAAATAGAGAACCAACCCTTGATCAATTAAGCTACCGTCTTGGGCCTTAAAACCGCTCAACACGGCATTACGTGGTTTAGGTAAGTGCCCAAGTAAGGCAATCGCTATATCCGATGCCCTAGGGCCTGAAATCCGTACAATACCCACGCTTCCTCGCCCAGAAGGCGTCGCCACCGCCGCGATCGTATCCATCTCTCCTGAATACTCTACCCAGGACATGATTGCTTAGCGTTTCTTTTTACGACTTATTTCCATCTCATAACGATAGGTAATAAACCATTGTTGTAAAATAGAAAGCGTATTATTAACGACCCAGTACAATACTAATCCCGCAGGAAAGTTTAAAAAGAGTGCCGTAAAAAAGATGGGCAAAAACTGCATAACCTTTGCTTGCGTTGGGTCGGCCGGTGGTGGATTGAGTTTTTGTTGAATAAACATCGTCACCCCCATCAAAATGGGTAAAATATAGTACGAATCTTTCACAGATAAATCACGAATCCATAAAATAAACGGCGCCTGACGTAACTCAACACTTTCTAAAATCATCCAATACAAGGCAATAAACACCGGGATTTGAACCAAAATAGGTAAACACCCACCTAACGGATTGACCTTTTCGGCTTTATACAAGGCCATCGTTTCTTGAGTTAATTTTTGACGATCATCGCCGTAACGCGCTTTGAGTGCGGCAAGACGAGGTTGTAGATTACGCATCGCCGCCATAGATCGGTAACTTTTTGCAGATAAATGATAAAACGCTAATTTAATCAAAACGGTTAAAATAACAATTGCCCAACCCCAATTGCCGACAATTTGGTAAATTTGTTTTAATAGCCAAAAAAGGGCCATTGAAATAAACCATAAAATACCGTAATCCACGGTTAAATCGAGATGGGGTGCCACCGCTTTGAGGCGATCCAGAACGTCGGGGCCGGTATAAAGTTTAAGCTGCTGTGAATAAGACTGTCCTGGGGTCAATTGAATGCTTGGACCGAGGATCCCTAATGTATAAATACCATTTTGTGCCGCGCTATAAAATTGGTGAGTTTGCCCGGTTGGAGGCACCCAAGCACTTAAAAAATAGTGCTGGAGCATCGCTGCCCACCCATTTTGGGTCGCTAAAGATAACCCTTCACCCATTTTCTCAAAACTAATTTTTTGATAGGGCTTTTCCTGGGTAGAAATCGCTCCCCCGGTATAAGCACTAATATTAAATAAACTGTGCGTCACTTCCGGTTTTTTTTGCTGAAGTTGGCTAAAAATTCGGCCTTGCCACGGAGAACGCCCTTGATTGAGTAGCTTATAGTTAACCAAAATTTGATAATCGTCTGGTTTAAACACAAACTGCTTGTCAACCAAAATAGATTGCGGATTATGGCCGACTAATTTTACCACGAGTTCTTTTTGACCGGGTGTCAATACATAACTATTTTGGCTGGTTTGATAATGAATCGTTGGTTTATTGGTTTGATCCATCACCCCGCTTTGCGCAACATAATAGTCTGCTGCATCAGAACTTAATAATTTAAACGGTTGAGTATTCTTTTCACGAGGATTTTGATCATATTTCAAAAGCTTTGCTTGGACAATTGAGCCACCTTGCTTATCAATTAAGACATCGAGAACGTCGGTTTTTACTTCGATAAAACGTGATTTTTCATTGTTATCAACCACTATTTGCTGCGCAACACCCGGTAGTGGTGGTGTTTTGACCCAACTTTTATCGGCGATACCGACGTTTTTTGCAGTTGTCGAAACGACGGCTCCGGTCACAGCGGGAGCAACATGCTCATTTTGCCAGGCATTCCACAGCATAAAAGCGATTAAAAATAAAGCGGCCTAATAAGAAAACACGGGCCAGTTCCATAAATTAACTCGTTATATTGGGTTGTTTAATGGGAGAATCAGGTATCGGATCGTAACCACCCGGATGCCAAGGATGGCAGCGCAGTAAACGCTTTACAGTCAAGTACGTTCCCTGCAAACTCCCTTGTTGTTGAATAGATTGTACAGCATACTCTGAACAAGAAGGATAAAATCGACAAGCAGGTTTTAATACCGCACTGATCAAGACCTGATAAATACGAATAAAAATAACTAATGTTCTTTGTAATAAACGACTAATTTTGACCATTGTCTACCTAAATCACTCCAAAACGAGGGTTGCGCTTCAAAATAATGTCGCGTTACCACGACGACAATATCTATATTCGCTAACTGGTTTTGATAAAGTCTAAAACTTTCCCGGATCAAGCGTTTTACTTTGTTTCTTTCCGCGGCTTTAGGGATCGCTTTTTTACTCACCGCTAAACCTAGCCGCGGACACAACAGCCCATTCGGCTTTATATACATAATCAAACACCCCTGCTTAAACCGAAAACCTTCTTTAAATACAGTGGTAAAGTCTTCAGGGGAACCCACCCGACGCGACCGAGGAAAACTGTAGCGCGTTTTATCCAAAAAAACCTCTATAATCATTCAGTTAGATTAAATTTTACTAAAAAATCGTAAAAAGAGGCCGAAGCGTGAATTAATTAACATGGAGTAAAAAAACAGACGTCCGCTTTTTCTTTACAGAAAAACTCTTGTTTTTAGCGTGAGTTATGCGGTTAACCGATAACGGCCTTTAGCACGACGATTTTTCAGAACACGACGACCGTTTTTGGTAGCCATCCGAGCTCTAAACCCATGTGTTCTTTTTCGTTTTAAATTACTCGGTTGAAAGGTTCTTTTCATGATAGGGATAACTCAGAAAATGAATGATTTTTTTAGAGGCGTTATCTTAGGCGAGGCCTAATGGGATTGTCAATTCATAGTTTGTGTTTTAAACGGCGTTACGAAGTGTTATTTCAACCTGTTCTTTCATAAGACACAACACCATTATTATTATAATTAATTTATTTAAATAGATAGTGTTGATGATAATACAGGAATAACTCTGGGGATAACTTAATAAAAGTCTGTTTTATCAACTATATATAGTATAAAAGGCGGCGGGATAAACTGGGTATAGCGGGGGATGACTACCACGAAATGAGCGGTCTCTGCCGAGGGGGTGTGATTAAGCTCGGTTTCATGCACAGTTTTTAGCGAGTTTATACACAGTTACTCATAGGTGGTTTTGGGGGGTAACCAAGCGTAGAAATGATTGCTTGGAATGATGAGCATGAAAAGATCTTTTTTAGTCATTGCTTTTTCTCTTCTAGTTGTGGTGTGATATTTTTGGTGGGTTATTTACCAACAAACTAACCATTTGCGCTTTCTCCTACGCTTAGGTTTCTCTTACCCATAATTTTTTTGTATTCGAAATCTAAGGAAGATATCATTTGATTTTCTTAATTTTTTAGTAATCATCTGGAAACTGCTTTTGATGGATAAGACTAAGAAATTGTGATATGAACAGAGACCGATATTCAGCATTTTGATTTAACAGAGGAATTATTGTGACCACTGCCGAAGCAACGTTTGTTTGGGATAAATGTTTGGATCGATTACAAAACCATATTTCGCTTCAAGATTTTAATACCTGGATTCGCCCGTTGCAGGCAGAGCAAAAAGAAGATCAACTTGTATTGTGGGCGCCTAACCAGTTTGTCTTACATTGTGTGAATGAACGTTTTTTAGTACAAATTAATCAAATTTTAATGCAATTGGATGATGTTCCACCGGAAGTTGTTTTACGAGTGGGGAGTCGATCTTTATCACAACCCTCTCCAGAAACATCGCTTCATTATGCACCGACGGTTGAAGTCAAGTTGCAACCGAAGGCATTGAAATCGTTAACCAGTCATATCAATGTGAATTTTACTTTTTTAAATTTTGTAGAAGGTAAATCGAATCAGTTAGCTCGTGCGGCCAGTGTGCAAGTTGCTGAAAATCCAGGGGGTGCATATAATCCTTTGTTACTGTATGGTGGGGTGGGTTTGGGTAAAACCCATTTAATGCACGCGATTGGTAATGCGATTTTGAAAAAAAATCGCAACGCAAAAGTACTTTATCTTCATTCTGAACGTTTTGTTGCCGATATGATTAAGGCGTTACAAACAAACACGATTAATGATTTTAAAACCTATTATCGTTCCTTGGATGCTTTATTAATCGATGATATTCAGTTTTTTGCTGGAAAAGATCGTTCACAAGAAGAATTTTTTCATACGTTTAATACCCTGCTCGAAGGGCAACAACAAATTGTGTTAACGTGCGATCGTTATCCTAAAGAAATGTCGGGCGTTGAAGAACGTTTAAAATCACGTTTGGGTTGGGGGTTAACCGTCGCGATTGAACCGCCGGACTTAGAAACACGTGTGGCAATTTTAATCAGTAAAGCAGAGCAATCCAGTATTTGCTTACCTCAAGAAGTGGCTTTTTTTATTGGAAAACGGATTCATTCGAATGTCCGTGAACTAGAAGGTGTTTTAAAACGAGTGGTGGCGTATGCGCAGTTTACAGGACGATTCATTACGTTGGATTTAGTCAAAGAAGCGATTAAAGATGTCTTGGCTTTACAAGATAAACTGGTTACGGTGGATAATATTATTAAAACCGTAGCGGAATATTATAAAATAAAAGTTTCTGATTTACTTTCTAAACGTCGTACCGCTTCGTTAGCGCGTGCTCGGCAAGTAGCGATGGCGTTAGCAAAAATGATACCGGCATTGCGTTTTATAAATTTATTGCGTACTTTATCGAGTTGAGGAACTAAAAATGCAATTTACGATTAACCGAGAAGCGTTGCTCAAACCCTTTGCAACTCGTTACTTCGGTCATTGAGCGTCGGCAAACGCTCCCGATTCTTTCTAATGTGTTTCTCAGTTTAGATAAAGAAACGTCTATCTTTACTCGGAACAGATATGGAAGTCGAGTTATCAGGGCGCGTTTTGCTCGAAAAATCGGGGCAATGTGGTAAAACAACGGTACCGGCGCGAAAATTATTTGATATTTGTAAAAATTTACCCGAAGGGAGCACTATAAAATTTCAACAAAAAGCCGATAAATTAGCGGTACAATGTGGCCGGGCCCGTTTTAATTTAGCAACCTTACCGGCAAGTGATTTTCCTTGTGCCCAAGACTTCGCACAAGCGCCCGCCACACCGTTAGAATTTACTTTTTCACAAAAAGCTTTGCGTGATTTAATTGAAGCGACTAATTTTGCGATGGCTCAGCAAGATGTTCGTTATTATCTAAATGGGATGTTATGGGAGATTGAAAAAGGTCGATTGCGTATGGTGGCGACCGATGGTCACCGTTTAGCGCTAAGTCTCAAAGAAGGTGATATTCTTGAAGAAAACCAAGTCATTGTCCCCAGAAAAGCGATTTATGAATTATCACGTTTGTTGACTGAAGACGACGAAATGTTAACCGTCTCTTTAAGTATGAATCAATTACGCGTCATCATGCCGAATTATATTTTTAGTTCAAAGCTAATTGAAGGAAAATTTCCAGATTACGGGCGCATGATTCCACAGCGGGGCAATCGAATTTTAGAGGTGGAACGAGATACGTTTAAATCTTCATTGATTCGCGTGGGTATCTTATCGAATGATAAAAATAAAAGCATCTGTTTAGAGTTAAAAGACAATATACTTCGTATTTTTACTAATAATTTTGATAAAACCGATGCCGCAGAAGATCAAATTGAAGTCAACTATCAAGGCGAACCGTTAACCATTGTTTTCAATATGATGTATTTGATTGATGTCTTGACTAGCTTACCGGCCGGGACCGTTCGCATGACGATGAACTCTCATAACGAAGGGGTACGTATTGAATCACCACAAGATATCTCAAGTGTTCATGTTGTGATGCCGATGCATTTGTAAGCATTATGCGCTTACTTTGTTTGCAAACCAATCAATTTCGAAATTTAGCCAGTCAAAAACTCGAATTTTCATCGCGTTTTAACTGTATTTACGGTGAAAATGGGAGTGGAAAATCGAGTTTATTGGAAGCCATTTATTTTTTGAGTGTGGGGCGTTCCTTTCGTAGCGCATTGGCGAGCCGTGCCATCCGCTATGAAACAGAACAGTTTCATATTTTTTCTACTATTTTAGGCGAAACAACCTTTAATATTGGTTTAGAAAAGAATAAACAAGGTAAAACACGCATTAAAATTAGCAATCAATCCAGTTCAATCAGTGATTTGGCTAAATTATTACCTGCACAAGTGCTTAACCCTAATAGTTATACCCTGCTCAGTGGGAGCCCAAGAGTCAGGCGACAGTTTATTGATTGGGGTGTGTTCCACGTGGAACCTTCTTTTTTTTATTATGGCAACAGTTTCAGCAAATCCTCAAACAACGTAATGCGCTTCTCCAAGATATACGAGGAGAAGCGGATTTAATGAAAAGTTGGGATGCCCAGTTTAGTGAAATAGGTTTGAAAATTACAACCTTACGTGCAGATTACGTTCAGGCTTTAATTCCTCTAGTGAATGAATTGTTACAAGATTTTATGCCTCTTGAAGGATTGACGCTTGATTTTTATTCGGGCTGGAATACTGAGTTTCCTTTAGAAGTCATTTTAATGCGTCACTCACAACGGGATAAAGCACTCGGTTACACGCAATATGGTCCACAGCGCGCAGATTTATTGATTAAATTGCATGGGCATCCGGCGCATGAGGTGTTATCTCGAGGAGAACAGAAGTTATTGGCTTGCGCTTTGCAGTTGGCGCAGGGCTTGTTATTAAAACAGCGAATGAATAAATCATGTATTTACCTTCTGGATGATTTGTTTGCTGAGCTGGATTCACAGCGCAGAGATTATTTGGTTGAATCTTTAAAAAAATTACAGGCCCAGGTTTTTGTGACCATCATTGATGAGAAACCTTTAGAACAGTGGGCTAAGAAGGTGGATGCATATTGGTTTCACGTGGAACAAGGGCAGGTTTCGGCTAAATTCTTAGCTTAGATTTTTATATTTCTTGAACAATAGCCTCGTAAAATGAGTTTTTATTATCAATATTTTACATAAAGAGCGCTACTTGGCCTAATAACATTGACCCACCCACTCACTTCCTTATGTTTCACGTGAAACATTTTTTATCCTGAGAATCACTTGTCCAGTTCTCTTCATTACTTAAGTGAGGCGCTCTCTGATTCTTCTGTTACGGCAGCAAGTGTAGGGGTTAACGCGATTCTTTCGTCAAAAACAAAACAATGACCACGATAATGGGCGCTCCCACATTTTTCAAAATAATTGAGGATCCCACCTTCTAGTTGGTAAACTTTTTCAAAGCCGGCGTTGAGTAAGAGTGCTGAGGCTTTTTCACAACGAATACCCCCTGTGCAAAACGTAACGATGGGTACTTTTTTGAGATTTTGTGGAATTTTTTGGACTGCATCAGGGAATTCTCTAAAGTGTTTTAAATCGAGATGGATACTTTTTTCAAAGCTTCCGCACTGCACTTCAAATGTGTTACGAGTATCCAGTAAAACGACTTCAGACTGTTCATTGAGCCATTTTTTTAGGGTTTCAGGCGCTAGATTCGGGGCGGTTACTTTTTCTGGTTGAATGTTTTCGACCCCAAACGCAATAATTTCTGCTTTTATTTTAATCAGCATTTTCTTAAAAGGAATGAAATCTGAGAAGCTTTCTTTAAAAAACAAGTCTGTAAAATAAGAAAAATGGGTTAAGAAACGTTGAAACTCGGCTATGGCTCTCTTTTCACCGGCCATAAAGAGATTAATGCCTTCTGTGCTCAGCAAAATAGTTCCTTTTAAGCTTAAGCGCTGGGTTTCTTTCTTTAGTGTATTTTGCAACTCATTGAGAAAAGGTTTAGGTAATGAAACAAAGCGATAAGCGGAAATATTAGTAATCGTCGACATAAGTTTTTTAAAGTTTTTGCTTAAGGTAAGCGGGTATTATACCGTGGGCGACACTATTAGGAAAATAAACGATTTTTGGGAGGTGAGATACGAAACTACCAATAAATCAAATAGTTTCGTCCTCCATTTCTTTCATCTCTGAAGCTGATAGCTGATAAAGTTCTGACAATCACGGCGGATAACGGGAGTGAGTTTTCGTATCATTAAAAAATTAGCCTGGAATTAGAAACTGACTTTTATTGCGCACATCCTTGTTCCTTATGGGCACGCGGCCTCAATGAGAATACGAATCGACTAATCCTCGGTATTAAAAAAGGTTCTGACTTTGGCCACATTACAGAAAATGAGCTTTTGGCTATTATGGATCGATTGAACAACCCCTCTAGAAAACCATTAGGTTTTTTGCCACACCAAAAGGTATTTTATGCAAACTCATACCAGAGATAGTTAATAAAAGGCATTTTTTAGAGCGTTATTAATAATTTTTTAAGCTTTAACAAGTATACTAGATATAAATAAAACTTATATTAAAAAGCTTAATATTTTTAAGGAAAGAAATATGAGAGCGGAAATATTAAATAAAATATATAAGAGTGTAGATTCAGTAATTGCTAATTTAGCAGGTTGTGAAATAGTTAATGATGAAATTCCAGAAATAATGAAAATAATTAAAAAAATTCAGCCGAATAATGTTTAAGTAATTTTAAGCAATTACAAACCCTTAGTATACAATTTAACCAAATTGGTAAAACAGGGGCAATTACGTTGTTTAGCATTAAAAAAACTTGACCAAATCTCGATATTTTATTTCATGGAAACATGATACATCATACTACTGAAATGGTCGAAATTGAGAACATTGCTAAGCAAAAAGGTTTTACTAAATGATAATACTTACAGGTTCTTGCACTTATGATCTGAATCCGCCGGTGATCAAAAATTATCGAGAGTGAAGCCACTTTCTTTCAATACATACTGGTTCTTGAATAATTTTCTTACCTTTTTTATAAGGATTATAATCTGATTCTGCTCTTTTCCTTTCTTGCAGGGATCTTTTTTATTTACCTAGATGCCCTTTCCCCCTTAACAGATGAATTGAAACCTGTTATAAATTTCCTACTTTAGTATTTTTTTATATCGACAAGCTTGTTTTTTGTGAAAAAGAACCGTTTTCACGCTTTTTTGGAAAAATCCCATGGCCGCACAAAATTTAGAAGAAATTATTTCACTTTGTAAACGAAGAGGTTTTATTTTTCAAAGTGGCGAGCTTTATGGCGGATTACAAGGCGTTTATGATTACGGCCCGTTAGGCGTTGAATTAAAAAATAATCTAAAAGCGGCGTGGTGGAAGGCGAATGTTTATGAAAATGATAATATTTATGGTTTAGATTCGTCGATTTTAGCGCAGAAAAAAATCTTTTTTTATTCCGGACATGAGACTACGTTTTGCGATCAAATGGTCGATTGCCGAAAATGTAAAAAACGTTGGCGAGTCGATCATTTAGTCGACGCACGCTGTGAACACTGTGGTTCTCAAGATTTAACCGAACCAAAACCGTTTAACATGATGTTTAAAACCATTGTTGGACCGGTTGAAGATCAAGATTCTTATGCGTATCTACGTCCTGAGACAGCACAAGGGATTTTTACTAATTTTAAAAACATCATGGATTCCCTCTCACCTAAGTTACCTTTTGGGGTGGCCCAAATAGGGAAAGCCTTCCGTAATGAAATCACACCACGTAACTTTATTTTCCGAGTCCGTGAATTTGAACAAATGGAAATAGAGTTTTTTGTAAAACCAGGTGAAGATGAGCCTTGGCACCAAGAATGGGTCGAGCGCCGATTGACCTGGTGGAAAGCACAAGGCTTATCTGAAAAACGTTTAACGCTGAGTGCACAAGGTCCAGAAGAGTTAGCACATTACGCTAAAGCGACCGTCGATATCCTCTATCAATTTCCGCATGGTTTTGAAGAACTAGAAGGTGTGGCCAATCGAACCGATTATGATTTAGGTTCGCATACACAAGGTCAAGCGCAAGTGGCTATTCAGGCAAATGTAGCCGTCAATAAAGACAGTGTCCATAAGTTAACGGTCCAAGACCCGCCTGGAAAACACTTTATTCCTTACGTGATTGAGCCATCAGCGGGTTTAGATCGAGGCGTTTTAGCGGTGTTAACTGAAGCGTTTCATGAGGAAACCTTATCTGACGATCGCAAGCGAATTGTCTTAAAATTAAAACCCCATTTAGCACCGATTAAAGCAGCAATTATTCCCTTAAAGCGTAATGAACCCGCACTGGTTGAAACCGCGCAAACGATAAAACATTCCCTGCAACGTTTAGGTTTAGGGCGAATTGCTTATGAGGATACTGGAAATATTGGAAAAAGTTATCGACGTCATGATGAAATTGGAACGCCTCTTTGTATTACCATTGATTATGATACGCTCTGTACAACAGAGGAAAATGAAAAATCGGGAACCGTTACCATTCGTGAACGAGATTCGATGGCACAAAAACGTATCCCCGTGAGCGAGTTGATTGAATATATACAGAGATTTTATCGTTAAAAATAAATGCGTAGTGCGGGTGACTCCCCCCTTTTTTAGATGAGCGACTTATTTTCTAGGGCCAAAGAGTGCTTCACCGACACGGATGTGGGTCGCGCCTTCGGCAATTGCAGCAATAAAATCACGTGAAGTACCCATCGATAACGTATCAACTTCAAATCCAGCTTGTTTTAAGTGTTCAAAAATCCAGCAAGCACGTTTAAAGGTTTGTCTTTGTTGATCAAAATCAACGCTTGTTTTGGGTAATACCATAATTCCGCGGAGGTGAAGATGGGATAAAGAGCGTAACTGTTGTGCAACATGCAAGACAGAGCCCTTTTCTAAACCAGATTTTGTGCTTTCTTGATCTAAATTGATTTGTAGACAAACTTGTAGCGTGCCCTGCCCGCTTTTTTCTCGCGCATCATTGAACTTTCGGGCCGTTTTTATATCACAAAGACTATGTACCCAAGAGAAATACTGGCTAATTTTTTGAATTTTATTACCTTGAATGCCGCCAATAAAATGCCACTGTAAGGGTAAGTCAGATAAAGAGATTATTTTTAATAGGCTTTCTTGTAAGTAATTTTCAGCAAAAAGCATTTGACCCCATTGAGCAAGCCCCTCGATACTTTGTATCGATTGTCCTTTACTGACGGCGATCACTTGGACGGAGCCTGGTTTTCGACCAAAATGCTGTTCGACTTCATTAAGATTTTTTTTAAATTGTTGGTAACATTGTTTGCTGGATAATTGTGACATAAGAGAATAAAAGCAAGAAGAAAACCATCTAATTTATTATACGGTATTTTTTAAAAAATTTATCAACTAAAATTAAAAAATTTTAAATTAAATAAGAAATAATTAAATAACAATAAAAAATAAAAGTAAAAATTTTTATTATTAATTTTAAAATAAATTAAGTATTTAATTTTTATTTTATCATATTAATGATTAATAATCAATTCTTTATTTTAAAAAAATAATTAGTTATAAATAGTTTTGTAAAAAACTTTATTTTAAGTGGCATATTTTAAAGAATATGAAAATTATTTCTTAAGTTAAGAGGTAATAATTATTTTAAATATATACTTTTCTTTTTATAGTAAAAAAACAATAATTTTTATTTTTTTACGTGAGTTATTCTTTATTACCTATCTTTTTATTTATTTTTCCCACAATAAGGCTATATTCAGTAATGAATATAGCTTAGACAGATAACCAATTAATTTGTTGATAGATGAATCCTGAAAAATTTATTTTTAATACAGATAAATATCTTTTCTTGCAAAATATTATCGCTCATGTTTGGTCTGAGCAAAAAATCTATATGGTGATTTATCAGACTAATTTAAAGCAATTTGATAAATATCTTATCGATCTTAATTGTAAATTACAGGAAGTCTTTGCCAATCAGACGGTTTATACCGAGCGTTTTTAAGCGGTTCACCTGTTGCCAATCTTTAGCGAGCCCCGTTGACTTTGTAAAAAGCATCTTCGATGTTAATTTAATCGATTTTGGTTTGGAATAAGGTTTGTTAGTCGATATGGACTGTATTGTTCCAATAAAAATAGAGTTAAGTGTTGGTTTATTAAGTATTTGAGCGATGCGGCGTTGACAAATTTAATAGTTATATAAAAAATAGTTTTTCATTTGTATTAGGGAAAATAAAACTTTTTCTAAAATATCAAATAAAATAAAGAAGATAGATTTAACTTTTTTTCTTAGAGAGAAACTACAGCGTTTATTTAATTTACTTAAAAATTTTAATGAAATATTTTACGGATGAAGATCAAAATAACTATTATTTTAGAAAACGATATAAGAATTTTTTATTACAAGCTTCGCTTGCTTACAAAATAATTAGTGATTTCATTGCTAAAAATACAAACTTCTCAAGGGGGTTGGTATAAAGAAGAAAGTATAACACTTGAAAAAGAGATACCTTTAATTTTTGTAAGAGGCTATCAACCTGTTTACCCTAAAGAATTATATGGTTTAATTTCCGATTTTTTTTGAATAAAAAGTTCAATAATGTTCAGATACGCTTAAATCGTCTTATAAAAAAGACTGCAATTTAAATCATAAAGACAGGTTCTTAATAACCTCGCAAAGGATATCAATATGAAAGTATGGGTTAATCATTTTGACAATATGAAATATATTTGCCGTAGTCATAAGAGATGAAAAAAGTAAAGTTTGAGTGGGAGGTTAGCAACGATCTTATCCTAAATCTAAAAAGCATACCTGATAAATTTTTATTATCGGATTTTAGAACCTGTCTTTATGATTCGAATAAAAAGCAAACTAGGTTATAAAGACAAGCTATGAAATTAATAATAAGAAAAAATGTTCTATCCAAGTGACGTAACAGACATGCCACCGAAACGAATTAAAGGATACTTTGAATATGAAAATTATCGAAATCGTAGCAAACATGAGAAAACAGAACTTATAAATGCAGTTTTTTACTTAACCAGGACAGGTTTTCAATGGCACCAATTACCCAATAATTTTCCACCTGGAAAACGGCGGATGCAGCGAATACACATGTACCGTAGCTGGCTGTAAAGTTTTTGAAAAACCGGTTCAAAAATATCCTAGTTTACTTGGTGTTTGTGCGGATACGGGTTATCGAAAAACAATCAAAATTTTTGTTATCCATGCGTTAAAGAAAACGATTAAAATTTCAAAATGGATAGTACAGCAAAGGTCTCTTTTACCCAAAAATGGGGGTAGAAAGAACTTTCTCATGATTCAACCATTTTCGTAGCTTATCAAAAGATTATGAGATAACAACTGTTTCAGCTGAAAATAACGTCATTGGCGCTCCTTTTTTGAGCTTCTTAAACGGATAAAATAGCATGCAGGCGGGCTCTAAAAAATTGTTAATTTCCGATTATTTCTACTAAGATAAGCTAAGCCTTAATCCTAGAAAAATATTATTATCCTCGCTTAGATGAGGAAATTAAATACGCTATAATCACTACCGTTTATTCGCATCTTACTGTAGCTTTTATTTTCAGTCTTGGTGTTTTGACAGAAACAACTCAGACCCTCGCTTTTCCCTTACCCCCTCGATTATCGGCGAATGGATATGCGAGTGATTATATAATAGGAGGGGCGGATCTGATGTTACCGATAGCAGGTGATCGACGTCACAATTTTTATCTGGATCCTAACCTTGCTTATGGAACAGACAATCAAGGCTATGCCGATTTAGGTCTAGGCTATCGTTAGATAAAAAATGATGCACCTATTTTAGGTTTATACCTATTTGGAGGCTACACGCGCATCGATAATAATGCACGCTTGTGGGTACTAATCTTTGGATAGAGGCTTTAGGTTCGCGCTGGGATGCTCGCCTAAACGGATATATTACGATGGGTGACCGTAGCTACACCTTAGGAAGCCAAGTCTTTGGCCCTTTTTCATTTACTGGACATTCTCAGGTTGGGAATCTTTTCCAGTGATACAATATGCGAGTAATGGTGTCGATGTGAAATTCGGTTATCAATTTTTCCCCCAGTCTTCATTAAAGGGGTATATGGGTAGTTATTTCTTTAATCCCGTAAAAACTAACAATATTTGAGGCGGGGCAGCAGGTTTAGATTATTGGATGGATAGCAACGTTAAAGTCTTTACAAGTTATACCTACGACAATCTGCGTCATAGTACGGTGGCCTTTGGTTTAGGTGGAGAATTTGGTGGTACACATACAGAGCGTATTAATCCGACTTTAGAAGAACGTATAACGGATCCGGTTGAACGTTATCTTTCTGAGTTAGGGCGAGGTTCTGCTATTTCGTCTCGAAAAGCTCCAACACAAAGATTAGGCCAAACGGTTATAGCAAACAATATTGTATTTTTAGTCAAACCGGTGAACCTCATAATGGTGGGATAGGTTTAACTTTGGAAAATTGCACATTCGAGAGTCCTTATGGACCGACCGATCTAACTGATTTAGGTGCTAGTACCTTAAATAGTTTACTCCCCAATACGCAAATGTATTTTAATGGCGGTGCCTATGACGCTTTAAATGTGCCTTTAGGAACAAACGGAGTAACTTTACAGGCGAGCCAAAGCATTTCTTCGCGTACAGCTGATTATAATCAGCCCGCCACAGACGCAGGACGCTCGACCTTTAATGGAGCATTTATCCTTTATGGTAATAATGCCCTGAACGATATTATTTTACTATCCACTCCTGCAACCATTGGCGGCAATGGGGTCAGGATTACAGGTGGTACCAATAATGTCGTTACCGGAAGTCAAATTTGTAGTACAGGAGACCGCTATACGATAGGACTTATATTAAATGCAAGCCAGCTTAACGTTACTAATAATAGTATTTTTGGTAATTCAATCGGTCTGAGTGCACAAAATCAGAGTAGAGTATCTGTTAAGAATAGTCAGTTTGATACTTTAGATACAACCGGCGTAGCAATATCGGGTATAAGACTATCGGTAAGCAACTTATTACTTGATAATAGCCAAATAACCGTTTCAGGAACTACAAGCTCTGTAGTTGGTATTCGTTCTATAAGAGATCTTCTGTCACGATTATTAATGATAGTGCTGTAAGTGCAGTAGCAACTACTGGACCCGGAAATTCACTTACTACAGACACAATTTATTCGTCTCAAAACAGGATAGACGGTACATTATCAGTAGATAGCGCTATTATTAGTTCAGGTCCAAATACTACATTGAGCGGAGGAGTAACTTGCTTGTTGAATGGTGTTCCAACAACTTGTTAAGTTTTTGACTCGAATAACAAAAAAAGCGTTGCATTAATTACTTGAATTCACGTTTTAGGCTCTAAAACTAATCGGCCACTATTCTCACGAAAAATTTTGGCCATCTGACCCAAAATTTAGCTCGAATCACGCGGCTGGCAGTGGCCGCGATTCTTCCGGCGTCCTCCGGCACGCATTCGCGCTTCATGCCCGCGTCTCCCCTCATTGAAGGGCTATAAATGGGGTTTAGGTAAAGTAACGCTGAGTCTTCATTAAGTAGAGAGAACTTGGGTCTATTGCTTCCCTCTCCTCGCTAAAAGCGTATAATCCGGCTGAGTTAAAAAAACAAATCGGAGGCCCCGTTGTGTCGATCACCTCATTTTTAGCGGACTACGAACAGCATGTGGCAACACGCGCCGCAGAAGGAATGGCGCCTTTGCCCTTGACAGCAGAACAAGTTGCTAAGTTAGTCGCCTTGTTAAAAGAACCCTTAACCCAAGAGCAAGGCTTAGTTTTAGTGGATTTATTAAGCCAGCGTGTTCCGCCTGGCGTGGATGCAGCGGCCTATGTGAAAGCAAGTTTTCTCGCCGCTGTGGCGAAAGGTGAAGTACACTCTTCTTTTATCGACCCAAAGCAAGCGGTTTTTCTGCTTGGTACGATGTTAGGTGGTTACAACGTACCAGTTTTGGTAGAGCTGCTTAAATCAGCTGCTTTGGGCGAGATGGCGGCGCAACAATTAGCACACACTTTACTCATGTTTGATGCTTATCACGATGTGCTGGAAATTGCGCAGGCCGGAAATCCTTTTGTGCAATCGATTGTTGATGCTTGGGCGAAAGCGGAATGGTTCACCAATAAACCGAAAGTACCTGAAAAAATAACAGTAACCGTATTTAAAGTGCCTGGAGAAATTAATACAGATGATCTTTCTCCAGCAACTGAAGCGTGGAGTCGACCCGATATCCCGCTACACAGTCTGTCGATGCTTCGTAATCGTTTGCCGGACGCGTTGCAAGTAATTCAACAGCTGAAAACGAAAGGTTATCCGGTTGCCTTTGTCGGTGATGTCGTGGGAACTGGATCGTCGCGTAAATCCGCAATAAACTCTTTACTTTGGCATATAGGTGATCCGATACCGTTTGTGCCAAATAAACATCGCGGCGGTATTATTTTGGGGAGCCAAATAGCGCCTATTTTTCGGACAACGGCGGAAGATTCAGGGGCTTTTCCGATTGAAGTGGATGTAAGTCATTTTAATACGGGCGATATTCTGCATATTTACCCTTATACTGGGCAAATCCATAATGAGCAAGATGAAGTTGTTGCGACGTTTGAGGTTAATTTAGCACTGATCGATGCGGTACGTGCCGGAGGTCGAATTCCACTGATCATTGGCCGTTCATTAAGCGACAAAGTGTGCGAAGCGCTTAAAATGCCCTTATCAAATGCTTTTTATCGACCCCCTGTGGAACAAAAAAGTGGACAAGGATTTACGCTTGCCCAAAAAATGGTGGGACAAGCGTGCGGATTACCTGGTGTTCGTCCTGGAACGTATTGCGAACCTAAGATTACTTCTGTGGGCTCACAAGATACGACTGGACCGATGACACGAGACGAATTAAAAGAGCTGGCTTGTTTAGGTTTTTCAGCCGATTTAGTGATGCAAAGTTTTTGTCATACAGCCGCTTATCCTAAGCCAGTTGATATTGAAACCCAGCATAGCTTGCCAGATTTCTTTACTTCGCGTGGCGGTATCGTTTTACGACCTGGCGACGGCATTATTCACTCTTGGTTAAACCGTATGTTGTTGCCAGACACCGTCGGAACAGGTGGTGATTCACATACTCGTTTTCCGATTGGAATTAGTTTTCCAGGTGGATCAGGTGTGGTGGCATTTGCGGCGGCCATGGGAGTGATGCCTCTCACCATGCCTGAGTCGGTATTAGTACGTTTTTCCGGGGCAATTCAGCCAGGTATCACGTTACGTGATCTCGTCAATGCCATCCCCTATGTAGCCTTACAAAAAGGGTTGTTGACGTTAGATAGTGCCAATAAAACAAATATTTTTTCTGGGCGTATTCTCGAAATTGAAGGTTTGCCTCAGCTGAAAGTCGAACAAGCCTTTGAGTTTGCGGACGCCTCTGCTGAGCGATCGGCAAATGGTTGTACCGTGCGCTTAGATAAAGAACCGATTATCGAATATTTAACGTCGAACATTTCATTACTCAAGTGGATGATAGCCAATGGTTATCAGGATGCACGGAGCTTGCAACGACGTATCAATGCGATGCAGCGTTGGTTAGAGAGCCCTGTATTATTAGCCCCAGATCAGGATGCTTCATACGCCGCGGTGATTGAGATCGATCCTCAATATAATTAAAGAACCACTTTTAGCTCGATAAGATTAAACCACTTTCTGAAGTGGCGAATGTCCATGTGGATGAAGTGTTTATTGGCTACTTGTATGACGAATATTGGGCATTATCGTGCAGCTGGAAAATTACTGAAAAATTTTGGACAGGCATTACCGTGTCGCCTTTGGATTGCACCACCGACAAAAATGGATGCGCATCAATTAATGGAAGAAGGTTATTATTCGGTTTATGGATCGGTTGGGGCTCGAACTGAAATGCCGGGTTGTTCTTTGTGTATGGGTAATCAAGCACGTGTTCAAGATAATGCAACGGTGGTATCGACATCGACACGTAACTTCCCCAATCGGATGGGGCGTGGTGCTCAAGTTTATTTAGCCTCGGCTGAGTTAGCGGCAATTACTTCTATTCTCGGTCATCTCCCAACATTAGAGGAATATCATTCAAAAATGAACTTGATTGATAGCATGGCCGCTGAATTATATCGTTACTTAAACTTTGATCAGATGCCGGACTATCAAACGGTTTCGACTCAAGTAACGGATATCATCACAAAAGATTAGATTGTCATTTGTCTTGGGCAAATTGTAAAACCGACTTTAGTGGTGCAGTTTGCCCACCTTTTTTAAAAAAATCAAACTTTCTCGTTAATATTTTTGAAAACCTGATTGTTCAGATCGGGCGATGCGTTTATACGATCTGTTCTTGCTCCTTATCCTTGGATACCAAATCCTACTGTTTTTTTTGTGAAAATGAATCTTTTCTGAATAGTACCTATTGTCCCGATCATTATTGTTTGATTTGCTCATTAAGGATTCTTGTCTAAAAATAGGAAAAGTGAATATTTTTAGATAAATATCAACTTATCACCGAAAAAATATTTTTTATAATAAACAATCCCTATAAAATTTCTACTGATTTTTTGTGTAGAATATTTAGTTAGTTTTATGGTTCATTTCAATACTTAATTTTTCTTTGCCGTGTTTTTACTCTGGTTTGTATTGATAAGTAAACAAGATAAACATAGTCAATATAAAAAAGACAATAATTTTTAGTGATTAAATAGATAGAGTATTTTCTAATAAAACAAGTCGAGCTAACTAGCTTATCTTGATGTAAAGTATTCTTTCTTAAATAGAACAGAAAGAACTTTGTAATAATGGGTGACAAGTGATTGCATGCCGGAATAGCTGCGATGCAGTTTTTATTTAGACTTTTTTCTAAAAGTTTCGATGTTTAGACCGTTTAAGCGGCATAATTCTGTGGTTATCTATCGCCTTCGTTTTTTCTAAATTTTAGGAATGACTCTAATCAATTTAAGATAAACTTAGTTCTGGTTTACCCGTTTTTATTTTTATGGAACAATGTAGCTTAAATCAGGGGGGATTATAGTGTGATTGATGAGGAAGGTTTTCGTTTGGGTGTAGGAATAATTGTTACAAATGATAAAGGACAAGTTCTTTGGGCGCGTCGAATCAAGCAAACCGCTTGGCAATTTCCTCAAGGTGGTTTAAATAGATATGAAACTCCTGAACAAGCTCTTTTTCGAGAACTCTATGAAGAGTTGGGGTTAGAGCCATTTGATGTTAGATTATTAGGTAATACGAAAAGTTGGTTATATTATTGGTTACCCAGACATTTGCGCCGATCCTATCTTCAACCATTGTGTATTGGCCAAAAACAGAAGTGGTTTTTACTTAAACTGATCGGCGATCCTGCTAAAATACGTTTCGATACGACTCCTTCACCTGAGTTTGATCGATGGCGTTGGGTGCCGTATTTTTATCCGATAAAACAGGTAATCAATTTTAAACGGCACGTTTACCGCCGCGCGTTAGAAGAGTTAGCCCCCTTCGTTGGACTTGTTTTTTCCTCTGAGCGGACTTATAACGCCATGCTGAAGATGTGGATTAACTAAATCGTCTTTAACTCGGCAAAAAAGGAGAGCCGAAATTTATTTTTTAACAAAACAGGATCGTTCTTTGTTTGCCCACCTAGGTGATCACCTATGTTAAAAGTACTACGTCGTATTGTTCAAGAAGTAAGTAGTGCGCCAAGCTTTGCACAAGCATTACAAATTCTAGTGAGTCGAGTTCGCGAGGCATTGCATACGCATGCCTGTACGGTTTTTCTACTCGATAATAATCAACATTATGTGTTATTTGCGACGCAAGGTTTAAATCCTAAGGCCATGGGTAACGTTCGTTTGGGAATTGATCAAGGTCTTGTGGGTTTAGTTGGCAATAGTCGTGAGCTCATTAATATTGATAACGCACAAGAGCATGAAAATTTTTTCTATATAGAAGATTTAGGCGAAGAACGTTATCAAGCGTTTCTTGGTGTCCCGATTATCTATAATCGAGCCTTGTTAGGGGTTTTGGTTGTGCAGCAAGAAGAGCGCCGCTACTTTGATGAGACAGAAGAAGCGTTTCTTGTCACTATGGCTGCGCAACTGGGCGGTGTTTTAGCGCATGCTGAAGCGACCGGTGAACTTATTTCGACACCTGAAGAGCATAAAAGAAAGATTCAACAAGATATTGTTTTTCACGGTATTCCCAGTGCGCCAGGTATTGCAATGGGTCAAGCGGTTGTGACCTACCCGGCCGCGGATTTAGAAGCAGTTCCTTATAAAAAAACCGAAGAAGTCTCCAGTGAAATTGCGCTGTTGAATAAAGCATTTAAGGCCGCTCGTAAGGATATTCATCGTTTAAAAGAGCATATGTTTTCAGTTTTACCCGAAGAAGAGCGCGCCCTGTTTGATGTTTATCTGGCTATTTTGGATAAAGCCAGTTTAGAGAAAGAAGTGATTAATGTAATTAAAGAAACCAATCAATGGGCGCAATCTGCATTGCAAGTAGTGATTGATTCACATGTTCATCAGTTTGAAAAAGTCGATGATGATTATTTGCGCGAGCGTGCCGCCGATTTACGCGATTTAGGACGACGTGTTTTGATGCATTTACAAACTCAGGGGGCGTTGGCGCCGGTATTTTACCCAGAAAAAACGATTTTGGTGGGTGAAGAAGTGATGCCTTCTAGTTTAATTGAAATTCCAGAAGGACGGTTAGTCGGAATTATTTCGATTAAAGGTTCGAGTCATTCGCACTTATCTATCTTGGCACGTTCTTTGGGGATTCCTGCTGTCACCGGCGTTGATAATTACCGGTTATGGTTCACAGGGACGAATTACCGTTGCGCCTTCTGAACGGGTCTGTGAAAATTTCACTCAACTTATTGAGCAACAACGTGCTTTTACAAATAGTTTAGAAGCGTTGCGGGAATTACCTGCACAGACTTTGGATGGATATAGTATAGCACTGTGGGTCAATACCGGATTGATGGCTGATGCCAATCTTTCTTTAACTGCCGGTGCTGAAGGTATTGGCCTATATCGTACTGAAATGCCTTTTTTGATTCGTGATTGTTTCCCGGCAGAAGAGGAACAATATGGTCTCTATCGGCAATTACTTGCTGCGTTTGCACCACGCCCGGTGGTGATGCGTACACTCGATATTGGCGGCGATAAGGCGCTCCCCTATTTTCCAATAAAAGAAGATAATCCTTTTTTAGGTTGGCGCGGTATTCGAGTCACGTTAGATCACCCTGAAATTTTTTTGATTCAAATTCGTGCCATGTTACGTGCAAATCAAGAGTTTGGTAATTTACGGATTATGTTACCGATGATTAGTTTGCTGGCTGAAGAAGGTAACACGATAAAACCACCCATCGGAATTATGATTGAAGTCCCTTCAGCAATTTATCAAGTCTCAGCCCTAGCCGATCGTGTTGAATTTTTATCAGTCGGGAGTAACGATTTAACACAATATATGTTAGCGGTCGATCGAAACAATGCACGCGTCGCTCCGCTTTATGATTCTTTTCAACCTTCGGTTTTGCAAGCTCTTTTCCAGATTGTGCAAGCCGCGCACCAAGCAAAAAAACAAATTAGTATTTGTGGTGAAATGGCTAGTGACCCTTTAGCTGTTCCATTATTATTGGCCATGGGGTTTGATGCGTTAAGTATGAATTCATTTTCGATTCCACATATTAAATCGGTGATTCGCCAAATTACCTTTAAGCAAGCACAGGACGTATTAAAAATTATTTTGCAAAAGGAAACGTCTGCAAAAATTAAAGCTTATTTGAATCATACTTTTTCGTATTTAAACTTAGGTATGCATTCTGTCTCTTCTTCTGCGTTGGATCTGAACCTATGAATATTTATCAAAAGTATAAAACAAGCTTTAATGGTTTCCCTTGTCATTTGCCGCAAACAATTGAACGTCCTGAAAGTTATTCAGCTTTAGAGGCATTACATAATACGCCAGGGATTGCGCGCGGATTGGGTTGTAGCTATGGTGATGCGGCGCTGAATCAGAATAGGCGGATCATTTTAACAGAACGTTTGGATCGTTTTTTAGAGTTTGACGAAACACGTGGAATTTTGTGTGCCGAGGCTGGAATCAGTTTAGCCAAGATTTTAACGGTGATTGTCCCACGTGGATGGTTTTTACCGGTGACTCCAGGCACAATGCAGGTTACATTGGGTGGTTGTGTGGCGGCAGATGTACATGGTAAAAATCATCTTGTAGAAGGTGCTTTTGGTCAACACGTTTTATCGTTGACGTTGGCAACAGCCAACGACCCGGCTGTCGTGTGCAGCCCAACAAAAAATCCAGAGCTTTTTTGGGCAACGTTGGGTGGGATGGGTTTGACCGGATTAATTGGCACGGTCACCATTCAGTTAAAGCCGATCAAAAGTGCATTGATGCATGTTCAAACGTACGTCGCCGATTTTTTTTTGATCAAGATAAGAATGAATCATTAGAATATCAAGTTGCTTGGCTAGATGGGTTAAGCGGATCGACGATTCCCGGTGTGTTTATGTGCGCGCGACATGCGATTCTTGAAGATTTATCCTTAGCCCATCAAAAAAAACCATTGGAGGTGCCTTCTCAAGCAACCTATACGTTTCCTGGTTATTTACCAAACGGTATGCTGCACCCCACTTTTGTTCGAGCATTTAATCGCTATTATTATAAACAGGCAACTAAAAAAACAAGCCCTAAAATTTTAACGTATTGTAACTATTTTTATCCACTGGATCGCCTTCACGCTTGGCCGAAATTATATGGGAAACGTGGTTTTTTGCAGTATCAGTGTGTGATGCCTAACGAAGTGGCGGCATCGACGATTCAAACGGCTTTTGAGATTTTACGTAAAAAACATTGCCCTATTTATTTAGCAGTGCTTAAACGTTTAGGAGTGGAGAACCAGGCTTTTCTTTCTTTTCCATGTCCAGGACTGACGCTTGCTATCGATTTACCGATTCGCCACCCCGAACTTTTTTTGTGTTTAGATGAATTAGATGCTTTGCTTATCCGAGTGGGTGGTCGTGTATATCTTGCAAAAGACGCGCGCTTAAAACCAGAAAATTTTCGTGAGATGTATCCGCGTTATGCACAATGGTTGAATGTTAAACACCAATGGGATCCTAAATCCATTTACAGTTCTAGTTTATCAAGAAGATTATTGTTAACCCCTCAAACTATATAGACATAAAAAATAAAAAAATTATGTTTTATAGGATAAAAATCAAAAAGATAATATTACCTATATCTCGTATATATAAAATCGATTGGTTTTACCGTCGGGTTAAAAAGAAAAATGTTTAAAAATTTTTTCCGGTATGATGCGAATGATCCACATAAGCGTTCTCCAGGGTTTTGGGATATAAACGCTTTCTTTTTTACTATTTAACGCTTGGACAATCTTTTTTCCCGTTTTTTGTGGGGTGGCGGCCAAAAAAAGAGGATAAGGTGTCGCTCCAAAGGTCATTTTAGTATCAATTAACCCTAGTTTTATGGTTAACACTTGTACCGAGTATGGGTGTAAATAGCTACGTAACCCTTGTAGATAAGTAGTGAGAGCCGCTTTGCTTGCTCCATACGCGTAGTGCGCGCGCCGTCCCCGCTCACCGGCGACAGAGCTTAACCCTAAAATAAATCCTTTTTTTGTTCAATAAAATAAGGAAGACACGTTTCTAAAAAGCAAGCCGGACCTAGAAAATTTGCAGTAATAATCTCTTTTTGAGAATAATGGCTTCCTAATAAGCCAACGGCCATAACGATGCCTTGTAACGTTTGGACTTGATGGAGAACTTGTTCAAAAAAGTGAGTGCAGGAAGTTTTTTCTAAGATATTGAAACATGCGTAATCTACAGTTACTTTAAAGCGTATCTGTAAGTCCTTCGCTAGACGTGACAGTTCAGATACATCACGCCCAGCGAGAAACAATGAATAACCTTGTTGGGCAAAAAGCTCCGCACAAGCGCGCGCAATAGACGACGTTGCCCCCAGAATTAATATAGCCCCCAAAGGCATTACTCCTAAAGTATAGCGATTCAGATAACTATGAGTTTATCGTGGAATCGCTTGATATACCATAAGTGACTTTTTAGAACCGATCGTCAACTACAGCACCGTAAAAACTCAGACAGGATTGTTGATTTGTATTTTTCTTTGTGTAAAAGCACAAAAAATTCACGATCTAAATTTAAAAAAGGTGTTCTAAGTTCAATGACTTGATTATTTTTTAGGGCATCCTCTACAGAAATTCTCGATAAACATCCAATTCCTAATCCAGCTTGAACAGATTGTTTAATCGCCTCGACATCATCCAGCTCCAAGAAAGGACGTATTTTACCGCCCATGGCTTCTTCCAGTTTAACACGTGTTTCCGAAGCATTTTTTCGTAGTAACCAACGTGCATTCGCGATATCTGAAAAATTTAGTTTTTTCTTCGTAGTGATCGGGTCTCGAGGCGAAGCGATAATAATCAACTGATCTTTTCGCCAGGGATGAGAACAGATTTTGTCTGTATAGCAATTCTCTTCGGTGAGTGCTAAATCAATACTAAATGAGAGTAATTTGCTAAGAATTGCTTCCGTATTAGAGATTTCTAATTTAATTTGTATTTTCGGATGATCTTGAATGAACTCAGAAATAAGCTGTGGCAGTAAATAGTTACCAATCGTTTTACTGGCACCTATGATCAACTGCCCAGATAGATTTTCTTTTTTATTTTCACTCATCATATCTTTGAGTTCTTTTATCTGAGATATGATTGTCGTAGCCTTGGGAAGTAATGTACGCCCTCTTTCATTCAGAAAAAGTTGTTTCCCGTGTCGATCAAAGATCGAGCCTTGCAATTGTTCCTCGAGTGTTGCAAGCGCCATACTGCACGCCGATTGAGAGAGATGCATTTTTTTTGCGGCGTGGCTAACGTTCCCTGATTTGGCGATGGCGACGAAAACTTGTAATTGCCTTAGTGTGATTCGCATGTTTTTAATTGTTATTACCAAAATAGATTTTTTAATGTTTTAATGGATAATCCAAGAAAACATTAGATTATGATACCTCAATAATATCTTCAATACTATAATTTTATTTAATAAGGATATAAAAATAATCTGGATGTACTCGACAAAATTAAGCGTTTCTTCTTATTAATAGAAAAATTTTATTTCTGTAACGTATCGTAATTTAAAAATACATTTTTTGTTTACACGTTTTTTAAAAAAATGTGGTTAAGTAGCCATTTCTTGCAAGACAAAGAATTTCTATTACTTGGAAAAAGTATAGTATTGTTTAATAAAACAAGATGGAATCTATTTTTTCAGATTATTTAGAAAGACTGATTTGATCATATAATTAGAATGATCAAAATTTTAAAAGAAAGTTTAAGTTATTTGAAACGCTATCTTTTTCAGGAAAAAATACTCAAGCTTTCTAGAAAAGGTTGAATTTTCGGAGCACGACCACGAAACATTTTAAATAATTCCACCGCATCGATTGCGCCACCTTGCTCTAAAATTGTTTCTAAAAACAATTTACCGATTTCTTGGTTAAAAATACCGTTTTCTTTAAAAGCGTAAAAAGCATCACAAGCTAAAACTTCCGCCCAGAGATAACTGTAATAACCGGCGGCATAACCGCCTGCAAAGATATGAGAAAATCCGTGCTGAAATCGATTACATTCAGAAGTGGGTGTGATATTAATATGTTGTCGTATTTGCTCAAGCAATTGTTGAATTTGTGGATAACCTTTCGTTGGGTCAAATTCAGCATGCAATCGAAAATCAAATAAAGCTAGTTCAATTTGGCGTAGTAATTGCAAACCCGATTGAAAATTTTTAGCGGCGTACATCTTTTAGGACCAGATCTTCAGGTAAGGATACACGCGTTTTCTCATGACAACTGATCAGATCAATTATCGATTTTTCCCAAGCAAAATATTCCAAAAACTGACTCGGTAGTTCTACGGCATCCCATGCCACTCCATTGATTCCGGAAACACCTTCATACTCAATTTGCGTGAGCATATGTTGTAAACCATGCCCGAATTCATGAAAAAGAGTTAATACTTCCTCGTGGTTCAGTAACGCCGTTTGTGTTTTATCACAAGGTGCAGAAAAATTACACGTTAAAAAGGCAATCGGAATTTGCACCGTTTGATCCGCCAAACGACGCCGGGATTGATAATCGTCCACCCAAGCACCTTCACGCTTGTTGGGGCGGGCATATAAATCTAAATAAAATTGACCACGTATTTGCTGTTGATCATCGGTAATCGAAAAAAACGGACTGAAGGGTGCCAAACTTCGACATCGGCGACTTCTTGTATTTGAATACCAAATAGGTAGTTAACCAGTTTACAAAGACCAGATAACACCTGTTTTACTGGAAAATAAGCACGTAACTGATCTTCTCGGATGTTAAACAAAGCTTCACGCTGTTTTTCTCGATAATATAAGATGTCCCAGGGTTGTAAATGATCGATTCCGTCTCTATCTTTTGCAAAATCGACTAAAGATTGCCATTCTTTTTGTGCCTTTGGCCGCGCTGTTTTGAGTAATCCTTCTAAAAACTCAATCACCTCCTGTACATTTTTTGCCATTTTATTGGCAGCAAGACTATTTTGAGCATAGTTCGCAAATCCGAGTAATTGACTGACTTCATGACGTAATTGGAGAATTTCAAATAAAATGGCACTATTGTCAAAATCAACCGGAGAGCCCAGATCCGAGGCGCGGGTAATATGTGCTTTATAAAGTTTTTCACGTAATTCACGTTGATCTGCATGAGTGAGTACCGCAAAATAACACGTGTAATCCAGTGTAAAGATATGCCCAGTTTGTTTTCTCTCCTCCGCCGTTTTGGCGGTACTGGCAATTACGTAATCGGGAAGACCGGATACACGTGTAATCCAGTGTAAAGAAAGGCCCAGGTTGGTTTCCCCCCCCCCCCCGTTTGGCCGGAACGGCAAATACGTAATCGGGAAGACCGGATAGCGCTTGGTGATCAGTGACTTGATAAGACCACACGGCGGTGGCATCGAGTAAATTTTCTTCAAACTGATTGCTCAGCTCCGTCAGACGTGCTTGAATCGCTGCATAACGTTGTTTATCTGCTTCATTAAGATCGACCCCACTTAAATGAAAATTGCGCAGTTCATTTTGGAGATATTTTTCTTGTGCATAATTAAAAGGGTATTCACTTCGGCTTAAAGATTGAATTGCTTGATATAACGCATGGTTTTGACGCAATTCGGTTTGGTATGCGCTTAACTTGGGTAGACATTGATGATAAGCAGCACGTAATTCAGGCGTTTGGTTGACAGCATAAAGATGATTAATCGGCGACCAAAAATGATCAATTTGATTACTTAAATCGTCGATTTTTTCGATAAAGCTCCAGTCTAATGGCGTGACTTCAGTCAGTAATTGCGCTAATTCTATACGGTTTTTGTCCAATAATTTTTCTAAATCTTGGACAATCGTTTGCGGATTAATTTCATTAAACCGTGGTAACTGCATCGTTGTGGAATTCATAGTTTCAATTTAAGCCTTATTATCCGATTGCATGTATGCTTTAATCTGTTCACGGGTAAACCCACGATAGTGGAGATATTTTGTTTGTTGTAAAGTCAGTGTTGTTTGGGTGGATGAGGTAGGAAACTTGCGTTGCAGTGCTTTGCCCAAACTATCAAGCCAGCGTGCTTCACTTATTTCGGTAAATTGGTCTTTAATCGTGGGCTCAGTGACGCCCTGCTGACGTAATTCCATTTCAATCCGCACCGGACCATAACCTTGACGAAGACGTTGTGCCAGCCAACCTTCGGTAAAACGGGCTTCACTCAGCCAGCCCTTTTCACTTAAGCGTTGCAAGCTGAGCTGGATTAACGTCATCGAAAACCCCTTTTGCTGCAACTTGCGTTGTAACAATAACGGGGTATATTCTCGATTTTGTAAATAAGCCAAGGCTTGTTGCTCGACTAACTTTTCTTCAGTTATATTTGGTTCATTCGCAGGCATGACGTACGTTCTTTCCTATCAATAAAAAACCATCCCTGGTTTATCTTTCGCCGAATGAATTATTCAAACGTTTCAGTTTCTAATTCTTCCACCGAAGGGGTTGCGCTGGATGTGAGTGGGGCAAGGAGCTGCTCACGTATTTGTGTTTCTAGAGTTTGCCTGATTTCCGGACGCTCACGCAAAAATTGCTTAACATTATCTTTCCCTTGTCCAATCTTCTCACCTTGATAGCTGTACCAAGCACCCGCTTTTTCAATAAGACCGGCGTTGACACCTAAATCTAGGATTTCACCAAGGTGACAAATACCTTGATTGTAGAGAATCTCAAATTCAACTTGTCGGAACGGAGGCGCGACTTTATTTTTCACGACTTTAACCCGTGTTTCACTGCCGACAATTTCATCTCCTTTTTTTATTGCGCCAATACGCCGAATATCGAGACGTACAGAGGCATAGAATTTCAGTGCATTACCGCCGGTGGTGGTTTCTGGGTTACCAAACATGACGCCGATTTTCATACGAATTTGGTTGATGAAAATAACTAATGTATTGGAACGTTTAATATTTCCCGCTAATTTACGCAGTGCTTGCGACATTAAACGAGCCTGTAAACCCATGTGTGAATCACCCATTTCACCTTCAATTTCTGCACGCGGCGTGAGCGCGGCGACCGAATCGACAACGACACCGGTATCCGGTTGTGAAACCAATAGATCATCAATGTTAACACCGAGTTTCGCAGCATAAATCGGATCTAATGCATGTTCCGCATCGACAAACGCGGCGATACCGCCTTTTTTTTGACATTCTGCAATCGTTTGGAGCGTTAACGTCGTTTTACCTGACGACTCCGGACCGTAAATTTCAATAATCCGACCACGAGGTAAGCCACCAATTCCCAATGCAATATCTAAACCTAATGAGCCGGTTGAAACAGCTTCGACCGGTACTTGGCTGGAATCACCCAAACGCATGACGGCGCCTTCGCCGTGTTGTTTTTTAATTTGACTTAATGCGATACTCAGGGCTTTCTTTCTGGCGTCAGTCATAGCGAGGATACCTTCTGTGTGTGAAAATCAAGAGCAAGAATAGACTCTGCACGTCATTATCGCATAAACTAACCACTCATCACTATATAGATCACCATGAAAATTGATATTTCTTCGTTTCGATCCATCCGTGTTCTTGTGGTTGGCGATCTGATGTTGGATCGTTATTGGTCAGGACCGACATCAAGAATTTCTCCTGAAGCACCGGTTCCCGTTGTCCAGGTGACGAAGGTTGCCCTGGGGGTGCCGGGAATGTCGCGCTGAATCTTGCCGCGTTAGGCGCACAAGTCGACTTAATCAGTTATTGTGGACAAGATGAAGCGGGCGATCGCTTAATAAACATGTTGAGTGATGCGGGTATTGCTTGTCATGTGCATCGCTTAGCATCGATTAGCACGACGCTGAAGTTACGGGTATTAAGTGTCCATCAACAATTGCTTCGCCTTGATTTTGAAGAAGGCACGCCGCAGTTAACATTAGAACAATTAAAACTTGATTTTGAGCGTCGAGTTGAATCCGCCGATATCATTATTTTTTCTGATTACGGCAAAGGTTGCTTGCAGAATATGGCAACGTGGATTGGTTTAGCCCGCCAGGCAAATAAACCTATTTTTGTTGATCCCAAACACAGTGACTTGAATGTTTATCAAGGTGCTACGGTTCTGACGCCGAATCGTCGAGAATTTTGAAGAGATGGTTGGTCCTTGCGCAGATGACTCGTCAAAAAAGCACGTGCGGTGTTGGCGCAGTATGCGCTGGAAGCCTTGTTAATTACGCGTGGCGAACAAGGGATGACCTTGGTGCAACGTGATCAACCAGCCATGCATTTGCCAGCGCTCGCTCAGCAAGTTTACGATGTGACCGGTGCAGGCGACACGGTTGTCGCTTGTTTGGCCTTGGCTTATCAAGCGACTCAAAAAGAATGGGTTTCCGCCGCTGCGTTAGCCAATATTGCCGCCGGTTTGGTGGTCGGTAAACTGGGCGCGGCAACGATTGATCCTGCGGAACTGACTTTGGCTGCTTCAATAAAATCGACTTCACTCCAAACCGGAAGGTTGTCCGAAGCGGCATTAAAAACTGTTGTTAAAGCGGTCAAAGCACAAGGTAAAAAGATTGTTATGACCGGTGGTTGCTTTGATATACTTCATGCCGGACATGTGTCGTATCTAACTGAAGCGAAAGCACTGGGTGATTACTTAATTGTGGCAGTCAATGACGATGCTTCGATTAAACGTCTTAAAGGTGAAAAGCGCCCTATTCATACGTTAGAGCAACGGATAAAAGTATTGGCAGGTTTAAGCGCCGTAGATTGGTTGGTTTCATTCAATGACGCGACACCAGAACGTTTGATCGAATGGATTCAACCCGATGTTTGGGTAAAAGGCAGCGACTATCAATTGAGTGAGCTTCCTGAAGCGCAAGTGGTACAACGTTATGGTGGCGAAATGAAGTTACTCGATTTAGTAAAAGGGTGCTCGACAACGGCGGTTTTGACTGCATTAAAAAATGAATAAGGGTTCAGAGATGATTATTGTAACAGGAGGCGCGGGGTTTATTGGCAGTCAATTAGTTCGCGGATTAAATCGACGTTATCCGGATACCGATATTTTGGTAGTGGATGATTTACAACAGGGTATTAAGTTTACCAATCTTTGTGGTAGTCAGATTTGTGATTATCTCGACAAAGACGACTTTCTTCTCCAAATTGAAAAAAAGACTGCTTTTCCAAAGCTAAAAGCGATTTTTCATCAAGGTGCTTGTTCCGTGACCACTGAGTGGGACGGGCGATATATGATGAAAACGAATTACGAATATTCAAAACGCTTATTGCAAGTTGCCTTACAACGGCGCGTACCCTTTATTTATGCTTCGAGCGCGGCGGTGTATGGTACGGGAACCCTTTTCGCTGAAGATCCACGCAATGAAAAGCCAATTAATATGTATGCCTACTCAAAATATCTCTTTGATCATTTTGTTCGGCGTGTATTGCCTTCTGCAAAAAGTCCCATTGTCGGTTTACGTTATTTCAATGTGTATGGTCCCGGTGAAGCGCATAAGGGATCGATGGCCAGTGTGGTTTTTCATGCGTCTCGCCAGCTACAAGAAAAAGGGACGATTACTTTATTTGCAGGGTGTGGCACCTATCCTGATGGTGAGCAGTGCCGTGACTTTGTGTATGTTGAAGACGTCGTCGATGTCAATTTGTGGTGTTTAGAATCACGAAAAAGTGGTATTTATAATGTCGGAACGGGTCAGAGTGAAACGTTTAATCAGTTGGCCAACGCGGTAATACGATTCTATGGTCATGGATCGATTCGTTATATTCCGTTTCCAGAATCACTTAAAAAAAGCTATCAAAGTTTTACCCAAGCCGATCTTGCACAATTAAGACAAGCCGGTTATGACGGAACGTTTCGATCAATTGAGCAAGGCGTGCAGGACTATTTGACAATAATGCATAAGCACATGACCAATTGATTCATTGCATCATTGTGCTTCTCGGCTTACGATAATACCTCCACTCATTCATAAAAATAATAAGGAGATTCGTTTATGAGTGTTCGTTCTGCTTTTTTAATGACCCTGTTTACTTCTTTTCTTGCCGTGAATGCGGTTGCAACCACACTGCCTAATCATGGTGAAACTCAGACGGTATCACCAAAAGTTTATTCGGTTTCGTTAACGAACGTTGCCCCGCAAGTGATTAATAATCAAGTCAATATTAATCATGACGATGCGGGAACGTTAGCGCATGGGCTCAGTGGTATTGGCCAAAAACGCGCGCAAGCGATCATTGAATATCGCGATGCACATGGCCCGTTTAAGTCAATCGATGCGTTAACGGATGTCAAAGGAATTGGTAAACATACGGTCGACAAAAATCGTGATCGCATTGTGATTGGTTAATTACCTACTATTTTGGGTCAATGGAGATTAAACAGGTGGTTTTCAAATAAAAAGAATAACAAACACAGCTGTTTAATTGGAATGACTCCAGCTAGTTTATTTATTATTGACCCCTCACTTTGTCGAATGGAGCGACACGTGAGGGGTCTTTCTATTAAAAAATAACTATTTGATCAAAAAAGTTTTTTGGATAGTGGCCTATTCAATTTGAAAAATAGATAAACGTTTCGTAACGTCTTACTATTAAATTAGTTTACTGTTCTTAGGAAGCAAGTACTTCAATTTTCTTGAGTAAATAATCCAATGTGGCATGTAAATCGTTATTTGAACATTCTAAACAAGCACCTTTGGGTGGCATGGCCCGATAGCCGTGTTCAAGATGCTCAAATAACACCGCTTTATTTTGCTCAAGACGTTTAGCCTAATCTGTTTTTACTGTTAATCGCGGCGCATCACCTATCCCGTGGCCATGACACAAAATACAACGCGTCGTCACGATCTGTTGACCTAGGTGTTCTGAAGAAGCCAATAAAGTATGTGTGTTTGCTGGGGAAATGGGCTGGGGCCGATCGATTTTTACAGAACCAATTGGCGCAAGACGTTTAGCAATCGCCTGCGCCGAGGAATCCAAGAATTCAGCTTGAACAAACGGTATATAACTGATTAAACAGAACCAAGACAGCCTAGATAGCCAATCTTTTTACCTAGGCTAAGCATTGTTTATATCATCGTTATTTTAAGCAAAGCGATTTAAATAAATATTAAACAAAAACTGGCTCCGTTTCGCTATCTTCGACTTCCATCGTCTTGTCATAAGTTCCTTTACTGGCGGCGGCATTCATTTTTGCACGATGATATAAAGCGGATTGAGCTATTTTTGCATTATGTGCCTTGCCATTCCAAGCCTTTAAAGCAGGATCTTGCAGTGCCCGACCGTATGAAAAACTTAAATGCCAAGGACGAGATAAGTCGGTTAAACGATTCATTTCGTTTAAGTGTGCGGTGGCCAACTCAGGAGATTGTCCGCCTGAAAGAAAATTAATGCTGGGAACTTCTGGAGGAACTGTTTTGAGGAGTACATTAAGCGTTGCTTGGGCGACTTCATGAATGCTCGGTTGTGGATGATATTGATTCCCGCATACTGGGTTTTAATAAAATACAGCGAGTGATTACTTGATGTTGGGCAAGCGCTTCAAAAACAATATTTAAGGTTTTTATCGTCGCTTCTGCGCAGCGTTCGAGAGAATGATTACCATCTATTAAAAGTTCGGGTTCGACAATTGGAACCACGTCATTCGCTTGACAAATCGCGGCATAACGAGCAAGTGCTTGCGCATTCGCAAATTGTGCTAGAGAAGAAGGAAGTTGATCGGAAAGCGTAAAAACTGCGCGCCATTTTGCAAAACAAGCACCTAAATGTTTGTAAACTTCAAGTCGCTTGGCTAAGCCGTCAAATCCTTCAGTAATTTTTTCTTCAGCATTGAGTGGGATCAAGCCTTTATCTACTTTAACACCGGGAATAATCCCTTGTTCGGTGAGCAGTTCAGGAAAAAGAACGCCTTCTTTATTGCGTTGTCCTAGGGTTTCTTCATGAAGAATGACGCCACTAATGAATGATTCAAGACCGGGCGTTGTAAATAATATTTCACGATAAGCACGTCGATTCTCTACGGTAGATTCGATTTGTAGTCCAGAGAAGCGTTTTTCAATGGTCGCTTGGCTTTCATCTGCAGCCAAGATCCCTTTTCCATAAGCCTTGAGCCGTAAGGTGATTTCTTCGAGTTCACGGATAGCCATAAGATGCTCCTTTCATTATTAACTTAAAACACAAAGTCGCGTTAGAATGGAAAACGTATCACTATATAGAACTACGTTATTAATTACCAGTAAAAACACGCGTTTTGCTCAGATTTTTAACGTATTTATGCCATTTTTCAAGATAAAGTAGTCTATTTCCTTTTATCTTGATGGCAATCTTCATGAGAGATCATTTCAATATTCAGTCATAGGCGTTTATAGATGAATCAATCAAGATATAAAAAGATAAAGGTTTTATAATAAACTAAACTATTTATTTCGATGCTAGCGAATCGAGGAATAGCCGCCGCGCATACCTTGTTTTGAGAAAACAATTTGCCAGAGCTGAAGAACTCGTGCGCGAAATGCACCAGCGCAGGCGCGTAAATAATACGTCCACAAGCGATAAAACGTTTCGTCATAGGTGTTGGATAAGCGCCCCCAGTTTTTTTCAAAATTGTTGACCCATGCTATAAGCGTTTGATCATAATCTGCACCAAAATTATGCCAATCTTCCATTACAAAAAACGCTTCGCTGGCTGAACTAATTTGGCGCATTGAAGGCAAAACCCCATTTGGGAAGATATAGCGATCAATCCATGGGTTCGGCCGATACAGAGATACATTACTGCCGATGGTATGCAATAAAAATAATCCTTCGTCAGTTAAACAGCGGTGTACAATTTTCATGTAGTGGCGATGATTTTTAGGTCCAACATGTTCAAACATTCCAATCGAGCAAATTCGATCAAACGTGCCACGCACCGCACGGTAATCCAGTAAATGAATCTGTACCGGTAGATGTGCACAAAGAGTGGTAGCGAATTGGTATTGTTCTTGAGATAGGGTGATTCCGACAACCGAAACACCATAATTTTCTGCGGCATAACGACAGAAACTTCCCCAACCACAACCGATATCGAGGACGCGCATCCCTGGTTTTAAGCCTAATTTTTGACAAATTAACGCTAATTTGGCATATTGCGCGTCGTCGAGTGACTCGGCTTGTTTCCAATAACCACAACTATAATTGAGTCCTGAATCGAGCATCAACGTGTAAAGAAGATTTCCTTTATCATAATGCCGTTTTGCGACAGTGGGCGCGCGTGCAATGCTTTGTCGATTCCAAAAACGGGCAATCAATTCATTAAAAAGACTTTTCAAAATAAAGTAGGAAAAAAACGGATTTTTATAGATTTTTTTTTCTAGATTTGTGCGCAAAATCGTATAAAAAAAACAATCCAGATGTGCACAATCCCATTCTTTTGCAACGTAGCCTTCTCCTAAACCGAGTATGGGATCACGCAAGATACGGCGATAAAAATGATCAGTGTGCACTTGAATATCATGAATACGCGTGCCGTTTATTTGAATATCGACTTCATTTAATAGCGATTCAATGATACGTTTTGTAATGGTAAATGCCATAAAATCTCCTTGGAAACGCTCAATAAATCCAGTATTCCTTTTACAACCGAAGTAAAGTTACGTTATAGTTTTCTTGTCTATAGTTAACTCGGTGCAAAACGATTATGTCCAGTACAAATTTGATAAAAAATTTACTTGCAAGTTTTCCTCATGCTAAATTGATTGAAACCCATGTTTCTTGGGTGCTTTTGACTGGACAATATGCTTATAAGATTAAAGTTTCTTGATTTTTCTAGCCTTGAAAAACGGCGCTTTTATTGTCAAAAAGAACTTGATTTAGGTCAGCGATTAGCGCCTGAAATTTATCTAAAAGTTATTCCCATCACAGGAAGTGTAGCGCATCCTCAGTTATCTGGAGAAGGGCCCATCTTGGAATATGCCTTAATGATGCGTGAATTTCCTCAGGAAAATTTATTTAATCATCTCCTTCAACGTGGGTTGTTGACCGGAGCGATGGTTGAAGCACTGGGTCTATTACTCGCTGATTTTCATCAAAATATTGCTTCGGCAACAGAAGAAAGTTCATTTGGTACACCAGAAGAAGTGCATGCACCTACTCAGCAAAATTTTACGCAGATTACGCCTCTTCTTGAGGATCAGGCCGATCTAGTGCAGTTAAATAACTTAAAAAACTGGGCTGATCAACAATTCCAACAACATTATGCACGGTTTTTAGCCAGAAAAAAAATGGATTTATTCGAAATGGGCACGGTGATTTACATTTAGCCAATATTGTTCTTTATAAAGGTCAGCCGCTACTCTTTGATAGTTTAGAATTTAATGAAACATTTCGTTGGACCGATGTGATGGCGGATTTGGCATTTTTAATGATGGATTTAACGGAAAAAAATATATTGGGTTTGCGCGTCAATTGTTGAATACGTATTTACAGGCGACCAGTGATTATCAAGGCCTTTACATTTTACCGTATTATTTAAGTTATCGCGCTGTGGTTCGTGCGAAAATCGCTTTATTGCGCTTAAAACAAATCGATGTGAACAGTGAAGAAAAAAAGCGGATTCAAGAGGATTATCATAATTTCATGCGGCTTGCTACGTTCTATACACAAGCCGTCAAACCCTGTTTGTTAATTATGCATGGATTATCTGGTTCGGGAAAAACGCGGTGGCGCGAGAATTTGTCAAAGAAAGTGGTGTGATTCAAATTAACTCAGATGTGGTTCGTAAACGACTCCATCGAATTCCTTTACAGGCGAGTTCGCATTCAGCGTTGAACCAAGGTATTTATTCCCCACAGGCGACTCAAAAAACGTATCAAACCTTACTGGATTTAGCGGACTTAATTCTCGATAGTGGTTTTAGTGTGCTAGTGGACGCTACGTTCTTGCAATGTGCGCAACGAGAAGCATTTCAAAATTTAGCGAAAAAACATGCAGTCGATTTTTATATTTTACATTGTCAAATGAGCGAAAAAATCTTAGAAAAAAGAGTAAAACAGCGCCATGCACGCTGCGATACGATTTCTGAAGCGGATTTATCTATTTTAACAGAACAACAAAAGATAATTGAACCATTAAATGAAGCAGAAAAAAAGTATACTTTTCTTCTTACCGAAGAGAAAGCGAGTCAAAAAAAAGCACTCGAAAAAATTTTTTCCAATAATCATATAGAAATGTTATCTTAATCATTATTAATCATATACGTACCCTTTAATTGGAGTTTTTATTTTATGTTTGATACAAAATTTATTAATGATATGGCTAAACGACTGAGTGAAAGTTTGCCCACGGACTTAAAAAAAGCGAAAAAAGAAGTTGAAAAAAATTTTCGTGCCGTGCTTAAATCAATGTTAATGAAGATGGATTTAGTGACGCGAGAAGAATTTGATTTACAAAAAAACGTACTTCTCAAGACACGAACAAAATTAAATACCTTAGGAAAACAAGTTGCAGAACTCGAAAAAGGTTTATCTAAGCCGAAAATTAAGGCTAAAGTAAATAAACACGACATTATGACATTCTAATAACGAATAATAAGAATAGAGGGAACTATTTTGTCATTAGCACTGATTCAAACACGCGCTAGTCTGGGGATTACGGCGCCTAGCGTCACGGTCGAAGCGCACCTTTCCAATGGATTACCGAGTTTAGTGATCGTCGGTTTACCGGAAACGGCTGTTAAAGAAAGTCGCGATCGCGTGCGCAGTGCGCTTTTAAATAGCCAGTTTAATTTTCCCACCCGCCGGATTACGATTAACCTCGCACCGGCGGATTTACCGAAACAAGGCAGTCGCTTTGATTTAGCAATTGCGTTAGGGATTCTTGCGGCATCACAACAAATTCCACAACAAGCGTTAGATCAGTATGAATTTATTGGTGAACTCGCTTTATCCGGCGAGTTGCGTCCGGTATCTGGGATATTGCCTTTTACATTAGCTGCGAAAAAAGCGGATCATGCCGTAATTTTACCGGAAGAAAATGCTCAAGAGGCCAGTTTTAGTGGGCATACTCGTATTTTGCCCGCTAAAAATTTATTGGCAATTTGTGCGCATCTTCATCAAGAAACCTTACTTTGTGCGTATAATCGGGCGCCGATGTGTTCACCGCCGATTTTCCGATACGATTTTAATGAAATTACTGGGCAAGCGCATGCTAAACGTGCACTCGAAATTGCGGCAAGTGGTCGTCATAGTTTGTTATTGGTTGGGCCACCCGGTACGGGGAAAACGATGTTAGCGAATCGCTTAACCAGTATTCTTCCGTTGTTAACTGAAGAGGAAGCCATTGAAGCGGCAACGATTCATTCGATTACACAAAAAGAATGGAAATCGAATCATTGGCAATATCCAAGTTTTCGCGCGCCGCATCACACGGCTTCCTGCGCGGCACTGGTGGGTGGGGGGCGTCCACCACGACCCGGAGAAGTGTCTTTAGCGCATCGTGGTGTTCTTTTTCTCGATGAATTGCCTGAGTTTAATCAACGTGCTTTAGAATCATTACGTGAACCACTCGAGTCAGGTCGGGTGACGATTTCACGTGCGGCTTATCAAGCGGAATTTCCAGCTGATTTTCAGCTCGTTGCTGCGATGAATCCTTGTCCTTGCGGTTATTTTGGTAGTCAACGCCAGCCTTGTGTTTGTACTCCAGAACAAATAAAGCGTTATCAACGAAAACTATCGGGTCCTTTCTTGGATCGAGTCGATATGAAGATTACGCTGCAAGCAGCGGATAAAAATTTTTTTGATCACACTTCCCTTAGAGAAAATAGTGCAACGGTTCGTACACGCGTTAATCAAGCACGTGATAGACAATATCGTACGCGTGGTCAGCTTAATTGTTATTTAGCAGGTCAAGCCTTGGAAAAGACTTGTAAACTGGCTGAAACCGATCGTAAACTGCTCGAAGCGGCTGTGGAAAAACTTAATTTATCTTTACGCGCGCTGCATCGTATTTTACGTGTTGCACGGACCATCGCTGATTTAGCAGATCAAGATGACATACAAACAGATTATTTAATGGAAGCATTTAACTATCGTTAACGCGATGTATTAAGCATTCTGAATCGATCAAATGATAAAAAAAGATAAAATTTTATCTTTTAATCACAGCTGAATCGATGGATGTGTTGGCTATTTTTTCGGTAGATAATTGGCACGGATGTTTTGAAGAGAGTGATCAAAAAACGGCATTAAGAAAAATAGAAAGAGGTCAATTACTTTACTATCCCCAGTTAAGCGTTAAGCTTTCCTCCGAAGAGGAATGTTTATTTGATCCAAATAGTTTGAAGCAAGGTGCAAAAAACATTAGTTTTGATCCAAAAACACACCAATTAACAGGTGTACACAATCAGTATCCTTCCAAAGCAGTATTACGATCCTTATTGATTTGCTTTTCACAAAAAGCCGATCAGTTTGTAAAGCGCTTATTCCCAACGTATTATACCTATCTGTTACTCGGACAAACAAGCTATCGCCTTGCTGAAATTAAACAAAGAAAGACGTTACTTCTTAAAAAAGATCGTTTGTTACATATTGATGCATTTTCTTCTAGGCCGAGTCATGGGCAAAGAATTTTACGTTTATTTTGTAATATTAATCCTAATGGCGAAGAAAGAGTGTGGTATATCGGGGAGTGCTTTGTGCACCTTGCGCCGCGCTACTTAGCTAAAATTATGCCGCCGTTCCCAGGAAGTCGGTCGCTTTTATATTGGTTGGTATTACAAAGAGTTTACGTAGCCCGTATGATCATTTTATGCTTCAAATTCATGATGTCATGAAACGAGATATTGATTATCAAACCCGAGGGGTCTATCACACGTTTCATTTTCCTGCTGGAAGTAGCTGGCTCGCTCCCACCGATCAATGTGCGCGTGCTGTGATTTCAGGGCAATATATGCTCGAACAAACTTTTTATTTACACCCCCCTCCTCTGCCATGCAAGAGGCTAAATTAGCGCCTTTGACAATCTTAGAAACGTGTTTAGGTTTTCGTTTAGTTTAAATGACGACTATTTATATGCTTAAGACGCTAAAATTATGCGTATTGCTTAAGCTGAACGTTATAATTGAACTGTTCTTTGTATCAAAAAATAAGGTAAACTACGCGCATTTTTTTACTTATGACTAAAAATAATCGAGGCCTATATGAGCGATTCTCCTATGAATGATCCAAAATGGAAGAACAAAACCTTAGAGGCGCTTCTATTTAGTTCGTTAAAGGAGCAGCGTGCTAAACGTCGTTGGGGAGTATTTTTTAAGCTTCTATTTTTCACTAGTTTTTTCTTATTATTCATGATCTTATGGACATCATTTACCGAACTGCCTAATAATGCACGTTTAAAACCACATATTGGTATCCTTGATATCCATGGTGTCATTGGTGATGAGACGCCCGCTTCGGCAGATAACATTATTAAAGGGTTAGAGGAAGCGTTTGAACAAAAGAATCTACAAGCTTTGGTTTTACGGATTAATAGTCCCGGTGGGAGTCCGGTGCAAGCGGCACAAGTTTATAAAGAGCTCCGCTATCTTCGAAAGAAAAATCCAAAAATTAAGATCTATGCGCTTTGTGGAGATTTATGTGCTTCGGCTGCGTATTATATTGCTTCAGCGAGTGAAGATATTTACGCCGATCCATCTAGTTTAGTAGGATCAATTGGCGTGGTGATGAGTGGATTTGGTTTTGTCGATACGTTAAATAAATTAGGTATTGAACGTCGTTTACTGACTTCTGGTGAGCATAAAGGATTTTTAGATCCTTTTTCTCAGCAAAAACCCCAAGAGAAAGATATTGCGATACAGATGATGAATGATATTCATGAGCAATTTATTGATGCCGTTAAACAAGGTCGAGGCCAACGGCTCAAAAGCGAGACCCCGGATTTATTTTCTGGATTGGTTTGGACGGGTAAAGAAGCATTAAATTTAGGTTTAATTGATGGCTTTGCAGATATTTTTTCACTTTCACGTGATTTGTTTAAAAACAATAATATCGTTGATTATACAGTGAAACCTGGGTTATTAGAGCAACTTTCTGACCGAGTGGGTGCTTCGTTTGCGCATAAAATAGGTACAGTATTTGGTTTGAGCTCAGTCACTCCTGTTCAAGCTTAATAAAATGTTTACCAAGCAAGCCGGCTTTAGTTTGATTGAGTTGCTGATTGTGTTAGCAATTGCCGGTGTTTTATGGGCAGTTGCTTATCCCGTGTATAGTACGGCGATCTTAAAAGTTCGTCGTACTGAAGCTAAGATAACCCTATTGAATCTAGTGACGCAGATGGAGCGTTACTACTGGCATTCGCATAGCTATGCAGACGCCAGCCTAAAAAAATTAGGTGTGACAAACAAAACAGAACACCATTACTATACCTTATCGTTGATTGCTTCAGCGCATCATTATGAGCTGATCGCAGTACCGAATTTTAAAGATAAAGCCTGTTCTAAGTTTAGTTTAAATGAGTTAGGTGAGAAAAAAAGTATGGGATCTTCTAAACAATGTTGGTAATGAATTTTTTTTAGAACGAGAATAAATAGTAGATTCGGAAATTGTGAGTAATCTGTCTATAAAGAAAAGTCAGAGCGGGTGCTAAAAAAATTCAGAGATCCCTTCTTCATTTAGCTCCTCAAAAAATATTTGTTTTTTTGGCTTCCTTTTTTGTCCCATTTTTTTCTTTGTTTATCCAAGCCTATTATTCCTTTCGCTAATTGGGCCTCATTAATTCCTGTAACTTTTTTTAACTGTTCAATTTTATATAGAAGTAATCATTCATTTTTTATCTTACTAAAAAGTTATTTTTTGTAATTGTTTTTCCTACATTAAAAATTTATATTTACCTTTTTCATAAGCTTTTAGTTTATATGTTAATAATAAGCAGGAAAAGGTTAATGTAAAATTTAATTCTTTGTAATTTTTCGAAGTTAAGAAACGTAATAAAGAACGACTTTCCACTGCTTTATCATTTTCTATTTCACAAATAAGTCCTTGTACTTGTTCAATAAAAAATAGATTTTCTAATACTCTATTAATTTGAGATAAAAATTCTTCAAAAAATAATATTTGTTTTTTGTTTTTATTTATTTTTTTGAGAAATTATAAAAAAATAATGTAGTAGAAACTAAGCAAGGACGTTTTTAGTTTTTCTGGAAAAAATAAGCCATCTTTTTGGACAGACCTCAAGGCTTGTTGCATTTTATTTTTATAAGAAGGAATAATTTCCATCTTTTCTTTAATTCGCACGCTATTTTTATCTAAAAATGAAGTTAACTCTAAAATTTGTTGTTCTTTTTCTATTTGAGAGAGTAATAAAGAAGTATTATTTTTAGGAAGTTGATTTAGTTCAGTACACCATTGGTTAATTTTTTTAGAAAGTAGCTGTAATTTCTGGCTATTATTTATATTGATTTTCGTTTTTTTAGAATGTGGGTCAGTAATGAGTGCTAAAATTTTTTGAATTTCAGATATCTTTTCACAGAAATTTTGATTAAATAGTAAGCAAATATGGGATAAGTAAATTTTTAAAAGATCTATTTTTTGAAGATTAAAAATAATAATATTAAAGTTCTCATTTTCATTTTTTTTATTTAAATAATAGAAAGGATCATATTTATTTAATTTTTCTTGAACGTTAAAAAGTGCTTTTTGTAAAGAATAAAAATCATCCTTCTTTTTTAGGAGGGTTTCATTTTCTAAATCTGAATCAATGGTTAATGTTATCTTTTTCATTAAGTGATTCTGTATAGAGTTTTTTGTATGTACTATGGAGGTAGACAGAGAAAATGGGTTATTTTCTGAAATTTTGCGATTATTTTTTTATAATTTAATTAAGCATTGCTCATAAAGCTCCCCAAAAATTTTTTTAATTGATTGATACGATTTTTCAGAAAAAATTTTAATTTCTTTTTGTTATTTTTGCGGAATATTTTTAGTTAAATATTTCAAGTGGCGACAATAATTGATATATAGATCACATTTAAACGCATGAATTTTTATAATATAAATAAATGAGTTTTTTTCTAAATAATAAAGTGACTGGATAGTTTCTCTCTCAAAAGACAGGTATCGATATACGATAAAATTAGAAATTTGATTGATTATCTACCTATTCTTTCTTGAAAGAGTACTAGGATTTAATAGGCTAATTATATTACGTACTTCTTTGTAGGCTAGACACTGCTGATAATAATTCCATAAAACAATTTTTTTCTTATTCCAAAATTAAAGTAAAGTTTCCAACGAGATTTTTTCCAATGAGATTCTATCTGTTCGAGAAGATTTTTTGGGGAACATTTAAGTAAGCTAATTTGAGTAAGTTCTGTGTTGGATCGTTCCCATAATGGTTGTGAGTTAGCACTAGGTACATCAAAATGAATAGCCTTTTCTCTGCAGATAGTTTGTTTATGTCGATAGAGAAATACATCGCAGTATAATTCATATTCAATTTCTCGAAAAATTTTTTCTATTAACATTGTTTTATCTCTTTTTTATTTAAATTTTTTATCTAAAAGTTAAGATTATTAGGTTAATATCTATTGATTTCACTCTCATTTTTTTTGTTAAGTTATTAATTTTTTGGAGCGAATGAAGTTGTTGCTGTTTGTAAGTCTTGTAATTCTATCCACTGTGCTTGATCTGGGGCGATTCGATCGGCTTGATAAAAACGATATAAATGCGTTTCTTTTGTTTTATAAGTTATCGAATTTATACTAGCAGAATTAATTTCTTGTTTTATTTCTTCATTATCAAGTGAATCATTTGACAACTGTATTGAATAGATTTTATTAAATTCAGAATAAGATAGCCAGCTATGTTGAATATTTTCAGAAGTATTAGTGATTTGCTTCATAGCATAAATTATTTGTTCAATAGCCTGCTCAGGGTTAAGATTTTGCTGATTTTTTTCGAGATCAGTAGATAATTTAGCTAGTATATGGAAGGTTTAAGCCCATTCAATTTGATAATTTTAAAATAGAAAAGAAATACCTACTATTAATCGTAATAGGCCAGGTTCGTGGTTATAGATTATTAATTTTTGTAGATAATTATCTAAGTGATTTTTTATAGAAACTAGGCCTAAATAAATCTTAGGGTAAGATTTTAAGTTTATAAAACCAGGAAAAAGAGAAGTTAAATTATTTTTTCTTTTAAATAAATTAATAATTGGTTTTTCCATTCTTGAGAAAGCTGATTGTTGTCAGCTAATGAAAAAAGTAATTGATTGACAACTTGATTGTATTTGTAAAAAAATTCGGTAAGATCTAATTTATATTTATCAATAATCATTAAAATGATTTCAAATTTTTTCAATGAGATAGTGATGGTTATTAAATGACACCCTATTGTGATTGGATCAGTCTCTAAATTTAATTTTTCATCTAAATTAATAAAAAAATTATTAGTATAATGAATAACATATTCTCTATGTTGTTTGTGTACAGGCGGTAAACTATTAAAGATATTATTAGAATAGATTAATGGAGTAATATTTTTAGATTCTTTGTTTCAAATGAGTATTTCTAATAGATTTATTTTATTCTCTTTTTTTGCATCGATAGCGAGATTCGTTAATTTTTTTGGTTAATCCAATCTTGTTTAAAGCGTTTCTTTGGGTGAATAGAAAAACGTAAAATTAATTTTTCATGAAGCGCTCTTAAAGATGGATCACCTATCGAATTAACTATTTTTAATATTCGGTAATTTTCATAGGAAAGATTTATTAAGGATTGATAGTCATCTTGCTTAAGGGGTCTACCTGCCAGTTCAAGATAGTTTATTTGTGTATGATTTTTTAATAATTCACTTAGTTCGTGGATAAATAGAGTTATATCTGAAAAAGATTTAATATGAAATGTCCTAAGTTGAGAGTCAAATCTTAAAAAATACATAAATTTTTTCAAATAACGTTTATTTTCGAGTAATGACTGATCTTCAGTAGAATAGTTGTATTGGATGTTCTGTGCATGAACAGAATTTTTTAGTGTTACAATTGGCGAGATTTTTAGCTCTTTTAAGGAATGAGTTTGATTTGCAATGATTTCTAATAACTGATAATGAAAAAAATCGCTTAAATATTGATAGTGATAGTAAAAATAAATATTTTTAATTTCAATGCTTGTCCAAAAATCATAACCAATAAATAGATCTAATAGTTTTTTCAAATTTCTCAAGAGAGATATCTGATTTTTTTTCAAGTTCATCGAGCCCTAAAATAGACGAAGAATTATTTTTTTAGAAAAATAAATAAGTGATAATTCAATTTGTTTTTCACCACGGGCCATGCCCGAGTACTCAGCAGAAGTAATTGTGACAAAAAGATGGGGAAGCATCAAATTTTCTTTTTTATGAAAAATGGAAGTAATTTAATATCTCGTAAAATAATTTGATAACCTGAAATAGGACGATAAGAGAGTAACATTAAATTTTGAACTACAGATTGGAGACAAGATAACTCAGTGAAGTTTAACGTAGAATTTTTAAGATCAAAACAACCATTTTTTTTAAAATATTTCAGTGTTTTTTCAAAACTTTCCATTATCTACCCCTTTTTTTAATAAAATTAAACATCCTTTTTTCCAGTATAAGTGACTTTGTTCTAACTCCCTAGTATTTATAGATTTTATTTTTTATAATAAGTTTAGAATATTTTTATTATATTAAAAATAATTACTATTTTTGATAGTAAATGATAATAAATTTATAATCGTATAATTGAATTTAAGCATCCTTTAATCTTGAGTGGTTACTTATGCTTATTTTTTCTACAATGCTTTATTGTTGCGTTTCAAGTTAATAAGACTAAAAACCAGACTTAACTTAATTAAGTATAAATCTTCTATCGAAAATTTTTTGATAAAGGATATCTGCCCAAGCTTGAAGTAAAGCATTTTCGTGCTGTTTAAGCGTTATGCAAATAGCCTGTTGTGATTTGATAGCAAAAAAGTTCAATAAAGACGATATAGTGGCTGAATCACCTTATAAAGATAGGGTAAGTGATTGCTAAGCGATTTTATTTTGATTACAATTTGCAACGAACAGAGGGCCGTTAGCTCAGTAGGTAGAGCAGTTGACTCTTAATCAATTGGTCGATGGTTCGAACCCATCACGGCCCACCAAATAAACCGTTAAAAATCAAAAACTTATACTACGTTTGAATTTATCGTTTTCTCTTTCAAACTTCCTTGCGCGACCTCATTCTACTTAAGCCGCCTTCCTTAAAATCATCAAGTGTCTTCCAGTTTCACACACTTCGTTAGCCGCACGAATCAAGTTACCCAACTCGGCTACCGAATAATGTGTCGTCACACTCTTTGTTTTATGACCCATTAAAACTTGTCTATCTTCAAAACTTACTTCTGCAGAACGCAACCGATAGCCAAACGTATGCTTTAAATCATGTACCCTAACTTGAGGTAGTCCTACTCGTACACGTGCTTTCTTCCAAGCTGAATTTAACATTCGAGAAACGGGCTGAACTCGAAAAGTACAAACATACTCAGAATGTTCACCTCTTACTTCCTCAATGACACGCAAAGCATTTCTGTTTAGCACAACTAAGCGCTGCTCACGATTTTTAACTTCTGATGCAGGAATAATGAAAACAGAACCTTCTGGTATTTTGATTTCCCATTTCCACTTTAAGCAACAAATTTCGTGATCACGACAGCCTGTATTGACTGCAAACAACGCCATTCCTTTCAAGTGTAAAGGCAATTCATTTAACAACCTTGCTTGTTCAGTAATTTGTAGTGGGTAAGGCTCTCTTTTGTCAATTTCACGAAGCAGTTTTATTTTAGCGGCTTTGTGTAACCAACTTAAATTATATTCATCCTTCCATTCTTGTTCAGCTAACTTTAAAATATGTCGCACTACTTGCAAGCCGCAATTAATAGTTCGATTTTTGACTCCTTCTAGTTTTCGTTCTTTGATATATCGTTTTAAACTATCCATATGAATCGAATCCAACGATAAATCGCCAATGTATTTATCTAGCTTTTTCAGATTAATAGCATCAACACGTAAACTTGCCTTGTCTTTTTCTGCTAAATACTTAATTGCTGCTTCTCTAAAAGTCCGCTTAGGTCTAACGCCATAAACACTGGCTTGTCGAATCTGCTCCAGTGCTTTCTAAAATGCGAAGTCCGTTGACTTTTTTGTTAATGTGCCAGATCTTCCCGCGCTTAACGAGTCCTGGCATTTTTTTTCTTCCCATAATGGTGTCCCCTTTAATGGAGGACGACCCTTACATTGCTTATAATCGTCCACCCACGTGTCTAAATCAAGTCTGTCAAAAGAAATTCCTATTTCTCCAATGGGCGCCACCGTTAAATTAGGCCTCACTTCCTCATTAAATCGATGTCTATCCATGCCTAAATAATTCGGTGCATCTCGTAGTCGAATGAGTCTTGGCGGCATATTAATTTTCTCCAATTAAATTTATTAACTTTTTTATTTTTAAAATTTTTAATAAATAATATTAAAAATTATTTTCTCCCGTATTAATTAATAAGTTATTAGAATAAAAATAACGTAAAAATACGGTAAATAATTACCGTATTTTTTAATTAGACTTTTCGCATCGAATAAAAATAAAAAGCAGGCCGTAACCACTACTTAGGTTGATAAGAAGCAGAAGACTGTTAATCATTGGGTCGCTGGTTCGAGTCCAGCTCGGGGGTCACAAAAAGAAGCTAAAATCAAAGGCTTAAACCACTTCCAGCACTACCCGGGTCTTTCCCACATTAGGGGGCAGCTTAAGTACATAAAACCTTAACTCTTAAGCGATAATTTTCAAAGTTACGAAAGTCATAAGCTCTACGTTGAATCAACTCTTACGATGAAACCCTTCAGTTATGCCATTATTTTTACTAAATCGCCACATGCGTACGACTTCATCACGCCAGTGATACAGTGTTTTTCCCAGCGTTATTAAGAGCTTAAAAGGGCTTTGTTTAAGTTCCTTTACCATTTTTAGAAATAAGGGAATCATCCATTTGCAGCCTTTAGCGGTCATGGTTTTCTTCATCAAGACCCGATAAAGTCTTTGCTTAAATTGATAAATAGCATCAATAACAGGTTGCTGTTTTAAATAATCATTACGCCGAATGAGTTGTTTTACACTTAAGTTATTTGGCTTAGTCCGTAAACACGATAATAAGCCGCGCTGGTACTTCATCTCAGGGTCGATTTCCTGATAAGTTTTCAAACACAGCTGTTGCATCAAACGAATGACATAAAAGCGGTCAGCAACCATTTTAGCTTGCGGAAAGTAACGTTTAATAAGGCTTCGATAACGGCTACTTAAATCGATACAAACCACTTGCACCCGCTCTTTTCCAGGCAGTTGTTCCAAATAAGTTTTTAAGTCTTTGACCGAACAGCCTTTGACTACATCAAAAACTTTATGTTTTCTTAAATCACAAAACGTCGTCGCATAACCTTGTTTTGTACTAAAGAAATGCTCATCAATCCCTAATACTTGCGGACAGGGCGCACCTTTAAGTTCCTGATGCTCCAGCCGATAACGTTTATGGTACCAACGTTCTATTGTCGCTTTCCCTAACTTAAAATCCTTCGCTAACGCTTGCTGTGATACCCCTTGCATGTGCTGGTGAAATACCTGTTTTTTGTAAACGTTCCGTTGCGCGTTGATGCTTTCCTATCCCTGGAAACTGCTCATTAAAATAACCCCCGCAAGTACGGCAATGAAATTTATGCGCCGTAAACTCTAGCAAGGTTCGCCTAGGGCCTATCGTTTCGTGCGGTACATGACGAATAAAGCTTGCTTTCTTACGTAAATTCTTACTTTGACACCGCGGACAATTTACTTTCTTTACATAGCTTACCTGCAATATTAATGGGTTTAGTCCATACACTTTTTTTAATTTAAATCCAGGTAAATTTACGATACTATTTTTAATAGGCATCTTAATCTCTCTTATCTTCTTTTTTTCAATTACTTAAGATAAGTTTACAAGATTAAGTTGACCCCTAGGGAGACCCCAATAATCCTAGAGCACCCGTTCCTCATATGCATAATTTCGCCCAATTTATCGGATTTTACCTGGCACTCCTGATTGGATGCTTAGAAGAGGTGAAAATGTTACTCCGCTGCTTTCTATCCAAAAAGTAGGCGAACCTTGGTTTGAATGGTTCGAGAGCCATTCATATGAGCATGCCGCAGGCAAAGAAAGAAAAAAGTTGGATTTCCGTTTAAGAGGATTTGCTCCGAACTATCTTTTTATTAATGGAAAATAGAAAACTCATTTGTAAGATATTATTCACATATATAGAGACATAAAATATTTTAAATTCAAAAAAAACAGCTAGGGTAAACTTAGCAAATAGGTTAAAATATTTAAGAATAGTTCATAGGTAATTAGTTAGATAGAAAAAATTTATGAATAATAACATTTATGAATAATAACATTTATGAAACATCTTCTGTGTCCGTACTTAATACTACTCAAAAGACACTAGCCCTTGAGTTTGCTGAAGATAGAATTGTACCATGTATTCTGAACTTGCTTGAATGTTCTAAAGATATAGTTACGCAAAAATCAATTATGGAGATTATTTTACTATCTCGCAATATAACCCATAAGAAAGATTCTGATTCTTTCTTGAACAAGTTAAATTTAAATAAGCCAGTTACTGATTTATTAAAAAGTTTGTTTGCTTTATATCAAGAGAACAATGAAACACATATTTTTATTCAATCTTTACTTGATCAGCGTTTTTACAATTCCAAGATTGAGTTCAAAGTTTTGAAAAAAGATTCTAAAAAAGAACTCTTAAGTATATATAATAATCAAATTGATAAAGCCTTGGATACTCATTACTCTAAATTTTTTAAAGAAATATCAAATACTTCGAATCCTACTACAAATCCAATGGTAATAGAGTCACATGTGAACAAAAATTACCGACCATGAGATAAGGGAAGCTTTACGGAAGAAATCATGCACTGCCAAATAAACTTCAGTAGGCCACAATAAATAACTTCATACGATGCGGCTGCGTAAAGTTATTTATTGCGGCCTACTTTCAAATCGCGTTATGTAAACGAACTTCGGGAACACGAGGGCCGAAATTCTTCGTGAGTATAACAATTTACTTGTTCATACTTTTCTAATTGCGAATCAAAGCTACCGATTAACTGTGTTTTCGCTCTTAAAACTGATTCAAATGC
>NZ_AJGC01000004.1 GCF_000257395.1 Rickettsiella massiliensis 20B
CAAAGGTCATTATGCCCCTGAGAAGAAATTTAATCTCAATCTGGATATCGATGATATCCAAGAAGCAAGGGCACGTGAATTGGCTATCAAATACACTCGAGAATATTAGTTAGAAAGTAAAAAGCTATCATGAAAATATTAATTGCTGGTGCCTCTGGTTTTATTGGAAAAAATCTAGTTTCGTCATTTAATGCGCACGAACATGAGATTACAGTATTAGGACGAGATATTAATATACTAAAAAAAAATTTTCCTAGACATCGTATCCTCGATTGGCAAGGACTTAAAGTAGAATATGCAACCGATTATCAACTGGTAATTAATCTTTGTGGTGAAAAATATTAGTAGATGGACAAGCGATCAAAAAATAAAAATTTTACAAAGCCGCTTAGAAACTACTAGCAATTTGTCTAATTGGGCATTAACCTCCAGTACACCACAATCATTACGTTTTCTTAATGCGAGTGCTGTAGGTATTTATGGCTTGAACACAAGACAAAATACAGAAAACACATTAATAAAAAACCAAAAAAATTGTTTTTCACAACAAGTTGTTCGAGAATGGGAAGCTATAGTCAAGAAAAAACTAGAAAATAAAATTAACTACACTTTAATGCGATTTGGCATAGTGCTAAAAAAGAAACAAGGTATGCTTGAAAAATTAGAAATACCTTATAAATTTGGTTTAGCAAGTATTTTGGGTAATGGGGAACAACAAATTAGTTGGGTCCATATAGAAGATTTAGTACGAGCAATAAATTTTATCATTAAAAATCAAGAACTTTCAGGACCTGTTAATATTGTTGCACCCGGTGTCGTAACACAAAAACAATTAGCAAGAAATTTAGCAAAAACATTGAATCGGCCTTGTTTTCTTAAAATGCCAAATGTTTTAATTAAATTATTATTTGGTCAAATGGGTGAGGAATTATTACTCTCAGGCCAAGAGGTTATTTCTAAACGTCTAAAAGAATCAAGATTCCATTTTAAATATCCAAATTTAGAAGAAGCTATTTTCCATGAATATCAAAACTATTAGCCATAACTATTAAAATTAGATATATTTACCTTGCCAATGAGTAGGTCATCACTCATTGTAGGTGTAATTTTTGTCAGTAAATAAGTAGTAATTTGTTTATTGTGCTGACATCAAACTTAATGTGATAGTTACCCATTAAATGTCGAGTTAAATTTAATTCTAAATTGATATATTAAAATTTAAATATCCAATTTTTTATTGGAGCCTATAAACGATTTTGTTTATGGTGGATTTCATGAGAGGTCTTCATTTTCATTCCAATATCGGCTGTTTTCAGCATAGCATCGATTTTTGCCTTTTCGATATTGATTTGATTTTGGTTACTTTTTTGTTCAATCTCTAATAGAGCTTTAAGATGTTTATTTTCAATGGCTTGTTTCTCAAGCGCTAATTTAGCCATTTTTACTTCACTTTCTATTTGTAATTCTTTTTCTCTTTGTTCAATGCGTTTATCTTCCGAAAATGGTCAAAAAGCAATCCCTCCCCAATAACGAAAAAACCCCCAACCCCAACAAAAAAAAATAAGTGGAAGCCCTTTAAATATCGTTTCATTATATTCAATAATTTGCGTCTCAATGAGTCGATAGCGGACTACTTTGATAATAGAGGTTTTTCTTCTATTGGTTCTTTACAGCTAGATGAAATCTATGATCATAATCATCCATCACTTTTTGATGGACAATATAGTTTTGCAAAGCCAAATGTATTGATTAATGGATATACGGGAGGAGATAACTCTGTTAATTATTGGCCAACAACAGGTAACTTTGGTGGTTCAGAATCAAGAGTCAATAACCTATTTTTAAACATGTTTATTAAATATTAGATATTTTTAGATTAATTAATTGTTGTCCATAAATAGCTCAATTTCTTTTATAGTTTTGTTAGTTAAAGGTTTGGTAAAAATTAAATCAATACCCGCTTCATCGCATTCCTTTTTCACCTCATCGACGGAATGTGCGGTCAGTACAAAAATAGGTAAATGAGGCTTATTATTTGTTTTTTTCCACCGGCGATATTCTTTACAGACCTCCGTTCCTTTGAGTTTAGGTAGGCCAATATCGAGGAGTGCCCAACAAAAAGAATGCGTTTTTAATGTCTCTAACGCCGCTTGTCCATCCATTGTGGTCATCACTTCATAGCCCACCCCCTTTAATTTTTTTTTGATTACATGTAGCATAACCAGATTATCTTCAGAAATTAGCACGCAACCGCTTTTTATTTGAGGTTTTTTACTTGGCGCAAATATGGTCTTTACTTTATCTGTCTTTTCCGGTGCTAAAGAAAAGGTGAAAGATAAAGTAAAACAACTTCCTTTTCCTTTTTTACTCGCTACGTTTATTTCACCGCCTAGAAGAGTTAATATTTCCTTAACCAAATATAACCCCAAACCGTAGCCGCTATATTCTGCTAAATAAGAAGGATGTTCACGGTAGAAGCGGTCAAATATCTTATTGATATTTTCTCTCGCAATCCCTATCCCGGTATCCGCTATTTTGGCCTCTACGTTTGCACAACCTTTTTCTACCCTTAATAACTTAACAGTAAAACGTATTTCACCGATCTTGGTAAATTTAACCGCATTCGATAAGATATTGAGAAAGATACGTTTTAACTTAATTCTATCGCTCAAAATAAGTGGTAAATTTTGATCAATCTCTAAAGTTAGTTTTAATCCTTTCGTATAGGCAGCAGGCTCCATTAATGCATAAAGCTCTTTCATTAACCCTGATAAATCTAATGGTTCTATTTTTACAGAATCCGTCATTTGCTCGGTATCAGTCACTTTAATCACGGCATTAAGCAATTCGAGTAATTGATTGCCTGTATCGTAAATCATTTGACCGTACTCTTTTGACTCCTGTAATGACTCTAAACCTCCTGCTTGAAGTTGAGCTAACCCGATCACTCCAGCTAAAGGCGTTCTAATATCATGTGCCATGTTTTGTAGGAATTCTTGTTTCGCAAGATGGGCTTGTTTTTGTTCTGTGATATCAAATGCAGTTCCAAGAATAGCTACTATTTCACCTGTTGTTGAGAAAAGTGGTTTTCGTTTAGTTATGTAATAGTGACCGCTATAGGATTCTTCGCCTAATATTTCTTTGCTTGATTTTAAAATAGCTTGGCAACATTCCCAGCTATAGTCATCCCAATAGCTAATGTGTTTACCAATATACTCGTCAAGACTTTTTAAATTTAATGTATTTAAGATACGTTGATTTCCCCATAGAAGATAACCCTCATTATTAACGACAAAAACATTACCAGGTAATAAATTAATTAAGTCTTCAGTAATATTACTTTCTATAGGTCCTAATGAGCGCAGCACATTATAAATATTTTTCATAAAGAAAGCCGTCTACCTTGATATGATTCTTCTAATTCTAATAATTCAAAGTCTTCTGGTAAATTATCAGAAGGTATCTTAGAAAAAAACTGTGGGAAGTATAAGTTCTCAATACTTTTAGTAGGATCAATCAATTTTTTAGAAACAAGGGAAGGTAAGCTACGTTTTTTTTCAAAAGAATACCTTAACCAAGGCAAAAATTGATTAATTGATTGAGATAGTTTGTCATAGGTATAATTAACTGCTTCATTTTTACAGCCCGGATAGGTAATAAAATCAAATCCTAAATTAAGCAGTGGTCCCCATATAGCTGATTCTTCGAGTAAATAGTTTTTAGCCGCAGCAAAGCAAGCATTCGGACTGGGTGGATTTTTCCAATTTTTTCTTCGATCTGAAAGTTTTTGGGCATAGTCACCAGAAAGTCTATTGACTATCTCTTGAAAGCTTTTGTCTTGTTCATATAACTGTTCTACTTCCCTATATGATTTTTTAAAATCATCGCAGCTTAATAATTTTTTCCAGCGCCATATCTCTATATTTACCTTTGGATCAAGGCAAAAAGATAATGATTTGCTATTTTGTCTAATCCAATCAGTCCCTTTTTTATGGGCTAATCTTTTAATGTTAGTAGGTACTAAATTTGGATTTAAGCCTAAATAGTGCTCTTGTAAACTGTCAGTCAATATGATAACAAGCTTTCTTACTCCGCGCTTTTTATGAAGAAGATTAATGCGCCTAGTAAACGCCTCAAACTTCTCACCCCTTTGTGAAGGCTGATCCATGCTAATGACATTAACAATAGAAAAATCCCGTTTAGTGGGGTGTTGTTTTAGGTGTTTTTCTAGGCCATTTATTTTTGCATGTAGTTCCATAGATTTTATAATTTTTAGAGTGGATTTTTAATTCTAACATAGAAATTATGCTACTGAAATCCTGCTTAAGCGCTATTCGCACGCTAAATCCTTCAATTTGATTCATGCTAGAAGGTTCATTGGTAATTATGTTCTTTAAAAAATATAATCTTTTATTATCGTTTATTATGAATTTTTTATTAGGGTCAATCATATAAATAAAGGGATTTCTAATTTAAAGGTTGAACCTTTACCTAATTCACTTTCTAGGGCTATGGTGCCTTTCAAATCTTTTAATAGCTGTTTAACAAGATATAAACCCATACCAACCCCTGTAAATTCTGAACTTTTAAAGGTTGCCTCAACTATGTTTTTGCAGCCTAGTTTTTTTATACTTCGTTTTCGATGAAATGAACGAGCATCTAATATTTGCTCAATACTCTTTATAGATACTCCTCTGAAAATAAGTTATGAATTTATTATAGGGGTATTAATTAAATTATTCTTATTAATAGATGTCATATCGATAATTAAAATTAATAATCCTCTAAAACCTTTTTCAGAGTAAGGTATTCGTATAATTCCATTTTATTCGTCCTGTCTTAGTGATTGCAATAAGCTCCATTGGTAAAATAAAGTTTATTGCGTTTACAATTTTTTGAATAGTTTTTATAATCATATATTTATTCTTAATGTTTATTTATATAAATAAATAGATTGATTTTATGAAAAATATCTTAAAATAATAAAACTTAAGGCTAGTTCTCATTATGAATCATCTCTTTTTTTAAAAATTATTTTATTATTTAGAAATTTTATTGTAATAAATTATTAACCGTACAAGATAACTTTTCTGTAGAATATGGCTTAATTAAAACCGCATCTGCCCCTAAATTAATATATTTTGGAATATCCTTTTCACTTAATTGTGCGCTACCTAAAATTAAAGGAATTTTTTTATATTTCTCTGACTGACGAACAAATTTAATGATTTCAATCCCTGGCTTATCCGGTAAACATAAATCAGTTAAAATAAGACTATAAACATTTTCTTGAATTGTTTTAAGTGCTGTTATCGCATCATCGGCTGTCTCAACTTCATAGCCGAGATTTAAAAGTTGTTCTTGGATAATACGTTGGCAAATAAAATTATCTTCCACTAACAAAATAGTTTTTATATCTTGATCTTGTTTTTTTCCATTTTAATTCCTGTTTTTATTTGTATAACAAGGAAATAAAGTATGAATAAAAATTAAGCAGAATATAACTACTCAAAAGTGTAGTATGCCTACTTAGGTATTATTTCTATAATGCGTAAAAACTATACTAATTTAGTGTTTTTATGGTTTTTTGTAAATGGCGTAGAGAAAAGAAGAAATTTAGCTGACAGCTGATTTTGAAGGGCTACTCAAAAGAGTAGGGTATTGTATTAAATTTTTTTAGATTGGCGAATAAAGTCATAGCGTAGTCCAACTAAAATAGCTTCTATTATGTTTTTACAGCCTAGTTTTTTAATTATACTTTTACGGTAATATTTTATAGAGTTGATTGATAGTCCAAGAATCTTAGCTGACTGTTTTATACTCTTACCTTGTGCGGCGAGTGAGAGACATTTTTTTCTTGTAATGTTAGTTGACTATTAAAAAGTAAGGTATGTTTAATAAACATACCTTCAAGCAAGGATTTCATTACTTGGAATTGGAAATTGTTTGGTTTTTTATTTCCAAAAAATAGAAGATAGTCATTCGCTTTTTCTGTCAAATATTTTTCTTCTTTTTCCGATATAAAATAAGAAAAGATTTCTAAAAGATTAGGTGCCATTACTTTCTCAAAGCTTAAAAAATATAAGTATGGCTTTTAATTTTATTTAATATAACTACACAGAAGTGTAGTTAGAGCTTGGAGGCGTTATTTCTCCATAACGAATTGCAATAGAAATAGCTTGTTTAATGTTCTTACAAGACAATTTTTTTAAGATAGTGCGAATGTGAAACTTCACTCCATCTATTTCAATTTTCATTAATGTGGAAATTTCTTTGATTGTTTTACCTTGCATTGTATGATATAAAAATTCTTTTTCTCGGCTAGTTAAATGCCGATTCCAAGATAATGGCTGTTGTAACCATACATTAAATAACACGTCTTCCATGATTAAACATTGCTTTTTTGTAGGTTTTCTATTTCCTAATTTTTCCAAATAAACTTTTATAATAGCCTGTCTAAATGCTTTTTCTTCTTTCATTGGATACTGCGTATAACCTTAATAGTAGTGGAATACGCAGTATCTAAGAATCAATTAATAAAAAACTAGTACTTGTTTAAGTAGTTGACAACTCATTTATAGGTTGTTCTAGTAATCCATACGAGATCGCTTTCGTAATAGCTTGGCTCATACTTTTACAATTTAACTTTAAGAAAATATTACGTTTATGCATATTGACCATATGAGGCGTAATTTTCATAAATTTAGCGATTCTAGCTATCTTTTTCCCTTGGGTTGAAAGTAACAAGCATTGCTTTTCGCGGCGCGTTAAACGATTATTTAAATTAAGAGGACGTATGACACAGACATGTGAAATTAATGATTTCATTTCAATTAATTGGGTTTTAGTCGGTTTTTTATTACCAAAAAACTGTAGGTATAATTTGGCTAGAATTTCAAAAAAATGATTTTCTTCTTCTCTTAATTTGCATTCAAAGTCAGATCGATTTATTCTTTGAGCAACCATGATCAAATCTCCGGTTTGATTGTGGCCAGACAGTGATAGGGTGGTCGAACACTCTTTCGCTGTCCCCCTTAAGTGGGGTTTGGCAGTGAATGTTATTTCTTTGGGTTTATATTGCCTGAGTTTGTTTTTTTAATTGTTTTTATCCTCCTAGGCTGTGAAATAAGTGGTAGAGCACGCCTTCTGATGCGACCAAGGTCAAAGCCAAACCAATGGTCCATTTCAAAAGAGAGCGCTTAACTTTATAAAGATTTGCCTCTAAGCGGTCTAATCGCTGAATTAAGCGAAATTCACTGTCTTGATTGAAAGTAGGGTTATACTTCATCGTGTTATCCTCATGATTGATTCGTTTGTTCAGAGCTTTTAATGGAGTGCTCCGTTACGTTTTCTGATCTTGGTCTTGTGAGTGACGCTTTCTTCTCCTTAAACACTTTGCGCATTTCGGCCTTATCCTTTTCCGAATAGTCGCCATGCTTGATAACTTCGGTCAGTTGGTTCAGTTCGTCTTGAGTTTGAGCGGATTGAATCTTTTCACGTATTTTGACAACTGAAGGTTGCTTCGCTTCGATTACAAGTGGTTTAACCTCAGCCTTTAAATGCTGTTGCAATTCCTCAATTAAGGCATGCGACGGATTAATTGAAGTCATTTCTTTTTCGACCGGAAGATCTTCTACTTCTTCACGAATATTTAAACCCTTAAGCACATCCGCAAAGGCATCGCGTAAGGCAAATCCTCTGGCACGCATTTGTAACATTCTGGCCGGGTATTTTTTATAGGTATCTCTACTCCATAAACCCGCTCGTTTAGCATCATCAATACCAAACGATCGGATGACTTTCATCTCCAATCCCTTGCGTTTAATCGTACAGGTTGCAACTCCATTGACTTCCAAATTACCCTCTATCTTTTCTTCGATATATTCCAACTCACCAGAGGCCTGGACAAGGGCTAGGGCAGCATCACCCCAGACACAAGGGCGATCGTTGATTACAGCGATGTTTTGCAAGGCTTGCATGGGTTTTAATCCGACCTCCAAGCCCATTAAAATAGCGACTAAGACATCTTCCGGATGATTTCGATATTTAGAAGGGCAAAAATTACTCCTCGATATCGCATTAGAAAACTTCATGGTTTGTTCTAGTTCTACTGCACTCGGTAATAAACTATAAGTTTGTGTACTGGGTAACATTGTTTTTCTCCTAGTTAAAGGCATAGCGGGGTAGGGATATTTCTTGTGTTTCATAGGCAGGCCAATCATTTTCTTTTAAGCAATATTGGTATCGTGCAAGTAGGTGCTTAAATTCTTCATAGCCTTTTTCTAAAGCGGCGGCATCTAATTTGTATGTCGAAACGACATATGGAGATGATTTCTCTATTACAATGAACCAGAACGATTGGATGTCAATCTGTTTAATAACTCTCAATGCCTCTCGAATCATTGCCACTTGAATATGATAACCGTAGTCGTGCACGGCCTTAGAAAACGACCAGGCGCTTCCATCTTGGGCTGTTTTAAGATCAACTACTAAGCCGTTGTGTAAAATATCTGGGCGGCATTTACATAAAATATCTGTATCCAGATCCTTCCAATAAATCGATTGCTCTATTTCCGCATTTTGAATTAACTGTACAGCCAGAGTGTTTTTCTCAAAACTGGCTTTCATTGCGCATAATTCTTCATATTGTGCTTCAGTGAGAAGGCTTCGATTACCCATCGTTTCCTGTAACTGTTTCCATTTCTCAGCACCGGCCTTGGTTCGTTTATCTACTTTCGGTAAAACAAAAAGCTGCTCTTCAAATTTTTCAGGTTCTAAAATTGTCGTATGTAATGCATATCCCAAAATTTGAGCTGGGGTAGGGGACTCAGGGATGTAATCTGGGTTTTTATACTTATACCAGTAGTGGTACGGCGAGCGTTTAAACTCCCATAAAAGTCCGTTAGGCGAGCTGATATTTGGTAACATTGCGATATATATTCGCTTGCTGGTTGTCGTAGATAGACTAATTGATTTAGACTAAAGTTAGCCATGATTTACTCCAGTTCAGTAGATTGTGGTTAGCATTGCTAGGGTGCTTCGAACCACCTTAGCTATGCGCTTGTAAGTCAACTTAACTTACATAGCAGACTAATAGTATACTTGTTGTCTGTTATATGCAAGCTTTTTATTTTTCATATTTTTTTATGATATGTTCTATTCCTTCTTTGCAAAGCTGATTCATATTACTTTCTTCTTTTACGGCAATTAACTTTAATTTTTCCCACATTTCATAATTTACATATAAAGTTATAACTTTTTTACCTATACGATCTTTACGCTTACTTTCGTTGCTTTCCACCACGATTCGACCCAAATTATAAAAATGAATAATAAATTGATACTAGTTTAATAGTATAGCAGACTTATAGTATAAAGATATTGAATTTATTTAAATAATATGCCAATATTGGCATATAAAGGCTATTTATGAAAAAATTAGAATGGGTGAATAGTAGTAAAAAAGATTTAATGGAATTTCCAGAAGAAGTGATTCAAGAAATAGGGTATGCACTTTATCTCTCTCAGAAAGGAGAACACTATTGTAAGGCGAAACCTTTTAAAGGATGCGGATCTGGAGTGTATGAAATAGCTATAGAATACGATAAAAATGCTTATCGATCCGTCTATATAGTGAATTTAGGAGATACTATTTACGTAGTACATTGCTTCCAAAAAAATCAAAGAGTGGAATAAAAACCCCTAAAGAAGAAATAGAACTCATTAAACAACGGTTAAAACTACTAAGGTCTAAAATCAATTAGAGGTAATAATTATGAATATAAAAAGAGGATAAATTGGAACTTACAAAATCAAGCGGAAATGTATTTTCTGATATTGGCCTGCCAAATTCAGATAAATACTTGGCAAAAGCAGAACTTGCTAGACAGATTAACCATATTATTTCAAAACGTTCTTTAAAACAAATAGATGCTGCTAAAGTTTTAGGTGTAGATCAACCAAAAATTTCTTCACTAAGCTGTGGAAGATTAGACGATTTTTCCATAGAGAGGCTTATTGATTTCTTAAATAAATTAGATCGTGATGTTGAAATTATTGTTAAGAAAAAACCAACCAAAAGGAAAGATCATGGTCATTTGCTAGTAGCATTTGCCTAATAAATTTTTGGTTAATCAAGGACTAATACAAGCTTTCCCGCAAGAGAAAGAGGTTATCATGACATTTGCACAACAACTTGAACAAAAAGGTTTAAAAAAAGGCCTAGAACAAGGCCGTAGGGAAGAAGACTTTGTTATTGCTAAAAGAATGCTAGATATGGGCATCGATCATGAGATTATTAAGAAAGCGACCGGCTTATCAGACCAAGATTTACTTAGTTTAGAGGATTGATATTTTCAAAAGCCGGTGGCCGGTATAGCCTTGAAGAAGGCTTATTCGCTAGAAAAATCAAACGAATCACCAGCTATTCAATGAATAAAAGTTATTTCCCTTCTATCCACCACTGACCGTCTGCAAGCGTTCGATTATTATTTTCTCTTTTCGATTTCGTTCCCCATTCTCCAGTATAAGGATTTATATTGCCTTTCGTCGACCAATTATTATTGAAATTACCATCAGGATTACTGCGATAATGAGGCCTCACGGAAGTTCCATCTTTACGATGATAGCCGTGACAAACACATCGCATAACGCCAATGAGTCGGAAGCGAAGCGTCAAGGAAGTTCAAGCTCAGCGAGCGAGAGATAAAGAAGAGGCGGAAGCTCAGCGAGCGAGAGATAAAGAAGAGGCGAAAGCTCAGCGAGTAAGAGATAAAGAAGAGGCAGAAGCAAAACTCAAAGCGCTTGAAGCAAGATTCTCTCAATTTCTTACTCCTTCAACTCAACCCGCACTGGAATCAAGATCTGCTACGGCTTCCAATGAGGAGAGTCCAGAAAGTAGTCAAAATACTCGTTTCTTTAAACCTTAGTTATCAAGGAGGAGGGAATGCCTAGGAGGACATGTTGAGTCAATTATTGAATCAAATGGATGAATATCTTTCCAATAGACCATTTAAACGTCGTTGGTGGTCGAGAAGCTGGAAATCGTATCTGAAAATTCATCCTCCTTTAAGTGAGGAGGCGCCTTTATGGAAACGTAGTCTAGATGAACTTCATTCATTACGTTTATTTGATTTAAGTCCAGAAGAACTGGGCCGAAAAATAGAACACTATTGGAAAAAGCCGCGTTGGCGCCGTTGGTTTTCTTATTTTGGGATGAATAAGAAGATTGATGTTTGGAACTACTATCAACGTTGTTTAGCCTATCAAGCGGTACGTCCGGATCATTTGGAACAAGCAAGCGTAGTGATGCCGAGCGCGTATACGTCATTTTTTAAAGAATTAGCGTTATGTTTATATCAAGTAAATGCCAAATTTGAAACGTATATAGAAAAACGTAATCCAAGGTGGTTAGAAACGCATTATTCAGAAGAAATTAACGCTTACACACAACGGTTGAAAGAAACCTTTTTAACGAAGCTACGTCAATCTTTAAAAAAGATGAAGATAGAAGGGGAAGAGCACGGATTTATTCTAAAACAACAAGCTGAACAGGAATATCAGCAAGTCGAAGCACTGATGTTGCGTTATTATCATCAAAGATTGAATTACTTTTTTTCACAGTCCCTGCCAGGGAATCTTATCCCAGAGAGAGTCAATGAAGTGATTCAAGACGAGGAATGGGTCGATCTAGAAGATGAAGTGTTAGAGGAGAATTTAGAGCCGGGTCGAGCGTATGTCATGGTGGTTGCTCCGGGTTCTTCGCAAACTGCATCTTCTTCGTCCCCATTACCTGTCCCGAGAGAAGTACATCCAACTGAAATTCACTCATTACATGGGGCTAAAGAATGGATAAAAAATCAAAGGCAATGTTTAAATTCATTGATAGCAGAAGGTTCGCTACAAAAAGTGGATGCACTGTTACAAACTAGCTTCAATGAAATTAAAACCATCACTGATCTTTATTTGGAATACTGCGACGCAGTGCTTTCTGATATTGAAGAGAAACAAGAAGACTATGGAATATTCTTAAAATATTTAAATAACTTACAGTGTCAATTAAAGCCTTTATTACAGGGAGGGATGCTCTTATTTCATCCCGATCATATGATGAGTTTAACACCTTCGCAAGCGATGTGGGAACTGATAGGCCGTTACAGTCAATGTTACATAGATCAATATCGGTACTATTTAGGTAAATTTGAAAATTACCGTTTGCGTATTGAAGACTTATCCCTTCTTGAGCAACAAAAATTGCAAAGACAGCCATTCTCATCAGAATGGTCTGATCTAGGACAACATGTTCAGGAATTAAGTCAATCAATTGAAGAATTGAAACAATCACTTAAAGAATTTACTAAGCAATTGAGAGAAATCGAAGCTAAAAGAGCACAAGATAAGGAAGCATGGGAAGCGAAGCTCAAGGAAGATCAAGCTCAGCGAGCGAGCGATAAAGAAGAGGCGGAAGCGAAGCTCAAGGAAGTTCAAGCTCAACGAGCGAGAGATAAAGAAGAGTCGGAAGCGAAGCTCAAGGAAGTTCAAGCTCAGCGAGCGAGCGATAAAGAAGAGGCGGAAGCTCAGCGAGTAAGAGATAAAGAAGAGGCAGAAGCTCAGCGAGCAAGAGATAAAGAAGAGGCGGAAGCAAAACTCAAAGGGCTTGAAGCAAGATTCTCTCAATTTTTTACGCCTGTAACTCAACCCGCACTGGACTCAAGATCTACGACGGCTTCTAATCAGGAAAGTTCAGAAAATAGCCATAATACAGACTTCTTTAAATTTTAGTTATATTGAGGCGTAAGTTATTGATTTAATACATATCCGATAATCCCAATTATCGGAAGTTATCTTTTGTTTTTTGCGAAAATGTTACCCTTCAGAATGTAAAGTTTAGCCATGATCCTTTTTACCTTTCATATCGTTAATTAAATCTATAATTTCATCATCGTATACATTTGGTAAATCTTTTTCATCGGTATAACCGAGCCTTTTTAAGGTTTCCAACTGATGCTCCTTAGGTAGCTCTGCAATTTTGCTTGCTTCACTTATAGAAACAATATCATGATTTATAGCCGCCCTTAATTTTTTTATCCTATAAATAAATATATTTTTTAAATCTTTATACTCCTCTAACTTAAAACCTACACAGTTAGCTGCAAATTCCTCATTCTCCAAATCTGTTAATTGGTCAAACATGATTTAATATTGGCCTTAAAAGCTATTAAATTAGTTTCAATATAGTATATATATAATTCACTCCAATATTTCCAAAAACACAAAAATTGACTTTCACTGACTTTAATAATATTGTGTACGCATAAGTACTCAATTTTAGGTGATTTATGAAAGCTTCAAATGTTATAAAAGTTGGGATGCGGGAGTTTCGTTCTCATTTAAATCAATATTTATTAACCTCAAAACCTGTTGCTATTACCAGACATGGTGAAACAATGGGTTATTATATTCCTACGCGACAAAATATTGAAAAAACAGAGTTAGATGATTTAAAACAAGCAGCTATTGAACTTAAAAAAATATTAACTAGTCATGGCATAACTGAAGATGAATTGCTCAATGAATTTAAACTGTCTAGAAAGGGAAACAAAAAATAATGTTTCCTCACATACTCGTATTAGACGCAAACATATTAATTCGCGCTGTTTTAGGAAATAAATTAAAAAAAATAGTGAAAATTGCTGATGAAGAAATTTATAAAGAATACATGCCACAAGCAAAAGAAAGAATGAAAAATCGAGATATTGAAGATTAGCCAATTGCAGCTACTTCATTAGCTTTGGAATGCCCAATTTAGACGGAGGATAAAGATTTTTTTTGGCTCAGGATTTTCTATATGGATAACAGATAATATTCATTTATTTTTTGAAAATATATAAAGTGAAATAAATTTATACTAAAAGTAGTTCATGAATTTAAAAAGGTATTAAATGAAAGATAAAATTCTGGAGAAAGCAAGTTTAGTTGTTAGAAATCAAAGTATGGAGATAAATAATGAATTTAGCCAAATAGAATATGATGTTGAAATTGAAATTATTAGCTTAGCAGAAAGCTTAAATAAATCTAAAAGTTTTGTTGGAGATCTTTTAACTATACAAAAGTCTTTACGTGATGATTGGGAATAATAAAGTTAAGTTACATTTAGGTACAATTTATCCATATTGAAAAATGGAAAGGCCATAATAATGGAAGAAAAATTGGATTATCGGCTACTAGAAAAAAAAGTTTATAATTGTGTAGATGAAACTACAGAAATGATGCAAAAATTGTTAGATGGCCATAGCTATACATTTGTAGAGTCGTCTGATTTATAATAATGTTCTTTTTTTAATAACTTAGCGTGTAATTTGGCGATGAAAATCTTTGTGTCGGTGGTTCGATTCCACCCTCGGCCACCAGAAAATCAACGACTTACACTACTTTTAAATCATCCCCAAAATTCCCGTGCTGGACTTTTTACAGCGTGTTTCAAATGCTTGGGTTTACTTGAGTGTAGGGTCCTCCTGTCCCCTACAGCTCCTTGTATGTATTAACACAAATACGAACATTAACAAAAGAAAACAAAAAATTGCGTCATAGCCAATTCTCCCTAATTATTATCTTTACCGAACAAGCTGCTGTCGCTCAATCGATGAAATATTAAGACAGGAATGATTGGCGGTTAAATTATAAGCAGGCTTTGGTTGAAAAAATGACGGGGCCTTTTTTTTAGACACGTGATTTATATTGGTTGATCGCACGGTAGCCGCACGTTTAGCTTGGCACGCCAGCATTTCTTCTTCATAACCTGTTTTATTGATAGCATCATAGTGTTTTAGTGCGTCTGCAACACGTTGTTCCACTAATGCGACTGAATCCACCGAGTCTATACTAACGCTGCTAGGGGTTATATGCTCCAGTTTATTTATTCGCTCAACAAAAGAACGCCAACCTAAACAGCTAAGTATCCATTTTGTTAATAAAAAATTATCCGCTATCGTTTCATTAAAACGCCATGCTGCACTGCGATAGGCTGGCTCTGATTCATTTACTTTCGTTCCCTGTGCTTCCTTCTTTTTTGTTTCAATAAGAGCTATTTTTGAATCATGTTTTGTTAATTTAGCTTCTGCCACCACAGGAATTGATTCTAATAACGGGGCTGCAACAGCGGCAGGCGCAAGAACCGTCAACGCCGCATCGGCCCGAAGACGTTGTCTTATTAACTGGTTACGATACACATAACCCAATCCTGCCCATCCTGCTAATCCAGCAAGCAAAATACCTGCACCGGCTATCATCGGCGATACATAATCATCTTTTAGATCGGCCCATAATGTTCTATTTACCGTGTTGTCTTCTATGTGATCAGGATGAGAACGTACAGAACGAGAATTAGGATTATTTTTTATAGAAATAAGGTATCTCGCTACCGCACTTTGGTTCGCTATTATTTCAATCTCACTGTCACGGAAATGAATAAAGTTCGTCACATTAATATCCGCTTTCGCCTCATCAAGCAGATATCTCCCTACCTCATAACAATTCCTTTTTTCATACCGAGTCCCTGTAAACGGTCTACGCCCTGATTCCTCTAGAATAACAACATCTAGTGCAGTCATCTCGCTTAGAGTATCCGTTTTAAAATTAACATCAACACCTCTTTCTTCAATAAGGTATTTTACTACTGGCACATGATTAAATTTGGCAGCTATATGCAGAGCATAATGACCTGAGGATTTAGCACTATAAAAATCAACTTGTTGTTCCTCAATAAGATACTTAACCAATTCTAAATGACCAAAATGCGCTGCATCAAGCAAAGGCCGAGAAGTATCGTACGTTAGTATATTAGGTCCCATCTGTTTATCTTCAATGAGATATTTGACGATGGATAATCGGTTATGGCGTATCGCTTCATTTAGAAGGGGCGCTAATTCCTTAAGTTTTATACGAATATCACCAAGCTCATGGATACCCAACCCCTTATATTGATACTTCTCCTCAAAAAAATACTTAAATATATCTATGTCGCCCGATTTAGCAGCGTATTTAATGCTGTCAAATTTAGGGTTATTAGAATCGACTGGTAGCTTGTAATTAATCCCTTTAACTTCAACAAAGTACTTAACTTGTTGCAAGGAACCCGATTCAATTGCTAAGCCAAATAGTGCGACACCACGCTCATCCTTGATATCAAAAGCAACGCTTTTCATATCGATTAGATATTTAACGATATTTAAATAGCCTGAGCGAACAAACCAACATAAATCTGATTTACTAACTGCACTCTCAGGGTCAAAATCAATTTTTTTCTCATCGATTAGATATTTTACGACAGCTAACTTGGTTTTTTCTAAATTAGCATAAGGCATATATTCCGTTAGTGAACTAATTTTTTTGCTATTAATAAATTTATCAATTATAAATTTAAAGACATCCCAATGGTTTTTTAACACCGATTCATCTATAGCAGCTATTCCTGCGTCGTTTTTAGTTTCAAGCAGAATGCTATCTTGTTCTGCAAGAAATTTCACCGCTTCTAAATGATTCACACTCGTCGCCAAAATGGTTGCTGTATCACCCTGTTTTGTTTTTGAATTCAAGTTAGCACCCTTTTTAATAAGCAATTCCATTGTCACTACATCACCCTTTAAAGCAGCGAAATCCAGTACGGTGAACCCATTTTCATCGGCGACATTAACATCGACCCTTTTATCTTCAAGCAAAATACCCAGCGTACTTGTTCTTTGGGCAATATAAGCTACATGTAAAGCGGTAAAACCATGGTTATCTCGTGAGTTAATCTCAATTGTATTAAGACTTAATATCTCTTTAACAAGTACGTCATCCCCCCTTTCGGCTGCGATAGACAGCGGTGTCTGACCGGTGTTAGTTTTTAAATTAATATCGGCACCCAGCATTAATAAACCCTGAAAAAAGGCGTTATTGCTTAATTTCGCCGCAATACAAATGGACGTGTAACCATTAGCATCTCGTACATTAATAATATTTCTACCTGCAAATTTAATCACCATAAGCACATTTTCAATCGATGCACTCTTCGCTGCTGCATGAATTGCTTGCCTTCCTTTTTCAAACGTTGCCGTCGGATTGGCACCCTGGGTTATATAAAATTCTCCCATTTTCCGCGCTATGTCCTTATGAGGTTCTAGAGCGGCATTATAGAAATCTTTATCGACATCTCTAAAATAAGTTTTGTTAGGATCCTCAACGACTGCCACTAACTCAGGATTATCCTGATCAAATTTTCTATAAATAAGTCGTGTCATATTTTGTTGCCCCCTACCAATATCAATCCGCGGATTTGCTTTATTGGATAAGCTGTAGGGAGGTGACCAATCAGATATCTGATAATAAATATCCTTACTTTGGTCCTTGTATTGCATGGCGTAGCTTATTTTTTGTTTACTTCGCCATGGATCAAACGACATAATTGATGAAACAGAAAAATCGTAGCTTAATTGTTGTGTAGGTGTATCACGCAATAATTGACCAAAAGCATTGAGCTCATCTCTTGTTCTGACTAAGTAATTCATCTCATTTATTGCAAATTTATGCACAGCTTCTCTTTCTTTTTTAATAAGTTCTGAATCCCTGATAGATTCAAGCACTTTAATCAGTTTATTAATTAATCCTGCCCCACCGGTTAACTTGCCTGTAAATTCTACTAGCGTGCTTGAATACAAATGATAATGACGATTATAAGCCTCAACGTTACTTTTTTGACGGTAGTAACGCATTAGGTAATGTCGGCCTTGCAATAGAAAGTGCATTAGTTTGGTATAAGTATCGATTGCGGTACAGGATAATCCTAAGAGCATAAAAGCCTGCTCATCCGTAGGATTTTTTGCTACAGCCAATTTCTGATTAATAATGTCATTTAACATCCTATCTAGACTATCCAGGGCCGGAGAAGTCATGTCCCTTTTTAACTCGAATAACAAACCATTTTCTTGTTCCAGCGCTCTAATTAATGCATCTTCATTGAGGTTATTGATTAGATATTGCTTCTCTACCAATAAATTAATAAAAATGGTTAAACTTGAACTCATTTGGCGTACTTTATCACCCGAAAGATCATTCAATATTTTTTCTATTAATTTAAAACCAGATTGTATAGCCTCATAATTCCTATTTAAACTCTCCTGTAATTCTTCAAAGGGAATATTGTCACAATCTTTTGATACGCTCAGCAGGTTGAACGTAACCTTTGCTAAATAAGCTGAACCGACTACCGCCATTTTAGCAGGCCCGCCCACTAAACCCACTTTATCAAACCCTAAAACGCTGTTAATCCCTGGAGCGATAGCATCCAACGCAGTCGAAATAAATTTTATACGCTTGCAGCTTTTTTTCCTATCTTCTAGCGCGGAACGCTTAACTCGCGAAAGATTATTCGACCCCTTAAAAATAATCTCATTATTTACGGTTTGATTGCTATTGATTGTATTATTGGTAGGCATGATTCAATATCCTTATTTTTTTTAATGTCAATAAATCCTAAAATTAGGATGGTACCCGGTGCATTAATCACGATCAACGCGCGGCATCGCACTAAAGTAACAAATCAACTAGTACTTGTCATTACCATAGCGACATTAATTTCTTAAGTTATTTATTTAATATAAATAATACAAATAATATAAATTTTTAGATGAAAATGTCTATTGACTCGTTGTAAATTTTTTCACGCTACAGATTCATCATTTGATTTAATTTTTATAATCAATAAATGCTTAAGGTTTTTTTAGACTCTATAACAATTTAATTTATGTATTTTTTTAAATACTAGTTTTTTTTTGTATAAAGATAGTCCTTTTTCTAAACTGGTTAAATATGCATCTAGTTTATTTTTTAAACAAGTTAAATTACTAATTTTTTCCTCTGTTTTTTTTATTTTTAATAAAGTTTTACTTTTCCATCATTGCAATAATGGGTGACATGTTTTCACTGTTCATGTTTTAACCTATTCAAAATAAAAGTTTTAAATTACCTTTAGTAATATCAGTAAAATTCTCACGAATCTTTTTTATTGGCCAATCCCACCATTGTAATTTTAATAATCCATCAATAGTTTCATCATCCAATCGCTTATGGATAAGCTTTACTGGATTCCCACCTATGGATGATGAGATACGCACCCACAAAAATATAGCTGTTTTAGTTTTTGCTCAAAAATATTCAGCTTTGAATCAAGATATTCAAGATTGGATAGATTAATATAATAGGCGAGCTAGAAAAGGGTTATTTATCCAGTGAACAATGCCAAACTTTATTGTATTATACCTTTAGGGAATCAGATACTTTTGATGTTAAACAACTACTAGAAAAGCTAAAAAACATACAAACTTATGGGAAAGATATTATAAGTGTTGCACAGAAACTTGAACAAAAAGGGCTGTAAAAAGGCCTACAGCAAGGCAAAAGAGAAGAAGAATTTGTTATTGCTAAAAAAATGATCGCTAGAGGGGCTGATCGTGAGTTTATTAAGGACATATCTGATAAAGATTTGCTCAGTCTTAAAGATTAACCATAAGGGAGAGAATTTAATAATTAAACAAGAATTTGACTATCGGTTATTAGAAAAATAAAATTAGACTTATTGAAAAGCAAGTATTGAAAATACTTGCTAATGCGAATAAAGCTAATATGAGGCCTGATAGCTTTATTGTAAATGAATAAAATCTAACTAGGCATTAATAAAGTTTTTTCATGATTATAATTTAAAACCTCAAAAAAATACTTTTGTTAAAATCAAACTTTAAGCCAGCTTTTTCAAATAATTTATTTTCTCGTAGTTCTTTTATTTTAGTAACTTTCTTTCCAGACATTTATTATCCTTAGTTTAATATAAATTATTGATTTAATGTATATTTTATTAATTTCGATAAAAAAACTTATCGGAGGTAATTACATGGATTGTGAAGGCAGTGACTTTGAAATTGTTTCTTTTCAAGCGCATCATCAATTTGCTTAGAAAAAAATGATAGTGTCCTTGACCTTTCTGGAAGAATGTAACGTGGTGTAGAATGAGTGGCAGGCCCCGCTGTTTTTATTACAACAGGAGATCCTTCAGGACAACTAATTACTCTAATTCTACTGTATTGTAAGTCCCTTTCAAGGAAATAATTAGCTATTGCTAATAAGGTAGACTTTAGCTTTAAAATAATACACTCTAATTTATTGGAATACATTTCTTCTTTAATAAATGCTTCTAGTGGCTCTAATGCATCGTTGAAATCTGTAATCTTCTTTTTTATTAAACTAATGTTCTTATCATCTAAAGTTAACTCATTTTTAATAGCAAGTAATTGATCCAAACCTTTAAAGCAATCTTTTAGCTTAGTGAGGAGTAATAAATATTCATCCTCTTTATTATTTCTATCATTACAAACTCTATGCTGAAATCTGGAATCTAATTCATTATAAAATTCGTCTAGTTCTTTTTTTAATTTAATGTACCAACCATTAAGCTCATCATCTTTAAAATCATAAAACTCTTGAAAGAAAGAACCAATCATTTCACTATAACTCATAAATACTCCTATTAGTTATCCATATCTATTTTTATAATTCACCTTTTAACACTAGCTTTAAGCCCAAATTACTAAAGTCTATATGCATAAAAAATTATTTAGATAATCTATTATATTCAAATAATAAACTATTAAATAAATTAGCCTCCTTTAATGCATCTATACCGTTCTCAAGGATTTTTTTAAACTTCTATATTGGCTTAAGGTAAACTCTACTCTATTAGCAGCAAATTGTTCTATTTCTTCGTCAGTCATTTGATCGAATTTATTTTTTTCCATTTTTTCCATTTTTTTCCTTAGTTTTATTTTTTTCAGGAATAAAAATATGCCATTACTAAAACATAAATACAAATATTTTTTTAAAGTCCTACCGATTAATATAATAAAAAACCGATTATATTTATATAAGATAATCTTTCTTAACCGTTTCCCAAATATTCTCTTTAAAAAATAAAGCCTTAATTTTGAATTTTTAGGTGTAATATCGTTTAACCCCTTTTTTTGAGTTATATTATTAACTTCATCGGAACTTAAATTTCTACTCCACTCCTCTACTGCTAAATCGAATGCTACTTCTTCAAGTTTCTTGAGACGTTCTTGCTCTGCCCTTTTACGTTCTATCAACTCACGTAGAACAATCTCTTTAGGTGATTTATAGTCTTTTTCATGCCACGCTTCCCCTTTTCTTAAAACACCCATTAACACATTAAGTGGATCTTTGTAGTTACTGAATTTAGGGTTATTTTTTAATCCAAAAGCAAAATGGTTATTGATTCCTGAATAATTTCTGGCGATGTAATGTTTATGACGTAAAGTTGTTTGAGTTGCGTTAAGGAAAATCCATGTTCTTGTAACGGTTCAATATTGATCGCTTTCCACTCCTCAGGTAACAACTGCTCTACTCTAGTAGTAGTATTTATATTATTACTACTACTATATACAAAATCATTGTTACTATATTTGTTTCTATATATGTCCCCATTTTCAATATAATTTTCATCGAGTGATTTAGGGAGACAATGAAAAAGATTTATACACTCTTTTATAATGAAATTAGGCACAATTATTTTTGTTGTTCCTAAACGACCATGTTGCCCATCCCCTTTTAATAAAATAGATTTTTTCTGAAGCCTTTTTATTGAAGTTCTAACAACGTCTTTAGTTCTATTTATCCTAATAGATAGTGTTTCAGGGATATCAATCATATTCTCATTATTAGATATACTTTTTATATATGCTGTAATTTCTTCCATAATTTCTTTTTGAGACCCTGTCGTTTTTCTCAGTATTTTTATTATTTTTTCTTCTTCTTCAGTACTCTTTGAATCTATTTGTACCTGTTTTTTGATACTACTTTCCGTACCTATATTTGTACCTATATTACTTTTATGTTCATTTTCACTTTTTTTATCCTCGTTAGGAGGCGTGGTTTTTTCAGATCTATCAATAGATGCAATATCATCCCAAGCCCTTCTTATAATTGGCTCAAAATTTTTCCTTTTTCTTGTTTTGTGTTTCTTTAAAATATCTTCGGCAGTAGTCATAAATGACTTCCTACTCTAGTACAGGGGATGTTTCAGTAGCTTTTACCGTATCTTTCTGCATCATTTCGATAATTTCTTTTGTTAACGCATCAATGTCTTCTTTAGCTGTTGATTTACGCAAGGAATCAAAAATAGTTTTCTCTTTGCTTTTAATATTAGGAAATTCTTGGCTTGTTCTTATTACACTTTTAAGTAATCTTGAAGATAACTTCTCTTCATTAAGGATCTTGCTTAGATAACTACTAGATAAAACTGTTCTAGAGTCAAATTTGTTAAGTAAAATCTTCCAATTTATTTGTGTATTAAATTATTAGGATATATTATGAAGTTCTTTATCCATAACCTTTAACCCATCGTAAGAGTAAATATCTGGATTTAATGGCGTAATTACTAAGTCAGAACTTAATATTGCCGAGCAAGTTGCAAGATGTAAGTTTGGCGGACAATCAAAAATGATCATATTGTATCTTTTAAAGATATGTTTAGATATATTATTAAATAAAAAATCTAAACTTTTCCTATGTACCATTAAATAACCATCTAATACGACATTATTTAAACGGCTTGGCACTAAGTCTAATCCAGGCATCACAGATAAGATGGATTCTTCTGCTTCTGCATTTTTATCAACTGCTACAATAGTTAGGTTTAAGCGAAGGATTACTTAGCTCTTGAGTAGTTGCTATTCGTTTTTTTAATTCTTCCAAAACTTCTGGGGCAGGAATAATTTCATTTAAACTAAAATATTTACGGGTTATGGGATTGCAACGTTGGCTTGGATCAGATGGATTGCGTTCTCTAATATTTAAAATTTCAACTAAATCATATATTTCATTAGATTTATTATCAGGAAGTAATTCATTGGGAAGCCTAACCGGGATAGTAGGGGCAGTCAGGCCAATAGGCGATCGAAATGTATTGCCTAAAATTTGCGTAGTTAATAAATTATTATATTTCTCTTCTAGATTTTCTTTTAAACAACTTTTAATATGATTATGCATCTCTGAATTAAATCGATCCCAACACAATTGAATTATCGGAGGAATAGTTAAACCATCAACACGCCCAACATCAGGCAATAAGCGATTCAATAAATCTATATTTAAATAATTAATTTTAATACTTTCTACTGAAGTAACTCGAACCAATGGAAATTGACTAATAAAAACAGGGATTGGAGCTTTTTCAAAAGCTATTAAATTTATTTCACTTAATTTCAAAAAATACTTTTGAAATTTGTTTTGTATAGAAGCATTTGGAGGATTAGATATGCGTGGACGAATTCTTATAGAGTCAGCCTCCATTGTAGTTCTAAAATGCATATCACCGACTAAACTTAAAGTTAATTTTATCAAGCTCATTAAGGTTTTTTTCTGTTCTTCTGTTAATTGATTATAATTAGACATAGTTATTTTTTTAAATTCAATTGACTAATATAATGATAACATATTAATGGGGTAAGGCGGGTAGTTTTACAGTTAAAATTGCCTGTTTTAAGCGTTGCACTTAGGATCTGAATCCGCGTCAAAAAAGAAAATATAAATTCCGATAAATTTCTCTTATCGGAATTTAAGTGCTATATTTAATGGATCACTGCCTTATCGCCATTTTCTGAATATCCATAAAGTTCCTTTAATTTTTTAACCATTAAGGACGCTATTTATTTGTTTTCATCTAAAGATAAGCTATTAGGATGGAAATAATTTTTCGCTATATTTTAAAATATTTAAAATTTTAATTAATTGATTCCTTCTTCAGATAATGCATCCTTTACGGACTGACGTTCCAATACTCGATTAAAATAATCACTAATATTTTTATACTTTTCCAAATCAAACTTAAGAACAATAGCCAATCTCAGTATTGCAAAAAGATGAGCATCAGCTATACAAAAATTGTCTCCTTGTAGATATTGTTTACCTTTCAAAACCCCGTCTAAATAAATAAAATTTTTTCCTAAATTATCGCGCACTATTACTTTGTAATCTTCTGGTGTATTGGACTTAAAAAGTGGACTAAACCCTTTATGCAATTCGGTTGAAATATAATTTAACCACTCAATAGTATGGTAGCGTAACAGACTTCCAATCGGTGGAAACAAGCCTGAACTTGGCAACTGATCCGCTAAATACTGTACGATTGCAACTCCTTCAGTCAGCAAGCTTCCATTATCCAATAATAATGCTGGCACCTGACCTTTAGGATTTATTTTCAGATAATCTGTACCTAATTCTGTCTTCTTTTTAACTAAATCTATTTTTTCTAATGTAAAATCTAGACCTATTTCACGTAACACTATATGCGGGGATAATGAGCAAGCTCCTGGAGCATAAAATAGTTTCATTTTAAAATTTTCTCCTATTTAATATCATAATAAATAATCTTTTTTAACTGTTGACCAAATTTTTTCTTTGAAATAAAGGCTAATTTTTACAGATCTTGGAGGTATATTTCCTGCAGGTAATAATTTATTTAACTCTTCTTCACTTTTAGTTTTCTTCCATTCTTCCAAAGCAGTCAAAAAAATTTGTTCTTCAAGTTTTTTTATTCTCTCTTGCTCTGCCCTCTTCTGTTCAATTATCCTTTCCATAGCAATCTCTTTAGGTGATTTATAGTCTTTTTCATGCCACGCTTCCCCTTTTCTTAAAACACCCATTAACACATTAAGTGGATCTTTGTAGTTACTGAATTTAGGGTTATTTTTTAATCCAAAAGCAAAATGGTTTATTGATTCCTGAACAATTTCTGGCGATGTAATGTTTATGACGTAAAGTTGTTTAAGTTGCGTTAAGGAAAATCCATGTTCTTGTAACGGTTCAATATTGATCGCTTTCCACTCCTCAGGTAATAACTGTTCTACTCTAGTAGTAGTATTTATATTATTATTACTACTACTAGTAAATTCGTTGTTACCTATATTGTTACCTATATTGTTACCTATATAATTAAACCTTTGTGCATGTAAAGCGGCTGTTTGAATGTTTTCTGTAATACCTAAAATAATATGCCCTCCTCTCGCGTTTTTCCCTTTTTTTCTTAATAATAAATTTTTTTTAATTAAACGGATTAAAGATGTTTTTACACTACCATTTGAACAATTTGCTGCCTTTGCTAGATCACTTGTTAATATGGGATTAGTTTGCATCTCTCCACGGGATGAACACAAATCAATAATGTAAAAAAATATTTTTTGTTGTAATCCTATTAGTTTTCTAATGCTATCAGTTAGCAAGATAATGCTATCTTTGTTACCTTTATCGTTACCTTTATCGTTACCTTTATCGTTACCTTTATCGTTATCTATATTGTTATCTTTATACCGTACATTTGTTACCTTTATGTTATCTTTATCGTTACCTTTAGTTAAATTTGTTACCTTTATGTTATCTTTATCGTTATCTTTATCGTTATCTTTAATTTTAATGTCTTCTTTATTACATTTGGTATAAGATTGTGAAACTTTAAGAGTAAAATCAGAATTTTTTTCTGATTTTAAGTTATCTACAATAACTTTAGTAAGTTTAGCCTCATCATTGGTGCCATTAAGGTTATAAGACCTATACTCCTTCTTGACAAATTTTTTACCAGCTCTTCTGTTTATAAGATCGGACAGCTGAGGCATTACCGTACTCTCCTCTTTGTTACCTAATTAGCCGTGGCAGCAGCATTCATTTCAAGATTATGTACTTCTTCAGCAACTTTTCGTTGAGGAGAAGGTACAATTTCTAATAATTCTCTTGTTAATCTGTCAAAATCCTCGCGAGGAGATAATTTTTTTAAAGAACTGAATAAATTATGGTTATTATCTGTAATATTTGGTATTTCTTGAGAAAATTGAACAGCAGTCTGAAGAATTCGACCTTCCAATTCAGGATCGGCTAATAAAGAGACAATTGCTTTATCCGATAAAAGAGTTTTATTACTATATTTATTTAAGAAAACTTTATAGGAGATATTGGTTTTAAACTTTTTATTTAATGCTTCGACTTCATTTCTTAGCATTCTTAATCCATTTACACTACTAAACTTTTCTGGATTTAGTGGGGATAAGATTATATCCGCATATAAACTGGCTGCGGTAACTGCTTGCCCCATTGTAGGTGGACAATCGATAAAGATATAATCATAATTATCAACGATAGGTTCAAGCAAATCAGCATAAAATGTATGTAAGGGTAAGGTTTCAGTCACTATAATATTGTCCAATATCCCATTTTCTATCCTTCCAGGGATAAGATCTATTCCTTCAAACAGAGGAATAATTGTCTCTTCTAGCGTTGCTTCACCTTTAATAATATCAATGACTACAGGAAGATTTTCTGGGTCAACGCCGCATGCTGTGGTTAAGTTCCCTTGTGGATCCATATCAATTTTAAGAATTTTAGCTCCATACGTGTTAGCACAACTAGCCACATTATGAACAGTTGTTGTCTTCCCTACCCCACCTTTTATGATATGACCTACTATGATCTTACGTTTGAAAGAAATATTAAAAAGTTGCTTTGCTTGTGTAAACGTCAAATAGCACTTATTCCCAAACTTAGGGCAAATAATATTTTTTTCTTTTAATAGCTTATGTACATATTGAGAAGATACATTAAGAAAAGAAGCCGCATGTGCAATCGACATTTTTGGCTGCATTGAAACCAACAAAGCATCTTTTTCAGATTCGGATAAAGACATACTAAATCTCCTAACGGCTTTAGTTTAAGATTTTAGTATATTTTTACAAGAAATGAAAACTGTAAACTATATTCGAATCTTGATATTCGTTTAGCTAAACGAAAACTATTATATTTATCTTCAACACTTAGTAACCCATTTTTATTTTGTTATCTATATCGTTACCTATATTGTTACTCATATCGTTATCTTATTTTTAATTTTATATTAATAATTAGTTACCTTTATTGTTATCTATAACGTTATCTATATCGTCACCTATACTTATACCCGTTAATATTTTGTTACCTATATCGTTACCTTTTAAAACCATTATATTAAATGTATTATAGAGTTATAATTTAAAGTGTTACCTATATCGTTACCTTTACTCTTTATTTTAGATATTTAATTTGTTACCTTTATCGTTATCTATATTGTTACCTATTATGTTATCTATAATTCATAATTTATAAGATAAATATGTTATCTATATCGTTACCTTTATTGTTATCTATATTGTTATCTTTTATTTAAAATAAATGAAGTAATAAAATCGATGGGTTTTTAACCAGTAAAAGTTGACTATTTTTTAATCTACATGTTAGAGTAGAGGTAGCTTTCTAAATGTTTTAATTTAGAGAAACACTTCACCTATAGTATCTAGTTCATCAGATAATCTAAGCGATACATAAGAAGTCTAATAATCTTCGCTTTAAGGAATATAATAAGCAGGGTATTGGTGACTGAAGTTTGTTATTTGCCTCCTGCATGGCATTATGCAAGGCCTCAGCTTCTAACAGAAGCTATCCAAAGTTGCTCTCATTTGGCCACTTCAAAATTCTTTTTAACGAAAATAGGGAAGGTCAGTGAAAAGCAATTACGGAATATTATTTCAGTCGTTCAAGCCTTTTTACATTACACAGATTTAGCCACATTGCAGTATGGTATGTGGACTAGGGCAAAAAATGTCTTCCAACGATTTGATCTTAAGCTGATCAAAAAGATTACTAAATTATCTGATTATTATATTTTTGGTGCGATTAAGGTACTTAAAAGAGCAGGCTTCCTTTTTGTAGAAAAAGTATGGACAAAGATATTGCCTGGCTATTTTGATAAATCTCATTCTGAGTACAAAAAAGCGTTTAAAGCCAAAACAGCTATTAGAAGGTTAACTACATCTTTCTTTGCTTTATTAGGAATTGATAAAGAGTGCCTTGAAAGAAATCAATCTACTGCGATGAAAAAGCAAGAGGAGAGGGTAAGGCAAGAAACTCATAAAGAAAAATCACAAAAATCTTCTATTTGGTCTAAAATACCATTCTTCAGTGGGTCAACGGTTTCTTCTACGGAAAGAAAGCATCACAGCAAGGCTAAGATAGCTATTCAACATCTTTGTGATATTAAATCCATTCTAAGACGTTCTATTCAAACATTGGGTCCTTAGTTCTTTTATTTTTTTATTCATTTGATTATGAAGGTAATGTATTACCTGTAAAATAAAATCGATCATTTTATAATCAATTACTCGGTTTTAACCTACTGTATTTTGTATTTGTTTTTCACATTTGAACTGTTTTAGACACAATAAGTCGTCATTTTGCTCAAAGTTCTTTAATCATTAATTGTATAGAGTATATACAGCTAAGAATTTTTTATGGTTACTCTTAATACCATTTCATAGTAGTAAGCAGTTTCGACATCTTTCTGAAGACGGTATTACCTTATATTGTATAATTATTGAACAGAAAGAATGCGTAAGCTTCAAGAAATCATTTGTAGTACTTTTACCCATCTTATCCACATGCTTACCCACGCAATCTGTTGATAAATAATTTACAGTTCAATTAGCTTACAGTAAGCTGGCATTAACCAATTTTCCTCTAGAAGGGGAGGGTATGGATACCAAAAAACCAACAATCCAAAAAATGCTTACTGGATTTTATCGAAAACAGACCCTTGGGTTGCTCCATGGTTTATTATCTTTGATCAACGCTAAATTTATTTCAAAAATACAGCGGTACTACTTAAAATGTAGAGGTTTTGATAATAAAGAAATACGGTTTATTCAAATGATTTGGAAAGCTAAGGTAAGAGGGCGTATTCATCTGCATTTAAGAAAGTATCAAAAATAATCAATTTAGAAGACGTATTTCAAACGATAATTAATCCATCTCTTACGGTGCTTATTATCCTTGATATCTAAATGATTCATATTTCTTGTAGTGATAAATCTTAAATTGATGGCGTAAGAGTAAATTAGGTTATGGTATTGAAGTATTGAGAAATGTGATTGAGTTTCTTATTTATAAAATAAATATTAAACAAAAAGATATTGAAACATCATTTTTGATATGTTATATATATCCCGTTAACACAAGGATGTATATCACGGATGACAGTTTTAGCTTCCTCAAAGCGAAAAAAACTTAAAAAGAGTGTTTTTGGCTTACCCTCTAAAAAAAATACCCTATTACTGATAAAGAACATGCGATTAATGCAAAAGCGCGTGCAACTCAAATGGTGAAAAAGGGTAAGTTATCTCTTTCTTCAGCCCAGAAAATAAAATCGAAAGCGAATCGTTTTTTAAAAAATTCTTAATTTTTTTCATAATAAGGAATAGATATGCACTATGAACTGGCTCCTATACACCGCCGTACGTTAGAAAAACACCATAAGTATTTAGAAAAAATGATCCATGAGACCAAAAAACATCTTGGTATTCATGCAGGTGGTGAAGTGATGAAATTGAAAGATCATCATCAATCCCGCGCGACTGAAGACGGTGTACGCAAAAAAAGAAAATACACCAAAAGAAAGTAATTATTTTTAATAGGTGATGTGTTGGCTTTTTTACGATGTGTTCAGTGTCAGGGCAAAAAGAAAATAGCGCCGCTCGGGTTTATTCAAAAAGAGTGTCCAAGCTGCCATGGATTAGGTCATATTTTGCAGTCCTCTGAGGATGACAGCAAAATGAACCCGCGTTCTATTATGGCAGCTCCTATATATGATAAGCCTGTTAAAAGAAGAGGGCGCCCACCCATACAACCTGTTTAATGGTCAATAATGGCCAATGCAACGAAATTACCTAATGGACTGACTCAACGCCAATTCTCTTTCTATAATCATCTGATCAGGCAAATGAAAGAGACGGGTAAAATGGATCCGAAGCAGGCCGCGATTGAAGCTGGATTTTCGGTTAAAAACACATCGGCGAAAGCAACTCGTCTTTTGAAGAAACCAGAAGGCCAAGCGTATTTAACGTCTATCCAAGAACATTCTACTTATTCTGCTACAGCGACCATAGATTGGGTAATGGAAAAGCTGGTACGTGTAGTTTGTGCTGGAGTTGCTGACGATGGGACGATTAAGGCAAAAGCTGTTAAAGATGCTTTACGTGCGTTGACTGAAATCAATAAAATCAAAGGTCATTATGCCCCTGAGAAGAAATTTAATCTCAATCTGGATATCGATGATATCCAAGAAGCAAGGGCACGTGAATTGGCTATCAAATACACTCGAGAATATTAGTTAGAAAGTAAAAAGCTATCATGAAAAAAATAAATGCCGTATTTTTACTTGAGATTTTTTTTACTTTCTTTGATACACCTATTACTGTATTGATATTCCATGATGAGCCCTAATTTTTATTTCTAAATCAGCGGCTTTAAGCATACCCTCTATTTTAGCTTTTTCTAAATTTAAATTAGCCTGATTCTTCTTTTCTTGTACATCTAAGAGAGCTTTAAGATGTTTATTTTCAATGGCTTGTTTCTCAAGCGCTAATTTAGCCATTTTTACTTCACTCTCTATTTGTAATTCTTTTTCTCTTTGTTCAATGCGTTTATTTTCAAGCTTTAATTCTTCCATGATGGGGTTAGGCTGATTTTGCGTGGCTTGAGCTTGCTGCATTTGCATCTGTTGCTGTTGTTCCAGTTGCTGCATAAATGCTTGCGCATCTTGTTTTAATTGATCTATGCCACGAATTTCAAGGTTGTCTAATATAACGGGAAGACCTTTTACGCTCATAAATTGGGCAAAGGCAGGGAGAGATTGATTTAACCCTAATAGTTGGTCTAATGCGCGACTTTTCTGAATCGAGAAGTTCACCCCGGCTTTGACTTCTATTTTCATTAACTCGGTATCAAAATCGATATTAACGCCATGAGACTGATTGATAGGAATGGACTGGATTTCTTTTTCAGGGTTTAAGATAGCAATATTCTTTTGTGTGCTATACACCGTAGGGATGATACTTAATATGCTACATTGATTGGCCGCTTGGGTTAAGGCTTGTAGATGTCCTACGATATAAGGCATCGCTGTCGAATTAGATTGTGTGGCACCCTCAACAATGGCCACGCCGCTTAATTGATTGTTGTTATTAATCCCCAGTGAAGCATCGTAGCTTCCTAATATCGCTTGCGCCGTTTGATCGGCAATACTAAACGCACCGGATATTTCAGGTGGCATCGGAACACGTTGGGCTTCACGTGGCGGCGGTAAAGGAATAGAAGGATCATCATTTTTAAAGGCATTAAACACGATCGCAGCGGCACGCTGCGGGTTATCGTAAGCATCTTGATAACTAGAGGGAATCGCTTCTTTCGCTACAACCCACTTTTGCATAATCATGTTTTCTAATTCATTGGCCCAAGTTTGTGCGGCAAAGTTCTTAAGCTTTTGTATACCGATGACATGCCAACCATAAGGCTTCGTAAATTGTTCAACAGGCATTCCTTCGCCATTACGTAAATACTCGCTATCGCCATCAACAAAAATAAGTGGAAGCCCTTTAAATATCGTTTCATGATATTCAATAATTTGCGTCGTTATAAGCTGAGGCCTTGCAAAATGCAAAAAAGAAGGCAAATAACAAACTTCGGTCACTAATACCTCGCTTATTATATTCCTTAAAGCGAAGATTATTAGACTTCTTATGTATCGCTTAGATTATCTGATGAACTAGATACTACAGATTAAATGCTTTTAGGAATCGACCGTTACTTTCATTTAAAAGTTTCGACCAACTAAAACCTAGTTTCCTAACTGTAGCATTTAGGTTAAAAAATTGTCAATTCAATTGAAATTAATTAGAGTGCTAATTAAATTTCATTGAGGTTCTAACTAAAGTTCAATTAAGGTTTAATTATAAATTATATATAGTTCAAACAATAGTTCAAAATAATATTAAAAGATACTTATTTAGAAAGCCTATATTAGAGTTCATTAGAGCTCAATCTATATTATTTTATTACTTAATTGTAATAAAATAATATATGAAATATAAGAATAGGAATAAAATAATAAATTTCCTCAATAATTTATTAAGGTTCAAATAGGGCCCAATAAACATTAATTAAAGGTTCAAATAGAGTTCTAATATAAAATTCAAATAAAGTTCATATTTATAGCTCTAATAGAGTTCAATTAATAGAAGCAGGAATAATTAAAACTTAACTATATAATGAAAACTGGTTAAGGAAACTTGTTTTTTTTTAGAATAATATAAACTTGTAAAATCTATTATTAACATTTACTGAAATCAGTACAGCCATTGAGGTATATCCATGAGTGATATGAACCCCAAAATGCTAGCATCAGAAGCTAGCGAATTTCTAAAGTTTTCTTTACCTGCTATTCACAAACAGCTTAAATCTAAAAATTTAGAATATACGAAAAGCCAGAACAAAGTTTTTTTTAAACACAACACAGCTAAACAAATATTTAAGCTTAAATTTATACCTACTTGCTTTAGCTGGCAGAACTTAAAGGGTGGGGTAGGCAAAACTCACTTATCTTTCGCTACAGCGGTCAGATTGACGCTCTATGGCGCAAAAGTTGCAGTTATTGACCTTGATCAACAAGGAAATTTTACACAAGCTTGTAGCGTTGATGCAGAAAATAAACCTATATTAATCGACCTAATAAGTGAAAAACTACCAATCGAAAACTGCATGGTACCTGTCATAGATGGGCTAGACATTCTTCCAAGTAGAATTGAAAATGCAGTTCTAGATAATTTATTTGCTGTAAATAGTCTCCCTGTAGATAGAGAAATAAAAAAAAGAGTGAATTCTTTAAAAAAAGAAATATGATTTTATTTTTTATTGATTGTCCCCCTTCTCTAGGCCAAGCAGTAACTGCCGCCTCATTATCAGCAGATTACATAATAGTTCCTGTTGACCCTGAAAGGTTTTCTTTATCGGGGCTAAATGTTACTTTGCAAGAATTAGAAAGAAATGTAGCAGAAAAATTTGAAGTTAATCTTAATGTAAAAATTGTACTAAATAAATTTGATGGCAGAACCTCTTTATCACATAAAGTATTAACAGCTTTATTTAACGATAGTGAGTATCAAAAAAGACTTTTTAAAACGTTTATCAGAACCAATCAAGAATTGCCTAATTCTGTATCAAAAGGGAAAAGTATATTTGACTCAATAAGAGCATCTTCTGCTAAAGAAGATATAGATTTACTTTCACGAGAATTTATTGAACTTACTAAAATTGAAAATACACTAGATGCAGAAAAAAAATCTTCCATGACTATGCATCACGTCTCAGAAGGAGCTTAAAATGCCACGGATAGATAGCTTTGAAGTAAAAAATAAAACTTTTAAAAAAAAAGCATATCGTAGCTGGGACGGTAATTTATTCGAGAAATTAAAATTACCAAAAAATACTGAAGAACAAAATTTTGTTCAAGAGCAAATAGAACCAGCAAATAATTTAAAATCTGGTAATAGTTCACTTAGTGGTCATAAAGAGTTCAATGAAGGTTCAAATAAGGCGCAATTAGCGTCTAATAAGGGTTCAATCAGCGTTCATAAAGAGCTCAATGAAGGTTCAAATAAGGCGCAATTAGCGTCTAATAAGGGTTTAAATTTAAATGAAAAAATATATATCAATAGGGTTCAAATAGAGTTTGAAACAAGCGGAGAGACAATATCAAGACTTATAAGGAAATTAGGCGGTAACGAAAAAAAGCTTTTCTTTTTGATAATTAATCTATGTTCAATTAAAGGATCACTCTCTACAGGGGATTTACTAGGAGATGAATTGAACCAAGCACTTTCAACTACTAGAAACGGGCGAGAAACGGCAATAAAAAGACTCGTAAAAAAAGGATTAATAAAACGCAGGCAAGGTAAGACTGGGTCAAATGGAACATTAAATTTTCATGTTAGTGACTTAATAAAATCTGAAGCTTTAAATTTTTTAAACTTATATTATTCTGAGCATAAATTATTGTCCAACTATAGTTCAAATGAACTTACATCTTTAATTAATAATAAAGTCCATCTAGGGTTCAATAATTATTTATATAATAGTAGTAGTAGTAATAATATAAATACTACTACTAATAGAGCAGGGCAGTTACCTGAGGAATGGAAAGCCATCAATATTGAACCGTTACAAGAACATGGATTTTCCTTAACGCAACTCAAACAACTTTACGTCATAAACATTACATCGCCAGAAATTGTTCAAGAATCAATAAACCATTTTGCTTTTGGATTAAAAAATAACCCTAAATTCAGTAACTACAAAGATCCATTGAATGTGTTAATGGGTGTTTTAAGAAAAGGGGAAGCGTGGCACGAAAAAGACTATAAATCACCTAAAGAACTCACTATGGAAAGGATAATTGAACAGAAGAGGGCAGAGGAAGAGAGAATAAAAAAACTTGAAGAACAAATTTTTTTGACTGCTTTGGAAGAGTGGAAGAAAACTAAAAGTGAAGAAGAGTTAAATAAATTATTACCTGCAGGAAATATACCTCCAAGATCTGTAAAAATTAGCCTTTATTTCAAAGAAAACATTTGGTCAACATTAAAAAATGATTATTCATTATGAATTTATTTTTACGAAGCATGGAAATATACTCTCCTTTTGAATGGGTTGTTTTTCTTAACCACATGAGATATAAAATATAATTTTTATCCAGGATTTATTCTTGGATAAAATCGAGCAGGACCAATTAACAAATTTAGAAAAAGAGGAATTTGCCGTTAACTGTGTAGGTTTTAAGTTAGAGGAGTATAAAGATTTAAAAAATGTTTTTAGTTATGGGATAAGAGAATTAAGGTCGGCTATAAGCCATGATATTGTTTCTATAAGTGAAGCAAGCAAAATTGCAAAGCTACCTAAGGAGCATCAGTTGGAAGCCTTAAAAAGGCTCGGTTATACCAAGGAAAAAGATTTACCAAATGTATACGATGATGAAATTATAGATTTAATTAACGATATGAAAGGTAAAAAGGATCATGACTAAACCTTACATGCTGAAGGGTAACATTTTTTTCAAAAAAGAAAATATAACTTCCGATAAATCCAATTATCGGAAGTTATAAAATATACCTTAAATCAATAACTTACATTAAATTAAGGATAATAAATGCCTGAAAATGAAATCGAAATTACAAATGATGTAAAAAGAACAATTGAATCTGCCCGTGACGAATCAATTATTTTTAAGGATTTAGAGGAGCTTTGTGTTTCAAGAGGGTATGCACACGTTATTGCTTACTTAAGCTTTAAGTATAACTTTGCTAAAACTTGTGAGGATACGGGGAGTATTGATCCACATGAAAACCGACTCGAGCTGCCAATTATACCAACAGAAATCGCAACGCTAATTGGGTTAATGGTTAAACAGAATGTTGATTTAACATTGCCACATCCAGACATCTTTCAAAAAAATTTAGATAAAACAAAATTATTAATCCAAGAGATGTACTATAGTCTCAATAAATATTATTTTATTAAAAAAGAAAATGATCCTAATTTTAAAACAAAAATGGTATGTGAAAAAATTTTTTATGCTGATCAGTCAGCTTGTGATTTTCAATACATTGAATTCGCTAAGCAAAAATACAAAATGGATAATGATTGGCTACGTGAATATAAGGGATTTACCATTGAAGAAGCCAGCGATGTTTGTAACGCTATATTAAATTTACTGAAAGATAAAGTTAAAAATTTTGATGAAGAAAATAGAAAATTTGAAAAAATATTATTAATAGACAAATTTACCTACTTACCTGCCTTTACCTTTAATAAATCTGAATTAAAAAAATTTATAGCTATTGACTCAAAAGTAATAGATCGGGTTTTAGATGTTTTTTCAAAACCAGAACCTAAGTATATTGGAAATAAACAGTTTAATACTTTAGATAGTATTAATTATATAAATTTTTGTCCTTTAATTCCTATAGGAGATGAGCAATACATATTGTTACAGTTTTATAACTTGGCTGAGTCTCTTTACATATCACCTTTTATATGGATGATTCAAAAAGATAACTCCTACTATGAAAAAGAAGGGAGTGAAAATCGAAAAAATTTTTTAGAAAAATTTATAACAGAAAAATTAGAAAAAGTATTTAAAAAAAATATCTTTTCTAATGTCACAGTTAAAAATTCAAAGACACCTAAAAAGAAAAATACTGAATTGGATGTTTTAGCTATAGTTGGAAATTATATTATTATTTTTGAAGCTAAGTCTAAAGGTTTAACCAGTGAATCAAGAAAAGGTAATATTGATAAACTAAATAAAGATTTAGGACAAGGTATTCAAGCTGCATATAATCAAGTTTGTGTAAGAAAAAAATTACTGGCCGATAAAGAAAATATTTTTAAAGACTCAAAAGGGAATGAACTAAATATTAAAAATGCATGTATTAATTCTAAAGTATATGGCATTGTTATGTTGAGTGAATATTATCCAAATTTAAATTTTCAAGTCAGAGATTTTTTGAAATTAGAAGATGATCTAAAAAATCCTTTTGTTATGGATATTTTTACTTTAGATATAATGATTAAATTCTTTGAAACCCCTTTATATTTTTTAACCTATTTAAAATGGCGTTCTGAACAAGTTGAGCAATTTGAACAATTTAATATACGACACGAATTTGAATTACTGAGTCATTTTATCTGTCATGGATTCACTAAATTACAATCATCTTATATCGAAGGATATAAATTTTTAAGTTATACACTTTTAGACGAAATTTTATTAAAAAAAATAAATCACATAGATTACCCTGAGTATTTGTTATTAGAAATTAAGAAAAGCAAGTTAGGTAAATTTTTAGAAAGGCTTGAAAAATATGAGAATAATCAGCAAACAGCTTTAAACGTAGGGTTATTTATTCTTTCGTTAGATGAAAATGAACTACCAGAATTTTTAATTAAATATGACAGTGCATATAAGAGTTCGTTAGAAAAGAGGATGGTATTAAGTTGAATGTATCTATAAAAAGAAAAGAAAAAGGGCTAACAATCCATTTCAAGAAAAAAGGAGATTTAGACGTACCTAAAGAATTAGAAAAAGATACCAGAATAATCAAATACCATAAAAAATTTAAAACATGGTATGGCCTTTGTTACAATCCAGAAAGTGATGAAATTAAGCATATAATTGATTGCAGTTATCCATGGATGCAAAGTAATCAAATGGACAAATTGACTGAAATGAATCCTGTTTCGTTGGTATTAACTGATGATCATTAACCAATAAAAAAAGTTTATAACCTACTCTCTAATGCCTCTTTAGATTTTGTTCATTTACAACAAAGCTATCAGGCCTCATACTAGCCCTATTCGCATTAGCAAGTATTTTCAATAAGTCTGATTTTAGTTATTAACATTTTTTTCTAATAACCGATAGTCAAATTCTTGTTTAATTATTAAATTCTCTCCCTTATGGTTAATCTTCAAGACTGAGGAAATCTTTATCAGATAAACCTGTAACGTCCTTAATAAACTCACGATCAGCCCCTCTAGCGAGCATTTTCTTTGCAATAACAAAGTCTTCTTCCCTACGGCCTTGTTCTAGGCCTTTTTTTAAACCTTTTTGTTCAAGTTGTTGTGCAAATGTCATAATAACCTCTTTGTCCTCTGGTAAGTCTGCGGTAAGAATTTGGACAAGTTCATCAACCGCCTCGGGCTGAGTCTCATCCTGGGTTTCATTTATTACAAATTTTACCATATATCTGCGTAATTCTTTGTTTAATTGCCTCAGTAGCTCTCCGATAAAGACCCGACGTGCTTTAAGGACCGTTAAAAAGTTTTTAGCCCGAGCATGCTTAAGGAGCATCTCCATCAGGAAAGCAGGACCTTCTGCAAGCTCATCGTCAGACAGAACGGTTAAATCTATTAAGGTAAAAGGCTTAAACACAATTTTTTTAGCCAGACCAGGGTTCTCGAAGCATTGATAAACATCAATAGAATGCGGGTAAGGTGACTCCATACCGTGATATAAGCAAATCGGCAAAACAATTGGCAATTTTTTGTGTCCTTGTCGAATATGTTGATCCATTGCCGAGATACTATATTGTAGTTGTCGAAAAGCCATGAAAAAAAGATTTTACCATTATACGAATACCTTACTCTGAAAAAGGTTTTAGAGGATTATTAATTTTAATTATCTATATGACATCTATTAATAAGAATAGGTTAATTAATAACCCTCATTGAAAACGAAGTATAAAAAACTAGGCGATAAAAATATGGCTGAGGCGGCTTTTAAAAATTCAGAATCATAAATAGATCTTCAAAATCATTTGTGTGAAAAGTTATTTGATGAATATGCTCAAAATATAAAGCTCCCATAAAAAAATAACAACAATTGATTAGGAGTTCCCCATGATTGAGTAGGTTATGGATCGTTCTGACATAAAAATGAACTTATCCTTTAAAATAACTGATTATTTTGATTAACATTTCCTGATTTTAGAGTCTATTAAAAAAGCAATTGCCCAAGCTCACCTTACCTTATCAGATGACTTTTTAGATTATTCACCAGAAACAATAGCAAGAGTTAAGGCTTGATAGGCATCGATAGTATGAGAAACTCATTTTTATATAGGCACAACCATGATCACACGAGTTTTTTATCATGTATGAGTTCCGTACTTAACTTAATTTATATTTAAGCAGCGATAGCCAAGAAAATATAATTCCTCTGCGCCAAACCTAAGTAGATTTAGCAACGTTAATTAATAAATAATTCATTTGTTTTTTTATAAAAAATGTATTTTAAAATTACTCAATAGAAAATTTATAGATAGTTTGGTTAGGAAAATAAGGCCCTATATCATAAATTTTCTCAGATAGAATATTTTTAGAAATTCCATTAATAATTGATCTATAATCCTTTGTTTTTAGGTAACGAAAAAAGAAATGAGGTCCTTTAGGTTCTGTTTCTGTAAAATAACTTGGCCTTATTCCAATGTTAGCAATAATATCAAAAGTAGCATTTAACAGAGCATAAAAATTTTCTTTAATTAGAGGTGTTTTTTTTGTAATACACCATGTTCAATAAACAGAATGGTAGCGTTAGAATCACATCGGTTAGGGTATCACCCACTTATAAACTGCAATTTACGTATCCTGCAGTGGGCTACGATAGAAATGGACACAGCAATGCCATCACTGTGTGCGATCCCACCCAAATCAATTGGAAATATAGTTTTACGGGTAGTAAAAGCTTAGCGCCGTATGAAGCCTTTGATTGTAACGGTCAATTTACTTATTTTCGTTTCAACGCTAATCGCTTACCAGCGATTTTTATTGTTGATAAAAATTGTCAAGAAACTCTTGTTAATTATCACATGAAAGGAAACGATGTCATCGTGAATACCGTGGCACGACAATTCACCTTACGTAATGGACACTATGTCACCAGTGTTTATAACGATGCACTGATCGGTGATTGGCAAACTATAAAATAAAGAGGATTACATCATGAGAAAACAAAACGCTTCCCCACCTGAAGGACTGCCAGAGATTGCTGAAGTTTCTTATAAAAAACCCGTTTTTCTGATTGTTTTAGGTGGGGTATTACTGCTACTGCATACACTGCTATTTTAGCCATAGAAAACAGCAGATACTTTTAAGTAGATAATAAAATTTAATATCTAACCGTAAAAAGTATATGAGCACATCTACCTGATCAGACAAAATAAAATTTTGTTGAAATTTACATTATATAGTAATTTATTTTCAATTTAGTTAAAAAATGATTCAATAGAAAAAGGAAATAATTAGAGGTTTTCAATGAAAGAAATAATTACTTTACAATTAAGTCAAAGTATTGATTTATTTAATTTCTTAAGCGCTATAGAAAACGCATTAGAGCGCGAAAAATTGATTAATAATTTAGAATTAGTAGTTCGTAGTAATATTATCGATACATTTTTAAATTCAGCTAATGCAGATTTTAAAATTGAGGCCGTAGCTACTAATCAGAATCAAGTCGAAAATAAACAGGTTATCTATTTACTGAATATTACACTTCCAAGTGATATAAATGGTTCAATAGATAAAATTAGTTTATTTTATAATAATAATGAAATTAATGAGCCCATATTATTAGCTAGTTATACTAAGCGATTATATGAAGAAAAAAAATTGATTCAATTACAACTGACTTTGTATCCAGTAAAGTTATTATCAGCGCCAAGTTGGATGAAAGAAGAAAAAATAACAAATAAATATTTAGTTGATTGGTCTTGCGAGCATATAGAAAGGTTTTCAGCGAACGACAGGTTTAACCATAAATTTACACCAACCTATAATTTGATTGCCGGTTATGGAAAAAATGAGCTATATTTAATTTATATTTTAAAAAATAAAGATTTTATGTCTGGGTATGTTTATTTAAGCATTTATGAAATGTTTGAAAGAAAACATTGGCAGCCGAAAGCTATTTCATTTAATAGCCCTTTAAGTGGAATTTTAAACTCAAGTAACGGTTTTTTTTCAAATATAGGTGCCTCTGAAGTTAAATTTTACTTAACTCATTCAAAGGGTGTTTATTGTATAAACACCCTTATGGATAGAAATCTTACAAGTTCTTTTCATGAAGTGTTTTCCAATAAAAATTATGTACCACACACAGTAACTTTAGCTAAAGTCGCTGATTCAGCTTGTATAATAGGTGGAAGTTTAGGTAATAATATTGGAGGCCTCTTAGCTGCAGGTACTTCAAATATAGAAGAAAAAAAACATGGAATGAATTTTATTCCATGGCTTAGGCACGGGCGATATAATCCAATAGTTGAATATATAGATGATAAGTTATATTTTATTGGCGGAAATATTCAAGAGGATACACCTTTAATTGAGCTGAAAAAAATACTGAAATCGAATATTTCTACTAGATTGCCGATAATACATAACGAGATACCAACCCCAGAAAATCAGCACTATTTAAAAAATATTAATTCTACCACCTATCGTTATTGCCACCTTGGCCAAGAGATTTATCTATTTCCTGTAGAACTATTTAGGGATGAGTCTAGTCAATATCTTATTTATGATACCTTGGAGAAAAAAGTTTATGCTGAAAGTATTGATAAGCATATATATCAAAAAGTAAACGAAGAAGGTATGGCTAATTACAATAGTTTTCAGGTAGTATCGGTATTAGATAAATGTATTTATTTTGTTTTAACGAATTCAAACTATTCACAATTTAATTCCCTATTCTTATACGCTAATAGAAAAACAAATGACTAAAAAAATTAATTTTAATTTAACCTAATAAGGAAATATAAAAATGTTAAACATAGATCAATCAGGAAAATTTGATGACATCTTTAATGATGATTTAGAAGCATGTCATGATAAGAATTCTCATCTTGAAATTGAAAATAGCAGACTTAAAAGAAACATATATGATTGTTCTAAAGAAAAAAATCTTTTAATAATAAAACAAAATAATTTAGAAGCTAAGTTGCTGCAAATCAATGAACTGGAGAAAAAACTTGATATTGCTAATCAAAAAAACAATGATTATGAAAAGCAAAGGCAAAAGCTTGAAAATGATCTGAATAATATCCAATATAAAATTCAGGGAGAGATTGATAAAAATCTCATGTTAAATAAGCTAGTTAATGAGCTTACTGAAAAAAATAATAAATTTATAAAGGACAGAAAAAGCTTAGAAAAAGATTTAGTAAATTTTGAAAAAAAATTCAATATTATATTGACAAAAAAAATGATTTGATTGCTAGAATAAAAAGTTTAAAGGATCAGACTAGCGAGGAGGCCATTGAGCTTAATCGTCAACTTAAAGAATATAATGAAAAAATTATAGTCTACGAGAATGAAAAAGAAGAAACTAAAGAAAAACTCAAAGTTTCCAATCAAGAAATTGAGGAATTAACCAAATCAAAAAATTTATTGGAAGAGGAACGCGATGCTTCGCGCCAAACCAATATTCAATTTGAAAAGCGAGTTGCGGCTTTAGAAGATGATTTAAATAAAACCGAACATGAGCTTAACCTGCAAAATAAAAATCTAATTTCTATAAAAAATCAATTGCAAATTTCTAGAAATGAGCTGGAGATATCTAAAAATGAGCAGGAGCGATTAATTGCAAATCAAAAAAACCTAGAATCTAGATTGCAGCAATTTAAAGATTTAGAGGGACAACTTGAAACTGCTAATCAGAAAAACCATGAATTTGAAAAACAAAAAATAGATTTGGATAATAAAATCACCAAAATTGAAAACAAATTGCAAGATGAGCAAGATAAAAACAGTGATCTTATAAGATCTATTAATGATCTTAACGAAAAGAATAATAATTTTATTAAGTATAAAGAAATCCTAGAAAAAGATATAGTAATTCTTACAGAAAAAATAGCAGCGTATATTGCCAAAAAAAATGATCTAATTTCTAAAATAAAAGAAATGAAGGATCAAACTAGTGATGAAGTCAAGGAACTTAATCGGGAACTTAAGGAATGCAATGATAAAATTATATTTTACGAGAAAGAAAAAGAAGAAATGAAAGAAAAACTTTTAGTCCCCAATGAAAAAATTGAAGAACTAACTAACGCTAAAATAACGCTACAGAAAGATCTAGATTCCTCACGCCACACCAATACGCAACTTGAGAAGCAAATTGAAGCTTTAAAAGAACATCTAAATAAAACCAAAAGGGAACTTAATCAGCAAGCTAAAACCATTTTCTCTATAAAAAATCAATTAGAAAACTCTCTAAATCAGTTGGAAGCAGCGAAGGGCGAGCAAGAGCAATGGATAAAAAATTATAAAGATTTAGAATATAAATTGCAGCAGTTTAAGGTTTTAGATGAACAACTTGATACTGCACATCAAAAAATCATTGAATATGAAAATAAAAAAATTTCATTAGATAATATAATTATTCAACTTGAAGATAAAATTAAAACTGAACTTGATAAAAATAATATTTTATCAAAAACTATTAACGAACTTACTTTAAAAAATAATATGTTTCTTAAGGATAAAAAAACTTTAGAAAATGAACTAGTTAACCTTGAGGAATCGATAAAATTAGAAATTTCTATAAAAATGGATCTAGTTAATGAATTAAAAAATATAAAAGATCAAACTAGTCAAGAATTTATTGAACTAAATCGTAAGCTTGATAAATGTAATGAAAAAATTATTGCGTATGAGAATGAAAAGGATAAAATCAAAGAAAGACTACAAATTTCCAATAGAGAAATTAATGAATTAACTAAGGATAAAATAACTTTACAGGAGCAGCTTGATTTAGAACGTCAAACCAATAGCCAATTTAATAAGCAGCTTAAAGTTTTAGAAGATAATTTATCTAAAACGCAAAACGATCTTAATTTGGAAAGTAAAAAACTAGTCGTTATAAGAAATGAATTGCAAGTTTCTAAAAATGAGTCAGAAGCCTCTAAAAATGAGCAGGAGCGATTAATAAAAGAGATTTCTGCGCTCAATGATACTATTGAATTACAAAAAAAAGAAATAGATGTAAATAAAAATTGTAACAAGGATAATTTAATTATTAATATGAAACTTAAAATTTTACAAAAAAAACATGACACTTTTAAGAATCAAGTCGATTGCACTAACAAAAAAATTGAAGAGTTACTACAAAGAATTAGCCCAGAAGAGATTTTACGTTCCAAGTTAACTGATTTAATAGGAGATATAGCTGGTTTGATTATTTGAAAAAGTATAAATTATCATATAAAATGTATATCCTATATCCCCAACTCAGTAGTGAAAAACTACTGAGTTGGGGTAGATTTTTCTTTTCCCAGCTTTAATTAGTAAGTATATCTTCAATTCACATAAATTGGGTGAGTAACTGTAACACTGCATTTAGTTTGAGTCATCGCAGCCTAGTTATTAACAAATATGAATTTGTCAGAACAAGTTGAATATCAATTCTTTTTTAATGACTTCCAAGTGATGTGCTCAACTGGATATCGGCGTCTTGAAGTGGCCTTTAAATGCGTTATTCACTAAATCAGCCCTAATTTAAGGAAAAGTATAAACTGCTCTAGATTAATGGTATGGATACACCACTCTACGCTAATCTACAGAATGCTGAGTCTTCAGTCGATTTCAGCTAGTGTATATTAAAAATTTTCTATTTTCCTCGAAAACATCACAGTTCACATACACACCAGAAAATCGTTGCACTGATACTCCCCAGACAATTTTTTCTATAGGTATATTTATCGCTACTATTTCAGTAACGTAGGCAATTTCTTTATATTTTGGTGATGTTGAAAATATTTTTACGTTACTCATTCAAGTATTTTTAGACAATAAATAGATTTTTCATGTGTTAAACTTGATTCAATATTTACATATTTATAATTAAATAAAAAAGAACTAATTATTCCATAGTGGCTCTAAACAATCTCTTCTAACAATCTGCGAGCAGCTTGCGGATAAGTTATGCAATACAAGGCTGCATCATTACTAAATAATCTAGTTAGCTCACTAGATTTTTTATTATTTTTTTAAGCTGATGTATATTTTTTTCTTAAAAAAAATTTTTAGTTTTGCTTTGTCTGTTCCTAACTTTTCTAATGCTTTGAAAACATCTCCTTGGTCATAGTCATGAACCCCATAAATATAAATAAAGTTATTTTTTGGGGTCGCAAGGTCTTTTTTAAGTGAATTGGTTCAGGGTAATCAACCGTAAAGTTGATAGATAGAATAACTAAAGGAAATTTTTTATCTTCATCCTCATAAAAATCAATTGCAAAATCTTCTTTATATGCATGTTAAATCGCATTTAATAACTTGAATACTATTGAAATAAATAATTTCACTTTCTGCACGATAAAACTGTCAAGGAGTGATAGTTTTTTCACAAAACACTTAGCCTTCTGTGGCGATTCGGACTCTATCGATAGAAATATACATGGAATATTTCTGACCATACAAATCGATTGTATTTAATTTAATCTGATCTAGTTCTAATTTTTTCAGTTCTTGTATTTAATATTTTTTAACCGTCTTTGGAATTGCTTATTAATTTCAAGTTCATAGCTGAATTTCATAATATTTCCTTATAAAAAAATGCTTTATTATTTATTTCTTTATTATTAATAATTAGGGCGTGTTGACAATTCATAGAGGTAACCACAAATAGCCACAAGCCAAAGCAAGCATCGATTTATAATTTCTTTTCAACTTATCGTATCGGGTAGCAATGGCTCGAAAATATTTAAGTCGGACAAAAACATTTTCGATAAGATAGCTGGTCTTATAATACGTCAAAAGAAGAAGTGATCTTAGTCTGTGATTATTATGAAAAAATTAGTAAAAAAGAAAAAATAGTAGAGTTATCAGACGGAAGCGTCATGACCGATAATGAGTATGAACAATTTACTCAAAAATGGGAAGAATTAGGCACCATTGCGCAACTACCTGTCGTCATTAACAGAAGAAAAACCTCTATTATCAAAGTAATCCGCTATCGACTCATTGAGACGCAAATTATTGAATATCATGAAACGATATTTAAAGGGCTTCCACTTATTTTTGTTGATGGCGATAGCGAGTATTTACGTAATGGCGACAGAATG
>NZ_AJGC01000005.1 GCF_000257395.1 Rickettsiella massiliensis 20B
TGAAGCTCACACAATCAAAGTTGTTGCCAACCATGAATCAAGCCATATTTGGCTAAATATCTGTTTATGAATAAATTAAATATGCAATTGCTTTTATAATTCATATTTCTGTTTTATACTCTATATAGTGGTTGAAATTTTTTTTGCCACATCCTGTTGTGTAAATGGTTATTCAACGCAATAATTTAACTAACAACGGACTGTTATGTATAGTTCTTCTCAGTCTAATAATTGTCCACTTCAACCTACCCGTTACATTCCTATTCCCAGTTGGGAAAAATACCACGATTGGCCAAAGGTCGGCGGATTACGAAATTTAATTTTTTATCGCCACAAAAATGGCTTTGACAAAGTAATTAAAAGAGTCGGAGGACGTGTCTTAATTGACGAAGCGGCTTTTTATAACTGGGTTAACGAACGAAACAAGGAGGATAAATAACGAGCTATTAAATATCGTACATCTTGAATATAAAACTACTAATTATTTCAACTCTTTTTCAAAGGAATAATATGAAAAAAGACAAAGAAGGTTTGAGTACCGAAAATACTCAAACCCCAAATGATTCAAAAAATCACAGTTCTTATAGTAAATCAAAATCAAAAAAAAATAAACTACAACATCATCTATCTGAAGAAAAAACAAAACCCTCTTACAGCAATTCATTACCGACTCAAAGAATGAGATTGCTAACTAAATTCCTTCAAGGAAAAAAATTAACCACATTCCAAGCTCGCGATGAGGGAATTATGCACCCCGCAGGTCGTGTACGTGAATTAAAGCACCAGGGTTATGACATTGTTACTTACAGGGTTCGTGAGCGAGATTTAAATGGTGTTATGCACTATATAGGTCAATATATCTACAAAGGCCGCAAAAATAAGAAAAAGGAGGGTAAATAATGGCTAGAATTAGAACCATAAAACCCGAATTTTGGACATCAGCACAAGTGGTATCTTGTTCCCCTATTGCGCGTTTGTTATTTATTGGGCTTTGGTCATTTGCAGATGATAACGGTGTAAATAAAGCCTGCCTTCCATCCCTCAAAATGAAAGTTTTTCCCAATGATCTTTTTACAACCAAAGATATTGAACAATGGATATCCGAACTTATTAATGTGGGATTAATGCAATTATATGAGGCCGAAGGAAACACCTATTGGCATATCACAGGCTGGAAGCGTCATCAAAGAATAGATAGGCCAACTACACGATATCCCCTCCCTCCTGATCTCCAAGTAAACGAAACTACAATTAAAAACGAACAAGTAAAATTCGTCGAAGACTCGTCGAGGGCTCGACGAATTGTCGGAGAGCTCTCGGCAAGTAACCAACGACTAATCGACGATCCCTCGGTGACGGAATGGAAAGGAATGGAAGGGAATGGAAAGGATATATATATACGTGAAGCTGAGGCTTCACCTCGTCCTATTAATATGGCTAATGTTTCTCTATGTGAGCAACTATTTAAGCATTGGCAGCAAACTATGAACCATCCAAAAGCGAAGCTAGATAAAAAACGCCGTAAAACAATTAATCAAGCATTAGAGACTTATACGGTAGAAGACCTTAAAAAAGCGATAGATGGTTGTAGCAAAACAGCTTTTAACATGGGACAAAACGATAATAAACAACGGTATGATGATATCGAACTAATTTTAAGGGACTCGGCACATATTGATCGCTTTATTCATCAAAGCGAAGCAACGAACACGCCGGCTACTTGTTATATTCCTGAATCAATGCAGGGGGTGATCTAATGCGAATGGCAAAGGAAATTGCTCCCCTGTTGGCTCAACAGGTTGAGTCTATTGCGGCATATTTACTTCCAAATGGTAAAAGAGAAGGCTCAGAATGGCGTGTTGGCAGCATAAATGGTGAGCCTGGGAAATCATTGGCTGTACATTTAGGTGGAAATAAAGCCGGTATCTGGTGTGATTTTGCAGAAGGAACACAAACTGGAGGTGATTTACTCGACCTTTGGGCAGGTGTACGCAAAATTAGTTTATTTGAAGCAATGAAAGAAGCTGAAAGATATCTAGGTTTATCTTCCATGCAGTTTGAACCTTATAAACCAAAGAAATTTACTAGGCCTAATATCCATTTAAAATCTTTAACAAAGAATAAGGTTGATTCCCCGGTTAAAAAATATCTAATAGAAGAAAGAAAGTTAACCGAAAAAACCATAGAAGATTTTAAAATTAAAGAAAAAGGACGAAATATTGTCTTTCCTTATTGGCGAGATAATGAAATTGTCTTTGTAAAATATTTAAGCATTGATAGGGTTAATGGTAAAAAACAAATCTCAGTAGAAAAAGATTGCGAACCTTGTTTATTTGGTTGGCATTTAATTCCAAATAATGCACGTAGTGTAACACTGTGTGAAGGTGAAATTGACGCAATGACTTTGCATCAATACGGGATTGCTGTTTTGTCGGTTCCGTTTGGTGGTGGTACAGGTAATAAACATCGGTGGTTAGATTATGAATTTGACCGTTTATCTGTGTTTGATAAAATTTATTTATGCTTTGACAATGACGAAGAAGGAAAGTCCGCAGCAACTGACTTAATAGCGCGTTTAGGCGCACATCGTTGCCGATTAGTTAATTTACCTCACAAAGATGCAAACGCCTGTCTACAAGCTGAAATGACGCCATTAACGATGCGCAGCTTATTTAATGAATCAAAAACTTTAGACCCTCAAGAATTAAAACAAGCGAGCAGTTTTGTAGATGAAGTTATTAATGAGTTTTATCCACCTGATAACCAACCTTTAGGTATCTACCCTCCCTGGCAAAAAGCTAAAGATAAAATATTGTTTAGACAAGAAGAGCTTTCTATTTGGACTGGAACGAATGGTCACGGGAAAAGCCAGTTTTTAGGACACATTATTTTATCGGCTATGAAGCAAGACGCACGTGTTTGTATTGCCAGCTTAGAATTAAAACCAAAACGGTTGCTATACCGATTGACAAGACAAGCAGCGGGACTAGAAAAGCCCACGGAGGGTTATATTCGTGCTATTCATGAGTGGTATGACGATAGATTATTGATATTTGATCTTCTTGGAACAGCTAAAGCTGATCGGTTATTAGAGGTGTTTCTTTATGCTTGGAAGCGTTACCGCATTAACATGTTCGTAATAGATTCTTTCTTAAAACTCGATATTAGCGAAGACGATTATACGGCACAAAAAAGATTTATAGAGAAACTGTGTGACTTTAAGAATCAATACCCTTGCCATATTCATCTTGTAGTTCATCCTAGAAAAAATGCTGATGAACACTACCAACCTGGAAAATTAGATAATAAAGGAACCGGCGCTATTTCAGATTTAGCAGATAATTGTTTTACTGTCTGGCGTAATAAAAAGAAAGAGGACTTAAAAAGACGGCAGGAGCAAGGCTACGCGCTTAGCCCAAAGGACATGGAAGAATTGAAATCAAACGATTGCATTTGGTCATGTGATAAACAGCGTAATGGGGATTGGGAAGGAAAAATAGGATTGTCGTTTGATCGCAATTCCTTTCAGTACCTTGGCTCTCCTGATCATAAACCTACACAGTTTGTCGATTATTCATGTCCAGTAGAGAAAATTCTCTTACCGATTGTAAACAAGAACTAATTTACAGAGAAGAAGTAAAAAATGGCATTTAAAGCGGGTCAAAGTGGCAATCCTAACGGTAGACCTAAAGGGTCGATTAATAATAAAACACGTTGGGTAAAATTACTTGAGTATCATGCTGACGAGTTGATAGCGCAAGCCATTGAACTAGCTAAGTCAGGCGATGCCAATACCTTACGCTTTTGTTTGGAAAGAATCATACCTAGAGCAAAAGATAGCCCAATCAATCTAACCCTACCAAAGGAACTTGAGCAACCTAAATCCTTACTGGAAGCAGGTAACGCTATTCTGAATGGGGTAGCTAAACAGGAAATCACCCCTGACCAGGCTAAATCTTTGATGAGTGTGCTAACCGCTTATCGAGATACGGCTCTAATGGATAAATTATTCCAAGAAATTAACGAACTTAAATTATTAATCCACAGTGAGAAAATATCATGATTAAAATTAAAGCAGTTCAAAATAAATTTAATGAGCATAGGGAAAAAGCTCTTTTTGCTCTTTCGCTTCAAGAAGATAAGTTTTTTTCTATTTACGACCCCAACAAAGTTAAGAGCGAAAAGGTGAAAGAAAGAGAAAAGAATCTACTCCGTGCTGTTGGTAGTTTACAGGCTGTATATAACGCGTTAGCTAGTTTCTGTGCAAATAAAAAGCTTAATTTAACACAAATATTTAATTTTGAAGAAATGCCTAAATCTGAGCTGAAATGGTTACCGGAAAGAGAAAGTCTTGAATTAGAGTGCGCACAAAATGAACCATTAACTAATTTTGTTAAAAAAGACCTGGATAATGTTTGGGATAAAGCTAGCTTGGCTCACTAGTCTTAGTAAAAATCATTTTGTTTGCCTTTAATTAGTAGGCTTTAGTGTATTTTCTAGCCAACTCTTTTGCCTTATCGAATTGGACATCATCCATGGTCATATTGAGATTAACTTTCTTATCAGGCGCGTAATGACCTTTTATCTTATTGATTTCAGAAATAGCCCGAATAGAGCATGGTAACGCGTTGTAGTTAATTGAACCGTCGTCAGAAATACCCGCTCTAACCGTACGTACCAATTTTTCCATCACCCAATCTATGGTAATTAGAGCAGAATGAGTAGAATTTTGTTGGATGGATTTGAGGTAAACCTGACCTTCTGTTTTTTTTAAAAGTCGGCTAGCAATCCGTGAAGCACTTGTTGAGCAATATCCTGCTGCTATAGCCGCTTGCTTAGCGTCCATCTTCCCTGTCCCATTCATTTGTTTGATTAACATGTTATAGAAGGCAAACTGACGCTGTGTAAGTCCATTTGGTAAACGTGTTTCATTCGTCACTTTAATAGTCCATTGTTGACTGTCAATTGTATAAATTATACACAATTAAAAATAATTATCTCGTTTTTGAATGGTTCATAATTTAATCAACTACATTAAATTTTTGTTACTTTTGCATTGTAAAAACACAAATTTTGTTTTACATCGATTTTAGCTTCGTAGTGCTTTTATTTTTTCTTATGGCCATAACCCCATTCTCAAACAACTATAAAGTCTCTATGCGTTTAAAATCGGTCTTTAATGGCATGTCTCGATGTCTATCTATAGGTTCGTTTTCTTTTTTTATAAAAAAATTTGTAGGGCTGTGGGTATGTGGGCAATTTCCCGTTAGGGAATTGTCCATCATATCCATCAGCTTGTGAGCCGCGACTGTCGGGTAACTCGATAGAGTTATCCACAGAGAGCGGCGTACTAATACAGGTTTTATTAATACAGGTTAATACAGGTATATAAGGAGTAGCGCGACAGTTTATGCGTAAAAGCGCGACAGTTTATGCGTGAATAACTCTAAAAAGCGCGACAGTTTATGCGTGGATAACTTTTTTATCCACAGATTGAAAAATGTACAATTGTTTAATTTATGCACAGCGCAAGACAATTAATGCGTAAAGCGCGACAGTTTATGCGTAGCAAATTTTGAACAAAAACGATGTGGAAGCAACATAGACTATTCGAGAGTTTTTATAGTGAAAATTAGTAAATTGTTTGATTCATTCAATTTGAGAGATGATTTTAGCTGGCGAAATATGTGGTTTGCCTGGCTTCAGGATTATAGCTCCATTGTTTACCTCTAATTTTGCATCTTGGTATAGAGCTGTTACTTTTCTTAACTCTCTTAAAAAAGCACGTTTAAAATCCCTTTTCCCATGTTCTGTTTGTGCATAATTTGAACCAAACTGTAATTGCAAAACTTCCCAAGGAATTGAAGAATTGCGTTTTAAGTAACTCATACGATAGGTAAGCCAGCAATAAATATCTAGTGCTAATGGAGAACGTTTTAGAAGCTTTAATGCCCTTAAATCAATTGGGACTGGAAAATTTATGATCTCATTAAAGAAATCTTCATTTAATTTAAGCGTGGACTCAAAAATAGTCGTTTGCGAAGGATTTTTAGGTGACCACCACAGATTAGCGTCACTAACAGGGCTTACATTTTTTATAGCCCAATGGTTACCATTAGTGTAAGTGCAGGAAATTGAACATGCAAAGAGACGTTCCATTTGTTCTTTAAGTCTGGTGATACTACCCCATCTACCTCCTGTTGGCGCCAAATCTAATTGCGACATAAAATTGCTTAAAGATCGACCAAGCACTAGCTCTCGTTGTTTTGTTTTAACTGCTTCAGTAGAAATCCAAGCTAATAATAATCTAGGTATAGAGCCATATGGCAAGCCAATTTTAGATGGTGCCAACATCACCAGAGAGAAAGCCCCATTTTCCCTTGAAAACTCATTAGACTCTATTCTCTTATGAGGCATAGTAGCTTGTGTTAACGCTCTAGCCATATAGCCTATAGCCCCAGCTTCTTGAGCTTCTTGAGCTTCTATAGCTAAAGCGGTAGTAATTAACTTATTTAGGTTTTCTTGATTTAAAGACATATATAATTATAAATATATTTAAATATATACATATTTGCGTACGTATTTATTTATTTAATTCTTTAGCTACTATCTTTTTCAAAGCCTCTTTTACCATGCCAGTAATTGTGTCTGGTTTGATTCCGGCTCTTTTTCTTTTAAGTGCAACTTCTTTGGCTGAATAGAGTAAATCTGATTCAATCAAAAAAGTTGTCCTCTGCGTTTCTGTAGAAGTTGGGCTGTTGTCTTCTAACTCTAATTCCCTTTTTGCTTCCTGTAATCTACTTTCTTTCGATGTAGTAAGAGATGGTTTTTTTCTCATTTAACTACCCTAGTATATTGGTTAATTCTTGAGCTAACTGCTGATATTCTTGATGTGATTTAGAGTCTTTTTTGTATGTTCCGACCCATTGACCTGTTATAGCCGCTTCGACAATTTCTACTCGTTGATGTATCACTGTTTCAAATGTCTTCCCTATTTTCTTTAAGGTTTCACGTAATTGTGTTCCTACTGTTGTGCCAGACCTTACGCAAGAGGCTAATAGAATAAATGGCTTCTTAGCTTCTTCTATGAGGTCGATGGTGTCTTCAGCCGATTCTACATCTAAAGGACTAGGGGTACATGGGATAATGATGAGACTCGATAATAATGCTGCTTTTAAGGCCGGTGTCATTAACTCAGGGGCTGTATCAATAAAGACAAAATCATTTTTTTCTCTTAGTTTATCCAGGTCAGTTCTTGGCTTTTTATCAGATATTGTTGTAACAAGGGATTTTAAATGTTCTCCCCTATTAGCCCACTTATAGGCTGATCTTTGTTCGTTGTTCATATCAGCAACAGAGACCTTATATCCCATCTCACAGAAAGCCCCTGCAAGATTGATGCAAGTTGTAGTTTTACCTACCCCGCCTTTTTGATTAGTGACCGCAATGATATGTGCCATAAAATTTAATAATATGTATATACATATATATGAATGTATTTATATGTTATAAGCTATAATAGCATAAATAAATATTTATGCCGATATAAGGTTATTTTATGCGTTGCTTGTAAAGCAGACGTTGAAAGAGTAGTAATTATGGCAAAACGTAATTTATTTGAAGAACTTAGAGAAGGTATTGAAGAAATTAAATCAAATCGGTTAAATAAAAGTCAGGTTGAATATTTAGCATTAAAACGGCTAAAAAATCCTGAAAAATGTTGGACCTTAGCTGAACTAGAACAAGGTCTTGATTTGGAAAGTTGAATTCTTTTAGTAGGCAATATAAAAAACTACTATTTATGATAAGTATTTTAAACCTTTTTTCTCTACAATATTTAATAATTTTAAAGAAGTTCCTCTGGGGTGTTTTTCTCCAGTTTCCCATTTTTTTATAGTAGATGGCGTAATATTTAAAAAAGCAGCAAAAACAGGTTGGCTAACTTTTTCACGTAATCTTAGGAGTTTTATTTGCCTAGGGCTTAGTTTATGTACTGGTTCTAGGCACATTCCATCAAATGTTCTCATAGTCTCTGCATCTAATAAACCTATATCATGTAAACCTTTTGCTGATTCGTGAACTACTTTTAATATAGATTTTTTCATAGTAAAACCTCAATAAGTTCTCCAGATTTTATAGCGTGGTCAATTTTTGGCTCATCATAAGAAAAATACAATTTGGCTAATTCTTTTAAAGCATTATTCTCTCTAGGTGTTATATTTGAACGTTCATTTTTAGAAAACCCGTAAATAAAAAATGCATTATTGTTCAATTTAAAAGCAATTATAGTTCTTGCTCCTCCACTTTTACCGCGGTTATCAAGGGGTACTCTTTTCTTATAAACATTACCACCTAGATTAGCTTCATAAAGACCATTTTCTATTTCATAGATAGACTTTTTAAGGGTAAGGTCATTTAATTTTACTTCTTTTTGCCATTTGTGAAACTCCTTATTTTTGAAGATTCGCATTTTAAGCCTCATATTATTAATATACCACCTAGTGGTATATATTATCAAGTGAACCTACCATCAAATAATTTTGCTATTAATGGTATTATACCATTATACTAGCGTGTAGTTATTATTAAGTTAATGTAATGTGGATTTTTCAATGGTTAAAGCAGATAGATTTGTAGATAAAAAGGGTCATACAACTATAAGACAACTTACTATGTATTTAGATATAAGAATGTATGAAGAACTGAAGATACTATCATCAAAAAAAAGATTAAGCATGAATGATCTTGGGAGAGAAGGATTTGAATATGTATTAAATAAATACAAAAACAAAAGTTGACTAATGGTATTTTAATGGTATAGGATTGGGTTGAAAAAAGCGCTGATAGAAGGGACGGTCATCCCAACTACCAGCTAACCACAATCTACTTATTGGGAGTAAATCATGGCTAAGCCCATACTAAATCAATCCGTGCGTGTACAGCAATCATTAGAAGAACTTACCTATCAAGCCTGCCAAATTGGTGAGTAAATCCGATCCTTGGAACAGCAAACTAGTGCTTATTTGCTTCAATTAAACCACCAGCTTGATAAAGAGCGTCATCAATCCCGTACTTTTGAACCTGTTTATGATAGGGATATATTTTCCAAAATTAATGAAAGTTTTAGGTTTAAATTTAACCAAACCCTTTCAAGGCTTTTCTTAGAAACGCGTCTTTTTGAGAGTAGGTTGAACATCTATAACTCTGAGGTGACCCGTGTTCATATTAATTCGGGGGTAACTATATGAGTAAATACATCTTGTTATATACAAGATGCTATATACATCTTAATTTTTAACAAGTTTTAAGTGTTTTGATTTTACTTTAATGTATTAACTATAAGAATTTATAAAAAAGGGCGTGCTAAAAGCACACCCCCACACCCTAGTAAGTACTATCAATACTTATAGGGTGCTAACCAAAATCAACCACAGGAGTTGAATAGTGGCTAACTATAGAATATCGCTATCTGGCCTTCGTCGCCAGCTTGTTTCATCCGAAGATTGTTATTACACAGATGCAGCACGACTTTTCCTTTTTGCAGATGGTATTAAAAATGCCTCTAATCACCAGGTTTTAGACGCTAAAAAGTATCTTAGTAATACTTATTTAGGGTTATCGGTATTGCTTCACAAAGAGCTAACTGTAAGAGAACTTGAAGTTCTTTATAGAGCGTCTATTGGAGAAAGAATAGAAGATATAGCGTCTTATCTTAATATTTCTTTTAATAGAGTCACACAAATAAAGTTGGCTACTATTAAAAAACTTAATACAGAAAATTATGAACAGGTCGTCAATAGAGCAACTCGTCTTCGTCTTCTTCCCCTAGAAAACCCTAGTTTTATAAATTCCAAAGAAATAAAAACTACAAATGAGGCTGAAAATGCCTCCGCCTAAAGCCTATTTCCCCATTAAGAGTGAATAAAAATGGAATTACAACAACAAGAAATAAAATATAAAAAAATAGTAAAAGAAATTTTATTGGTAGAAAATTGTACTGTTCAAGTAAAGACACTTTGTCGTTTCTTATGGTTTTTAGAATATCAGATCGAAATAGCAACGGACGCTAAAACAGCAATTCAACTTATACAAAATAAGCCTTATGCGTTAATTATAACAAATTTAGGGTTGTCAGATAATTCGGATGAGTTGGTAGTTCAAGAAATAAGAAAATCAGAACTTAATCAGTTAACCCCCCTAATAGTTTGTACTAATAATCTTGACTCAAAGAAAGCAGAAAAATGCAAAGAGCTACGGGCGCAGGAAATTTTAATAAAACCTATTGATATAGAAACGTTAAAAAATTCGATTGAAAAATGTCTTATTAATAAAGAATCTGATGTGTGTATAGATCGTGAATTGGTATAGGTTTTATTGCACTCTAAGATATATTAGAATGGTATTTTCCTCTATATATAATAATAATATGCCAGAAAATTATACAAATAAAGTAAAATTCCATTCTAAATTACCAGAAGGGTCAATTTTAATATATGGGGTTAGTAAAGACAACGATAGACAAACAGGTAATAATTTCCAAGCTCTTGTTGATTGGGTTATTGAAAATAAAAGAAAAATATCGGAATTTAAGATAGTTTTGAGTGATTGGTTACATAGATTTTATGTTGGCGAGGAAGAATCACTATTGTGGGGTAAAAAATGGGAAGAGGATAATAGAGAATCGCTTAGTAAACTGAATAAAGCAAAGATTGCATATCAGTTAATTAATTGGAAACTGGTGATAGAGACCGAAGCCTATAAGAAAACAAAGTCAGAGATTGATGACCTTTATTATAAAGATAAGGGGTTTGTAGCCGTTGTTGAAGGATTAGCTAATAGCCATAAGCATAAAGCCGGTTTCACGGCGGCCGTTGACTACTTGTTAGAAGAATCAGCTGCAATTGCCTCATTAGGACAAGGGGTTTTAACTTACCCTTCTCATGAGCTTAATGGTGCTCTGCACTATACCTTAAGTAAACTAAATTGTGGGCCTATCTATATTGGTCATATGTTGATTCCGCCCAAATTTCGTTACGATCCACAAAAGAATTTATGCCAATCTACTTTTAAAGCCATATGCGCTTTAAATCAAGCCGGCTATAAATCAACACAAGCTAAAATAAATTTTTTTATGCAATCAATGAAAGCCTATGAAATAGAAAAAAATAATTTTAGCTTGTTTGAAAAAGAACTAACTACCCTTCAAGAACGTTGTTTTGATGAGGCTTCATCTCATCAAAGTAGAATTATGGAAGTCAGTGAGTTAGATGACGATAAATTGACCAATAGCACATTAAAACGATGTTCTATTTAATTATGTATTATAAAACCAATAGGGAATTTTTATGCTCAACGCTCCTTCTACCAAACTCATTGATTTAGTTAATTCAACTATTGTCTCTTCAGCGCTAGACGCGTTTGGTGTTAACTATAGTGCTTTTGATATAAATGGTAATGCCATTGTTCAAAATAAATCAATGGAATCAACTATCTCTAAAGGAGAAGTTATAGCAGAAAAGATTGATCAATCTGCTTGGGAAGATTGTGAAAAAATTATGAAAAGTTTGAAGGGGGAGATAACTGAAGAAGAATTTAAGGGCAAATACTATTTATCCATGAAACAACCAATAATGGAAAATAATCAATGTGTGGGGATTGTGATAATAAGCTTTGATATAAGTGAAAAAAAACAAGCAGAGCTAGCAAAAAGTGCCTTTGTCATGAATATGGCACATGATCTCCGTACACCTTTCTCTGCAATAGTAGGCCTTGCTCAATGCCAAGCAGTGTATGGATCAAAAACACCTCAAGAAGTAAAAGATAATGGGACGATGATTTATCAATCGGGTAATCAATTATTAGAAATACTAGATTCTGTCGTAGTTGCTCTTGGTAAAAATAACATTGACGATATTAAGAAGGACAAGATAGATTTATATAAGTTTGCTCAAGAAATGCAAGAACTTATAAAGCCTAATATAGTTCTAAGTAATTTAGAATTTGAATTAAAAGTAGGTAAAGATATAGGAGAAATTGTTACTGATAAAATCAGGTTGAAACAAATTTTAGCAAACCTTTTGTCCAATGCGGTTAATTTTACACCCGAAGGCAAGATTACTTTATCTTTTGAATTGATAAAACAAGATAAATTAAAAATAACAGTATCTGACACTGGTATAGGTATTTGTGAAGACGACCATGAGCGAGTATTTGAAAAATATGAAAAGATTAAGCCTTCTTATAAAAGTTCAACCTTTACAGGGGTTGGTATGGGTTTATATCTCGTTAAGCAGCTCATAGAACAATTAAATGGGAAAATCAGTTTAACAAGTAGTCTAGGCAACGGCTCGATCTTCCAAGTAGAAATACCTTTCACCGCCTAAAAATTATTTTTTTCTATCTATAAATGTTGAGGAAGACTAAGTGTCTTCCCGATATTTTTTATCTAACACAAGCGTTCATTTTTTAATCAACAAAATGTTTATTTTTAATTCAATGCCCCATTAAAGACCCTTTACTAATTTTTATTAATGTTAAACCATTATTTTATATGGTTTTGTTGTTATAAGAACAATGGATAGGCAATCTATTGTTGTTATTTTTTGTCACTTATTGTAGTCTGTAACTATCAATTAATAAGGGCAAAAATATCATGGCTGCTATCGAAAAAAGAACTACGCAAGATGGTAAAAATAGTTTTCGAGTTAAAGTCAGACTTAAGGGTTATCCAACTCAAACGGCTACCTTTCCTCGCTTGGCTGAAGCAAGACGATGGGGACAACAAACGGAATCAGCACTGCGCGAAGGACGTTACTTTAAAATCACTGAAGCAAAACGCCACACGTTAGCTGAGACCATCGATAGCTATTTAAAAAAGATTCTTCCTACCAAACCTAAAAGTGGGTTTAGCCAACAGGGGCAACTCCAATGGTGGAAAGAAACGTTAGGCCAATATACGTTAGCTGAAATCACCCCCGCCTTACTCGCTCAACAACGTGACAAACTCTTAGATGAGACCACTGTACGTCAATCAAAACGTACACCAGCGACTGTTAACCGTTACCTAGCCGCATTAAGCCATGTATTTACCGTAGCAATGAAAGAATGGTTATGGGTCGAAGAAAATCCTGTATTAAAAATAACCAAGCCTAGGGAACCGCGTGGCCGTGTACGCTTTTTATCCGATGGGGAACGCTTTAGGCTATTAGAAGTTTGCCAAACGAGTGATAGTCCTATCCTTTACACAGTCGTTGTATTAGCCCTTTCTACAGGCGCTCGCCGTATGGAAATTTTAGGCTTGCGTTGGAAAGATATTGACCTTAAACGTGGCGTTATTACGCTTCATGAAACAAAAAATGGTGAACGACGGGTATTACCCTTAACTGGACTTGCTTTGGAATTAATAAAACAACAGGCAAGGCTACGTTATTTTAACAGTGAACTAGTTTTCCCAGGAAGAGATGCTAAAAAACCAATAGATATACGCTTTCATTGGGAAGCGGCGCTATGTAAGAGTGGTATTGAAGACTTTCGATTTCACGACCTACGGCACAGTGCTGCTTCTTATTTAGCCATGAATGGCGCAAGCTTATCTGAAATTTCTGAAGTACTAGGCCATAAAACTTTACAGATGGTCAAACGTTATTCCCATCTTTCTGAAGCTCACACAATCAAAGTTGTTGCCAGCATGAATCAAGCCATATTTGGCTAAATATCTGTTTATGAATAAATTAAATATGCAATTGCTTTTATAATTCATATTTCTGTTTTATACTCTATATAGTGGTTGAAATTTTTTTTGCCACATCCTGTTGTGTAAATGGTTATCAAACCAAAAAATACAAACAACAAACGACTATGAAGGATAGCCCTCCAAAAACGAAAAAGAGTCCACTTCAACCTACCCGTTACATTCCATTCCC
>NZ_AJGC01000006.1 GCF_000257395.1 Rickettsiella massiliensis 20B
CTCCTCCTATAAGGCTTCTATTACCTTTCTTCGACATTATTATTGATCTCAGGATTACTGCGATAATGAGGTCTGACGATGATAGTCGTGAACAAACACATCGCAATAAACGCCAAATGAAATCAAACTGCAGAATATAAATAAAATCCATTTTTTCATTATTAAGTTCTCTTTTTATACTTAGTATAATTGAACATTTATAATGCTAATATTTTTAACATACCAACTGAAACTCAAAAATAAATTTACTGTTTGCAATTATAATCATTTAAATTGATATATATTTCTATTCAAAAACGATTACCTTGAAAAATAGAATTATATTTTTTTAACAAATTAATTTAATTTTTTTAAATTAAAAAATCATGGAGGACATATAAAATAATTAATCTTTAATTTATACTCAAAACTGCTACGCAAACAAAAAAAGGAGTTGGCATGATTATTGAGGCGTTAACAGCATATAGTGTGGTGCAAATCACTTGGGAGATGCTTGAAATTCTGCACTTACTGCATGTAGGTCATGAAACCGGGGTGCATGGTTATCAAGCAGTAAATGTTGTTACAAACGCTTTGCAACAACAGCTTCAACAAAAAGAGTATAAAAAAGATCCCCTTCTAAGACTTGTTCATGAAGCAAAAACAAACTACGATCTCCAAGCTACTGGTACAGTGGATGAAACTATTGAGAATCGGAATAAAGAAGCTCAAGATTATTTTGAGCGATTGAATGACAGTCTTAATATTTTAAATCTTGCAAAAAAACATTTTCGTGAGACCCAAGTAAATTTAGAAGGACTAGTGAACGCCTTAGGGGTAGGGGTTAAGAATGAGCAAAAGTTTTTATCTAACTTATCAAAGTTTCAGAGTAACTTTAAATCCTTTAGCGATTCATTTAAGCAGTTTTCATTGCATATTAAACCACCTGATCGTAAAAACTTTTATATTTTATCTATATTAGAAGGCAAAAGCTCGATTGAAAAATTTAATGCCTATTTAAAAAGTATTGATCAGTCGTTTAAAGAACTGAAAGAAACACAAGAAAAGATTGCTAACCTATTTCAGACAAACTTGAGTAACATTCAAGCCTCCTTGGCTGAAGCAAGTTCAAGTTCTGCACTTTCTTTTGAAGAATTAAATCAGAGAATCAGTGAATGTCTGGCTGAACCAGAACTTATAGAAGAAACCATGCAAAATATTCTGCCGAAAAATTTGAAACTTGCGAATATTTGCACTGAAATAGTCCAAATGTCTACTGCATTTAAAAAAGCAGACAATACAGAGAATGAGCAGACCAACTTATGGAGTAATGATCCAAACTGGTTACCCTTATTAACGGAAGAAAAACAGATCGAAGTGGGTCAACGTATTTTTCTTCATGCGATGAATGAGACTTACTATCCAGGTAATATAAAATTACAGATCGCCAAAATTTTCTTACGTCAATACGTTTCTGAAGATGATCTAAAGCAAGTTACCATTGAACTCTTGTCCAAGAGATTAGCCAACTTGTTAATAGCGGAACAAATCAAAAAATGTGAAAAAATGATTGGCTTTCTCAATAATCTAATGGAAGAAAACATATTGCCAGAACAGGATCTTTATGGATTACTCGAGTGGCTAAAAATAAAGAGGAAAATCGTCAACTCGGTCGAGTACTGGAGAGAAATCTTGGTATCACCTTTTAATCTCGGCAGGTACAATATCGAGTCATTAAGATCAAAACTTGAAACATTATTGCCCAATGAAAATATAGATTTAATGATGAAAGCATATCAGGCAAGTTATTGGGGTGCTATCCGAGAAAAAAGTGATCAATTAATCCATCTTCCCGTCTCATTTAAAACAAAAATTATTCCAGATGATCGTTCTCAAACGGATCAGCAATTCGGCGAAGACTCAAATCTTGTTACGCCACTGATGAGTAAACTATCTAACCTGCTTATTACTGAACTTGTGGCATTAAAAGAAGAGTTATACGAAAAAAAATTCGTTTAGAGGAGGATATTCTCATTCTTCGCGAAGAAGAAAAAACAGTCCGCAATGGAATAAAAAATAGAGAACATGAAAACGGTGTAGAACGTATTAAGGAATCCCATCGCTATATTTCTTCGATTGACGAGCGAAGCAATAAACTCTTTCCCTATCTCTATCGTCCTGAAACAGTCAATGAAACTGAAAAGAAAAGACAAGTGCCCACCGTTGATGATTTGTTTCAGGTAATTTATAGAGGAGTTGATTTGCATGGGGTTTGTAAATGTAAAGGTAATCCTAATTCGAACTCCAATCTGCTTTTAGATTATTTTTATCCCAAGCACCCTACAGACTCCATAATGGAAGCGTTTGTTTACGCTTTGCAAAAATGCCAAATTAATGCACGGAATTTACTACATTTATTTTATTATCCTCCTGAGCCCTCGTTAGCGATAGGAAACGGAGAGGCAAAAAATCCTTCATTGGTAATTCTTTTAAAAAATAGCAAGAAAATAGATTTCCCTGTTCATAGTATAGCTTTGAATAATATATCACCCGAAGTAAAGGAGGAAACAGAAATTTTTAGTAATCAATTGGATAATTACTATAATTTATCGGTTATGAGATTAAATCCAAAGTTACGCAAAGAATTACCACTCGTAGAGAAATTCAAACTCTTAATTCAAGATTTATTTAATTTTGGTCAAAGAATTAGAGAAGAGCGATTTGAGAGCGTACAAATCATTATGGGGAGTCTACATGCCGTAGTGTCGTCAGAAGATATCATGTCGATTAACAAGGCAATAGATGACTTTAAAAAAAATTATGATAACCGATATAAGCTAGCACAAAAAACGGATAGGAGTACTTTATATGCGTTTACTAAAAAGGCAATGAATGATTGTATTTCAAAGATGCGTTGTCTCTCTGAAGTTGAACAAAAACAATTAGAATTAGAAATACAAAAAGCTACGATAG